>CAWFGY010000001.1:0-433752 GCA_963815545.1 uncultured Actinomycetota bacterium
CACCGAGACCGACACCATCGACGCCGAGCTCATCGCCGTCCAGGGTGAGCCCGTCGACATCGGCGGCTACTTCCGGCCGGACGAGGACAAGGCCGCGGCGGTCATGCGCCCGAGCGGGACCTTCAACCGGATCCTCGACGGACTCACCCGCTGACCGACCTCCGCGCGCGAGCGCACCACACCGACGAGCCGGCGGCCCCCCAGGGACCGCCGGCTCGTCGGTGCCGTGCCGTCCTCAGTGGTCGTGTTCGGCCGCGTCGGCGTCGGCCTTCGTCGCGTGCACGGTGCCGTGGGCGTGCTCCGGCGGCGCGTAGACCGAGTAGAGCCGCAGCGGGACCTCGCCGATGTTGGTGAGGTTGTGCCACGACCCGGCCGGGACGAAGACCGCCCAGTCGTCGGTGACCGTCTCGTCGAACGAGAGGTCGTCGCGCGCCGGACCCATCTGCACCCGGGCCGTCCCTGCCTCGAGTCGGAGGAACTGGTCGTGGTCGTCGTGCACCTCGAGGCCGACGTCCTCTCCCGGCTGGATCGTCATGACCGTGAGCTGGAGGCTGGTGCCGGTCCAGACCGTCGCGCGGTACGCGTCGTTGCCGAGCGTCGCGGCCTCGATGTCGGTCGCGTGGGGGTGGGGTCCGTGGTCAGTCATCGGCGCCTCCCGGTGCCTCGGTTCCGTCGGCCGTCGGCGCGGCGGTCCCCCCCACGCTAGCGGCCGGGAACTGCCCGGCGCGTTCCGAGGGCGCGGGGGCCCGGCCGGAGCACAATCAACGCCATGACCACCCCCACGTTGGCGCAGCGTCTCGGCGCGGAGCTCCTCGGCACCTTCTGGCTCGTCTTCGGCGGCTGCGGCGCGGCGGTCTTCGCCGCCGGCTTCCTCGCCCCCAACGTCCTCAGTGGTGGCAGCCTGCACCTCGGGATCGGCTTCGTCGGCGTGGCCCTCGCCTTCGGACTCACCGTCGTGACGATGGCCTACGCGGTCGGCCACGTGTCCGGCGCACACTTCAACCCCGCCGTGACCATCGGGGTGGCCGTCGCCCGCCGGTTCGAGTGGCGGGACGTGCCCGCGTACGTCGCGGCGCAGGTGGTCGGCGGGGTGCTCGCCGGCCTCGCGATCTGGGGCATCGCCCGGGGGAAGCCGGGGTTCGACGTCACCGGCAACCTCGCGGCGAACGGCTTCGGCGAGCACTCGCCCGGCGGGTACTCGCTCGTGGCCGTGCTGTGCGCGGAGGTGCTCCTCACCGCGGTCTTCCTCTACGTCATCCTCGGCGCGACGGACTCCCGCGCCCCGCAGGGCTTCGCGCCGCTGGCCATCGGGCTGGCCCTCACCCTGATCCACCTCGTCTCGATCCCGATCTCCAACACCTCGGTCAACCCGGCCCGCTCGACCGGGGTGGCGTTCTTCAACGGCGACGGGGCGCCGGGGCAGCTCTGGCTGTTCTGGCTGGCACCGATCCTCGGGGCGGCGATCGCGGGGGCCACCTTCCACCTCGTCACCGGCGTCGACCGCCGCGACCGTGACATCTCGGGCGAGATCGAGCCGGAGGACGTCGTCGTCGCCGACGGGGTCGACCCCGACGCCCGGCGCTGACCCTCACCGGGGAGCCGGGCGCTCCGCGACGTAGTGCCGGAACAGCAGGTAGGCGGCCACGGCACACAACAGGTGCCAGAGGCCGTGCCACTGGAGGAGCGAGTCGGGGTCGCACCAGGGATGCCCGCGTCGACCGAACTGCCACACGGTGTACGCGACGAGCAGGGTGGTGACCGCCGCCACGCCGAAGGCCGCATCCTGGCGGGGGTTCCGCCGCCGCCAGAGGACGACCTCGACGAGCACCGCGACGAGGATCATTCCCGCGAAGGCGGCGTTGCCCGAGTGGCGCACCACGGGCACTCGTCCCCCGGTGAGCAGGACCACCATGCCGACCGCGACCAGCAGCGGGAACAGCACCGCGAACAGGCCCGGGCCGCGTCGCGCCAGACGGATCACCGCGTAGGCGAGCGCGAACCCGGAGACCAGGAACATGCTCAGCAGGTCGAGGTGGCCGCCGAGCCGGGTCTGGGTGGCGTGCATCGCCAGCGAGCCGGGCCCGAGGAGGACCACGACCAGGGCGTAGGTCAGCGCCAGACCCGGGTGCGCGCCCATCGTGACTCCGAGCCGCGCCCGGTCGGCGGCGTGCGCGGCCACGGCCAGGCCGGCCACCACGAAGCCGAGGTTGCTCCAGGCGTTGACCGGCTGGAGCACCCAGCCCGGCCGAGCGGCCTCGCAGAACCCACTGCCGCGACCCACGTCGGCACCGAGCCAGCCCCAGCGCGCCGCGGCGAGGGCCACGGCGAGGGAGAGCACCGCGGTCACGACGGCGAGGACCGTCGGAGCGCGGTCCATCCGTCCGCTCGCCGGAGTCGCCACGGCGGCCAGCCCACCACAATGCCGCGAACGGCGCCATCGCCCGGCGCTGATAGCGTCGAGACGTCATCGACACGCTCGTCACCGAAGGGGAACCACCGTGAGCACCACGCCCGTCAAGGTCGCCGTCACCGGCGCCGCCGGCCAGATCGGCTACAGCCTGCTGTTCCGCATCGCGAGCGGCGCGCTCCTGGGCCCCGACACCCCCGTCGAGCTCCGGCTCCTCGAGATCACCCCGGCCCTCAAGGCGCTCGAGGGCGTCGTCATGGAGCTCGACGACTGCGCCTTCCCGACGCTCGCAGGGGTCGAGATCGGCGACGACGCGACGACCGTCTTCGACGGCGTCAACCACGCCCTCCTCGTCGGAGCGCGCCCCCGCGGCCCGGGCATGGAGCGCGGCGACCTCCTCGAGGCCAACGGCGGCATCTTCGCCCCGCAGGGCAAGGCGCTGAACGAGGTCGCGGCCGACGACATCCGGGTCACGGTCACCGGCAACCCGGCGAACACCAACGCCCTCATCGCGATGAGCAACGCCCCCGACATCCCCACCGAGCGGTTCTCGGCCCTCACCCGGCTCGACCACAACCGCGCCATCTCGCAGCTCGCCGCGAAGCTCGGGGTGCCGGTCACCGAGATCCGGAAGATGACGATCTGGGGCAACCACTCGGCGACCCAGTACCCCGACCTGTTCCACGCCGAGGTCGGTGGCCGCAACGCCGCCGAGGCCGTCGGCGACCAGGAGTGGCTGGCGAACACGTTCATCCCGACGGTGGCCAAGCGCGGGGCGGCCATCATCGAGGCGCGCGGAGCGTCCTCGGCCGCCTCGGCGGCGTCGGCGACGATCGACCACGCGCGCACCTGGGTCGAGGGCACGGCCGAGGGCGACTGGGTGTCGATGTCGGTCCGCTCCGACGGCTCCTACGGTGTCGAGGAGGGCCTCATCTCCTCCTTCCCCGTCACCGTGCGCGACGGCCGCTGGGAGATCGTCCAGGGCCTCGACATCGACGACTTCTCGCGCGAGCGCATCGACGCCTCCGTGGCCGAGCTGGCCGAGGAGCGCGACGCCGTCCGGGGTCTCGGCCTCATCTGACGCTCGCCCCACCTCCGCTCCTCGCTGGGGGAGCCCACCCGATGGGTAGGGTGGGCTCCCCCAGAAGGGCGGTGCCCGCATGAGTGGATCCCTGACCGTGTCGCCGGCGTCCTGGAGCGACGAGCTGCTCGGCTCCGCCGGCCGGATGGTCGAGTCCCTGGTGGCAGCGGTGCCGCGCCTCGGCGTCGCTCTGGTGGTCGTGCTGCTGGGGTGGGCGGCTGCCCGGGCGCTGCGCTGGGCGCTGCGTCGCTGGCTGAGGGAGCGACAGACGCCGAGCTTCACCAACGTCATCAGCACGCTGGCCGGCTGGCTCCTGGTCTTCGTCTCGGTGCTCGCGGCCATCGCGGTCGTCTTCCCGTCGGTCCGGCCGGTCGACCTTCTCGGCGGTCTCGGGTTCTTCTCGATCGCGGTCGGGTTCGCGTTCCAGGACATCCTCGAGAACACCCTGTCCGGAGTGCTGATGCTGTTCCGGCAGCCGTTCCGCTCCGGAGACCAGATCGAGGTCCAGGGTCACGTGGGCACCGTGCAGGCGATCACCATCCGCGAGACCCGCATCCGGACGTTCGACGGCCAGCTCCTCCTCATCCCGAACCGCGACGTCTACAAGAGCGTCATCCGGGTCCAGACCCACTTCGAGCGGCGCCGCCTGGCCTTCGTCGTGGGCATCGCCTACGAGAACGACCCGGCCGAGGCGGCCGCAGTGATCGTCGACGCGCTCTCGGGCGTCGACGGCGTGCTGCCCGACCCCGGGCCGGAGGCACTCATCCAGGCCCTGGGCGTGTCCACCGTCGACCTGGAGGCGCGGTTCTGGTGCGCGCCGACACAGCACGAGGCACTCGCCGTCCTGCACCGCAGCATCGACGCGGTGAAGAAGGCGCTGGACACCGCCGGCATCGAGATGCCGGCCGAGATCATCGCGCTGCAGGCGACCCCGAGCTTCCGGGCGGCGCTCCAGGGTGATGCCGACGTGACCCCAGGGGGCGCCGTCCGTAGCGGCCCCAAGGCCTGACCGCGGGCCGCGCGGGCCGCGGGGGTCAGGCGGGGGTCGCGGCCAGGTGCTCGGCGGCCTCGACGACGTTGGAGAGCAGCATCGCGCGGGTCATCGGCCCGACGCCGCCGGGGTTGGGCGACACGAAGCCCGCCACGTCCCACACGTCGTCGGCCACGTCGCCGGCCACTCGCCCCTTGCCGGTCTCCGCGTCGACGATGCGGGAGACCCCGACGTCGAGCACCGCTGCCCCCGGCTTGACCATGTCGCCGCGCACGATGCCGGGCACGCCGGCGGCCGCGATGACGATGTCGGCCTGGCGCACCTCAGCGGCCAGGTCGCGGGTCCCGGTGTGGCACAGCGTGACCGTCGCATTCTCCGAGCGACGGGTGAGGATGAGCCCCAGGGGCCGCCCCACCGTGAGCCCGCGGCCCACGACGACGACCTTGGCGCCGGCGATCGGGACGTCGTACCGGCGGAGCAGCTCGATGCAGCCGACCGGTGTGCACGGCAAGGGGGCCCGGCGGCCGAGGACGAGCCACCCGAGGTTCATCGGGTGCAGGCCGTCGACGTCCTTGGCCGGGTCCACCGCCGAGAGGATCGTGTTCTCGTCGAGGCCGGTCGGCTGCTGGACGATGAAGCCCGTGCACGCGGGGTCCTCGTTGAGCTCGCGCACGACGGCCAGGACCTCGTCCTGCGTCGTCCCGGCGGGCAGGTCGCGGCGGATGGAGTGCAGGCCGATCTCGGCGCAGTCCTGGTGCTTCGCCCCGACGTACCACCGGCTGCCCGGGTCGTCCCCCACGAGCACGGTGCCGAGCCCGGGGACGACGCCGCGCTCGGCCAGGGCGGCCACCCGGGCCCGCAGCTCGTCCTTGATCGTCGCGAGGATCGCCTTGCCGTCCAGAGTCGTCGCCGTCACGACGGTCATCCTCGCATTCGGGCACACCGCCGCGCCCGACCGCCCGACCGGTCCCCACGGTGGGCCGGGAGTGACTAGCGTGGAGCCTGTGGCGAGCTACGCGGTGAACCAGGCAGCGGTCGAGCACGTCCGGGCCCTCATCGACGCCCGCCAGTACGTCCTCGACAGCGAGTGGGGCGAGGTGCAGCCCGACGCGCAGGCGCAGAACGACTACCTCGACCGGCACACCTGGGACGAGTACAGCGCGTGGCACCTCGGGCTCACCGAGGGAGCGACCGACGGCACGAAGGCCAGGTACGCCTTCGCCGTGGGGGACTTCCGGCGGGTCCACCGCAGCGCACTCATCGCCAGCGTCTTCCGGGCGTCGCAGTGGCGGCACAAGGACGTCGAGCTGGCCGCGCACGACCTGCTCCAGCACCTCGACGCCACCAGCGGCTGACCGGCAGCCCGATGGCATCCGACGCGCCCCCGACCTCCGGCCGGCACCGGTCGCCCGGCCGGCGTGCCCAGGCTCCGACCGCGACCCGCCCCGGGTCCACGGGCCCCCGCCTGGAGGGGCTCGACGCCGCGCGCGGCCTGGCGGTGCTCTCGATGCTCGTCGCCCACCTCAGCCCCGTCGGAGGCGTGCTCGACGTCTCGGAGTACCTCACCGCCCCGCTGTTCGCCGTGACGATCGGCGTCGCCCTGGGGGTGCGCCTCTCCCGTGCCGATGTCGACCGACGCCGGATCGTCGCCGACGACGTCCTGCGGGGTGTGCTGCTCGTGCTCGTGGGCGTGCTGCTGCAGGCCCTCTACGGGCAGATCGACGTCGTCCTGCCCTACCTCGGGGTGCTCGTCGTCGTCCTCGCACCGCTCGCGCTGCTGCTCCGCCGGGTCCCGGTGCTCACCCTCGGCCTGGTCACGGCGGGCGCCGTGCTCGGCCCACTCGTCACCGAGCGCCTCCGCGACCGGATCGTGGCCGACCCGGCGGTCGCGGCCGGGGTCACCGGGGACCTCCTGCGCTGGGTCGCGACGGGTCCGAGCTACCGGCTCGTCTCCTTCCTCCCGATGGCGCTGGCCGGGGTCGTCCTCGTGCTGCTCCTGCCTCGCCTCACGCACCTCGCCCTCACGTCCGGCATCGCGGCCGTCCTGCTCGGCACGAGCGCGGTCGTCCACGTGATCGGGCGGACGACCGAGGCCGGCGCCGCGGCCTACTCCGGGACCACCGCCGAGGTCCTGGCCGCGACGTTCCTCGCGTGCGGCGCCGTGGTCGCCTCCTTCGCCGTCGTGCTGCTCGTGCGCGGCCCGGCCCCCGGACTCGCGCGCGCCCTGGCCCCCGTGCTCGCGGTCGGACGTCTCGCCTTCACCGCCTACACCGTGCAGATCCTCGTCCTCGCCGCCGTCTCGCTCGCCCGCGGCGGAGCCGACGACGACACCTGGCCGGTCCTCGTCGGGACGACGGTCGTCGTCGTCGGCGTGTGCTGGGTGCTCGACCGCCGCGTCGGCACCGGCCCGCTCGAAGCCCTCGTCCGGGCCACCCGGGTGCCGTCCCGCGGCCGCCACGGCGGACCGCTCAGCGATCCGCGGCCTCCGCGAGCGCGGTGATCGCCGCGGTGAAGCACTGCTCCGGGGGCGTGACGAGCCCGGCGCCCACCTGACCCGTCCCCGCGACCCGTCCGGCCATCCCGGTGTTGATCTGCGGGAGCTCGCCGGTGCGCACCACCGCCGTCACGTCGATCCCCACCGGCGTGCCCCGGAAGCCGAGGATCGGCACCTGGTACATGGGGTGCTCCCCGACCGTCACCTCGTACATCCGCCGGGTCGCGGCGAGCGCGAAGGGGACGTCACCGCCGACGAACTTGACGATCGCGGGCGCCGCGGCCATGGCGAAGCCGCCGATGCCGCCGGTCTCGGTGATCGCCGAGTCCCCGATGTCGGGGTTGGCGTCGTCGGCGCCGAAGTCGCCGAGGAACAGCCCCTCGGGGGTGTTCGCCGGGCCGGTGAACCAGGCGTCGCCGGTGCCCGAGACGCGGATGCCGAAGTCGGTGCCGTTGCGCGCCATCGTCGTGACGACGGTGGAGCCCGCGATGCCCTCGGCGGCACGGGTCGCGAGCTTGCAGGCCGGCATCCCGAGGTTGAGGAAGAAGTGCTCGTTGGCGCCGGAGAAGCGCACGGCCTCGGCCACGTCGGTCGCGGAGGCGTCGGCGGTGATCATGCCCGGCAGCAGGTCGCGCAGCAGCATCAGCGACCCCGCCCGGTTGCGGTTGTGCCCCTCGTCGCCCATCTGGAGCATCTGCGCGATGATCGCCCGGATGTCGACCGGCCCGACGGACCGCACCGCCTGCTGCAGGATCGGCCCGAGGACCTCGCCCATCCACCGCAGCCGGTCGATGACCTCCGGCCCGTACGCCCCGTACCGCAGGACCTTTCCGAGGCCCTCGTTGAGCGAGCACCACGAGTCGTTCCCGTGCACCTCGTCGCGCAGGGCGTAGACCCACATCGAGGGGCTGACGACCCCGGCCATCGGCCCGACGCCACCGCGGTGATGGCACGGCTCGAGGTCGAAGGCCCCGGCGGCCAGACGCCGCTCGGCCTCCTCGGCGGTGTCGGCGAGCCTCTCGAGCAGGACGGCTCCGACGAGCGCGCCGCGCAGCGGGCCCGACGCCCGCTCCCACGTGACCGGCGGCCCCGCGTGCAGGAACGTCCCCCGCTCGAGCCCGAGCGCCTCCGATGCCGGGAGGACGTCGACGAGGACCGCCTCGGCGGCGGTCATCCTGGCGACGGCCTCGGCGTTGGCGGCGACCCGGCGAGGATCGGCCATGACGGTGGCGAGCGCGGCCTCGGTGCCGGGCAGCGGCGGGTGCCAGCCGACATCGGTGACGGGGACCGCCTGGTCGCGCAAGGCCTCGGCGAACAGGGCGACGCCCGAGGTCGCGACGACGGGGTCGGCCGTGAGCAGGCCGCGCAGCGGGGCGGTCATCGGGCACCTCCGAGCAGGGCGACGGCGTGCCGGGTCGCCGCCGCGTTGGACAGGAACACCGACGCCCCGGCGGCGGCGAGGACGCGGGCACACTCGGCCCGGTCCTGCGGGTCGGCCTCGGTGCCCGTCAGCGAGACGACGACCGGGAGACGTCGCCCGGCGGCCCCGGCCCGTTCGCGCGCCTCCCGGATCGCGTCGGCGAGCTCGCCGGCGGGGTCGGGGTGGGCGCCGTGGCCGAGCACGAGGTCGAGCAGCAGCACGCCACAGGTGGGGTCCGCCGCCTCGGCGGCGATGCGCTCCATCCGCAGCGTCGGGTCGATCATCGGGTGGGCACGCCCGCGGGTGAGCTCGTCGGCACCGAAGTCGACGACGACGTGGCCGGGGTGGCGCAGGTCCGGCCCGAGCGCGAGGGCCGGGTCGTGGCCGAGGTTGGTGCGGACCTCGCCGAGCGCCTCGGCCGCGACGAGCATCGTCTCCTCGGCGAGGGTGCCGCCGCAGAACAGGCCGCGCAGGGACGGCCCCTGCGGGCCGTCGGCGTCGGCGGCCACCGTCGTCGCGGGCCAGGCCGGGACGTCGACGCCCTCGGCGGCCAGGGCGCCCTCGACGGCGGCGGTGAGGTCCGCTCGTCCGGCGCCGAGGATGGCCCAGTGGACCCGGAGCCCGAGCCCCGCGGCCTCCTGCTCGACCGACGCGAGCACGTCGGCGTCCGGCGGCTTGGACACGACGACCACCCACCGGGTGGCGGCGTCCTCGGCGAGGGCGCGCAACGCCTGGCGGGTGGACCGGCCGGCCACCGCGGCCGTGAGGTCGCGCCCGCCGACCCCGAGGCAGTGGCTGACCCCGACCCCGGCGGCGTCGAGCAGGCACATGACCTGTTGCGCCCCGGTGCCCGACGCCGCGACGATGCCGACGGGGCCGGCGCGCACGACGTTGGCGAAGCCCAGGGCGACGCCACCGACGAGCGCGGTGCCGCAGTCCGGACCCATGACGAGGACGTCTGCGGCGGCCGCGGCGTCCTTGAGCCGTACCTCGTCCTCGACCCCCACGTTGTCGGAGAACAGCATCACCGAGGCGCCCGCTGCGATGGCGTCGTAGGTCTCGGTGACGGCGTGCGCCCCCGGGACCGAGACCAGGGCGAGCGTCGCGGCCGACCTGCGGACCGCCGACCCGAGGGTGGCGGGCGGGACCTCGTCGGCCGCCCCGGTGCCGGCGGAGGTCTGCGAGATGGCGTGCAGGGCGTCCTCGACCGCGGCCAGGCCGGCGGCCAGGCCGGCGTCGTCGTCGGCCCGGAGCGCGACGACGAGGTCGTTGGGTGCCGCCGCGCCGGGAACCGCGAAGCCCATGCCCGTCAGGACCTCGACGTTGAGCTCGGTGGCCATCGCGACCTGCGCCGCCTGCACCCCCTCGGTGCCCGCGACGGCCCGGGACACCTGGAGGAGGCTCACGGAGTCGTGGTAGGCGCCGCGGCGGATCTCGACGTGGACGGTCATGCGGCGACCCTTTCGGAGGAGGTGAGGGCCTGGAGTGCGGCGGACACCCCGGTGACGAGGTCACGCCCCGAGGTGTGCCCGATGGCCAGCACGGCCGGCAACGCCGTCCGGGTGCGGGCGGCGTCGCCCCGCCCGACAGCCGTCACGAGGTCGACGACCTCGCCGGTGGCGAACCCGTCGGCAGCGGCCTGGAGGAGGGCGGCCGAGACGGCCGTGGTGGCCCACGCCCGGGCGCGGACCGCGTCGAGGAGCGGGTCGCGTTCCCCGGCCCGGGGCGCCCGGCCGAGGCACCGGCGCACGAGCAGCGCCCCGGCGAGCGCGTCGTCACCGCTCGGGGTGAGCCCGGGCCCGCGCCCGACGAGGGCTGACACCGCCTCCCGGGGGTCGGCGTCCCGCACGGCGCGGGTCACCCCGGCAGCGAGCCAGCCGTCGCCGTCCGCGAGCGGGGACCGGAGCGCGGCCCGGACCTCGCCGAGGTCTCCCCGCTTCGCGGCACACGTGGCGGGCACGCGGGCCGGACGCCACGTCCGCACGCCGCGCACGACGACGGCGGGCAGGCGGATCGACCCGGCACCGACGACGGCGATGTCCCCGGGCCGCGCCCCGAGCCGGACCTCCCCGGAGGCCTGCCCGAGCCGCACGGCGCCGGGCAGCGCGAAGGCGTCGCTGGTGAGGACGGGCAGGACCCGGTCGCCGACGCCGAGGTAGACGCCGGCCCGCGACGCGGCGAGGACGACGGCGGTGCGCCGCGGTCCCCGGACGAGGTCGGCGGTCAGCGGCGAGAGCGCCCCCGGGAGCACCGGCGGCCCACAGGCCGGGGCCGGGGCGGGCGAGGACATACGTCGACGCTAGTGACGCCGTTACAGTGGCCTGATGGTGAGAGTTGCCAACGATGGCACGGCCGACACACAGACCTTGACAGCCGGTGAGGACGAGGTGGCCCGGTTGACCGCGGTCGTGGAGCAGCAGCGTGCCCTCCTCGAACGCGAGGACGAGGTCCACCGGGTGCTCGTACGGGTCGTCCTCGACGGCGGCGGGCTGCCCGAGATCGCCGGAGCCGTCGCCGGGTTCTTCGGTGGCGCGGCGGTCGTGACGACCACCGACGGGAGGGTCCTCGCCCAGGCCGGCGCCCTGCCCGGCCATGCCTCCCCGACCGAGCTGGACTGCTTCGACCGCACCGGGCGGCTCGTCGTCGAGCACGAGCCGGTGGGGCGGCGCGCCCCGAGCGGGGGCGCGGACCCGGCCCGGGCGTTCGTGCGGATCGTCGCCGGCTCCGCCGACCTCGGCGTCCTCGGCGCCTTCTCCCCCGACCGCCCGCTCGGGGCCCCGGACGTCCACATGCTCGAACGGGCCGCCACTGTCGCCGCGCTCGCCGTGACCAAGGAGCAGGCGGTGGCCGCCGTCGAGGGCAAGTACCGCGCCGAGTTCCTGCGCGACGCCCTCGCCGGGCGCGCCGGCGATGCGCAGGACGCCGCCTCGCACGCCACGTCACTCGGCTGGGACATCGACCGGCCCCTCGTCGTCGTCGTCGCCGAGACCGACGAGAACGACGCCGAGTCCACCCGCACCGCCGAGGAGGTCCGTGACCTGCAGGACCGCTTCGCCCGGGCGTGGACCCAGGCGGTGCGCTCCCGCGACCCCTCGGTGGCCGTCGCCGGGTTCAGCCAGGAGGTCGTCGTCCTGCTCCCGGTCCCCGAGGACGCCGACGCCGACGCGATGCTGCGGCCGGTCGGCGACCTCGTCCGCGTCGTCCGCGGCGACGGCGGCGGGGGCCGGCGCACGTTCACCGCCGGGGTGTCCCGGCTCGTCACCTCCGCCGCCGACCTGCCGCGTGCCTACGACGAGGCGTTGACGGCGGTGCACGTGGGCCGGCAGGTGGACGGCGGCTCGGGACTGGCCCACTTCGACCAGCTCGGCATCTACCGGCTGCTCGCGCTCGTGCCGGACTCCGCGGACCTGCGGCGGTTCGTCACCGAGAGCCTGGGCGAGCTCGCGACCGACGACGTCCCCGAGCACGCGGACCTGCGGAACACCCTGTCGGTGCTCATCGACACCAACCTCAACGTCGCCGAGACCGCGCGCCGCCTGTTCTTCCACTACAACACGCTGCGCTACCGCATCGCGAAGCTCGAGCGGATGCTCGGGCCCTTCACGACCGACCCCCAGCTGCGGCTCACCCTGGCGTTGGCCCTGCGGGTGCACCGGATGAAGGGGCTCTGAGAACGGTCAGCCCCCGAGTGCGGCTGCGAACCCGTCGACGTCGGCGACGGTGAACGTCGCCCCCGGGTGGAGCAGCCGGCCGCTGCGGTCCAGGGCCTGCACCGGCTCGTGGAAGCGCACGCACACCCCGCGGTCGCCGTTCGTCGCGAAGGTCACGCCCTTGTCGGTGAGCGACAGGTGCGCCGGGCCCGCGGTCCTGAGGAACCCGTAGTCGCCGGAGACGGACACCTCGGCGACGTTGTCGAGCGGGGTGTCGAGGCGCCACGGCCCGAACCGGGCGCGCAGGCGCCCGTCGCCCACCTCGACCCAGGCGCGGCCCGGGGTGACGCCGAACGGGAGCCCTGCCGCCCGGTACCGGGGGTCGAAGGCGAAGTCGAAGCGCTGGGTCGTCATGCCCCGACGCTACGGGGCGGCCGGGCGGGACGGGGGCGAGGGGGTCAGCCGTGGAGGGGCTCGTCGAGGCGGGCGTCGGAGTCCCAGTGCCGGGCCCGGTCCAGGGAGGCCTCGCGTTCGGGGGCCTGCGTGAGGAGCCCGAGAGCCTCGGCGACCTGGGCGGCGGCCAGTCGGCGCCCCAGGGTGACGTGCGGGGTCCACCGGTCCGGGACGAGCAGGTCCGAGGCCAGCGGTGGCAGCCGGTCGACGAGGTCGCGGTGCAGCGCGAGCAGGGCGCCCGTGGCGACGACGAGGCGGGCCAGGACGTAGGGGCCCCGGCCGAACACGACAGGCGCGCCGAGCCGGACCGGGAGCGGCAGGACGGCCAGAACGTCCGGGCGGTTGCCCGCGTCCGGCCAGTCCCGGGTCATCGCCAGCGTGACGTGGGGCCGGTTGGACGCGCTGCGGTGCTGGGCCTGGCTCGGTAGCCCGGCCTCGTCGAGCAGCCGCCACTGGTCACGGACCGCCGCGTCCGTGACGGGGTCCAGCAGCAGCTCGACATGGTGCACCCGGCCATCGTGCCCGACGGGCGGTGCGTCGGCTCAGAACCCGGCGCCCGTGCCCCCGCTGTCGTTGTGCCGCGACATCTCGACACCGAACATGTGCTCACCGTTGCCGGCGACCCGCATGTGGTCGCGGTCGGAGGCGTGCGTCCCCCGCCGGTGCGCGACGACGATCGCCGCGATGACGATCGCGAGCGCGCCGAGGATCAGCCACCACATCGCGACACCTCCTGACAGCCGTCGACCCATGATCGCCGACGGGTGGGCGCGCTGTCCATGATGAGTGCCCGTGCGGCCGGGCTCACTCCGGTCCGGGACCTGCCCTGGGTTCGAGGACCACGACGGCCGTCTCGGTCCCACGGCGCAGGGCATAGCGGTCGAGGTCGGTGTCCGTGGCCCGCCAGCGGTCCCACAACCGGGCCCGCTCCGGGCCGGTCGCGGCCCGGGCGACGACCTCGCGGGTCCCGCTCTCGAGCTGGACCCGGGCCTCCGGTCGCGCCCGGAGGTTCAGCCACCACGCCGGCTCACCCTCGCCCCAGCCGTTCATCGCGAGGGTCACGAGGTTGGGGCCGTCCTCGAGGTACCCGAGGATCACCGATCGTTCCAGGCCGCTGCGACGCCCGGTGCTGGTGAGCCGCATCGCACCCCACCGACCTCGGCGCGGGGACCACAGGCCCCGGCGCCCACCGCTGACCCGGTACAGGGCCCGGTGAGCCCGCCAGGCCAGGACGACGAACCAGCGCGGGGGCAGCCGGGGCGCGCGCTCCTGGGTCGTGGGCATCACGCCATCTCCCGCCGGGGCCTCGGAACTCGCCTCACCTGCACGCTACTGCGGATCTCCCCCGATGCGAAGAGGCGCCGTCGCCCCCGGCCGCGCGGGTCAGCCGGCGGGCGCGTCCTCGGGGAGCCCGGCGAACGCCCTCTTCGTCGCCAGGTACCAGCCCATCCCCTTGACGGGGTTCCGCCATCGGCCCTTCATCTCGTCGTGGGCCTGCTGGTGCGCCGCGTCCCCGGCCCGCACCTGCTCTCCGAGGTGGCGGTCCTGGGCCTTGATGACGTCATCGGCGCTCGCACCCCGCAGCTCGAGGTCGCAGGGGCCGCCGAGCTGTCGGCAGGTCATGGTCTTCATCGGGTCTCCTTCGGGTGGGGTCGTGCTGGTGCGGTCGCGCCGGGTGACGCGGGGCGTCCGCCGGTCCGCCGCACGACCCGGGCGAGCACGTCCGGGTCGGCACGGAAGACGATGCCGCTGACGACGCCGTCCTCGACGGTGATGTCGAAGAGCACCCGGGCCTCGCCGCGGTGGTACCAGGCCGCGCCGGGCCGGTCGTCGACGAGCACGGGGAGCGCCGCCCTGGCCGCACCGTCGAACATCGCGGCCACCGCCTGGCGCCCCTCGAGCCGGTCGGGTGTCCCGGTGGCGACCGCCGCGGGGTCCGCGGTGACGACGACGCCCGGTGCGAGCAGGGCGAGGAGCCGCCGGAGGTCCCCGCCGCGCGCCGCCGCGAGGAAGGCGTCGACCACCTCCCAGTCGGCCGGTGCGCCCTCCCCGAGACCGCGCTCCGTGGATGCGGCGCGAACCTTGGCCCGCGCTCGCGAGGCCAGCTTGCGGGCAGCGGCCGGGGACGTGTCGAGCGTCGCGGCGACCGTGGCGAACTCGACGCCGAAGGTGTCATGGAGGACGAACGCGACCCGCTCGCCCGGGGTCAACCGGTCGAGCACCACCTGGAGGGCAACGCTCACGGTGTCGGCGAGGGCGACCCGGTCTGCGGGGTCGGGCACGGAGTGCAGCCGCGGCCCGCTGCCGGATCCGGCCGGGACCTCGGTCGGCTCGGTCGGCACCGGCGTCCGGGCCCGGAGCCGGTCGAGGCACAGCCGCGTCACCACCGTCGTCAGCCAGCCGGCCAGGTTCTCGATGTCCGCGTCGGTGGCGTGCAGGCGAAGCCACGCCTGCTGGACGACGTCCTGCGCCTCGGAGGGGTCGCCGAGGACGCCGGCCGCGACGCGCAGCAGCCGCGGCCGTTCGGCCTCGAACCGCTCGGTCTCATCCATGGTGCTCACCCCTCCGTCGACGAAGCCTGCCACCGAGGTGACGATCGGCGAGCGGGATGTGTGACGGTCTTCGAGCCCGGACCGGGCGACGGCGGCACGAGACGCGATGGCACTGTGCCAACGGGCGGGGCCTTCGGCTGTCAACCATTGCTGAGGGTGTCGCCGGACAGCGTCACTAGGTTCCCGGTATCACGGTCCCTGTGAGCCGCGCCGGAGTGGGCGCGGACCCGGCTTGGAAGAGGTCACCGCATGCCCCTCGGACTCGGTTGGACAGTCAAGGGCGACGGCAGGTCGCTCGGGCCCGGGGAGGTCGTCGCCCCCGACGAGCGCCTCTCCTGGGGCCGCACGGTCGGTCTCGGCGCCCAGCACGTCGTCGCGATGTTCGGTGCGACGTTCGTCTTCCCGCTCATCATGGGCCTGAACCCCCAGCTCGCGATCATGATGAGCGGCATCGCGACCATCGCGTTCCTCCTCATCGTCTCGGGCAAGGTCCCCAGCTACCTCGGCACCTCGGCCTCCTTCGTCGGTGGTGTCGCGGCCATCCGCGCCCAGGGCGGGGACTCCCCGACCGTCACCGGTGCGATCCTCGTCGCGGGCCTCGTCCTCGCGGCGGTCGGCGTCGCGATCCACTTCCTCGGCTCCTCGGTCCTGCACAAGGTCCTGCCGCCGGTCGTCACGGGCGCCGTCGTCATGCTCATCGGCTTCAACCTCGCACCGGTCGTCGCCGGCATCTACTGGCCGCAGGACCAGTGGGTCGCCATCCTCACCATGCTCTTCACGATCGTCTGCGCGGTGGCCTTCCGCGGCTTCATCAGCCGGATCGCGATCTTCCTGGCCCTGATCTTCGGGACGGCGCTGTCCTGGTTCCTCGACGCGACGGTGGGCCAGATCAACTCCGTCCTCGGCGGCGCGACCGAGGCCACCGACCACTACCGCTGGGACACCTCCGGCCTCGGCGACGCGGCGTGGTTCGGCTTCCCGAACCAGACGATGATCGCCGCGGACGGCCAGGAGGTCGTCGGCTGGCACACCCCCAGCTTCTCGGTCGCGGCCGTCCTGCTCGTCCTGCCGGCCGTCATCGCGCTCATCGCCGAGAACACGGGCCACGTCAAGGCGGTCGCCGAGATGACCGGCCACGACCTCGACCCCGTCATGGGCCGGGCCATCGCGGCCGACGGCGTCGGCACCGTTCTCGCCTCCTCGGTCGGCGGCTCCCCCACGACGACGTACGCCGAGAACATCGGCGTCATGGCCGCTACCCGGGTCTACTCGACGGCGGCGTACTACGTCGCCGCGGCGGTCGCGGTCATCTTCGGCCTCTCCCCCAAGTTCGGGGCTCTCGTGGCGTCGGTCCCCGGCGGTGTCCTCGGCGGCATCACCGTCGTCCTCTACGGGATGATCGGCCTGCTCGGCGCGAAGATCTGGAAGGAGAACGGGGTCGACTTCGGCAACCCGATCAACCTCGTGCCCGTCGCCGCCGGCGTCATCATCGGCATCGGCAACGTCTCGCTCGACATCACCGACGAGTTCTCGCTCACCGGCATCGCCCTCGGCACCATCGTGACGATCGCGGGCTGGCACCTGGCGCGGGTGATCGCTCCTGCCGAGATGCGGGTCGGTGCCGACGGCACCTCGATGGCGATCGGTGACCACGTGTACGGCGACTCCGACGGCATCGACGACCTCCGCCAGGAGGGCTACCCGGGGTCCCCCGGCGAGCGCGACCCGGACCGCGACCGCCGGCCCTGACTTAGGGGACGCTCGCCCCGCCCGGCGTCATCGCCGGGCGGGGCGACCCGTTTTCGTCACGTTCCCTTCCGCGACCGACCCTTCGAGAGGCAGGATCGAACAGGTGAAGCCCGCTCCGTTCGTCCACCACGCACCGCGGACCGTCGACGAGGCCGTCGCGGTGCTCGGCGAGGTCGGCCACGACGGCAAGATCCTCGCGGGCGGACAGAGCCTCGTGCCCGTCCTCAACATGCGCCTGGCCTCGCCCGCCCACCTCGTCGACATCAACGGGGTGGCCGGGCTCGCGGAGGTCGACGTGACACCCGAGCACGTCCGCATCGGGGCCCTCGTCCGGCACGCCGGCCTGGAGCGTCACGACGGTGCCGCCGCCGCCCTGCCGCTGCTCCGCCAGGCCGTGCGCCACGTCGCTCACCCCGCGATCCGCACCCGCGGCACGACGGTCGGGTCCATCGCGCACGCCGACCCGGCCGGGGAGATGCCGTCGGTGGCGGTCCTCACCGGGGCCGTTCTCGAGGCGGTCGGCCCGTCGGGCTCGCGCGAGATCGCCGCAGCGGACTTCTTCACCGGCCCGCTCGAGACCACCCTCGCCCCCGACGAGCTCGTCGTCGCGGTCCGCTTCGGCCGCCTCCCGGCGGGCACCCGGACCTGGTTCGCCGAGTCGGCCCGCCGGTCGGGCGACTACGCCCTCGCCGGGGTCGCCCTCGTCGTGACCCTCGACGGCGACGCGGTGGCCGCGGCCCGCGCGTCGTTCGTGTCGGTGACACCGGTCCCCGACGTCCTCGACCTCACCGGCCTCCTCGCCGGGCGCGCCATCGGCGACCTGCCTCTCGACGCGGTCGCGGAGGCGGTGCACGCGCACGTGGACCCCGAGTCCGACATCCACGCGGGTGCCGACTACCGGCGGATGCTCGCGGCCGAGCTGACCCGGCGCGCCCTGGCCGCCGCCACGACCGACCGCACGGAGGGTGCCGCATGAGCGAGCCGGCCACCGAGCAGCTGCTCGACATCACGGTGCGGGTCAACGGGGTGCACCGCACGGCGACGGCTCCGGCGCGACGGCTGCTGTCGGACTTCCTCCGCCACGACCTCGGGCTCACCGGCACCCATGTCGGCTGCGAGCACGGCGTGTGCGGGGCGTGCACCGTCCTCGTCGACGGCGAGCCCGCCCGGGCCTGCCTGATGTTCGCGGTCACCGCCCAGGCCCACGACATCACGACCGTCGAGGGCATCGGGAACGACCCGGCCGCGCTGAGCCCGGTCCAGCAGGCGTTCACCGAGTGCCACGCGCTGCAGTGCGGCTTCTGCACGCCGGGGTTCGTCACGACGATCAGCGCGTACCTCGAGGATCATCCCGACCCGACGCCCGAGGAGGCCCGTGAGGCCATCTCGGGCAACCTGTGCCGCTGCACCGGCTACCAGAACATCGTCAAGGCCGTCGTCCGGGCCGCCGAGATCCGGCGGGGTGACGCGACGTGAGCACCCGGCAGTTCGGCGAGCGGGTGCAGCGCCGCGAGGACCCTCGCCTCCTCACCGGCAACGGCCGCTACGTCGACGACCTCGGCCGGGACGCACTGCACGCGGCATTCGTCCGGAGCCCGCACGCGCACGCCCGCATCACCGACATCGACATCGCCGACGCGTGGGAGCTCGCAGGGGTCGAGGCGATCTACACCTGGGAGGACCTCGACGGGCGCGTCGCCGACCCCCTCCCGGTCCTCATCCCGCACCCCGCGATGACGCACGCCCGCACCGGCCGCTGCCTCGCCGAGGAGGCGGTCAACCACGTCGGCGAGGCCGTCGTCATGGTGGTCGCCCGCGACCGGTACGTCGCCGAGGACGCCTGCGCCCGCATCACCGTCACGTACGAGACCCTCCCCGCCGTCGTCGGTGTCGACCGTTCCCGCGAGGCCGCCCACCTCGTCCACGACGACGTCCCCGACAACGTGGCGGCGAACCTGCGCCAGGAGGTGGGCGACGTCGACGCCGCCCTGGCCGCGGCCCCGAACACCCTGACCCTCGAGCTCGCCATCGAGCGCAGCGCGTGCATGCCGATGGAGGGCAAGGGCGTCTACGCGCGCTGGGACGCCGACGAGGGGTCCCTGCGCCTGTTCTCCTCGACCCAGACGAGCACCGGCGTCCGCGCCGCCGTCGCCGCCAAGCTCGGCATGCCGCTGGCCAAGGTCGAGGTCGTCACCCCCGACGTCGGCGGCGGCTTCGGGGTCAAGATCGTGCACCCCTGGCCCGAGGAGGTCCTCGTCCCGTGGGCGGCCCGAGCCCTGGGCCGCGACGTCAAGTGGACCGAGGACCGCCGCGAGCACTTCGTGTCCAGCGCGCACGAGCGCGGCCAGCTCCAGGAGGTCACGGTCGGGTTCGACGACGACGGCCGGCTGCTGGCCCTCGACGTCCGCTTCTGGCACGACAACGGCGCCTACACCCCGTACGGGATCATCGTCCCGATCATCACGGCCACCCAGCTGCTCGGCCCGTACAAGCCCGGCGCCTACCGGGTCGAGTTCTGGTCGCTCTACACCAACACCGTGATCGTGACGCCGTACCGGGGCGCGGGCCGGCCGCAGGGCTGCTACGCGATGGAGCGCACGATGGACGCCATCGCGGCCCACCTCGGGCTCGACCGCGCCGAGGTCCGCAGCCGCAACTTCATCCAGCCCGACGAGATGCCCTACGACCAGGGGCTGATGTTCCAGGACGGTCGGCCACTCAAGTACGACTCCGGCGACTTCCCCGCCTCGCTCGCCAAGCTCAAGGACCTCGTCGGCTGGGACGACTTCGCCGACTACCGCGCGCAGGCCGAGCGTGCGGGCCGGCGGGTCGGGCTCGGCATCGGGTGCTACGTCGAGGGCACCGGCGTCGGCCCGTACGAGGGCGGGCACGTCCAGGTCGAGACGAGCGGGCGGGTCAACGTCGCCACCGGCCTCACGACCCAGGGGCAGGGTCACCAGACGATCCTCGCCCAGATCGTCGCCGACGAGCTCGGCGTGCCGATCGAGGACGTCCACGTGACGACCGGCGACACCCGCCGGATGGCCTACGCCGTCGGCACCTTCGCGTCGCGGGGCGCGGTCATGTCGGGCAACGCGGTGGCCCTCGCGACCCGGGTGGTCCGCGCCAAGGCCCTACGGATCGCCGCCGAGGCCCTCGAGGTCTCGGCGGACGACCTCGAGATCAGCGACGGCGTCATCTCGGTCAAGGGCGCGCCGGGGACGTCGATCGACCTCAAGACCGTTGCGGTGCTGTCGAACCCGCTCCGCTACGCGTTCGACACCTCGGCCCAGGCCGCGACGCAGTTCGCCGGCACCTTCGACCCGGACAAGCCCCCGATCGCCGACGACGACGAGCCGGGCCTCGAGGGGCAGGACTTCTACTCCCCCACCCAGGCCACCTTCGCCAACGGGATGCACGCCGCGATCGTCGAGACCGACCCCGTGACGGCCGAGATCCGCATCCTGCGCTACTGCGTCGTCCACGACTGCGGGGTGATGGTCAACCCGCTCATCGTCGAGGGCCAGGTGCACGGCGGCGTCGCCCAAGGGGTCGGCGGCGCCCTCTACGAGCGGATGGTCTACGACGAGGGCGGGCAGCTGCTCAACGCCTCGTTCATGGACTTCCTCATCCCGTACGCCTCGGAGGTCCCGACGATCGAGACCGACCACCTCGAGACCCCCTCCCCGCTCAACCCGCTCGGCATCAAGGGCGCGGGCGAGGCCGGCACCATCCCCGTCACCGCCGTCATCGCCTCCGCCATCGAGGACGCCGAGGGCCTGCCCATCCGCTCGATGCCGATCAGCCCCGCCGAGCTGTGGGAGCTGCGACGGCAGCACTCCCCCGACCCCGTCCCCGCCCAGGAAGGCCCGCGATGAAGCTCACCGGTACCTCCACCCTCGAGGCCGCGCCCGCCCAGGTGTGGTCCGCCATCCTCGACCCCGCCGTCCTCGCCCGGTGCATCCCCGGGTGTGAGGCGCTGACGACGGTCGGCGAGGACCGGTACGCGATGACCGTCACCGCCGGGGTCGCCGCGATCAAGGGCACCTACACCGGCGAGGTCGCCCTCACCGACATGGACCAGCCGTCGTCGCTGACGCTGCGAGCCAGCGGGTCCGGGGCCCCCGGGACCATCGACGCCGACGTCCGGGTCCGGCTCGAGCCGTCCGCCTCGGGCGGTACCGACCTCGCCTACGACGCCGACGCGACCGTGGGCGGGACCATCGGCGGCGTCGGCCAGCGGATGCTCGCCGGCGTCACCCGGAAGATGGCGGGCCAGTTCTTCACCGCCCTCGACGACGACATCGCCGGGCGCCGCGCCCCCGTCGCGCCGGTCCCGGCCCCTGGCGTCCCGGTCCCGGCGGGCACTCCCGCCGTCGGCGAGACGTTCACCGGACGAGCGGCCACCGCCGCTCCGGCTGCCTCGACGCGCGACCTCGTCGTCGCCGCCGTGGCGGGCGGCCTGCTCGCCCTCGCCGGCGTCGCCCTCGGCGCCCGGATCGCCAGGAGGCGCTGATGCGCGCGTTCACCGCCGCCGCCGTGCAGGTGGCCCCCGTCCCGGGCCCGCTCACCGCCGAGTCCGTGACGGCGAACATCACGAGGTGCGTCGACATCACCCGGCGCTGCGTCGAGGACACCAGAGCCGAGCTCGTCGTCCTTCCCGAGTCGTGCACCACCGGCTTCACCCCCGGCTGTCCGACCGAGGAGCTGTGGGAGCTGGTCTCCGAGGTCCCCGGCCCCGTCACCCAGCGCCTGTGCGACGTCGCCGCCGAGCTCGGGGTGCACCTCGTCGCCGGCACCTACGAGCGCGGCCCCACCCCCGACATCGTCTACAACAGCTCGGTGCTCATCGACCCCAAGGGTGTCATCCGGGGCATCTACCGCAAGACGCACCCGTTCTGCAGCGAGGCCGTCTCCGGCGGTGGGTGGGTCACCCCGGGAGACACCGTCACCGTCGTCGACACCGAGCTCGGCCGGATCGGGATGATCGTCTGCTTCGACGGCGACTACCCCGAGCTCACCCGCATCCAGGCGGTCCGCGGAGCGGAGGTCATCGCCCGCCCGTCGGCGCTGCTCCGCTCGGCCGACGTGTGGGAGCTGACCTCACGGGCCCGCGCCTACGACAACCACGTGTACGTCGTCGGCGCCAACGCCACCGGCACCGACGCCGCGGGGGTCCACTACTTCGGCAACAGCCACATCGTCACCCCGCTCGGGCACATCGTCGCCAAGGCCGCCTCCCACGAGGGCTGGGTCTCGGCACGCCTCGACCCGGCCGAGGCCCTCGCCTCCCTGACGCCGGGGTCGAACATCGGCCAGGGCTTCGACCACCTGCGGGACCGCAACCTCGACCTCATCCGCAACCACCGCGAGGATCTCGAGGCCCCGGCCAAGACCACCTTCCCGCACGCCTGAGCAGGGTCCCGCTAGCCGGGGACCGTGCCGCGCACCCACCGGGCGGTGGACGTCATCTCGATCGGTCCGTCGCCGAGCCGACCCTGCAGCTCGGCGCGCAGGGCCTCCTGGTCCGCGGGTGCGAGGACCCGGACGAAGTCACCGGCCGACCCGACCCCGGCGAGGAAGGGGGTCCAGTAGTCGTCGAAGGAGGCGAAGCCCATCGGCACCGCGAGGAGCCCGCCCTCGACCCGATCCAGCCCCGCGGCCCCGAACAGCTCCTCGATGCCTCCGGCCTGCGCCGTCCGGGCCAGCGCCGGGTCGACCGCGGCAGCCTCGGGGTGCACGGCCGCCGCGGCGTCCCAGAACGTGCGGAGCATCGCCATCCCGCCGCCGTAGTCCCACACGGCGGCGCCGACGACGCCCCCCTCGCGGGTGACCCGCCGCATCTCGGCCACCGCGGCCGCGGGGTCCGGGACGAAGTTGAGGACGAGCAGGGCCAGCGCCGCGTCGACCTCGGCATCGGGCAGCGGCAGGGCCAGGGCGCTGCCGACCTGGAAGCGCACGTGGGGGCCCGCGAGCCGGTCCTGCGCGGCGGCGACGAACGGCGGCGACAGGTCGACCCCGGTGACGTGCAGGCCCGGGTCCCGCGCCAGCAGCGCGGCGCTGAGGTTGCCGGTGCCGCAGCCGACGTCGCAGACCGCGGCGGGGCCCGGCGCGCCATCGAGGACCGCGTCGAGGAACAGCGGCGCCAGCGCCGCGCTCCATCGACCCATGAACCAGTCGTAGCCCTTGACATCGTCGAACATCGGCCCAGCATCCTGCCGAATCGGGGGCCGCGCCATGGCCCGGTCGCGCCCCCCGAGGCACCCCTCGCCCCGTGATCGGGAGTGCCCACCCCGCCGTGGCCCATTTCAGCCCGCCGAGGGCGCATACTGGGGGGGATGGCACAGCACCCCGCACGCGAACCTCGTTACTCCGCCGGCAGCCCCTTCAAGGCGCGCCCCGTCCCGGAGATCGAGGACTTCGCGGTCGGTGACCGGGTGACCCACGACAAGTTCGGCCTCGGTCGCGTCATCAAGCAGGGCAGCGGCGCGGTCGTCGTGGACTTCGGCGCCGAGCGCGCCCGTATCGCCAGCCCCTTCACCCGGCTCACCAAGCTCTAGCCGGCGCCGGGGTCCCGGTTCCCGTGACCCCGCCCCCGACCCCGCACCACCCGATACCCTCACCGGGACGGCGCCCGCGCACCGCGGCGCCACGGAGACGTAGCCGGGGACGGGAAGGACGCACGCATGCAGGTCACGATGCTCGTCATCGGAGGGATCGGGATCCTGCTGCTCCTGGTGTCCTTCGTCCTCGGTGACATCCTCGACGGGGTCCTGGACAGCATCGGCCCCGAGGCCTTCTCGGGCCTGGCGATCGCCGGCTTCCTCGCCGCCTTCGGGTTCGTCGGCGCGCTCACCCTCGACACCGGCGCCTCCGCCGGGGTCGCCATCATCGCGGGCCTCGTCGCGGGGGTCGCCGCTGGTGCCGGCGCGGGCTACGCGAGCAGCCGGCTCATGCGCGGCGGCGACGAGTCCACCGTGCGGACCTCCGGACTCGTCGGTCTCAGCGGGACCGTCGTCGAGGCCGTCCCGGCCGACGGCTACGGCATGGTCAGCGTCACCGCCGCCGGCCACATCACCCGGCTCAACGCGCGCTGCGAGGAGCCGCTGCCGGGCGGCACCGCGGTCGTCGTCACGGCCGTCCTCAGCCCCACGTCCGTCATGGTGTCGCGCCGCGGCAGCTGACGCCCCACACCGGACGGAACCGGGGGTCCGTCCGAAGCGTCCATCTCCACACCACCACCCTGGGTGCCTCGCGCATCCGGAAAGGCCAGGCACCCATGTTCGGGTTCGATGTCTCCGTCGGCCTCATCTCCGTCCTCGGGCTCGTGCTCCTCGTCGTCCTCACCGGGCTCATCATCGCCTCGCGCTATCGCGTGGCCGGGCCCAACGAGGCGTTCATCGTCACGGGCCGCAAGGGCAACCGGGAGGTGAAGAACCCCGAGACCGGGCAGATCTCCACCGACCTGTCCGGGCAGAAGGTCGTCATGGGCGGCGGCGCGTTCGTCATCCCGTTCGTCCAGCGCCTCCACATCCTCGACCTGTCGAGCCGTCGCATCATGGTCCAGATCCGGGGCGCCGTGTCCGGGCAGGGCGTCAAGCTCAACCTCGACGGCGTCGCGATCGTCAAGGTCGGCGGCAACGAGGACTCGATCCGGGCCGCTGCACAGCGCTTCCTCACCCAGCAGGGGGAGGTCGAGACCTTCACCCAGGAGACCCTCGCCGGCTCGCTGCGCTCGATCGTCGGCTCGCTGACCGTCGAGCAGATCATCCGCGACCGCGCCGCGTTCGCCCAGCGGGTCGCCGACGAGGCCGAGTCCTCGCTCACCGGCCAGGGCCTGGTCCTGGACACCTTCCAGATCCAGGACATCACCGACGACGGCACCTACCTGTCCGACCTCGGCCGTCCCGAGTCGGCCAAGGTCGGCCAGGTCGCCGCCATCGCCGAGGCCAACGCACGGCAGGCCGCCGAGCAGGCCCGGATCGTCGCGGAGCAGGAGATCGCGATCAGCCAGCGGCAGCTCGCGCTGAAGCAGTCCGAGATCAAGGCCGAGACCGACGCGGCGTCCGCCCAGGCCGCCGCCGCCGGCCCGCTCGCGCAGGCCGACCGCGACCAGGCGATCCTCACCGAGCAGGAGAAGGTCGCCGTCCGGCAGGCCGCGCTCAAGGAGCGCCAGCTCGACACCGAGGTGCGCAAGCCTGCCGATGCCGCCCGCTACCAGGTCGAGCAGGAGGCCGAGGGCGCCCGCAACGCCGCGATCTACGAGGCCGACGCCCGCAAGGCCGCCGCGATCGCGGCTGCTCAGGCGGACGCCGAGAAGGCCCGGCTCACCGGTGAGTCCGAGAAGGCCCGGCGCTCGGCCCTCGCGGACGCCGAGGCCATCGAGGGCTCGCGCCGCGGTGAGGCCGACAAGGCGCTGCGTGTCGCGCAGGCCGAGGCGACCCGCGCCGAGGGTGAGGCGCAGGCCAGCGCCATCCTCGCGACCGGTCAGGCCGAGGCCGAGGCGATGAACAAGCGCGCCGACGCGTTCGCGCGGTACAACGAGGCCGCGGTGCTGCAGATGCTCGTCGAGGTCCTGCCGAAGGTCGCCCGCGAGGTCGCGGCCCCGATGGCAGCCATCGACCACCTGACGGTCGTGTCCACCGACGGTGCCGGGGCGCTGCCGAAGCAGGTGACCGACAACCTCACCCAGACCATGGCGATGCTGAAGAACACCACGGGCGTCGACATGCAGGAGATCCTCAAGCGGTACACCTCGAACGTCACGGGCACCGGGGCGGCACCGGCCGCATCCGCCCCGACCGAGGGCGGCCCCACCGGCTGAGCCCGTCCCGGGACCGGTCGAGGGCCCGCCGCGCGCCCCGGTGGCTGCGGCGGGCCCTCTGCCATCGCCAGGACCAGTTCCACCGCCGCTGAGGGACGGAGAGTCAGGCCTGACAGGTGTTCGGAGCCGACGCCGCATCGGATCGCCCGGCCCCAGATCCACGGCGGTCCCACCCCCGGGTTGGCGAGGATGGGGGCGGATCGGCCCGTCCGTCGGCAGCATCTGCCAACGCGACCCGGCACGGTTGCCGGTTGGATCGTGGGCATGGCGGTTGCGCAGCGGCGGATTCGGGTCGGCATCGACACCGGCGGGACGTTCACCGACGTCGTCGCCGTCGACGAGGACTCCGGCGAGGTCCTGACGACCAAGACCCCGAGCACTCCTGCCAACCCCGCCGACGGGTTCATCGCCGGCATCGAGAAGATCCTCGACCTCATGGGCGCCTCCGGGCACGACCTGAGCGCGGTGAGCCACGGGACGACGGTGGCCACGAACAAGCTGCTCGAGGGCAAGGTCGAGCGGCTCGGTTTCGTGACGACCGAGGGCTACGAGTTCATGCTCGAGATCGCCCGGCAGGCGGTCCCCGACGGGTACGGCAACAGCTACTTCTGGGTCAAGCCGCCGCGGATCGTGCCGGCCGACGCGGTCCGCACCGTCCGCGGCCGCCTCGACGTCTCCGGGGCGGAGGTGCGCCCGTTCTCCGAGGAGGACGCCGTCGCCGCCGCCCGGTGGTTCCGGGACCGGGGCATCACGACGATCGGGGTCTGCTTCCTGCACTCCTACGCCGACGACACCCACGAGCTGGCGATGCGTGAGGTCCTGCGTCGCGAGCACCCCGAGGCGGTCGTCTCGATCAGCAGCGAGGTGCTGCGGGAGTACCGCGAGTACGAGCGGGCGATGACGACGCTCGTCGACGCCGCCGTCAAGCCGAACGTCAGCCGGTACGTGACGAACATCCACGAACGGCTCGACGGCTTCACCGGCGGGCGGCCGGTGCCGTTCTACGTCATGAAGTCCAACGGCGGGGTGCTCTCGGCCGACGAGGTCGTCCACCAGCCGATCACGACGGTGCTGTCCGGGCCCGCGGCCGGGGCGCTCGGAGCGGCCCTGATCGCCGAGCGGGCGGGCTTCCCGAAGGTGCTCACGTGTGACGGCGGCGGGACCTCGACCGACGTGTCCGTCGTCCTCGACGGCGAGCCCACCCTGACGACCGAGGGGTCGGTGGGCGCGTACCCGAGCAAGATCCCGATGATCGACGTCGTCACCGTCGGCGCCGGCGGCGGGTCGATCGCCTGGGTCTCCCCCGAGGGGATGCTCAAGGTCGGGCCGCACTCGGCCGGGGCCGACCCCGGGCCGCTCTGCTACGGCCGGGGGGGCACCGACCCGACGATCACCGACGCGCACGTCGTCCTCGGCCGCATCCCCCCGCACCTGCTGGGCGGCGAGATCCCGCTCGACGTCGAGGCGGCGCGGTCCGGGCTCGTCGCGCTCGCCGAGCGGCTCGGGCTCGGGCTCGAGCGGTGCGCGGCCGGGGTCCTGGAGATCTCGGCGTGGAACCAGGCGAACGCGCTGCGCCAGGTGTCGGTCAAGCGTGGCCTGGACGTCCGGGACTTCATGCTCACGACGTTCGGGGGGTCCGGGTCGCTGCTCGCGTGCCGGCTCGTCGACGTCCTCGACCTGGCCGGGGTCGTCGTCCCGATGAACCCGGGCAACCTCAGCGCCTTCGGGCTGCTCACCGTCGACGTCCGCAACGACTACGTCCAGACCCATGTGGCCCGGCACGACGGCCTGGACCTCGGCGCGGTCGCCTCGGTCCTGGACACCTTGACCGGCCGGGCGACGGCCGCCCTGCGGGCCGAGGGGTTCGCCGACGAGGAGCACGAGTT
The DNA here is from genome assembly GCA_963815545.1 of uncultured Actinomycetota bacterium. GTDB lineage: Bacteria > Actinomycetota > Actinomycetes > Actinomycetales > Dermatophilaceae > Phycicoccus. The sequence continues at coordinate 27,508 of CAWFGY010000001.1, forward strand.
CGTCCGCACCGCCGACCTGCGCTACTTCGGGCAGGCCTACGAGGTCCGGGTGCCCGCCGGCCCGGGCGGGGTCGATGCGGCGTGGGCGGCCGACGTCGCCCGGCACTTCCACGACGAGCACCGGCGGCTGTACGGGTACGACTTCCGCGACGACCCGAGCCAGCAGGTCGAGTGGGTGAACCTGCGGGTCACCGGCGTCGGGCCGATCACCCGCCCCGAGCTCCAGCCCCTCCCCGAGCGCACCCCCGACGTCCCCACATCGACCAACAGGTCACGCCAGGGACACGCCCGACGTCCCCACATCGACCAATAGGTCACTCCAGGGACAGCCGGACGAAGGGGTGCTCCCCGGTCAGCGCTCGACCCGGGACGTGTGCTTCGACCCCGACGACGGGTACGTCCCCACTCCCGTCCTGTGGCGCCCCGACCTGCGCGCCGGCGACACCTTCAGCGGCCCCGCGATCGTCGAGGAGTTCGGCTCGACCGTCCCGGTCCACCCCGGCTTCGCCGTCCGGGTCGACACCTGGGGCAACCTCGTCATCACGAAGGAGCCGACCCGATGACCGCCGACGCGCTGCTCCCCACCGACCTCGAGGCCTACCTCGCCGCGACCCCGGTCAACCCGGCCGGCCTGCCGACCGCGTACGAGCACGGCGGCCGCCTCACCGCCGAGGGGTCGGCGGTCGACCCGATCCTCGTCGAGATCGTCCAGGGCACCCTCGCCTCGGTCGAGATGGAGGTCGAGACGGCGATCGCCCGCACCTCGCGCTCCCCGATGATCCGCGACGCCCACGACTTCCGGGCCGGCATCCACGACCGGCAGCTGCGCAAGCTGACCGGCCGCTCGTACTCCGCGCTCGTCCACCCGATCGTGCGGGACTTCCCCATCGACCAGATGCGTGAGGGGGACGTGTACTTCCACAACGACGTGTACGAGTCCGAGGGCGGCATCGGCCACCTGCCGGACCTGTGCGTCACGGTGCCGGTGTTCCACGACGGCGAGGTCGTCGCCTTCGTCCAGGCCTTCGGGCACCACGACGACATCGGCGGCGCGGTGCCGGGCTCGATGCCGAGCGGCGCCCGGACCGTCTTCGAGGAGGGGCTGGCGGTCCCGCCGATCAAGCTGTGGGACGCCGGCATCCCGAACCGAGCGGCACTGCGGATCATGACCCGCAACTCGCGGATGCCCGACAGCCTCGCGGCCGACCTCGACGCCGAGTGCTCGGCCTGCCTCATGGGCGCCCGGCGCCTCGGCGAGCTGTTCGCCCGGTACGGGCGCGCCACCGTCGAGACCGCCTTCGACGCCATCCTCGACGCGACGACCGAGACGTACCGCCGCGAGATCCTCGACCGGATCCCGGACGGCTCGTACGTCTGGGAGGACTACGCCGAGCACGACGGCGTCGACGACCCGATGCTGCACACCCAGCGGATCACCCTGACCAAGACGAGCACCGGCGGTCCCGGCCCCGGCGACGGCGGGCCGCGGATCATCATCGACTTCACCGGGACCAGCGCCCAGGCGAAGGGCCCCATCAACCACTGCGGCGACTACGTCGGCGGCAACTTCCTCAAGAAGTGGCTCGCCCCGATCCTGCGCAACCTCGCCGACTCCCCCGAGCGGATGGCCGAGCTCGACGTCAACGAGGGCGTCGTGCCGCTCATCGAGATGCGCTTCCCCGAGAAGGGCACCCTGCTCACCCCGGTGCACCCGGCCCCGACCAACGCCCGCACCTTCGTCATCCTCCGGCTGCTCGGGGTGCTCGCCGGGGTGGTCGCCAAGGCGGTCGACGGCCGGATGCCCGCCGACCAGGAGACGATCCGGTACACCGGCGTCTACGGCAAGGACCGTGACGGCAACGACTACCTCATGCGCGAGGTCCTGGGCGGCGGCTCGGGCGGGCGGTACTACGCCGACGGCGAGGACACCATCCACGTCGTCCCCGACAGCCGCAACCTGCCCACCGAGTTCACCGAGAGCCGCTTCCCGTTCCGGGTCGAGCGGCTCGGGCTGGCGGTCGACTCCGGCGGGGCGGGGCGCCACCGCGGCGGCCTCGGCTACGAGAAGCACATCCGGATGCTCCGGGACGCGCACTTCATGTCCATCGCCGACCGCTCGATCCTCGCCTGCTGGGGGGTCAAGGGCGGCAAGGCCGGCCGGCCGTTCGAGGTGACCGTCGACCTCGGGGGCCCGGACGAGCGGGCCGTCGACGCCCTCGCCGACGCCGAGCCGGTGCGCGCCGGGCCAGGTCATCCGGATCCGGACGACCGGCGGCGGCGGCTGGGGCGACCCGCTGGAGCGCCCGTACGAGGAGGTGGAGCGCGACCTGCGCTGGGGCAAGGTGTCGTTCGAGGGGGCCCGCCGCGACTACGGCGTGGTCGCCACGGGCGACAAGGACGACCCGGTGCTCGACATCGCCGCCTCGGACGCGCTGCGCGAGGCGCGGCGGGCCGAGCGGGGCGAGGAGCCCTTCTTCGACCGCGGCCCGGGGTACGAGAGACTCTCCGGAGGCGCGACCGCCGCCGACGTCGACTGGCTCTGAGCCGCCGCGTCAGCGGGAGTTCCCGGAGCTCCCCGGGGTCATGATCCTGGCCAGCCGGCGGGCGAGGGCCCGCGGGAAGCGGGCAGCCAGGGTGTCGACCACCCGGGGCACCGGCTCGATGGCCCGCATCGTCCGGCCCGAGGGGCGCTCCGGGGAGTGCGTCGACGGTGACCATCCCGATGGTCGAGGCGGCGAGGGCACCCGCGAGGCCGTCGGCGTCCACCGCGCCGTCCAGCCGGTGGTGGCGCACGACACGACGGACCGCGTCGGTGACCACGCCCTGCCACACCCCGAGCGCGTCGGCCAGCGCGGAGGCCATCTCGGGGTCGTGGTGCGAGGCGGCCATGACGTGGGTGAGCAGGGCCGCACTGCCGTCCTCGCGCGAGCGCCGGCCGAGCCGCTCTCCGACCGCGTAGAGGTCGGTGAACGTCGTCGCGGCCGCGAGCTCGTCCGCGTAGAGGTCGACCATCGCCCGGGTGGCCTGCGCGTAGGCGACCCGCAGCAGGTTCTCGACGCTGTCGAAGTGATAGAAGATCAGCGCCTGGTTGACCCCGGCCTCGGCCCCGATGGCCCGAGCCGTCAGCCCACGGGCGCCGGCGGTGGAGGTCAGCCGGACCGCGGCATCCATGAGCTGCTGCCTCGTCTCGGGCACTCATCGCGAGACCGGACGGAGCGTCGCGTCGAGGTCGCGCGGGCCCAGGCCGCACGCGTCGGCCACGGCCTGGACGGCGGGGCGCACCACCGGGAGCCGCACGAGCCATCCGAGCCAGGCCCAGGGCAGGGTCGTCAGCTCCAGCGCCCGGGCGAGGGCCGCGACCCCGCGGTCGTGGGTCCCCGCCCCGGACCACCGCATCCGGGTGAGCCGGACCGGCGCCTCCTCCGCGGGCCGGAGCTCCAGGCCCGCCGGGCCGCAGCGCCCCGATGGCCTGCCCCGGTGCTGCGGCACAGGCCGCAGGTGTGCGAGACCCAGAGCGTCGACGGCGCGAGGACGACCGGCGTCCACCTCGGGACCCAGCCCCGGGCCCGGCTGCCGGTACGCCGGGTAGTCGCCGGCAGCGTTGAGCGAGCTGGTGCCGCTCGTGGGGGTCGGCGACAGCCATCGAGAAGACCACGGCGACGACGACCCCTCCGGCCAGCGTCGCAGACCCCGCCGCGGCAGCCAGGAGCGCGAGCAGCGCGGCGAGGCCGGCCTGCATCGGGTTGTGCAGGTACGCGTAGGGCCCGGTCGTGACGAGCCGCTCCGGCGGGTCCCACGGGAACGGGGTGCCGCGACCCACCCGGCACAGCTCGGCGACCGCGGCGAGGGCCGGGACGGCGGCGACGACCGCGCCCGTCAGCAGGAGCCCGCGGACGGCGAAGCCGTGGTCGACGACGTCGGTCCAGCCGAGTCCGTCACGCGCGAGGGCGAGGGTGGGCGCGACCCAGCCGAAGAGACGCCGCGAAGGTCGCCATCTGGAGTACGACGCGGGTCCCGAGCGCCGCCCTCGTGACGGTGAGGCGTCCGAGGGCGAGAGCCGGGGCGGCGACGAGGATCAGCAGCAGGGCCTCCCCGACGAGCCAGCGGGGGCCGAGGGCGACGAGCGGGTCGAGGCGGGCCATGACGAGGACGTCGAGCCACAGGAACCCCATCCACCAGAGGAGGACCCGACCACCGGCGAGCACAGGGAGCGCACCCCAGGTCAGGGCCCACCCGACGCTCGTCTCGAGCGGCATCCCGAGAACCGAGGTCGGTCCGGCCGCGAACCGCCACCAGCCACCGACCGCCTCGACGCCGAGCACGCCGACCCAGGCGAGGAGCGTGGCGAGGACCGCAGCCGGGACCCGGTGGCGCAAGGCGCCTGCCCGGTGCCGCCACACCGCCGCCACGACGACCGCGAGCGTCGGGACGACGAGGGTGAGGTTGCGCAGCAAGGCCTCGGACACGGGTCAGTCCAGTCCAGCCAGGAAGGCCGCGGCCCCGGCGTCCATGAAGACGTCGGAGATCGGCCCGAAGTAGACGGCCGGGTCGAGGTGTCGCTCGTACACGACGGTCATCCGCGCCCGGCACTCCCCGTTCGTCTCCGTCCAGGCGAGCCGCCCCTGGCGCACCGTCACCCAGCGCTCGAGATGGGTCGCGTCGTCGACCACCTCGAAGTCGACGCGAGGCCACCTCACGACCGGTGACGTGCGTGGTGAGCGTGCCACCGGCGACGGCGAGGTCCCAGCGGCCACCGGGCTCGAGATCCGTACCGGCGGCTGCCGTGGGCGTCGGGTAGCGGGAAGGTCCGCAGGAGCAGGCCCCGGTCGTTGGCCGGGTCGAGGCGCGGGCCACGGGCGAGGGCCGCCTCGAAGTCGGAGCACCGGGCCGCGACGGCACGCTCGGCCGTCGCCGTCTGGACCGGATGGATGCGCGCACCGGGCACCACGCCTTCGACGAGGACGACGGCGAGGAGCGGAGCGATGGCCAGCGCCCTCACGCCTCGGCGTTGGTGCGCGACGACGCCGTAGACGAGCGCGGCCACCCCATAGACGAGCGGGGCGGCGATCAGGACACAGATCGCCGCCTCCTGGAGCAGCGCCGCGGACAGCAGCAGGACGATCGTGACGACCTGGAAGACGGTGCCCCAGCCACCCCGGCCACGGGCCTGGCCGATCCCGAAGGCGAGCAGGCAGGGCACCCCGACGAAGAGGATCGCGGTGTCGAGCCGGCCGGTGGCCGCGGCGATCGCCACGCCGGTGAGCCCGACCAGGCCGACGACGACGGCAAGGAGCAGGGTGCGGGATCGCGACGTGGTCGGCGGGTCATCGTCGGCAGGCGTGGATGCTCGGTCACGACTTGAGCATACGCTCAAACTTGAGCATCTGCTCAACTCTTGGCACAACCTGCCAGCCACCGGCACCGGTGCCCGGCCGCCCGCGACGATGGGCCGGCGGCCTCGTTCTGGTTGGGTGGACTCCGGACACCACCCCGAGGTCGAGGAGCCACCGTGCGCGGACCGCTGGACGGCATCACCGTCGTCGACCTGTCGCGCGCCCTCGCCGGCCCGCACGCGACGATGCTCCTCGGCGACCTCGGGGCGCGCGTCATCAAGGTCGAGTCCGCCACCGGCGACGACACCCGCGGCTGGGGGCCGCCGTTCGTCGGGCCCGGACGACGACCCGATCTCCACGTACTTCCTCGCGGCCAACCGCAACAAGGAGTCGATCGTCCTGGACCTGAAGTCCGAGGACGGCCGCGCAGACGCTGACCCGGCTCGTGCGGCACGGCGACGTCCTCGTCGAGAACTTCCGCCCCGGCGTCCTCGACCGGCTCGGCTTCGACGTCGCCCGGCTCCACGAGCTCAACCCCGGGCTCGTCGTGCTGTCGATCAGCGGCTTCGGCCACGACGGCCCCGAAGGCGGCCGGCCCGGCTACGACCAGATCGCCCAGGGCGAGGCGGGCCTGATGTCGGTGACGGGTCCGGGCCCCGACGAGCCGACGCGCATCGGCGTCCCCATCGGTGACCTGCTCGCGGGGCTGCACGGCGCCTACGGGGTCGCGGCCGCGCTGCGCGAGCGCGAGATCACGGGCCTCGGCCGGGTCGTCCGGACCTCGCTGCTGGCCTCCGTCGTGGGGGTCCACGCCTTCCAGGGCACCGCGTACACCGTCGCCGGGCAGGTCGGGCGCGCCCAGGGCAACCACCACCCCGCGCTCGCCCCGTACGGGCTGTTCCACGCCTCCGACGGGCCGGTGCAGGTGGCGATCGGCGCCGAGGGGATGTGGGTGCGCTTCGCCGAGGCGTTCGGCATCGACCCGGCGGACCCGCTCCTCGCGAGCAACGCGGCCCGGGTGACCAACCGGGAGCACCTCATCGAGGTGATCGATGCCGCGTTCGCGTCCTGGGCCGCGCTCGACCTCCTCGCCCGGCTCGCCGAGCTCGGCATCCCGGCGGGCAAGGTCCGCAGCATCGACGAGGTCTACGACTGGGACCAGACCCGCTCGCAGGGCCTCGTCCTCCCGGTGGAGCATCCCGTCCTGGGCCCGATCGAGCTGCCCGGGTCGGCCCTGCGCTTCGACGACAACGGGTACAGCGGGGGCCGCGAGACCCACCTGCCGCCGCCCGGGCTCGACGAGCACGGCGCCGCCGTCCGGGCCTGGCTCGACGAGCAGGACGCGGCCGACCCCCGCTGACCCGGCGAGGCGAACGTGGGTGAACACCGGCTGCTATCCGCCGATCTTCACCCGCATCAGCGGGCTCCCGGGCTCCGGTCAGCGAGCGGCGGCCAGGGCGTCCTCGGCCCGGTCGGGCGCGACGACCGACGGGCGACGGCTGCGCTGCTCGTTGAGCGCGAGCCCGACGACCGACACGAGCACGATGACGAAGCCAAGCCACTGTGACCCCTCGGGCCGGGCGCCCAGCGCGACGACGCCCACGAGCGCGGCGGACAGCGGGAAGGCGAGCTCGGCGAGGGTCGCCCGCGAGGCCGGGGTGCGTCCCAGAGCCCGGTAGTACAGGACGAGGGCCAGCAGCCCGGGCAGGAGCGCGAGCAGGAGGACGTTGACGACGGCGTCCGAGCCGAGCGCCAGGGGGGTCGAGGTGACGCCCGCGATGACGGCGAGCGTCACCAGGCCGACGGCGAACCGCAGGGCGGTGAGGTCGGAGAACCTCAGCTCGGCGCTGGCGAGCCGGCCGAGCACCGTCCCGGCCGCCCACAGCGCGGCCGCACCGACGGCGAGCAGGGCGGCCTGAGCGCTCGACACCGACACCCCGAGCGGGTCCGGGAACGCGAGCAGCCACGCGCCGACGAGGGCGGGGACGGCGAACGCCGCGTAGACGGGGCGGAGCCGCTCGCCGAGGACGACCGCCGCGAGGGCGATGGCGATGAGCGGCTGCAGCTTCTGCAGGACCTGGGGGGTGATCGGGTCGCCCAGCCGGAACGCCGCCGTGAAGAGCGTCGTCGCGAGCGCCGAGGACCCCGCACCGATGACGAGCACGCTGACCTTCGTGCGGGCGCTGGCCGCCAGGACCCGCCGCCCGGCGGGCAGGAGCCAGGGCAGGGTGAGGACCACGAGGACGAGGTGCTCCCAGAACACGATCGCGAGCGCGGGGTACTCCTGCGCGAGCGGCCCGCGCCACAGCGACGACAGCCCCCACAGCGACGCGGCGACGGCGACGAGCCAGGTGCGGTCCGATCCGGTGGAGGCCATGGCGACAGCATCCCCCACCACCGTCCGCACCCCGCACACCGGTCCGGCCCGCGGCGTCCGGCCGACGGCCCTTGCCAACCCGGGGTGCCCGGTTGGGCAACTCTCGACGACGCCGGGTGCGCGCGGCCGCTCCTAGGGTCGAGGTCCGGGCACCCTCCCGGCGACGCGACGGACGCGAGCGAGGTGACGATGCGGGTCCTGCTGGCACTCGGCGGCAACGCGATGACGGGCCCCGACGGCAGCGCCACCCCCGCGGCCCAGATCGCGGCCGTCACCGGAGCGATGGAGGCCGCCGCGCGGCTCGTCGCCGCAGGCCACGAGCTCGTCATCACCCACGGCAACGGCCCCCAGGTCGGCAACCTCCTCGTCAAGAACGAGCTCGCCGCGCACGTCGTCCCGCCCGTCCCCCTCGACTGGTGCGGCGCCCAGACCCAGGGGACGCTCGGCTTCACCATCCTCGACGCGCTCGACGCCGCGCTCGCCCGGGCCGGGGCGCCGCCCCGCGTCGCCGCTCTGGTCACCCGCACCCTCGTCGACCGCGACGACCCCGGGTTCACCCACCCGAGCAAGCCGGTCGGGCGCTACCTCGACGAGGCGCAGGCCCAGCGGATGATGGAACACGACCAGGTGTGGGAGGACCGCGGCGAGAAGGGGTGGCGGCGCGTGGTCGCCTCGCCGGAGCCGCTCGAGGTCCTCGACGTGGGGGCGGCCCGCACCCTCGTCGACGCCGGGTACGTCGTCGTCGCGGCCGGCGGCGGCGGCATCCCGGTCGTCCGCGAGCCCGACGGGACGCTGCGAGGGGTCGAGGCCGTCATCGACAAGGACCTCACCGCCGCCCTCCTGGCCCGGGCCCTGGACGCCCACGTCCTCGTCATCGCCACCGACGTCGCCCACGCCGCCGTGGGCTTCGGCACCGACGCCCAGCGGGACCTCGGCCGGGTCACGCTCTCGGAGCTGCACCGGCTCGCCGACGCCGGGGAGTTCGCCTCGGGCTCGATGGGCCCGAAGGTCGAGGCCGTGTCCCGATTCGTCGCCGCCGGCGGCACGCGCGGCGTCATCACCTCACTGACCCACATCACCGACGCCGTCGACGGCGCCTTCGGGACCGTCGTCGAGCCCGACCCGACCGCCTGACCCCTAACGAGAGGAATCCGCCGTGCCCGACGCCATCGAGGTCCGCAAGGTCCCCCTGCACTCCGTGTCCGACGCCTCCGAGCTCGGCGCCCTCATCGACGCCGGGATCATGGAGGCCGACCGTGTCATCGCTGTCATCGGCAAGACCGAGGGCAACGGCGGCGTCAACGACTACACCCGGATCATCGCCGACCGCGCATTCCGCGAGATGCTGGTCGCCAAGGGCGCCGACCCCGAGCGGGTCAAGGACGTCCCCATCGTCTGGTCCGGCGGCACCGACGGGGTCATCAGCCCGCACGCGACGATCTTCGCCACCGTGCCGGCCGACCGGGCCGAGCAGACCGACGAGCCGCGCCTCACCGTCGGCTTCGCGATGAGCGAGACGCTGCTGCCCGAGGACATCGGCCGCACCGCGATGGTCAGCAAGGTCGCCGACGCGGTGCGAGTCGCGATGGAGCGCGCCGGCATCAGCGACACCGCCGACGTGCACTACGTCCAGACCAAGACCCCGCTGCTCACCATCGACACGATCCGTGACGCGAAGAGCCGCGGGCACGACGTGTTCACCGAGGACACCCTGACCTCGATGGACGTCTCGAACGGCGGCACCGCGCTCGGGATCGCCGTGGCGCTCGGCGAGATCGAGATGCCCCGCGACGAGGACGTCCTGCGTGACCGCAGCCTGTACTCGTCGGTGGCGTCGTGCTCCTCGGGCGTCGAGCTCGATCGGGCCCAGGTCGTCGTCGTCGGCAACGCGCGCGGGGTCGGCGGCCGGTACCGGATCGGGCACTCCGTCATGCAGGACGCGGTCGACCAGGACGGCCTGTGGGCCGCCATCCGGGACGCCGGCCTCGACCTGCCCGAGCGTCCGCACCAGAGCGACCTGGCCGGCCGGCTCGTCAACCTCTTCCTCAAGTGCGAGGCGAGCCAGGACGGGCGGGTCCGCGGGCGCCGCAACGCGATGCTCGACGACTCCGACGTGCACTGGCACCGGCAGATCAAGGCCGCGGTCGGCGGCGTCACCGCCGCCGTGACCGGCGACCCGGCAGTGTTCGTGTCGGTGTCGGCGGCGCACCAGGGCCCCGACGGCGGCGGCCCCGTGGCCGCGATCGTCGACCTCGGCGAGGACCCCACCGGCTACCGCCCCTGACCGCCCACGCCTGCCGGCATTTCGGGGTCACCCCGCAATGTCAGCGCGGCAGGGGCTGCGAGGCCGTGCAGCGCTGACAATGTCGTGTCTCGACGTCGGCCGCCGAGTGGCCGCCGCCCCGCCCCCCGTCAGTGGGCGAAGTGGCGGGTGCCGGTGAAGTACATCGTCACCCCGGCGGCCTGCGCCGCCTCGACGACCTCGGCGTCGCGCATCGAGCCGCCCGGCGCGACGACGGCCCGCACCCCGGCGTCGAGCAGCACCTGCAGCCCGTCGGCGAACGGGAAGAACGCGTCCGAGGCGGCGACGGCACCGCGGGCCCGGTCCTCGCCCGCCCGGCTCACGGCGAGGTGGCAGGAGTCGACCCGGTTCACCTGACCCATCCCGATGCCCACCGACGCCCCGCCGGCTGCGAGAAGGATGGCGTTGGACTTCACGGCCCGCACCGAGCGCCAGGCGAACTGCAGGTCGGCAAGGGTCCCCTCGTCGGCGGGCTCGCCGCTGACGAGGCGCCAGTGGGCGCTGTCGTCGCCCCCCGTGACGGCGCCGGACTCGTCCTCGACGACGGCGTCCACGCCGTCACGCACCTGCATGAGCAGGCCGCCGCTGATCGGCCGGGTCTCGACGCCGCCGCGGCCCGGCGCGGCGCACTCCAGGAGCCGGACGTTCTTCTTGCGGGTGAGGATCTCCAGCGCCCCGGGCTCGAAGCCGGGCGCCACGACGACCTCGGTGAAGATCTCGGCCACCGTCTCGGCCATCTCGGCGGTGACGGGGCGGTTGGCGGCGATGATGCCCCCGAAGGCCGACACGGGGTCGCAAGCGTGCGCCTTGCGGTGGGCGTCGGCGATGTCGTCACCGACGGCGATCCCGCACGGGTTCGCGTGCTTGACGACCGCGACGGTCGGCTGCTCCCCGTGGTCGTACGCGGCGCGCAGGGCGGCGTCGGCGTCGACGTAGTTGTTGTACGACATCTCCTTGCCGTGCAGCTGGGTCGCCTGAGCCAGCCCCGGCCGCGGCTGGAACCCGTTGGTGTACAGGGCCGCCCGCTGGTGCGGGTTCTCGCCGTAGCGCAGCACGTCGGCCTTGTCCCACGTGCCGCCCACCCAGGCGGGGAACCCGGTGCCGTCGGAGGTGTCGGTGTACGCGCTGCCCATCCACGACGCCACGTGCACGTCGTAGGTCGCGGTGTGGACGAACGCGTCGGCAGCGAGACGCTTGCGCTGCTCCAGCGTGAAGCCGCCGCCCCGCACGGCCGCCAGGACCGTGTCGTACGACGCCGGGTCGGTGACGACCGCGACGCTCGGGTGGTTCTTGGCCGCCGCCCGGACCATCGACGGCCCGCCGATGTCGATCTGCTCGACGCACTCGTCCGGGGCCGCGCCCGAGGCGACGGTCGCCGCGAACGGGTAGAGGTTGACGACGACGAGCTCGAACGCCTCGACGTCCAGCTCCTCGAGCTGGGCGAGGTGCTCGGGCTTGCGGGTGTCCGCGAGGATCCCGGCATGGACCCGGGGGTGCAGGGTCTTGACCCGGCCCTCGAGGCACTCGGGGAAGCCGGTGAGGTCCTCGACCTTCGTCACGGGCAGGCCGAGCGACTCGATGAGCGCGGCGCTGCCTCCGGTCGAGACGAGCGCGACGCCCGCGTCGTGCAGCCCCCGCACGAGCTCGGGGAGGCCGGTCTTGTCGTAGACGGAGACGAGGGCGCGGCGGACGGGGCGGACGTCCTGGTTCGGGCCGGGGGCGGTGACGGGGGCGGACATAACGGGCTCCTTGCGGGGTCGACGGTCGGTCCCGGAGCACCCAGGCGGGCGATGCCCCGACTGCAGACTTCCCGGTGGTGACCCACCCGCGCCAGTCGTCGTTCGTTCCTCAGACGTCGCCGAGTGTAGCGAGCCGGGACCGGGACGCCGAACGGCGTCAGGCGCCGTACGGGGAGGGCGGCAACGGGTCGGGCCAGGACGCCCCGAGGACCCGGTCGACGTGGAGAACGACGACGACCCGCTCGGGGTTGGGCCGGGGCTGCCGGTAGCGGACCGCGTACCGCTCCTCGGCGTCGCGCACCGCGTCGGGGTCCTCGAGCACCTCCGTGGGCCCCTCGAGGGTGAGCCAGCGCCGGCGGTCGACCTGCGCCAGCGCCGCCCGACGCCCGGCGCGGGCCTGGACGACCTTCGCGCTCCCCCGGCTCGCGATGACCCGCGCGACGAGGGCGTCCTCGTCCCACGTGAACCCCACGGGCACGGCGTGCGGGCTGCCGTCACGCCGCAGCGTCGTGAGCGTCGCGAGGTGCCGCTCGCGCATGAACTCCAGCGCCGCGGGCGGCAGCTCGCCCGGGGTCAGCGCCATGACGGGTCCGCGGCGAGGGCGGCGAGGACGTCGACGAGCATCCGGCGCTCCTCGGTCTTGATCCGCTCGTGCAGGGTCTCGACGGTGTCGTCGGGCTCGACGCGCACCGCGCGCTGGTCGATGATCGGGCCGGTGTCGACCCCGGCGTCGACCCAGTGGCAGGTGCACCCCGTGACCCGCACGCCGTGGGCCAGGGCGTCGCGCACGCCGTGCGCCCCGGGGAAGCTCGGCAGCAGCGCCGGGTGGGTGTTGACGACGCGGTGAGCGGCGAGCACCGCCGGGCCCAGCACCTTCATGAACCCGGCGGACACGACGAGGTCGACGTCGTGCTCCGCGAGGAGCCGCGCCAGGGCGCGGTCCCAGTCGGCCCGGGAGTCGAAGCCCGCCACCGGGCACACGAACGTCGGGATCCCCCGTGCGGCCGCTCGCTCGAGACCACCGGTGCCGTCCCGGTCGGCACCGACGACGACGACGGTGAACGGGGCGTCCGCGGCGTCCAGGAGGGCCTGCAGGTTGGTGCCCGAGCCCGACACGAGCACGCCGAGGCGCAGGGCGGCGGTCACCGCCGGAGCCGCCACGCGTCGCGCAGGACGTAGCCGACCGCCCCGACGAACAGCAGGGCGAAGAGGGCGAGGGACAGGTACAAGGCGGGGGCGCCGACGCTGGCGAGCCGGAACTGCCCGAGCGAGCCGCCGCCGACGGCGTCGAGGAGGCCGACGAGCAGGGCCGCCGAGGCACAGGCCGAGGCGGCGACCGCGAGCTTGGTGCGGAGCCGGGAGAGGCGAGCGACCGTGGCGACGGCGCGCCGGCCGACCCAGACCCCGCACCCGACGACGGCGAGCACCGAGACGACGCCGACAGCGAGGGGGAAGGCACCGGGCTGCGGCAGGGCTCCGAGGACGGGGACCAGCGGGAGCATCCCGCTCTCGACCCCACCCCACGTGACGGAGGCGCCCTCGACGACGGAGAACCCGGGCCCCGCGAGGAACGAGACGGCCCAGACCGCGAGGTTCGGCAGCACCGCGACCTGGAGGCCGTCGAGGACGACCGCGCCGGTCGAGGTGGCACCGAGGTCGGCGTCCACCGCCTGGACCTGCGGCCAGGCCAGCGCGACGGCGCCGAGGACGAGGACGAGCCCCACCCCGACCAGGAGTGCTGCACCGGCGACCCCCGCGCCCGCGCCCCGGCGCAGGGTGTCCGGGAGGCGGGGCGTGAGCCGGGGCCCGAGGACGTCGGGGTCGTCCCGGCCGATGGGCCGCAGCGCGAGCCACAGGGCGAGGAGGGGAAGCGCGACGCCCGGCGCGAGCACCGACAGGGGGCGCGGCGGGAAGGGGCCGGCGGCGGCGAGGATCCAGGCGATGCCGACGACCACGGCGTACCCGGCCCACCAGGCACCGACGGCGGCGGCGAGGGCGCGCGGGAGCAGGCCGCCCCAGTACTCGCCCTCGGTGCTCACCTGCACCATCGCCTCGCGGGCGCCGAGCCGGGCGAGGAGCACGAGCAGGGCAGCAGCGAGGAGGGGGGTCATCGAGATCGTGGCGGACCCGGCCCCCAGCTGGGCACCACCGGCGAGGAACCACAAGGCGGCTCCGACCCGCACGGCGTCCGTCGTCCCGGCGCCCTCGACGGGGTCCGCGCCGCCGGCGAGGACGACGGGCGCGACGACGACCAGCGCCGACACCAGGCCGGTGGCGACACCGATGAGGCCGGAGCGTCGCCAGCCGGGGCCCCACGTGGGCGCGGTGCCGGCGGCGTCGTCAGCAGCACCGGCCCCGGGAAGGGCCGAGCGGAGGCGGTCCACGACGGTCATCGCCCCCAAGTCTCGCCGATCCGGGGCGGCGGGTCCGTGAGCACACGCCGCAACGGGTGGCGGTCGCTGCTCCGGCGGTGCGTCGACACCCGGGAATGTCAGCGACGCACGACCTCGGAGGTCGTGCGTCGCTGACATTCCGGGGTGACCCCGAAATGCGGAGGCAGGTGGGGGGTGGGGTCAGGCGGAGAGGGACTCCATGATGTGGCGCATGAGGTCGGCGGTCTCGGACGGCGTCTTGCCGACCTTGACCCCGGCGGCCTCGAGGGCCTCCTGCTTGGCCGCGGCCGTCCCCGACGAGCCCGACACGATGGCGCCGGCGTGGCCCATCGTCTTGCCCTCCGGGGCCGTGAAGCCCGCCACGTAGCCGACGACGGGCTTGGTGACGTGGTCCTTGATGTAGGCCGCGGCCCGCTCCTCGGCGTCGCCGCCGATCTCACCGATCATGACGATGGCGTCGGTGTCGGGGTCGTTCTGGAAGGCCTCGAGGCAGTCGATGTGCGTCGTCCCGATGACCGGGTCGCCGCCGATGCCCACGGCGGAGGAGAAGCCGAAGTCCCGCAGCTCGTACATCATCTGGTAGGTCAGCGTGCCCGACTTGGACACCAGCCCGATCCGGCCGCCGCCGGAGATGTCGGCGGGGATGATGCCGGCGTTGGAGACCCCGGGGCTGATGAGGCCCGGGCAGTTCGGGCCGACGATGCGGGTCGTGCCCTTCTCCTTGGCGTAGTTGTAGAACTCCGCGGTGTCCTTGACGGCGACGCCCTCGGTGATGACGACGCACAGCGGGATACCGGCGTCGATCGCCTCGACGGCGGCGGCCTTGGTGAAGGCGGCCGGGACGAAGACGACGCTGACGTTCGCGCCGGTCGCCTCCATCGCCTCGGCGACCGTGCCGAACACGGGGACGGTGACGCCGCCCTCGAACTCGACCTCGGTGCCGGCCTTGCGGGGGTTGACACCCCCGACGATGGCGGTGCCGGAGCGGAGCATGCGCTGGGTGTGCTTCATGCCCTCCGAGCCCGTCATGCCCTGGACGATGACCTTGGAATCAGCGGTGAGGAAGATGGCCATGGGTGTTGTCTGCTCTCTCTTGGTCGCTGCTCGTCGGTCAGTTCTGGGAGGCCAGCTCGGCGGCCCGGCGCGCGGCGCCGTCCATCGTCGCCTCGATGATGACGCGCGGGTGGTTGCGCTCGGCGAGGATGCGGCGCCCCTCCTCGACGTTGTTGCCGTCGAGCCGGACGACGAGCGGCCGGTCCTCCTCGTCGCCGAGCGCGTCCAGCGCACCGACGATGCCGTTGGCGACGGCGTCGCAGGCGGTGATCCCGCCGAAGACGTTGACGAACACGCTCTTGACCTGCGGGTCGGAGAGGATGACGTGCAGCCCGTCGGCCATGATCTCGGCCGACGCGCCGCCGCCGATGTCGAGGAAGTTCGCGGGCTTCTGGCCGCCGAACTCCTCACCGGCGTAGGCGACGACGTCCAGGGTGCTCATGACGAGCCCGGCGCCGTTGCCGATGATGCCGACGGACCCGTCGAGCTTGACGTAGTTGAGGCCCTTCTCCTGGGCCGCGGCCTCGAGGGGGTCGGTGGCCGAGGAGTCCTCGAGAGCGGCGTGGTCCGGGTGGCGGAAGTCGGCGTTGGCGTCGAGGGTGACCTTGCCGTCGAGGGCGATGATCTCGCCGGACTCGGTCTTGACGAGCGGGTTGACCTCGACGAGGGTCGCGTCCTCCTCGCGGTAGACCGTCCACAGCGCCTTGAGAACGGGCTCGACCTTCGCGGCGACATCGGCCTCGAAGCCCGCCGCCTCGACGATCTCGCGGGCCTTGGCGTCGTCGATGCCGACGTTGGGGTCCACGGCGACGCGGGCGAGGGCCTCGGGACGCTCGACGGCGAGCTGCTCGATCTCGACGCCACCCTCGGTGCTGCACATCGCGAGGTAGGTGCGGTTCGCCCGGTCGAGGAGGATCGAGAAGTAGTACTCCTCGGCGATCTGCGCGCCCTGGGCGATCATCACGCGGTGGACCGTGTGGCCCTTGATGTCCATCCCGAGGATGGCGCGGGCGTGCTCCTGTGCCTCGTCGGCGGTCTTGGCGAGCTTCACACCGCCGGCCTTGCCGCGCCCACCGGTCTTCACCTGGGCCTTGACGACGGTCACCCCGCCACTCGCGGCGCCGACACGCTCGGCGGCGTCCCTGGCCTCCTCGGGCGTCGTCGCGACGGCCCCCGCGAGCACGGGCACACCGTGCTTCTCGAACATGTCACGGGCCTGGTACTCGAAGAGGTCCACGAGGCGATCCGTCCTCACTGTCGGCAATGGTGGTCCGCACGGCAGCGTATCGGCGCCCGGGCCGGACCACCGCACCGGAGGCGGCCGATGGGTCCAAACTCACCCCGGACGGCGGCCCGTGGGCCACGAGCGGTGTGCCGCCGCCGACCGGCGGCACACCGCCCGGGTCACGGGCGCCGCGTCCTCACGAGACCGTGACCGCGGTGTCGTCGACGACGAACGAGGTCTGCAGGCTCGAGTCCTCGGTCATCGTGAACCGCACCGTGACCGTCCTCCCCCGGTACGCCGTGAGGTCGAACGTCTTCTGGGTGTACGTGGCGTTGGTGCCGACGTTCGAGTAGGTCGCCAGAGTCGTCACCGCACCGCCGTCGACGACCTGCGCGCGCATCGTGTCGTACGCGGTGGTGCCCGTCTCTGCGGTGTCGGTGCGCAGCCAGAACGACAAGGTGGCACTCGTCGCGGAGGACGGGACGGCCACGCTCTGGTTCACCGTCTCCGTGCTCGCCGAGCCGTTGCCGCCGAGCCACAGCTTCCACGACCCGGTGCGCGCCGGGCGACCCGTGTTGGCGGTGATGGGGCCGCTCGTCCCGGTCCAGACCGTCGCGCCCGACTCGAAGCCCGGGTTGCCGAGCAGGTTGCCACCGCTCGGCGGCGGCGTGCCGCCGCCGAGGTCCTTGGCCGCGTACAGCCACAGCATGTGGCCGATGAGGTCGGCCCCGCGGTCGAGCGCCGTCACGTTGATGTTCGAGGTGGTGTCGCACGACGCGTGGTAGCAGGGGTCGAAGGCGGCGTTCGCGGTCCCGCCCCACTTCTGCGCCTGGGAGGTCGTCTTCCTGGCCTCGGCCCCGCTGAAGATCCCCGACGTCGCGATCCCGTAGGTACGGAAGGCGGCGTGGTCGCTGCGTCCCTGCACGTCGATGTACTCCCACGGGATGCCCTTGGCCGTGTACCAGGCCGTCAGCTCGTCGCGGGCGGTGTTCCCCACCGGGTTGTCGTCGTAGACGAAGTAGCCAGGGTTCGGCGAGCCGATCATGTCGTAGTTGAGGTACAGGTCGATCTTGTTCTTCTCGGTCGTGGGGAGCGTGTTCATGTAGTGCTTCGAGCCGAGCAGCCCGAGCTCCTCGGCGCCCCAGAAGCCGACCCGGATCTTGTTCCGCGGCGTCAGCCCGCTGGTGGCGTAGGCGAGCGCCGCCTCGAGCACCCCGGCGGAGCCTGAGCCGTTGTCGTTGATGCCGGCGCCGTTGCTCACGCTGTCGAGGTGGGCCCCCATCATGACGACGCTGTCGGGGTCCCCGCCGGGCAGCTCGGCGAGGAGGTTGTACGAGGTCCCGGCGCTCGTGCTGAACGACTGGGTCGTCGTCGTGAAGCCGGCGGCCTGGAGCTTGCCCTTGACGTAGTTGACGGAGGCGAGGTAGCCCGGCTTGCCGGTCCCGCGGTTGCCACCGTTGGCGGTCGCGATGGACTGGAGCTGGGACAGATGGGCCTGGACGTTGGCGACCGAGATGTCCGGTGCGGCGGCGTGGGCGGACGGGGAGGTCGCGGTGATGGCCGACAGCCCGACGGCTGCGGCGAGGAGGGGGGCGAGGGCCCGGGACGTGCGCATGCGGGGTCTCATTTCTGGCAGGGCCGGGCAGGAGTGGGCCGGCCCGTGACGGGCCGGCCCACTGCTGGTGGTGGTGGAGGTGCTCAGCTGACGGTGAGCGCGGTGTCGTCGACGACGAAGGACGTCTGGAGCGTGACGTCCTCGTTCATGAGGAACTTCACCGTGACCGTCTTGCCCTTGTGAGCGGTGAGGTCGAAGCTCTTCTGCACGTACGTCGAGTTCTTGTTGAGGTTGCTGTACGTCGCGAGCGTCGTCGTCACCCCCCCGACCACGATCTGCGGCTTCATCGTGTCGTAGGCCGACGACGACGTCGTCTCCGACGAGTCGATGCGGACCCAGAAGCTGAGCACGGCCGAGGTGGCGGTCGACGGGATGGTCACCGTCTGCTGCTCGGTCTCGGTCGAGGTCGAGCCGTTGCCGCCGAGCCACATCTTCCAGCTGCCGGTGCGGGCCGGGCGGCCCGTGTTGTTGGTGATCGGGCCGGCGGTCCCGGTCCAGACCGTGGCGCCGGACTCGAAGCCCGGGTTGCCGAGCAGGTTGCCCCCGGTGGGCGGCGGCGGGGGCGTCCCACCACAGGTCTCGGACCCGGCCGCGACGCTGATGGCCGAGAACGCGGCGGCGACGGCGGTGCACTGCGCCGAGCCGGTGCCGTAGAGCTCCTTGGCCGAGGCGATGGCACCGTTGCGTGCTGCGGCGTAGGTGCTCGACGAGGTGAGCTTGGTGGACAGCGTGCGGTACCAGATCTTCTCCATCGCCGCGCGGCCCGCGCCGGTCACCGTGGAGCCGTCGCACGTCGGGCTGTTGTAGGAGACGCCGTTGATCGTCTTGGCGCCGCTGCCCTCGGAGGCGAGGTAGAACCAGTGGTTGAGCGGACCCGAGGAGTAGTGCGGGTCGAGGTTCTTGGTCCCGGTCGTCCAGCAGTCCTGGCTCCTGCCGTCCTTGGAGGGCTTGTCCATGTAGCGCAGGGGGGTGCCGTTGCCGTTGATGTCGATCTTCTCGCCGATGAGGTAGTCCCCGACGTCCGAGGAGTTGTTGGCGTGGAACTCGACGGCCGCGCCGAAGATGTCCGAGGTGGCCTCGTTGAGCCCGCCGGACTCGCCGGAGTAGATGAGGCCGGCCGTGTTCTCGGTGACGCCGTGGCTCATCTCGTGCGCGGCGACGTCGATCGAGGTGAGCGGCTTGGCGTTGCCCGCGCCGTCGCCGTAGGTCATCTGGGTCCCGTCCCAGAAGGCGTTGACGTACGCGTTGCCGTAGTGCACCCGGCTGCGGGCCCCGGTGCCGTTGTTCCAGATGCCGGCGCGGCCGAGGACGCCGTTGTAGTAGGCGTAGGTCCTCTCGGCGCCGTACTGGGCGTCGACACCGGCGGTCTGCCGGTTGCTGGGCGACCCGGTGCCCCAGACGTTGTCGGCATCGGTGAACTGCGTGCCGGCGCCGGAGGTCCCGCCGTTGAGGTCGGTCGTGTAGTTGCCCACGCTGTCCTTGAGCAGCCAGTTCGAGCCGCTCTGGATGGTGTTGAGCGTCACGGTGCCCGAGTACATCGAGTGGCCGGTGCCGTTGACGATCTCGTCCCAGCTCGTGATGACCTGGCCACGCTCGGCGTCGACGATGGTGTGGAGCCGGCTCGGGGTCTGGTCGGCCTTGACCCCGGTCGTCACGACGTCGTAGGCGAGCGTCGGGGTGCCCTCACCAGCCCAGACCACGAGCTCGGCGTCCGAGGTCTTGCCCGCGGCCTTGGAGCGGGCCGCGCCCTTGGCCAGGGCCGTGGACCGGGCGACCTTCGGCGTCGTCGTGCGGGCCCCGACCGCGGCGTGCTCGGAGTTGAAGCGCGCCTCGCGGACCTTGCCCTTGGCGGTCTTCTCGACGACCAGGTCGCCGCCGACGACCCGCAGCCCGCGCCAGGTGCGGTCATAGCGGACGTGGGTGGTGCCGTCCTGGTCGGTGACGACCGAGCGGGGCACGAGCTTCTCGGCGGCGTCGAGGCCCAGGGCCGCGTGGTCGGAACCGGGGGTGCTCGCGGCGGGGGCGGCCGTGGTGGGGCTGCCGGCGGCGGTTGCGGCGGATACGCCGGCCACCATCGTCACGAGGGCCGCGCCGAGGGCGAGGCCGGGGGTGAGTCGTCTCACGGGGAAGGTCTCCTTCATGGAGGGACGCCCGGGTTCCGGGCACGAGGGGAAACTTCCTCCCGCGCATCCCCTTCGGACAATGGTTCTTGCGAAGAATTGACCGACCTGCCGGAACTCTTTACCCGGGAGCGGACGGGCCTTGACCTTCCCTCACGTCTCGCTGAGAAGAGTGGACAGGGGGCCGTACAGTGTGCCCGCGATGGCGACGTGGCCGCTCAGACCCTCGGTCGAGACCCACCCGGACGAGACGTCGGGTCCGGTCTCGGCCTTCGCGTGCGTGCGGTCCGCCGCGCGCGGCGTCGCCTCGCTCGCCGACCCGGCCGTCCTCGCGGGCGCCGCGGTCGAGGCGGTCTGGCTGGGAGCCCATGTCGCCACGTGGCCGGTCGGGCTCGTCACCGGCGCCGGGCGGCCGTCCGACCCCTCCTACCGGCTCGAGCACCTGCCACCGGTCCAGCGCGGGCTGCTCGTGTCCGACGTGGAGGCGGCCGGAACGCCGATCCTGCTGGTCCACGGTGTGGTGAGCAACCGGTCGATCTTCACCCTGCTCCGTCGTGGGCTCACCCGTCGGGGCTTCTCGAACGTCTTCGCGATGAACTACTCGACGGTCGCGACGGACGTGCGCACGGCCTCGCTCCGGCTGGCCGAGGAGGTGGAGCAGATCGCGGCGGAGACGGGGTTCGAGCGGATCCACGTCATCGGGCACAGCCTCGGCGGCCTTCTCGCCCGCTACTACGTGACCCGCCTCGGCGGCGACGCACGGGTGCACACCCTGGTCACCCTGGGGACGCCGCACGAGGGCACCCGGGTGGCGTACGCCGTCCCGACCCGGCTGGCGCGGCAGATGCGCCCCGGCAGCGGGCTCATGCGCGAGCTGGCGCGACCCGCGCACGGCTGCCGCACGCGGTTCATCTCGTACTGGTCCGACGCCGACGCCGCGATCTTCCCGCAGCGGTCCGCCGCCATCCGGCACCGCGACCTGGCCGCCCGCAACGTGCGGCTCCACGGGGCCGGCCACCTGACCCTGCCGATGCTCGGGGAGGTCGTGCACGGGATCTCGGCGGCCCTCGCACAGCTCGACGCCGACGGCACGACCGTGCGGCGCGGAGCGACGCCGCTGTCCCGCCGGGACTGAGCCATGACCCGCCGCTGACGATCTCCAGAACTTCCTGAGAGAACCCCGAGATTCGGCAAACGTTCGACAAGAGAGAGTTTGCGCAGGTCAACGTTGTCATACCCGCCGCGGACCGTGGTAAACGCGGCGCGACACTCTCAGGATGCGAGTTCCGGTCACGGAATGGTCACGCTACGGTGGACGGGCCCGCCAGGCATGTTCTGCCCCTCCTCCCACCCCCTGAGGTTCATCACCCCGTGAGTTCCCGGTCCTACCGCGGCCGCCACTCCGGGCGCCACCGCGCCCAATCCCGTGGCCTGCGCCTTCCTCGCGCGTTCAGCGCCGGCTTCGTCCTCCCGACGACGGCCGCCGCAGCGCTCGTGGTGACGGCCACCGGGGCCAGCGTCGCGGAGTCGGCCGCACCCCCCACCTTCGACCTCAACGGTCAGCAGACGGCGATGGCGCGCACCCAGGAGGCGGCCGACGAGGCGACCTCCACCGAGATCGCGGTCCGCCGCGCGGACGCGGCCCTGTCCTCCGCCGCCCTCCAGGGCCGGGCCGAGGCCCAGCAGCGCGCCGCCCGCGCCGCCAAGCGCAAGGCTGCCCAGGAGGCCAAGGCCCGCGCCGAGGCCGAGCGGCGGGCGAAGAAGTGGGTCCGCCCGATCAGCGTCTGGAACGTCACGTCCAACTTCGGCTGGCGCTGGGGCAAGAACCACGACGGCATGGACCTCGGCGCACCCACCGGCACCCCCCTCGTCGCCATGTCCAAGGGCAAGGTCATCAAGGCCGGCTGGGAGGACAGCTTCGGCTACAAGGTCGCGATCCTGTACTGGGACGGCAGCGTCTCCTGGTACGCCCACATGAGCCGGATCGACATCGCCGCCGGCCAGGAGGTCCTCCCGGGAGAGCAGGTCGGGCTCGTCGGCAACACCGGGCACTCGTTCGGGTCGCACCTGCACCTCGAGATGCAGGCCGCGCCCACCGGCGACAACCCCATCGACCCCGTCCCCTGGCTGAAGAACCACGGCCTCTGGTGACCCGGCGCCTCGGCGCCGACCCCTTCGGACCCCGGCCTTGGCCGGGGTCCTGTCATGTCCGGCCGTCTTGCCGATCCGCCGCCGGCTCGGAACACTGGGACGAGCCCACCCGCCGGTCACGCCGGCGCGAGCGGGGCCGAGGAAAGGGGAAGCTCCATGGACGAGGCGGCGGTCCACCTGCTGGTGGGGACGACGAAGGGCGCGTTCGTCATCGACGGCGACGCCGAGCGCACGCGCTGGACGGTGCGGGGCCCGTTCTGTGACGGATGGCCGGTCAACCACGTCGTCGGCGACCCCGACACGGGGATGATGTGGGCCGGCGGCGGGGGCGACTGGTCCGGGGCGGGCGTCTGGCGCTCCGGCGACGGGGGACGCACCTGGGACCTCGCCAAGCTGACGTCCGGGCAGATGGACGCGTGGGCCGCCGGTGATCCCGAGTTCGCCGCCTCCATCGGATGGACCGAGACCGCACCGCCGTTCGGGGAGGACTTCGTCCAGGTGTGGTCTCTGGGGCGGGTCGGTGGCCGACTCTATGCGGGGATGAAGCCCGCGACCCTGCTCGTCAGCGACGACGACGGTGCGACCTGGGAGGTCGTCAAAGGCCTCACCGACCACCCCTCGGCCGCCGACTGGGGCCCGGGAGCCGCCGGGCTGGTCCTGCACACGATCGTCGCCGACCCCGCTGATCCCGAGAAGCTGTGGGTCGGCATCTCGGCCGCCGGCGTGTTCGCCTCCGAGGACGGTGGGGTGACGTGGGAACGGCGCAACGACCTGGCCGACCCCGCCGACGGCGAGGGTCACAGCCACCCGGCCGCGGCATCGGACGGGCACACCGGCTTCTGCGTGCACCACCTCGTCCGGGCGGCCGGCGAGGACGACGTGCTCTACCAGCAGAACCACCACGGCGTCTGGCGCTCGAGCGACGGCGGGCGGGCCTGGCAGGCCGTCACGGCCGGGCTGCCCTCGACGTTCGGGTTCCCGATCCGGGTACACCCGCGTGACGGTCGGACGATCTGGACGGTGCCGCTCAACGGCGACACCGAGGGCCGCTACCCCCCGGACGCCGCCGCCGCCGTGTGGCGCTCACGGGACGGGGGCGCCTCGTGGCAGGCCCTGCGCGACGGCCTGCCCCAGGAGTCCTGCTTCTTCACCGTGCTGCGACAGGCGATGGCCGGCGACGGCCGCGACCCCGCCGGGGTCTACTTCGGCACCAACACCGGCTCGGTCTTCGCCAGCCGCGACGAGGGCGAGACCTGGGACGAGATCGCCCGGCACCTACCGACCGTCCTGGCCGTCGAGGCGTTCGAGCCCGCCCGCGGACGCTGACGGGTCAGAGCTTCTCGAGGGGGGCGAAGCGCAGGACGAAGCGCTTGACGCCGAGCTCGGCGCCGAAGTCGACCTCGGCCTGGGTCTTGTCGCCCTCCCCCATGGTCCGCACCACGGTGCCGAGCCCGTAGGTGTCGTGCGTGACGCGGTCGCCCGACGCCAGGTGGATGATCGGGCGGTTACCCGGGGAGCGCACCCCCGGCCGGGCCGCGAGGGTCGCGACCGCCGGCCGCTGATCGCGTCGCCCGATGGCTGCGGCCCCGCTGAGCTCGCGCTCCCACTCGAGCAGCTCGCTGGGGATCTCGTCGAGGAACCGCGACGGAGGGTTGTACTGCGGTGCCCCCCAGGCGGACCGGACCGCAGCCCGCGAGAGGTGCAGCCGCTCGCGGGCTCGCGTGATGCCGACGTAGGCCAGTCGCCGCTCCTCCTCGAGCTCCTTGGCGTCGCCGAGGCTGCGCAGGTGGGGGAAGGTCCCGTCCTCCATCCCGGTGAGGAAGACGACCGGGAACTCCAGACCCTTGGCGGTGTGCAGGGTCATCAGGGTGACGACGCCCTGCTCCTCGGCCTCGGCGTTGTCGGGGATCTCGTCGGCGTCAGCCACGAGGCTCACCCGCTCGAGGAAGTCCTCGAGGGTCACGACCTCACCGGTCTCCCGGCGGGCCTCGTCGAACTCGCGTGCGACCGCGACGAGCTCGGCGAGGTTCTCGACCCGGGTCTCGTCCTGGGGGTCGTGGCTGTCGCGCAGCTCGGCAAGGTACCCCGTGCGGTCGAGGATGGCCTCGAGGAGGTCGCCGACCCCGGCGTCCTCGTCGTCGCGGACCCGGCCGAGGTCCTCGAGGATGGTCGTGAAGCCGGTGATGGCCGCGACCGACCGGGTGGCGATCCCCGGCGCGTCCTCGGCCCGCGCGAGGGCGGCCACGAACGGGATGCGCTCACGGTCGGCGAGGGCGACGAGGCAGGCCTCGGCGCGGTCGCCGATGCCCCGCTTGGGCACGTTGAGGATCCGGCGGAGGTTGACCGTGTCGGTGGGGTTGGAGAGCACCCGCAGGTAGGCCAGGGCGTCCTTGACCTCGCGTCGCTCGTAGAACCGGGTGCCCCCGACGACCTTGTAGGGCAGCCCGACCCGGACGAAGACCTCCTCGAGGGCCCGCGACTGGGCGTTGGTGCGGTAGAAGACGGCGACGTCGCCGGGACGGGCCTGGCCCGCGTCGGTGAGGCGGTCGATGGTCCGCGCCACGAAGGACGCCTCGTCGTGCTCGTTGTCGGCCACGTAGCCGACGATGCGCGCGCCGTCGCCGCTGTCGGACCACAGGTTCTTGGGCCGGCGGCTCTCGTTGCGGGCGATGACGGAGTTCGCCGCCCGCAGGATCGTCTGGGTGGAGCGGTAGTTCTGCTCGAGGAGGATGGTGCGCGCCTGGGGGTAGTCCTGCTCGAACTCCTCGATGTTGCGGATGGTGGCGCCGCGGAAGGCGTAGATGGACTGGTCGGCGTCGCCGACGACGACGAGCTCGCTCGGGGCCACGCCGTGCTCGCTGCGGGTCTGCTCGGAGCCGACGAGCTCGCGGACCAGCTGGTACTGGGCGTGGTTGGTGTCCTGGTACTCGTCGACCATGACGTGCCGGAACCTGCGCCGGTAGTGCTCGCCGACGTCGGGGAACGCCTGGAACATGTGCACCGTCGTCATGATGATGTCGTCGAAGTCCAGGGCGTTGGCCTGCCGGAGCCGCCGCTGGTACTCGGTGTAGGCCTCGGCGAGCATCTGCTCCTGATGCGTGCCCTCCTGCGCGACGCGGCTCGCGAAGGTCTCCTCGTCGACGAGCTCGTTCTTGAGGTTGGACACCTGGTGGCCGAAGGCGCGGGGGTTGTAGCGCTTGGGGTCGAGGTCCATGTCGCGCAGCACCATCGCCATGAGCCGCTGGCTGTCGGCCGCGTCGTAGATCGAGAACGACGAGCGCATCCCGACCTTGTCGGCCTCGCGCCGCAGGATGCGGACGCACGCGCTGTGGAAGGTCATGACCCACATGGCGCGGGCGCGCGGGCCCACGAGCGTCGCGACCCGTTCACGCATCTCGGCCGCGGCCTTGTTCGTGAACGTGATGGCCAGGACCTGCCCCGGCTGGACGCTGCGCTCGGCGAGCAGGTGGGCGATGCGGTGCGCGAGGACGCGGGTCTTGCCGGACCCGGCACCGGCGACGATGAGAAGTGGCGGGCCCTCGTGGAGCACGGCCGCTCGCTGCTGCGGGTTGAGGCCCTCGAGCAGGGCCGCGGCGTCGAGCCGTGGGCCGCCGCCGACCGGGCCGCCGTCGGGTCCGCGCCCCGCGGCTGCCGCCTCGGCCCACGTCGGGACGCCCGCGGCGTTGACGAGGGCCGCGTGGGCGCTGGCGTGGGTCGCGGGGTCGACGTGGGGGTCGGGTGTGGCGCCGAAGTCGAGGCCGTCGAAGAGGGTGCTCATCGTGGACCAACCCTACGTCCCGGCGCCGACCTCCGGCACGACCCGGCGGTCCCCCGGCGGGGAACCGACGGCGGCCGGGACCCGTCTACCGGGTCCCGGCCGCCGGGCGCTAGAGGGTCAGCCGCACCAGGGGTAGACGAACAGGCTGTTGTCGCCGGCGCGGTGGTCGGCGAGGAGGAGCTTGAAGGGGATCGGGTCCGGGACGCCCGAGATGTCGGCCCCGTCGCGCACCGTGACGCCGAGGCTGACGGCGGTGCCGATCGAGACGCCGTTGTCGCGGACCGCCTTGAAGGCGCCGATGCTCTTGAGGGTGGCGATGCCGGCGGCCTGGCAGCGGCCGTCGGCCGGCGCGGCCTGCGCCGCTCCTGCCCCCACGGCGGTCAGGCCTGCCGCAGCGAGGGCGGCGGCGGCGATCCGGGTGCGTGTACGGGACATGAGATGACTCCTTCGTCGGATGCGGGCCGGGGCTCTCCGACCTGCTGGGCACGACGCTAGGGGCTCCGCGGGTGCCTGTCTAGTCTTTGTCTAATGTCTGGAGACTCGTGGCGGGTTCGACACGTGGAGCCTGCTCGGCCTCGGCCTCGCCATCGTCGCCTTCGTCGCGATCTCGGCGGCCCTGTCGACGTCCTGACCCCTACGGTGGAGGCCATGGCCTCGCGCAAGGGTGAGTTCGGGGAACCGGTGGTCCTCGACGTCGACGGCTTCGACGTGCGCGTCTCCAGCCCTGAGCGGGTGTACTTCCCGGCTCGGGGCGAGACGAAGCTCGACCTCGTCCACTACTACCTGTCGGTGGGCGACGGCATCGTCAACGCGCTGCGCGAGCGGCCGTGCATGCTGCACCGCTTCCCCGACGGCGTCGCCGGGGCGAAGGTCCATCAGAAGCGGCTGCCTCGCGGCGCGCCGCCCTGGGTCGAGACCGTCCGGCTGCACTTCCCCCGGTACGGGCTGCACGCCGACGAGCTCTGCGTCACCCGGCTCGCCGACGTCGCGTGGGCCTGCCAGATGAGCACCGTCGAGTTCCACCCGTGGAACAGCCGTCGCGCCGACACCGAGAAGCCCGACGAGTGGCGGATCGACCTCGACCCGATGCCGGAGGCGCCGTTCGCCCGGGTCCGGCGGGCCGCGCACGTCACGCACGAGGTACTCGACGAGCTCGGTGCCGTCGGGTGGCCGAAGACCAGCGGCGGCCACGGCCTGCACGTCTACGTGCGGATCGCCCCCGACCACGGGTTCACCGATGTCCGGCGGGCCGCGCTCGCCTTCGCGCGGGAGGTGGAGCGGCGCATCCCCGAGGACGTGACGACCACGTGGTGGCGCAAGGACCGCGATCCCGAGGCCGTCTTCCTCGACTACAACCAGAACGCCCGCGACCACACCATCGCGGCGGCCTACTCGGTGCGGGGCAACGACATCGGCACCGTCTCGGCCCCCATCACCTGGGCCGAGGTCGACGACGTGGAGCCCGACGACTTCACGATCGCGACGATGCCCGACCGGTACGCGCGCCTCGGCGACCTGCACGCCGGCATCGACGACGCCGTGTTCGACATCGCACCGCTCCTCGAGTGGGCGGAGCGGGACGAGGCCGAGGGCGCGCACGCGCCGCCGGAGCCCGAGGACGACACCGGGAAGCCCTGATGGACCTCGTCGTGCCGCCGGGCCCGGGGGTCCCGCAGGGCCTCACCGTGCCCGGCTCCGAGCTCGTCGAGCGCTTCTCGCGCTCGTCGGGGCCCGGCGGCCAGGGGGTCAACACGGCGGACAGCCGGGTCGAGCTCGAGCTCGACGTCGAGGGCCTCGGGCTGCTGACGCCGACCCAGCGGCGCCGGGTGCTCGCGGCCCTCGGAGGCCGCCTCGTCGACGGCCGGCTCGTCGTGGCGGCGTCCGAGCACCGGCAGCAGCGTCGCAACCGGGTCGCTGCCCGTGACCGGATGGCCGAGCTGCTGCGGGACGCGATGGCGCCACCACCCCCGGCCCGCCGCGCGACCCGACCGACGCGGGGCTCCACGGAACGGCGCCTCGCCGCGAAGAAGCGGCGCGGCGACCTCAAGTCCGCGCGGGGCCGACCGCCCGCCGACGCCTGACGCCGGGGTGCGGCAGCTCGGCCGCGGCATCACTCCAGTCCGTCGACGAGCGCGACGACCTCGTCGGCGCACCCCCAGGACAGGGTGATCCCGGCGCCACCATGCCCGACGTTCGTCACGACCGGCCGGCCGTGCACGTGGTGGAGCCGGAGGTCCACCGCGGGCGCTACGGGCCGCAGGCCGACGCGCGAGCCGAGCACCTCGGCGTCCCGCAGCGCAGGCACCGCCGCCCGGCAGCGGGCGACGATCGCGTCGTGCACCGCAGGGTCGGCCTCCTCGGAACCGTCCGGGACGTCGGTGCCCCCACACACCACCCACCCCGGGTGCGGCAGCACGTAGGTCATCGCGCCCGCGAAGCCGTCGTCGACGAACCAGCGCTCGATGCCGGGGTTGGCGAGGAGCGCCACCTGCCCCCGCGACCCGGTGACCTCCACGTCGGGCAGCAGTGCGGGGGCTCGCAGCCCGGCCGCGACGACGACGACGTCGTCCTCCAGGTCGGCGAGGTCGTCGACCCGGCCGCTGCCGAGCCTCACCCCTGCCGCGACACAGGCCGACTCGAGCCAGCCCAGGTACACGGGCATCGCAACGAGCGGCACGGTGATGACGACGCCCGAGCCCGCTCCGTCGGGCAGCTCGGCGGGCTCGGCGTCGCGCCAGCCGCTGACGCCCTCGGTCCACCAGCGGTCCGGCCCGGATCGCTCGACGAGCAGCCCCTCGCGCAGCGCCACCCCCGCCGTCGGGTCGTCGACGAGCACTCCGAACCGGGCGAGGGACGCCAGGCCCCAGGCAACGACGCGGGACCGCGGCTCGACGTGGTACGGGAACCACAACCCGCCGGCGACGGCCGAGACCGTGCCGGCCGCGGGGACGTCACGGACACAGGTCACGTCGTGTCCGTTCTCGGCCAGCCGGAGCGCCGAGGTCAGCCCGATGACCCCACCGCCCACCACCGTCACTGACGCCACGACACCATCGTCTCCACATCCGCCCCGGGCGGCCGCATCGCCACGCCGTGCGGCCGGCGGTGCCGACACCGACACGCCGCTATCCGACGTCGAGGGTGACGAGGTGGGCAGGCGCGTCGAACACCATCGCCCCGTCGCCGGTGACGTACCGGCCGAGCACGGTCTCCGCCTCAGCGAGGATGCTGCGCACCAGGCCCTCCTCGAGGTCGACGCCCATGACCGGGAGCCAGCCGCGCAGGTCCGCCTCGACCATCGAGCGGATGCTCGGGAAGCGTGCGGCGCCCGGCACCGTCTCGACCTGCGCGTCCGAGTGCCCCGCCGCCGCGACGACCGACACGAGCTCCTGGGGATCCCCGAGGACGAACGGAGCTCGCAGCGCATCGGCGGCAGCGGGTCCGGCGCGACGCTCGAGGAGGTCGACGGCCTCGGGGTAGGCCTGCGAGCGTTCGAGCGACTCCCAGACGGCGAGGACCACCCGGCCTCCGGGGCGTGCGCACCGGAGCATCTCGCGCACCGCACCGACCCGGTCGGGGAAGAACATCAGCCCGAACTGGCACACCACCGCATCGAAGGTGTCGTCGGCGAACGGGAGGTCGCCGGCCGCACCCTCGACCCACCGGATGTCCGGGTCGAGCTCCGCGGCGACGGCCAGCATCCCCGCGCCGAGGTCGAGCCCGGTCACGGCGCCCGACGGACCGACACGCCGGCGTGCCTCACGAGCCAGGACCCCCGTGCCGCAGGCGACGTCGAGCACCACGTGCCCCTCCCCCACCCGGGCTGCATCCAGCACCGGTCCGGTCCACTGCCGGAACAACGCCCCGACGTGGAGCTCCTCGTACGCGCGCGCGGCCTCGACCGCGGCATCCGATGCAGCCATGGGTGCCTCCTGCCGGAAGACCGTCCATGCTCGTCGCCGCGACGGAGGCGGTCAAGGGCCCGACCCGGCCCCTACGGTGAGGTCATGGAGCCTCGCGACCCGCACCCGGTGACCGGGGCGCCATTCCCCTCGCCCGTGCCACCGGGCCACGGCTGGCCGGGCGACCCCGCGTCCGCGGACACGCCGGTGGCCAGGACCGCCGCGCAGGTCCGCCGCCTCGCGGCGTCGGCCGACTCCGTCGCTGACCTCCAGGCCCGGGTGTCGGTGTGCCGCGCCTGCCCCCGCCTCGTCAGCTGGCGCGAGGACGTCGCGCGCACCGGCCGCCGGGCGTCCTTCGCCGACCAGCCCTACTGGGGGCGCCCGGGGCCCTCGTTCGGCGACCCGGACGCCGGCGTGCTCCTCGTCGGGCTGGCCCCGGCGGCCAACGGGACCAACCGGACCGGCCGGATGTTCACCGGCGACTCCTCCGGTGACTTCCTCTGGGCCGCTCTGCACCGCACGGGCTTCGCCGCGCAGCCCGAGTCGACCGCCGCGGGCGACGGGCAGGCCCTGAGCGACCTGCGCATCGTCGCCGCCGTGCGGTGCGCCCCGCCGGCCAACAAGCCGACGGCCGACGAGAAGGCGACGTGCGCGCCCTGGCTCGAGCGGGACCTCGAGCTCGCCGTGCCACGGCTGCGGGCGGTGCTGTGTCTCGGCTCGATCGGGTGGGACGCCGCCCTGGCCGCCGCCCGGGCCCTCGGGTGGGAGGTGCCGCGCCCCAAGCCGCGGTTCGGCCACGGGGCCGAGGTGCCGATCGGACTCCCGGACGGCCGAACCGTGCGGCTCGTCGGCAGCTACCACGTCAGCCCGCACAACACCTTCACGAAGCGGCTGACGCCGCAGATGCTCGACGACGTGCTGACCGGGCTGCGACGGTAATCCGTTCGCGGACAGCCTGAACCGCACCTAGGGTCGTCGCATGATCGCCCTCTCCCCGCCCGAGGCCCGGATGCGCACCTCCTATCTCGCGGCCCACGACGAGTTCGCGGCCATCGGCGAGGCGCAGCGCGACGGCGACGGGGTCTGGGTCGAGGAGCCCGACGACGGCGGCTTCGCGGGCGTCCGGTTCACCCGCGCGGAGCTCGAGACCGACGAGGGCTTCGCGCGCTTCGTCCAGCACCGCCGGGACCAGGTGCACGAGGACGCCCCCCGCACCACCGGCCACGTGCCCTGCTCGTTCCTCTGGGTCGTCGACGACGCGGACCCGACGACGTACCTCGGGTCGCTGGCGATCCGGCACCGGCTCACCCCGTTCCTCCTCGACGTCGGCGGCCACATCGGCTACTCGGTGCGCCCCTCGGCGAGGCGGCGCGGCGTCGCGACGCAGGCGCTGCGTCTGGCGCTTGCCGAGTGCAGGACGCTCGGCATCGACCCGGTCCTCGTCACGTGCGACGACGACAACCTGGGGTCGGCCGCCGTCATCGAGGCCAACGGCGGCGTCCTCGAGGACGTCCGCGACGGCAAGCGCCGCTACTGGATCGCCGCCGACTGAGCGGGACCTACGCTGGCGGGATGAGCGACCGCACCGGCCCCGCCCTCGTCGTCACCGCCCCCGGGGGTCGCGAGGTCCTCGCGTTGGAGAAGCGACCGGCCGGCACTCCCGGAGCCGGCGAGCTGCTCATCGAGGTCGCGGCCGCCGGGGTGAACTTCCTCGACGTGTACCAGCGCGAGGGCGTCTACCCGCTGTCGACGCCCTTCGTCGCGGGCAACGAGGGCGCCGGCACCGTCGTCGAGGTGGGCTTCGGTGTCGAGGGCTTCGCGGTCGGGGACCGGGTCGCCTGGCCACAGGGCCTGGGGAGTGCCGCGGCGCTCACGACGCAGCCGGCGGCGATGGTCGTCCACGTGCCCGGCGGGGTCGACCTCGACGACGCCGCCGCCGTCATGCTGCAGGGCCTCACCGCGCACTACCTGACCCGCAGCACGTACCCGGTCGCGCCGGGCACGGTCGCCCTCGTCCACGCGGCCGCCGGCGGCGTGGGGCAACTGCTCGTCCAGCTGGTCCGGGCCCTCGGGGGCGTCGTCGTCGCCACCGCAGGCGGCCCCGAGAAGTGCGCCACCGCGCAGCGACTGGGCGCCGACCACGTCATCGACTACCGGGCCGTCGACGACGTCGCGGCGGCGGTCCGCGAGGCCACCGGAGGGCGCGGGGTGGACGTGGCCTACGACGGGGTCGGCCGCGACACCTTCGACGCCTCGCTCGCCTCGCTGCGCCCGCGCGGCACGCTCGCGCTGTTCGGCGCGGCGAGCGGGCAGGTGCCGGCGTTCGACATCCAGCGGCTCAACGCCGGCGGCTCGCTGTTCCTCACCCGGCCGACGCTGGCGCACCACGTGCTCACCCGCGACGAGCTGGACTGGCGCGCCGGTGAGGTCCTGGGCGCCGTGGCCGACGGCTCGCTCGCGGTGACGATCGGTGGGCGCTACGACCTCGGCGACGCCGCCCGCGCGTACGAGGACCTCGAGAGCCGTCGCACCCAGGGCAAGCTGCTGCTCCTCCCCTGACGTCGACATTCCGGGGTCACCCCGCAATGTCAGCGACGCCGGGCCAGCGAACCGGTGCGAGCCTGACCAAGCCCGGTCTCGCGGCCGGCGGTCAGTGCCAGAGGGTGGCGATCGCCGTGTTGAGGACGGCGAGCCATCCGGCGGCCTGCACGAGCTGCGGACGCTCGCCGTCACCCTTGCGGGCCTTGGCCGCCGCGATCTCGGCGCACGCGGCGACCGCGACCGCCACGAGCAGCTTGACCCCGACCTTCGCGTGGTTGACCGGATCGTCCCCCATCTCGGCGAGACCCACGAGGATCAGCCCGGTGACGAGCTGCGCCCGAGCACCCCACAGCAGCGCAGGGGTGGACCGGCCCCGGGCGACGAAGACGGCGCTGCCCACGATGGCGGCCATCCCGAGGAGGTGGGCCAGGACGAACACGTGCTCGACGAACTCCATGGCACCAGCCTAGGCGCGGCGCGGGTCTCGGCTGTCGGCCCCCCGCCGTCCGGCCACACCCCCGCCGACGCGGGACTTCGTCAGCACAGCACGACCTCGATCCCCGTGCGACGCTGACATTCCGGGGTGACCCCGAAATGACGGCAGCGGGTGGTGGGGTGGGGCTGGGGTGCGTCGGGTCAGACGAGGCGGCGGCCCATCGCCCAGGCGGTCAGCTCGTGCCGCGAGCTCAGCTGGAGCTTGCGCAGCACCGACGACACGTGCGTCTCGACCGTCTTGACCGAGATGAACAGCTCCTTGGCGACCTCCTTGTACTGGTACCCGCGCGCGATGAGCCGCATGACCTCCCGCTCACGCGCCGACAGCCGGTCGAGCTCCTCGTCGACCTCGGCGATCTCGCCGGCCGTCGCCCCGAACGCGTCGAGGACGAAGCCGGCGAGCCGCGGCGAGAAGACCGCGTCGCCGTCGGCGACCCGCCGGATGGCCGTGACGAGGTCGCGCGCGGTGATCGTCTTCGTCACGTAGCCGCGCGCCCCGGCCCGGATGACCGCGATGACGTCCTCGGCCGCGTCCGAGACCGACAGGGCGAGGAAGCGCACCGGCTTCCCGTCGGCCGTCTCGACACCGGCGCACCCCCGGACGACGTCGGCCCCGCCGTGGCCGGAGCCGCCGGGCAGGTGGACGTCGAGGAGGACGACGTCGGGGGCCTCCCGGCGGATGACGGCCACGGCCGCGTCGACGTCGGGCGCCTCCCCGACGAACTCGCACACCGGCCCCCCGGCGGACATCGCCTCGGTCAGCTCGGCCCGGACCCCGGTGCGGAACATCCGGTGGTCGTCGACGAGCACGACCCGGATGGGAGTCGGCGGGCCGGCGGGAGTGCTGTGCTTACTCATGTGGAGTCTCCTTCGATGGGCGGGAGTCGCAGCTCCACCTCGGTGCCGTCCTCGCGGCGGCGGACCCGAGCCGACCCGCCGTGCCGTTCCAGCCGGCCGAGGATGGACTGCCGGACGCCGAGCCGGTCGCCCGGGACGGCGTCGAGGTCGAACCCGGCACCGCGGTCCCGCACGAAGGCCTCGACCCCGGCGGGGCCGATCTCGACGTAGGCGGTGACCGGCGCCGCTCCGTGCCGGACGGCGTTGAGCAGCGCCTCGCGCATGGCCCGGGAGAGCGCCGCCCCGTGCTGCTCGAACGGCCGGTCGCCTGTGACGACGAGGTCGACGGGGACGCCGTGGAGGTCCTCGACCTCGTGGGCGACCTCGGTGACGGCCGCCGCGAGCGACGCCTGGGAGCCCTGGGGCCCGGCGTAGAGCCAGGTCCGCAGCTCGCGCTCCTGGGCGCGGGCGAGCCGGGTGACGGCCTGGGGGTCGACGGACTGCCGCTGGATGAGCGCGAGCGTCTGGAGCACGGAGTCGTGCAGGTGCGCCGCGATGTCGGCACGCTCGGTGGCCCGCACGGCCGCCACCTGCTCGCGCCGGAAGTCGGTCCACAGCCGGACCGCCCAGGGCGCCGCGA
The DNA here is from genome assembly GCA_963815545.1 of uncultured Actinomycetota bacterium. GTDB lineage: Bacteria > Actinomycetota > Actinomycetes > Actinomycetales > Dermatophilaceae > Phycicoccus. The sequence continues at coordinate 62,009 of CAWFGY010000001.1, forward strand.
GGATGAGCGCCCCGACGAGGACGGACAGGGCCGCGAGCATCGCGTCCCAGACGACCGACACCGACCGCCCCCGCGTCATGAGGACGAGGATGCCGACGAGGGCGAGCCCGGCCCCGAGCGTCACCCGGACCCACGCCCGCCCGCCCGCACCACCGGTGAGCCACCGCGAGCGCTGCGCCTCGTCGAGGGTCGACCATGCGACGACGGCCCCGACCGCGATGACGAAGACCGGCAGGATGACCGAGCCGCGGACGGTGACCCCGAGCCCCGGGACGAGCAGCACGAGGCCGAGGACGACGATGAGCCCGCCACCGAGCAGCACGAGGGCGGACCGGCGCCGCTCGGTCCACCGCACCGACCCGGCGGTCTGGGGCGCGACCTCGTCCTCGGCGGTCAGCGCCCAGAGGAAGAGGTAGGCCGCGACCCCGGCGCCACCCGACAAGGCGAGCACGACGAACGCGACCTGCACGAGCCGGCGCGAGACCCCGAGGTGCCGTGCGACCGCGTCGCACACCCCTGGCGTCCATCCCGCCGCGCGGGCACGCACGAGCGGCGGACGCCTGGGCAGGACGGCCGGGTCGGCGCCGGCGACGGGGCGCACCCGGGTCGCGGCGGGCTCGTACGGGGTGGGCACACCCCCATCCTGACGCACGCGAGCGCCCCTGACGCCGCCCCCAGGGGTCCGTTCAGGGCCCGCTCAGGGTCGACCCCCATGGCGGCCGCGGCGCCCCGGCGGGAGTCTTGACGTATGACGGACACCTCCAGTTACGGGCCACCGCCGCCGCACGCCGCGCCGGGCCCCATCGACGACGCCCTCGACCGGCTGCGCTCCGGCCCCCTCCGTCGCGACACCGACCGCCGGTGGTTCGGCGGGGTGTGCGCCGGCATCGCCGCCCGCTTCGACGTCGACCCCCTCCTCATCCGCGCCGCGGCCATCGCCCTGACGATCGCCGGCGGCCTGGGGATCCCCGTCTACCTGGTGCTCTGGCTGCTCCTGCCGGACGCGCACGGCACCGTCCTGGCCGAGCGCGCCCTCCGGCACGGTGACGCCTGGCCGGTCGTCCTCGGCGTCGTCACGGCGCTGCTCCTGGTGGGCGGGCTCGTCTCGCTCGGCATCGGGGGTGACGGCTGGGGCGGCCCGATCTGGCTGCTCATCCCGGTCGGCCTCGTCGTGTGGCTGATCGCCACCCGCACCCGCCCGGCCCCGGCCGCCACCTGGCCCGGCCCCGACTCCCCCGCTGCCGGCCCGACCGCACCACCCCCACCCCCGGGAGGCACGACGATGTCCGCTCCGACCAGCTCCTTCGCTCCCGCGTACGGTGCCGCGGCACCCACCACGCCGTACGGCGGGTCCACGCCCTACGGAGGGTCCACGCCCTACGGCGGGCCCCCGGCGCCACCCGGGCCGCCCCGCCCGATCGCACCGCCCCCGCCGCCGGCACCCCGTCGCCGTCGCCCCAGTGGCTCCGTCGGCGTCATCGCCCTCGGGCTGGTCATCGTCCTCTCCGGCCTCGGGACGGCCCTGGCCCAGGTCCTCGGCTTCCCCGGCGAGCCGGCCGTTCTCGGCGCCACCCTCGCCCTGCTCGGCGTCTCGGTCCTCGTCCTGGGCCTCGGGCTCTCCGGCCGAGCGTCCGGCTTCAGCGGCTTCCTCGTGATCGTCCTCGGGTTCGTCACCGTCGTCTCGCTGCTCGTCGCGCACAACCCCGTCGCCCAAGGGGTCGGTGACCGGACGTGGACCCCGACCGCGAGCGCCCTCCCCGTCAGCTACAGCCTCGGGGCCGGCGATGCGACCCTCGACCTGGGCGGGCTCCGGTCGCTGTCGACCGCCGGCGACCCGGCCGACGTCCGCGTCGACATGGGCCTCGGCTCGCTGACCGTCGTCGTGCCCGCGGGCGTCGACGTGCGGGTCGAGGGGCAGGTGGGCCTCGGGGAGATCCGCCACGAGCGCCCCGTGACCGGTGGGACCGAGCTGGTCGCGACGACCACGGGCGACGACCGGTCCTACGCCACCGTCATCGGCGACGAGACGTCCGACATCGTCGTCCGGGCCGAGGTCGGCCTCGGCGAGATCATCATCGAGGAGCGCTGACATGAGCACCGACGACACGACCGTCACCCCCATCCCGGACGGCCCCGACACCGGCGCCGACCCGCACGCCACGACGCCGGCTCCCCCTGCCGGCCCTGCCCCCGCGCCGCCCGTGTACCGCAGCGGGCCGGCCCCGCTGGCGGTGTTCCTCGGCGCGGCCGGCCTCCTCCTCGCGGTGGCGGTCCTCGTCGGCGAGCTCGCCGACGTGGCGATCCCGTGGTCCGGCCTCGGCCCCTGGATGGTCGTCGGCAGCGGGCTCCTCGTCGTCCTCGTCGGGCTGCTCGGCCTGCGCGCGAACCGCCGTCAGGACTGAGGCCCGGGGTGGTCCCAGTCCAGGCCCGCCGCCCGGACCGCGACCGGGACGCTCGCCACCACCGGGATCCCACCCAGCTCCGACCACGGGACCCAGCGCGCAGCCGCGGTCGACCCGCCCACGTCGTGGACGACGGGGGCGGTCGGCTCCGGGCAGTGCGCCGTGTGGAGCAGCCGGACCGCGTGGTAGTCCTCGGCCCCCCGCGGTGACCGCCCCACCCAGTGCTGGGTCATGACGTCGACGAGCCGGACGTCGACCACGACCTGGCCGGTCTCCTCGCCGACCTCACGGACCACGGCCTGCACCGGCGACTCCTCGGGGTCGACACCGCCGCCGGGGAGGTTCCACCGGCCGCCGGCGCCGGTGCGTCCCGACAGCTGGGTGAGCAGGAGACATCCCTGGGCGACGACCACCGCGTAGGCGGCCAGCCGCTGCCGCGGCTCGACCTCCGCGCGCTCGGCATCCCGAAGCCCCGGCCCCTGGGGCCCGCCGGACACCGGGTACGGCGCGGCCGCGACGACGTCGAACGCGACGACCAGCCGGCCGTGGACTCCCTCGACCTGAGCCCGCCCGGCGGCCCAGCCACGGCGGGCGAGCCCGGCGCGGGGGTCCTCCCCGTGACCGAGGACGAACGTCACGACGTCACGCCCCCCGGACCGGCCGACGACGGTGATCACGAGGCCACCCCGGCCCGGCGGTACTCCGCGAGGGTCGCCGCAACGGCACTCCCCCAGTCCTGGCGCGGCGGCACGCCCCGGAGCCGGTCGCGCATCGTGCGGAGGCGTCCCCGGTCGGCGGCCAGCTCGGCCACCGCGAGCCCGAGGTCGGCGTCGGTCTCGACGAGCAGCCCGTCGGTCCCGGGCGCGACGATGTCGTCGACCCCCGTCCCGCGCAGCGCCACGATCGGCACCCCGGCGGCCCGGGCCTCGAGGGCGGCGATCCCGAAGGCCTCGAGCCGCGCCGCCGTGATGTACAGGTCCCCCGAGTGGTGGAGGCGGCGCAGCCCGTCCCGGTCGAGCCGGCCCGGCAGGGTGACCCATCCCATGCCCCGGGCCTTCAGGTAGCCCTCCATCGCCCGGCGCTGCGGCCCCTCCCCCGCGATCGTCGCGCGCAGCGGCACGGCGGGGTCGAGCCGGGTGCGGGCGGCGTGCAGGGCCCCGAGCAGGGCCAGCGGCCGCTTGCGGGTGACCAGACGCATCGCCGTCACGACGTGTACCCCGTCGCGGTCGTCGTCGTGATCGGCGGTCGGCCCGGCCCGCCACCAGCCGGTGTCGACGCCGTTGTTGAGGACGGCGACGTCCGCCCCGCCCGCGGCCCGGGCGACCTGACCGGCCGCCATCTCGGAGACCGCGCTGAGGGCCACCCCACGCTCCGCCCACCGGCGGAGGTGGCCGCCGAGCCGGACCGCCGGGACGGCGCGCCCGAGGACACAGTGGAACGTCGCCGCCACGGGCAGACCCTCGCCGAGCGCGGTGCGGACGAGATCGGTGGCGAACGGGCTGACGACCCCGAGGTGGGCGTGGGCGACGTCGAAGGCCCCCGCAGCGAGGCGGCGCCGGACCTCGGGCGGCGCGAACGGGTTGACCGGCACCCCCGCGGGGAGGGGGATCGCGAGACGGTGGACGACGACGCCGTCCTCCTCGGCGGTCCGGGCGCCGTGCCGTTCCCCGTCCGGGCCGGCGGTCGCGGTGAACACCTCGACGGTGTGCCCGTCGCGAGCGAGCCGGTGCGCGAGGTCGTGGACCTGCCGTTCGATGCCGCCGAGCCGTGGCGGGTAACAGTCCGACAGGAGGGCGACCTTCACGAGGGACCACCCTGCCATGCGCGAGGATGGGTCACGATGTCCCGCACGCTCGTGGCCTTCCACGCCCACCCCGACGACGAGGCGCTCCTCACCGCCGGCACGATGGCCCGTGCCGTGGCCGAGGGGCACCGCGTGGTGCTCGTCCTCGCCACCGACGGTGGGGCCGGGCTCGCGGCCGAGGACCTCCGCCGGGACGGGGGCCTCGGGCGGCTGCGACTCCGCGAGGCGGAACGCTCGGCGGCGGCGCTGGGCGTGGCCCGGCTCGAGTGGCTCGGCTACGCCGACAGCGGCAGCGGCCCCGACCCGGAGCCCGACCTGCCCGGGGTGACGCGGTTCTGCCGGGCCCCGGTGGAGGAGGCCGCGGAGCGTCTCGCCGCGATCCTGCGCACCGAACGCGCCGACGTCCTCCTGTCCTACGACGCGAACGGCGGGTACGGGCACCGCGACCACCGCCGGGTCCACGCCGTCGGGGCCCGTGCGGCAGAGATCGCCGGCACGCCCCGGGTCCTCGAAGCCACCGTCCCGCGCGACACGATCGTGCGGGCGGTGCGAGCGCTCGGGCGGGTCTACCGGTTCCCGGCCGAGTTCGACCCGCGCAGCATGGAGCGGGCCTACAGCGCACGCGCCGACATCACCCACCGGATCGACGTCCGTCGCTACGCCCGGGCCAAGCGTGCGGCGATGCGGGCACACGCCTCCCAGGCCACCGGCGGGGGCGCGGCCGATCCCGGCGACGGCGGCCAGACGGGCGACCGGACCCTGGCGGCCTTCCTCCGCATCCCCCGCCCCCTCTACGATCTCGTCTTCGGTCGCGAGTGGTTCCGCGACCCGTCACGACCACCGGGGGAACAGGTGAGCAGGGACGTCTTCGAGGGGCTGCCATGAGGGCGGCGGGCATCGAGGTGCCCACGCATCGACGGCACGTGCTGCAGTTCGTCGTGGGGCTCGGCCTCGCGGTCGTGCTGCTCGTGTGGGGGCTGCCGTTCTTCGCGCAGACCTCCTGGTCCGACATCTGGGGCGTCATCCGCGGGGTGCCGCCGTGGCACGCGGTCGGCTTCCAGGTCCTCATGCTCCTCGGGCTGTACTTCTACACCTTCACCTTCACCGGGTCGCTGCGTGGTCTCACCCACAGCAAGGCCCTCATCGTGAACCTCTGCGGGTCGTCGGTGTCGAACCTCCTGCCGGGCGGTGGGGCGGTCGGTCTGGCGGCGACCTACGCGATCTGCCGCTCGTGGGGCTTCTCGCGGCGGGCGACGTCGACCTCGGCCATCGTCACCGGGGTCTGGAACGTGCTGGCCCGGATCCTGCTGCCGGTCGTCGCCATCCTCGTGCTCGTCATCGGCGGGGTGACCCTGCCCCCGGCCCTCACCGAGCTCGCGGTCGCGGGCTCGCTCACCGGTCTCGGCATCATCGCCGCGGCGGCCGGGATGATGGCCAGCGAGCGGGTGGCGCAGCGGATCGGGGGGCTGCTCGACCGGGGGCTGCGTCCGATCCTGCGTCGCCACCGGCCCCACTCGACGATGTCGCTGGAAGACCTCGTCCATGACCTGCGGGCCCGGATCATCGACGTCGTCCGCTGGCGCTGGTGGTCGATGACCCTGGGGATGCTCGGCTTCTTCGGGATGTACTACGTGCTGTTCGTGCTCGTCATGCGCGAGACCGGCGTCGCCCTCTCGCTCAACCTCCTGTTCGCGGCGTACGCGATCGGTCGGCTGCTCACGGCCGTCGGGATCACCCCGGGCGGGGTCGGCGTCACCGAGACGGCGACGACCATCGTCCTCGTCGGCTGGGGGGCGGACGCGGCGTCGGCGACGGCGGGGGTCGTCCTGTTCTCGATGATCACCCACCTCATGGAGGTGCCGCTCGGCGGGCTCGGCTGGCTCCTGTGGACGCTGAGCCCCAAGGTCGCCCCACGCCCGGAGGGCGAGGAGCCCCTCTTCACGGATCAGCGGGAGCGGACCAAGCGGCGCACCTGACGGCCGCGCGCCTCGTCGGCCAGCGGGTCGTCGAGCTCCTCGGGCTCGAACGGTCGCCCGGTCGCCCGCTCGGCGGCCACCGCGATGAGCGCGTCCGAGATCATCGGGTTCGCCGGCAGCAGGGGCCCGTGCAGGTAGGTGCCGATGACGTTGATCGAGCGCGCCCCCTCGGTCCCGTCCTCGCCGTTGTTGCCGTGGCCCGCGAGGACCGTGCCGAACGGCTCCTGGCCCGCGCCGAGCACGGTGGAGCCGGAGTGGTTCTCGTAGCCGACGACCTTGCCGTACTCGGTCTCGATGCAGACCGGGCCGACCATGCGCTTGTCGTTGCCCTTGGTCGTGACGTCGAGGATGCCCAGCCCGGGCAGCACCTGCCCGGTCACGGTGTGGAACGAGTTGCCGAACAGCTGGTACATCCCGCAGATCACGACCATCGGGACGCCGTCGGCCGCCATCGCCTTCAGCGACGGGCCGATGGCCTCGAGGTCGGCCTCGACCCTCGCCTGCCCGGAGTCCTGGCCCCCGCCACCCATGAAGAGGTGCGCGTCGTCCCGCCAGGACTCGCCGGGATCGTGGAGGACGACCTCGGCGGTGTAGCCGTGGCGCCGGATGCGGCTCGCGAGCGCGTGGGTGTTGCCGCGGTCGCCGTAGATGCTCATCTCGCGCGGGTAGAGGTGGACGAGGGTGATCGTCCCCTTGCTCGGGCCGGCGGGCTCCAGGGTCGTGGTGCTCATGCCGGGCCGTCCTCTCCGAAGTGTGCGAGGCCGTGCCGTGCGGCCAGGGTGCGCCGCAGCGCCATCATCGCGGTGTACGTGCAGAAGATGCGCTTCGGCTCGTCGGCGTGAGCGGCGACGAACCGGTCGAGGGCCTCGTCGAGGTCGGGGACCACTCGCTCGGTGGCGACGTCGTCGTAGTGCAGGCGAAGCGCCATGTCGTAGGCGCGCACCCCGCTGGTCAGGGCGACCCCCCGTTCGCGCAGGGAGGCGAAGGAGACGTCGTAGAGCCACGAGACGTCCCGCCCGTCGGCGTCGTTGTCGTTGATCGCGACCATGGTCGCGGCCGGCGTCGTGCCGTACGTGCTGAGGGCGACCCCGAAGCCGGCGGGGTTCTTGACGAGGACGAGCTCCAGCGGCTGGCCGTCGACCATGATGACCTCGCCGCGGCCGAAGGGCGGGCGGACCTCGCCGAGCGCGGTGGCGGTGGTGGCGGCGTCGAAGGCGTCCCCGAGCAGCAGCCGGGCGGTGGTCGTGGCGGCCGTCGCGTTGATCATCGCCGCCAGACCGCGCTGCTGGAGGGTGACGGGGCCGACCACCTGGTCGTCGAAGACGATGTCGAAGGCCCGCTCGTCGCGCGGGCGCAGCCGGGCGTCGCCCGGGCCGCGGGGGCGGGCGGTGGCGGCGTCGTCGAAGCGCGCGTCGTGCTCGGTGAGCTCGGGCAGCCGGTCGGCGATGGACTCGTCGAGCCCGAACCACCGCACCGGCACGTCGACGGCGTCGCCGGCCCGGGCGATGAACGGGTCGTCGGCGTTGGCGACGACGCCCTCGGTGCTCGCGGACCCGAGGCGGGCGAGGAGGTCGGCGGTGTGGTCGATCTCGGCGAAGCGGTCGAGCTGGTCGCGGGCGACGTTCAGCAGCAGCGAGTGGGTCGGGGGCACCTCGTCGATGAACCGCATCGCGTGGGCCTCGTCGAGCTCGACGACGACCATGTCGCTCGCGAGGCGACCCGAGAGGGGCAGCTGCGGCAGCATCTCACTCAGCACCCCGCGGGTGAAGTTGGAGCCCGTGGGGTTCGTGAAGACCGTGCGGCCGTGCGCCCGGAGGACGGCGACGAGCATCTTCGTCGTCGTCGTCTTGCCGTTGGTGCCGCTCACGACGACGATGCCGCCGCGGATGCCGCCCAGCGCCTGCCGGAGGATGCGGGGCTGGATGCGCTCGGCGACGAGACCCGGGAAGGCCGAGCCTCCGCCCCGGCGTCGGGCAAGGGCTCGGACGGTCTTGCCCGCGACGACTGCGGTGGCCGTTCTCAGCACGCGCCAACCCTAGCCAGCGACCCCCGGAGGACCCGAATCGGCGCCGACGGCCCAGGCAGCGGCGTACGGATCAGGAGCCCAGGTGGGCGTCGAGCCAACGAATGACGTCGGCGAGCACCTCGTCGCGGTTCGTCTCGTTGAAGACCTCGTGGCGTGCGCCCGGGTAGAGGGTGCACGTGACGTCGACGATGCCGACGTCGCGGTACTGCTGGGCGACAGCCCGCGGGCCCTTGCCGTTGTCCCCCACCGGGTCCTTGTCGCCGGCCACGAGGAGGATCGGCAGGTCCCGGCGGACGCCGGCGACCCGCTTGGTGTCGTTGATGCCGCCGAGGCCGCCGAGGAGGTCGCTGAAGAAGCCGGAGGTGAAGGTGTTCCCACACAGGGGGTCGGCGACGTACGCGTCGACCTCGGCGTCGTCGCGCGAGAGCCAGTCGAAGTCGGTGCGGTTGGGGGTGAAGGCGGCGTTGTACTGGCCGAAGGTCAGCTTGTCCAGGAGGGCGCTGACGTGGCGGCGGCCGCGGATGCGGGACTCGGCGGCCGCGAGCCCGGCCCCGACCTTGCCGAGCGCGCCGGGGTCGCCGGCCGTCCCGGACAGGACCAGCCCGGCGAGGTCGTGCGACCCCTCGATGACGTAGGCGCGCGCCAGGAAGGAGCCCATGGAGTGGCCGAGGAGGAACACCGGCACCCCGGGGTGCTCGGAGCGGGCGTGGTCGGTGACCTGGCGCAGGTCGCCGACCACGGTCCCCCAGCCGTGCTGGTCGGCGAAGTACCCGTGGTCGGCCTCGGAGGCGGTGCGGCCGTGCCCGCGGTGGTCGTGCGCGTAGACCGCGTAGCCGGCAGCGGTGAGCGCCTCGGCGACGCGGGCGTACCGGGCGGAGTGCTCGGCCATCCCGTGCGCGAGCTGGACGACGGCCTTCGGGTCACCGTCGGGGAGCCAGCGGTGCGTGAACAGCGACGTGCCGTCCGTCGCCGTCACCGTCGTCGTCGTGCTCTGCATTGAACGCGTCCTCGGGTCACCAGGGGGTAGTGGGCACAGCCTGCCATGGACGCCGGGCACGTCGGGGCGGGGCACCCGGGCGGCAAGAGGACCGTCCCCGACTCGCTCCGCCCTCCGGAGCAATCCCTCCGGATCAGGACCGTCAGCCCGAACTCGCTCCGCCCTCCGGAGCAATCCCTCCGGATCAGGACCGTCAGCCGGGGCTCGCTCCGCATCCGGAGGGATACCTCCGGGGTTCGGAGGATTTCGGCGAGCACTACTAGTGCTCTCCCGGGCCGGGCGACCCGGCTGCTACTCCCACTCGATGGTGCCCGGCGGCTTGCTCGTCACGTCCAGGACGACCCGGTTGACCTCACGCACCTCGTTCGTGATGCGCGTCGAGATCTTCGCGAGCACCTCGTAGGGGATGCGCGTCCAGTCGGCGGTCATCGCGTCCTCGGACGACACCGGGCGCAGCACGACCGGGTGCCCGTAGGTGCGACCATCGCCCTGGACGCCGACCGAACGGACGTCGGCGAGCAGGACGACCGGGCACTGCCAGATCTCGCGGTCCAGCCCGGCGGACGACAGCTCCTCGCGCGCCACCTGGTCGGCGGCACGCAGGACGTCGAGCCGCTCCCTGGTCACCTCGCCGACGATCCGGATCCCGAGTCCCGGCCCCGGGAACGGCTGGCGCCACACGATGCCCTCGGGCACGCCGAGCTCGAGCCCGACCTGGCGCACCTCGTCCTTGAAGAGCAGGCGCAGCGGCTCGACCAGCTTGAACTGGAGGTCCTCGGGCAACCCGCCGACGTTGTGGTGGCTCTTGATGTTGGCTGCTCCGGTGCCGCCACCGGACTCGACGACGTCCGGGTAGAGGGTGCCCTGGACGAGGAACTCGACCGGGTGGTCCGCCTCGCCCCCGTGCTCCCCGACGATGTCGCGGGCCGCCTGCTCGAAGACCCGGATGAACTCCCGGCCGATGATCTTGCGCTTCTCCTCGGGGTCGCTGACGCCGGCCAGCGCCTCCAGGAAGCGGTCGGCAGCATCCACGGTGACGAGGTCGACCCCGGTCGCGTCGACGAAGTCCTGCTGCACCTGCTCGGCCTCACCGGAGCGCAGCAGCCCGTGGTCGACGAAGACGCAGGTCAGCTGGTCACCGACGGCACGCTGCACGAGGGCCGCCGCGACCGACGAGTCCACACCGCCGGACAGCCCGCAGATGACCCGCTTGTCGCCGATCTGCTCCCGGACCGCGCCGACGAGCTCCTCGACGACGTTGGCTGCGGTCCACTCGCCGGTGAGACCGGCCCCCTTGTGGAGGAAGTTCTCCAGGACCCGCTGCCCGAACGTCGAGTGCATGACCTCGGGGTGCCACTGGACCCCGTACAGCCGGCGCTCGTCGTCCTCGAAGCCGGCGACGGGCGCCCCGGACGTCGTCGCCGTGACCCGCATGCCCTCGGGCGCCTCCTCGACGGAGTCGCCGTGGCTCATCCACACCGACTGGTCGACGGGCTGGCCGTTGAAGAGCGTCGAGGCCGTGTCGATGATGCTGGCGGGGGTGGCCCCGAACTCCGAGAGCCCGGTCTTGGCCACCGTCCCGCCCAGGGCCAGCGCCATCGCCTGGAAGCCGTAGCACATGCCGAACACGGGGACGCCGGCCTGCAGGATCGCCGGGTCGAGACGCGGGGCGCCCTCCTCGTACACCGACGACGGGCCGCCGGACAGCACGATGGCCGCGGGGCCCTTGGCGAGCATCTCGTCGGCCGGCATCGAGTGCGGCACGACCTCGCTGAAACAGTTGGCCTCGCGCACCCGTCGGGCGATGAGCTGGGCGTACTGGGCGCCGAAGTCGACGACCAGGACGGGCCGGTCGGCGAGGTGCACGGGGGCACCGCCCTCGACGACGGCGTGGGAGGGGTCGACCGGGGACGGGTCGGCCGGCAGTTCGGGGGCGTCGCTCACGCGGCCAAGGTTATCGGCGCGAGGCCGCGAGTCCGGCCTCGACCTCCCTCGCCACGCGGCGCTCGACCCAGAAGGAGAGGAACGGCACACAGCCGGCGAGCATGACGAGCACCATCTTCGTCAGGGACCAGCCCACCTTGAAGCCGAGGACGGCCGTTGCGACGAGGTAGACCATGTAGATGAAGCCGTGCGGCTGGGGCCACCACGACAGCGGGTTCGCGTCACCCTTGAGCCCGTACCCGTAGGCCAGCACCATCTCGACGACGAGGACGAGCAGGCCGACGCCGACGATGAAGGCCATGACCTTGAAGAAGGTGAGCCGGGGGCGGACGGCGTCGGCGTCCTCGACGGCGATGGCGGTGTCCGGACGGGCGTCAGGGGTGCTCACGCACACCATTGTCACCCGCGCGGGCGAGGGAGCCGCCGGGGGGCTCCACTGGCCCGTCAGGCCCCGCGTCCGGCCCCGGCCCCGCGTCCGGCCCCGCGTCCGGCCCCGCGCCCGGTGCCGCGGCCGGCGCCGCCGTCCTCGTGTGCTCCTCGCGGACCATCCGCCACCACAGCCAGAGCGCGAACCCGGCGAACACCCACCACTGGACGGCATAGGCGGCGTTGCGCCAGTTGACCCCGCTCGGTCCGACGGGGGTCGGCACCTTCGTCAGCTGCGGCCCCGTCGCGGGGTCCTCGGACTCGAGGAAGAGGAAGGCGTTGTAGAGGTCCCCGGGCCAGGTGTTGACCAGGACCGAGGTGTCGACCGATCCGATCTCGCCGGGACCGGCGGGCACGCTCGACGGAGACTCCGGCGGGGCGAGGCCGCCCGCGAGGGTGACCGGCCCCTCCGGCGGCGGGCCGGCCTCCTCGGCGGACCGCACGAACCCCCGCAGCACCGGCAGCGTGGCCCCGGTCGCATCGACGACGAACGGGGTGAGCACCCACGACCCGTCGGCGCCGTCGAGCCGCCGCTGCGGCACGAGCAGCTGGCCGTCGGTGTACCGCCCCGTGACGGTGACCGGGCGGGTCGACAGCTCCCCCGGGAAGGCCAGGTGCGGGTCGAGGACGGTGGTCAGGTCGACGGCCCGGGCCGAGCGCGCCTGTTCCAGCGCCTCCTGCGCGGCCCGGTTCTCGGCGACCCCGAGCTGCCACCGACCGAGCTGGACGAACGCGGCCCCCACGACGAGGACGATCGCCAGCAGGCCGAGGAACCTCGGGGTGAGAGCCGTCCGCAGCACATCCCGAGGCTACGCGACCCCCGACGGACCCCCGCCCGCCGCGCGATGGTCATTGCACGCCACCACCCGCCGCCGCGGATGGGCATCCCGGCCGATGAAGGGCCCCCGGCGCCGTTCCTAGCGTGGTCTCACCCTCACGACAGGAGAGCATCATGGACACCAACGAGCACGTCGACACCGTCGTCGTCGGGGCCGGCCAGGCCGGCCTCGCCACCGCGCGCGAGCTGACGCTCCGCGGCCGGGAATGCCTCGTCGTCGACCGCGCCGCACGGGTCGGCGACGGCTGGCGCCAGCAGTACGACTCGCTGCGGCTCTACACCCCGGGTCGCTACACCTCCCTGCCCGGGCTGCCCTTCCCGGGGAACCCCGACGAATGCCCGGGCAAGGACGAGGTCGCCGACTACCTCGAGTCCTACGCCCGTCACTGCGCCGTCCCCCTGCGGCTGCGAACCGGGGTCGAGCGGGTCGGCCGGGCCGCGGACGGCAGCGACGGCTTCGACGTGACGACGAGCCGCGGGACCATCCGCTGCCGGAACGTGGTCGTCGCCACCGGCACCTTCGGGCGCACCCCCAACATCCCGGACTGGGCCGGCGAGCTCGATCCCGACATCCTCCAGCTGCACTCGAGCTCGTACCGACGGCCCGGGCAGCTGCGGGACGGCCCCGTCCTCGTCGTCGGGGCGTCCCACTCCGGCTGCGACATCGCCCTCGAGCTGGCCGCCGGCCGCACGACCCACCTCGCCGGTCGGGACTGCGGGCAGATCCCCGCGCGGTGGCGCGGTCGGCGAGCGCCCGGAGCGCTCCCCCTGATGGTCTTCGCCTGGAAGCACGTCCTCACCCGCAGCACGCCCATCGGTCGACGGATGATGCCCGAGGTCCGGGGCCACGGCGGCCCCATGCTCCGCGTGCAGCGCTCCGACCTCGCCGCGGCGGGCGTCGTGCGCCACCTCGACCGGGTCGAGTCGGCGACCCAGGGCCGCCCCACCCTCGCCGACGGGACGGTGCTCGACGTCGCGAACGTCGTGTGGGCGACGGGGTTCCGGCAGCGGTTCGGCTGGCTCGACCTGCCGGTCGTCGGCGACGACGGGTGGCCTCGGGAGTACCGCGGGGTGTCGGACGAGGTGCCGGGCCTGTACTTCTGTGGGCTCGCGTTCCAGTACGCGTTCTCCTCGATGGTCTTCCCGGGGGTCGGCCGGGACGCCGTGTACGTCGCCACCCACCTGGCCCGGCACCGTTCGACGAGCCCGGTGGGCGACCGCACCCGGACGGCGTGAGCGCGACCTACGACCCGACGAGGTCGTGCTCGTAGGCGAAAGCGGCGGCCGCCGTCCGGCTCGCCACCCCGAGCTTGGTGAAGATGTTGCTGAGGTGGCGGGCCACGGTGCGCTCGCTGAGGACGAGGGCCGCCGCGATCTGGGCGTTGCTCCGGCCGGTCGCCACGAGCCGGAGCACCTCGACCTCCCGCTCGCTCAGGCCGGCCGGACGCTGGGCCGGCGCGAGCACGGCCTCGACCGCCCGCAGCTCCGGCTGCGCGCCCAGCCGGCCGAACAGGTCGCGGGCGCTCGTCAGCTCGGCCCGGGCCGACTCGTGGTCGCCGGCGTCCAGCAGCGCGAGCCCGGTCCCGGCCGCGGCCCGCGCGGCCGTGTGGCTCAGGTCGAGGCGGGCGGAGATCTGCCGGGCCTTGCGGTACCAGGGCAAGGCCCCGAGCGGGTCGCCGCCGACCCGGAGCAGCTCCCCGGCGGCCAGCGCCGCCTCGGCCGCGAGGCCGGCGGACCCGAACGAGTCCGCCACCTCCTCGAGCTCGCGGGCCGACTCCCGGGCCAGGTCGTCCACCCCGGTCTCGGCGGTGGCCAGGAGCACCCGCACCGCACCGGGCAGCACGCGGGCACGAGCAACGTCACCCATGGTCTCGGCGAGGACCCGGACGACGGCGCGGCGACCGGCCGCGCCACGGCCCTGGGCCAGCCACAGCTCGGCGAGTCCCGGCTGGGGGTCGACCCCCCGGTCGGCGGCGAGCCGGTAGGCCTCCTCGGCCTCGGGAAGGGCCCCGCACAGCCGCAGCAGGTCGCCGCGTTCGGCCGCGGCCTGGCCCACGGCGTCGACGGCGCCCGCCCGGGCGTACCGCTCGACGGCGGCCTCCAGCTCGGCGAGGGACTCGGCCCACGCGCCGTGGGCGCGCAGCACCTGGGAGCGGTGCAGCGAACACTGCCCCGTGAAGACCACGAGCTGGGGGTGGGCGTCACACCACCGGCCGAGCAGCCCGGTCCACTCCTGCACCCGCTCGAGGTCGCCCACCTCCTGGCAGCCCTCGATGGCGGTGCAGTAGACGTGGCCGATGACGCCGAGGGCCAGCCCGTCGGCCCCGGCCTCGACCATCGCCTCGTCGAGCAGCGCCATCCCGTCGCGCACCCGGCCGGTGTAGATCGCGAACCGCCCCTGCGCGCACAGCCCCATCGCGGTGAGACCGGGGTCGCCGTGGCGGCGACCGGCCTCGACCGCGGTCCGCGCGCAGGCGGCCGCCTCGTCGAGACGCTGCGCCCGCAGATGCCCGAACAGCCGTGCGAACGCGACGTAGCCCTCCTCGAGCGACCCTGCGGGAAGGGTGGCGACGGTCCGTTCCGCCCGGGCGACCCAACCGGCCGACACGGCCGGATCCCCGGCCGTCGCGGCGATCATCGCGAGGTGGAAGGCGCACTCGACCGACCCGGTGGCGTCCCCCGCCGCCGACCGCTCCTCGTACGCCCTGCGGTAGAGCTCGAGGCAGAGGGGGACCCGACCGAGCAGGTGCGCGGCGGCGGCCGCCGAGACGAGGTCCGCACCGGTGAGGGCCTCGGGCGCGACCCCCACCCAACGCTCGAGCGCAGCGGTCCACTCACCGCGCTCGAAGTCGGTGCGCGCCCGGACGAGCTCGTCGACGACACCCATGACAGGCCTCCTCCGCTCGAGCGTACGCGCGCCGCTACCCCGGTGCCCGGAAACCCGGTCGCGCCCCTCCCGCCCCGAGGCCTAGCGTGGACCGCGACATGCCGACGCGACCTGCCTGGACGTACGGCGTGCGACCCGGGGACCAGCCGCCGGCCGACGCCGACCGCCTCCTCGTGTGGCTCGCGCGCCGGCAGTGGCGCACCCTCCTGGCCGGCGCCGGCTTCGGCATCCCCTGGATGCTCTCGGTCGCCCTCGTCCCCGCCGCGATCGGACGTGCCGTCGACGACGGGATCGTCGCCCGGGACGGGCGGGCGCTCCTCGGGTGGTCGCTCGCCGTGCTGGGGCTCGGGGCGGTCTCGGCGGTCGTCGGCAACGGGCGGCACTGGTTCGCCGTGAAGAACTGGCTCACCGCGGCGTTCCGTGCGGGGGTGGTCGCCGACGATGCGGTCCGCCGCGCCGGGCCCGCGCTCACCCGGTCGATGCCGGCCGGCGAGGTGCTGGCCAGCTTCACGAGCGACTTCGGGCGGATGGGCCACAGCTTCGACGTCTTCGCCCGGTTCATGGGCGCGATCGTCTCGTTCGTCGTCGTCGCGGTCATCCTGCTGCGCGGCTCGCTGATGCTCGGGCTCATCATGCTCATCGGGGGTCCACTGCTCGTCGCGTCCCTCGCCTTCGTCATGAAACCCCTGCAGCGGCGGCAGAGTGCCCAGCGTGAGGAGGCCGGCCGGCTCACCGCCCTCGGCGCCGACACCGTCGCCGGGCTGCGGGTGCTGCGCGGCATCGGCGGCGAGGAGTCCTTCCTCGCCCGCTACCGGACGCAGTCCCAGGCCGTGCGGCACGCCGGGGTCCGGGTCGCCGGCACCCAGGCGACCCTGGACGCCGCCCAGGTGCTGCTGCCGGGCATCTTCGTCCTCGTCGTCACCGGGGTCGGGGCCAACCTTGCCGTCGCCGGTGAGATCACCCCCGGGCAGCTCGTCGCGTTCTACGGGTACACCGCCTTCCTCACGATCCCGCTCCAGACGGCGGTCGAGATGGCCGACAAGCTCATCACCACGCGCGTCGCGGCCCGCAGGATCGCGCGCATTCTCGCCGTCCGGCCCGACCACCCGGACGTCCCGACCCAGGACCTCGACCTCTGTGACGTCCCCCTCCGCGACCCGGTCTCCGGGGTCACCGTCGAGCCGGGGCTGCTCACCGCGCTCGTCAGCGCACGGCCCGAGGACTCCGCGGCCGTCGCGGCCCGGCTCGGGCGCACCGTCCCCGGTCGGCACGGGGTCACGTGGGGCGGGGTCGGCGTCGACGACCTCGCGATCACCGACGTCCGCTCGCGCATCCTCGTGTCGCCGGCGGACCCCCGGCTGTTCAGCGGTCCGCTCCGGCGCGAGCTCGGCGGCGCCGACGACGACGCACTCCTCGAGGCGCTCGAGGTCACCGACGCCCGGGACGCGCTCGCGGCCGTCGAGGGCGGGATCGACGGCGAGCTCGAGGAGCGCGGCCGGTCCCTCTCGGGCGGCCAGCGCCAGCGGCTCGCGCTCGCCCGGGCGCTCCTGCGCGACCCCGAGGTGCTCGTCCTCGTCGAGCCGACCAGTGCCGTCGACGCGCACACCGAGGCGCGCATCGCGGGCCGGCTCGCGGCGCACCGCAAGGGCCGCACGACGGTCGTCGTCACGGCGAGCCCGCTGCTGCTCGACCACGCCGACGTCGTCCACCTGCTCGTCGGCGAGCGGGTCGTCGCCACCGGCACGCACCGTGAGCTGGCTCAGCAGGACGCCGCGTACCGCGCGGTCGTCGTCCGCGGGGAGGACTGATGTCGCCGCTGTCCGCCCGCACCGACCACGCCCGGCGCACCCTCCCCATCGCACCCGGGGCGGTCGTCCGCGCGCAGGCCGCGGTCCTGCTGCGCGAGCACCGGCGACCGCTCGGATGGGTCCTCCTGTGGCACCTCGTCGCCGCCGTCGTCGGACTCGCCGGGCCGTGGGTGATCGGACAGGTCGTCGGCACCGTCACGACCGGACGCGCGACGATCACCGACATCGAGGTGCTCGTCCTCCTCCTCGGCGCCGCGCTCGTCCTCGAGACGGCCGCGACGTGGGTGGCCCGCCGCGGCTCGTTCGTGCTCTCCGAGCAGATCTTCGCCAGGCTCCGCGAGGACTTCGTCCGGTCGGCGGTGCGGCTGCCGCTGTCGACGGTCGAGCGGGCCGGTACCGGCGACCTGCTCGCGCGCACGACCAACGACATCGACGCCATCAGCTACGTCATCCGGTTCGGGATCCCGACCGTGGTCGTCTCGTGCACGACCGTGCTCGTCACGGGCGCCGCGACCGTCCTCGCGTCCCCGCTCGCGGCGCTCCCCCTGCTCCTCACCCCGCTGATCTGGTTCCTCCCCACGCGCCGCTACCTCCGGCGCGCCGGCCCCGGCTACCTCTGGGAGCACGCCTCCTACGCGCGGCTCAACGGGGTCGCCGCCGAGACCGTCGAGGGCGCCGCCACCGTCGACGCCCTCGGCCTCCAGACGGAGCGCGCCGAGCGCTTCCGCGAGGCCATCGGCGAGAGCCACGACGCCGAGCGGTACACCATCGGGCTGCGGTTGCGCTGGTTCCCCTGGCTCGAGCTCGGCTTCTTCGCGCCCATCGCCGGCGCCCTGC
Organism: uncultured Actinomycetota bacterium; assembly: GCA_963815545.1. Lineage (GTDB taxonomy): Bacteria > Actinomycetota > Actinomycetes > Actinomycetales > Dermatophilaceae > Phycicoccus. The sequence goes on from CAWFGY010000001.1 coordinate 79,954, forward strand.
TGTGGGGCGGGGTCCTCGCGTGGGAGGGCGTCATCCCGGTCGCCACCGCCACCGCCGTCGTCCTCTACGTCCAGCGCCTGCTCGACCCGCTCGGCGAGCTCGTCGGGATGCTCGACGAGATCCAGTTCGCGGCGACGTCGATGTCGCGCATCCTCGGGGTCGGCGAGGTCCCACCCGACCGGGTGGCCACCGGCGCCGAGCCCGCCGACGACCGGATGACCGTCGACGGGGTGCGCTACGCCTACCGCACCGGCCAGGACGTCCTGCACGGGGTGTCGCTCGACCTGCGACCCGGCGAGCGGCTGGCCGTCGTCGGTCCGTCGGGGGCCGGCAAGTCGACCCTCGGCCGGCTCCTGGCCGGCGTCGACGGGCCTCGCACGGGGCGGATCACCGTCGGCGGGGTGCCGCTGGTCGACCTCGAGCTCGACGAGCTGCGCGGCCAGGTCGCCCTCGTGACCCAGGAGCACCACGTCTTCGTCGGCACCCTCGCCGACAACCTGCGGCTGCCCCGCCCCGCCGCCTCGGACGAGGACCTGCTGGCGGCGCTGGACGCCGTCGACGCGCTCGGCTGGGCGCAGGTGCTGCCCGAGGGGCTGGCGACGACCGTCGGCTCGGGCGGGCATCCCCTCACCGAGGCCCAGTCCCAGCAGGTCGCCCTGGCCAGGCTCGTGCTCGCCGACCCGCACACCCTCGTGCTCGACGAGGCGACCTCGCTGCTCGACCCCCGGGCGGCCCGCCACCTCGAGCGCTCGCTGGCGGCCGTCCTCACCGGGCGCACCGTCGTCGCCATCGCGCACCGGCTGCACACGGCGCACGACGCCGACCGGGTGGCGGTCGTCGACGACGGCCGGGTCCGCGAGCTGGGGTCGCACGCCGAGCTCATCGCGCGGGACGGTGACTACGCCTCCCTGTGGCGGTCCTGGCGCGACGAGGGCTGAGCCGGGCCCGGTCGGTCACGTGCCGGCGGGGGCGTCGAGCACGCGGATCGTGACGTGGACGGCCCGGCCGTCGGCGAGGTGCTCGGCGACGCGTACCGCCTTCTTCACGGGCAGGACGTAGGCGGCCTGCTCGCTCGACGGGAACAGGCTGGTGCGCCACACCGACCGGCCGACCGTGACCTCGACCCGGACCGAGCCGAACCCTCCCGTGGCGTCACCGACGACCTGTTCGACCTCGTCGCTGACGTCCTGCGGGACCGTGACGAAGTGCCAGGACCCCTCGCGCCAGCGCCACAGGGGCACGGTGAAGCTCCACACGTGACCGGCGGAGGGCTCCACCCGGCGAGTGTCTCAGGTGCCGGAGACACCGGCCCAGGTCAGGGCGGGCGCCCTGGTGGCGCCAGGAGCCGCCCCCGACGCCACGGTGGCCGCGAGGATCGCGGTCGAGGCGACGGTCGCGACGGCGACGACGCGCAGGCCGAAGTGGACCCGGGACCAGCCGGTGGTGGCGATGGTGGCGGAGCGGCGCGCCGGCATGGTTCTCCTTCTCGCACGGGGATCGACGACCGAACATTAGTGACACGCCTCTGCGGCGGCCGCGGGAACCGGATTCGGCCGGTCCGAACGTCGTCCCGGGCGGCGGACGTTCGGACGGGGCGGGATGGCCCTTCGGCTGACCGTCGCCCCCGCTGCGCGTGTCGGGTCGCGCGACGGAACTCCGTCCGCTACAAGCGGACTCCTCCGACGGCCGAAGCCTGTTCGGCGGGCCGGGTCCCGCCCGACGCGCCCGTCGCCTCCAGCGCGGACTGTGCCGGACGCAGGTCGGCGGCGCCCCGGGCGGGCCAGTGCGCCATCGCCCGCTCGGCCTGGGCGGTGATCGTCAGGGACGGGTTGACCCCGAGGTTGGCCGAGACGGCGGCGCCGTCGAGCACCGAGATGCCGGAGTGGCCCCACACCCGCTGGTAGCGGTCGAGCACGCCGTCGCGGGGCGACCCGGCGATCGGCGCGCCCCCGAGGAAGTGCGCGGTCATCGGGACGTCGAGCAGCTCGGCCCACGTCCCGCCGACCGCCGCGTACTCCCCTGTCGCGGCCGCCAGGCGCGCCGCCAGGGCCTCCATCCCGCGGTAGCCCTGCGGGATGTACGTCGGGTTGGGCTCCCCGTGCCCCTGGGTCGAGGTGAGTCCCGGCCGTCCCCGTCGACGGACTCCCGAGACCCGCAGCGAGTTGTCGCGGCTCTGCATGACGAGCCCGACGACGGTCCGCTCGCTCCACCGCCGGGTGACCGGCATCATCCGGACCAGCGGTCGGGGGTCGCGGGCCAGCGTCGCGAGGAACTCCACCCAGCGCGGACGCCCGGTGCCACCGGGGACCGCCAGGGTCGTGAGCAGACCCATCGCGTCCGAGCCCTTGCCGTAGCGGCAGTTCTCGATGTGGGTGTCGGCATCGACGTGGAAGCTGGTGGTGATGGCGACCCCCCGGGTGAGGTCGGCCTCCCGCGGCGGACGTTCGGTGATCGCGCCGACGAGCGCCTCCGAGTTGGTGCGGGTGAGCGCCCCCAGCCGGTCCGACAGGCGCGGGAGCTCGCCCACGTCCTTCATCGCGTGCAGCAGGGTCTGGGTCCCCCAGGTGCCGGCGGCGACGACGACCTGCCGCGCGGTGACGACCTGCCGGTCCCGGCCCCCGACGGGGCCGGTGCGCTCGTGCAGGACGCGGTACACGGCGCCGTCGCCGTCGGCCTCGGACCCGGGGACGACCCCGAGTCGGGTCACCGTGCGCATCGGCCGGATCTCGACACCGAGCCGTTCCGCGAGCGCGAGGTAGTTCTTCACGAGCGTGTTCTTGGCCCCGACGCGACACCCGACCATGCAGTTGCCGCACTCGGTGCAGCCGGTCCGCCGGGGTCCGGCGCCCCCGAAGTACGGGTCGTCGACGGTCTCGCCGGGCGTGCCGAAGTAGACCCCGACCGGGGTGCGCCGGAACGTGTCGTGCACACCGAGGTCGGCGGCGGCTCCCTCCATCGCCCGCTCGACCGGCCCGTCGCAGGTGTTCGTCACGACGCCGAGCATCCGGCTCGCGGTGTCGTAGTGCGGGGCCAGCTCGGCCTCCCAGTCGGCGAGGTCCCGCCACTGGGGGTCGTCGTAGAAGGCGCGCGGCGGCCGGTACAGGGTGTTGGCGTAGTTCAGCGACCCCCCACCGACGCCTGCCCCGGCGAGCACGACGACGTGCGGGAGCCGGTGGATCCGCTGCACCCCGTAGCAGCCGAGCCGCGGAGCCCACAGGAATCGCCGGAGGTCCCACGACGTGCGCGCGAAGTCGTTGTCCGCGAAGCGCCTCCCGGCCTCGAGGACGAGCACCCGGTAGCCCTTCTCGGCGGCCCGCAGCGCCGCCACGGACCCGCCGAAGCCCGACCCGATGACGACGACGTCGACGTCGGGCTCGACCGGGGCCGTCACGGCAGACCCATCGCCTTCAGGACGCGCAGGGCCCCGGTCAGCGCGCGGGCGTACCGCTCCCCGGCCAGCCCCGGCACGTCGGAGATGTTGACGAGCCGCTGGACCGTGACGTTCTGGCTCTCGGTGTACTTGAGGATGCCCTCGCGGCCGTGTCGGCGCCCGAGCCCGGAGGCCTTCATCCCGCCCATCGGGGACCCGATGCTCCCCCACGCGGCCGCGTACCCCTCGTTGATGTTGACCGTGCCGGTCTCGATCCGCGCGGCGAGGGCGCGACCGCGCGCCACGTCGCGGGTCCACACCGAGGCGTTGAGGCCGTACTCGGTGTCGTTGGCGAGCGCGACGGCGGCGTCGTCGGAGGCCACCCGGTAGAGCGCGGCGACGGGACCGAAGGTCTCCTCGTCGCGGCACGCCATCGCCGAGGTGACCCCGGTGAGCACGGTCGGCTCCACGACGAACGGGCCGATGTCCGGCCTCGCCCGCCCGCCGGCGAGCACCGTGGCCCCCTTGGCGACGGCGTCGTCGAGATGGGCGAGGACCCGCTCCAGCTGTCCCGGCCCGGCGAGGCTGCCCATGTCGGCGTCCCAGTGCAGCGCCGTCGAGAGGCGGATCCGCGCCATCGCGTCGAGGAGCCGCCCGAGGAACTCGTCGGCCACCGCCTCGTGGACCACGAGCCGCTCGGCGCTCACGCACAGCTGCCCGGCCGACGCGAAGCACGTCTGGATCACCCCGGGCACGGCTCGGCGCAGGTCGGCGTCCGCGGCGACGTAGACGGTGTTCTTGCCGCCGAGCTCGAGGGTGGCGCCGACGAGCCGGCGACCGGCGGTCTGCGCGACCGCCCTGCCCGTGGCGGTCGACCCGGTGAAGCACACGTAGTCGGCCCGCTCGACGACGGCCTTGCCCGTCGGGTCACCGGGGCCGAGGACGACCTGGACGACATCGGCGGGAAGCCCGGCCTCGACCATGAGCGCCACGGCGGTCAGCGCGGTGAGCGACCCCTGCGGGTCCGGCCGCAACAGCACGGCGTTGCCGGCGAGCAGCGCCGGGAGCGCGTCGGTGACCGACAGGCTCAGCGGGTAGTTCCACGGTGAGACGATGCCGACCACTCCCCGGGGCCGGCGGTGCGAGGTACTGCGCGTGAGCACCGGGACGCCCCCGAGGTGCCGTTCGGACGCGAGGTGCGACGGGCCGCGCCGGGCGTAGTAGCGGCTGACCAGCGCGCAGTCGGCCACCTCCTCGAACGCATGCACCCGGGCCTTGCCCGACTCGAGCTGGACGAGGTCGAGCAGCTCGGACTGGCGCTCGAGCACGAGGTCGTGCAGCCGGAGCAGGAACCTCGAGCGGTCGGCGAGAGGCACCCGAGCCCACCGGCGCTGGGCGGCGCGGGCCCGGTCGAGCGCCACGCCGACGTCCGAGGCCGTCGAGGTGGGGAAGGTGGCGAGCGGGGCGCCGGTCATCGGCGTGTGCGTCGTCATCGGCGGCCCGGACGCCACGACGTTCCCGAGGAGCCGGCGCACCCGGCCCGGGTCGAGCGCGTAGGTGGCGCGGGGGTCGGTCTCCGGGTCGGCGATGACGTCGGGCATTACCGCAGGGTAACGACCGCGTCGGCCCCTGGCACCCCGTTCCCGGGGACGGTGCGCCGAGCGGTCGCGCGGAGGACGCCCGACCACCCGCCGGACGGCCCCAGGGTTTGGACGCCATGGCGCCCATCCGGCTCGATGGCGGCGAGATCCGGCCGCCATCGACGCGTTTCGCCGCCATGGCGTCCAAACAGAGTCCTTCGGAAGAGGGGCCCGAGGGCCTCCCCCGCTCGGCGCTGCTGCTGTCAGCTGCGCTGGTACGGCGCGACGACGACCTCGACGCGCTGGAACTCCTTGAGGTCGGTGTAGCCCGAGGTCGCCATCGCCCGACGCAGCGCGCCGACGAGGTTCGTCGTGCCGTCGGCCAGCCGCCCGGGACCGAACAGCAGCTCCTCGAGCGGCGCGACGGCGCCGACCTCGACGCGGTGCCCCCGCGGTAGCTGGGCGTGGTAGGCCTCCGGACCCCAGTGGAAGCCGCGGCCCGGGGCATCGGTGGCCCGCGCGAGGGCCGCGCCGAGCATGACCGCGTCGGCCCCGCAGGCCACGGCCTTGACGAGGTCGCCGCTGGTCCCCACGCCGCCGTCGGCGATGACGTGGACGTAGCGGCCACCCGACTCGTCGAGGTAGTCGCGGCGGGCGGCGGCGACGTCGGCGATCGCGGACGCCATGGGCGCGTGGATGCCGAGCGTCGCGCGGGTCGTGTGCGCAGCGCCGCCGCCGAAGCCGACGAGCACGCCCGCGGCGCCGGTGCGCATGAGGTGGAGCGCCGCAGCGTAGGACGCCGCGCCCCCCACGATGACGGGAACGTCGAGCTCGTAGATGAAACGCTTGAGGTTGAGCGGCTCGGCGCGACCGGACACGTGCTCGGCCGACACCGTGGTGCCCCGGATGACGAAGAGGTCGACCCCGGCGTCGACGACGGTCTTCCACAGCTGCTGCGTCCGCTGCGGCGTGAGGGCTCCGGCCACGGTGACGCCCGCCTCCCGGATGACGCGCAGGCGCTCGGTGACGAGCTCGGGCCGGATGTCGGCGCGGTAGATCTCCTGCATCCGCTGGGTGGCCAGCGCGGGGTCGAGCGTCGCGATCTCGGCGAGGAGCGGCGCCGGGTCCTCGTAGCGCGTCCACAGGCCCTCGAGGTCGAGCACCGGGAGGCCGCCATGGTGGCCGAGGGCGATGGCGGACTCCGGGGACATCACCGAGTCCATCGGGGCCCCGATGACGGGGATGTCGAAGTGGTAGGCGTCGATCTGCCAGCCGGTGGACACCTCCTCGGGGTCGCGCGTGCGCCGCGAGGGCACGATCGCGATGTCGTCGAAGGAGTAGGCGCGGCGACCGCGCTTGCCACGGCCGATCTCGATCTCGGTCACCGGGGCAGCCTACCGACGCGGGTCGACGTCCCCGTCGCCCCGGTCCCCCACCCGTCCGTCACGGCCGAGGAAGGGGCCGGCATCGGTCATGCTGGACGGGTGCGAGCCGGCCCCCACAACGCCATCACCGACGTCGACGGTGTCCTCGTCGGACACGCGACCCGGGACGCCCCGGGCTGGCTCACCGGGGTGACAGTCGTCGTCCCGCCCGCCGGCACGGTCGGCGGGGTGGACGTGCGCGGCGGGGGGCCCGGGACGCGCGAGACCGACCTGCTCGACCCGGCAGCCCTCGTCGACGCCGTCGACGCGGTCGTGCTGGCCGGTGGGAGCGCGTTCGGGCTCGCCGCGGCCGACGGCGTCGCCGGCGCCGCCTGGGAGGACGGGCGCGGCTGGCCGGTGGGCCCGGGCGCGGACGAACGGGTCCCGATCGTGCCCGCGGCCATCCTCTTCGACCTCGGCCGCGGCGGGCACTGGCGGCACCACCCCGGCCCCGACGACGGCGTCTCCGCCTACCGGTCAGCCACGGGCGGGCCGGTGCCCGAGGGCTCGGTGGGTGCCGGGACCGGAGCGCGCACCGGCGGCCTGCGCGGCGGGGTGGGGACGGCCTCGGCCGTGCTCGACTCCGGGGCCACGGTCGCCGCCCTCGTCGTCGTCAACGCCGCCGGCGAGGCGGTCGGGTCCGACGGCACCCTGCTCGGGGTGGGCTGGGCCCTCGGGGACGAGCTGGGCGAGGTGCCGCGCCCGGACCCGGCGGCGGTGGCCGAGTACGTCGAGCGGCGCCGGGCCGAGGCCGAGACCCTGCGGACCGGGCGGGCGACGACGCTCGCGGTCGTGGCGACCGACGCGAGCCTCGACAAGGCCGGGTGCCGGCGTCTCGCCACGGTCTGCCACGACGGCATGGCCCGCGGACTGTCCCCCGTCCACACCGCCTTCGACGGCGACACCGTCTTCACCCTCGCGACGGGGGCACGGCCCACCCCCGAGGGGGCCGACCTGTTCGCGCTCCACGACGCGGCGGCGCGGTGCGTCACCCGGGCCATCACTCGCGCGCTGGTCGCCGCGACCTCCGTGGACCGCGGTGCCGACGGTGGCCTGGTGGCCCCGTCCTGGCGCGATGCGCTGACCCGGCACGGCTGACCGCACCCCCCGGCACACCCGACCAGCGGGTCACGGCGGGTCCGCCGCCGGTCAGCCGAGCCGCCGGGACAGCAGGTCGGCGAGGCGGTTCATCTGCCAGACGTGGGCGGAGTCGCCGTCGGTCTGGACGACGGCCGGGCCGACGCCGACCGTGATGATCGCGACCGCGTAGCCGCCGACGATGCCCATCTGACGCGTCTCGGAGGACGGCGTGAGCCACCCGCCCTTGAAGGCCCCCGCCCCGATCGTGCCCAAGCCCCACTCGTGGGCGGGGATGGGGTTCATCTCGCCGAGCAGGTACCGGCTGGCCGCGGCGCTGACGACCCGGCCGCCGGCCAGCGCCGCCATGAACCGCACCTGCTCGCGCGGGCTCCACGACATCGTCCCCTGCGACCGGTCCGGCGCGGTGGTCGTCCCGTCCCCGATGGCCCGCAGGACGGCGGTGATGGCTGCTCCGGGGCTCCCCGGGATCTTGTCGCGGATCGCCACGACGGCGTTCCCGTCGCTGCGGGTGAGCGCCGCCCGGATCCACCCCCGTTCGGTGTCGGGGATCCTCGACGGGTCGCCGTCGACGACGGTGTCGAGGTACGCGGCGATGACGAGGACCTTGGACGTCGACCAGGCCCGGTAGCTGGGGACCGACCCCTCGACCTGCACGGCGGACGGGTTGGACAGCGGAGCCCACACGATCGCGCTGCGGGTGTCGCCGCGCAGGCTCGTCAGCCGGTCCGACCCCTCGACCTGTCCGCCCGGCGTCGGGGCCGGAGCAGCCGCACCGGGCGACGGGGTCGGGGCCGGGACCGCGATGACGAGGTCCTCGGTCGAGGAGGGGCGGGGCGAGGGGCGCGTCGGTGTGGGCGCCCGCGACGGCGCGACCGGGCCCGACGTCACCGTCTCGGGTGAGGCGCTCGGAGCCACCGGGCCGGCCTCGGACCCGCACCCGGAAACCAGGGCGAGCGCGAGGACGACGAGGACGGAGGCGCGGCGCACCCGCTGGACCCTACGTGGCCCCGGCCGAGCGCACGAGCCGGGCGGGTCAGCGCTGGGACGAGTAGTTGGGCGCTTCGACGATGCCGGTGATGTCGTGCGGGTGCGACTCCCGCAGCCCCGCCGTCGTGATCCGGATGAACCGGCCGCGCTCCTTGAGCGCGGGCACGGTGTGCGCCCCGACGTAGAACATCGACTGGTGCAGCCCGCCGACGAGCTGGTGCACGACAGCGCCGACGGGGCCCCGGTAGGCGACCTGGCCCTCGATGCCCTCGGGGACGATCTTGTCGTCGGAGGTGACGTCGGCCTGGAAGTAGCGGTCCTTGCTGTAGGACTTCTTGCCGCGCGAGGACATCGCCCCGAGCGAACCCATGCCGCGGTAGGCCTTGAACTGCTTGCCGTTGATGAAGACGAGCTCGCCGGGACTCTCCTCGCAGCCGGCGAGCAGCGAGCCGATCATCACGGTGTCGGCACCGGCGACGAGGGCCTTGGCGATGTCGCCGGAGTACTGGAGGCCGCCGTCGCCGATGAGCGGCACGCCCGCCGGCGCGCACGCGAGCGAGGCCTGGTGGATGGCCGTGACCTGGGGGACGCCCACCCCCGCGACGACGCGCGTGGTGCAGATGGACCCCGGCCCGACCCCGACCTTGACGGCGTCGACCCCGGCGTCGACGAGGGCCTGTGCCCCCGCGCGGGTCGCGACGTTGCCGCCGATGACCTGGACGTGACGCAGGGCCGGGTCCTTCTTGACCCGCTCGATCATCTCGAGCAGGAGCCGGGCGTGGCCGTGCGCGGTGTCGACGACGAGCACGTCGACGCCCGCCTCGACGAGGGTGGTGGCGCGCTGCCACGCCTCACCGAAGTAGCCGACGGCCGCGCCGACGAGGAGCCGGCCGTCGGCGTCCTTGCTCGCGTGCGGGAACTGCTCGGACTTCACGAAGTCCTTGACGGTGATGAGCCCACGGAGCCGGTCGCCGTCGTCGATGATCGGCAGCCGCTCGCGCTTGTGCTGGCGGAGCAGCGTCGTGGCCTCCTCGTGGCTGATGCCGACGTGGCCGGTGATGAGCGGCATCGGCGTCATGACGTCGCGCACGAGCGTGTCGGCCCACTCGGCGACGGGGGTGAACCGCAGGTCGCGGTTGGTGACGATGCCGAGGAGACGGTCGGTGGGGTCGACGACGGGCAGCCCCGAGACCCGGTAGCGGCCGCAGCGGTCGTCGAGCTCCTCGAGGGTGGCGTCCGGCCCGATCGTCACCGGGTTGGAGATCATCCCGGTCTGGGTCCGCTTCACGAGGTCGACCTGGTACGCCTGGTCCTCGATCGAGAGGTTGCGGTGCAGGATGCCGAGCCCGCCGTGGCGGGCCATCGCGATCGCCATCCGCGCCTCGGTGACGGTGTCCATCGCGGCGGACACGAGCGGCACGCGCAGCGAGATCTCGCGGGTGAGGCGGGCGGTGGTGTCGACCTCGCTCGGGATGACGTCGGTCTCGCCCGGCTGCAGGAGCACGTCGTCGTAGGTCAGCCCGATCTCGGCGAAGGGGCCCGCGGGGTCGGGCTGGGCTGACCCGGCCGGCACGCCGTGCGACGGCGCCGCGGGGTGGTCCTCGCGCGGCGCGGACGGCTCGGCGGCGGGGCTGGTCTCGTGGAGTCCGAGGCTCATCACCCGATTCTACGGTCCCCCGGGCCGCGGGACCGACCACGTCGCGGCACACCGGTGGACACCACGAGGCAGCGGCATCGCCCCGTTCACGACTTTGCGTCCGCTTGGAACTCGCGCCTGCACCTTGACCAAAGGCTTACTCCCCCCTTGCCCACCTTCGGCGAAACGGCTCATACCGTGATTTTCGTCGCCGCTCGGGGAAGCGGCCCAACATCTGGTGGAGGTACACATGGCCGAGATCACCCGGCTTCCGGGCCCCGTGGCCGACCTGTGGGACTGGCAGTTCGACGGCGCGTGCCGTGCCGTGGGACCCGATGTCTTCTTCCACCCGGAGGGCGAGCGGGGCAGCAAGCGCCACCGCCGGGCGAGCGCGGCCAAGGACATCTGCCTCGCCTGCCCCGTCATCCAGGAGTGCCGCGCGCACGCCCTGGCCGTGCGCGAGCCGTACGGCGTCTGGGGTGGGCTCACCGAGGACGAGCGTGAGTCGGTGTACGCGCGGGACCGGCACATCGCGTCCTGACCGGACGCACCATCTGCTCCGGCGCCCCTCCACAGGGCGCCGGCTCGACCTCCGGGGGTCGAGAAGCCGGGTCACCGGACGGCGGTCGTGGGGGCGAGAGCCCACGACCTGCCGATAACCGTGGGGGTGAGAGCCCACGGTGCACCGTGACCCACCTGGCCGCGGGCCGGATCGTGGGGGCGAGAGCCCACGACCCGGCCCGCGGCCGTCGTGGACCCGCACCCGGGCGGACGTGCTCCCGCCCGGGCGCGGCCACGTCCGGGCAGCCCCTGAGCGCCACTGACGCCTCGACGACCTGCGGAGCGCTCAGGGGTGCTCCCAACCTCCGATGGCCTCGTCCAGGGCGCTGCCCATGACCGAGCGGTCCGGATCGACCCCGGTCCACAGGGCGATGTTGACCGCGGCCTGGTCGATGAGCATGCCCCGTCCCTCGAGGGTCGTGGCCCCGGCCGCCCGGGCCCGCTGGAGGAAGTCGGTGTCGGGCGGGTTCGGGATCACATCGCAGACGACGAGATGCCCCGCATCCGGTCCAACGTCGAAGGGGACGTCCCCCGAGCCCGGCAGGCCGAGCGAGGTGGCGTTGACCACGACGGTCGTCCCGGCAGGCGGCGTCAGCCGACCGTCCCATGCCAGGACGTCGGAGGTCGTCGCGGTGTGGTCGGCGACGAGGGCGGCGACCTGGACCGCCTTGTCGACGCTGCGGTTGGCGACCGTCACGTGCGCGGCCCCGGCCAGGGCGAGCTCGACGGCGATGGCCCGGGCCGCACCACCCGCCCCGAGGAGGAGTACGTGCTGTCCGGCCGGGTCGGCGACCGTGCGCAGCGAGCCGAGGAAACCCCGGCCGTCGGTGTTGTGGCCGAGCATGCGGCCTTCGGTGAGCACGACGCAGTTCACGGCACCGATGAGCTCGGCAGACCGGTCCAGCCCGTCGATGAGGTCGATGACCGCGACCTTGTGGGGCAGCGAGCAGTTGAAGCCGATCCAGCCCATCGCCCGGGCGCCGGCGACGGCGTCCGCCAGCCGTTCCGGAGCCACGTCGCAGTTGACGTAGCGCACGTCCAGCCCGTGATGGGCGTACGCCGCCTCGACCATGGCGCCGGTCGGGTTGCCGCCCGCCGGCGTCGAGAACGATCCTGTGATGTCCGGCAGCAGGCTGACCATCTCTGCAGCCTAACCTTGGGGCCATGACGTCCGAGCCGTTCGAGGTCCCCATCCGCGACGAGTCGATCAGGCTCGGCCAGCTCCTCAAGCTCGCCTCGCTCGTCGAGGACGGGGCGACCGCTCGCGAGGTCGTCGAGCGCGGGCTCGTCACCGTCAACGGTGATGTGGAGACCCGACGGGGTCGCCAGGTGAGCGTGGGCGACGTCGTCGGGCTGGACGGCGGGGAGAGCGTGCGGGTCGTCTCCGGCTGAGGCCGGCTGACCGGGCGGCGGTGGAACGCACCCGGGTCGTGTACTTCGAGTGCCGCACGAGGACCGCGACCGTGCGGCCGGGTTCCACGGCGACGTGTTCGGCTGGTCGGGGCGGCGAATGCAGGGGATGGACTCCACGAGCGTGACCGCCGGTCCCGGACCCACCTCGACGCGCGGACGCCGTCCGCCCTGGGGGCGGACGGCGTCCGGTCGTACTGGTCACCGGTCACCCGGTGACGGAGGAGAGGCTCAGTGCCCGTGGCCGTGGCCGTGGCCACCGCCGGCGGCCGGCTCCTCGTCCTCCTTCTTCTCGACGACGAGGGTGTCGGTCGTCAGGACCATCGAGGCGATCGAGGCCGCGTTGCGCAGGGCGCTGCGGGTGACCTTGACCGGGTCGATGACCCCGGCCTTCACGAGGTCCTCGTACTCGCCCGTGGCCGCGTTGAGGCCCTGGCCCACCGCGAGCTCCTGCACCTTCGCCACGGCGACGTAGCCCTGCATGCCGGCGTTCTCGGCGATCCAGCGCAGCGGCTCGGCAGCGGCCTTGCGCACGATGTTCGCGCCGACGGCCTCGTCGCCCTCGAGCCCGAGGCCCTCGATGACCCCGACGGCCTGGATGAGCGCGGAGCCACCGCCGGAGACGATGCCCTCCTCGATGGCCGCGCGGGTCGCCGAGATGGCGTCCTCGATGCGGTGCTTCTTCTCCTTGAGCTCGACCTCGGTGTGCGCGCCGACCTTGATGACGCAGACGCCGCCGGCGAGCTTGGCGAGGCGCTCCTGGAGCTTCTCGCGGTCCCAGTCGGAGTCGGTCCGCTCGATCTCCTGCTTGATCTGCGCGACGCGGGCGTCGACGTCGGCGTGCGCGCCGGAGCCGTCGATGATCGTCGTGTTGTCCTTGGTGACGACGACCCGGCGGGCCTGGCCGAGCGCCTCGAGCCCGACCTGGTCGAGCTTGAGGCCGACCTCCTCGGCGACGACCTGGCCGCCGGTGAGGACCGCGATGTCCTGGAGCATCGCCTTGCGGCGGTCCCCGAAGCCGGGGGCCTTGACGGCGACGACGTTGAACGTGCCGCGGATCTTGTTGACGACGAGCGTCGAGAGGGCCTCACCGTCGATGTCCTCGGCGATGACCAGGAGCGGCTTGCCGGCCTGGACGACCTTCTCGAGGACGGGGAGGACGTCGGCGATCGCCGAGATCTTGCCCTGGTTGACCAGGACGTAGGCGTCCTCGATGACGGCTTCCATGCGCTCGGGGTCCGAGACGAAGTACGGGGAGATGTAGCCCTTGTCGAACTGCATCCCCTCGGTGAACTCGAGCTCGGTGGAGGCGGTCGAGGACTCCTCGACGGTGATGACGCCGTCCTTGCCGACCTTGTCGAACGCGTCGGCGATCGTGGCGCCGATCTCCTGGTCCTGCGCGGAGAGCGAGGCGACCTGGGCGATCTCGTCCTTGGACTCGATCTCGCGGGCGGTCTCGAGCAGCCGCTCGGAGACGGCCTCGACGGCCTTGTCCATGCCGCGCTTGAGCCCGGACGGCGAGGCGCCGGCCGCGACGTTGCGCAGGCCCTCGTGCACCATCGCCTGGGCGAGGACGGTCGCGGTGGTCGTGCCGTCACCGGCGACGTCGTTGGTCTTGGTCGCGACCTCCTTCGCGAGCTGGGCGCCGAGGTTCTCGTAGGAGTCCTCGAGCTCGATCTCGCGGGCGATGGTGACGCCGTCGTTCGTGATCGTCGGGGCGCCCCACTTCTTGTCGATGACGACGTTGCGGCCCTTGGGGCCGAGCGTCACCTTGACGGCGTTCGCGAGGGCGTCGACGCCCCGCTCGAGCGCCTTGCGGGCGGAGTCGTTGAACTCCAGTTCCTTGGCCATTGCAGTCCTTTGCTGGGGGTGACGGGCGGCGCGGTGGCGCCCGGCCCGTCGCGGGGTTCGCGGGTGGGTGCCGGACGCGTCCCGGCGGCACGAGGCCGCCGGGACGCGGTCACGGCGTCAGCGCGGTACTCAGCCGACGACGGCGAGAACGTCGCGCGCGGAGAGGATGAGGTACTCCTCGCCCTTGTGCTTGATCTCGGTGCCGCCGTACTTGCTGTAGATGACGCGGTCGCCGACCTGGACGTCGAGCGGAACTCGGTTGCCCTTGTCGTCGATGCGCCCGGGACCGACTGCGAGGACCTCGCCCTCCTGGGGCTTCTCCTTCGCGGTGTCCGGAATGACAAGACCGGACGCGGTCGTCTGCTCGGCCTCGAGGCTCTTGATGACGATGCGGTCCTCGAGCGGCTTGATGGAAACCGACACGGTGTGCTCCTCCCCTTGCTGGGATGAGTCGAAGTGGACGGGGACTGCGCGCCCGGGCCGCTCTCGCCGTCGCGGGGGTCGATCCCGACCCGGGTAGCGCTGGCACTCGCCGTTGACGAGTGCCAATGGGGTAAATCTATGACCGGCATTAGCACTCGGTCAACTCGAGTGCCAGCCGCGCCTCCCGACCCGTCCGACGAGGGGCTGCGTGCCTACCCGGCCGGGCCGGGTGGCAGGATGAGCGGCCGTGGACGTCGGCATCGTGCGAGCGCTGGGCTCCCCCGACGGGCAGAGCCTCCTCCGCTCCCTGCCACCGTACGACGAGACCTCCGTCATCGCCCTCCAGGACCGGCTCCGTCGGGACGGCCACGACCGCGCGCTCGTCGCCGCCGCCCTCACCCAGCAGCGCCTGCGGGCCCGGGCCGTCTCGAAGTTCGGGGAGTTCGCGAACGACCTCCTGTTCACCCCCGACGGCCTCGAGCAGGCCTCGCGGCTCGAGGTCGCGGCCACCCATGCGGGGCGCTACTACAACGCGAGCCTCGCGACGGTGCACGACCTCGGCTGCGGCATCGGCAGCGACGCCGTCGCGATGTCGGCGCTCGGGGTCACCGTCCAGGGCGTCGACATCGACCCCGTCACGGCGGCCGTCGCCGACGTCAACCTGCGCCCCTGGCCCGACTCGCGCGCCCGGGAGGGCATGGCCGAGGACTTCGACCCCCCGCGCGACCCGCTGCGCTCGCGGGTCGGGGTGTGGCTCGACCCGGCCCGCCGCATCCCGGGGCGCACCGGGCGCCACGGCCGGATCAAGCGCGTCTTCCGCCTCGACGAGATCCGTCCGACGTGGGAGTTCGTCCTCCAGGTCGCGACGGCGGTTCCGGCCACCGGGGCGAAGCTCTCGCCGTCGATGCCGCACGACGCGATCCCCCTCGGGACCGAGGCCCAGTGGACCTCCTTCGGCGGCGAGGTCCTCGAGTGCGCCGTGTGGTGGGGGCCACTGGCCTACCAGCCGGGCCGCACGGCGCGCATCCTGTCGCCGGGGGCCTCCCCGGTGGAGGTCGACGAGCGGATGGCCGAGCCGGACCCGCCGGTCGCGGCGAGCCCGGGCTCGATCGGGGCGTGGCTGTACGAGCCCGACCGGGCGGTGACCCAGGCGGGGCTGCTCGGGGCCGTGACCGCCGCGACGCTCGGCAGCGAGGTCGAGAAGGGGCTCGGCTACGTGCTCTCCGAGGCCGAGGTCGACGTCCCGTTCGCGCGCCGGTACGCGGTGCTCGAGTCGATGCCGTTCTCGGTCAAGACGCTGCGTGCGTGGCTGACCCAGCACGGCGTGACCGGCCTGACGATCAAGAAGCGGGGCGTCCGCCTCGACGACGACGAGCTGCGCCACCAGCTGAAGATCACGCGGAAGGCGGGCGACGGGGCACAGGCCACGATCATCCTCACCCGGGTCGCCGGCCGGCAGACGGTCATCGTCGTCGACCCCTCCCCCTGATCCCCCGACCCGCACCCGCCCCCGCCCCCCGCTTTCCCGACTTTTCATGCTCGCGTCCGCTGCGTCCCGGCGTGTCGCTATGCGACACGCCGACGCGAGTATGAGAAGTGGGGGACGTCAGCCGACGAGGTCGGACGCGCCGAGGACCTCCGCCGGGATGCCGAAGGCCTCGACGAGCTCGCCGGCCACCGGACGCAACCGCCGGAGCACCTCGGAGACCTCCCGGGTGATGGCCTTGGAACGCGGCGCCGACAGTCGGCCGTGCTCGAGGAACCAGCCCCGGTCGGCCTCGATCGTCGTCAGCGCGTACAGGTCGGACAGTGCGGTGAGGACGTCGCGCGTCGGCGAGTCCGGCAGGGCCCGGACGCGGGCGACGAAGGCCTCGAGGACGAGCCGCTCGACGTGCGAGTGGGCCGCCGCGATGACGTGGTCCTGGACGCGGCTGAACACCTCGCCGGACGGGCGCCCGGCGTCGACGCCGGCCTTGAGCCGCCGTGCGACCCCCGCCAGCTGGTGCTCCTCGCGGAAGCGGAGCATCGCGAGCTGGTACTCCGGGTCGAGCAGCCCGGCCTCCTGGTCCCAGGCGTCCCGTCCGCCCGGCAGGACGTCGCGGATCCGCTCCAGCAGCTGGTGCGCGGCCGTGCGCTCGATGACGGTCTCGACGGCGAGCCCGGTGACGAAGCGGACCATGCCGAACTGGTCGAGGTCCTCGAACTCCGAGGAGTAGTCGGTGAGCAGGCCCTTGGCGACGAGCTGGAGCAGGACGTGGTTGTCACCCTCGAACGTCGCGAAGACGTCGGTGTCGGCCTTGAGGGCCGCGAACCGGTTGGCCGCGAGGTAGCCGGCACCGCCGCACGCCTCGCGGCACTCCTGGATGGTCCGCGTCGCGTGCCACGTGGCGAGCGCCTTGGTCCCCGCAGCCCGCGACTCGAGCGCGCGCCGGGCCCGGTCGTCGGCCTCCGGGGTGTCGGCCGAGAAGACCTCGTGGAGCTGGCGCGCGACCTCCTCCTGGGCACAGGACAGCGCGTAGGTGCGGGCGAGCAGGGGCAGGAGCCGCCGCTGGTGCATCCCGTAGTCGAGGAGGAGGGTCTCGACACCCTCGGTCGCGGACTCGAACTGCCGCCGCCGCAGGCCGTAGCGGACCGCGATCTCGAGCGCCACCTTCGAGGCCCCGACGGCCGCACCGCCGATGCTGACCCGGCCCTGGACGAGCGTGCCGAGCATCGTGAAGAAGCGGCGGTCGGGGTTCTCGATGCTGGACCGGTACGTCCCGTCGTCCTCGATGGACGCGAACCGGTCCAGGAGGTTGGCCCGGGGGACCCGGACGTCGTCGAACCAGATCCGGCCGTTGTCGACCCCCTCGAGGCCGAGCTTGGCGCCGCAGTCCTCGATGCGCACGCCGGGCAGGACCGTGCCGGCGGAGCGGATCGGGACGAGAACCGCATGCACCCCGTGCTGCTCCCCGGCCACCTCCAGCTGGGCGAAGACGACCGCGAGCTCGCCGTCCTCGGCCGCGTTGCCGATGTAGTCCTTGCGCGCGGTGTCGTCGGGGGTGGTCACGACGAGCTCGTCGGTGTCGGGGTCGTAGCGGGCGGTGGTCCGCAGCGCCTGGACGTTGCTGCCGTGCCCGGTCTCGGTCATCGCGAAGCAGCCGAGGAGGCGGCCCGAGAGGATGTCGGGCAGGTACAGGTCGTGGTGGCGCGCGGTCCCCAGCTGGAGCACGGCTCCCCCGAAGAGCCCGAACTGGACGCCGGACTTCACGAGCACGGACAGGTCGCCGTACGCGAGGGTCTCGAAGGAGGCGACGGATGCCCCGATGTCGCCACCGCCGCCGTAGGCCGTCGGGAACCCGTGCACGGCCTGACCCTGCCGGCCGATCTCGACGACCAGGTCGCGGACCCGTCGTCGCAGCTCGCTACGGGGCAGGTCCACGCGCTCGTCGAGGATGGGCGCGTGGTCGACGAGCCGTGAGCGCACGTCGTCGCGCACGGAGGCGTAGGGGCCGTCGAGGAACGCGCGCAGCGCCGCCGGATCGGCGACGAGCGGGGGTGGCGTCCGAGGGGCGTCGTCGCCCGCGGATGGCGCGGGCGGACGGGGGGCGGCGTCGGTGGAGGCCATGGACCACCCTTGCACGGCGGCCGGCCGATGAGCACTGCTCGTGAGGAGCGTTACTCAGAGGTAGGGGTCGGGCTGGGCGCCCTCGCGGCGGACGGCCTCGGCCCCGGCGGCGAGGGCCGCGGCGAGCGCGCCGTCGGCGTCCTCTCCACGGGCCAGGGCTGCCGCGAGCGCCCCGCAGAAGGCGTCCCCGGCGCCGGTGGTGTCGACGACGTCCTCGGCCGGGACCTCGACCGCGGGGCGCGTGCGTCCGTCCCAGGAGGCCCCGTTGCCGCCGAACGTCACGAGCAGCGAGGCCGGCTGGGCGCCGGACTCGGCGAGCGCCTGCATCTCGTGCTCGTTGGCGACGAGGGGATCGGCCAGCGCCACGACATCCGGTGGCAGCGCCTCGTACGGAGCGATGTTGAGCACGACCCGCGCGCCACGGCCGGCCGCGCGGCGGGCCGCCACACAGACGACCGCCCGGGGCACCTCGAGCTGGAGGACGAGGACGTCCCCGGGCCCGAGCCCGTCGACCGCGGCCACCTCGCGCTCGTCGAGCAGCGCGTTGGCCCCGGGGACGACGACGATGGCGTTCTCGCCGTCGTCGGAGATCTGGACGATCGCGTGGCCGCTCGGTGCGTCGGGGCACACCCGGACCCCTGTGACGTCGATGCCGAGCCCGCTGAGCCGGTCGCGGTAGGCCGCGCCCCCCGCGTCGTCACCGACGCAGCCGACCATCGCCACGTCGGCGCCCGCGGCGGCCGCCGCCACGGCCTGGTTGGCGCCCTTGCCCCCGGCGAGACGCCGCAGCCCCTCCCCGAGCACGGTCTCACCGGGGCGCGGGTGGCGCGCCACCCGGGTGACGAGGTCCACGTTGAGCGACCCGAGCACGACGACTCGGCCGGTCACCAGTCCTCACCCCCGACCGTGCGCAACCAGACGTCGGCGATCCACGGGCCGTTGATCTCGAGGGCGACGTCGACCTGCGCCGGGGCGAGCCCGTGCGGGTCGTGCGCGAGGTCGCCGGTCCAGTCGCGACGGTCCACGATGGTGCGCCCCCGGGTGAACGAGCCGGTGAGCTCGACCCGGACGGGGAGGCGCTCGGTGCGGACCGCGTCCGGGCACACCAGCATCGCGACCGCCCCCGCGTCGCCGATGGTCGCCCCGGCGTTCGCGAACCGTCGGTGGTGGAACGAGACGAGAGCGGCGGCCAGCTGGGCCGGGGCCGTGTCGACGGTGCGCAGCCTGGCCACGTGCTCGTCGGTGACCAGCGGGTCGTAGAACACGTCGAGGCCGTACATCGTCACCGCGACGCCGTGGACGGCGCACGCGTCGAGCACGATGGCGGCCGCCTCCGGGTCGTGGAAGACGTTGAACTCGGCGGCCGCGGTGGCGTTGCTGACGGTGGCCCCGCCGCCCATGAAGACGATCCGGCCGATCCGGGCGAACACCGACGGGTACAGCCGTGCGAACAGCGCGATGTTCGTCATCGGCGCCAGCGGCACGAGGGTGAGCGGCGTCCCGGCGTCGGCGGCCGCGGCCACGGTGTCGCGGAGCAGCTCGACAGCGAGCCTGGGGTCGGGCTCGAGCAGCGGGGCGGGCAGGCCGAGGTCGGCCATCCCGTCGGAGCCGTGGACGTGCCGGGCGTCGACCGGGTCCTCGAGCAGCGGACGGGCCGCGCCCACGCCGACGGGGACGTCGCGGCGCCCCACGAGCCCGAGCACGGTGAGCGTGTTGCGCACGACGTCGACGAGCGGAGCGTTGCCGCCGACGCACGAGACGGCCCGCAGGTCGAGCCCCGGGTGGAGGGCCGCGAGGAGCAGGGCGCAGGCGTCGTCCACCCCGGTGTCCACATCGAGCATCAGCGGAATCCCCGGCACGCCGACGATGATGTCGGATGTCGGTGCCTCTTGGATACCGGAATCGCCACATCGGCGTCCGTGGGCGACTGCCGGACGGGCAGGCTCAGCGGCGCGGGCGGCGTCCGAGAAAGGCCGCGAGGCTGTCCGCGACGGTCGGCGCGGGGCCGACGGGGCGGGGCGGGCCGAAGTGCGAGCCTCGCTGCGCGTCGGCGAGCAGTCCCCGGCTCAGCTCGAGGACGCTCGCCGCCTCGGGGTCCGCGAGCGTCGGCGCCATCCCCACAGCGGTCGTCACGTCCCAGCCGTGGGCGGCGAACTCGATGGTTCCACTCTCCGCCGCAGCCACCGCCTGGGCCCGCACCCTCTCCTCGTCGCTGTCGGCCGCGTCGTGAATGGCGCCCGCCGCATGCCGCAGCTCGGACCGGGCGCGCGCGACCGGATCGCCGACCCCGGCCTCGGGGCCCGACGGCGGGTCCATCGAGAGGACTCCGGTGCGCGCCAGTCGAGCGACGGCGTGGGCCACGTCCGACACGTGCTCGACGAGGCGGCCGAGGTCCCACTCCGGGCACGGCGTCGGACGCGCGAGGTCCGTGTCCTGCACCCCGTCGAGGGCGGCCAGCATCGCTGCGTGGCAGGTGTCGTAGCGTCGGATCGCCTCGGCGGCGGGGCTGCTCACGTCCCGGCCCCGGGCTGGTCGACGGCCGCCATCTCCCACGGCTGCTGGGGCAGGGCCTCACCGGTCTCGAGGAGCGACTTGAGGTTGGCCAGGACGGCCGACCATCCGTGCGAGATCTGCCCGAGCGCGGTGGTGTCGGCGAGGTTCTCGTGCACGACGTGGAGGCGCGTGATCCCGTCACCGGCCTCGAGGGTGAACGTGACGACGGACGGGTCGGTGCCGGGGAACTCGTGGGGGGCCTCGAAGGTGAACCGGAGTCGCCGCGGCGGGTCGGCGTCGAGCACCCGGCCGACGACGTCGTCGCCCCCTCCGCCGAGCGGGCGGTGGTGCCACGTGGCCCCTGCCGTCCACTCGGACTCGTTGCGGTGCCCCCAGTACCGGGCGGTGAGGTCGGCGTCGGTCAGGGCCTGCCAGACCTGCTGCGGCGTGGCGCGGATGTAGGTGACGTAGACGTAGGCCGGGACGGGCGGAGCGAACGTGTCGGACATCGAGATCTCCTCTGCGGTGGTTCGGATGGTGTCGAGGGCGTGGAGGCGGGGCTCGTCGAAGGCCGAGACCCAGCGACGCTGGATGCGGTGGATGGGCCCCGGGTCGAGGTAGTGCAGCCGGAGGCGTCCCTGGCGGACGAGGACGACGAGGCCGGCGCCGACGAGCACGTCGACGTGCTGGGTGAGGGACTGCCGGGCCATGCCGACCCCCTCACCGAGCGCCGTCAGGGTGAGCCCGTTGTCGGCGCGCAGCCGGTCGAGGACGGCCCGCCGGGTCGGGTCCGCCAGGGCCTTGAACACCCGGTCGGCCGCGTCGTCGTCGATCTCCACCTGGCCATTATGCAGGCAGTTGCCTGCCTATTGTCAAGATGAGTCCGATTCTCGACTCGCGCGGCTCCTCGCGTAGCGTCGTCGGGTGACCATGCGCCCCACTCTCGTCCGTCCCCGTCGCGCCGTCCTGGTGCTCACCGGCGCCGTGGCCGTCGCCCTCGCCGGCTGCTCGGCGGGCACCCCCACCGCGGCGCCGTCGACGAGCCCGCCCGTCGCCACGCCGACCACGACCAGCCCGTCCCCCACCCCCACGGCGAGCTGCGCGGAGGGGACCCTGGAGACCCTCGATGAGGACCAGCGGATCGGGCAGCTGCTCATGGTCGGCTTCGACACCAACGCCGCGCTCGACTCCCTCGACGACGCCATCAGCGACGGCCACGTCGGCAACGTCATCTATCTCGGGGGCTGGGACGGGGCGGAGAAGGTGACGAGCACCTCGGAGCACCTCCAGGGCCTGGTGGCCGAGGAGGCGACCGGGGACATCGGGCTGATGATCGCCGCCGACCAGGAGGGCGGCGAGGTCCACCAGCTGCGTGGATCCGGCTTCACCCGCCCACCGTCGGCGAGCGAGCAGGCGCAGATGTCGTCGTCGGCCCTGACCAAGGCCGCCGCCGGGTGGGCGAAGGAGCTCAAGGCGACCGGGGTCAACGTCAACCTCGCACCCGTCACCGACACGGTGCCCGCCGACATCGGCCGGGCCAACGAGCCCATCGGCAAGTGGGGGCGGCAGTACGGGTCGGACCCGGCGACGGTCGAGAAGGCGTCGACGGCGTTCATCGAGGGGATGCTCGACGGCGGGGTCGAGGCCACCGTCAAGCACTTCCCCGGACTCGGGCGGATCCGCAACAACACCGACTTCAGCTCGACGGGCATCACCGACGACGTGACGACCGCGGACGACCCCTACCTCGAGCCGTTCCAGGCCGGGGTGGACGCGGGCGCCGGGCTCGTCATGGTCGGGTCGGCCGAGTACTCGAAGATCGACCCGGGGGTGCCGGCGATGTTCTCGAGCACCATCGTCACCGACATCCTGCGCGACGACCTGGGGTTCGACGGGGTCGTCATCACCGACGACGTCAACGCCGAGGCGGTCAAGGGCACGGCACCGGCCGAGCGTGCGGTCAAGGTCATCGCGGCCGGCGGTGACATGGTGCTCACCGGCGACGCCTCCGTGGCCCCCGAGATGGCCGCGGCGATCGCGAAGCGGGCGGGCTCCGACGAGGACTTCGCCGAGCAGGTGACCGCGTCCGTGCTGCGGGTGCTCGAGCTCAAGGACCGGATGGGCCTGCTGCCCTCGTCCTCGTCCTCGTCCTCGTCCTCGTCCTCCGACTGACCCCGCTTTCCCGACTTTTCAGGCTCGCGTCCGCGCGACACCCCGCGGCGGCGGCGGTTCGCGCGGACGCCAGCATGAGAAGTGGGGGTCAGCGTGGCCAGACGATCGTGACCTCGGCGGGCGCACCCGGCCCGCCGCTGCGTCGGGTGCGGTACTCGGGGACCCCGACACAGGTCCAGAGCAGGCAGGCGACGTCCTCGCCGAGGAGCGCCGGGATATCGGTGTCGCGGAACGTCATCCCCGATGCGCCGAGCCCCATCGCCACGGCCGCGAGGTGGAGGCGACCCTCGACGAGCCCCGCCTCGAGCTGGACCTCGCGGTAGCGATGGTCGTCGACCGTCGTGAGGTCGACGACCGAGATCGCGACGAAGGCGGCGTCCCGCGGGAGCCCTTGCTCCAGGGACGCCCGGTGCAGCTCGTCGCGCAGCGCCCCCTCGTCCACGGCTCGCACGGGGACGTCGAGGTCGGGCCACCGATGCACCCCGGTCGCGACGCCGTCCACGGCGTTGGCCGCGACCCAGTGCGGTACCTCGGTGCCGCGCAGCGAGACGGCCATCGCGTCGACGAGCGCGGCGCGCGGGACCGACGCATCGCGCCGCATCCGCCGCATCGAACCCTTGCGCAGCACGACGTCCTCGACCGGCGCCTCGTCGCGGGCGGCGGAGCGCAGGACCACCACAGGGCCCCGAGGGCGCTCCGGCCCGAGCGCGGCGCGGCGTCCGGCCCGCTGCGCGGACGTCACGAGGGGGAAGACGACGCCGTCCCGGTCGTGCCTGCCCGCCATCGCGTCACCCGTCGGGTGGAGAGCGGGGTCGCCGGCCCCGAGGGCGACGACCGCCACCGGCCACTCCTGCAGTGAGTCCGCCCCGACCAGGGCCGCGACCTCGTCGTCGGCGAACTCCGTGAAGAGCCGGGCGCCCAGCCCGGCGGAGTCCGCGGCGGCCAGCAGGTGCGACAGCATCGTCCCGGCGTCCCAGTAGACGTGGCGGAAACCGCGCTCCCGGTACCGCCAGCCGGTGCGCCACGGCACGCCGGTGACGACGACGGTCGGCGCCGCCCCGTGCGGTGGGGGGCCGACCGTCACGAGGGCGTGAGCCTCCGGGTCGTACCAGTGCACCCCGGCCGGCAGCCCTCCCCCGGCCCCGTGCGGCACCGCCAGGTAGAGCTCGAGCGGGAAGCGGGCCCCGGCCGAGCCGGCAGCGCGGAAGAGGTGCCGCACCCCGCTGCGCTCCGAGGTCCGGGTCACTCCGCTCGCGAGGAAGAGCACGCGGGCCAGGGCCGCCAGGTCGGTCTCGCGCGGCGCGACCGCAGCCGCGCCGGCGAGGACGTCGAGCGCCGAGACGGTCGACCCGGGCAGGTCCGTGGGCAGGAGCACCCGGTCGAGGTCCTCGTCGTAGGCCTTGTACGGCATGGGACGCCGGGCGTCGTCGTTGACCTCGAGCTCACGGACGATGCGGTCGTCGTCGAGGGGCTCGGTCCACTCCCGGTCCGGCTGATAGCTGGTGAGCCGGTGCAGCAGCTGCGTGGCGGTCTCGTCGGGCATGCCCCCATCTTCTCCGACTTTTCATGCCAGCGTCCGCGCGAATCCCCGCTCCAGCGGGGTGTCGCGCGGACGCGAGCATGAAAAGTCGGGGAAGAGCGCCGGGGGGTCAGGCGGAGACGTCGGTGACGGGCATCGAGGAGTCGGCCGGGATGCCGAGGTCCGAGGCCGGCCGGCCCTTGAGGACCATCTGGGCGCCCAGGGCAGCCACCATCGCGCCGTTGTCGGTGCACAGGCCCGGCCGGGGCACCCGTAGCTCGATGCCCGCGTCGTCGCAGCGCTCCTGGGCCATCGCGCGGAGCCGGGAGTTGGCCGCCACTCCCCCGCCGATCTGCAGGTGGCCGACGCCGTGCTCCCGGCAGGCCAGGATCGCCTTGCGGGTCAGGACGTCGGTGACGGCCTCCTGGAAGCTGGCCGCGACGTCCGCGACCGGAACGGCCTCCCCCGCAGCCTCCCTGGCGGCCACCCAGCGTGACACGGCGGTCTTGAGCCCGGAGAACGAGAAGTCGAACCGGTGCCGCTCCATGTCGCGACCGGTGGTCAGCCCACGCGGGAAGTCGATGACGACCGCACCGTCCCGGGCGGCCCGGTCGATGTGCGGCCCACCGGGGAACGGCAGCCCGAGCACCCGCGCGACCTTGTCGAAGGCCTCCCCCGCCGCGTCGTCGATCGTCGAGCCGAGGCTGCGCACGTCGTGGGTGACGTCCGGAACGAGGAGCAGCGAGGAGTGGCCGCCGGAGACGAGCATCGCGAGCGTCGGCTCGGGCAGCGGCCCGTGCTCGACGATGTCGACGGCGACGTGGCTCGCGAGGTGGTTGACGCCGTACAGGGGGACCCCGAGCGCCAGCGCGAGTGCCTTGGCGGAGGCGACCCCGACCATGAGCGCCCCGGCGAGCCCCGGCCCGGCGGTCACCGCCACTGCGTCGACGTCGCGCAGGGTCACCCGGGCCTCGCGGCACGCGCGCTCGATGGTCGGCACCATCGCCTCGAGGTGAGCGCGGCTCGCCACCTCCGGGACGACCCCCCCGAACCGGGCGTGCTCGTCGACGCTGCTCGCGATCGCGTCGAAGAGCAGGGTCTCGCCGCGGACCAGCCCGACACCGGTCTCGTCGCAGGAGGTCTCGATGCCGAGGACCAGGGGTGCGTCAGCCATCGAGGGCTCCGTTCGGGGACAACGACTTACGCATGACGAGGGCGTCCACCGAGCCGGGCTGGTAGTAGCCGCGACGCCGGGTGAGGACGACGAAGCCCCGGCCTTCGTACAGCGCGACCGCGGCGGTGTTGTCGGCCCGGACCTCGAGCATGAGGTGTCCCGCTCCACGAGCCACAGCGCGCCGTTCGAGCTCGTCGACCAGGCCCCGGCCGAGCCCACGGCCGCGAGCCGCCGGTGCGACGGCCACGGTCATGACGTCGGACACCTCGCCGCCGTGGTCGAGCCCGCCGTAGCCGACGAGGTCGGAGCCGTCGGCCACCACGACGTAGTCGCGGCGCGGGCGGGCGCCGAGCTCGGCCCACCAGGACGCCTCGGACCAGGCATCGTGCGGGAAGAGGTCGGCCTCCAGCGCGGCGAGCGCGGGGACGTCGGTCCAGCGGGCGTCCCGCATCGCCAGTCCGGCCGGGGCCGGGGCGGCGCTCATCGGGCGGCCCGCTCGGCCGTGGTCAGGGCGTCCGGGCGGCGCAGGTACAACGGCTCGACCGGCATCGGAGCCCCTGACGCCAGCCGTCGCCGCGCGATGGCGGCGAGTTGCATGGGGTCGACGTCGAGCACGTCGGGGAGCGCCGCGGGGAAGGCGTCGGGGTAGAGCAGGGTCCCGCGCCCGGCGGTGGGCAGTGCCCGCGTGTCGTCGGGGATGGTCGCCGCGGGCTCGACGGCGGGCGGCGTCAGCGCGCGGGCGCCGCCCTCGCCCCGGGCGTACCGCGCCCAGTAGACCTCGCGGCGGCGCGCGTCGGTGGCGACGAGGACCTCGTCGGCGTCGGTGGCCGCCAGCGCCTGCTCGGCGAGCACGTCGAGGCTGCAGACCCCGTGGACCGGCACGCCGAGCGCGTACCCCATCGTGACGGCGGTGACGAGACCGACGCGCAGCCCGGTGAACGGCCCCGGCCCGGTGCCGACGGCGATGTCGGTGACGTCGCCCGGGGTCGCGCCGGCCTCTTCGAGCGCCCGGGCCACGAGCGGGGCGAGGTGCTCGGTGTGGGCGCGGGCGTCGAGGACGACGGCGCTCACGGGGTCGGCGCCGTCCCGGTGCACGGCGACGCCGATGGCGCTCGTCGCGGTGTCGATGGCCAGGATCAGCACGGCACCCCCCCGAGCCCGGCCAGGACGTCGGGCTGCCCGGTCCAGCGCGCACCGATCCCGGTGACCGTCGCGGCCCGCTCCTCGGTGTCGACGTCGACGTCGAGGACGACCTCGAGCCGGTCGTCGGCCAGCGACTCGGCGAGCCCGTGGCCCCACTCGACGACGGTGACGCTCTGCTCGAGCGAGGCGTCGAGGTCGAGGTCGTCGAGCTCGAGCGCACCCCCGAGCCGGTACGCGTCGACATGCACGAGCGCGGGCCCACCGACCGTCGAGGGGTGCACACGGGCGATGACGAACGTCGGGGAGGTCACGGCGCCGCGCACCTCGAGCGAGGCGCCGAGCCCCTGGGTGAGCGTCGTCTTGCCGGCGCCGAGGGTGCCGGTGAGCACCAGCAGGTCACCGGCACGCAGCATGCGCCCGAGCGCGGCACCGAGGGCCCGGGTGTCCTCCGGTGTCGGGAGGGTGACCCGCACCGCGGTCACGACGCCCTCCCCGGGCGCGTGCGCCCACCCCGGCGCTTCTTCGACATGTCCCTGATCGTGCGGCGCACCCGCGGCTTCTCGCTGACGTCCACACCCTCCGCGACGGCCCGCTGCGCGCGCCGCACGAGCTTGAGCAGCTGGTCGGTGACGACGCCGGGGTGCTCGAGCATGATGATGTGGCCCGCGTCCTCGAGGAGCACGTGCTCGGCGCCCGGGACATGGCGCAGGATCTCCTCGGAGTGCGACGCCGGGGTGATGAGGTCACCGCTGCCGTTCATCACGAGGGTCTCGACGCCGTGCAGCGCCGCGAGGGACGAGGTGAGGTCGAGGGCGTCCATGTGCGGCAGGAAGGCCGCCATCACCTCGAAGGAGGTGTCGAAGATCATCTCGGCCACGAGGTCGACGAGTGCCGGGCTGACCGGCGAGTCGAACGCCCAGCGCTCGACGACGACGTCCTGGACGCCCTTGCCCATCTTGCGCAGCAGCCCGATCGGCCCGGCGTGCCGCGAGAGCCGGGTGAGGACGCCGGGCCCGATCGACCCGACGACCTTGCCGACCATCGGCCCCAGCCCGAGCTGGGTGACCTCCTGCCCACCGGAGCTCGTCGACACGAGCGCGACGGCGAGCACCCTGTCCCGCACGATGTCGGGATGCTGGCCCGCGAACGACATGACGCTCATGCCGCCCATCGAGTGCCCGATGAGGACGACCGGGCCGGACCCGCAGGTCGCGGCGAGCACCTGCGCGAGGTCCTTGCCGAGCCGGTCGACGGTGCAGGAGGCCAGGTCGGGACGGCCGGAGCGCCCGTGGCCCCGCTGGTCGTAGCTGACGACGCGGAGGCCCTCGTGGATGAGCGCCCGCCGCTGGAGGACCCACGACTGCATCGTCAGGGCGAAGCCGTGCACGAGGACGACCGTCGGGGCGCGCCCGGCGAGGTGGCGGCGTCCCCGGCTGCCGGCCTCCGCAGCGTCGATCTCGACGTGCAGGTCGACGCCGTCGTCGGTCGTGACCACGAGGGCCTCGGTGGGTGAGTGGGCCCAGCCGCCGGCGGCGCCGGCGTCGAGGTACGGGGAGCGTGCGCGCCGGACCCGGGCACCGACCGCATCGGCGGCCGAGCCCAGGGCGGCGAGTCCGGGCACGAGGGTCATCGGGGCTCGTCCCCGATGACCACGCGGGGCAGGCGCGGGGCCATCCGCGTGACGATCTCGTAGTTGATGGTGTCGGCGGCCTCGGCCCAGTCCTGAGCGGTGGGCTCGCCGTCGGCGCCTCGACCGAGGACGACGACCTCGTCGCCGGGGGCGCCGTCGAAGTCCGGCCCGAGGTCGAGCATCACCTGGTCCATGCAGACCCGACCCGCGACGGTGTGGCGGCGCCCGCGGACCTGGAGCGGGCCGCGGTTGCCGGCATGCCGCGGGATGCCGTCGGCGTAGCCCATCGGCACGAGCCCGAGGACGGTGTCGCGCGCGGTCGTGTACTCGTGGCCGTAGCTGACCCCCTGCCCGGCCCGTGCCCGCTTGACCTGGGTGAGCCGCGCGGTGACCCGCATCGCCTCGCGGAGGCCGAAGTCGGCGGGGGTGCCGAGGTCGGGCACCGGCGAGAGGCCGTAGACGGCCAGGCCGGGCCGGACCAGGTCGAAGTGCGCCGACGGGTTGGTCAGCGTCGCCGCGGAGTTCGCGAGGTGCCGCAGGCCGGGGTCGACCCCGGCGCGCTCGAGCTCGGCGAGGGCCCCGACGTACCGCTCCTGCTGGGCGCGGACGGTCGGGTGCTGGGGTGCGTCGGCCCACGCGAAGTGCGACCAGGTGCCGGTGACCTCGACCGCGCCGTCGGCCACGGCCCGGGCGAGGGCGACGGTGAACTCCGGCCAGTCGGTGAGGACCCCGCCGCGACCGAGCCCGGTGTCGACCTTCACCTGGACGCGTGCCGGGCGGCCGCGCTCGCGGGCCGCGGTGACGGCGGTCTCGAGGTTCCAGCGGCTCCCGACGGTCACCTCGATCCCCGCGTCGAGGGCGGCCCGCACATCCCCCTGGGGCGGGTAGATCCAGGTGAGCAGCGGCGCCTCGACCCCGGCCGCCCGCACCGCGAGCGCCTCGTCGAGCTGGGCCACGCCCAGCCAGGCCGCGCCACCCGCGAGGGCCGCCCGGGCGGCCGTCACGAGCCCGTGGCCGTAGGCGTCCGCCTTGACGACCGCCATGACCTGGGCCGGCGCCGCCCGGCGCACGAGCTCGGCGACGTTGTCGCGGATGGCGGACGCGTCGACGGTCACCCACGCAGAAGCACCCGCAGTGGCGGGTGCGGAGGCGGCTGCAGCATCGGTCATGGGCCGGACCATTCTAGGACCGGGCGGGTCGCCTCGGGTCCGGCAGGTCGCCGGTGGGGCCGGACGGCCGACCCGGGTGGTCCGACCGTGAGGTCAGCGGCGGAGCAGCGCGGCGATGGTGGCCGGAAGAGCCTGGGCCACGCCGAGTGCCCGGACCGGGCCGCCGGGATTGGCGCGGTCGGCGGCGACCCCGTGCACGAGCGCCCCGAGGGCGCCGGCCAGGTCGGCGTCGAGGCCCGCGGCCAGCAACGTCCCGAGCAGCCCGGCGAGCACGTCGCCGGCGCCGGCCGTGGCGAGCCAGGCCGGCGCGTCGCCCTGGCTCCAGGCCGTTGCGCCGGCACCGGGGGCCACGACGAGGGTCGTCGCGCCCTTGAGCAGGACCGTGGCGCCGGTGAGCTCGGCCGCCCGCCGCGCATGCTCGAGCGGGGCGCCCTCGACCTGCTCTCGCGTCACCTCCGCCCCGGTGATGCGCGAGAGCAGCCGTGCGCACTCCCCGGCGTGCGGGGTGAGCAGCGTGACCCGCTCGCGGCGACGGCGCAGGGCGGCCTCGTCGAGGAGGTCGAGGCCGCCGGCGTCGACGACGACCGGCGCCTCGCCGCCCAGTGCATCGCGGGCCGCGTCCAGCTGCGCCTTGGACCCCGAGGCGCGTGAGGTGGTGTCGAGCCCCGGCCCCACGACCCAGGCCTGGACGCGGCCGACGCCGTGCAGGGCCTCTGGGACCGCGGCCCGGACGAGCGCGGTGGGCGTGGGCGTGCCGACGAAGCGCACCATCCCGGCACCGGACTCGACGGCGGCGGTGACACTGAGCACGGCCGCGCCCGTGTAGGGCTCCCCGCCGGCGACGACGCCCACGACGCCTCGCGAGTACTTGTCGTCGCCCGGGACCGGCACGGGCCACAGCCCCGCCACGTCGTCGTGGTCGAGGCGGCGGACGACCGGGGTGGCGTCGATGTCGAGCCCGATGTCGACCACCGTGAGGACGCCGCACGCCTGCTCGGTGGGCGGCAGCAGATGCACGGGTTTGGCGACGGACAAGGTCACCGTCTCGTCGGCGATGACCCCGTCGACGTCGAACCCCGCGCCCGCAGGGTCCTGCCCCGAGGGCAGGTCGACCGCCAGGACGTACGCGGCCTCCGGGACGGCCTCGACCCAGGCGCGGGCCCAGTCGGGCAGCCCGGGGCGCGCCCCGATCCCGAGGATCCCGTCGAGCACGAGGTCGGCCTCGGCGATGCTCGCCGGGTCCGTGGTGAGGACGACCCCGGCGGCGTCCGCTGCGGCGCGGGCGCCGTCGTGCACGGTCCCACCGTGGACCGCCACGACGCTCCAGCCGGCCTCGGCCAGCCGCGCCGCGGCGTACAGGGCGTCGGCCCCGTTGTTGCCGGGCCCGATGAGCGCCGCGACCGAGGTGGCCCCCTGCGCCTCGAGCCGGGCGGCGGCGACGGCCGCGATCCCGTCGACGGCTCGGGCCATGAGCTCGCCCTCGTCGAGGGTCGCCATGAGGGCGGTCTCGGCCGCGTACACGTCCGCGATGCCGTAGGCCTCGATCATCCGGCCTGGCCGTCCCGCTCGGTGACGACGACCGCGGACGCGATGCCGGCGTCGTGCGACAGCGACACGTGGACGGTCGCGATCCCCAGCTCGGCCATCCGGGCCGCGACGGTGCCGCGGACCGAGAACGCGGGCCGGCGGTCCGGGCCCCGGGTGACCTCGGCGTCGTGCCAGCCGAGGCCGACGGGTGCGCCGAGCGCCTTGGCCAGGGCCTCCTTGGCCGCGAAGCGGGCCGCGAGCGAGGTGAGTGGCAGCTCCCGCTCGGCCTCGGTGAAGAGGCGCGTGGCCAGGGCCGGGGTGCGTTCCAGGGACGCGCCGAACCGGGCGACGTCGACGACGTCGATGCCGACCCCCGCGATCATCGCGCGACCGCCGTCACTCGACGGTGACGGACTTGGCCAGGTTGCGGGGCTGGTCGACGTCCAGACCCTTGGCCGACGCGAGGTGCAGGGCGAAGACCTGCAGCGGGACGACGGCGAGCAGCGGCGCCAGCATGGGGGGGCACTGCGGGATGCGGATGACCTCGCTCGCGAACGGCACCACGTCCTCGTCACCGTCGTGCGCGATGACGAGCGTGCGCGCCCCGCGGGCCCGGATCTCCTGGATGTTGGACACGACCTTCTTGTGCAGCTCGTGCGGGGTGTCCGGCCCGGGGACGACGACGAACACCGGCTGCCCGGGCTCGATGAGGGCGATCGGTCCGTGCTTGAGCTCGCCCGCCGCGAAGCCCTCGGCGTGGATGTAGGCGAGCTCCTTGAGCTTCAGCGCCCCCTCCATCGCCACCGGGAAGCCGACGTGGCGTCCGAGGAAGAGCACGGCCCGGCTGTCGGCCATGAACTCGGCCATCTCGGCGACGCGGCCCATCCGGCCGAGGAGGTCCTCGATCTTCTCGGGGATCTCGTGGAGGTCGCGCAGCACGGCCTTGGCGTCGTCGGCGTAGGTCTCGCCGCGCAGCTGCGCGAGGTAGAGCCCGAGGACGTAGCAGGCGGTGATCTGGGCGAGGAAGGCCTTGGTGGAGGCGACGGCGATCTCGGGGCCGGCGTGGGTGTAGAGGACGGCGTCGGACTCGCGCGGGATCGTCGAGCCGTGGGTGTTGCAGATCGACAGCGTCATCGCGCCGAGCTCGGTGGCGTGCTTGACCGCCATGAGGGTGTCCATCGTCTCGCCGGACTGGCTGATCGACACGACGAGGGTGTTCTCGTCGACGATCGGGTCGCAGTAGCGGAACTCGTGGGCGAGGGCGACCTCGACGGGGATCCGGGTCCAGTGCTCGATGGCGTACTTGGCGACCATCCCGGCGTAGGCGGCGGTGCCGCACGCGACGATCGTGATGCGGGTGACGCGGCGCAGCTGGTCCTCGGGGATGCGCACCTCGTCCAGGACGAGCCGGCCGGTGTCGTCGGTACGGCCCAGCAGGGTGTCGGCGACGGCGTGGGGCTGGTCGTGGATCTCCTTCTCCATGAAGGTGTCGTAGCCGCCCTTCTCGGCGGCGGCGGCGTCCCAGGTCACCTCGTACGCCTTGCCCTCGGCGGACGAGCCGTCGAAGCCGATGACGTCGTAGCCGTCGGGGGTGATGGTGACGATCTGGTCCTGGCCCAGCTCCACCGCGTGCCGGGTGTAGCCGATGAACGCCGCGACGTCGCTGCCGAGGAAGTTCTCGCCGTCCCCTACGCCGACGACGAGCGGGCTGTTGCGGCGGGCGCCGACGACGACGCCCGGGCTGTCGGCGTGGACGGCGAGGAGGGTGAAGGCACCCTCGAGCCGGTCGACGACGGCCCGCATCGCCTCGGTGAGGTCGCCGAGCCGGTCGTACTCCCGCCCGAGGAGCTTGGCCGCGACCTCGGTGTCGGTCTCGGAGCGGAACTCGACGCCCTCGGCGAGCAGCCCCTTCTTCAGGGCGTGGAAGTTCTCGATGATGCCGTTGTGGATGAGGGCGAGCCGGTCGCCCTCGCCGCCGCGGTGGGGGTGGGCGTTGCCGTCCGTCGGCCCGCCGTGAGTGGCCCAGCGGGTGTGCCCGATCGCGGTCCGGGACCCGGACATCGGGTGCGCGTCGAGGGCGGACCTGAGGTTCTCGAGCTTGCCGGCGCGCTTCTCGGTGGCGACGCCGTCCTCGGTGACCAGCGCCACCCCGGCCGAGTCGTACCCGCGGTACTCGAGGCGCGCGAGCCCCTCCATCGCGACGTCGAGCGCCCTGCCGTCCGTGTTGCGGCCCACATAGCCGACGATTCCGCACATGCGCGCCAGCGTATCCCGTATGGCACGCACCCCCCGCGTCGCGGCGGTGCCGGCCCGACGCCCGGCCGCCGGCCCGCGCCGGGTCCGGGTCGATGCGCCATGATGGCGCCGTGACCGCGGCCGACGAGGTACTCGCGCGTCTCCGCCTCGCCGGGGACGCCCAGCTGCCGACCCCGTACGTCGATCTCGACCGCGCGGCGTGGTCCCGGCTGCGCGAGAACCACCCGATGAGCCTGACCCAGGACGACCTCTCCCGGCTGCGCGGGCTCGGCGACCGGCTGGACCTGCAGGAGGTGGAGGACGTCTATCTCCCGCTGTCGCGACTGCTCCACTTCTACGTCGAGGCCGTCCACGGGCTCCGGCTCGCGACGAGCGAGTTCCTCGGCGACCGGCCCCGCCGGGTGCCCTTCGTCGTCGGTGTCGCCGGGTCGGTCGCGGTCGGCAAGTCGACGACCGCGCGCA
Source organism: uncultured Actinomycetota bacterium (assembly GCA_963815545.1). GTDB lineage: Bacteria > Actinomycetota > Actinomycetes > Actinomycetales > Dermatophilaceae > Phycicoccus. The sequence continues at coordinate 113,449 of CAWFGY010000001.1, forward strand.
TCCTGCGCGAGCTGATGAGCCGCTGGCCGCACACCCCGCGGGTCGAGCTGGTGACCACCGACGGGTTCCTCTACCCGAATGCCGAGCTCGAACGCCGAGGACTCCTGCAGCGCAAGGGGTTCCCCGAGTCCTACGACCGTCGGGCCCTGCTGCGCTTCGTGGCGGACGTCAAGTCCGGGATGCCGGTCGTGGAGGCGCCGCAGTACTCACACCTGACCTACGACGTCCTCACCGAGCCGACCGAGGTGCGCAAGCCCGACGTGCTCATCGTCGAGGGGCTCAACGTCCTGCAGCCCCCGGGCGTCCGGGCCGACGGCGCGAGCGTCACGACGGTGTCGGACTACTTCGACTTCTCGGTGTACGTCGACGCGCCGGCGACCGACGTGCGGCGCTGGTACGTCGAGCGCTTCCTCCGGCTCCGGCAGACGGCGTTCGCCGACCCGCAGTCGTACTTCCACCGGTACGCCCGGCTCAGCGACGACGAGGCGCGGGACACGGCGGCGGGCATCTGGGCGGCCATCAACGAGCCGAACCTGGTCGAGAACATCGAACCGACCCGGGACCGGGCGACCCTGGTGCTGACCAAGGGCCACGACCATGCGGTGACGCGGATCCGGCTGCGCAAGATCTAGCTCGTCCCCGGCCGGGGACATCGAGCCCGCTGGCGTCAGTACCAGTGCGGCGAACGGCTCTGCCACACGCTGAGCGCGTTGCACGGGGTGCCGTAGGAGCGCTTGATGTAGTCGAGCCCCCAGCGGATCTGCGTGACGGGGTTCGTGCGCCAGTCGCTGCCCTCGGTGGCCATCTTGCTGGCCGGGAGCGACTGCGGGATCCCGTAGGCCCCCGAGGACGGGTTGGCGACCCACCAGCGCCAGTCGCTCTCGCCGACCCACAGCTGGTCGAGGCACGGCCACTGCTCCTGGCTGAAGCCGTACTCCGGAAGCAGCAGCTGGGCTGCGGCCTTGGGGTCCTCCTGGGCGTTGGAGAAGACCCGCTTGCGCTCGGCGGCGCGGGCTGCGCGCTCGGCCTCCTGCTGACGCTTCTTCGCCAGGGCCGCAGCCTTGGCACGCTCGGCCTCGTCGGCCTGGGCCGCGGCGACCGCACGCTGGGCGTTGGTGGCGGACCGGTCGGCAGCGACGCGGTCGTCATCGGCGTCGGCGACCCGGGCCTGCTCGGAGGAGCTGGTCGTCGTGAACGCGTCCACGGCGAGCGTCAACGGGTCGGCGTTCGCGGTGTCCTCACCGACGCCGCTCAGCGCCACACCGCTGACCACGACGGCCGCGAGGAGGCCGGTGGAGACCATCGGGCGCCCGACCGCAGCCAGCAGCGACCCACCGCTCGAGCGCCGCGGTGCGGCGTGGCGTGGGGCGTGGCGGGGTGTGTAGCGAGCCATGGTGAAGCGCGGAGGGCCTTCCAGGGGTGGGAACAGGCGAGGGGCCCGGTAGCAGGCCGGGCGTTACGGAAACGAGACCTTAGCCTACTGGGGTGCCCCGGCGGGCCGAAACGGAGACCTGAGTGGACACTCAGCCGACGGCCGGCCGGGGCCCGATCTCAGACCTCGATCCCCTCCAGCAGGTCGGTGACCAGCGCCGCGATCGGGCTGCGCTCGGACCTCGTGAGCGTCACGTGGGCGAACAGCGGGTGGCCCTTGAGTGCCTCGACGACGGCGACGACCCCGTCGTGGCGTCCGACGCGCAGGTTGTCGCGCTGGGCGACGTCGTGGGTCAGGACCACCTTGGAGTTCTGCCCGATCCGCGACAGCACCGTGAGCAGCACGTTGCGCTCGAGGCTCTGGGCCTCGTCGACGATGACGAACGCGTCGTGCAGGCTGCGCCCGCGGATGTGGGTGAGCGGCAGCACCTCGAGCATCCCCCGGTCGAGCACCTCCTCGACGACCTCCCGGCTCACCAGGGCCGAGAGGGTGTCGAAGACCGCCTGCCCCCACGGGTTCATCTTCTCGGCCTCCGAGCCGGGCAGGTACCCCAGCTCCTGACCGCCGACGGCGTAGAGCGGCCGGAAGACGACGACCTTGCGCTGCTGGCGCCGCTCCATGACGGCCTCGAGCCCGGCACACAGGGCCAGCGCGGACTTCCCGGTGCCGGCGCGCCCGCCGAGGCTGAGGATGCCGACATCGGGGTCGAGGAGCAGGTCGAGCGCGATGCGCTGCTCGGCGCTGCGGCCGTGCAGCCCGAAGGCGTCCCGGTCACCCCGGACGAGCCGCACCTGCTTGTCGGCGCCCACCCGACCCAGGCCCGAGCCGCGGGGTGAGAGGAGCTTGAGCCCGGTGTGGCACGGCAGCTCGGCCGCCTGGGGGTTCTCGAGGCGGCCGTACTCGTAGAGGTGGTCCATCTCCTCGACGGTCACATCGAGCTCGGCCATGCCGGTCCACCCGGACTCGACCGCGAGCTCGGCGCGGTACTCCTCGGCGTCGAGGCCGCACGCCGACGCCTTGACGCGCATCGGGAGGTCCTTGCTGACGACCGTGACGAGGCGACCCTCGTTCGCGAGGTTGCGCGAGACCGCGAGGATGCGGGTGTCGTTGTCGCCGAGCCGGAAGCCGGCCGGCAGTGACATGGCGTCGGTGTGGTTGAGCTCGACCCGCAGGGAGCCGCCGTCGTCGCCGACCGGCACCGGGGCGTCGAGCCGGCCCGCCTTGATCCGCAGGTCGTCGAGCATCCGCAGCGACTGGCGGGCGAAGTACCCCAGCTCGGGGTGGTGACGTTTGGCCTCGAGCTCGGTGACCACGACGACCGGGAGGACGACCTCGTGCTCGGCGAACCTGAAGATCGCGCGGGGGTCCGAGAGGAGGACCGAGGTGTCGAGCACGAACGTGCGACGCGGCTCCTTCCCCCGGGCTGTCGTGTCTGCCGTCCGCGTGGAAGAGGCCATTGCCGCTCCTGGTCGTCGAAGGAGGTGGTGCCGTGTGACGACGCTACGACCCACCCGATGCCGGGGGCCGGGAGGCGGGCCCGGCGTGTCGGCACGGGTGGGGCTCATGTGACTCACGGGGTTGCTGTGATGAAAAGTCACCCGTTCGTCGCCGCCCCGTCGGCTGTTCGTCGGGCGGCCACCACGGCGGGCGCTCGCCGACCGTCAGGTGCCGAAGCGGCGGTGGCGCTCGCCGTAGGCGCGCAGCGCGCGCAGGAAGTCGACCTTGCGGAAGTCCGGCCAGTACGCCTCGCAGAAGTAGAACTCGCTGTGGGCGCTCTGCCACAGGAGGAAGCCGGAGAGGCGCTGCTCACCCGAGGTGCGGATGACGAGATCCGGGTCCGGCTGTCCCTTGGTGTAGAGGTGCTCCGCGATGTGCTCGACGTCGATCACCTCGGCGAGCGCCTCGATGCTCGTGCCCCGGCTCGCGTGCTCCTGCAGGAGGCTCCGGACCGCGTCGGCGATCTCGCGCCGCCCCCCGTAGCCCACGGCGACGTTGACGAGCATGCCGTCGATGGCGGCGGTGCGCTCGGCGGCCGCCTTGAGCCGCTGGGTCGTCGCGGCCGGGAGGAGGTCCAGCGCCCCGACGGGGTTGATGCGCCAGCGGCCCGTATCGGCGAAGGAGTCGACGGTGTCCTCGATGATGCCGAGCAGCGGCCGGAGCTCGGCCTCCGGGCGGTTGAGGTTGTCGGTCGACAGCAGCCACAGCGTGACGACCTCGACGCCGACCTCCTCGCACCACGCCAGGACGTTGCCGATGTTGACGGCGCCGGCGCGATGGCCCTCCTCGGTCCCCGCCCCACGCAGCTTGGCCCAGCGGCGGTTGCCGTCGACGAGGACGCCGACGTGGCGAGGTACCGGCGACGACCCCAGCTGGCGGGTGAGGCGCTTGGCGTAGGCGGCGTAGAGCACGTCCGTGAACCGCCCCATGCCGCTCGCGTCCTCCCGCCCGACCTGAGCCGCCCGGGTCCGGACGACGGGGGTCACGCTACTCCGGCTGTCGGGGAGCCCCGCCGTGGATCGTGTGTCGACCTCGTGTGGACCTGGTGAGCAGTGCACGGAGGCCGGGCGTAGTCTGCAAACCTACGCTCGCGTAGGTTAGAATGAGGCGATGGATCCCGCCGAGCGCACCAGCCCTCCCGACGCCGGTCGGTTCGACGCGCTCGAGACCCGGGTCGAGGCGGCCATGAGCCAGGTGAAGCCACACCTGCGCGGCTGGCTGCACGCCGGCATGGCCCCCATCGCGCTTGTCGCCGGCATCGTGCTCGTCATCATCGCCGGCACGGTCGAGGGCAAGGTCTCGGCCGCCGTGTTCGCCGGGACCGCCGTGCTCCTCTTCGGGACCTCGGCCATCTACCACCGCGGCACCTGGTCGCCCCGCGTCGGCGGCATCCTCCGACGCCTCGACCACTCCAACATCTTCCTCATCATCGCCGGGACCTACACCCCGTTCGCGCTGCTGCTGCCGGCGGACCAGGCGCGGCGGATGCTGCTCATCGTGTGGACCGGCGCCATCCTCGGCGTGCTGTTCCGGGTCCTCTGGAGCCACGCCCCGCGCTGGCTGTACGTCCCGGCCTACCTCATGCTCGGCTGGGTGGCGGTCTTCTACTTCCGCCCACTCCTGGACCACGTCGGCGCCGCCGCGATGACCTGGGTCGTCATCGGGGGTGTGCTCTACAGCCTCGGCGCGCTCGTCTACGGCACCAAGCGGCCCGACATCTCGCCCCGCTGGTTCGGGTTCCACGAGGTGTTCCACGCGCTGACCGTGCTGGCGTTCACCGCGCACTTCGTCGCGGCGTCCTTGGCCCTGACCGGCACGCAGGCCTGACACCGCCGGGGTCGGCCCCGGCGCGTCGTCGCTCCCTCAGCCGGGCCGGTCGGTCTCGCCGGTGGACGACCCGTTGCCGGGCTCGTCGGCGTCCACCTCGGCGGCGTCCACCTCGGCGGCCTCGTCCGGGCCCGCCTGCGCCTCGTCCGGCCCGCGGTGCGCCCGCTGCTGGCGGTAGGACATGCGCCGCATGCGCTCGTTCATGTTGCGCATGAGGAACCAGAGGGCGAGGGCGAGAAGCGAGAAGGCGATGAAGGCGAGGAAGCCCGGCAGCGCCGCGCTGGTTGCGGAGTCGTTCATGCGGCCCGCTCCGTCCTGGAGTCGTGGATGAGGCGGAGCCCCGGAGTGGTGGCCATCGCGTCGGCCTCGGCGACGTCGGCGGGCAGCCCCGCGAAGAGGTCGTCCTCCTCCTCGCCGATCGGGACGTAGGAGGCGGCCGCCTCGAACTCCTCGACCGGCCAGACCTCCTGCTGCACCTCACGCGGCACCTTGAACCAGGTTCCCTCGGGGTCGACCTGCGTCGCGTGCGCGAGAAGGGCGGCGTCGCGGCGGTCGAACCAGTCGGAGCACGCGACCTTGGTCGTGACGGCACGGTCCTGGCGGTCCCAGCGCTCGAGCCACTCGGCGTAAGGGCTCTCCTCGCCGAGCGCGGTGAGGGCCTCGTGGAAGGCCTCGATGCGCGCCTTGCTGAAGGTCTGGTTGTAGTAGAGCTTCAGCGGCTGCCAGGCGGGGCCGGCGTCGGGGAACCGCGAGGCGTCGCCGGCCGCCGAGAACGCCGCCACCGAGACGTCGTGGCACATGATGTGGTCAGGGTGGGGGTAGCCGCCGTTCTCGTCGTACGTCGTCATGACGTGCGGACGGAACCGGCGGATCTCGCGCACGAGAGCCTCGGCGGTGACCTCGACCGGCTCGAGCGCGAAGCACCCGCCGGGCAGCGGCGGCAGTGGGTCGCCCTCGGGGAGGCCGGAGTCGACGAACCCGAGCCACGTGTGCTGGACGCCGAGGATCTGCTGCGCACGCGCCATCTCGTCGCGCCGGACGTGGACGAGGTCGCGCAGGATGTGGATGTCCTCCGCGAGCCGGGGGTTGAGGATGCTGCCCCGCTCACCCCCGGTGCAGGAGACGACGAGGACCTCGTGGCCGGCGTCGACGTACTTGGCCATCGTCGCTGCGCCCTTGCTCGACTCGTCGTCCGGGTGCGCGTGGACGCACATGAGCCGGAGCCGTTCGGACATGCGGGACCCTTCGGTGTGGTGGGCTCGGGGCATCCCCGAGAATGGAGAGGTCCCATTCTGACATCCGGCACCGACCGCCTCCGAGGAGCACCGTGCGACCGCCCGATCCCCGGACCCCGTCCGGCCGCCGCCAGTGGCTGGCCCTCGCGGCGGTCCTCGCCGCCGTGGCCGCCGTGTCCTGGTACGGCTGGGCCACGACCGCCGGTCAGGTACGACCCGAGGTGACCGCCTACGACGTCCGCTCCGACGCCGCCATCCGGGTCGAGTACGACCTGGTCCGACCCGAGGGCACGCCGGTGACCTGCCGGGTCAGCGCCCTCGACAGTCGCAAGGGCCGGGTCGGCGTCGTCACCGACGAGGTCCCGGCGGCCGGCGGTCCCGTCGTGCACCGCATCGTCGACATCCGCACCAGCGCCCGCGCGGTGACCGGCGTCGTCGAGTCCTGCGTCCGCGTCACTTCCTGACCCCCTGACCTGCGCCGACGGAGTCGTGCGCACCCCGCCCCGCGGCCGCCCGCCCCGCCGTCAGTGCCGGAACAGATGTGCTTCCCGGGATGCACGTTGCTAGACTGACCACTTCACGTTCGGGTCTGGGTCGAGAAGCGCCGAGAAGAGGCGGTCGACCCGGGCCCGTTGCCGTAGCACCCTCGGCGCCACCCGCGAGGGTCCGGCGCACCACGTACCAGGAGTTGACCACCCGTGACCGAGACGACGACCAACCAGAGCTACCTCACCCAGGGCGCGTACGACCGTCTCAAGGGCGAGCTCGAAGAGCTGTCCGGCCCGGGTCGTACCGAGATCGCCAAGCGCATCGAGGCCGCCCGCGAGGAGGGCGACCTCAAGGAGAACGGCGGGTACCACGCGGCCAAGGAGGAGCAGGGCAAGATGGAGGCCCGCATCCGCCAGCTCACCCAGCTCCTCGAGAACGCGACCATCGGCGAGACGCCCCCCGACGACGGCGTCGTCGAGCCGGGGATGATCGTCACCGTCGAGATGTTCGGCGACGAGGAGCAGTTCCTCCTCGGCTCGCGCGAGATCATCGACCCCTCGATGCAGGTGTTCTCCGAGAAGTCCCCGATCGGCGAGGCCGTCAACGGCCACAAGGTCGGCGACAGCGTCTCGTACGAGGCCCCCAACGGCAAGCAGATCGAGGTCGCCATCAAGGCCGCGACCCCGTACACCGGCTGATCCCCTCGACCGCGCCGACGGCCCGCCGCCCCACGGGGTGGCGGGCCGTCGTCACGATCGCGGCCGGTCGGAGCCGAGGTCAGCCCGACCCGGCGAGGGAACCGGCGAGCGCGCGAGCGGCCACCGGGTGCCGGGGCCCCAGCAGCCCGACGGCGAAGAGGACGTAGTCGCGGTCCACGACCGCCTGCGCCCGGTCCGGGACCCGCCACCCACCGCCGTGGTCGGTGAGGGTGGCCCCGAGCACCGACTCGGCCATCCCGGCCGGCGCGTGCCGGAGCACACCGCCGGAGCCGACGACGAGGCCGACGTCCGCGAGCGGCCTCGGTCGCTCCCCCGGCGCTGCGGGGCGGCCGTGCCGCCGGGCGGCGATGGTCACGGCCGCCCGGGCGAGCGACTCCTCGGCCGCCCACTCCGGCCCGGTCGTGGCGACCCGCCCTGGCTCGGCGGTCACGCCGGTCGCCCAGGCCTCGGTCGCCGGGGACAGGGGGAGGCGCTCACGCGCCGCGGCGTCGACGACGCCCCCCGCGTTCCAGCGCATCCCGAGGTCGGCCTCGACGGTGCGGGCGTGCCACACGGTGCCGACGACCTCGCGCCGGATCGTCGCGTCCTCGCCCTGCGGGGTGAGGACCGAGTAGACGTCGGTCGTGGCGCCCCCGACGTCGACGACGAGCACGTCCTGCCCGCGGACCTGCGCCAGCACCTCGACCCCGCGCAGGACGGCGTCCGGGGTCGGGGCCCGGACGAGGTCGGCGAACCCGCGGCCACGGGAGAGCCCTTTGCCCCCGATGACGTGCTCGAGGAAGACCTCCCGGATCGCGGACCGAGCCCCCTCCGGGGCCACCTCACCGATCGCCGGGAGGACGTTGGCGGTCACGACGTGACGACGGCCGGTGGCGTCCAGCTCGGCGGTGACGGCGGCCGCGGCCCGCGCATTGCCGGCGACCACGACCGGGGCGCCGACCCGGGCCCGTGCGTACCGGCGGGCGTTGTGCACGAGGACGTCGGCGTTCCCCCCGTCGGTGCCGCCGACGAGCAGGACGAGGTCCGGGCGGGCCGCCCGCAGCGCCGCCACGTCCGAGCCCGTCATCGGTCCGGCCGTGACGTGGACGACGCGCGCCCCTGCCGAGAGACCGACCCGGTACCCGGCCTCGGCGGTCACCTCGCGCTCGTAGCCGACCACGGCGAGCCGAAGCCCGCCGCCGGCGCTGGAACACACGAGGGTCTCGGCTGCGGCCTGGCGGCCGCCGAGCTCGGCGCGGACCGCGTCGACGCCGTCCATGACATCGGTCGCGACCGTCGTCGGGTGGGAGGCCCGCCCGAGCAGGGCGCCGTCGGGCCCGACGAGCACCGCCTTGGTGAAGGTCGAGCCGACGTCGACGCACAGGACCGCGGGCATCCGCGCACTCTAGTGAGGCGCCGCTCGAGGCGGTGGATCAGGTGAGCCGGTCGAGCGCCTGACGCAGGTCGGCGACGAGGTCGGGCGCGTCCTCGATGCCGACCGAGAGGCGGATGAGGTCGCCGGGCACCTCGAGCTCGGTGCCCGCGACGGAGGCGTGGGTCATCCGGCCGGGGTGCTCGATGAGGGACTCGACGCCACCGAGGGACTCCCCGAGCGTCCAGAGCTCGGTCTCACCGCACACCTTCGCCGCGACGTCCTCCCCACCCTTGACCCGGAACGCGACCATGCCGCCGAAGCGCTTCATCTGGCGGGCGGCGACGTCGTGGTTCGGGTGGTCGGGCAGACCCGGGTAGTGCACCGCCGTGACGCCCGGGTGGCTCTGGAGGAAGTCGACGACCGTCTCGGCGTTGTCGCAGTGCCGCTCCATGCGCACGGCCAGGGTCTTCAGCCCGCGCAGGACGAGCCAGGCGTCGAACGGGCCGGCGACCGCGCCCATCGAGTTCTGATGGAACCCCACCCGCTCGGCGACCGACTCGCCGTCCCGGGTCCTCGCGCCCGGAGCGACGACGACGGCGCCCCCGACCACGTCGCTGTGACCACCGGCGTACTTCGTCGTCGAGTGGACGACGACGTCCGCGCCGAGCGCGATCGGGTTCTGCAGGTACGGCGAGGCGAAGGTGTTGTCGACGACGAGCAGCGCCCCGGCCTCGTGGGTCACCTCGGCGATCGCCGCGATGTCGGCGATGCCGAGCAGCGGGTTGGTGGGGGTCTCGACCCAGACCATCCGGGTCTCCGGCCGGATGGCGGCGCGCACCGACTCGACGTCGGCGACCGTCGCGATGGAGTGGTCGGCGCCCCAGGGCTTGAGCACCCGGTTGAAGAGGCGGTATGTGCCGCCGTACGCGTCCGAGGGCACGACGACGTGGTCACCGGGAACGAGGAGTGCCCGCAGCACGGTGTCCTCCCCGGCGAGGCCGCTGGCGAACGCGAAGCCGCGCTCGCCTCCTTCGAGGGCCGCGATGCACTCCTCGAGGGCCGCCCGGGTCGGGTTGGCCGAGCGTGAGTACTCGTAGCCGCCGCGCAGGCCGCCGACCCCGTCCTGCTTGTACGTGCTCACCTGGTGGATCGGCGGCACGACCGCGCCGGTCAGGGGGTCCGGCTCCTGCCCGGCGTGGATGGCGCGGGAGGAGAAACCGAGGTCGTCGAGAGTCATGCCCACGAGGGTAGGCGCTACGACACCCCGCCTCGACGCCCATCCCCCACCCGCCCGACCGCGCCCCATCCCCGACCCGCCCGACCGCGCCCCATCCGACCGAAAGGTCACTCTGCGTACACCCCCTCCGGCCTCCGATCCGTACCTGACGTGACCAATAGGTCGATGTGGGGACGGGTGCCGGCGTACCTGACGTGACCTATTGGTCGATGTCGGTACGCCCTCCGCCGTCGACCCGTACCTGACGTGACCAATTGGTCGATGTCGGGACGGCCGCCGGCCGTACCTGACGTGACCTATGGTCGATGTGGGGACGGGTGCCCGTACCTGACGTGACCTATTGGTCGATGTCGGTACGCCCTCCGCCGTCGGACCCGTACCTGACGTGACCTATTGGTCGATGTGGGGACGGGTGCGGGCGTACCTGACGTGACCTATTGGTCGATGTGGGGACGCGGGGGCGGGGGTCAGTGCAGGTGCTTCTGCCACTCCCGCGTGTAGCCGCTGGGCCGGAACCCCAGCGCGGTGTTGACGGCGAGCATGTGGACGTTCTCGACGGCGTTCCAGGTGCGCACCCGGAGCACCCCGGGCAGCGCCTCGGCGAGCGCGCGGTGGTTGGCGAGCTTGAGCGCCAGGCCCAGCCCGTGGCCGCGGTGTTCCCGCAGGACGAGGGTGTCCTGCTGGTAGCCCAACGCCGGAGCGTCTCGCGGCACCTCCACTCTCGTGAACCCGACGAGTCGTCCGCTCGACAGGTGCCGCACGTACGTGGCGACGACCCGGCGCCCCATCGCGCGGGTGCGCTCGTCCTCACCGCGAACCCGCTCCTCGTCCCACTCCTCCTCCCCGAGCTCGAGCTCGCCGAGGGGGGCGTCCGTCGACATCCGGCGGGCGAGGAGGGCCCGGTCGGCGAGGTCGGCCCCGGGCATGTCGTCGACGTGGGTCTCGAGCCGGTAGCCGTCCGGCACGGTGGGGTCGGCCCCTGCGGGCGCGACGACGTCGAGGTCGGACCGGAGGACGGTCTGTGCGGCCAGGTACCCGCGGGCGGCGGCCCACTCCCCGTGCAGGTCGTCGTCCGGCCCGCCGACCCACTGGGTCTCCGCGGAGGCGACCGTGCGACCGTCGGCACGGGCGTGGTCCTCGACCCACCCGAGGAGCGCGCCGCCCACTCCGCGGCGCCGATGCGCGGGGTGCACCGCCACGAAGACGGACGCCGCGTGCTCGTTGTCGCGCAGCGGCAGGATGAGGCCGGCGGCCCCCACGTGGGACCCCTCGTCGACGGCGAGCACCTGCAGCCGTCGCGTGGTCGTGCTGCCCTCGAGCGCGCGCAGCTCGTCGGCGGTCCAGGCGTCGTCGTCGCCACCCAGGTCGTGGTGTGCCGCGACGCCCAGCACTGAGGCCCACTGCCCGAAGCGGGCGGCGGCGGCGGGCTCGAGGTCCAGCCCGGACACGGGGACGAGGTCGACCATGTGGAACACCGTGCCACCCTCCGGGGTTGAACTCGACATGCTTTTCGGCTCCCGTGCGAAGTCCACGCTCCCCACCCGCGACGAGGCCCTTGCCGGCCGCGACCACCGGCCCTACCCCGTGCCGACGACCCACGAGGTCCTCGGGACCCCGCTCGAGGGGCCCTGGCCCGACGGCACCGAGGTGCTCTACGTCGCGATGGGCTGTTTCTGGGGGGTCGAGCGGATCTTCTGGCAGCTGCCGGGGGTCGTGACGACCGCCGCCGGCTACCAGGGCGGCTTCACCCCGAACCCCACGTACGAGGAGACCTGCACCGGGCGCACCGGGCACGCCGAGGCCGTCCTCGTCGCCTACGACCCCGCAGTCATCTCTCCGGAGCTGCTGCTCAAGGCGTTCTGGGAGAACCACGACCCGACCCAGGGCAACCGGCAGTACAACGACATCGGGACGGCCTACCGGTCCGCGATCTTCACGACGACGCCCGCGCAGGCCGAGGCGGCGGCGACGACCCGGGACGCGTTCCAGGCTGTCCTGACCGCCGCCGGCCGCGGCACCATCACGACGACGATCGCGTCCGCCGAGCAGGCCGGCCCGTTCTACTACGCGGAGGGGTACCACCAGCAGTACCTCCACAAGAACCCCGGCGGCTACTGCAACCACGGGCCCAACGGGCTCACCTGCCCGGTCGGCGTCGCGAACCTCCCGGCCCAGACGGACATCGCCCCACCCGCCTGACGAGCGCTTCCCGCCGCGAACGTGTGTGAACCCGCCGGGGATCCCCGGCGGGTTCACACACGTTCGGGGTGGAGTGGGGGGTCAGATGGCCGCCGCCACCTCGGTGCCCTGCCGGATGGCGCGCTTGGCGTCGAGCTCGGCGGCGACGTCCGCTCCGCCGATGACGTGCACGGTCAGCCCGCGGTCGGCGAGGTCGTCGGCGATGGTCCGCACGGGCTCCTGGCCGGCGCACACGACGACGGTGTCGCAGGCCACGAGACGGCGCTCCCCGTCCGCGCCGACGGTGATGTGCAGGCCCTCGTCGTCGATCCGCTCGTAGGAGGCGACCCCGGAGATCTGCTCGACACCCTTGGCCCGCAACGAGGCCCGGTGCACCCAGCCCGTCGTCTTGCCGAGTCCCTTGCCGATGGTCGACGTCTTCCGCTGGAGCAGGACCACCTCTCGGGGGCTCGGTTCGGGGACCGCGGGACGCAGGCCCCCGCGTGACTCCGCGGGGTCACCGACGCCCCACTCCAGGCTCCACGCCTCGGCGTCGAGCGTCGCCGAGTGCTCCGTCGTCAGGAGCTCGCAGACGTCGATCCCGATGCCTCCGGCGCCGATGACGGCGACCCGCTGCCCGGCCGTGCGCTCACCCCGGACCAGCTCCGCGTACGTCATGACCATCGGGTGGTCGACGCCGGGGATCTCGGGGATCCGAGGCTCCACCCCGGTCGCGACGACGACGTCGTCGAACCCCTCGGCCACCAACGCGTCGGCGTCGGCCCACGTCGACAGCCGCACCCGCACCCCGAGCACCTCGAGGCGCCGCGTGAAGTAGCGGATCGTCTCGACGAACTCCTCCTTCCCCGGGATGCGCATCGCGATGTCGAACTGGCCACCGAGGTGGTCGCGGGCCTCGAGCAGCTCGACGTCGTGCCCCCGCTCGGCGAGGGTGACCGTGGCCGCCAGCCCGGCCGGTCCACCGCCGACGACCGCCACCTTGCGGCGCGCGGGAGCACGGCCGATGACGAGCTCGGTCTCGTGGGCGGCGCGCGGGTTGACCATGCACGACGCTCGCTGCTTGACGAACGTGTGGTCCAGGCAGGCCTGGTTGCAGGCGATGCACGTGTTGATCTCGTCGGAGCGGCCCTCGTCGGCCTTGCGGACGAAGTCGGGGTCGGCGAGGAACGGCCGGGCCAGCGACACGAGGTCGGCGCCGTCCGTCAGCACCTGCTCGGCCACCTCCGGGGTGTTGATCCGGTTCGTCGCGCACACCGGGATGCCGACGTGCTCCCCCAGCCGGGCCGCGTACCCGGTGAACGCCGCCCGGGGCACGGAGGTGACGATCGTCGGCACCCGGGCCTCGTGCCACCCGATGCCGAGGTTGAGGATGCTCGCCCCGGCCGCCTCGACCTCGCGGGCGAGGGCCACCACCTCGTCCCACGTCTGCCCGTTCTCGACGAGGTCGAGGACCGAGATGCGGTAGACGACGACGAAGTCCGGGCCCGCGGCCTCCCGGACGGCGCGGACCACCTCGACGGCGAACCGTCGGCGGTTCTCGGGCGTTCCGCCCCACTGGTCGGAGCGATGGTTGGTGCGGGGCGCGAGGAACTGGTTGATGAGGTACCCCTCGGACCCCATCACCTCGACGCCGTCGTACCCCGCCCGGCGGGCGAGCCGCGTGGCGCGGGCGAACGCCCGGACCTGCCGCCGGACGCCTCGGGCGGTCAGCGCCCGCGGCGCGAACCGGCTGATCGGGCTCTTGACCGTCGACGGCGCGACGCACCACGGGGTGTACGCGTACCGCCCCGCGTGCAGCAGCTGGAGCGCGATGAGCCCGCCGGCCTCGTGCACGGCGGTGGTCACGACCCGGTGCCGGGCCAGCTCGCGGCGGCTCGTCAGCTTCGAGGCACCCGGGTAGAGCGTCCCCTCGAGGTTCGGGGCGTACCCCCCGGTGACGATGAGGCCGGCGCCCCCGCGGGCCCGCTCGGCGAGGTACGCCGCGAGCTTCGGGGCGTCCCTGGCCCGGTCCTCCAGCCCGGTGTGCATCGACCCCATGACGACCCGGTTGGGCAGCGTGATGTGGCCGAGGTCGAGCGGGGAGAGCAGGTGGGGGTAGTGGCTCATCGGGCCTTCCTCGTCGGACGCGCACGGCCCGTGCCGGTCGTCCCGGCAGGGACGGGGCGTCACGTCGTGGGGGGCGGTTCAGCGGCGGCGGCGCCACCAGCGGCGCCGCGCTCGAGCCTCCCCCGCCATCCGCGGCGGGTCAACTCCGGGGGGCTGTGAGGCTGCTCGCAGTGTCCGCCAGCGCTCGAGAAGCTCGTCGACGTCGACGGTCGGTGCCAGCAGCTGCGGGACCCGTGGGTCCGGCGTCCGGAGCCGGTCGCGCCGCACCCGGAGGTTGTAGTCGTCCAGGACCGCCCGCACCGACTCCTCGGTCCGCAGGTCGACGAGCGAGTCCGGGAAGCCGGCAGCCTCCTTGCGCAGCGCGACGGCCGGCGGCAGCGCGCCGGTGAAGTCGAGCTGCTCCCGCTCGGCGAGCCGGCGCACCCACCACATCGGGTCGTCGGCGTCCCCGAGCTGCAGCGGCTTCCCGGCACCGGGGAGGTCGTCGAACTCGCCCCGCTCCTGGGCCTCACGGATCGCGCGCTCGACCGGCGACTCGTACCGCGGACGCTCCATCCGACGATTGTCCACGAGCAGGCGGTCCGGGCGCGACGGGCGGCGGCTCGCTACCGGGTGTAGCTGAGCGACGAGGGATAGGTGCTGGAGAGCGGCAGCCAGACGTCGGTGTGGTTGAAGGCCAGGCGGACCTTGACGGTGTGCCCGGCGGGGATCGTCGTGTTGGCGCTGCCGACCGTCACGGTGCGCCGCTCCCAGGTCGTGGTGGTGCTCCAGTTGTCGATGTGCACCCCGACGGTCGAGGCGAGGAGCGCACACCCGGCGGGGCCGCAGTCGTAGACCCAGGCCGCGTAGTCGAGGTCCTTGTCGGCCTCGTCCTTCAACGACGTCCAGAGGTCCATGGTGATCGGACCGTTCATCGTGAGCCCACCGGTCGGCACCGGGTACGACCACTCCTGGAACTTCTGCGGGTCGGTCTCGTCGGGCTTCATGCTGCTCGGGTCGATCGTCAGGCCCGGGCTGCCGTCGGCGTCGTAGTCGCCGATGCCGGTGCTGGGGGGCGTCGTGGTGAGCGAGCCCATCGAGACCGTGTCGACCGGCTGCAGGTACAGGTCGACGGTCGAGCTCGCCAGCACGGTCACGGTGATGGTCAGCGTGCCGGTCGCGGTGCCGCCGTTGCCGTCCGAGACCGTGTAGGTGGCCACTTCCGTCGCCGGGAGGAGACCGAGGTAGGTGAAGGACCCGTCGGCGTTGATGTCGATGAGGAGGCTGTCGTCCCCGGTCACCGTCAGGGTGTCCCCGTCGGCATCGCCGTCGTTGGAGAGCACGCCGTCGGCCGCCGTCGTCGTGAGGGTCTGCCCGGCGGTGATGGCGTAGGCGTCCGGCCCCGCCACCGGTGCGTCGTTGACCGCGGTGACCGTCACGGTCACCGTGGCCGTGTCCGCTCCGCCGTTGCCGTCGGAGACGTCGTAGCTCAACGTCTCGGTGCCGCTCCAGTCGTCGTCCGGGGTGTAGGTCCACACCCCCGGGGACTGCTCGGTGAGCGTGCCGTTGACGGCGCCCGTCACGGCGGTGACGGTGAGGGTGTCCCCGTCGACGTCGACGTCGTTGCCGAGCAGGTCGAGCGGTGCGTCGATCGCGTCCTCGAGCAGCGAGATCGAGTCGTCGTTCGCCACCGGCGGGTCCTGCACCGGTGTCACCGTCACGGTCATGGTGCCCGTGTCGGTTCCGCCGTTGCCGTCGTCGACGGTGTAGTCCAGCGTCTCGACCCCGGCGTAGTTCAGGGCCGGCGTGTAGGTCCAGACGCCCCCGGGTGAGGTGATGGCGCCGTTGGCCGCCCCGGTGACACCGGTGACCGTCAGGGAGTCACCGTCGGCGTCGGTGTCGTTGGTGACCAGGTCGAGGGCCGCCGGACCGGAGTCCTCGGCGATCGTCGACGTGTCGGCACCGGCGACCGGGCTGTCGTTCACCGCGGTGACCGTGATCGTGACGGTGGCCGACGCCGTCCCGCCGTTGCCGTCGGAGATGGCGTACGACAGCGTCTCGACGCCGTTCCAGTTCGGGTCGGGCGTGTAGGTCCACGAGCCCGCCACCTGCTGGACCGTGCCGTGCACCGGCGGCGACACCGAGGTCACCGTGAGCGCGTCACCGTCGATGTCGGTGTCGTTGGCCAGGAGCTGCAACGGCACGTCGACCGCGTCCTCCGCGGCCACGATCGCGTCGTCGTTGGCGCTGGGCTGGTCGTTGACCGGCGTGACGGTGACCCGCACCGTGGACGAGTCCGTGCCGCCATGACCGTCCGACACCGTGTAGCTCAGGGTCTCGACACCGTGGAAGTTCGGGCCCGGCCGGTAGGTGAAGACCCCGCTGGTCGGCTGCGCGATGGTGCCGTGCGCCGCCCCGGTGACCGCCGTGACCGTCAACGGGTCGTTCTCGACGTCGGTGTCGTTGGTGAGCAGGTTGGCGAGGGTCATCGTGCCCGAGTCCTCGGCCATCGACGCGGTGTCGGGGCGCGCCACGGGGGCGTCGTTGACGGGCGCGACGGTCAGGGACGCGGTCGCCGAGCTCGCACCGCCGTTGCCGTCCGAGATCGTGTACTGGAGCGTCTCGGCCCCCGAGTAGTCGCGGTCGGGGGTGTAGACGAAGTCGCCCGCACGCTGGGTGACCGTGCCGTTGGTGGCGCCGGTCACCGCGGTGACGGTCAGGGTGTCGCCGTCGACGTCGGTGTCGTTGCCGAGCAGCCGGAGCGGGGCGCTGACCACGTCCTCGTCCACCACCAGTGCGTCGTCGCTGGCCACCGGCCGGTCGTTGACCGGGACGACGTCCACCGTGACCAGCCCCGTGCGCTGGCGCCCGAAGGTGTCCCGCACGGTGTAGTAGAACGTCTCGATGCCGTTGACGTCCTGGTCGGGCGTGAAGAGGACCTTGTTGCCGACGACCATCGACGCGCCACGGGTCGGGTCGGTGACGCCGGCGATCTCGACGACGCCGCCCATGGCGTCGTTGGCCAGCACGTCGTACACGCGGGCGGTGTCCTCGACGGTCGACTCGACATCGTCGACCACAGCGAACCGGCCGGGGGCGGACGTCAGCGGGGGGGTGGCCGGTCGCGGGCTGGTCGTGGCGGTCGGCGTGGGGGCCGGGGTCTGGGGGTCCGGCGTCTGGCTGTCCGGAGTCGGCGACGTCAGCGGTGGCGCCGTCGCCGGCGGCTTCTGCTGCGCGGTCGTGGTCGGCTCCGCGTGCGCGATGCCGGGGGCCATGTTCAGCCCGATGACGGTCGCGGCCGCGCCGACCGCGCCGGCGGAGGCGCCCATGACCTGTCCCAGGATCGGGCCGGGACGCACCATGAAGATCTGGGCCAGCCACGCCAGCGGGCCGGTCGAGCGGCGCACGCCACCCAGGGAGATGTTGAGGAAGGCCCGCACGATCTCCGGATCGAAGTGCGAACCGGCACAGGCGGTCAGCTCGGTGCGCGCGGCCTGTGCGGTCATCGGGCGCTTGTACGGACGGGCCGCCGTCATGACCTCGTAGCTGTCGGCGACCGCGACGATCCTGGCGCCGTAGCTGATCTCCCGGCCGGCGAGTGCGTGCGGGTAGCCGCTCCCGTCGTACTTCTCGTGGTGCTGCTCGATCGCCAACCACCACGGCCCGAGCCATTCGCGCAGCGGTTCGCAGATCTCCGCGCCGTGGTGCGGGTGGCTGTGGAGCAGCTCCCACTCCTCCTCGGTGGGCTTGGCGGGCTTGTTGAGGACCTCGTGCGGGACCTTGAGCTTGCCGATGTCGTGGACGAGTGCCGCCCACATCAGCTTGCCCTTGTCCTCGCTGCTCAGCTTGAGCTCGTCGGCGAGCATCGTGACGAACAGCTGGGTGCGCTCGGAGTGGCCGCGGGTGCGGGCGTCGTAGTCGCCGAGGGCGCCGACGAGGGCGAGGATGGTCTCGGCGGCCTCCTGGCGGTCCGTCGCCATCCCGGCCTTGGCCAGCTCGGTCGCGATCGCGCGGCTGCCCGACACCTTGCGGGCGACCTTGAGGCGGGACGGCGCGCGGTCGGGGAAGAGGATGGACAGCCGCATCAGGGTCGCCAGCGGAAGGACCTTGCGGGTCACCCGGTCCGCGGCGTACACCGCCAGGGTGGAGGACCCGAGCACGGCGCCCCACCACAGCACCAGGCTGGCCGTGGAGTCGGGAGCCGGCATCAGTGCACCGACGACGATGCCGACGATGACCGAGACGACGAGCGGCAGCCCGAAGGCGAGTGCCCGAAGGGCAGCGGCACGTGCCGGATGCGGCTGCCACTGACGGTCCTTCACCTGCGAGCGACCCACGCTCCTACCCTTCTTGCGCACGAGGAGCGCCGCACACCCCGGTGACGGCGCCGCCCTAACGTGGCACACGGCGGGGTACAGGATCAGTCGAACTGCTCGCTACCAGCCGAACGGTGGGTGGGAGGTCCCCCGACCGGCCGCCCGGACCGCCGTGACCGCTCCGTCGACGGTCGCGCCGGGCGGCTCAGTCGGCGAGGAAGGTGAGCAGGTCGGCGCGGGTGAGGACCCCGACGGGGTTCCCGTCCTCGATGACGAGCACGGCATCCGAGGTCTCGAGCTCGTGGCGTGCGGTCGCGACCGGCTCCCCGGCACCGACGAGGGGCAGCCCTGCCTCCATGTGGTGCTCGACGGAGTCGGCGAGGTGCGCCTTGCCCGTGAAGAGCGCCTCGAGCAGCGCCCGTTCGGACACCGCTCCGGCGACCTCGCCCGACACGACCGGAGGCTCGGCCTTGACGACGGGCATCTGCGACACCCCGTACTCGCGCAGGATCTCGATGGCGTCGCGCAGCGTCTCGTTCGGGTGGGTGTGCACCAAGGCGGGGAGGTCGCCCGCCTTGGCGTGCAGGACGTCGCCGACGGTCCGCTCGCCCTCGGTGTGCATGAACCCGTAGGACGCCATCCAGTCGTCGTTGAAGATCTTCGACAGGTACCCGCGCCCCGAGTCCGGGAGGAGGACGACGACGACCGCGTCGTCGGGCAGGTCCTTGGCGACGCGGAGGGCCGCGACGACCGCCATCCCGCACGAGCCGCCGACGAGCAGGCCCTCCTCGCGGGCGAGCCGGCGGGTCATCTCGAACGAGTCGGCGTCGGACACCGCGACGACGTCGTCGACCTGGTCGGGGTCGTAGGCGGACGGCCAGAAGTCCTCGCCGACACCCTCGACGAGGTAGGGGCGCCCGCTGCCTCCGCTGTACACCGAGCCCTCGGGGTCGGCGGCCACGATGCGGACCCGCCCGGACGCGCGGTCGGCGCTGACCTCACGGAGGTACCGGCCGGCCCCGCTGATCGTGCCGCCGGTGCCGGCGCCGGTGACGAAGTGCGTGACGCGGCCGTCGGTGTCGCGCCAGATCTCGGGCCCGGTCGACTCGTAGTGCGAGAGAGGGCCGTTGGGGTTGGAGTACTGGTCGGGCTTCCACGCCTTGGGGGTCTCGCGCATGAGCCGGTCGGAGACCGAGTAGTACGAGTCCGGGTGGTCCGGCGAGACGGCGGTGGGACACACGACGACCTCGGCGCCGTACGCGCGCAGGACGTTGCGCTTGTCCTCGGACACCTTGTCCGGGCACACGAAGATGCACGTGTAGCCCTTGCGCTGGGCGATGAGCGCCAGCCCGACCCCGGTGTTGCCCGAGGTCGGCTCGACGATGACCCCGCCCGGCTGGAGCTCGCCGGACTTCTCGGCGGCCTCGACCATCTTGAGCGCGATCCGGTCCTTCACCGACCCGCCCGGGTTGAGGTACTCCACCTTGGCGAGGACCGTGGCCCCGATGCCGTCGGTCACGGAGTTCAGCTTGACGAGGGGGGTGTCCCCGACGAGGTCTGCGATGTGCTCGGCGTACTTCACGCCGTGCATCCTCGCACGCCCGCCCGCGAGGGCTGTCAGCCGCGACGCAGCCGGGCCGCGAACCGGGCCTCGTCGACGACCACGCGTTCGAGGCTCCCCCGGCCGACGCTCGAGCCGTGCGGCGTGTGCGCCTCGACGTCGAAGACGACCCTCGCCCCGTCGACGGCGACGACCTCGGCCCGCACGTGCACGACCTCCCCGACCGCGCTCGGGGCCGTGTGCTCGAGCGCGACCCGCACCCCGACACTGGTCTCCCCCACCCCCAGCGCCCCGTCGAGCGCCGCGACGGTCGCGGCCTCCGCCCACGCGAGCAGACGCGGGGTCGCCAGGACCGCGACGCTGCCGGACCCGAGAGCCGCGGCGGTGTCGGAGGGGCCGACCTGGCGCGACAGCTCCGCCCAACGGCCCTCGCTGACCTCCATCCGGCCACCGTAGTCCGGCCGGCTCGGGGTTCGCGTCCCCAACGTCCGTCCCCGCGTTACCGTGGGAGGTCCGAGCAGTGGCAGGAGGACGGCCGGACCATGGGACGGGCACGACGCGCGCGCAGGATCGCCGCCACCGCCGCCTACGGCGGTGGGGGTCTCGCCGCGGCCGGGGCCGCGCTCGGTGCCCTCGGCTACGGCGTCATCAAGGCCGAGGCGGCCCTCGCCCGGCGCGTCATCGGCCGCCCCTTCGACGACTCCCCCGACGACACCGGGCAGTACGGGGCGGGGAGCGGCACCCATTACGAGATCGTCGTCCTCGGCGACTCCTCGGCGGCGGGCCTCGGTGCCGACCACGCTCACCAGACGGTCGGGGCGATCGTGTCCCACGGTGTCGCGGCCCTCACCGGCCGACCCGTCCGCCTCACCAACCGCGCGGTCGTGGGGGCCGAGTCCAGCGACCTCGAACGCCAGCTGGCCAACGCGCTCGAGGAGGTGCTCGCCCCGGACGTCGTCCTCGTCATGGTCGGCGCCAACGACGTGACCCACCGGATCGACCGGTTCGCGGCGGTGCGCCACCTCGAGCAGACGGTCCGCCGGGTCCGCGCGCTCGGCGGCGAGGTGGTCGTCGGCACCTGCCCAGACCTCGGGACCATCCGGCCCATCCACCAGCCGCTGCGCGCGTTGCTCAAGCGGTGGTCCCGCGACCTCGCAGCCGCCCAGACCGTGGCCGTCGTCGAGGCCGGGGGCCGCACCGTCTCGCTCGGGGACCTGCTCGGTCCGGAGTTCACCGAGCGGCCGCACGAGCTGTTCAGCATCGACCGGTTCCATCCCTCCCCGGCCGGGTACGCCCGGGTGGGCGCGGCCCTGCTGCCGACGGTGTGTGCGGCGCTCGGCGTCTGGGGTGCCGACACCGTCGACCGGGCCCCCGAGCCGCGACGTGGCGAGGGCGTCGGCCCGGTCGCCGTCGCCGCCGGTCAGGCCGTCCTGGAGGCCGGCACCGAGGTGTCCCCCACGGAGGTGGCCGGCGAGGCCCGCGGTCCCCGAGGACGGTGGGCCGTCCTCCTGCGGCGCCGGCACGACACCGTTCCGGCGCCCGACCCGTCCGAGCCGATCACGGCGACCGGGACGGCCGCCGAGGCTCCCGGCGCGACCGACGTCGCGCCACCCGGGCCCGACACGCGGGCCTGACCCCGGCGAGACCGAGGCCACACGACACGGTCGGCGCTCGAGCGCTTACCCTGGACCCGATAGTGAGCGAGCGCTTAGTGGTGGCACCGACCGCCGCCCGCACGCCGCCACCCGATCGAGGAGGATCCCCGTGACCGAGGCCGTCATCGTCGCCACCGCCCGCACCCCCATCGGCCGGGCCTTCAAGGGGTCTCTCACCGAGATGCGCCCCGACGACCTCTCGGTCCAGGTCGTGCGCGGGCTCCTCGACCAGGTGCCGGCCCTGGACCCGGCGACCGTCGACGACCTGTACTGGGGCTGCGCCGACCCGAGCGGGAAGGCCGGGAACAACATGGCCCGGGTCATCGCCGTGCTCGCCGGGCTCGACGGCCTCCCCGCCGCCACCGTCAACCGGTTCTGCGCGAGCTCGACCCAGACCATGCGGATGGCCTTCCACGCGATCAAGGCCGGCGAGGGCGACGTCTTCGTCGTCGGGGGTGTCGAGTCGGTGTCGACGAACGCCGCGTTCCGGGGCGCCGGGGAGTCCGACCCCGACGCGCTCAACCCCGTCTTCGCCGAGGCGATGGAGCGCTCGGTCGCGATGGCCGCCTCGAACGGGCGCTGGTCCGATCCCCGCGAGCAGGGCTCCCTCCCGGACGTCTACCTCGCGATGGGGCAGACCGCCGAGAACGTCGCGACGCTGCGCGGCATCTCGCGTGCACGCCAGGACGAGTGGGGCGTCACGAGCCAGAACCGCGCCGAGAAGGCCATCGCCGACGGCTTCTTCGAACGGGAGATCCTGCCCGTCACCCTCGCCGACGGCACCGTGGTCTCGCGCGACGACGGCCCGCGTCCCGGCGTGACCCTGGAGTCCGTGGGCTCGCTGAAGCCCGTCTTCCGTGAGGACGGGACGGTGACCGCGGGCAACTGCTGCCCGCTCAACGACGGAGCCTCGGGCGTCGTCGTGATGAGCGACCACCGCGCGAAGGAGCTCGGCCTCACCCCCATCGCGCGGATCGTCTCCACCGGGGTGTCCGGGCTCTCGCCCGAGATCATGGGCCTCGGGCCGGTCGAGGCGTCCCGCCAGGCACTGGCCCGGGCCGGGATGACCATCGAGGACATGGACCTGTACGAGATCAACGAGGCCTTCGCGGCCCAGGTGCTGCCCAGCGCCGACGACCTCGGGATGGACCTCGACAGGCTCAACGTCAACGGCGGCGCCATCGCCCTCGGGCACCCGTTCGGCTCGACCGGCACCCGGATCATGACGACGCTGCTCAACGGTCTCGAGGCCCGCGACGGCACCTTCGGCCTGGAGACGATGTGTGTCGGTGGCGGGCAGGGCATGGCCATCGTCGTCGAGCGCCTCGCCTGACGGGGCGCCGGCTGGGCTCAGGGTAGGGCTCTGCGCGCCGCCCTGACCAGGTCGACGACGCCATCGCCCAGGTCGGCCGCGTAGGCGTCCCACACGACGACCGCCAGCTGGTCGGGGAGCACGGCCGGCCCGAGGTCGGCCACGGCCGCCTCGGGGGCGATCCGTCCCGCGATGGCCTCGACCACGGCCCGGACCGCGGGCGCGGCGGCCCCGGCCGTGTCCAGCGTCAGCTCGGACCAGCGGCGCCGGATCCGGTCGACCTCGACCCTCGCCTCGGGCGGGACGACGTCGAGGGCGCCCCCCGGCCCGCCCCCCCGAACGGCCGGCGGCGCCGGGACGGCATCAGCCGCCCCGGCGCCGCCGGTGGGTCGCTCGGTCACTCCGAGCGGAGCCTCGCGATGAGGCGGAGGAACTCGATGTACAGCCACACGAGGGTGACGATGAGCCCGTGCGCCAGCAGCCACGAGTACTTCTGGGGCGCGCCGGTGCGGATCGCCGCGTCGATGGAGTCGAAGTCGAGCGCCAGGGACAGCGAAGCGAGGCCGACGGCGAAGATCGAGATCCCGATGCCGAGGGCCCCGGTACCACCGAAGCCGAACGGGGTGCTCGTGATCATCGCGTAGCCGAAGTTGACCATCGCGAAGATGGCATAGCCGAAGATGGCCATCGTCATGATCCGGCGGAACTTGCTCGTGACCTTGATCAGGCCCGTCTTGTACGCGATGAACATGCCGGTGAAGGTCGCGAGCGTCGCGAGGACGGCCTGCGCGACGATGCCCGGGTACATCGTGTTGAAGAACTGGCTGACGGCGCCGACGAACAGGCCCTCGACGACGGCGTAGCCCACGATGAGGGGCACGCTGAGCGTCTTCTTGAAGGCGATGACGAAGCCGAGGACGAGCGTGGCGATCATGCCGCCCATCCACACCATGAAGCCGACGCCGGGGTTGACGGACGCGATGGTCCAGCCGACGGCGCCCATGACGAGGACGAGACCGAAGAGCCCGAGGGTCTTCATGATGACGTCGTCCATCGTGACGACGCGGTCGGTGCCCGAGCGCAGCGCCGAGGGGGCGTTGTAGAGGTCCTGGAGCTGCTGGGACGTCATCTGGTCGGTGGCGGCGTGCGTGGCGCCCGCGGCTCCGGAGCCGGGCCCGCCGCTGCGGAAGCCTGCGTAGCCGCTGCGGGCGTCCTTCTCGATCCGGTTGAAGGCCGGGTTGTTGGCCATCGATCCTCCGTGATGGTCGTGGTGGTCACCGTCGTCTGTACCAGCCTAGACGCTCGGAGGGGTCGCTGAGTTCCCGCTGAGAGCAGTGGTGGCCGATGATCAGCGGTGCCCGTCCGGCCGGGTCGTGACGACGGTCGTGCCGGACAGCCTGGCCACCTGACGGGCGAGCGCGGCCGATCGTCGCTCCGCACGCTCCCGCTCGACGACGCGGCCCAGCTGCGCCCCGAGCTGGCGCATCACGAGGTCGGCCTCGGCGTCGAAGGCCCGGGCCTCGGTGCTGAAGAACTCCAGGACCCCCACCGGCTCACTGCCGATGAGGATCGGAGCGCCGCCGCCGGACTCGAGGCCGGCCCGCAGGGCCGCCGGCGACCGCCCCTCGGCGACCGTGCCCGAGAGGTCGGCCACCCACATCGAGCGGCCCTTCGCCATGACCGCGGCCGGCACGGGCAGGTCGGCGGGGGCCTGCGCATCCGTGGTGGCGATGAAGTCCGCATACCGCTCGCGCGGGAGGTCGGGCCCCACGTGCCAGGCCCGGTGCCGCAGCTCGCCGGAGGCGTCGTCGACGAGGTAGACGTGGGCGAGCTGCCACCCCCCGTGCTCGCACACGGCGACCAGGGCGGTGTCGAGCGCGTCGCCCACTGACGTCGCGGAGTTCGCCGCCGTGGCGATGCCGCCGACGACCGCCAGGGTGCGGGCCCGGCGCTCGAGCGCGAGCTCGGCCGTGCGGCGGTCGGTGATGTCCTGCATGACGAGCCCGAGGCCCCGGAGCCTGCCCTCCTCGTCGTGCAGCGCCGTGAGCAGGGTCGAAGCCCAGAACCGCTGCCCGTCCTGCCGGCGGCACCAGCACTCCTCGCGCGCCGAGCCCTCGGCCAGGGCCCGCTGGAGCAGCCGCGCCGGCCGGGCCGCGTCGACCCCCTCCTCGGAGAAGAAGACCGACAGGTCGGACCCGAGGATCTCGTTCTCCGCGTACCCGATGATGCGGGCCGCGCCCTGGTTCCAGGAGGCCACCCGGCCCTCGGGGTCGAGGTTGACGATGGCGTAGTCCCGGACCTGGTCGACGAGGCGCTCGAGGCTCGCCTCCCGCTCGCGGACCTCGGCCTGGAGCCGCCGGGTCTCGGTGACGTCCCGGAAGCTCCACACGCTGCCGACGGGCTGGCCGTCGATGCGCTGCGGACGTGATGAGCGCTCGAGCACGCGCCCGTCGAGGGTCCGCAGCTCGCCGACGCTCGTCCGCTCCGGGTGCTCGGCGATCCGCCGCAGGGTCTCGAACACTCCGGCCGGGTCCTCGACCTGGTCGAGCATCCGGTCGACCACGGCCCGGCCGTCACCACTGAGCAGGACGGCGGGGTCGATGCGCCACATCTCGGCGAACCGGGTGTTGTGCGCCACGACCCGGTTCACGCGGTCGACGACACAGATCCCGTCCCCGGTCGACTCCAGCGTGGCGGCCAGCTGGGCGTACATGAGGTCCGCCCGCTCGCGCTCCGCGATCCGGGTCACGGCCAGCTCGACGAGGGCCGCGGTCCAGCCGGGCACCTCCCGGTCGGTGGACGGCGGGATGACGCCGGGCGCGAAATGGCAGGTGACCCGGCCCGCCACGGTGCCGTCGGGGGTTCGCGCCTCGGCCGCCACCGTCGCACCGTCGCGCGGCACCGCGGCGACATCGGACCGCAGTGCGACGAGCGGGTCGCCGTCCCCGACCTCCACCAGGCAGGCCACGGCCGACGTCGCCGTCAGCGCAGCCGCGGGCAGCTCTGCGAGGACCTCGCGCAGCGGGGTCCTCCCGGTCAGTCGCCCGACGACGACCGCCTGCGCGGCGAGCATCTGCTCGGCCCGGCGCTGGCTCGAGACGTCGACGAGGTAGCCGTCCATGACCGCGTGCCCGTCGGGGGTGCTGCTCACGACGGCGTCGTCGAGGAGCCAGACGACGCGCCCGTCCGGGCGGATCACCCGGTAGTCCGCGCGGGCCCCGGAGTCGAGCTCGAGCCGGATCTCGCTGCCCATCACCGTGTCCCGGTCGTCCGGGTGGAGGAGGGTGTGCCACAGGTCGGGGTCGGCGATCAGCGCCTCCGGCGGGATCCCGAGGATCTCCTGGATGGCCGGGCTCACGTGCAGCCACTCCCCCGTCGGGCCGGGCTCGGCGACGTACACCGCGATCCCGAGGCGGTGGGTCGACGGCGAGAGGACGGAGGCCAGCGGCCTGCGCGCCCAGTCGTCGAAGGGTCCGTCTGTTCCGTACACGGCCACCTGTCCTCACGTGGGCCCCGGCCCTCGGAACGATAGCGGCGGCGGAGCGGGCGGCACCGGGAATCGCGCCGACCCACCACGGCGGGCGGCACAGTTCCCACCATCGGCCCCCCTGCACACGGCCGTTCGGTCGGCGCGGGGGCCCCGTTCGGACGCCTCCCGACTCCCTCCGGGTGCGCTGGCGCGCCCCCGACGGGAACCGGCCACCTCACGGCGTTCGGACGCCTCCCGACTCCCTCCGGGTGCGCTGGCGCGCCCCCGACGGGAGTCGAACCCGCACCTGTGGCGATTTTAAGTCGCCTGCCTCTGCCGGTTGGGCCACGGGGGCGCGCCCACGGTAGCGCCCTGGGTCCGGTCGCACCGCTCCGACGCGGTGGTCAGCGCGCGGCGACCGACAGCGCGATGCCGTCGAGGATGTCGTGCTCGCTCGTCACGACCCGCACGCCCGGCGACCGCAGCGCGACCCGGCCGAGCACCTCGTGCCACACCAGGGCCCCTGCGCCGATGACGTCGACGCGTCCCGGGTGCATGAAGGGCAGCGCGCCCCGCTCCACCGACGACATGCCGAGCAGCGAGCGGCAGGCCTCCCGGTGCCCGTCGAGCGGGACCTGGGCCAGGTGGATCGCGTCGCGGTCGTAGGAGCCGAGCCCGAGCGCATGGGCCGTGACGGTCGTGATGCTGCCCGCGAGGCCCACGACCGCGCCGAGCCCGCTGAGGTCGACCGTCTCCTCCGCCGCGTCGAGCGCGACGGCAACGTCGGCCCGGGCCGCGACGACCTCGTCGTCGGTCGGCGGGTCCCCCGCCAGGTGCCGTTCGGTCATCCGGACACAGCCGACGTCGACGGACCGGCCGGCCTCGACGTCATGCGTGCCGCGCACGAGCTCGGTGGAGCCCCCGCCGAGGTCGACGACGAGGTAGGGGCCCTCGATCCCGAGCCGCCGCAGGTCGCCCGTCGCTCCGGTGAACGACAACCCGGCCTCGACGTCCCCGGCGACGACCTCGGGTGCGACGTCGAGGTCCCCGAACGCCTCGACGACGCCCGCCACGAACTCGTCCGCGTTGCGGGCGTCACGCGAGGCCGAGGTGGCGACGAACCGCACGGCCTCAGCCCCGTGCTCGCGGCAGAGGCGGGCGTACTCACGCGACATCGCGAGCGTGCGCTCCATCGCCTCCGGAGCGATGACGCCGGTACGGTCGATGCCCTGGCCGAGCCGGACGACCTCCGTCCGGCGCACGACATCGGTGAGGAGCCCGCGGTCGTCGATGTCGGCGACGAGCAGGCGGATGGAGTTCGTGCCGCAGTCGACGGCGCCGACGCGGCGGGCCGCTGCGCTCACGCCCGGCCCGGGGCTGCGAGGGTCTGGGAGCAGGGCGCGGACTCCCACCACGGGTCCAGCATCGCCAGCGCCTCGTCCCCCAGCGGGTTGACCCCGGGCCCGGCGCCGAGCGCGTGGGCCACGAGGACGTGGAGGCACTTGACCCGGGTCGGCATCCCCCCGGCGGACACCCCGGCGATCTCGGGGGTGTCCCCGAGCTCGGCCCGGCGGGTGAGGTAGTCGACGTGGGCGGCTTCGTAGGCGGCGCGGAGGTCGGGGTCGGTCTCGAGCCGCTCGGTCATCTCGCGCATGACGCCCTGGCTCTCGAGCGTGGAGATCGCGCCTGTCATCCGGGGGCACGTCGCGTAGAACGACGTCGGGAAGGGGGTCCCGTCGGGCAGCCGGGGCTCGGTGCGCACGACGTCGGGGTCCCCGCACGGGCACCGGTGCGCCACCTCGGCCACCCCGCGGGCCTCACGGCCGAGCTGTCGCGAGACGGCCTCGATGTCGGCGGGTGCCACGGGCGGCAGCGGCGCCGCCGTCACCGGCGGGCCCCGGGAGCGTCGGCGATGCGCACCGACTCCCACACCGTGTCGTACCACGGACGCGCAGGGACGGTCTCGTCCGCTCCGGGCCCGGCCACGGCCGGGGTGCCGGCGGTCTCGGGGTCCGGGTCCAGAACGGTGTAGGAACGCTCACCCGGACGGACGAACTTGAGCCGCTCGCGGGCCTGCTGCTCGACATAGGCGGGGTCCTCCCACCGCTCCCGCTCGGCCCGCAGCGCGGCGACGTCGGCCTCCTGGGCGGCGACCCCCGCACGCAGGGCCGCGATCTCGGAGCGCTGGTGGAACCACGTGGCGACCGAGGACGCCAGGAGGACCGAGAGGAAGGCCAGGATCGACAGGAGGACGAGCCCGCGCCGTACGGCCCGGTGGGTGACGGCGCCGCCGACCCGGCCCGGCCAGCCCGAGCGGGTCCGCCGGACGACCTTGCTCGCCGTCGTCGACGACGCTCCGGCCCGGGCCGCGGCGGAGGCCGACGGGCGGCCACGCGAGGAGGACCCACCCTGCCGGGAGCCGGACCCGGAGGGCCGGGCGGCCGGGCGCGCGCCGGACCCGCGTCGCGGGGGGCGCGACGCGGGTCCGGTGGAGCGCCCGGCCATCAGATGCCTCCGGTCAGCCCTGGGCCCGGGCGGCGAAGCGCGGGAACGCGCCCACGCCGGCGTACACGGCGGCGTCGTCGAGCTCCTCCTCGATGCGCAGGAGCTGGTTGTACTTGGCGACGCGCTCGGAGCGGGCGGGGGCCCCCGTCTTGATCTGGCCGCAGTTGGTGGCGACGGCGAGGTCGGCGATCGTGACGTCCTCGGTCTCGCCCGAGCGGTGGCTCATCATGCAGCGGTAGCCGTTGCGGTGCGCGAGGTCGACGGCGTCGAGGGTCTCGGTGAGCGAGCCGATCTGGTTCACCTTGACGAGCAGCGCGTTCGCCGTGCCCGAGCCGATGCCGCGGGCGAGACGCTCGGGGTTGGTGACGAAGAGGTCGTCCCCGACGATCTGGACCTTGTCGCCGAGGCGGTCGGTCATCGCCTTCCAGCCGTCCCAGTCCTCCTCGTCGAGGGGGTCCTCGATGGACACGAGCGGGTAGGCCTCGACGAGCTCCGCGTAGTAGTCGACCATCTCGGCGGCGGTCTTGGAGCCGCCCTCGAAGGCGTACGCGCCGCCCTCGTGGAACTCGGTGGCCGCGACGTCGAGCGCGAGCGCGATCTGCTCGCCCGGGGTGTACCCGGCGCGCCCGATGGCCTCGACGATGAGGTCGAGGGCCGCGCGGTTGGACTCGAGGTTCGGCGCGAAGCCGCCCTCGTCGCCGAGACCCGTGGCCAGGCCCTTCTCCTTGAGGACGGCCTTGAGCTCGTGGTAGATCTCCGCGCCCCAGCGCAGGGCCTCGCGGAAGGTCTCGGCGCCGATCGGCGCGATCATGAACTCCTGGATGTCGACGTTGGAGTCCGCGTGGCTGCCGCCGTTGAGGATGTTCATCATCGGCACCGGCAGCACGTGCGCGTTGGGCCCGCCGATGTACCGGAACAGGGGCAGGTCGGCGGAGTCCGCGGCGGCCCGGGCGACGGCCAGGCTCACGCCGAGGATGGCGTTGGCGCCGATCTTCTCCTTGTTCGCGCTGCCGTCGATGGCGAGCATCTCGGCGTCGACGAGCCGCTGCTCGCTGGCCTCGAAGCCGAGCAGCTTGGGCCCGAGGTCGTCGATGACGGCGTCGACGGCCTTCTCGACGCCCTTGCCGAGGTAGCGGCCCTTGTCGCCGTCGCGGCGCTCGACCGCTTCGAACGCGCCGGTGGACGCGCCGCTGGGGACCGCCGCGCGGGCGACGGTGCCGTCGTCGAGGGCGACCTCGACCTCGACGGTGGGGTTTCCGCGCGAGTCGAGGATCTCGCGCGCGCCTACTGCCTCGATGCTGGCCACATCGAACTCCTGGGGGTCGTGGACACGTTTCCTCCCGAGCGTAGCCGGGGTGGCCCACGTCACCCGCGACCGACCCGCTCCCCGGACATCCGGGGGGCGGGCCGAGCCCCGGCGCCGCGCCGGCCGGACTCGTCAGAGACCGGCGTACGCGACGGCGATGGCCGTACCGACCCGGGCGTTGTGCCGCACCAGGGCCAGGTTCGTCTCGAGGGAACGCCCGTCGGAGAGCTCGACGATCCGGCCGAGGAGGTAAGGGGTGATGTCCTTGCCCGTGATGCCCTGCGCGTCGCAGTCGGCCAGGGCCCGGGCGATGACGCCGTCGATGTCCGCGCGGGCCATCTCGTCCTCGGCCGGCACCGGGTTGGCGATGGCGATGCCACTGCCCAGCCCGAGGTCGACGGAGGCGCGGATGAGACGCGCGACCTCGTCCGGGGTGTCCAGGCGCATCGGCACCGGCAGCCCGCTGGAGCGCGAGAAGAAGGACGGGAACTCGTCCGTTCCGTAGCCGACGACCGGGACGCCGAGGGTCTCGAGGACCTCGAGGGTGCGGCCGATGTCCAGGATCGACTTCACCCCGGCCGAGATGACGGCGACCTCGGTGCGGGACAGCTCGGTGAGGTCGGCCGAGACGTCCATCGACGTCTCGGCGCCCTGGTGGACCCCACCGAGGCCGCCGGTGACGAAGACCCGGATGCCGGCGAGCGCGGCGATGCGCATCGTGCTCGCCACGGTCGTGGCGCCGTGGACCCCCGTGGAGACGACGTGCGGGAGGTCGCGCACGCTGACCTTGCGGATCGCGGTGTCGGCACCGAACATCTCGAGCTGGTCGTCGGCGAGCCCGACCGTGGGGCGTCCGTCGAGGATGGCGATCGTCGCCGGCACCGCCCCGCCGTCGCGCACGATGCCCTCGACCTCGCGCGCCATCGCGACGTTGTGCGGGTACGGCATGCCGTGGCTGATGATCGTCGACTCGAGCGCGACGACGGGTCGGCCGTCGGCCAGCGCGGCGGCGACCTCGGGGGCGAGCGAGAGCCCGGGGTGCGGCGGTCGGGGGGACGTGGTCATGGGGACAGCTCCTCGATGAAGGGGGTGGTGGGGGTCAGATGGGCCGCGACGAGGGCGGCGGTGAGGTCGGCGCGCACGGTGTCCGACGAGCGCGCACGTCAGGGCTGCCAGGACCTGGCCGGTGCGGGCCGCCTCGACGACGTCCGCACCGCCCAGCACAGCGTGCACGTAGCCCGCGGTCATGGCGTCCCCGGCGCCCGTGACGTCGGCGACGTCGACGTCCGGGGCCGCGATGAGGACGACCCGGGGGTCGGCCCCGTCCCGGGCGACGGACAGCAGGCTGCCGCGGGTGCCGCGTCGGACCCAGACCCGCTCGACCCCGCGGGCGTGGAGGAGCCGGGCGGCCAGGGCCACCGCGTCGGTGCTGTCCTCCACCGGCTGCCCGACGAGCGCCGCGAGCTCGTCGACGTTCGGGGTCACGGTGTGGACGCGCACCCCCCCGTCCAGAGCGGGTGACGCCTCGGTGGCCTTGGCGACGCTGACGGGGTCGAGGACGGCAGACACCCCGGCGGCCTCGGCGGCGGCCAGGAGCCAGCGGATGACGTCGACCGCCAGGTTGCAGTCGACGACGAGAAGCTCGGAGCCGCCGAGGAGGGTCGGGACGACCCCGAGATCGGCCACGGTCAGCTCGTCGGTGGCCCGCATGTCGGCCACCGCGACGAGCAGGTCGCCGCCGTCGTCGAGCACGGCCGCGTACGTCCCCGTGGGGTGGGGCGAGACGACGAGGTGCCGGGTCTCGACCCCGGCGGCGGCGGTCCGGGACACGACGGTCTCGCCCGCGAGGTCGTCGCCCACCGCAGCCACGAGGACCGTCGGGGACCCGAGCCGGGCGAGGTTCTCGGCGATGTTCCGGCCGACGCCACCGACCGTGGCCGACGCGAGGCCCGGGTTGCTCGTCGCGAGCACGGGCGCGCACCTGATGCGCAGCTTGGTGTCGAGCACCGCCCCGCCCACGACGACGACCGAGTCGACCTCGGGGCGCAGCAGGTAGCCGCGGCCGAGGACGACGCCCTTGCGGGTGAGGTTCGAGAGGTGCACCGAGATCGCGGCACGGGTCGACCCCAGGCGCTCCGCGAGAGCCGCGGCGTCGAGCAGAGGGTCGCTGCGCAGCAGGGCGACGATCTCGCGCTCACGGACGGTGAGGTTCATGCTTGCAACTATAAAGCCCCTTCACACTTGCAAGCAATCCCCGACCCCCGGGCTTTCCCGACTTTTCATGCTGGGGTCCGCGCCCGGGGGCGAAAAGGGGCGTGTCGGGCGGACGACGGCCTGAAAAGTCGGGAGAGGTCAGGGGGTGGTGGGGGGGTCGGCGAGGGCGTCCAGGACGGAGCGGACGCGGTCCTGCGCGGCGGTCAGGTCGGCCCGGGCTGCCTCGAGCGCGGCGAGCGTCGCCGGGTCCAGGGTGACGCCGCGACGTCGGGCCCGGGCCAGCACCTTGTCGGCCGCCAGCTCCGGCGGCAGGGTCGGAGGGATCCCGTGCCTGAGGTCGTCGGCGCCACCGCCGCCGGCCGCCTCCTTCTCCTCTGCCTTGATCCGCTCCCACTCCTGCTCCACCTGCGCCGGCGTCGCCGCGTCGCCGTCGGCGAAGACGTGCGGGTGGCGCCGGACGAGCTTGTCGACGAGCAGCCCGGCCACGGTGTCGATGTCGAACCCGTCCTCGGCCTCCTCGGCGACCCGGGCGTGGAAGACGACCTGGAGCAGGACGTCGCCGAGCTCCTCTGCCACGGCCCCCGGGTCTCCCCCGGCGATGGCCTCGAGCACCTCGTGCGTCTCCTCGACGAGGTACGGGGCGAGCGAGGTGTGGGTCTGCTCGGCGTCCCACGGGCAGCCGCCGGGCGAGCGCAGCCGGTCCATCGCCGCGACGACGTCGAGCAGCCGACCGCCCTGCACGTCCCACGAGCCGACGACGAGCTCGACGTCGGGCGGCGACTCCAGGCGCGACACCTCGGACGCGATCGCGTCGGAGAGGCCGGGGTCGGCATCCGCCGAGCCCAGCCAGACCACGGAGGCGCCGGCCGCCAGGTCGACCAGGGTACGGGCGAGCGCGGCGGGGGCGAGGTCGCCGACGCACTCCACGGCGACGTCCGCGTCGGCGAGTGCCTCGACGAGCGGCTCGTCCGCCGCGCGCGCCAGGAGCCGGTCGGCGCCGGTCACGGCGGCCCAGGCGGAGAACGACAGCAGCCCGGGCGCGACCCGGGGGGAGGTGACGAGCAGCCCGAGCCGGCCGATGGTCACTGGTCGGCGCTGAAGGGGGTGACCCACTCCGGCAGGGTGGCGGCGACGCTGGCCGTCTGCGGGTCGAACTCGCCGTACCGGGGGTTGACGTCGATCTGGAGCGCCGAGAACGTCTCGAGCGGGATCTCGACCCCGGACTGCTGCAGGTTCTG
This sequence comes from uncultured Actinomycetota bacterium, assembly GCA_963815545.1. Classification (GTDB taxonomy): domain Bacteria; phylum Actinomycetota; class Actinomycetes; order Actinomycetales; family Dermatophilaceae; genus Phycicoccus. Next base: position 147,099 of record CAWFGY010000001.1, read on the forward strand.
CGCCGCCAGCTCGGCTCGCAGCAGCTCGATGGTCACGGACGAGGGGTCCTTGCCGGGGAAGGCGGCCTCGGCCACCGACACCGACAGCGGCGCGCCCTGCTCCGCGGCGACGTCGAGGATGTACGGCGCCCGGATGAGCCGGGTCAGGACGTCGGACGCCACGAGGTTCGCCTGAGGGTAGGCCTCGTTGATCTCGGACTGGGCCGTGTGGACCTCGGCCTCGGTGATGACGCGTCCGTCGACCGTGGCCGCGCGGTTGGCCTCGATCGAGCCGCAGCCGGCCGTCGCGAGGGCGACTCCGAGGGCGAGCGCCGCGCTGGCGCGGCGAACCGTGAGGGTCACGAGCAGTCCTTTCAGGATCGGGTCGCCCCGGCGGGGGCGGTCGCCGCACGAGCGGCCTCACCGACATTGTCCATGACGACGGTGCGGACCACCTGCGTGGCCCAGTCGAGGATGTCACGGTCCCGCAGCGGTCGGCCACCGACGGGCGCGGTCTTGGGCGCCGGGACGAGCATCGCGCCGGTGGCCGGCTTGAGGATCGACTTCGGGTGCAGCCGGTTGAGGCGCAGCTGCTGGCTCTCGCGCAGCTCGACCGGGCCGAAGCGCACGTGCTGGCCCTGCACGCTGATGTCGGCGATCCCGGCGGCCCGGGCGACGGTGCGGAGCCGGGCCACCTCGAGGAGGTTGCGGACCGGCTCGGGGACGGCGCCGTAGCGGTCGACGAGCTCGCCCTCGATCTCGGCGAGCTGCTGCTCGTCGACGACCGCCGCCAGCTTCTTGTACATCTCGAGGCGCAGCCGCTCATGGGGGATGTAGTCGTGCGGCAGGTGCGCGTCGACGGGCAGCTCGATCTTGATCTCGGCCGGGGCCTCCTCGCCGTCGCCCCGGAAGGACGCCACCGCCTCACCGACGAGCCGGACGTACAGGTCGAACCCGACACCGGCGATGTGCCCGGACTGCTCACCACCGAGCAGGTTGCCGGCGCCGCGGATCTCGAGGTCCTTCATCGCGACCTGCATCCCGGAGCCGAGGTCGGTGTTGCTCGCGATCGTCTGCAGCCGGTCGAGGGCGGTCTCGGTGAGGGGCGTCTCGGGCGGGTAGAGGAAGTACGAGTACGCCCGCTCCCGCCCACGCCCGACGCGGCCCCGCAGCTGGTGCAGCTGCGAGAGGCCGAGCCGGTCGGCCCGCTCGACGATGAGGGTGTTCGCGTTGCTGATGTCGAGGCCGGTCTCGACGATCGTCGTGCAGACGAGCACGTCGAAACGCTTCTCCCAGAAGTCGACGACGACCTGCTCCAGCTTGTGCTCGCCCATCTTCCCGTGCGCGGTCGCGACGCGGGCTTCCGGGACGAGCTCGCGCAGCCGGGCGGCCGCCTTCTCGATCGTCGACACCTTGTTGTGGACGAGGAAGACCTGCCCCTCGCGCAGCAGCTCGCGCCGCACGGCGGCCGTGACGGTCTTCTCGTCGTAGGCCCCGACGTAGGTGAGGACGGGGTGCCGCTCCTCGGGCGGGGTGGCGAGGGTCGACATCTCACGGATGCCGGTGACGGCCATCTCGAGGGTGCGCGGGATGGGGGTCGCCGACATCGCCAGGACGTCGACCGAGGTGCGCAGGGCCTTGAGCTGCTCCTTGTGCTCGACGCCGAAGCGCTGCTCCTCGTCGATGACGACGAGCCCGAGGTCCTTGAAGCGGACCTCCTTGGACAGGATCCGGTGGGTGCCGATGACGAGATCGACGGACCCGTCGGCGAGCCCGGCGAGGACGGCCTTGGCCTCGGCCTCGGTCTGGAACCGCGACAGCGACCGCACCGTGACCGGGAAGCCGGCGTACCGCTCGGCGAAGGTGTTCTGGTGCTGCTGGACGAGCAGCGTCGTCGGGCAGAGCACCGCCACCTGCTTGCCGTCCTGGATCGCCTTGAACGCCGCGCGGACGGCGATCTCGGTCTTGCCGTAACCGACATCACCGCAGACGAGCCGGTCCATCGGGACCTCACGCTCCATGTCGGCCTTGACCTCGTCGATGGTGACCAGCTGGTCGGGGGTCTCGACGTGCGCGAACGCGTCCTCCAGCTCGCGCTGCCACGGGCTGTCGGTGGCGAACGCGTGCCCCTTGCTCGCCATCCGCGCCGAGTACAGCCGGATGAGCTCGGCAGCGATCTGCCGGACGTACCGGCGGGCCCGGCCCTTGGTCTGCTGCCAGTCCGAACCGCCCATCTTGTTGAGCGTGGGCTGCTCGCCGCCGACGTAGCGGGTCACCTGGTCGAGCTGGTCGGTCGGCACGTAGAGCCGGTCGCCCGGCTGGCCGCGCTTGGAGGCCGCGTACTCGAGCACGAGGTACTCGCGCGTCGCACCCTGGACGGTGCGCTGCATCATCTCGACGAAGCGCCCGACCCCGTGCTGCTCGTGGACGACGAAGTCGCCAGGGCGCAGCTGGAGCGGGTCGACCTGGTTGCGGCGCTTGGACGGCATCCGCCGCATGTCCTTGGTCGACGTGCCCGACCCGCCGGCCGCCCCGGTGAGGTCGGTCTCGGTGACGAGGGCGAACCGGCCCTCCGGGACCAGGAACCCGTTGCCGACGGCGCCTGTGGTGACCGTGACGACCCCCGGCTCGGCGTCGGCGTCCTCGGGGTCGAGCCGGGCCGCCACCTCGTGCTCGGCCAGGACCTCGGCCACCCGCTTGGCGAGCCCGTGCCCCTCGGTGGCGACGAGGACGGCCCAGTCGTCGGCGACGAGGCGGCGCAGCTCGGCGACGGCGTCCTCGGTGCTGCCGCGGAACGTCGGCGACACGGTGATGCCGAGGTCGAGGGTGTCGTCCTCGCCGTCACCGGCGAACGGGGTGAGGTCGAGCCAGCGGACCCCGAGCTCGCGAGCCTGCTGACGCAGCTCGGCGATGGTGCGGAACGAGGCGGTGCCCAGCACCGCCTCGAGGTCGACGGGGACGGCGTTGCCGCTGGCGGCGTTGGCCCAGCCGGCCTGGAGGAACTCCTCGCTCGTCGAGACGAGGTCGTGCGCGCGGGTGCGGACCCGCTCGGGGTCGCAGGCGACGAGCACCGCGTCCTGTGGCAGCACGTCGAGCAGCGTCTCCATGCCGTCGACGAGGGCCGGGGCGAGCGACTCCATCCCCTCGACCGCGATGCCGTGGGCGAGCTTGTCGAGGATGTCGGCGACCCCGGGCAGCTGGTCGGCGAGCACGGCTGCGCGCTCGCGAACGGCCGGCGTGAGGAGCAGCTCGCGGCACGGCGGGGCCCACAGCCCGTGGTCGGCGACCTCGAGCGAGCGCTGGTCGGCCACCTTGAACCAGCGGATCTCCTCGACGGTGTCGCCCCAGAACTCCAGCCTGAGCGGGTGCTCCTCGGTGGGCGGGAAGACATCGAGGATGCCGCCACGCACGGCGAACTCGCCCCGCCGCTCGACGAGGTCGACCCGCGCGTACGCGGCCGCGACGAGGTCCTCGACGACACGCTCGAGGGGCGCCTCGTCACCAGCTGCCAGGGCGACGGGACGCAGGTCGCCGAGGCCCTTGGCGATGGGCTGGAGGACGGCACGCACCGGGGCCACGACCACGGCCAGGGCGCCGTGCGACGCGTCACCGGCGTCGGGGTGGGCCAGCCGCCGCAGCACCGAGAGCCGCTGGCCGACGGTGTCGCTGCGCGGGCTCAGCCGCTCGTGCGGCAGCGTCTCCCAGGACGGGAAGAGCCCGACGGCGTCGGACCCGAGGGAGGCCGCGAGCGCGGACTGGAGGTCCTCCGCCTCACGCCCGGTGGCGGTGACGGCGAGGAGCGGGGCGCCCGACGGGCGGGGGGCGAGGGCGGCGACGACGGCGTGCCGGGCACCCGGCGGGCACGACGCCTCGACCTCGGCCGAGGGGACGGCGAGGTCGTCGGTGAGGCGGACGAGACCGGGGAGCGCGGCGACGCGGGAGCGCAACGAGGAGAACGTGGGCATGTCGTGCTCAAGGGTAGTCGTCGCGACCGACAGCCCCGACCGCGTGCCGCGGGGTCAGCGCGCGCGGGTCTTGGCCGGCCTCAGGCTGCCGGGGGCGGGCGTGGCGTCGGGCCGCAGCTCGAGGTCGACGTCCGTCTCCGGGGCGGCCTCGGCCGGCCTCGACGCGACGTCGGCCCGCAGCGCCGCGGTGGACCGCGCGGACCGCTTGAACGGCTTCGGCCAGCGGGACTTGCGGTGGTGCGACTCGTAGCCGTACGTCTCGTACCCGTACACCCCGGCCGCGCGACCCTGCGGGATGCCGTTGAGGACGACGCCGAGCACCCGGGCGTTGACGCCGGCCGCCAGGTGCAGGGTCCGGCCGAGCTGCTCCTTGCGCGTCTTCCCCATGAGGGTGACGACGATGACGCCGTCGACCCGCTGGGCCAGGATGAGCGCGTCGGTGACCGGGAGGGTCGGGGGGGCGTCGATGACGACGACGTGGGTCTTGCTCAGGTGGTCGAGCATCTGACGCATCCGGTCCGACCCGACGACCTCGCTCGGGTTGTGCGGGATGCGGCCGGCCGGCAGCACGTGGAGGTTCGGGGTGTCGGTCTCGACGATGGCCTCGCGCAGCGGCACGGACCCCGAGAGCACCTGGGTGAGGCCGACGCCGGAGGAGATGTCGAAGAGCTTGGCCACCATCGGCCGGCGGAGGTCGCCGTCGACGAGGACGACCTTCTCGCCCCGCAGCGCGAGGCTGCGGGCGAGGAGGGCGGAGACGGTGGACTTGCCCTCACCGGGCTGGGGGCTCGTCACGACGACGCTGCGCGGTGCGTGGTCGGGGTCGGCGAACACGAGGTTGGTCCGCAGGTGGCGCAGCGCTTCACCGACCGCCCCGCTGAGCAGGCCGGCCGAGTGGAGCCGCTGGCGCAGGTCGCGGGACCGCGGGATCGTGCCGATGAGCCCCTGGTCGGTGAGGTCGGTGACGTCGTCGGGCCGACGGATACGCGTGTCGAGGCGCAGCCGGGCGACGACGACGAGGTACGCGAGCAGCGCGCCCCCGACGAGACCCATGCCGACCAGCCGGACCACGTCGGGCGACGACGGGCTGGTGGGGAGGACCGCGGTCGTGACGGGGATGAGGCGCACCACCGTGGCCGCGGTGCCCTCGCCGCCGTTCTCGACGAGCGAGGCGACCTCGGCGGTCGCGCCGACGACGGCGTCGGCGATGTCCTTGGCGCTGCGTGGCGACGTCGACGTCGCGAACACCTGGATCCGGGGGCTGTCCGTCTCGGTGACGTACGCGATGGAGCCGGCGACCGCGGAGGGCGTCGCGTCGAGGCCGAGCTCCTCGATGACCCGGTCCGCGACCATGCCGCTGCGGGTCAGGGGGGCGTACGCGGCGGCCTTGGCGCTCGCGACGTTGTTGCCGACCGAGACCTCCGAGACGGAGCGCCCGGCGCCCTCGATCTGCACGTACGCCTCCGAGGAGGCGGTGTACAGGCGGGGCTGGCTGGCCGCGTACCCGGCGCCGAGGGCGAGCCCCACGAGCACGCACACGGCGATCGTGACCCAGAAGCGGCGTGCCAGGCGCACCGCGTCGAGCAGGGTCATGGCAGGGCCTCCAGGGGTCAGGGCAGGGGACGCCCCACGGTAACCCGCCCTGGGCCGGACGCCATGGCACCACGACCAAGGATGGACGAACGGTCCTCGACGCCGGCGCCGCCGGCCGTGGAGACCCGGCGCGCGGGGTGCCCGGCCTCAGCGGGGCGCGTGGACCCGCTGCTGGGCGTCGAGGAGCCCGACGGTGACGAGCTGCTCGACCGCGTCCGCGGCGTCGCCGACGAGGAACGGCAGCTCCTTGCGCTCGGTCGGCGAGAAGTCGCGCAGGACGTAGTCCGCGGCCTCCATCCGACCGGGCGGGCGGCCGATGCCGACGCGGACCCGGTGGTAGTCCTTGGTGCCGAGCGAGGAGGTGATGGACCGCAGGCCGTTGTGGCCGCCCTCCCCTCCCCCACGCTTGAGGCGCACGACGCCGGCGTCGAGGTCGAGCTCGTCGTGGACCACGACGAGCCGCTCGACGGGCACCGAGAAGAACGACAGCAGCGCCTTGACCGGCCCACCGGACTCGTTCATGTACGACGACGGCACGGCGACGACGGCCGGCGGGCCCGGGACTCCGCCGGGCCCGGTACCGATCCGCAGCTGGGCGGCGACCGCGCGGGCCTTGTGAGTGCGCAGCGAGGCGCCCGCGCGTCCGGCGAGCTCGTCGACGACCATCGCGCCGACGTTGTGGCGGTTGTCGGCGTACTTCGGGCCGGGGTTCCCGAGCCCGACGACGAGCCAGGGCGTGGAGTCGGTCACGGCCCCGATCATGCCAGGACACCGGAGACGACGACGGGGCCCGGTCCGTCGCGGACCGGGCCCCGTCGGGGAGTGTGGTGGCTCAGGACTCGTCGGTGGACTCGCCCTCGGCGGTCTCGGAGCCGGCGCCCTCGGCGGACTCCTCGGTGGACTCCTCCTCGGAGTCCTCGCGCTCGATGCCGGCCTCGGCCTCGGCCTCCTCGAGCTCGGCCTCCAGGTCCTCCTGCGACTGCTGCTGGGTCACGTTGACGACGAGGTACTCGGCGTCGGTGAGCAGCGTGGCGCCCTCGGGCAGGGTGATCTCGCCGGCGTGGATCTGGGTGCCGATCGCGGCGCCCTCGACGGAGACGGTGACCCACTCGGGGATGTCGGTGGCCAGCACCTCGAGCTCGAGGGTCGACTGCGACAGCGTGACGACGGTCTCGGGAGCGGCCTCGCCCTCGAGGTGGACCCCGACCTCGACGGTGACCTTCTCGCCCTTGCGGACGACGACGAGGTCGACGTGCTCGATGACCGGCTTGATCGGGTCGCGCTGGACGTCCTTCGCGAGCGCGAGGTGCTCCTTGCCGTCGATGACGAGGGTGAGGAGGGCGTTGGTGTGCTTGAGGGCGAGCATCGCCTCGTGGCCCGGCAGGGTGATGTGCACCGGGTCGGTGCCGTGGCCGTACATGACGGCGGGGATCTTGTCGGCGCGGCGGATCTTGCGCGCGGCGCCCTTGCCGAACTGGGTGCGCTGCTCGGCGGCGAGCTTGGTGACGTCGGACATTGGGGGCTCCTGGGGTGGGTCTGGAACGGACGGTCGTCGGTCCTCGACGCGGGACGTGGCACCGAACCGGCGCGCGAACGGCCCGCGGACCCGGGGGGTCAGCGCGCCGCCAGCGTCGATCACGGAGGTGTCGTGGAGCGGTGTCCACGGCATCGGACACCTGCGTCCGATGCGACGTCCCTCGCCGAGGCAACCCCGCGAGTCTAGGCGACGGGCGACGGTACGTCGAAATCGATGTCGACGTCCCGCTCGGAGCGCCGCGCGTCCCGGCGGTCGCCGAGCCGGACGGCGATGATGCCGCCGAGGATGACGACGCCGCCGACGAGCTGCCACGGGCCGGGGAGCTCGCCGAGGACGAGCCAGGCGATGAGGACCGCGAACAGCACCTCGGTGAGCCCGACGAAGGACGCCAGGGTCGAGCCGAGGTGGCGTGCGCCGAGCACCCCGAGGACGTACGCGACGGCCGCGGCGATGACGATGAGCTCGACGAGTGCGGCCCAGGCGGGGACGCCGTGCCCGGCGACGAGCACCTCGCCGGCCCCGGTGCGCATCGTGATGACGCCGGTGGCGCCGAGGAGTGCGAGGACCGCACCGCCTGCGGTGAGCCCCAGTGCGGCGAAGGTGATCGGCGGCAGGGCCGTCTCGCGGGCGGCGAGCACGTAGTGGCCGGCCAGTCCGGTCGCGGCCAGGAGACCCCACGCGACGCCGACGAGGTCGGGGGTGGTCTGCCCGGTGACGTCGAGCACGAGCACCAGCCCGGCGATGGCCAGGACGACGCCGACGCCCGTGAGCCCGTGCGGCGCCCGTCGGGTGAGGAACCAGATCCACAGGACGACCAGGACGATGCCGAGGTACTCGATGAGGAGGGCGACCCCCACGGTGAGCCGCTCGACGGCCTGGAAGTAGCCGAGCTGCGCCGCGGCGACGGCCAGGCAGCCGTACATGGCGGCGAGCGGAAGCTCTCGGACGAGGCCGCGCAGGTTGGCTCGCGAGGACCACAGCGCCCACGGCAGGAGGATCGCCGCGGCGCCGGCGATGCGGATGAGGACGACGGCACCCGGGGACCAGCCCGCCCCGATGAGGGACTTCGCGAACGGGCCCGAGGTCCCGAACGCGGCGCTGCTGAGGAGCAGGGCCATGAGCCCCACCCCGACATGCCGGCGCATCGCCTCGACCATCACGACCTCCTCCGATCCGCCTCACGCGAACGCCCGTCGGCGGTCTGCGCATGTAATGAGTCACCTGCTACGTTGGTCCTGACACTACGGGCCATCCCTGTCAGGAGTCAAGATGGTTTTCACCCATGACACAGATGTCGTGCTCCGCCACGCCGCCGCGCTGGTCAACACCGGCCGCGGCCACGGGTCGAGCGGCGGCGAGGACCTCCCCGACCTCGAGGCCGTCCTCGCCTGGATGGAGGAATGGGAATGGAGCGGCGGCCGTCCCACGTCCGCGCGGGACGTCACCCACCTGCACCGCGTGCGCCGGCGGATCGCCCACGTGTGGGGGGCCCAGGTCGAGGACCAGGTGGCCGAGGTCAACTCGCTCCTGGCCGAGGGGCGCGCCCTCCCCCGGCTCGTCGAGCACGACGACTTCGGCTGGCACATCCACGCCACCGACGACGACGCGCCCTTCGCCGACCGGGTCGCCGTCGAGCTCGCGATGGCGATGGTCGACGTCATCCGCAGTGGCGAGCAGGAGCGGCTCGCGGTGTGCTCGGCCGACGACTGCGACGACGTGTACGTCGACCTGTCCCGCAACCGGTCCCGCAAGTTCTGCGACGGCACCTGCGGCACGAAGGCGAACGTCGCCGCCTACCGGGCCCGCAGGGCCGGGTCCGCCTGACGCCGTCCCCGGCGTGACCTATCGGTCGATCCAGGGACGCCTGGAGCCGTACCTGACGTGACCTATCGGTCGATCCGGGGACGGTCGGGGCCGTACCTGACGTGACCTATCGGTCGACTCAGGCGCGGCCGGCGAAGAGGCTCGTCACCGAGCCGTCCTCGAAGACCTCCTTGACCGCGGCGCTGATGAGCGGCGCGATCGAGAGCACCGTGAAGCCGTCGAACTCGGTCTCCGGGGGGATCGGCAGCGTGTTCGTCACGATGACCTCACGCGCGGAGCACGCCGTGAGCCGCTCGACCGCCGGCTCGGACAGGATCGCGTGGGTCGCCGCGATGACGACGTCCTTGGCCCCCTCGGCCATCAGCGCGTCCGCGGCCTTCGTGATGGTGCCCGCGGTGTCGATCATGTCGTCGACGAGGATGCAGACCCGGCCCGCCACCTCACCGACGACGCGGTTGGCGACCATCTCGTTCGGACGGTTGATGTCCCGGGTCTTGTGGATGAACGCGAGCGGGACGCCCCCGAGCCGCTTCGACCACTGCTCGGCGACCTTGATCCGGCCGGCGTCCGGCGAGACGACCGCGAGGTCCTGGCCGCCGTAGCGCTGCGCGACGTACTCGCTGAGCACCGGGAGGGCCATGAGGTGGTCGACCGGCCCGTCGAAGAACCCCTGGATCTGGTCGGTGTGCAGGTCGACGCAGATGAGCCGGTCGGCCCCCGCGCTCTTGAACAGGTCCGCCATGAGGCGGGCGCTGATCGGCTCACGCCCCCGGTGCTTCTTGTCCTGGCGCGCGTAGCCGTAGAACGGCATGACGACGGTGATCCGCTTGGCGCTGGCCCGCTTCAGCGCGTCGACCATGAGCAGGTGCTCCATGATGTTCTCGTTGATCGGGCTCGTGTGGCTCTGGATGACGAACGCGTCCGAGCCGCGGACCGACTCCTCGAACCGCACGTAGATCTCGCCGTTCGCGAAGTCGTACGCGCTCGTCGGCACGAGCTCGGTGCCCAGCTGCTTGGCGACCTCCTGCGCGAGCCCCGGGTTGGCGCGCCCGGAGAAGACCATGAGCTGCTTCTTCGGACGCTTCCGGATGTTGGCCGAGGGGGGTCTGTTGCTGTTGCTCACCGGTCGGTGTCCTTCGCGGGGGTCTCGTCGCTGCGGGTGGAGGCGGCCGCGGCGCGCTCCGCGGCCTCGGCGGTGCTGGTGCCGGCCCGGGCGCGCGCCACCCAGCCGTCGATGTTGCGCTGGCGCCCGCGCGCGACGGCGATCTGCCCGGGCTCGACGTCCTGGGTCAGCGTGCTGCCGGCCGCCACGTACGCCCCGTCAGCCACGGTCACCGGGCTGACGACCACGCTCTGGGACCCGACGAAGCTGTGCGCCCCGATGGTCGAGTGGTGCTTCGCGACGCCGTCGTAGTTGGCGAAGACCGTGCCCGCGCCGATGTTGGCGCCCTCGCCGATGGTCACGTCACCGGCGTAGGTGAGGTGGGGCACCTTGGCCCCGTCGCCGATCTCGGCGTTCTTGGTCTCGACGAACCCGCCGATCTTGCCGTTCGCGCCGAGCCGGGTCCCGGGCCGCAGGTACGAGTACGGGCCCACGGTGGCACCGGGCCCGACGACCGCGAGGAGCGCGACGGCGCGCTGCACCTCGGCGCGGTCGCCGACCTCGGTGTCGGTGAGGGTGACCTCGGGCCCGATGACCGCGTCGTCGCCGATGCTCGTCGCCCCGAGGAGCTGGGTGCCCGGCAGCACCGTGGTGTCCCGCCCGATCGACACGTCGACGTCGATCCACGTCGTCGCGGGGTCGACGATCGTCACCCCGGCGCGCATGTGCCGCTCGCACACCCGCCGGTTGAGCTCGGCCCCCAGGGTCGCCAGCTGGACCCGGTCGTTGACGCCCTCGGTCTGCCAGCGGTCCTCGACGACGTGCGCGGTGACGGCCCGCCCGGCCGCTCGGGCGATCTGCACGACATCGGTGAGGTACTTCTCGCCCTGGGCGTTGTCGGTACCCACCCGGGCCAGCGCCTCGCGCAGCAGCCCGGCGTCGAAGGCGTAGATGCCGGAGTTGATCTCGGTGAGTGCACGCTCCTCGTCGGTGGCGTCCTTCTGCTCGACGATGCGCGCGACGTGCCCGTCGGGGTCACGGACGATGCGGCCGTACCCGGTGGGGTCCTGCAGATGCGCGGTGATGACCGACACGGCGCTGCCCGACGCGGTGTGCGCCTCGGTGAGCGCGACGAGGGTGTCGCCGGTGAGGAGCGGCACGTCGCCGTAGGAGACGAGCACCGTCCCGGAGAGCTCGGGGGGCAGTGCGTCGAGACCGCACTCGACGGCGCGCCCGGTGCCCTTGACGTCGTCCTGGTCGGCGATGACGAGCCCGGGGTCGAAGGCCGAGCAGAACTCGACGACGCGCTCGCGCTCGTGCCGGACGACGACCGAGACGTGCTCGGCCTGCGTGGCGCGGGCGGCGCGGACCGCGTGGCCGAGCAGGGTCGTCCCGCCGATGCGGTGCAGGACCTTGGGAGTCGAGGACTTCATCCGTGTCCCCTCGCCAGCGGCGAGGACGATGACGGCGGCCGGGCGGGGCGCGTTCACGCGTGGTGCTCCAGGGGGGTCGGTGCCACGGGACGGCGTCAGCCTACCGTCGCCCCGGGGCTCACCGTCCCGCGGCCACGACCGTCCTGTGGCGGCCGGGGGCCACCGACCGGGTCCAGGGCCCTTGGGCCCTGTCCGAGCCGGCCGTGCCGGGGGGACACTGGGATATGGGCACCTGGGAGTTCCTCGCCGTGGCGATCTGGATCGGGACCGGTCTCGTCACCGGCCTGTGGATGGCGCGTCGCGGGCACGACTGGCGCTGGACGCCGATCGCCGTCGCCCTCGGGCCGTTGTTCGTCCCGATCGCGCTCGAACGCGTCGAGCGCCGGCCACGCGTCGTCCGCGCCTCCGGTGACGAGGTCCCGCCGCGGCCCGTCGGGCCGGACGGCCCGCGCGTCCTCGTCGGGATCGACGGGTCCGCCGAGTCGGACGCCGCCGTGCAGACGGCGGTGACGCTGCTCCGGCCCGTCCACGCCCCGCTGGTCCTCGCCGAGGTCGTCACGTACGACGAGGCGGACCCGCAGACCCCGGCCGCGGTCGAGGCGGCCGAGGCGAACCTGCGGGAGGCGGCCCTGACCCTCGGGGACATGTCGGTGAACCTCGAGGTGCTCGCCGGGCCCCCCGGGGATGCCCTGCGCCGGTACGCGACCGATCACGACATGGACGTCATCGTCGTCGGGCGCCGCGGACGCGGCCTGACCGAACGCGTCCTCGGGGGCGTCTCGACGCACCTCCTGCGACACAGCGAGGTCCCGGTCCTGGTGGTCGAGCCGGGCCCGTCACGCACCACGCCCTCGTCATCGGCGGGATGACCAGCAGGAGGGCCCGGTGACGACCTCCGCCCCGCCGTCCCCCGGCCACCCACCGCACGGCGTCCCGGCCCCCGAGGTGGTCGCCGCGCTGGCGACCGACCGGCTGCTCGGCCTGTCCACCGAGGACGCCGACGAGCGCCTCCTCCGCCACGGACCCAACACCCTGCCCGAGGATCCGGGCACCGGGCTGCTGCTCCGGGCGCTGCGCCAGTTCCACCATCCGCTCATCTACGTGCTGCTCGTCTCCGGCGCGGTCACGGCCGCCCTGGGCGAGTACGTGGACTCCGCGGTGATCTTCGCGGTCGTCCTCCTCAACGCAGTCATCGGCTTCATCCAGGAGCACAAGGCCGAGACGGCCCTCCAGGGCCTGCGCTCGATGGTGCTCCCCGAGGCACGCGTGGTCCGGGACGGCCGGGCCCGGGTCATCGCCTCGGAGTGCCTGGTGCCGGGTGACCTCGTCCTGCTCGAGGCGGGTGAGCGCGCACCCGCGGACATCCGGGTCCTCGAGGGGGCGGAGCTGCGGGTGGACGAGTCGGCGCTCACCGGCGAGTCGGTCCCGGTCCACAAGGAGAACCTGACCTTGCCGCCGGAGACGGTCCTCGCCGATCGGCGGAACATGGTCCATGCGGGCACCCTGGTGACGACCGGGACCGGCGCCGGGATGGTCGTGGCCACCGGCGCAGGGACCGAGCTCGGGGCGATCCACCGCCTCGTCGGGGCCGCCGAGCTGCTGGCGACACCTCTGACCCGCAAGCTCTCCCGCTTCACCCGGGACCTCACCGTCGTCATCCTCGCGCTGGCGGCGCTGACCTTCGCGGTGGGTCGGCTGCGGGGGCAGGAGACGGCCGAGACCTTCACCGCCGCGGTGGCCCTGGCGGTCGGGGCGATCCCGGAGGGTCTGCCCGCCGCGATCACCATCGTCCTCGCGATCGGCGTCACCCGGATGGCCAAGCGACGGGCGGTCGTGCGACGTCTGCCGGCGGTCGAGACCCTCGGCAGCACGACGGTCATCTGCTCGGACAAGACGGGGACCCTCACCGAGAACCGGATGGCGGTGCGCTCGCTGTGGGTCCCCGGCACCGGGGACGTCCCCGTCCCCGGTTCGGCCGCACCCACGGCCGACACCTCTCCGCCCGACGCCGCGCTGCGCTGGTCGCTGCTGGCGGGCGCGGCGTGCAACGACGCCCGGCTCGACCGGCACGACGGCGAGTGGGGCGTGGTCGGCGACCCCACCGAGGCCGCGCTGCTCGTCGTGGCCGCCGAGGCCGGGCTGCCGCAGGACGAGGTCGCGGTGGCCTACCCCCGCGTCGCGACGGTCGCCTTCGACTCGGCCCGGCAGTTCATGGCGACGCTGCACCGCGTGCCGGGGGACGGGCCCGGCCACGTGGCTTTCGCCAAGGGCGCCGCCGAGCGGCTCGTGCAGATGTGCGGTGCCCAGCTGACGCCGGACGGCGAGCTGGCACCGCTGGACCACGCGAGCGTCGAGGACGCCCTGCACCGGCTCAGCGGCGCCGGCCTGCGGGTCCTCGCCACCGCGGTGGTCCCGGAGGCGTCGCCTGCGGAGTTCGCCGACGGGGAGCTCGACGGCCGCTGGGTCCTCACCGGCCTCCAGGGGATGCTCGACCCCCCGCGCCGAGCCGCCGTCGACGCCGTGCGCGCGTGCCGCGACGCCGGCATCGCCGTGAAGATGATCACCGGGGACCACGCAGCGACGGCGACGTCGATCGCCACCCAGGTGGGGCTGCTCGAGGACCCGGCGCACCACGGCGACGTCCTGACCGGCACCGACCTGTCCGCGCTGACCGTCGCCGAGTACCCGGATTCCATCAACCGGGCGGTGGTGCTCGCCCGGGTGTCGCCGGAGCAGAAGCTGCGGCTCGTCGAGGCACTCCAGGCGCGCGGGCACGTCGTCGCGATGACCGGGGACGGGGTCAACGACGCCCCGGCCCTGCGGCAGGCCGACATCGGCGTCGCGATGGGCCGCTCCGGGACGGAGGTCGCCAAGGACGCCGCCGACATCGTCCTCACCGACGACGACTTCGCGACCATCGAGGCCGCCGTCGAGGAGGGGCGCGGGATCTTCGACAACCTCACCAAGTTCATCACCTGGACGCTGCCGACGAACATCGCCGAGGGGCTCGTCATCCTCGTCGCGATCCTCCTGGGGACCGTCCTGCCGATCCAGCCCACGCAGATCCTCTGGATCAACATGACGACCGCTGTGGCCCTGGGCCTGATGCTCGCCTTCGAGCCCAAGGAGGCCGGGGTGATGACCCGGCCGCCGCGCGACCCGGGCCAGGCCATCCTGACCCGCACGCTGCTGTCCCGGGTGCTCCTGCTCTCGGCGATGCTCGTCGGCGGCTCCTGGTGGCTCTTCCAGTGGGAGCTGGCGAACGGCGCGAGCCTGGCGGAGGCCCGGACCGCCGCGGTCAACGTCTTCGTCGCCGTCGAGGCGTTCTACCTGCTCAACTGCCGGTCGCTGACCCAGTCCGTCTGGCGGGTCGGGCTGTGGTCCAACCCCTGGGTCATCGTCGGGATCGGCGTCCAGCTGGTGGCGCAGCTGGCGCTGACGTACGCCCCCGTCATGCACCGCATCTTCGACACCGCGCCGCTGGACGTCGGGGCCTGGGCGCGCATCGTCGCCCTCGGTGCTCTGGCGAGCATCGTCGTCGCGGGTGAGAAGTGGTTGCGGCGACGTGCCGAGGAGCGCACCCACACCGCCTCGGACGCTGGGCGTTCCGAGACCTCCGGGTAGCCGGGCCCCGCCCCCGGCTCCCCGGTTTGGACGCCATGGCGGCCGAACGACTCACCGGCGGCCAGATCCCGACGCCACCCACCCGTTTCGACGCCATGGCGGCCGAACGTCATCACCGGCGGCCAGATCCCGACGCCACCCACCCGTTTCGACGCCATGGCGGCCGAACGCCATACCGGCGGCCAGATCCCGACGCCACCCACCCGTTTCGACGCCATGGCGGCCGAACGCCCACCGGCGGCCAGATCCCGACGCCAGCCTGCTCCGCTGCGCGTGCTCCCCGGGTAGGAATCGAACCTACGTCGCTTGTCCTGATTCAAAGTCAGGCGGGCCCTGCCAGCAGACCAACCGGGGACCGCCGCCGAGGTGGCGGCTGCATCGAGGGTAGTCGAGCGGCTCGGCTGCGACGTGGGGGAGCGTGCCGGGCCCGTCGCCCGCACGGCCGACGCGGCGAAGCAGGGCACAATGACACGGTGAGCGATGATCCGGGGGCCAAGAAACCGCGCAGTTCGCGAGCCCGGATGACCGGGCGCGAGCGCCGGGAGCAGCTCATCGGCATCGGGCGCAAGCACTTCGCCGACAAGGGGTTCGAGGGCGCGACCGTCGAGGAGATCGCGGCCTCGGCGGGGGTCTCCAAGCCCGTCGTCTACGAGCACTTCGGCGGCAAGGAAGGGCTCTACGCCGTCGTCGTCGACCGCGAGATCGAGGCCCTGCTCACGGGGGTGACCTCCGCCCTGGACTCCGGCGGCTCCTCGCGCCAGCTCATCGAACGGGCGGCGCTGGCCCTGCTCGACTACGTCGAGGGGTCCACCGACGGCTTCCGGATCCTCGTGCGCGACAGCCCGGCCGGGCAGGCCACCGGGTCCTTCGCCAGCCTGATGAGCGACATCGCGAGCCAGGTCGAGCACATCCTCGCGGCCCAGTTCAAGCGGCACAAGCTCGACCCGAAGGCCGCCCCGATGTACGCCCAGATGCTCGTCGGGATGATCGCGCTCACCGGGCAGTGGTGGCTCGACTCGCGCAAGTTCAAGAAGCACGAGGTCGCGGCGCACGTCGTCAACCTGGCCTGGAACGGGCTCACCGGGCTCGAGGCCAAGCCCACCCTCACCCCCGAGACACTCGCGCACTGAGAGCCCTGCCCGGCCGGCGACCCGAGCGTGGCCGGTTCAGGACCGCGGCTCTCCGGTCTTCTGCGCCACGGCGAACACCCGGCGGAACGGGAACAGCACCCCGGACGAGGTCCGCGGGTAGGCCTCGAGCAGGGCCGCGGCATAGGGCTCGAGGAACGCTTCGCGCTCCTCGTCCTCCTCGAGCAGGTCCAGGACCGGCCGCAGCGCCGTGGCGGTGACCCAGGTGAGCACGGGGTTCTCGTCGTGCGCGTCGGGGTCGAGCACGTGCAGGTAGGTCGTCTCCCACGCGTCGACGGTGCAGCCGAGCCGGTCGAGCAGCCGCAGGTACGTGGCCGGCTCCCCCACCGACGGCATGTCGAGGGCCGCGGTCAGCTCGCCGCCGCGGGAGTGGGCGGCCGCGGTCTCGCGCATCAGGGCGTGGCTCGGGGCGTCGAAGTTGCCCGGCACCTGGAGGGCGAACCATCCGCCGTCGGCGAGCGCGGCGACCCACGCGTCGACGAGGTCGAGGTGGCGCGGGACCCACTGCAGCGTCGAGTTCGTGACGACGACGTCGGGCGCCTGCCCGAGAGACGCGAGGTCCCACTCGTTGAGGTCGGCGAGCACCCACTCGACGCGGTCCTCGGTGTCGAGCCTGCGGGCGGCCTCGAGCATCGACTCGGCGGAGTCGACGCCGACCACCCGCGCCTCGGGCCACCGCTGCGCGAGGAGCAGGGTCATCGGTCCGTGCCCGCAGCCGATGTCCACGACGAGCGCGGGGTCCTCGGCCCGGACCTGTGTGACGAGGTCGACGAACGGCCTCGTCCGCTCGTCGGCGAAGCGCCCGTAGGCGCCCGGGTCCCAGCTGGCGCTGCCACGCATGTGTCCTCCTCGACCGGGTCGCGACCCCCTGCGCCGCCGATGTCTCGACGTCAAGAAACTTGACGGGGAGTAGCATCGCCGGCATGGCCGCTGACGATGTCGACCGTATCGTCTCCGCGTGGCGACGCGAGAGGCCCGATCTCGACGTCTCGCCACTCGAGGTCCTCTCGCGCGTCTCCCGGCTCGCCCGCCGTCTCGACCGAGCCCGCGGGCGCGCCTTCGCCGGGACCGGCCTCGACGGCTGGGAGTTCGACGTCCTCTCGGCGCTGCGCCGGGCCGGCGCGCCCTACGAGCTGAGCCCCGGCGCCCTCGTCTCCGAGACCCTCGTGACGAGCGGGACGATGACGAACCGGGTCGACCGGCTCGCCGCTCGCCGGTTCGTCGAGCGGCACCCCGACCCGGGCGACCGGCGCGGAGTGCTCGTCCGTCTCACGACCGGGGGGATGGCCGCCGTCGACACCGCCCTCGCCGAGCTCATCGCGCACGAGCACGAGCTGCTCGCCGAGCTCGACCCCGACGAGCGGCAGGCCCTGGCCGCGCTGCTCCGCCGTCTGCTGCGCCCCTTCGAGTCCGGCCCCGCCTGACCCGACTTTTCATGCTCGCGTCCGCGCGACACCCCGTCTCCGCGGGGTGTCGCGCGGGCCTGAGCATGAAAAGTGGGGTCAAGGCGGGGTGTGACGGGTCAGCCGGCGACGTCGGCGGCCTCGAGCCACTCGAGCTCGAGGTTCTCGCGCTCGTCGACCACCTCGCGCAGCTCGCGGTTGAGCTCGAGCACCCGCTGGTGGTCGGTCGCGGCGTCCGCCATCGCGCCGTGGATCCGCTCCTCGCGCTGCGCCAGCCGGGCCAGCTGCTTCTCGACACGCGCCATCACCTTGCGGGCCTCGCGCACCTCGCCGGGCGACGGACCCGACCCCGCGTCCGGGCGCGGTGCGGGGACCGCCGGCACCCCGGGGACCTCGCGGACCCCACGGCCGTCCTCGACGAGCTCGCGCCGGCGCCGCAGGTACTCCTCCACCCCGCCGGGCAGCTCGCGCAGCCTCCCGTCGCCGAGCAGCGCCAGCTGGCGGTCGCACACCCGCTCGAGCAGGTACCGGTCGTGCGAGACGACGACGAGGGTGCCGGCCCAGCCGTCGAGCAGGTCCTCGAGCGAGGTCAGGGTCTCGATGTCGAAGTCGTTCGTCGGCTCGTCGAGCAGGAGGACGTTCGGCTCGTCCATGAGCAGGCGGGTCAGCTGGAGCCGCCGGCGCTCCCCGCCGGACAGGTCGCCGACCCGCGTCTGCTGCCGCGGCCCGGTGAAGCCGAGCCGCTGCGCGAGCTGCGACGCGGACAGCTCCTTGCCGCCGAGACGCACGACCGAGCGGACATCCTCGACCGCCTCGATGACCCGGCGCCCCGCCCACGCGTCCAGCTCGCGCACCTCCTGGGTGAGGAACGCGATCCGCACCGTCACACCGACCTTGCGGGTGCCGGCCGCGAGAGCCGCCTCGCCCGCCAGCGCCCGCAGCAGCGTCGACTTGCCGGCACCGTTGACGCCGACGAGCCCGATCCGGTCCCCCGGCCCGAGCCGCCACGTGAAGCGGTCGAGGAGCACCCGGTCGCCGACCGCCAGGGTCGCGTCGAGCAGGTCGATGACGTCCTTGCCGAGCCGGGTCGACGCGAACCGCATGAGCTCGACGTCGTCGCGCGGCGGCGGCTCGTCGGCGATGAGCGCGTTCGCGGCGTCGATCCGGAACTTCGGCTTGCTCGTGCGCGCCGGCGGACCCCGCCGCAGCCACGCGAGCTCCTTGCGGAGCAGGTTGTCGCGGCGCTCGGCCACGACCCCGGCCAGGCGCTCACGCTCGGCCTTGGCGAGGATGTACGCCGCGTACCCGCCCTCGTACTGGTGCACCTCGCCGTTGGTGACCTCCCAGGTCCGGGTCGCGACGGCGTCGAGGAACCACCGGTCGTGGGTGATGACGACGAGCCCGGTGTCGGGGCGGGCGAACGAGCCCCCCAGATGCTCGGCCAGCCACGCCACCCCCTCGACGTCCATGTGGTTCGTCGGCTCGTCGAGCAGCAGCAGGTCGGGAGCCGACACGAGCAGGGCCGCCAGGGCCACCCGGCGACGCTCGCCACCCGAGAGCCGCCCGACCGGACCGTCGAGGCCGCCGACCACCGGCGCCTCGAGCCCGCCGAGGAGCCCGGTCAGCACGTCGCGGACCCGCGGGTCGGCAGCCCACTCGTGCTCGGCCATGCCGCCGAGTACCGACTCCCGCACGGTCGCCGACGGGATGAGGCTGTCCTCCTGGGTCAGCACTCCGATCCGCAGACCGCCGGTGCGGGCGACCCGTCCGTCGTCGACCTCGTGGCTGCCGGCGAGGACCCGCAGGAGCGTGGTCTTGCCGCCGCCGTTGCGGCCGACGACCCCGATGCGGTCGCCTCCCGCGACCCCGAGCGACACGGCGTCGAGCACCTGGGCGGTGCCGAGGGCGAGGGAGGCGCGCTCGACGGAGACCAGACTGGCCACTAGTCGACCCGGTGGTGGATGACGTGCGCGCCGTGGACCGGGCCGTTGGCTCGGCGGACGTCGCGCACGACGCCGCTCGCGGTCAGCGCGACGGCGAGGTCGATGCCGGCCTCGTTGTCCTCGACGAGGAACGCGATGGTGGGGCCGGAGCCCGAGACGATGCCACCGAGCGCGCCGTACTCCATCCCCGCCGCCAGGGTCTCGCCGAGGTCGGGGCGCAGCGACACGGCCGCGGGCTGGAGGTCGTTGGTCAGCTGCGGGGCGAGCTCGGTCGGGTCGCCGGTGCGCAGCGCCGCCATGAGCGCCGGGGTGCACAGCGGCTCGGGGACGTCGGTGCCCTCGCGCAGGCGGTCGCACTCCGCGTAGACCTCGGGGGTCGAGAGGCCGCCCTCGGCGAGCGCGAAGACCCAGTGGTAGGTCCCGCGGGCGAGGACGGGGGCGAGCAGCTCGCCGCGTCCGCTGCCCATCGCCGTACCCCCGGCGACGAGGAACGGGACGTCGCTGCCGAGCTCGGCGGCCACGTCCTCGATCTCCTCACGGTCGAGGCCGAGGTCCCAGAGGTGGTCGAGTGCCACGAGGGTGGCGGCGGCGTCGGCGGACCCCCCGGCCATGCCGCCGGCGACCGGGATGCTCTTGCGGATGCTCACGTGGACCGGGTCGCCGGCGTACCGCTCGCCGAGGAGCCGGGCCGCCGCGAGCGCGAGGTTGGTTCCGTCCGTGGGCACCCCGTCGGCCAGGGGGCCCGAGACGCTGACGCCCCACTCGTCCGCCGCGGCGACCGTGACGTCGTCGTGCAGGCTGACCGCCTGGTAGACGGTGGCGAGGGCGTGGAAGCCGTCGTCGCGGCGCGGACCGACGAGGAGCTCGAGGTTGACCTTCGCCGGAACGCGCGCGGTCACGGGGCCGGGCACGACGGGGGCGGCGGTCATGGCTTCACCCTAGTCAGACGGCGGCGGGGTTCCGGACGTGTGGTGCGACGCGCCCGCAGAGCCGACGGGAGAGACTCAGACGCGGGCGGCGGCGATGCGGGCGAACGCGTTGACATCCAGCTGCTCGCCGCGCGTGCGCGGGTCCACCCCGGCCGCGACGAGGGCCTCCTCGGCGGCCGCGGGCGAGCCGGCCCACGTCGCGAGCGCGGCGCGCAGGGTCTTGCGGCGCTGGGCGAACGCGGCGTCGATGACGCGGAACACCTGCTCCCGCGAGGCGGTGGTGACGGGGGGCTCGCGGCGGGTCAGGGCGACGAGTCCGGAGTCGACGTTCGGCACCGGCCAGAAGACGCTGCGCGACACGCTCCCCGCCAGCCGGACGTCGGCGTACCACGCGGCCTTCACGCTCGGAACGCCGTAGGTGCGGGACCCCGGCGGTGCCGCAAGCCGTTCGGCGACCTCGAGCTGGACCATGACGAGCACCGAGGTGATCGTCGGGAACCGCTCGAGCATGCTGAGGACGACCGGGACCGAGACGTTGTAGGGCAGGTTGGCCACGAGCGCGGTGGGGGCCGGGCCCGGGACCTCGGTGACGGCGAGGGCGTCGGCGTGCATGACCTCGAGACGGTCGACGAGCGCGGGCGCGTGCACCGCCACGGTGGCCGGGAGGGCGTCGGCGAGGGTGGGGTCGACCTCCAGCGCGACGACGCGGCGCACCGCCGGCAGCAGGGCGAGGGTGAGGCTGCCCAGCCCCGGGCCGACCTCGACGACGACGTCGTCCGGGCCCACGCCGGAGACCCGGACGATCCGGCGGACGGTGTTGCCGTCGACGACGAAGTTCTGGCCCCACTGCTTCGTCGGCCGGATGCCGTGCCGGGTCGCGAGGGCGCGGACCTCGGAGGCCCCGAGCAGCGTGGGGTCGGCGGGGTCGGTCACGGCGTCACCCTAGCGAGCCGCCGCGGGCATCCCGCACGGGCTGACATTTCGGGGTCACCCCGGAATGTCAGCGACGCAGCGGCTCGCAACCGGCGCCGCGCTGACGATGTCGGGCGTCACGCCCGCAGACGCGATCCGCCCGCCCCCACAACGGGGACGGGCGGATCGACGCAGGAGCGGACTCAGGCCGCGTGGGCGCAGCCCCACGGCTGGAGGCCGCGCTGGGCGTAGAGCCGGTTGGCGACGGTGATCTGCTCGGCGCGGCTCGCGAGGTCGGCCCGCGGGGCGAAGTCGTCGCCGCCGACGGAGAGCCAGGTGGCGGAGTTGAACTGGAGGCCGCCGTAGTACCCGTTGCCGGTGTTGATGCTCCAGTTGCCGCTGGACTCGCACTGGGCGATGCGGTCCCACATCGCCTCGTTCGCCAGGTTGAGGCCGGCCCCGGACGTGTTGCCGGCGGACGGAGCGGCCGGACGGGCCTTCGTGCCGACCTTGACGACGGCCGCGACCGGCTTGGACACGACCTCGGTGGAGACGACCTTGCTGCCCTTGGCCTTGCCGTCGACGTAGCGGACCTCGCGCACGACACGCTTGGTGCCGTTCTTGCCGGCGGTGACGGTGGTGGACTCGCCCTCGAACATCGAGGAGTCCTCCTGCTCGCGCGTGGAGAACGCGATGCGCTCGGTGGAGGTGACCTTCTTGGTCTTGACGCGCTGGAGGACGATCTTCATCCCGTCCTCGACGGGGGTGTTCAGCCCGGGCTTGACGACGTCGACCGCGTTGCGGTTGACACCCAGCTCACCGAAGACGCCGGCGACCGTGGGGGCCGCGGTCGTGACGGAGCGGCGCTTGCCGGCGACGACGACCGTGACGTCCTTGGGCGTCGTGACCGAGAGTGCCAGCCCGCTTCGTCCGAGGGGCTGGGAGCGGGAGGCCGTGAGCACGGCGCCCTCGGCGCGCACCCCGACGTCGCGCAGTGCGGCGTCGACGGTCGTCGCCGTCGTCCAGTACTCCTTGCGCTCACCGTCGACCGTGACGACGAGCTTGCGTCCGTAGCGCACCGAGATCCGGTCGCCGTCGGAGATCGTGGAGTCCAGGGAGGGGACGACGACATCGTGCTCGCCGACCGTGATGCCCTGCTTCTCGAGGGCATCACGCACGGTCGAGCCGAAGACGTGGACCGTGGACGGCGAGCCGTCGACGGTCACCGCCACTGCCTTGTCGACGTGGGCGATGCCGACGGACCCGAGGGCCACGGCGAAGGCCGCGACTCCCTGGGCGGCATGACGGACGGTGCGGTTGAACAAAAGGTCTCCAGTGCTGGTGCATCCCGGGCACCGGCGTCGGACGTCTGCCCCGAAGGGCCACGGCCTCGAGGGCCGAGCACAGGAACGCGCCCACCGGCCACACTGCCGAGAAGGGCGCTGCTGCGAGGCGTCCGAGGCTTCGGCCCCGGCCATCTGCCCTCCACCGTGCAGGACGGACCCCCAAAAGGTCAAGTTTCGGTAACGGCAGCGTCGTCGCAGGCGCCTCCACAGTCCCATCAGTCCCACCGGTCCCACGTGGCGCTCACTCTGCTCCCACGAGATGACATCGGGCACACACCCGCACCCGACGTGACCTATAGGTCGATGTCGGGACACCGACCGCGTACCCGACGTGACCTATAGGTCGATGCGGGGACACCGACCGCGTACCCGACGTGACCTATAGGTCGATGCGGGGACACCGACCGCGTACCCGACGTGACCTATTGGTCGATGTGGGGACACCGACCGCGTACCCGACGTGACCTATTGGTCGATGTCGGGACGGGTGGAGGGCCGGCGGGCGACCTCGCGGCTACCAGGGGCCGTAGAGGCGCTCGGCGTTCTCGCTCAGCGCCTCGCACAGCGTGGCGACGGCCACACCGAGCACCGACGCCATCGCCCGGACCGTGTGCGGGACGAGGGCCGGGCTGTTGTTCGCGCCGCGCCACGGGTGCGGGGTCAGGTAGGGGGCATCGGTCTCGACGAGGAGCAGCTCGAGCGGGGTCACCGACAGCGCGTCCCGCAGGCCCTTGGCGTTCTTGAACGTGACGGTGCCGCTGAAGGACAGGTGGTAGCCCCGACGGGCGCACTCCCGCGCCATCTGCAGGTCACCGGAGAAGCAGTGCATGACCGTCCGCTCCGGCGCACCCTCGTCGGCCAGCACCCGCAGCACGTCGTCGTGGCTGTCGCGGTCGTGGATCTGCAGGGTCCGGCCGCTGCGCTTGGCGATGTCGATGTGCCGGCGGAAGGACTCCTCCTGGACCGCGTGGCCCTCGGGCCCGGTGCGGTAGTGGTCGAGCCCGGACTCCCCCACGACCCGCACCCGCGGATGCGACGCCAGCTGCTCGACGCGCGCGACCGCGTCGTCGAAGCGCCCCGCGGCGACGAGCCCCGGCACCTCGTTGGGGTGGATGGCGACGCCGGCGAGCACCGACGGGTAGGCCTCCGCCGCGGCGACGGCGAACTCGTTGCCCGCGGGGTCGCAGCCGATCTGGACGACGCGGTCGACGCCCACCGCAGCCGCCGCTCGCAGCGCCGGGCCGAGGTCGTCCACCGTCACCTCGTCGCCGTCGCGGCTGATGTCGAGGTGGGTGTGGTTGTCCACGACCGCGATCGGTAGAGGGTCCGGAGTCTCCGGCTCACCCCGCCGGCTCGGCTGCGTCGTCACCGGTCAGGCCTGCGCCCGGGCGAGCTCGTCGTCGACGACCGACTCGTCGAGCTTGGTGAACACCGGGGCGGGCTTGCTGATGGGGGTGCCGACGACGACCGGCCGCGACTCCCACCGCGGGGTGGCGGAGTACTCGCCCGTGATGACCGGGTACGACCGCCCCTCGTCCCCGGCGTCGAGGCCCTGGACCGTCTCGAGTCGCGGCATGGGGACGAGCTCGCCCTCGCCACCGAGCACCGCGTGCACCCGGTTCGCCGCGTGCGGCAGGAACGGGGCGAGGATGGTGTTGAGGTCGGCCACGCACTGCACGAGGGTGTGCAGCACCGTCGCGAGCCGCTGCCGCTCGTGGTCACCCTTGAGCTTGAACGGCTCGGTGCGGGACACGTACGCGTTCACCTCACCGACGACGCGCATCGCCTCGGCGATGGCAGCCCGCTGCCGGTGCCGCTCGAGCAGCCCTCCGACGGAATCGAACCCGGCGAGCACCACAGCGCGCACCTCCTCGTCGACCGGCTCGAGCGGCCCGGGCGCCGGCACCTCGCCGAAGTTCTTCGCGACCATCGCCGCCGTCCGCGACACGAGGTTGCCCCAGCCGGCGACGAGCTCGGAGTTGTTGCGCTGCACGAACTCCCGCCACGTGAAGTTGGAGTCCTGGCTCTCGGGGCCCGCGGCGCAGATGAAGTAGCGGATGCCGTCGGGCCCGTACCGGTCGAGGACGTCACGGACGAGGATCGTGTACCCGCGCGACGTCGAGAACTGCCGGCCCTCCATCGTCAGGTACTCGCTCGAGACGACCTCGGTCGGCAGGTTGAGCTCGCCGTACTCGCCGGGTTCGCCGCCACGCTCGCCCCGGCCCGCGTACGCGAGCAGCTCGGCCGGCCAGATCTGGGAGTGGAAGGTGATGTTGTCCTTGCCCATGAAGTAGTACGACAGCGCCTCCGGGTCGTTCCACCACTCCCGCCAGCGGTCGGGCTCCCCCAGCCGCCGCGCCCACTCGACGGACGCGGACAGGTACCCGATGACGGCGTCGAACCACACGTAGAGCCGCTTCGTGGGCTGCTCGCGCCACCCGTCGATGGGAACCGGGATGCCCCAGTCCAGGTCGCGGGTCATCGCCCGCGGCCGGATCTCGTCGAGGATGTTGAGGCTGAACTTGATGACGTTGGGCCGCCACGTGCCGGAGTCGGCCCGTTCCTCGAGCCAGGCGCGCAGGGGCCCGGCCAGCGCCGGGAGGTCGAGGAAGAAGTGCTGGGTCTCGACGAACTCAGGGGCTTCGCCGTTGATCTTGCTGCGCGGCTCGATGAGGTCGGTCGGCTCGAGCTGGTTGCCGCAGTTGTCGCACTGGTCGCCGCGGGCCTCGCCGTACCCGCAGATCGGGCAGGTGCCCTCGATGAAGCGATCCGGCAGCGTGCGGCCGGTGGACGGCGAGATGGCCCCCCGGGTGGTCTGCTCGACGAGGTAGCCGTTCTCCCAGACGTGGTGGAACAGCTCCTGCGCGACGGCGTAGTGGTTGGCCGTCGTCGTGCGGGTGTAGAGGTCGTAGGAGCAGCCGAGGTCGGTGAGCTCGCCCGCGATGACCGCGTGGTTGCGGTCGACGAACTCGCGCGCCGTGACGCCCTCCTTGTCGGCCTGGACGAGGATGGGGGTGCCGTGCTCGTCGGAGCCGCTGACCATGAGCACGTCGTGGCCCGCCATCCGCATGTAGCGGCTGAAGACGTCGGACGGCACGCCGAACCCGGCGACGTGGCCGAGATGGCGCGGGCCGTTGGCGTACGGCCAGGCGACGGCGGAGAGAACCTTCATGGTCCGAATCCTAGGTGCCGGGGACGACGCCGCTTCGCCGCCTCCACCCCGGGATCACCCCCGGCGGGTCCACTCGTACGGGGTTGTCGTCGTGACCCGGACCAGGCCCGAGCGCTCGAGGATCGGCCGCGAGTACTCCGTCGAGTCGCTGTGCAGCACCGTCTTACCCAGGCGCAGCGCCGATCGGGCCCGCACCGCGGTCAGGGCGCGGTAGATGCCCCGCCCGCGCCACGCGGGGAGGGTCGCCCCACCCCAGACCCCGGCGACGTCGGTGCCGGGCACCGGCTCGAGCCGACCGGCGCCGACCATCTGCCCGCCGACCTCGGCCACCCACAGCTCCATGCCGTCCTTCCGGGAGAGCCGGAACAGCAGGTCGTCCGCCCGGCGCGTCGACACGGGGTCGCCGAAGGCCTCGTCGGCCATGGCGCTCATCGCCCGGACATCGGCCTCGTCGGTGACCCGGTGCAGCGTCACCCCGACCGGCAGCGGCACGTCCACCGCGAGCGCCTCGGCGGGCCCCATCATCACCGACTCGGGCTCGCCCGGGACGAAGCCGTGCTCGACGAGGGCCTCGTGCAGCCCGGGCGCGACGTCGTGGCCGCGGGTCTTCCACTCGACGTCGACGACGTCGGGGTCGGGACGGAAGTGCTCGAGGGCGGCGGCCACCCACTCGCGGATCGTCCCGGCGTCGGCACCCGCGAGGTCGCGGTAGGACACGAAGCCGCGGCCGCCGGGGAAGGTGGCCAGCAGGATCGGTCCGAGCCGGACCACGGAGCGGGCACCGGGGGTCTCGGCGTCGGTGCGGAGCTGGTCGTCGTAGACGCGCAGCAGGGCGGCGGGGTCGGCGGTCATCACGCCCGATGATGGCCGACCCCGACCGCGAGGGCCACCGGGTTACGGCAGACGCCGAGGGAACCGGACGGGGCTACCCTGACGTCTGAGCGACGATGCTTCCCAGGAGCGGCCGCGCCGGACGGTCGCCGCAGGTCAGGAGGTCGCTGTGCTGGCCGCCCTCACAGGCATGGGCCTGTCCGCCGCCGCGGGCCTGAACGCCTACATCCCGTTCCTCGCCGTCGCGATCCTCGCGCGGTTCACCGACGTGGTCACGCTGCCCGCCGGCTACGAGTGGATCGAGAGCGAGTGGGCGATCGGGGTCGGGGCGGTCCTGCTCCTGACCGAGGTCGTCCTCGACAAGATCCCGGCCGTCGACACCATCAACGACACGATCCAGACCTTCATCCGGCCCAGCATGGGCGGGCTGGTCTTCGCGGCCACGTCGGCCGCCGCGGACATCGACAGCTCGACGTGGATGGCCGAGCGCCCGTGGGTGTCGGTCGTGCTCGGCGTCGTGCTGGCCGGGCTCGTGCACACCGGGAAGATGGCCGCGCGTCCGGTCGTCAACGGGGCGACGGTGGGCGTCGGGGGTCCGGTCGTCTCCACCGTCGAGGACGGCGCCTCGATCGGGCTGTCGCTCGTCGCGCTCCTCGCGCCGCTGTTCGTCATCATCGCCCTCGGCCTGCTCGCCTGGCTCCTCATCTGGATGTGGCTCCGGGTCCGGTCGTGGCGCCGGTCCCGCCGCGACGGGGCCTACGCCCAGGGCTGACGGTCGGCCTCGGGCCGGACGGAGCGCCTACTCCTGGCGGATGTCGGCCGCGGCCGGTGCGCTGAACGTCTCGGCCCGCCCCCATCCGCCGAAGGTGAGGTCGAGCGGGTCGGACCCCGGGACGACGATCCGCAGCAGCTCGGCG
Organism: uncultured Actinomycetota bacterium; assembly: GCA_963815545.1. Lineage (GTDB taxonomy): Bacteria > Actinomycetota > Actinomycetes > Actinomycetales > Dermatophilaceae > Phycicoccus. Next base: position 174,757 of record CAWFGY010000001.1, read on the forward strand.
CCGCCGTCGGCCGCCACCCAGAGGCGCGGGCCGTCTCCTTCCCCGATGACCCAGGCCGCGGCTCCGGCGACCTCGTCGTCGGTGACCGGGGCGCCCTGGCCTTCGAGCTCCGCGACCTGCGGGCGCGCGAAGGCCTCGCTGAGCAGGCCCCGCAGCGTGTACGGCGCGAGGCCGGCGGCCTCGGCGGGCGTGATGGGGACGTAGGCCCCGACCAACGCCTCGGCCTTCGTGGCGCTCCCGGTGCGCTCGGTCCAGAACGTCTCGTCACCCGAGAGCCAGGACGCGATGCCGACGGTCAGCACCTCTGCCGTCCGCCCGTCGGGGCCCGTCACCCGGACCCGCTGGTCCCCGCCGCCGGCCGAGCCCTCGAGGTCGAGCTCGACGGCCCGCGAGCCGGCCCCCACCAGCCCCTGGACGCGACCCGAGGCGGCCGCGAGCGCGAAGGTCCGGGTGTCGCGGAACAGCTCGGCGCTGCTCGGGGTCGGCGCCGGGGACGCGGAGGTGGCCCGCGTCGACAGGGTCGGCGGAGATGGGAACTCGACCGGCCCCGCGCACGCCGCCGTGGCCAGGACGGTCGCGCCGAGGAGGCCGCCGAGCCAGCAGCGTCGCGTCATCCCTTCAGGACCTTCGAGGACGACGGCGCCTTGAACGTCGCGGCGTCGTCCCACGCGTCGAAGGTGAGCTCGGCCGGCTCCTCCTCGGTGGACCGCACGACCTTGAGCAGGCGGTGGGTCCCCGGCTCGACCCAGACCTCGGTGTCGGCCCACGACAGGACCCAGTAGTCCTTGTCGTTGGCATGCCGCACGCTGACCGAGGACCCGAAGGTCTCGACGACGGACAGCGTCTCGGCGGCGAAGGTGTCGGCGAGCAGCCCACCGAGGGTCAGGTCCGAGAAGGCCGTGGCCCGGGCCTCGGGGACGCGGACCTGCTTGCCCACCAGCTGGTCGGCCGTCGACGGCTCGGTCGCGGCCGCCCAGAAGTCCCAGTCACCCGAGACGTAGTGCTTGCCCTTGACGGTGAGCATCGTCAGTGTGCCCCCGGCATCCCGCGACACCTTGGCCCGCTGGTTCGACCCGTCGGCGCGGCCCTCGAGGTCGAGGGTCATCGACTCCTCACCGTCGGTGACGAAGCCCGCCACGTGCCCTGACTCCGCGGCGAGCGCGTTGGCACGGACCGTCGTGTAGAGGTCCCGGACGCTCGGCAGGTCGCTGCCGTCGGCTGCCCGCGACGCACCCCCGAACAGCGCGCCACACCCGGCGACGGACAGCGAGGCCGCGACCGCGAGGGCGGCCACCGCCGCACGTGCAGTCCGCATGCGGACCCTGGTGTCGGACACGGGCGTGGGTCACCCCTCTCGCGGGACGATCGGTTCGGCGGAGCCCGGCACACAGTAGTGCGGCCCACGCCCCCGGGAGGGGCGTTTGGCAGGGACCCGGGCATTCAGGGGCCGTTCGGCCCCCTCCCAGCGCCCACCCGGCGGCCGCGCCTACTGTGGCCCCATGCGGCGTCGGCACCTCACCGAGACCTGGCTCGTCCTCGGCGTCTCACTCGGCTCGTCCGCGGTGTACGCCCTGCTCCGGATCGTCGACCGGCTGACCCGGGCCGAGTCGCTCGCGCAGCAGACGTCGGCGATGAACTCCTCGGTCACCCCGGACCGGCCGTGGCTCGACGTCAGCTACCAGCTCGTCGGGATCGGGCTGGCCCTCGTCCCGGTCGTGCTGGCCATCCACCTGCTGCGCCGCGACGACCCCGACGAGCCGCACACGATGGGCTTCGACCTGCGCCGCCCGGCGGCCGACCTGTGGCGGGGTGCCGCCCTGGCCGCGGCGGTCGGCATCCCCGGGCTGGCGTTCTACCTCCTCGCGAAGGCCGCCGGGATCAACACGACGGTGGCCGCGGCCAACCTCGTGGGCGCGGCCTGGTTCACCGTCCCCGTCCTGGTTCTCGCGGCGGCGCAGAACGCGGTGCTCGAGGAGGCGGTCATGGTCGGCTACCTGTTCCGGCGCTGGGGGGAGGCCGGGTGGGGCACCTGGCGGGTCATCGTCACGTCGGCGGTCATCCGCGGCACCTACCACCTCTACCAGGGCTTCGGCGGGTTCGTCGGCAACCTCGTCATGGGGCTGCTCTTCGGGTGGCTGTACACCCGCACGAAACGGGTCATGCCGCTCGTCATCGCGCACACGATCCTCGACGTCGTCGCGTTCGTCGGGTACGCGCTGCTCGAACCGCACGTCTCCTGGCTCTGACGAGGCCGACGCACCCGAACCTCCGGTGGCGCACCCCGAGGTTCGGGGTGCGCCACCGGAGGGACCAGCAGGCTGCGGGAAGGACGAGGCGGGTCAGCCGCGCAGGGCGCCGCGCAGGTCCTTGTTGAGCGTCGAGATGACGTCCTGGGGGATGCCCTTGGGGCAGGCCTGCGAGCAGGCGCCGACGTTGGTGCAGCCGCCGAAGCCCTCGTGGTCGTGCTGGTCGACCATCGAGACGACCCGGGCGTCCCGCTCGGGCTGGCCCTGCGGCAGCTCGGAGAGGTGGGTGACCTTCGCGCCCATGAAGAGCATCGCCGAGGCGTTCGGGCAGGCCGCGACACACGCCCCGCAGCCGATGCACTCGGCGGCCATGAACGCCCGGTCGGCGTTCTCCTTCGGCACCGGCGTGGCGTGCGCGTCGGGCGCCGAGCCGGTGTTGACCGAGATGTAGCCGCCGGCCTGGACGATCCGGTCGAAGGCGCCACGGTCGACGACGAGGTCCTTGATGACGGGGAAGGCGTTGGCCCGCCACGGCTCGACCGTGATGACGTCGCCGTCGCTGAAGCTGCGCATGTGCAGCTGGCAGGTGGTGGTCCGCTCGGGGCCGTGGGCCTGACCCGAGATCATGAGCCCACACGACCCGCAGATGCCTTCTCGGCAGTCGCTGTCGAAGGCGAGCGGCTCCTCGCCCTTGGCGTTCAGCTCCTCGTTGAGGACGTCGAGCATCTCGAGGAAGCTCATGTCCTCGCTGATGTCCTTGACCTTGTACGTGACCAGCTCGCCCGGATGGCGGGGTCCGGCCTGTCGCCAGATCTTGAGGGTGAGATTCACTTGTAGCTCCGCTGCTTGAGTTCGATGGCTTCGTAGACGAGGTCCTCCTTGTGCAGCACCGGTCGGCCCGTCTCACCGGGGCCCTCACCGCCGCCGAACTCCCAGGCGGCGACGTAGAGGAACTCGTCGTCGTGACGCAGCGCCTCGCCGTCCTCGGTCTGGGACTCGGCCCGGAAGTGGCCACCGCACGACTCGCGCCGGTGCAGGGCGTCGATGCACATGAGCTCGCCGAGCTCGAGGAAGTCGGCCACCCGGCCGGCCTTCTCGAGGCTCTGGTTGAGGGTGTCGGCGGCGCCGAGCACCCGCACGTTGCGCCAGAACTCCTCGCGCAGACCACGGATGAGGTCGATGGCCTTGAGGAGCCCCTCCTCGCTGCGCTCCATGCCGCAGTACTCCCACATGATGTTGCCGAGCTCCTTGTGGAAGGAGTCGACGCTGCGCTCGCCGTTGATCGCCAGCAGACGGGCGGTGCGCTCCTCGACGGAGGTCTGCGCCTCGACCACGGCCGGGTGGTCGGGCGCGAGCGGCTCGAACGGCCCCTTGGCGAGGTAGTCGCGGATCGTGTTGGGAAGGACGAAGTACCCGTCGGCGAGGCCCTGCATGAGAGCCGACGCCCCGAGCCGGTTGGCCCCGTGGTCGGAGAAGTTGGCCTCACCGGTGACGAACAGCCCGGGGATGGTCGACTGGAGGTCGTAGTCGACCCACAGCCCGCCCATGACGTAGTGGACGGCCGGGTAGATGCGCATCGGTGTCTCGTACGGGTTCTCACCGGTGATCCGTGCGTACATGTCGAAGAGGTTGCCGTACTTGGACTCGACGGCCGCCTTGCCCAGCCGCTCGATGGCGTCGGCGAAGTCGAGGTAGACCCCGCGCCGGAAGTCGCCGACGATCGGGCCGACCCCGCGGCCCTCGTCGCAGACGTTCTTCGCCTGCCGCGACGCGATGTCGCGCGGGACGAGGTTGCCGAACGAGGGGTAGATCCGCTCGAGGTAGTAGTCGCGGTCGTCCTCGGGGATCTGGCGAGGGTCCTTGTCGCAGTCCTCGCGGTTCTTCGGCACCCAGATGCGGCCGTCGTTGCGCAGCGACTCCGACATCAGGGTGAGCTTGCTCTGGTGGTCACCCGCCACGGGGATGCACGTGGGGTGGATCTGGGTGTAGCAGGGGTTGGCCATGTAGGCGCCCTTGCGGTGGGCGCGCCAGGAGGCGGTGACGTTGGACCCCATGGCGTTCGTCGAGAGGTAGAAGACGTTCCCGTAGCCGCCGGACGCGAGGACGACGGCGTCCGCCGCGTGGGTCTCGATCTCACCGGTGACGAGGTCGCGGGCGACGATGCCGCGGGCCCGGCCGTCGGCGACCACGAGCTCGAGCATCTCGTGGCGGGTGTACTGCTGCACCGTGCCGGCCGCGACCTGGCGCTCGAGCGCCTGGTAGGCCCCGATGAGCAGCTGCTGGCCGGTCTGGCCGCGCGCGTAGAAGGTGCGCGAGACCTGGACGCCGCCGAACGAGCGGTTGTCGAGGAGGCCGCCGTACTCGCGGGCGAAGGGGACGCCCTGCGCGACGCACTGGTCGATGATGTTGGCGCTCACCTCGGCGAGGCGGTAGACGTTGCTCTCCCGCGACCGGTAGTCGCCGCCCTTGACGGTGTCGTAGAAGAGGCGGTAGACGGAGTCGCCGTCCTCCTTGTAGTTCTTCGCCGCGTTGATCCCGCCCTGGGCGGCGATCGAGTGCGCCCGCCGCGGGGAGTCCTGGAAGCAGAAGACCTTGACGTTGTACCCGGCCTCGCCGAGCGTGGCCGCGGCCGAGCCCCCGGCCAGGCCGGTGCCGACGATGATGACGTCGAGCTTGCGGCGGTTCGCCGGGTTGACCAGGGCCGCCTCGAACTTGCGCGTCGTCCACATGTCCTGGACCGGGCCGGCGGGGGCCTTGGTGTCGGCGACCGGGTCGCCGTCGGTGTAGAGGCCGTGGGTGATGCCGGCGTTCACGGTGGTGTCTGTCATCGGTTCAGTGCCTCACTTGATCAGGCCGAAGAGGATCGCGAAGGGCGGGATGAGGAAGCCGACGACGACGACGGCGGCGACGGCGTGGCCGAGCACCTTGGCCCGGCCGTACGCCTGAGCGCTGCCGGTCAGGCCGAGGGTCTGGGTGGCGCTGAACACCCCGTGCGAGAGGTGGAAGGCGAGGGCGATCATCGCCAGGACGTAGATGAGCGTGTTCCAGGGCACCTGGAAGCTCGCGACGACGAGCTCGTAGGGGTTCTGCTGGACGTCCGGGCCCTGCTTGTCGGCGTTGACCGAGAACTTCAGGATCGTGAACTGGAGCAGGTGCCAGACGACGAAGAGCAGGAGGAAGGTCCCGCCCCAGCGCATCCAGGCCGTGCGTGCCGCGGTCTTGACCGCCGCGTACTTCGTCCGGCGTGCGCTGCCGGCCCGGCTCCACAGCGAGTAGGCCGCGTAGACGTGGCCCACGAGGCTGAGCAGCAGGACGACCCTGACGATCCAGAGCAGGCCGCCGTAGGGGAGGAACGGCTCACCGACGGTGCGCAGGTTCTCGGCGTAGCCGTTGAACGCCTCCTCCCCCGCGAGCGCCTTGAGGTTGCCGAACATGTGCAGCAGGACGTAGCCGACGAACACGAGACCGGTCCCCGCCATGAGGATCTTGAGACCGATCGTGGTCCGTCGGGCCGTCGCAGGTCGCGAGGAAGTCGTTGTGGCCACGGACAAGAACCCTAGTCCCCGCCCCCGACCGGGACGAGGGGTGTCGAAGCCGGCGTCGGTGTGAGATGCGCCCGGTTACCGGCGCGTAGCACGACGCGACCGGCCCGCCCCCACGTGGGGACGGGCCGGTCGTGACCGGTCAGCCGCGGGTCAGCGGTCGACGGCCTCGTCGTGCTCGTCGTGCAGGCCGCCCTGGCTGCCGTTCGAGGCGGCCGGGGACGTGCTGGGCTGCGCCGGAGGGAAGTTGCCCTTGCCGGAGACGCCGTTGACGTCGGAGGTGTTCATCCCGTACTGGAGCACCGCGAACGCGATCGCGTCGGAGTTGACGTCCAGCGCGGTGTCGTTGTTGTTCGCGTAGGTGTCGCACGCCAGGTGGTAGCAGGGGTCGTACTGGTCCCCGGCGGTCCCGCCCCAGAGGGCGGCCTCCTCGGCGGTCTTGATGCCCTCGGCGCCGGTGAACAGGCCACCCGAGGGGACCCCGGCCGCGATGAACGGGCCGTAGTCGGAGCGGCCGCTGAAGTCGGTGCCCTTGAACGGCACGCCGCGCTGGCTGTAGAACGCCTCGAAGGTCTTCTCGATCCGCGCCGAGCCATCGGGACCGGCACCCGCGCCGACGCCGTCGGAGTCGTCACCGTCGTAGACGAAGAAGACGTGGTTCGGGGAGCCGACCATGTCGAAGTTGAGGTAGAGCGCGATCCTTGTCGAGCTCGGCCTCGTCCAGGCCCTGCACGTAGCGGGTCGAGCCGACGAGGCCGGACTCCTCCGCGCCCCACCAGGCGAACCGGACCGTGTTGGTCGGCTTGACCTTGGCCATCTGGACGGCGACCTCGAGGATCGCGGCGCTGCCGGAGCCGTTGTCGTTGATGCCCGGACCCGCGTTGACCGAGTCGAGGTGCGCGCCGGCCATGACGACGTTGTCGGTGTTCGTGCCCGGGAGCTCGGCGAGGACGTTGTACGAGGTCGCCGACCCACGGAAGGTGTCGGTCTTGACCCGCAGGACGAGCCCGGAGGTCCCGGCCAGCTGCTGGCCGAGGGCCTGGGTGACCGACACGACCGGGAGGTCGAGCGTGAAGGTCTCGCTCGAGGGTGCCGTTGAGCGTCCCGGGGATGTTGTTGTAGATGACGACCGCCGAGGCACCCGCCGCGGCCGCGTTCGAGGCCTTGAGGGCGAAGGCGCACGCCCCGCGGCTGATGAGCGCCACGTTGCCCGCCGGGAAGCCGGCGAAGTCGGCCGCCTCGCAGCCGGGCGTGGGGTCGGCGGGCGGCTGCCGGGAGGGCGGTGACGGCGGCCGTGACGTCGCCGCTGCCCGAGTAGGTCATCGTCGACACCGTCAGCGGCTCGACGGGCGCGGGGGCGACCTTCTCGAGCACGGTCGCGGACCTCGTGATGAAGGTGTTGAAGGTGAAGGGCTGGACGGTGGTGCTGTAGCCCGCCGCCTCGAGGGTGTCCACGACGTAGTCGACGGAGGCGTCGTACCCGGCGCTGCCCGAGACCCGGGTCCCGTTGTTCTCGTCGGCGATCGCCTGGAGGGCCGCCTGGTGGGCGCGCACACCCTCGAGGGTGACGCATTCGGCCAGCTTGGCGTGGGTGTTGTTGGTCCGGGTCGAGCAGGCGGCGGGGCCTGCCAGAGCGGACGGCATCACGGCGACGGTGACGGCGCCGACTGCGACGGCGGCGGCGACGCGCAGTGGAATTCGGGACATCGAGTGCTCCAGAAGGGTCGGGGACTCCCCCGGTCGGGGGTGGGCCGACGGTAATGCGGGCGTCCACCCACTGAGAACCCGGGAAAGGTAAGGAAAAGGTCAGCGATCGGTAAAGAACGGGGCGCTCTGCGAGCCGTCAGCGGCGCCCCGGGTCGACCGCCGCGTCGTAGAGCGCCTTCTTGGACAGCCCTGTTCGCTGCGCGACCTCGGCACAGACGGTCTTCAGCCGCTCCCCCGCGGCAGTGCGCTCGAGGACCTCGGGCAGCGCGTCCGCGAGGGTGCCCGCGGGCCCGGAGGCGCCCGCGACGACGACGGTGATCTCGCCGCGGGCATGCTCCTCGGCCCAGTCGGCGAGGTCCGCGAGGCCGCCCCGGCGCACCTCCTCGTAGGTCTTGGTCAGCTCCCGGCACACCGCGGCCGGCCGGTCGGCGCCGAAGGCGTCGGCGGCTGAGCGGAGCATCCGGGCGAGGCGGTGCGGAGCCTCGAAGAAGACCATGGTCCGTCGCTCGTCGGCGAGGCCGGCGAGGGCCCGCTCGCGCTCGCCGGTCTTGCGGGGCAGGAAGCCCTCGAAGCAGAAGCGGTCGACCGGGAGCCCCGAGACGGCGAGCGCGGTGAGGACGGCCGACGGCCCGGGGACCGCGGTGACCCGCACGTCGGCGGCGACGGCGGCGGCCACGAGGCGGTAGCCCGGGTCCGAGACCGATGGCATCCCCGCGTCCGTGACGACGAGGACGCGTGCCCCCGCGCGCAGCTCCTCGACGAGGTCGGCGGAGCGGCTGGACTCGTTGTGCTCGTGGAAGGAGACGACCCGGCCGGCCGGGGTGGTGCCGAGGTCGGCGCAGAGGCGTCGGAGCCGCCGGGTGTCCTCGGCCGCGACGATGTCGGCGCTCGCGAGCTCCTCGGCGAGCCGGGGTGCGGCGTCCCGGGGGTCGCCGATCGGGGTCGCCGCCAGCACGAGGAGGCCGCTCATGCGCCGATCCTCGCACGGCGCCCGGTCCGGGTCGGGTCGCCCACCTACGATGTGCCGGTGACCCGGACGGACGAGCTGCGCGACCGCCTGCTCGGGTACCGGCCCACGGACCGGCTCTGGGGCTGGCTGGGGCCGGGGCTCATCGCCGTCGTCGGGGGCCTCCTCCGCTTCTGGAACCTCGACCGGCCGCACACCCTCGTGTTCGACGAGACGTACTACGTCAAGCAGGGCTTCTCGATGACCCGGTACGGCGTCGAGATGCGGGTGCTCGACTCGTTGAAGAAGCCGGACGTCGCGTTCGTCGGGGGGAACCCCGACGTGTTCTCCAGCACGAACGGCGACTTCGTCGTCCATCCCCCGGTGGGCAAGTGGGTCATCGGGTTCGGAGAGTGGCTGCTCGGCGCCGACTCCGGATGGGGGTGGCGGTTCTCGGTCGCGCTCGTCGGGACCCTGTCGATCCTCATCGTCGGGCGGGTCGCGCGGCGGATGTTCGGCTCGACCGCGCTCGGCACGGTCGCGGCGTTCCTCCTCGCGTTCGAGGGGTCGCACTTCGTGATGTCGCGCACCGGCATCCTCGACATTCTCGTGATGTTCTTCGCGCTCTGCGCGTTCGCGGCGCTGCTCGTCGACCGGGACCGCAGCCGGGCGGTCCTCGCCGAGAAGGTGGGCGCCCTCGGGCGCGGTGAGTGGCCCGGCGGCGGGGGGCCCTGGCTGGGGTGGCGACCGTGGCGGTGGGTCGCGGGCGCCTCGTTGGGCCTGTGCATGGGCACGAAGTGGTCGGGGCTGTTCTTCCTCGCGGCCTTCGGCCTCCTCACCGTCTGGTGGGACCTGGGCGCTCGCCGGGCCGCCGGGGTCCGGCACTGGGCCCGTGGCGCGCTGCTGCAGGACGGGCCGTTCGCCGCGGTGCAGCTGGTCGTGACCTCCGCCGTCGTCTACACGCTGTCGTGGACCGGGTGGTTCCTCACCGACATCGGCTACCACCGGCGCTGGCACGAGTTCAACCCCGGCGAGGGCGTCCAGTGGCTGCCTCCGGTGCTGCGCAACTGGCTCAAGTACCACCAGGACGCGTACAACTTCAACACCACCCTCGCGGAGCCCCATCCGTACCAGTCGAACCCGTGGTCCTGGCTCGTCCAGACCCGCCCCACGTCCTTCTACTACGAGAGCCCGACGCAGGGGGTCGACGGCTGCACCGTGGCCCAGTGCTCGGCGGCCATCAACCCGATCGGCAACGTCGCGGTCTGGTGGGTCGGCATCCTCGCGCTGCTCGTCGTCCTGTGGTGGTGGCTCGTCCGGCGGGACTGGCGGGCCGGAGCCATCGCGGCCGGCCTCATCGGCGGGTACCTGCCGTGGTTCGCCTACCAGCACCGGACCATCTACACCTTCTACGCCGTCGCGTTCGAGCCCTGGGTCGTCCTCGCCGTCACCTTCCTTCTCGGGCTGTGGGTGGGGCGGCGGGCCCCGGACCCCGCGCGCTGGCGGTTCCGGGTCCTCGTCGTCGGCGGGTACCTGGCGCTCGTCCTGGCCCTGTTCGCGTTCTTCCACCCCGTGTACGTCGGCGAGACGATCCCGTACGACCACTGGCGCTGGCGGATGTGGTTCCCCAGCTGGATCTGACGGCCGCGGCGGTCCCGGACGCTGTCGGAGGCTCCGCGTAGGTTCGGAGCATGTTCCTCCTCGGCGACGAGCAGCGGCTCGTTCTCAGCGCCAGCGACCTGCGCACCGCGTCGGTGTGCGAGTACGCCGTCGTCGCCGAGCTCGACGTGCTGCGCGGGCTGCGCCCCGCCGCCACGCAGGAGCGCGACCCGATGCTCCAGCGGGTGGCCGCGCTCGGCGACGAGCACGAGCAGGCCGAGCTCCGGCGCCTCTCCCGCGACCATCCGGGGCGGGTCCGGACCCTCCCCTCACCGCGCTACACCCCCGTGGGGCTCGCCGAGGCGATGGCCGCGACGCTCACCGCTCTCTCCGGCGATGCCGAGGTCATCGCCCAGGCCACCCTGTTCGACGGGCGCTTCGTCGGCCGTGCCGACTTCCTCGAGCGCACCGCCGACGGATGGCTCGTCAGCGACACCAAGCTCGCCCGGCACGCGAACGTCCCCGCGCTGCTCCAGGTCGGCGCGTACGCCGCGATGCTCGAGGACGCCGGGGTGCCGGTGGCCCCGACGGCGCGGCTCGTCCTCGGCGGCGGCGAGGTCCGCGACCTCCCGCTTCCCGAGATCCTGCCGGTCTACCGGGCCCGCCGCGACCGCCTCGAGGGGCTGCTCGGCCTGCACCTGGCGGCGGCCGGGCCGGGGGCCTGGGGCGACGAGCGGTGGCTCGCCTGCGGCACATGTCCCGAGTGCACGGTCGAGGTCGAGACGGCCCGCGACCTCCTCCTCGTCGCGGGGATGCGCCGCCCCACCCGGCGCCGCCTGCTCGAGGCCGGGGTCCGGACCATCGACGACCTCGCCGTGCGCACCGAGCCCGTCCCCGACGTCCGCGGCGCGATGCTCAGCCGGCTGCGCGAGCAGGCCCGCCTCCAGCTCGAGCAGGAGGCCGACCCCGCCGGCGGGGTGCGACACGAGGTCGTCGACCCCGACGCGCTGGGGCGCCTGCCGGCACCGAGCCCGGGCGACCTCTTCTTCGACTTCGAGGGCGACCCCCTGTGGCAGGAGCGGGGGTCGAGCATCTGGGGGCTCGAGTACCTGTTCGGGATGGTCGAGGTCGACACCGGAACTCCGGAGTTCCGCACCTTCTGGGCCCACGACCGCGCCGCCGAGAAGCAGGCCCTCGTCGACTTCGTCGACCATCTGGCGCAGCGGCGTCGGCGCTGGCCCGACCTGCACGTCTACCACTACGCGCCGTACGAGCCGGCCGCGCTGCTCCGGCTCGCGGCCCGGCACGGGGTGTACGAGGACGAGGTCGACCAGCTCCTGCGCGACGGCGTGTTCGTCGACCTCTATGCCGTCGTCCGCGCGGGCATCCGGGTGTCGCAGCGGTCCTACTCGATCAAGAAGCTCGAGCCGCTCTACATGGCCGAGCGCGAGGGCGACGTGCAGGCGGGCGCCGACAGCATCGTCGTCTACCACCAGTTCACGGCCGCTCGGCTCGAGGGGCGGGCGGACGAGGCGTCCACGCTGCTCCGGGAGATCGCCGACTACAACCGCGACGACTGCGTCTCCACGCTGCTCCTTCGCGACTGGCTCATCGCCCGTCGTGACGAGCAGGGCGCCGGTGCGGCCGCGCCGGTCGGTGCGGGCGCGGCCGCGCGTGCTCGACGAGCCTCCTGCTCCCAGCCCGCAGCGGGCCGCGGCCGTCGCGCTCGAGACCGCCGTCCGCGCACTCGTCGAGCACGTCACCCCCGCCGACCGCACCGACGAGGACCACGCGGTCGCACTCGTCGGCTCCGCCGTCCTCTTCCACGCCCGCGAGGACAAGCCGAAGTGGCAGGAGCACTTCGAGCGGCTGCGGCTGCCCGTCGACGACTGGCGCGTCGCCGACGGCGTCTTCCTCGTCGAGCGGGCCGAGGTCGTCCAGCCGTGGCACAAGCCCCCCGGCGCACGGAAGGCCCGTCGCCACCTCCGCCTGTGTGGCGAGCCGATGCGCAACGCCGCGATCCCGGTGGGCGCCAAGGTCGCCGCCGTCTACCGGGTCCCCGCACCCGACGGGGTCGAGCCCGAGCGGCTGCACGCGAACGCGAAGAGCCCGTCGGGGGTGACCGTCCTCGACACCGAGGAGCGGGTGGGGCGCAACGGCCGGCTGGAGCAGACCCTCCTCGTCGAGGAGCTGCAGCCCGGCACGGCGGGCCATGACGCCGCGCCCACCGCGCTCGTGCCGAACGACAACGTCAGCGCGGCCCCCATCGACCGCGCCCTCGCCGAGGTCGCCGAGGCGGTCCGGGCGTCCGGGTCGGTCCCCATAGGCGCCGGGACCGACGTGCTCCTGCGTCGGCCCCCGCGGATGCGGGCGGGTGGTCCGCTCCCGGAGGTCGGGGCAGGGAGGGACGGGTACGTCGACGCGATCACCGCGGCGCTCACCGGGATGGACGACTCCTACGTCGCCGTCCAGGGACCGCCCGGGACGGGCAAGACCCATGTCGGGGCCCACGTCGTGGCGCGGCTCGTGGCGCTCGGTTGGGGCATCGGGGTCACGGCGCAGAGCCACGCGGCCGTCGAGAACGTCCTCACGAAGATCGTCGCCGCCACCGACGTCCGGCCCGAGCAGGTCGGGAAGGTCGCCAAGGACACCCCCGACCCACGATGGACGGCGCTCGCCCGGCCGGGAGATCTCGCCACGTTCGCCGCGGAGCACCGGGCCGCGGGCCGCGGGTACGTCATCGGGGGCACCGCCTGGGACCTCACCACCGCGGACCGGGTCGACCGGGGGCAGCTCGACCTGCTCGTCGTCGACGAGGCGGGGCAGTTCTCGCTGGCCAAGACCCTCGCGGTGTCGGTGGCCGCGCGCCGGCTGCTCCTCCTCGGCGACCCCCAGCAGCTGCCCCAGGTCACCACCGGCACCCACGCCGAGCCGATCGACACCGCGGCACTCGCCTGGCTGACCCGGGATGCGGCCGTCATGCCCCCCGACCTCGGCTACTTCCTGGCGACGACGTGGCGGCTGCACCCGGCGCTCACCCGGCCGGTGTCCGAGCTCGCCTACGCCGGGCGGCTGCGCGCCGAGGAGACCGTGACGTCGGCGCGCACCCTCGACGGCGTGCCGCCGGGGCTGCACGTGCGGCTCGTCGACCACCGCGACAACTCGACGCACTCCGTCGAGGAGGCCGAGGCGGTCCGCGACCTCGTGCGTGACCTCCTCGGCCGGGCGTGGCACGACGGCTCGGCCCGCGACGACGCAGGGCGGCCCGTCGGCCCCCGTCCCCTCACCGAGGCCGACGTCGTCGTCATCACCCCCTACAACCACCAGGTGGGCTCGATCCGCCGGGTGCTCGACGACGCCGGCCTCGACGGCGTGCGGGTCGGCACCGTCGACAAGTTCCAGGGGCAGGAGGCGCCGGTGGCCGTCCTGTCGATGGCCGCGTCGTCGCATTCGGACGTGTCCCGCGGGATGGGGTTCCTGCTCGACCGGCACCGGCTCAACGTGGCGATCTCCCGCGGCCAGCACTCGGCGTTCCTCGTCCGGTCCCGGGTGCTCACCGACTTCTCCCCGCGCACCCCGGACGAGCTGCTGGCCCTCGGCGCCTTCCTCCGACTGTGCGCCTCGGCCGTCACGACCACCGACAGCCCGGGCGGCCCCGCAGACGGCGACTGAGCCACCGGTGTGTCGTCCGTTCGGCCAGTTCCGGCACGAACGAGCGGACGTCGGCGTGTCGGCGACGACATCATCGCGGTCACCACCCCTGCTCGTCGGAGGTTCCTGTGACCATCAGCCGTATCGGGGCGGCGCTGACCAGCGCCGTCGTCGTCGTCCTCGGCGGAGGGGTGGCCGCCGTGGCCGCGACCGCTCCGGTCTCCGTCGTCGTCAGCGACGACGAACCCACGTCCACCCCGGCCGGCGGCGAGGACGGCTCGCCGGAGAACGGGGAGACCGACGACGGCCAGGACGGCGCGCACCGCTCAGGTGTCGGCCCGGACGCCTCCGGGCCTGCCCGGACGGGGCTGTGCAACGCCTGGGAGAACGTCAAGGACAAGCCCGGTCAGGCTGCGAACTCCCCGGCCTTCCGGAACCTGCAGGAGGTCGGCTGCGACGACGTCGCGACCTCCCGGAAGGACGCGCGCTCGACCGAGGGCGCGGATGAGTCGTCCCGGGCGAAGCCGTCCAAGGCCGAGAAGGACGCCGCGAAGGCCGCCCGCAAGCAGGCGAAGGCCGACGCCAAGGCCGTTCGTGACTCCGAGAAGTCCGACCGCAAGGCCGCCAACGCCGACCGCAACGCCGCCAGGGCCGCCAAGGCCGACCGCAAGGCCGCCAAGGCCGCCCGCAAGGCGGCTGAGCGCGCGGGCCGCGGGCACGGCCGCCGCTGAAGCCGGGTCGTCAGACCCCACGAACGTCCCGCCGGAGGATGCGACCGGCCGGGACGCGTCCCGGTCGGACAGTGAGCCGTCCGACCGGGACGTCAGACCTGGCATGACGACGGGTCGGCGGCGCTGATCCGCCGCCGGCCCGTCGCCCGGCCACCCCGGGGCGCGGCCGTTGCACGGAGGCGGGAGGATGTCCGGATGCGCAACCCCCTCGACAGCCGATACGTGGACCTCGTCCGCCTCTTGCGCCGCTACGGCCGGTCCGATCTCGTCTCCGGTGCACAGCTCGACGAGTTCGCCGTGGACGAGCCCGGCACCGGGGCCGACGAGCCGGTCACCGGGGAGACCGTCACCGCGGAGCGGTTCGCGGCCGACCTCGAGCGGATGGGCCCCACCTTCATCAAGCTGGGGCAGCTCCTGTCGACCCGCTTCGACCTCTTGCCCGCCGCGTACACGACGGCGTTGGCCCGCCTCCAGGACACCGTCGACCCCGTCCCGTTCGCCGCGGTCCGGGAGGTCGTCGAGAGCGAGCTGGGGGCGCCGATCGCGGAGCGGTTCAGCGACTTCGCCGTCGACCCGCTGGCCTCGGCCTCGATCGGGCAGGTCCATGCGGCGACGTTGCGCAACGGCCACGAGGTCGTCGTCAAGGTGCAGCGGCCCGGCGTCCGCGAGACCGTCCGCGACGACATGGAGGTGCTGACCCGGCTGGCGTCGCTCGCGGACAGCCGGACCGAGGCCGGTCGACGGTTCGGGTTCGGGCAGCTGCTGGCGCAGTTCCGGCGCTCGGTGGCCGGCGAGCTGGACTACCGGCGCGAGGCGAAGAACCTCGTCACGTTCGGCGAGCTGACGGCCGAGCACGAGCGTCTCGTCGTGCCCCAGCCGGTCATGGAGTACACGACGAGCCGGCTCCTGACGATGGACCGCATCGAGGGACGAAAGATCACCGACGTCGGGCGTCTCGGGCTCACCGACATCGATGCCCGGCCGATCGTCGAGGAGCTCTTCCGGGCGTACCTGCGGATGATCCTCGACCACGGTGTCCTGCACGCCGACCCGCATCCCGGCAACCTCCTGCTCACCGACGACGGGCGGCTGGCCCTCCTGGACCTCGGGATGACCGCGTCGGTGCCGCCCCGGCTCCAGGGTGAGGTCGTCAAGCTGCTCCTCGCGATCAGCGACGGTGACGGCGAGGAGGCCGCGGCGATCCTCGCGGCGCTGGGGCACCCGGTCGAGGGCTATGACGCCGCGGCGTTCCGGGACGACGTCACCCACCTGGTCTCGGAGGCGGTGGCCAGCGGCGCGGACCTGCAGGTCGGCACCGTCCTGGTCGACCTGAGCCGCCTCTCCGGCGTCCACGGGCTCCGCCCGCCGTCCGAGATGTCGATGATCGGCAAGGCGATGCTCAACCTCGACCAGGCGACGTCCCACCTCGACCCGACGTTCGCGCCCGCCGAGTGCATCCGCGACAACGTGAGTGAGATCTTCGCGTCGGGTCTCAAGACCTCTCCCGGAGGCCTGCTGTCGGCGGCCATCGAGGCCAAGGACTTCACCGCTCACCTGCCGCAGCGAGCCAACCGGATCCTCGACGCGATGGCCGCCGGCGAGTTCCGCCTGCGCGTCGACGCCCTCGACGAGCAGCGCCTCCACCTCGTGCTCCAACGGATCGCCAACCGTCTCACGCTCGGCCTCATCATCGCCGCGACGCTCATCGGCGCCGCGTTCATGATGCGGGTGCCGTCGTCGTGGACCCTGCTCGGCTACCCCGGCATCGCCATCGTCTTCTTCCTGCTGGCGGCGCTCGCGGGTGTGGCCCTGGCCGTCTGGATCGTCGCCACCGACCGCCGGGTCGCGCGGACCGACCGGCACCAGAAAGGGGTGCAGCGGTAGCGCCGACGCCGCGTGCCCCCACTCACGACGAGACCCCGCCCGGCTCCGCGCGTCTGCGCGGACCCGGACGGGGTCACCGTCGGGTGGAGCTGAGGGGATTCGAACCCCTGACCTTCTCATTGCGAACGAGACGCGCTACCAACTGCGCCACAGCCCCGAGTGCGGGTGAAACGATAACACCGTCGAGGCAGCGCCTCGAAACCGAGTCGACCGGGTGCCCGACGCTCCGCACGGCGGTGCGGACGGCGCCGTCGTCTCGACCGCCTAGAGTCAGCCCATGCGACTCCCGTTCCCGCGACGCGGGCGCTCCGAGGCCGGCCCCGGGCCCGGGCCGGCCGGTCCTCCCATGACCGCGTGGGGCATCTCCCTGGCCGAGGACGACCCGCGCCGGCCCGCGGAATGGTCGGTCCCGGTCGGCGTCCGGACGGCGAGCGAGTGGGCCTGGCGGTCCATCGTCATCGCCACCGCCCTCGTCGGCGTCCTCTACCTCACGAGCCTGCTGTCCCAGGTCGTCATCCCGATCGTCGTCGCGATGCTGCTCTCGGCGCTGCTCCACCCGGTCTACGACCGGCTGGCGCGCATCATGCCGAAGGGCGCCGCCGCCGGGATCACGGTCATCGGGACGATCGCCGTCGTCACCGGGCTGCTGTCCTTCGTCGGGTCGCAGCTGACGAGCCAGCTCGGCGACATCACCTCGAAGGTCACTGACGGCATCGAGCAGATCCGCCAGTGGGTGCAGGACACCTTCGGCATCAGCGACACCCAGCTCACCGGCTACATCGACCGCGCCCGGGAGTCCTTGAGCTCGGGGAACGTCACCGACAGCCTCGCTGCCGCGGGGCTCACCGCCGGCCACCTCGTCGCCGGGTTCTTCCTCGCGCTGTTCACCCTGTTCTTCTTCCTGTACGACGGCCCGGCGATCTGGGCGTGGGTGGTGCGGTTGTTCCCGCGCGGGGCCCGGGCCAGGACGCACTCGTCCGGCCTGATCGCCTGGGGCCAGCTCGCGGCCTTCACCCGCGCGACGATCCTGGTCGCGGCCGCCGACGCCACGGGCATCGGCCTGGGCGCCGCCATCCTCGGGGTGCCGTTCGCCTCCGGCATCGCGCTGCTGGTGTTCTTCGGCGCCTTCATCCCGATCGTCGGCGCCGCGGTGTCCGGTGGGGTGGCGGTGCTCCTCGCCCTCGTCGCGCTCGGCCCCGTCCAGGCGCTGATCATGCTGGCGGTGGTCATCGGCGTCCAGCAGCTCGAGAGCCACCTGCTGCAGCCGCTGCTCATCGGCCGGGCCATGCGGCTCCACCCGTTGGCGGTGATCCTCGCCATCGCCGCAGGGCTCATCCTCGCGGGGATCATCGGCGGTCTCATCGCGGTGCCGACGGTCGCGGTGCTCAACGCCGTCGGGCACCACCTGCTCGACGGGCAGGGGAATGCCGACCGTCGGAGCGAGGACGCCGACGTCTCCGATGTCCTCGGGACCGAGCAGGCGGCTGAGGCACGGGTGGAGGCCGCGGAGGACACCCCCGAGGCTCCGCTGGTCCCCGAGGTGCCGACGGAGGACCACCGGGGCTCCTGAGCTCCGCGACCCAGCCGCCGGTCGCCCGGCCGGACAGAGGTAGTCGTCCCGGAATCGCTCCGCACTCCGGACGTATCGCTCCGCATCCGGATCTCCCGCTGCCCCCCTCTCCGCATCCGGACGGATCGCTCCGGTAGCCGGATGACCCGGACTCGAGTCCTCCGGATCCGGATGGATACCTCCGGTCCGCGGAGGAACTCTGGAGATGACTATTACCTGGCCGCTCCCCGCCCACCAGGAATTCGGGGCCACCCGAGACGAATCGGGCGCCGGGCAGCCAGGGAGTCGGGCGCCGGGCAGCGGGGACGGAGCGGGATCCGGAGGTCGGGCCTGCTGACGCGGAGGTCAGGCCTGGCGACGGAGGTCAGGCCCGACAGCTCAGAGGTTCGGAGGTTCAGAGGTTCGGAGGTTCGGCGCGCAGGTGGTGCGGAGGTCAGGCGCCGGCGACGCGGCGCTCGTCCAGCTCATCCTCGCGCAGGCGCAACGCTGCCTGCCCGGCAACCGGAGTGGGGGTGACCTCGGCCGGGGCGACCTCGGGCCGCTCCGCCTTGGCCTTCATCGTGTACGTCGGCCGGGGCACCGGCACGGGGTCCCAGGTGAGGGGGATGTCGTCCTCGTCGACGAGGTGCACGTACTCGATCACCGGCTCGGGCTCCGGCTCCGGCTCCGGCTCCGGCTCTACGGCGACCTGCTCCACGGCGACCTGCTCCACGGCGATCTCGGCCGGAGCAGCCACCACGCCGACCTCGCTCCCCTGCGGGTCGACGTCGGCGACGGCCCCGCCGCCAGCGGTCGCGGCCGTCACCTCGACCGGCGCGACGAGCTCGCCATCGGCGCGCGGACGGCCGGCGGAGGCGCCCCCCGCGCCGGCACCGCGGCGAGCGGGTGCGGCCGAGCCGGGCACCGCCGCGGCACGGCGGCGAGCCTCCTGCACCGCACGTCGGCGACGGGCTGCCCGGGCGGCGCGCTCGGCCCGCACGCCGGCCCGGACCCACCCGAAGGCGAGGAAGAGACCGGCGACCGCGACCAGCGGCGCCCACGGCGCGGCCACCGACAGCCCGGCGAGCCCGGCCGTGGCGAGCGTCCCGAGGACCGCGAGGACGAGGACGGATGCACGGACCCGGCGCGAGGGTCGGACCGCGGCCGGCAGAGGAGCCTGCCGAGCCGCGGGGCGCGCCGCCTCCGGGGCGGGACGGCCGGAGGCCCGGGCGGACACCGGCGCGGGCATCTCCGCGGGCACTGCTCGTTTGACGACGACCTGGGGCCGCACGGGACGGGCGGGGTGGACGGACCACGAACGAGGCGCCGGGTCGGAGAGGTCGGTCCGCGGAATCGGGCTGCGCCGCTCCAGGACTCGCATCGCCGCGCTGAACTGCTCCACGGAGCGCGCGGTCGCCAGGTGGTCGCGCCGGCGGATCCAGTACTGGACGAAGTAGGCAGCCCACACCCCGAGGAGGACGATGAAGATCAGACTCGACGGGGACTGCACGGCTACGACGGTAGGCGCGGAGCCTCTCCCGCGCCCGCACCCGACTCGGTGTGTCGCGCAAGTGACTCATGTGACGACTGTGTCGAACGGGTCAGACGGGTCAGCCGCTCGAGCATCGTCTCGGACCCGAGGTCCTCGGTCGTGATCGCGAAGGACAGGTGCGTGCGCCACGCGCCGTCGATGTGGAGGTAGTGCGGGCGGTGCCCCTCGGCCCGGAAACCCAGCTTGCGCACGACCGCGAGGCTCGCCGTGTTCTGGGGCCTGATGTTGATCTCCATGCGGTGCAGGCCGACCCGCGTGAACAGGTGGTCAGCGACGAGCGCGACGGCCGTCGGCACGATCATCTGACCGGCCACGGCGCGGCTGACCCAGTACCCGACGTGACAGGACCGGAAGGAGCCGAAGACGACGGTGCCGACGTTGACCTGACCGACGAGGCGGCCGGCCGACTCGATGGCGAGCGGCAGGGCCCTCCCGGCCGCACCGTCGTCGTCGTACTGCCGGACGAGGTCCTCGAACGAGCGCGGCGGCGTGGACGGGTCGGGCGCCGTCGCGTCCCACGGCTCGAGCCACTCGGCGTTGGCCCTGCGGACCGCCTGGAACATCGGGCCGTCGGCATACATGAGCGGCCGCAGCGCGACCTCGGCCTCGGTGGGGGTGCGGCCGTACAGGTACACGGGCCACACCCACTCCGGGGGCGGAGCGGGGTGCGGGTCGCGGCGGGGGCCGGCGCCGACGAGTCGTCGCCACATCAGTGGTCGCCGCCGCGGATCTGCTCGAGGGCGTGCGGCAGGACGTCGGCAAGGACCTCGAGCGCGTCCCGCACGCCACCGGAGGAGCCCGGAAGGTTGACGACGAGGGTCCGGCCCGCGAGGCCGGCGAGCCCGCGCGACAGCATCGCGGTCGGCACCCCCGCGGCCACCCCTGCGGCCCGGATCGCCTCGGCGATGCCCGGCACGTCGCGGTCGAGCAGCGGCCGGGTGGCGTCGGGCGTCCCGTCGGTGGGCGTCAGACCCGTCCCCCCGGTCGTGAGGACGAGGTCGGCACCGGTCGCGAGCGAAGCCCGCAGCGCCTCGGCGACCGCCGGCCCGTCCGGCACCACCGTGGGGTCCTCGACCGCGCAGCCCCATCCGCGCAGCGTCTGGGCGATGAGCGCACCTCCGCGGTCGGGGTACACGCCCTGCGACGCCCGGGTCGAGCAGGTGATGACGACGGCTCGGCGCCCTGCGAGCGGACCGTCGGCGCTCATCCCTGCGCCTCGGCCCAGTCCCCCGACCGGCCCCCGGACTTCGCGGTGACGCGCACATCGGTGATCCGGGCATGCCTGTCGACCGCCTTGACCATGTCGACGAGCGCCAGCGCCCCGACCGCCACGGCGGTGAGCGCCTCCATCTCGATCCCGGTGCGGTCCGCCGTGCGGACCTCGGCACGCAGGTCGACCCCGTCGTCGGCGACCTCGAGGTCGACCTCGACGGCGTGCACCGCGACGGGGTGCGCGAGCGGGACGAGCTCGGGGGTGCGCTTGGCCGCTTGGATACCCGCGATCCGCGCCACCGCCAGGGCGTCGCCCTTGGGGACGGCCCCACCCCGCAGGGCGGCGACGGCCTCGGGTGAGAGAAGGACCCGGCCGCGGGCCTCGGCCCGGCGCGCGGTGACGGCCTTCGCCGAGACGTCGACCATGTGCGCCGTCCCGTCGGCGCGCACGTGGGTCAGGCCCGAGGGGGGCCCATCGGTCTCAGCCACGGTCTCGATGATGCCCCAGGATCGGCAGGCAATGCACCGTGTCACCCGCCCGAACCTCGGCGGACCCCACCGGCACCATGGCGAGCGCACTCGCCTCGGCGAGGGCGGCGAGCATGTGCGACCCCTGACCGCCCGAGGGACGGACGACGCCGGCCTCCTCGACGACCCGGGTCAGCTCGACCTTCTCGCGGACCACCGGCCATCCCTCTCCGGCGACCGCCTCGAAGCCGCCGTCGTCGGCCGGGTCGAGACCGGCCAGGGCCCGCAGCGCCGGCAGCACGAACACGTGGAACGAGGCGAACGAGCTGACCGGGTTGCCGGGCAGGGTGACCAGGGCGACGCGACCGCCGGCGACGGCCCCGCACCCCTGCGGCATCCCGGGGCGCATCGCGACCTTGACGAACTCGACCCCGCCGACCTCGGTGAGCACCTCCTTGACCGTGTCGTAGACGCCCATCGAGACCCCTCCGGTCGTGATGAGCAGGTCGGGGTCGCCATCCGGAGCGGTGAGGAACGCCCGCACGGCCTCGGCGTCGTCCCGCAGGTGGACCCGGGCGGCGACCTCCGCGCCCGCAGCCTCGACGAGCGCCTCGAGCATCAGCGAGTTGGAGTCGACGATCTGGCCGTGCTCCAGGGCGGAGCCCACGGGCACGAGCTCGTCGCCGGTGGACACGACGGCGACCCGGGGCCGCCGATGCACCTCGACCTGCGCGACGTTGGCGGCGGCCATGAGCGCGACGTGACCGGGCCCGAGCAGGGTCCCGGCCCGGAGCACGACGTCGCCGGTGCGGACGTCCTCGCCCTGGTGCCGGACGAAACGGCCGACCTCGGGCTCGACCCGCACCTCGACGGTGTCGGCGCCCCCGTCGGTCAGCTCGACGGCGACGACGGCGTCGCAGCCCTCCGGCAGCGGCGCCCCCGTCATGATGCGCAGTGCGTGGCCGGGGGCGAGGACGTGGCGGGTCGTGTCGCCGGCCGCGATGTCGCCGTCGACGGGCAACCGGACCGGCGTCGCCTCGTTGGCCCCCTCGAGGTCAGCGGCCCGCACGGCGTAGCCGTCCATGGCGGAGTTGTCGAAGCCGGGCAGGTCGACGGCCGCGACGACGTCCCGGGCGAGCACCCTCCCGCGTGAGCCCGCGACGGCCACGGGCTCGGCGGGCAGCGGCGCCACCAACGCCAGGACGGCCGCCCGGTGCTCTTCGAGCGTGCGCATCACGCGTCCCCCTCGAGCCGTGCGCCGTCGGGCACGTGCTGACGCTCCGGCGGCACCCGGACGTCGCCCACGCACACGACGTCGGCGCCGAACGTCGTGTCTCCCTCGACGCGCAGGCTCGTGCACTCCCGCAGACGGGGCACGCCCCGAGGGAAGCGGGCGTCGAAGTCCCGGACGAGCCGGTACGCCGGACCGAGGTCGACGTAGGGCTCGGGCCGGCCGGTCACCGACTCGACGGCCCCGTCCTCCGCGATCCGGTACAGGTCGCTGCGGATGAGCAGGAGCTCGTTGGTCGTCTTGACGGGCCGGAAGCGGGACCGCTCGACCTCGAGGGCGCGCGCGCCGTCGAACAGCTCGACGGCCGCACCCATCGCCGACTCGATCTGGACGACCGGCGGGGAGTCCGGCCGCGTGGGGTCGACCGTCTTGCGGTTGACGATGATCGGCAGGCCCAGCACACCGTCGCGCTCGTCGAGGCGGGCCGCGAGGGCGTCGAGGTCGACCCACAGGTTGTTCGTGTGGAAGTACCGATGCCGCTCGGTGTCCTGGAACAGCGGCTCCTCGCCGGGCTCGACCATCGCCGAGTCCCGCAGGACGAGCCGACCGTCGGCGCGGCGCACGGCGAGGTGGCCGCCCTTGCGGTCGTTGACCGTGCGCGGGCTCACCTCGGCGACGTACGGGACCCCCTCGGCGGCCATCCAGGCCGGGATGGCCGGGTCGCAGGTGGCGCCGAGGTTGTCCGCGTTGGACAGGAAGAGGTAGCGGTGGCCCCGGTCGCGGAGCCGCTCGAGGATGCCGCTGGTCTGCAGCGCCACGTACACGTCGCCGTGGCCCGGCGGGCACCACTCGAGGTCGGGGTCGGCGGGCCACTCGACCGGGCCCAGGTCGTCGGCCCGCAGCTTCGGCTCCATGCTCTGGAGGAAGTCCAGAGGCAGCCCGTCGACCTCGAGCCCGGGATGCCGCGCGAGGATCTCGAGCGACGCCCCACGGGTGCGGAACGAGTCCATGAGGACGAGCGGCACAGCGACGCCGTACCGCTCGCGGAGCGCGAGCACCTGGTCGGCGATGACGTCGAGGAAGGTGCGCCCCTCGCGGACCTCCAGCGCCGACTTCGGCCCCTGGACGCCCATCCCGGTGCCGAGGCCCCCGTTGAGCTTGACGACGACGGTCCGGGCGAGCGCGTCGCGCAGTGCTGCGTCATCCCCGGTCCGGACGTCGCGGAGGGATGCGACCTCACCGAGCGGCTCGATCGTGGCCTCGGGGATGGTGCCGGTGACGTCGGCGGCGAGCTGGTCGTGGAAGCCGGCGAAGACCCGGACCGCGAGGTCGTCGACCCCGGCATCGCGCATCTTCGCGGTCGCGGCGCGCAGGGCCTCGCTCGTCATGGCGCCACCCTACGATGCCGGGG
This sequence comes from uncultured Actinomycetota bacterium, assembly GCA_963815545.1. GTDB lineage: Bacteria > Actinomycetota > Actinomycetes > Actinomycetales > Dermatophilaceae > Phycicoccus. Next base: position 198,486 of record CAWFGY010000001.1, read on the forward strand.
TGGGCGCCCTCTCGAAACCTCAGATCCGCCGGCTGCGGCGCACCCGACGCCTGGAGATCGCCGCGGGTCGCGACCTGGAGGTCGACGGCCGGGCCCTCGCCGCGCACGCCCTCGGCCTCGTCGCGTCCCTCGGGCTCGCGCCCGGTGCCACCGTCCTCTGCTACGAGTCCGTGCCCGGCGAGCCGCCGACGACCGAGCTGAACGCCCGGCTCGTGGCGGCGGGCCTGCGGGTGCTCGTGCCCGACACCCTGCCCGATCTCGACCTCGACTGGCACGACGTGAGCGGGCCAGGGACCCGGCTCGGGCTCGACGCCGTCCGCACCGCCGCGCTCGTCCTGGCGCCCGGGCTCGCCGTCGACCGGTCCGGGACCCGGATGGGGCAGGGGGGCGGGTGCTACGACCGCGCCCTCACCCGGCGGGCCCCGGGCGTGCGGGCCGTCGTCCTGCTGCACCCCGGTGAGCTCCTCGACCCCGGCGCCGAGCCGCTGCCGGTGGAGCCGCACGACGTGCGCGTGGAGGGGGTCCTCACTGCCGACGGGCTGGTGGACCTGCCGGCCGGCTGAGCGCGGGCGCGGTCCGCGGCGGTGTCAGCGGGCGGCCGTGCTGCCGTCCGGGCGCAGGGTGAGGATCTGGGGGTCCGTGCCCTGGACGGCCTCCAGCGAGAACGGCCAGGGGCGTTGGCGCCCGGCGACCCAGTCCTCGACCTGGTCGGCGTAGTGGTCGTCGGTGGCGTGCCCGCTGACCCCGGTCTGGTTGATCCACGTGGAGGAGTCCAGGTCCGAGAGGTCGACGACCATCCGCATCGACGGCGCCCAGTCGACCTCGTAGCCCTCACTGGCGTTCCAGCCGTTCGCGTTGACGATGGCCGAGCTGCCCGGCATGTCGTAGGGCCCCTCGTTGAAGAGCCAGCGCACGGCCCCCGGAACGTCGCCCCCGCCGAGCACCCGGTGCTGCAGCGTGATCCGGTGCAGCTTTCCCCAGTCCCAGCCCTTCGGGTCCTTGCCGAGCTCGCGGGTCAGCTCCAGCCGGGCCTCGACGAGGGCCTGACGGAGGATCTCGTCCTTGCCCTCGGTGACGTTCGGGGTGAGGGCGTTGTCCCACCAGGGGCTCTCGGGCTCGGCGAGCAGGCCCTGCACGGCGGCGCGCCAGCGGTCCCCGCCGTCGGCCTTGAGGCCGGTGGGGAGCTCGTCGTCGAAGAGCAGCTCGCACAGGTTCCGCCACACCGCGTTGTAGTACGCGGCAGCGGCCGACGCGTCCGAGTCGGCGGCCGGGGTCGTGCGGTCCCAGCCGCGCAGCAGCGAGCGCGCCTCCTCGGTGAAGTCGAGGAGGTCCTGCTGGGCGGGCTCGGAGTCGGTGGCCTCGAGCGGCACCCCGAGCAGCGCCGGGACGAGCACCTGGGCGAAGAGGTCGGCGTCGTCCATCTGGATCGAGGCCATGTCGGCCGGCGAGACCTGGTCGAGCTCGCCGAGCCGCTGCGCGATGCGGGTGGAGCGCCAGCCGGCGTCCCACTCCGTCGTGAGGAACGGCGAGCTGCTGTCGGCGACCGCCTGGTTGGCGGCGACGATGACGCCGTCGGGCGGGTCGAGGGTCCACGGCAGGTCCGAGAACTCGACGAACCCCGTCCAGGCGTACGTCGAGTCCCAGCCGGGCGCGGGCCAGTAGCCCGGCGGGGCATTGGGGACCGCGGAGCGGCGGATCGGGATCTGCCCCGGCGCCTGGTAGCCGATGTGCCCGGCCCGGTCGGCGTACACGAGGTTCTGCGCGGGGACGGCGAAGTCCCGCGCGGCGTCACGGAACTCGTCGAAGTCACTGGCGGTGTTGAGCGCGAGGATCGCATCCGCGGTGCGTCCCGGGAGCAGCCCGGTCCAGGCCAGCGAGACGGCGTACGCCTCGCTGTCGTCCCCCTCCTGCTGCGTGGGGGCTCGCGACCCGGCCTCCCGCACGGGCTGGAGCACGTCGGACATGATCGGGCCGTTCTCGGTGGAGCGGGTCATGATCGTCTGGTCCGCTCCACCGGCGACCTTGATCGTCTCCTGGCGCACCCGCAGCGGCACCCAGTCGCCGTCGCGCTGGTAGGTGTCGCCGACGACCCGCTCCAGGTAGAAGTCGGAGACATCGGGGCCGAGGTTGGTGAAGCCCCAGGCGATGTCCGCGTTGTGGCCGATGATGACGCCGGGCACCCCGGCGAAGGAGAAGCCCGAGACGTCCAGGGGGCACGCGGGGCCGACCGCGCGGCAGTGCAGGCTGTTCTGGATCCAGATCCCGGGCTGCCCGATGCCGAGGTGCGGGTCGTTGGCGAGCAGCGGCCCGCCCGTCGTGGTCCGTGACCCCGCCACGACCCACGAGTTGGAGCCGACCCCGTCGCCGCGTCCCACGAGCTCCGGCACCGCGTCCAGCGCCTGCTGGACGGCCGCGTACGCGTCCCGGGCATTCGGGGTCGACAGCTCGCGGGCCACGTCGCCCGCGGTCGCGGCGGCCGCGAGCGAGGACGGCAGCGCCGACCCCGCCGGCGCCCGGCCGGGTCGCCACTCCTCGTCGGAGAGGATCGGCGGGCGCAGGTCGGGCTGGTACGCGGGGTAGATCTGCTCGATCTGCGCGGGGCTGAGGCGGCCGCTGAGCTGGGCGCGCGCGAGCTCGTCGGTGTAGTCGCCACGCAGGTCCCACGCCATGGCCTTGAGCCAGGCCAGGCTGTCCACGGGCGACCACTCCTCGATGTCCTCGATCGGCATCGACAGGCCGAGCACGCTGTACTCGAGCGAGACCTCCCCCGGGCTGCGGCCGCGCAGGTACCGGTTGACCCCCTCGGCGTAGGCCAGGAGCGCCTGCCGGGTCTCGGGCTCCAGGGTCGGCAGCTCCTGCTCGGCCACCCGGCGCCAGCCCATCGTCCGCACGACCTTGTCGGTCTGCACCCCGGGCTGGCCGACGAGCTCGGCGAGCCGCCCGGCCGTGATGTGCCGGCGCAGGTCCATCTCGAAGAAGCGTTCCTGGGCGTGGACGTAGCCCTGGGCCCGGGCGAGGTCGGTGACGCTGTCGCCGTAGATGTGCGGGACCCCACTGTCGTCCCGCATCACGGTGACGGCGGCCCCCAGGCCTGGCAGGGTGGCCTCGCCGGACCGCGTCGGCAGCGACTCGCGCACGGTCGAGACGACGATGACCCCGGCGACGAGCGCCACGACGACGACGGCGGCGAGCAGTCCCAGGAGGAGGCGGCGGGCGACGACGAGGCGACTCACCCTGCGAGACTAGGTCACCACCACCGACGACACGAGGACGGTCCCTTTGACACCCGTGGGAACGCTGCAGGCTGCGGCCGGCGGCGAGCCCTCGGGCTTCTCCCTCGACGACCTGACCCTGGCCCTGCTCGTCGGCAGTGCGGTGCTCGTCGTGGCGGTCGCCGCCGTGCGGCTGTCCTTGCGCTCCGGGCTGCCCTCGCTGCTCATCTACCTCGGCATCGGGCTCGTGCTCGGGGAGTCCGGGCTGGGGATCGCCTACGACTCCGCGCAGCTCACCCAGGTGCTCGGCTACGCGGCGCTCGTCCTCATCCTCGTCGAGGGCGGGATCACGACCCAGTGGTCGGGCATCCGGGGCTCGGTGGCCCCCGCCGGGGTGCTCGCGACGGTCGGGGTCGGGGTCAGCGTCCTCGTCGTCGGGTCCGTCGCACACCTCGTCCTCGGATGGTCCTGGGAGGTGTCGCTGCTCATCGGCGCCGTCGTCGCCTCCACGGATGCGGCCGCCGTGTTCTCGGTGCTGCGTCGGGTCCCTCTGCCGCGCCGGGTCTCGGGGATGCTCGAGGCCGAGTCCGGGTTCAACGACGCGCCCGTCGTCCTCCTCGTCACTGCCCTGGCCGCCGGTCTGGCGCCGGGGGCGGAGCCCGAGGCGTGGTGGCACATCCTGGTCCTCGCGGTCCTCGAGCTCGCCGGGGGGACCGCGGTCGGCCTGGCGATCGGCTGGCTCGGAGCCCGCCTGCTCCGTCTCGTCGCGTCGACGTCGTCCGCCCTCTTCGCCATCGGGGTGCTCTCGGTGGCGGTCCTCGCCTACGCGGTCGCGGACGCCGCCCACACCTCCGGCTTCATCGCCTGCTACCTCGCTGCGCTCGTGCTGGGGAACCTCCCGCTGCCGCACCGGCCGGCGGTCGTCGGCCTCTCGACGGCCGTCGGGTGGCTCGCCCAGATCGGGCTGTTCGTGCTCCTCGGCCTGCTCGCGTCGCCGAGCGGGTTCTCGGCCCAGGTCGTGCCGGCACTCGTGGTGGGCGCGGCGCTGCTCCTGCTCGGGCGGCCACTCTCGGTCCTCGTCTCCTGCACCCCGTTCCGGATGCCCTGGCGCACCCAGGCCTTCCTGTCCTGGGCGGGCCTGCGCGGCGCCGTGCCCGTCGTCCTCGCGACCGTCCCGGTGACGGCGGGGACACCGGGGGTGGAGTGGATGTTCGACCTTGTCTTCGTCCTCGTCGTCGTGTTCACCCTCATCCAGGCACCGACGCTGCCGTGGGTCGCCCGCCGGCTGGGGCTGGCCGCCGGGCACCACCAGATCGACCTCGCCGTCGAGACCACCCCCCTCACCGACCTCGGTGCCGAGCTGCTCGAGATCGACGTGGGCCCGGACTCCCGCATCGGCGGCGTGCGGGTCTTCGAGCTGCGGCTGCCCACCGGGGCCAACGTCGCGCTCGTCGTCCGCGGGGGCGGGTCCTTCGTCCCCCGCGACAGCGACGTCCTGCGGCACGGCGACCAGCTGCTCGTGGTCGCGCCGACGGCCGTCCGGGCCCGGACCGAGAAGCGGCTCTACGAGGTGAGCCGCGGGGGTCGCCTTGCGGAGTGGACGGACGGCGGACCCTGAGGGCCCCGCCCGGCGTTCAGGGTCCGCTCAGGCCCGTCCCTCATGGCCGGGGTGGCTGAGCCACCGGCAGTCTCGTGCGCATGATCACCGTCGACAACGTCACCAAGAGATACGGCTCCTTCACCGCCCTCGACGACGTCTCCTTCGAGGCGCGTCCCGGCCGGGTCACCGGCTTCCTCGGCCCCAACGGCGCGGGCAAGACGACCGCGCTGCGCATCGTGGCCGGCCTCACCCCCGCCTCGGCCGGCACCGCGACGGTCCTCGGCCGTCCCTACGCCACGCTGCCCAACCCGGGCCGGCACGTCGGGCTCCTGCTGGACGCCTCCGCGCAGCACGCCGGCCGGACCGGCCGCGAGGTGCTCACCCTCGGCGCCATCCTCACCGGCGTCGACCGCCGCCGCGTCGACGCGCTGCTCGACCTCGTCGGGCTGACCCCGAAGGAGTCGAACCGGCGGATCCGCAACTACTCCCTCGGGATGCGCCAGCGGCTCGGCATCGCCCACGCTCTGCTCGGCGACCCCGAGGTGCTGGTCCTGGACGAGCCGGCGAACGGGCTGGACCCGGCCGGCATCCGTTGGATGCGCGGCCTGCTCCAGGGCTTCGCCGCCCGCGGCGGCACCGTCCTGCTGTCGTCGCATCTGCTCAACGAGATCGAGCGGGTCGCCGACGACCTCATCGTCATCGGCAGCGGCCGCATCGTCGCCGCCGGACCCACCGCTGGGCTGCTCGCGGGTTCCGGCACGATCGTGCGGTCCAGCGACGACGCCCGGCTCGCCGCGACGCTGGCCGGTCACTCGGTCGCAGCGACCCCCGTCGCCTCGGGCGGCCTGCTCGTCGACGCCGACCCCGGCGACGTCGGCCGCGCCGCGCTCGCGGCCGGGGTCGCCCTGGTCGAGCTGCGCGGCGGCGACCAGCGGGGGCTCGAGGAGATGTTCTTCGACCTCACGGCCTCCTCGGCCCGCGAGGGGGTGGCCGCATGACCGCCACGACGATCACGGCCGCCGCGGACCACACCGTGCCCGGGCTGCCCGAGCCGCTGCCGAGGCCGGCCTCGGGGGTCCCCTTCCTCCGGCTCACCGGCGTCGAGCTGCGCAAGATGCTCGACACCCGCGCCGGTCGCTGGCTCGTCATCGGCATCGGAGGCGTCATCGCCGCGGCCCTGACCGTCCTGTTCGTCCGGGACGGCGGTGAGCACTCCTTCGCCGACTACCTCCAGGCCACGACGATGCCGATGGCGCTCCTCCTGCCGGTCGTCGGGATCCTCGCGGTCACGTCGGAGTGGTCGCAGCGCACGGCGCTCGTCACGTTCACCCTCGAGCCCCGCCGCACCCGCGTCGCCTGGGCGAAGACCCTCGCCGCGCTGGTCGTGGGCGTCGTGGCCGTCGCGTCCGCGTTCGCCCTCGGTGCCGCCGCTCACGCGGCGGCCATCGCGCTGCGCGGGGCCACGGGCGACTGGGAGCTCACGGGGACCGCGGTGCTCGGAGCCGCGGGCTACGTGCTGCTCGGCCTGCTCTCGGCGGTCGGGTTCGCGATGCTCCTGCGGAACACCCCCGCCGCAGTCGTCGCCTACTTCGTCCTGCCGACGGCCTGGACCCTGGTCGGGGAGCTCGTCCCGCAGGTCCGCACCGCGGCGGAGTGGCTCGACCTGAACCGGACGATGGAGCCGCTGTTCACCGGCTCGCTGACCGGGGAGCAGTGGGCCCAGCTCGGCACCTCCGTCGGGCTCTGGGTGGCGCTCCCCCTGGCGGCGGGCATCTGGTGGCTCACCCGGGCCGAGGTGAAGTAGCGCGCCCCCGGACCGCGTCACCGGGGGCCGCGACGCTCCCTTATCCTGGGAGGTGACCGCGCCGCCGTGGGCCCGCACCGACCGTGCCGGGACCGGCGGCGCCCCGATGCCGTCCGAGGAGGACACCGTGCCGACGTACGCCTACGCGTGTACCGAGTGCGACCACCGTTTCGAGGTGGTCCAGTCGTTCAGCGACGACACCCTCACCACCTGCCCCGAGTGCGCCGGCCGGCTCCGCAAGCTCTTCAACGCCGTCGGCATCGTGTTCAAGGGCGGCGGCTTCTACCGCACCGACTCGCGGGCCGGAGCCGGCAGCGGGTCGTCGGGGTCGAGCACGACCGGCGCGTCCACGGGCAGCGGCTCCGGGTCCGGGTCCGGGTCCAGCGGCGGCTCGTCCTCGGGCAGCGACGGGTCGTCCGGCTCGTCGTCGGGCACCGCGGCCGCGTCGTCCACAGGGTCCTCGTCGGGCGGGTCCTCGTCCACAGCCTCGTCCTGACGCACGCGCCGGGCCGGGACGCCACCTAGCGTCGGGGCCCATGGCGCCCCTCCCCCGTCCGTTCCCCGGCCTCACCGGCCCGGGGCGCCGGGCGCGGTGGCGCCGCGGCCTGCTGCGGCGGGCGGCAGCCGCCTGCTGCGTCGCCGGGGCCGCGTTCGTCGGGGTGCACACGGTGCGGCCGCCGCCCCCGCCCAGCGTTCCCGTCCTCGTGGCCGCCCGGGCCGTCGCCCCCGGGTCGGTCCTGGCGGAGGGTGACGTCGCCGTCCGTGCGGTTCCCCTGGTCGCCCGGCAGCCCGGCGCGGTGACCACCACCGCGGGCGCCGTCGGTCGTCGCGTCGGCGGGCCGCTCCTGCCGGGCGAGGCCGTCACCTCGTCCCGGCTCGTCCCGCGCACGGTGGCCGAGGGCCTCAGGATGGGCGAGGTGGCCCTCCATGTCCTGCTGGCCGACCCCTCCGGGGTCGACCTCGTCGTCCCGGGCCACCGCGTGACGGTCTTCCCCGCGGGCGGGGGCGACGCGCTCGCCACCGGGGCGCGGGTCCTGTCCGTCGACCCCCAGGTCGTCGATTCCGCGACGGCCCTCGGCGGGGGGCCGCCGGCCGGGCGCGGGGTGGTCCTCGCGCTGCCCGGCGACGCGGCCCGCACGGTCCTCGGCGGGCACGGGGGCCTCGAGGGGCCACCCGTCGTCAATGTCGCGGTCGTGGCGTCGTGACCGCCCCGCTCATGGCGGCGTTGCGTGCTCAGCCCCCGGCGGGGCCACCCCTACGCTCGACACGACATCACCCAGCGGAAGGACCTGCCATGCAGGGTTTCAAGAACTTCATCATGCGCGGCAACCTCGTCGAGCTGGCCGTCGCGTTCATCATGGGCGCCGCGTTCGCCACCGTCGTCACCGCGTTCACCGACGTCGTCATCGAGGCCCTGGCCAAGGCCGGCGGCGCGCCGAGCTTCGACGAGTGGGCGCCCGGCGGCTACCAGACCGTCGGCCCGTTCCTCAGCGCCCTCGTCGCGTTCCTGCTCATCGCCTTCGTCGTGTACTTCTTCATCGTCAAGCCGTACGAGAGCGCCAAGGAGCGGTTCTTCCCGAAGGAGCCGGCGGCCGACACCGTCGACCCGAACACCGAGCTCCTCAAGGAGATCCGCGACGAGCTCCGCGCGGGCCGCGGCATCTGACCGGCCTCCACCACCGCCGACGGGGCGGCGCCCCACAGCCGGGTCGCCGCCCCGTCGGCGTGCTACTCCCAGTGCGGGGGACGCTGCTCGCGCAGCCAGCGCTCGTGCGGGCCCTCACCCTCGCGGCCGGGCTCGCGCGCCGGCGCGACGTCGGGGGCGTCGTCGGTGCGGGGGTTGGTGGCCGGCCGTACCGCGCGGCGTCGCCGGCGGCGCCGGGGCTGCCGCTCGCCGGCGGGTGGCTGGTCGGGCGGGCCGCCGTCCGGCTCGACCTCGGGGTGGTCAGTCACCGGGGGCCTGGCGGACCCCGACCGCGTCGAGCACGCGGGCGACGTCACGGGCGGGGTCCCGGAACACATCGGTGGACCAGACCCGCAGGTGCTGCCAGCCCCGCAGCTCGAGCTGCGCGACGCGCAGCCGGTCGCGGTCCCTGGAGGACGCGACACCGGCGTAGACCGGCCCGTCGGACTCGATGGCGAGCGCCAGACGCCCGGGCCGGGTGGGGTCCTCGACCGCGAGCTCGACCGGTGTCGAGGAGGTGCCGACGGACTCGTGCACGACGAGGCCTCGGGTCCGCAGGCGACGGGCGAGGTCGCCGAGCACGACCGACCCTCCCTGGCCGTCGGGCGCGGTCCGGACCTCCTCGCTCGCCGAGGCGGCCTCCGCATGCTCGAGCAGGGTCCGCAGCAGCCGGGCTCCGACGGTGCGCAGCCGGTCCGGGTCGAGGTCGTCGGCCCGGATCGTGGACACGACGGTGAGGCCGCGGCGAGCGCGGGTGAGGGCCACCGCGAGACGCCGATGACCGGCGTCGGTGCCGAGAGGCCCGAAGCGGTGCAGCACGCGGCCGTGCGGGGTCTTGCCGAACCCGACGGTGACGATGACGTCGTCCCACGCCTCGCCCTGCACCTCGTCGGGGTCGCGGACCCCGAACGGTTCGGGCCGCGACTCGTCGAAGAAGGCGAGCGCCCGGCCGTCGAGCCCGTCGATCGCGTCCCGGACGGCAGCCTCCACCAGCCGCCGGTGCCCGGGCGACAGGGCAACGACGACGAGGGAACGGTCGGGTCGGGCCCGCGCGTGGTCGAGGACGAGCGCGACGACCCGCTCCACCTCGGCGGTGGTGGACTCCACGGCCCCCTCACCCTCCTCGACGACCCCGTGGCCGTCGACCACCTCGTGCCGGAGCACGGGCGCGGTGTCCGTGCCCGGGAAGGTGACGAGCGAGCGGTCGTAGAGGGCGCCGTCGACGAACGTGACGAGCCGCTCGTCGAGGGCCCGATAGTGCCAGGTGAGCGTCCGCATCGGGAGGGCGCCGTCGAGGACGTCCAACACCGACTCGGTGCCGGTCTCCTCCGGGGCGTCGACCCCGGCCGACACGACGAACGGGGCCGGCGGCAGCTGCAGCGTGTCGCCCACGAGCACGACCCGGTGCGCCCGGGAGACGGCCGCGACGGCCTCGGCGGGGGCGACGAGCGAGGCCTCCTCGATGACCACGACGTCGAACAGCTCGCCCGGCGGGAGGACCGACGGCACGAGCAGCGGGCTGGTCGCCCAGCACGGACGCACCGCCGTGAGGAGGTCGGGCGCAGCCGCCACGAGCTCCGGCAGGCCACCGGGGCCGCTCCGGGCATCGGCCGCGTCGCGCAGCAGCGCCTGCTGGCGCGGGTGGGCGCTGCACACCCGCTCGACGTGCCGGGCCACGGCACCGCGCACCTGTCCGGGGCGGGCGGCGAGGGACTCCAGGTCGGCGCGCACCACGGTGCCGACGGCTTCGGTGAGCGCCGGCCCGGAGTGGGCGGAGACCCGTTCGTCGAGGTCCGCGACGTGGTCGGCCAGGGAGCACCACCAGACCCACCGCAGCTCGGTCTCGACGCGGTCGGTGGGCACCCGGCGGTCCCGCAGGTCCTCGACGAGCGGGAGCAGCCCGAGGGTGTCGAGCCGGTCCAGGGCCCGGCGTTCGTCCGGGGCGGGGTCGAGCCGGGCCTGGGCGGCGGCCAGCCCGTCGACCCGCGCGGCGAGCGTCACGAGGTCGAGCTCGACGAGCCGCGGAGCGTCGTCGCTGCCGGGCAGGCGGGCGTCGAGCCAGGCGAGGTCGTCGACCAGCTCGTGGTGGGCGAGCTGGGCGCGGTCGAGCTCGACGGGGATCTCGGGGCGGCCCCCGGAGCCGGCCAGCTCGCGCCACGCGTCCCGCTGCTCCTCCGCCTCCTGGAGCGCTGCGTGCAGGTCGGCCGGCGGGCGCCCGGGGCGCAGGAGCGAGCGCGCCTGCCGCCGGATCCGCCACCGGTCCATGAGCCCGAGGTCGGTGCCGGAGCGGCGCCGCTCCGCACCGGGCGCGGTCGCCGCGACGAGGTCACCGAGGGGGATGTCGAAGACCTCGGGGCGGAAGCGCTCCAGGGTGTTGCGGACCTCGCCGACCGTGTCGAGGACCCGCTGCCAGTCCAGGACGGTCGGCGCGGCCGGCAGGTGGATGCCCCGGAAGACGTCGGCGAGCGTCCGGCGGGTCTGCTCGACGAGACCGCCGGCAAGCCTCTCGACGCGCATGCGGGCCTCCGCCACGTCGTCCGCGTCGTCGAGGGTCGCGCCGAACCACGGGTCGTCGGTGCCGTCGCCGTCCCAGACGGCGAGCCGGGCCAGCCGCACGAGCGTGGCGGCGGCGTCGTCCAGGGTCTCGCGGTCGAGGCGGGTGAGGGCGGCCCCGGTGACGCGGACCCGGGACCGGGGCGGGACGTCGAGCAGGCAGTACCGGCTGACCTCCTCCTGGATCTCGGCGAGCGTCGTCGCCCACGGCTCTCGCCGGCCGTGGAGGGCGGCGAGGTGCCCGTCGAGCAGCGCGGCCGCGGCCGACCGCTCCCGGTCCGAGACCGTGTCGCCCCGGGACCCGCGCGGCGCGGCGCCCCCGAGGGACGTCTCCCCCAGCCGGCGGTCGAGGGTGTCGGCGAGGTCGCGCACGGCGCGGCCCCGGGCGTGCCCGCCGTCGGCGAGGTCGAGGACGAGGTCGTCGAGGCCGACGGAGGCGAGCCGCTCCAGGACGGCGTCGATCGAGGCGCGCTTCGGCGAGACGAGGAGGACCCGCTGCTCGTCGGCGGCGAGCGCGGCGACGAGGTTGGCGACGGTCTGGCTGGCCCCGGTCCCGGGCGGGGTGCGGAGGTACAGGTGCGAGCCGGCGCGGACGGCCTCCACGGCCTCGCGCTGGGAGGTGTCGGCGTCCAGCGGCAGGACGTCACGGGTCGGGTCGGCCGCCAGGGCCTCGATGTCGGCGCCCACCGCGACGGCGGGAAGCGCGTCCTCGTCTCCGGCGAGCGCGGCCACGACGTCGTGCCGGGCGAGGGTGTCGGCCTGGGCCGCGAGGTCCGCGACGAGCGAGACCTTGTGGTACGGGAAGGTCGTGAGGACGACGCGCGGGTCCACCGAGAAGTCGGGCACGGCCGCGCAGGCCTGGGCCAGGGCCGCGTACGCCTGGTACGGGTCGACGACCCCGTCCGGGGTGGCGAGAGCCTCGAGCCGGCCGGTGTCGAGGTCGAGCCCGTGCTCGGAGGAGAGGTAGTGCACGAGCGCCGGGTTGACCTCGAGCTCGCCGACCGGGTCGAGCCCCCAGTCGCGGCGTCGGGCGTCGGTGGAGCGCAGCCGGCACGAGCGGATGAACACGGGCGCGGCGGGCTCACGCGGCGCCACCCGGCCGTTGGGCAGGACGACGGTCCAGGACGCGGTGCCGACCCCGAGGAACGCGGTCCGGATGCCGTGCTCGGACTCCAGGTGTCTGGCGGTGTCGTGGACCCGGGCGACCCGGCGGGCCGCGTCGTCGAAGGCCTGCGGCTCGCGCACGAGCTCGGACAGCAGCGCCGGGTCCCCGGACAGCAGCGCGTTACGGGTCGCGAGGTGGGCGGTCGTCAGGTCGACGGTGCCGACCGGGAGGTCGCGGTACCAGAGCAGGGTGTTGGGTCCTCCGAGCTCGACGAGGTGACGGGTCCACTCGGAGCGCGCCTTCGCGACGCGCTCGGTTCGGAGGTCGGCGGGATCAGGGGCCACGCTCAGGCGTCCTCCCCGTGTCGGGTCGTCGGGAGCGCTCGCCCGGTCGGCAGCCCTCTGGCGGGGGCGTGCCTCGCGCGCCCGGCCGCTCGCAGTCACCACGGCAGGCTAACAACGGGGGCCCTCGAGCCCGGGGAGGCTCGGGGCGGGTCGGCCGGGCGGCTCCGGTGACTCCGGCGGCTCGGTGGCGCCCCGGACGCGCCGGCGTCAGGCCACCGGTGCCGGCCTGCGGCCCCGCACGCGGGTCGTCAGGGCGAGCACCGCGATGGCCACCGCGAAGCCGAGCGAGGTCAGGGCCAGCGCGTGGAAGCTCGCCCGGTCGACGATGACCCCGGCGATGGCGCCGCCCCCGCCGGCCGCGAGCCCCATGAGCACGTCGGCGGCGCCCTGGGCCCCGGGACGTTCGGCCGCCGGCACCCCGTTGGTGAGCAGCGTGGACCCCGACACCAGGGTGCAGGACCAGCCGAGGCCGAGGAGGAAGAGGCCGGCGACGAGGGTCCAGGACTCCCCCGTCGGCGACGCGGCGGCGAGCAGGGTGGCCGTCGACAGGATGGCCGACCCGGCGATCGCCACGGCGCGGCCCCCGAAGCGGTCGACGGCCATCCCGGTGAGTGGCGAGAACGCGAACATCCCGAGCACGTGGATGCTGATGACGAAGCCGATGACGGTGAGGTCGGCCCGACCGTGCGCCATGTGCAGCGGTGTCATCACCATGACGCTGACCATCACGGCGTGCCCCAGGGCGAGGGTTCCGAGGCCGAGCCGGGCCACCGGGCTCGCGGCGACGACGCGCAGGCCTCGCACGACCGAGCCGTGGGTGGGCTCGCCGTCGCCGTCACCGTCGGCGATCCGGCGTCGGCGGGCCTCGACGAGCGGGTCCGGGTGCAGGCGCAGGAGAACGACCCCGGCGGCGAGGACGAGGCCGACGAGCGAGAAGGCGAAGGGGCCGACGAGCCGGGGCAGGCCGAGGGCGTCGGCCACCGGTGCGCTCGGGCCGACGAGGTTCGGGCCGAGGACGCTACCCACCGTCGTCGCCCACACGACGATGCTGAGGTCGCGGGCCCGCCGGTCGGGCAGGGCGAGGTCGGCGGCGGCGTAGCGGCTCTGGCTGTTGGACGCGGTGGCGCCACCGAAGAGCAGGCTCGAGACGAGGAGCAGGGGGAAGCTGCGGATGACGCCGGCGGTGATGAGGCCGACGGCGCCGACTGCGGCCAGCCCGTAGCCGAGGGCGAGGCCGGGACGTCGGCCGCGGGCGGCCATCAGCCGAGCCATCGGGATGGCGATGAGCGCGGCCCCGAGGACCTGGAAGGTGCCGCCGAGGCCGGCGTACTTCGCGGAGCCGGAGACCTCCTCGGCCAGCAGGGCGCCGACGGCGATCCCTGCCGACAGCCCCACCCCGCCGAGCATCTGCGAGGCGACGAGGCTGCGGACGACGCGGCGCTGGGTGGCCGCCCGCTCGGCGGGCATCGTCGAGGAGAAGGGCTCGGACGTCACCCGGGCAGTATGCCCGCGCCCCCGCCTCCTCGTTTCGCCGCCATGGCGCCCGAACCCACCGATGGCGCCCACATCCCGACGCCCCCGACCCGTTTGGCCGCCATGGCGCCCGAACGCCGGGAACCCGACGGCGCCCACCTCCCGACGCCCCCCACCCGTTTCGCCGCCATGGCGCCCGAACCCACCGATGGCGCCCACATCCCGACGCCCCCCACCCGTTTCGCCGCCATGGCGCCCGAACGCCGGGAACGCGGCGGCGCCACGGGGCGGACGCGGCGCGCACGGCACGCACCCGCCGGTCCCGTAGGCTTGTCTGCGGTCTTCCCGCCCTCGTAGCTCAGGGGAAGAGCACTTCTCTCCTAAAGAAGGTGTCGCAGGTTCGAATCCTGCCGGGGGCACCCCTACAGGGCACCCCTGCGGAACCGCTCGTGCGTCCCCCGAGGCTTCGGTGCGGCACCCCGGACGTCCGGGCGCTCCACCGGGTCCCGCAGGAAGGGGAGAGGCCGCGGAGGGTTCGGCTCGCTGCCATCCGATCTGTCCGAAACGGCTCGATCAGATCCGCGGGACGGTATACCGGACGGGTGGACTGGTACCTCGACCGCGTCGAGCACGTCAGCGAGCTGCGGCATGAGGTCGTGCGGCACCTCGCGCGGCATGCTGTGCCCGGCAGCGAGGAGGCGGTGGCCGACGCCGAGCTCGTGGTGTCGGAAGCGGTCGGAAACTCCTTCCGACACACCGGAGGTCCGACCTGGGTCTCGTTGTCGTGGACCTCCGAGGTACCCGTGCTGAGGGTCTACGACATCGGTCCGGGCTTCGAGGTCCCGCAGGGCGAGGCCGGCCTCGCGCTCCCCCCGGACCCCGACCAGGAGTCGGGACGCGGCCTCCTCATCATGCGGATGCTCGCTCCCGAGGTCAGCGCCTCCCTGCGCAAGCACGCCGGGGCGGTGCTCTCCGTCCAGCTCCCCGTGCGGCGCCGCCCGGTGATCAGCATCGACCCTCCCAGACGGCGCACCGGCGCCCTCCCCCGCCTCGACGAGGCCAGGTCCGAGGGCGCCTTCGGGAAGGAGTCGTTCCTGCGCGCGCTCGTCGTCCAGCTGTCGCAGGCGGTCGAGGACCAGCACGGTCCGGATGCCGCCGAGGTCGCCGTCGCCCAGGTCGGCACGGACGTGGGCGGCCAGATGGAGATGGAGTTCCGGCAGGCCGAGGACGTCGTGGGCCGGATGTCCCCCGAGGAGCTCGGGCGCTGCTACGTCCGCCTCAAGCATGCGATCGACGGCGGCTTCCGGGTCGTCGAGGCCACCCCCGAGCGGGTGATCCTCGAGAACACGCACTGCCCCTTCGGCGAGTCGGTCCGGCGCGCCCCGGCGCTGTGCCGGATGACGTCGAGCGTGTTCGGCGGCATCGCGGCCCGCAACAGCGAGGGCGGTGCGTCCGTGCTCCTCGAGGAGCGGATCGCCGTGGGCGACCCGGGGTGCCGCGTCGTCGTGTACCTCGAGGACGTCCCGGCCGAGGTCGAGCCGTTCGTGCACCACTACCAGCAGACCGTCGGCACCGACCCCGCGCTCTGACCGGGCCGCCTCGGCCAGCCGACCGGGACGGTCAGCGGGCCACGTCGACCGTCTCGTCGGCCGGGGCCACCGCGTCGACATCGGCGGGGCACGGAGCATCCGTCACCTCGGTCTTCCCCGAGCCGTCGGCGATGCGATAGCGCACGCACAAGCGGGCGACGAAGCTCTCGTACGACCAGCCCCCACCCGACTCCGAGCGCGCCGTCAGCGCCCCGCTGACGGTGACGCCGTCACCGTCAGCCGCGACCGTGAGCGGCAGGTCTGGCAGCGCAGCCCGGACGGCCTCGAGCTGGGCGGGGCCGGACCGGTCGCGCCCCGCAGCCTCGAGGTCCGTGCGCAGGGCCTCGGCCTCGGCCCGGACATCCGCGACGGCGTCGTCGCGCGTCGTCGCGCCGACGCCGGAGCAGCCGCAGAGCCCCAGCGCCCCGATCCCGAACGCGGCGGCCCCGGCCACGAGCCGGGAGCCCGTGGCCGGCGGCCGCTGTGCGTGTCCGGGCCGACCCACCTACAGCCCCATCTGGCGCAGGGTCGTGTTCATCGACGTCGCGTAGTGGGCGTACCCGTCGACCTTCGGGTGGAACGACTGCTGCGACGGCTGCGCGCCCTCACCGGAGGACGGCAGCGTGGCCTCGCCGGCCGTCCGGTTCCACGAGGCGACGATGCCGTGGATCGTCTCGGGGTCACCGCAGACGGCCTGACCCGCGAACGGCGCCGACGGGTTCGAGAACCACACGTAGGTCGTCCCCGCCGCCGCGTTGGCCCGGTCGACCGCCTCCTGCATGTGGACCAGGAGCAGATCGCCCATCTCGTTGAGCCACGGCGCCTCGCCGGTACCGACGCCCGGCACGCACTGCCCCTCCCCCTCGAAGAGCGGCGGATAGCCCATGAGCAGGACCTTGGCGTTCGGCGCCTTCTTGCGGACCTCTGCGAGCACCGTCACGATCGAGTCCTCCACCTTGCCGCGGATCAGCTCGGGGATCTCCTCGCCGGCGGGCACCGAGCTGCCCGGCAGCTGGGCGTCCTGGCACTTCTTGAGGCCGGCGAAGATGATGCACTCCGCGATGACGTCACCGAAGCGCGAGTCGTTGCCGCCGATGGAGAACGTCACGAGCGTCGTGTCGACGTCGAGGAACCCCTTGTCCAGCTGGGAGAGCTCACCGTACTGCCCACGGCCGGTCTGGCCCCAGGAGTTGGCCGGCTTGGTGCCGCCGACCGTGTGGTACGGCAGCAGCTGCTCGGTCTGCGCACCGGAGCAGGCGATGAGGTGATGCTCCACCTGGGAGCTGCGCGCGTCGCTGAGCGAGCCGATGGTGCCCGTGGTCCCGGCGATGGTCGCCCGGCGCGACCAGGTCTGCGTCGAGCGGTGGCACGCGTTGCGGGCCTCCGGGTCGTTGCCGTTGTTGTCGCTCTCGTTGTAGTAGTTCACACCACCGTCGGCCGAGCCGCCCTCCCCGGAGGAGTACGAGTCGCCCATCGACACGACGATGTTCGACGGCTTCGCCGACAGCGGCTGGAAGGCCACGGCGTCCCAGGCGAGGTCCTCGTTCTCGATCGGCGAGCTGCCGTCGTCGCCGTCGTAGGTGTTGCTGACCAGCCGCACCTTCGGGGTGCCGTTGAACGGGAACGAGCCGAGCGAGACCCACTTGTTGTTCATGACCCGCTGCAGCATGACCCGGGTCCGTTTGCCGTTGCCGAGGTCCACCTCGTACCGGGCCTGCTGGGTGTGCGCGCCGTGGTCGGGCATGTGGACGAAGACCCGTGCCCACTGGGTGAGCGAGCGGTTGAGGGTCCAGGTACCGGTGATGTCCATCGACCCGCCGCGCAGGTCCGCGGTCCGGGTGTGGGTGTACCAGAAGTGGCCGCTGAAGCCGGCTCCGAGCTGGTGCAGGTCGGTCTTGGACGGGTACTCGCCGTTGCCGTCGGAGGCGAAGGTGAAGCCGAAGGTGCCCTGGTTGGTGTGCGGGCGTGAGCACCCTGGCCGCACGATCGGCGCCGTGTCGGGCTGGTCGTCGACCACGAGCGCGCCGGCCGGCAGCCCGCCCAGGCCGCAGTTCGGCGGGTACGCGGTGCCGTCCTCCTGGTAGGCGTAGCCCTCGCTGAAGCGCAGCAGGGCGTTGCCGCAGCTGTAGCTGCAGTCGGACTTCCAGGTGCTGGGGATGTGCGACCAGCACTTGAGGTCGTACTGCCCCGCGGCGTTCCGGTGGGCGCACGGTCCGGCCGGCTCGCCGGCGACGTCGGGGTCGTTCGGGGTGTACTTCGCCCCGGGCTCGCAGTCGTTGGCACTCGTGCAGAACTGGGTGACCGGCGGCTTGACGGCCGCCCGGTTGGCCGGTCCCGTGGTCGCGTCGCCGTTCCACCACGCGGCCCGGTAGCCGGCGACGAGCGTGCCCGGCGACTCCAGGATCTCGACGGGGTGCCCCGCCCAGCCCATGACCTTCTCGGGGTAGGGCCACTGCTGCGGGTTCCGGGCGTCCTCGTAGGTGTACTCCAGGAACGGTGCCCGGTTGGCGGGGTACTTCGGGTTGACCGGGTTGTTCAGCCAGCCGACCCCCCAGGCGCCGTCGTTGGACGAGGCGGCGGACTGCGGGTAGAAGCCCGAGTTGTACGCCCACACGGCGTAGAACCAGTTCTCGATCTTGGTGACGTCGCCGTTGTTGATCGTCAAGCCGGCGTTGCGGGTCTGGTTCCACTTGTCCTGGAGGATGCGCAGGCCGCCGGCGACGTTGGCGGCGAAGTCCAGCGCGGCCGCCCGCTGGCTGTCGTACGGCAGCGCGGTCTCACCGGGCTTGGTGCGACCCGCCAGCCGCATCCCGTCGGTGATCTGGGTGACCCCGTACCCGCAGTCCGCGTCGGTGAAGTCGATGTCCCAGTCGTTGGCCGAGGACGCGTCGTAGATGTCGAGCCCGTAGTAGTTGCCGATGAGCGGGTTGCCGGTGACGCCGGGAACGACACTGCCCGGGGCCATCCACATGTTCGACTCCTGGGCGATGACGCCGAGGAACACCTGCGAGGGCACGTACCCGCCCCCGGACAGGGCCCGGGACGGGAAGAGCCCCTGCGGGGTGTACGCCGGCATGCCGAGGTTCTTCCAGTTCGCCGGACGGGACGTGGTCAGCACCCCGCGGACCGCCTGGTTGACCGCCCACTCGACCTGCCGCGGCTTGGGCTGCATCGTCTGGTTCCGCACGTCGTTACGAGCGACCGAGCAGTAGCGCTCGTCCTCGACCGGGTCCGTCGGCGAGCCCGCCGCAGCGACGCGGGCGCCCCCGGCCGCCGGCCTCGAGCGCAGGCTGGGGTGCGCGTCGGCCGCGGCTCGCCGTGGTCCCGGACGAGGGCGTGACGACGAAGGACGGCCGGGCACCCGTGGCCCGGACCGTGGTGCGGATCTCGACGGGCCGCTGGAGCTGGGTCGGGTCGTCACCCGTCCCGCTGGGGCTCAGCCCCGAGGCCCGGACCGACTCGATGGCCAGCGCGGCCCGCGTCGAGACGGCGGTCCGTGCGGTGCTGCCTTCGAGAACGGTGACCGTGGACGGCAGTGCACGCTTCACGGCCACCTGCCCGGTGAGGAACACCTCGCCTCCCGGGGTCCGGGTGATCCCGACCTTGTCGAGGGGACCGGTGGCCAGCGTCTGCGGGGTCGCGCGGCGGCCGGCGAGGGCGGCGGCGGGGACCCGGTGGTAGGTCGCCGTGGCGTCGGTGCGGTCGAGGTAGACGACCCCACCGTCGGCATCGGGCGTCAGCCGGAACGGCCCGCTGGTGCCGACGGCCACGATGCGGCGGACGCCCCGGGCGTCGAGGCTGACGAGCGCGTTGGCGTCGGCGGCGACGATCCGCTCCCCGACCGGGACGGCCGAGGTCAGCTCGCCCGGCACCGTGATGCGCTTGCGGACGGTGCCCTTCGTCGCGTCGATCCGCACGACGCGGGTCTGGCCGCCGTCGGCGCCCTCGCGGAACTGGGTGACCACCGCGTCGTCACCGGTGCCGCAGGACGGCGAGAAGTACGCGAGCGTGCTGGTCAGCGGCAGCTTGGTCACCGCTCCGTCACTGACCCGGACGACCGCGACGAACCCTCCCCGGTCGAACAGCTCGGCCTCGTTCGTCGCCACTCGGGGTGCGTAGGCGACGACGATGGAGCGGCCGTCCCCGGTCATGCACGCGTTGCCGATCCAGGTGTCGGCGTCGACCCCCGGCTCGGCGAGGGTGGCCAGGGTGCCCCAGGCGTACCCGTCGGCGGCGCGAGCGGCGAGGACGTGCAGCCCCTTGCCGTCGCCGGAGGTGGTCCACGCCGTGTCGGTCGAGCGGCGGTGGCCGGCGCCCAGGACCTCGTCCCGCTCCTCGGCCGGCACCGCGACGCGGCCCTCGGTGGGCACGGGCCGCGGGCGTTCGGCCACGGCCGCACCCGCGGGGGCGGTCCGCTCGCGGGGCTCGGCCGCGGCGGAGGCGGCGCCCGGGCCGGCCACGAGCGTCGACAGCAGGAGGGGTGCCGCGGCGGCGGCGAGCACGAGGCGGGGACGCGGAGCGGCGCGCATGGCTGACTCTTTCGGTCGGGGCTCGGCGGGTACCGAGGCGGCCAGCGTCGCGATGTGGGTCTGCCCGACGGAAGACCCGATGGCCGCACGGGCATAAGCCCGGCCGCTCCGGCATAGCCCGGCCCGCGCTCGGCCGGACTGCCCCCCTCCCCCTCCTGCGGGTCAGGTCTCGCTGATCTCCGCAGCGATCTCCCAGACGTTGCCGGCCGGGTCGGCGAACGCGGCCGTGCGGCGCCCCCATGGGCGGTCGACGGGGCCGTTGAGGAACACCGCCCCCCGCCGGGTCAGCTCCTCGTACGCGGCATCGGCATCCTCGACCTTGATGGTGTAGAGCGCCCGCGCCCCCGTTGCTCGCCCCACCTCCGCGGGCTCCACGAGCGTCGGGGCGTGGTCGACCTGCAACAGGTTGACCATGAGGTTGGAGAACTGCACGACGGCGGATGCGTCGTCGCCGAAGACGACCTCGGTACCGAGGACGTCGACATAGAACGCCTTCGCCGCGTCGACATCCTCCACGAACAGGGTCACGACCTCGAGCTCGGCAAAGTCACTCATAGCGCCTCCGGTCTTCTGCCACAGGGCATCGTGGTGGGACCAGGGGCCCCGACGGATGGACGTCACGCCCCTCGGCGGGGACGTCGCCCAAGGTAGACGGTGTTCGCCGACTCGCCCCCGGTCAGCGGGTTCGGGAACGCCACGACATGCGCGTCGGCGTGCTCGAACGCCTCGCCCAGCCGGTCCAGGAACTCGGGCTCGGGCGGCTCGTCGGACCACAGCGCCAGCACCCCGGCCGGGACGAGCATCGCGCCGGCCGCCCGGAGCCCCGGCACCGTGTAGAAGTCGCCGTGGTCGGAGCGCAGCAACCAGTCCGGGGCATGGTCGATGTCGACGAGCAGCGCGTCGTACGGCCGTCCACCCCGCCCGGAGCGGACCAGGTCGAAGAAGTCGTCCCGCTCGAGCCGGACCCGGGGATCGGCGGCCAGGCCCCGGGTGTCGTCGAACAGCTCCCGCCGGTGCCAGCCGATGACAGGCTCGAGCGCCTCGATGACGACGAGCTCAGCGACCCGCGGGTCCGCGGCAGCCGTCCACGCCGTGTAGCCGAGACCGAGGCCGCCGACGAGCACCCTCAGCCGGTCCCCCGTGACCGCCTCGAGCCCGATCCGCGCGAGCTCTCGCTCGCCCTCGGTGAACTGGCTCGACATGAGGAAGTCCTCGTCGAGCTTCACCTCGTGGACCTCCCTGGACGTCAGCGGGTCGACCCGGCGTCGCAGGCTGATCGTCCCCCACTCCGTGTCGCTCCAGTCGAGCTCCTCGATCCGCATCACCGAAGCGTAGAGGCCGGGGCCACCGGCCGCGGGACGGCGGCCCCTCGCGCCGCCGCCCCGCTCCGGTCATCTCGTGGAGTCGGGGTGGATGCTGCGGGTCTGGGAGCGGGCGTAGCTGCGCGGGAGCCAGTCCTGCGGGTAGACCTTCGGCAGGACCTTGGCGACCGCGAGCGCGAGGTACATGACGGTGTTGATGGCGACGAAGACGCCGAGGACCCCGAACCACGCCGAGGCGAGCACCGTCTCGGGCAGCAGGATCCCGGCGGGCAGCATGGCGCTCATCGACGCTCACCCTCCTCGACGAGGGCGCGGTTGTCGGGCGCCTTGACCACGTGCTGCCACTCCGGGCGTCGGCCCGCGAGGATGTCGAGGACCCCGCGGAGGTACACGAGGTTGAGAACGGTGGCGTAGGCGAGCTCGGGGAAGAGCAGCAGCCCCAAGAGCCGCGCCCGCCACCCGCCGGCCCAGACGCTGACGACGCGCTCGACGACGAACACGGCGCCGACCCCGAGCCAGAACGGGAAGATCACCGCATCGTCCAGGGCGATGACCATGACGACGATGAGCGCGAAGTACGAGGTGAGGGCCACGACCCCGTAGCCGATCCCCAGCTGCTGCGCCCAGTACCGCACGGTCTGAGGGGTCAGACCGTACGCGCCGAGGTTCTCGAGGGCGCCCCGCTGCCAGCGCAGCCGCTGGTTCCACAGCGCCTGCCACGTCGGCATCACCTCGGTGACGACCGAGCACTGCTGCGGCGAGATCATCAGCGCGCCGAGCGACTTCAGAGCGAGGGTCAGCTCGTTGTCCTCGGTGAGGGCCGCCGTGTCGTAGACGTCGCCGTGGCGGCCGGGCAGCGCACGACCCCGCTGGGCCGCGACCTCGCGCAGCGCACCGGAGCGGAACACCGATGCGGTCCCGGTCAGCACGAACACCCGCCCGCGCCGACGCCGGATCTCACGGCTGTACCGGGTGTACTCGTTGCGCTGGAGCTGGCCGAGCAGGCCTGCCCCCTCCTCCCCGTAGAAGAGGCCGCCGACGGCCATGAGCGCGCGGTCCTCGGCCATCCGGCTCCGCACGGCGGTGAGGTACCCCTGGTCCAGGACCGTGTCGGCGTCCATGACCATGACGCAGTCGTTCTCGCCGAGGTCCGGGAGCAGCCGGGCCAGCGCCTGGTTGAGCGCTCCGGCCTTCTTGTGGCTGTTCCGGACGCTACGGAACACCTCGGCGCCCAGGAGCCGGGCGATGTCCTCGGTGTCGTCGGTGCAGTTGTCGGCGACGACGATGATCCGGTCCGGCGGGTCCGCCTGCTCGAACAGCGAGGTGAGGGTGGCGCCGATGCGGTCCTCCTCGTTGTGGGCCGGGATGAGCACGGTGACCGTGACGGGGCCCAGGTACACCCCGGCCGTCCGCGCCATGACGGGCTTCGGCGCGAGGGGGGTCGTCCCGATGTCCTCGGACCGGCGGTACCGCGTGGCGATGCGCCGCTCGATGGCCGCGACCCCCGCGGCGAGCAGCAGCGCGATGGCGATGGCGACGATGATCATCGAGGTCGAGGGGGCCCGGGTGTCGTACAGGACCCGCCACACCCCGAAGAGGAGCCCCTCGCGGGTCTCCACCTCGCCGGTGTCGGAGAGCATGAGGCCGAACACCAACATGAGCCCGGCGAAGATGGCCATCCCGAGGACGACCACACCCACCCCTCGCTCCAACCGACGTGAGCCCTTCATCAGACGTCTCCTCCGACCATCAGTGCGTGCTGCGAACCTGCCCGGCTGGGCCCTGCGGTGGTCCATGGCGACGAGCCGCCCGCCAGGTGGCGCTCGACGAACACGTCGAACGGCACCGGCTCGCCGATGAGATATCCCTGCGCGTAGTCCACCCCGAGCTCGCGGACGACCTCGAGGACCGCCTCCTCCGCGACGAACTCCGCCACGGTCTCCTTGCCGAGGTTGCGGGCGACCCCGACGATCGACCGGAGGATGGCCCGGTCGACGGCCGAGGTGTGGGCGCCCACGACGAACTCCCCGTCGATCTTCACGATGTCGAAGGGCAGGTGCTTGAGGTAGTAGAACGACCCGAAGCCGGCACCGAAGTCGTCGATGGCGACCCGGGTGCCCATCGCGCCGAGGCGCTGGCTGAACGCCCGCGCGGCGGCGACGTCGGCCACGGCCGCGGTCTCGGTGGCCTCGACGACGATCTTGTGGGGGGCGACGTCGTGCCGGCGCAGCGCCTCGACGAACTCGTGCTCCACCGACGCGTCACCGATCGAGTGGCCCGAGAGGTTGATCTCGAGGGTGAGCTCCGGGGCGAAGTGGTGCAGCCGGGAGAGCATGGCGACGGCGTTGCGCACGACCCAGCGGTCGAGGTCCGGGGCCAGTCCGGCACGCTCGGCAATGTGGACGAAGCGCCCCGGCGCCACCGGGTGGCCGCGGTCGACGAGCCGCAGCAGCGCCTCGGCGGCGACGACCCGGTTGGACCGCACGTCCAGGATCGGCTGCAGGTACAGCTCGAACTTGTCGTGCTCGATCGCCGACTCGATCCGCGACATCCACTCGAGGCGTGCCCCGGAGCGGGGCTGCTGGGTGCCCGACGCGTCGAGGACGGCGTACCGGTTCCGGCCCGCGTCCTTGGCGTCGTAGAGCAGCATGTCGGCGAGGGCGAGCGGGTCGACCGACTGCTGGGCGGCCGCGGCGAAGGTGATGACGCCGACGCTCGCCGTGACCCGCCGCTTGACGCCCTCGAGCCTGGAGCAGTGCGCCCGGACCCGCTGCACGAGCGCCTCGGCGACCGCCTCGGCTCCGGCGAGGTCGGCGTCCGGCAGCAGGACCGCGAACTCGTCTCCGCCGAGCCGGGCGACGAGGTCGCTCACCCGCAGGTTGTCGCGCAGGAGCGAGGCCGTCGACACGATGAGCTGGTCACCGGCGTCGTGCCCCATCGTGTCGTTGACCTCCTTGAAGTGGTCGAGGTCGACGAGGAGCAGGGCCCCGGTGGCTCCGCGCCGCTGGCACTGGCGCAGGTGCTCGTCGAGCACCTCGTCGAAGCGGCGGCGGTTCGGGAGCCCGGTGAGCGCGTCGTGGTCGGCGAGGTAGGTGAGCCGCTCCTCGTACCGGCGCCGCTCCGAGAAGTCGACGACGTTGACGAGGATGACCTCGTCGGCCTCGTCGGACGCCGTGAGCACCCGGCTCGTCAGCGAGACGTGGGCGTCCTCCGCCACGGCGCTCTCGATGGTCCAGTCGCCCACGAGCAGCTCGCCCGGCACGGCGAGCGTCCGTTCGAGGTACACCCGCATCTTCTGCCGGTGGGTCGGCGACAGGTCCTCGAAGCGCATCCCGACGAGCTCCTCGACGGTGCGTCCGGCCAGGCTCGCGAGCGAGTCGTTCACCTGGAGCACGCGCCCGTCGAGGTCGAGCACCGCGACCCCGTGCGGGGCGTCCGAGATGAGCCGCTCGGTGCGCTCGCGTTCGGCCTCGAGGGCGCGGATGCGCGCGTGGTCGTCCGAGACGTCGCGGAAGACGAGGAGCACCCGGTCGGGCAGGCCGTAGACCCCGGTGTCGAGCATCGGCACGGCGTCGACGGCGACGATCCGGGGCTCCTCGAGGTCGGGGTCGTCGGTGATGACGAGGGCGCCGCGCACCGTCTCGCCGGCGAGGGCCCGCACGAAGGGCCGTTCCTCGGTCGGGATCGGGGACCCGTCGAGGTAGCGCTCGACCAGGGTCTCCGAGAGGGGACGGCTCACGCCGTCGACGAGGACGGAGTCGCCGCTCTCGCCGCTCGCGACCCAGCGCGCTGCGGCCTCGTTGTGCATGAGGATGTCCCCGCGGCGGTTGATGACGAGGATCCCGTCCGGGATGGTCTCGGTGATGACGCGCAGGTCCTGCGCGTGCAGGCTCGCGTAGCTGGCCGAGTCGGCCACCTCGCGGAGCAGCTGGTCGCGTTCCCGCTGCACGGTCGCCACCATGATGGCGAGCCCGACCGCCATGAGCATGTAGGTCTGGATGCTCGCGGCCGCCGCGAAGTCGCTGGCGATCCGGTCGAACGGCCCGCTCCGGACGCCGTGGGCGAGGACGAGGACGAGGACGAGGCTGCCCAGCGCGACGAGGAGGCCCTGGACGGCGGCGAGCGGGAGCGGCAGACGGAGCCCGGACCAGAAGACGAGGGCGAACGGGAGGAAGCCGAGCGGGAGGTTCTGGCCCGGCCCGAAGACGAACCACAGCACCCCGGCCGTCGCGAGCACCATCGTCAGGCCCTCGGCGACCAGGCGGCGGGTCACGAGCCCGACCCCGGCACGCATCGTCAGCCCCGGTGCCGCGATGACGATGACGGCGGCGGCGTTGCGGATCAGCCAGCCGGTGAGACTGCTCCCGGTCACAGGAAGCCCCGCGACGAGGAGGCCGAGCATCCCGAACGCCGAGCTCGCGGTCACCGCGAGCATCGTCGCGGCGAGGAGGCGGTAGAAGTCGACGAGGCTCTCCAGCGTGTTGCGGCCTGCCGCCCCGCCGTCGCAGCGTCGCCGGTCCCACGACATGGCGCCCCGGACGCCCACCCCGATGACGGCGTTCGCGACTCCGAGGAACACCGCGGCAGCCAGGGGGAACCCGGTGACGGCGTTGCCCAGCGTCGCGATGACCGCGACGAGCCCGCCGACGAGGATGACCTCGCGACGCGTCGCCGCGTACAGACCCCAGAGCGCCGCGATCCCCGCCGGCGGCCAGAACAGCGCGAGCCCGGTTTCGGGCAGCACGGTGAGCCGGGCGGCGGCGATGGAGAGCGCGAACGCGATGGCGAACAGCGCAGTCCTGACTGGCATGTGATGGTCCTGGATCCGTGAGCGGGATCCCCTGCAGACATCGCCCATTCTGTCCGCCCCCACGCGCGCGGGCCAGTGGTGGGGTCAGAACCGACCGACCGGAGGGACGAAGTGTGACCGAACGGCCATCGTGCCCGGCGGCGGCAGTACCCGCATGGCACACCGAAGCGCCCCGGACCTCAGGGGTCCGGGGCGCTCGGCGGAGGATCAGAACCGGCCGTAGCCGCTGACCCCTGAGAAGAGCGGGGACTCCTCGGTGACCTCGCCCGGCTTGCCGGAGTGGACCATCATCCCGTTGCCGGTGTAGATGCCGACGTGCCACGCGGGCGATCCGAAGAAGACCAGGTCGCCGGGCTGCGGGTCGCTGACGGGGGTGGCCGCGGCCTGCTGCTGCGCTGCCGTGCGCGGCAGGGAGGTGCCCGCCTGGGCGAAGACGTACGAGGTGAAGCCGGAGCAGTCGAAGCCGCTGCTGGGGCTGGATCCACCGTAGACGTACGGGATGCCGAGGAGGCCGCGGGCGATGCCGACGACCCCGCTGGCGGCCGGCGGAACGGTGACCGCAGGCGCGCGGGTCGCGGATCGGCTGGCCGCGGCGTCGGAGCGCTGCTCGACGGCCCGCTCGACGGGCGTCGGCTTCGGCTTCGGCTTGGGCTTCGCGACGGCCGTGACGCCGTCGACCCCGACGGCCTCGGCCTGGACCGGCGCCGCAGCCGCGGGGGCGACGAGGGCCGGGGCGGCGACGAGGGCGCGTGGGGACCCGGACGCCTGCGCGGGGGCCGGGGCGGTCTGCGCCTCCGTGCCGAGCCGTCCCGCCTGGGCGGGCAGCGCGACGGCGGCCACCAGCCCACCGGAGGCGGCGAGGACGGCCGAGGCCCTCATCCCGTTCTCACCGGCGCTGCGGACGATGAACGAGAGCTCGGCCAGGGGGCTGTAGCGGGCGGCAGGACGGTGCCGCCCGACGGGGTGCTCGGACACAGTTGGGACCTCTCCATGCCTGCGGGGTGAGCTGTCGGGTTCGGGCGGAGGTCGCCCGGCCGCGCGCCTGGTTGGCTACACGGCTTCACCCCGAGGAGCCGTCGAGAGGCGGCTCCGAAGGTGGTTCCCCCGCTCCTGCCAGCGGTTGTCGTGCATGAGGACCCGTGCAGCGGAGGCAGGACTCGGCGTCCCGCTGCTGGGGCCCGACGTCCGGGGTCGGTCGGGCCAGCCCAACCTAACAAGAGACGGCCGAAAGGTCACGAAACGATTACAAGGAAGTTCTCAGGAAACCCGGGAGAACTCTCAGGCCCCGCCCGGACGATGCCGGACGGGGCCTGAGCGGTCGACGCGTCGGTCAGTAGTTGACCGTGACGTGGACGTGGTCGTAGTGGTTCGCGGTGGCCGAACCACGGTCTTCCATCATGCTCCAGCCCTCGCCCGGCGCCCAGTAGCGCTGCTGCCAGATGATGTACTTGACGTTGAACTCGCCGACGTGCTGCTGGATGTAGGCAGCGATCGCGTCGCCCTGGGACGCGTTGGCGATCATGAAGTCTGCGGCCTGACCGGTGCCGTGCTCGTCGGCGCTGGCGCGCTGCCCCCCGATGGACGGGGGCCCGTACAGGGAGTCGACGGCGGAGCAGAGCTGCGCCGCGTTGGGGATGAGGCCGATGTTGCTGCACCGAGCCGTCAGCGACCCGGACCAGGACCCGGACGACGCCGCGGGGGCGGCCGCCTCGGTGGTCGTCTCGGGCTTCGGCTCGGGCTTCGGCTCGGGCTTCGGCTCGGCGACGGCCTTGACCCCTTCGACCCCGACGGCGTCGGGCCGGCTCG
The DNA here is from genome assembly GCA_963815545.1 of uncultured Actinomycetota bacterium. Lineage (GTDB taxonomy): Bacteria > Actinomycetota > Actinomycetes > Actinomycetales > Dermatophilaceae > Phycicoccus. The sequence goes on from CAWFGY010000001.1 coordinate 226,317, forward strand.
GGGCTGCTCCGGCGGGCGCCGCGACTGCGGGAGCGTCACGCGAGGTCGAGCGGGACGCCGCATCGGGCGCGCCACGCTGGGCGAGGGCGAAGGACGACGTGGTCATCGAGAGGTCGGTGGTTCCGTCGGCCTCGGCGTCGGCGGACTCCGCCGGGATCGTGAGGGCGACGGCGGCGCCACCGACGACGCTGAGGCTCGCGAGCGACTTGACGGCCCACGAGGCCCCCGCGCGGGGGAACCCGTCGGGCAGGCGTCGGACACGGCCGGGCGCACGACGGCGGCCGGGCTGGCGATGGGAGGACACAGAGAATTCACTTCCGGGGCGGGTACAACTCGGTCCGTACGCTACGTGACGCGGGCCGCGAAGTCACGTTTCGGTAACGCGCGTCGCACAGGCGGCCCTCAGATCTGCAGGTCAGCGGCCTGCCCGGGGGTCACGCCGGGGCGACGAAGACGTGCTCGGCGATATCGGCGGGCAGCGAGACCCCCGTCGTCTCGGCCGCGCCCTCGCGGCTCACCACGATGCGGGTGCCGTCGCGCCGCACCCGGGCCGGCTGCCCCGGCATCAGCCCGGCGGAGGTGAGGAGGGCGAGCGCCTCCGAGTCGACCTGGACCGGCTCCCCGATCCGCCGCACGATGACGCTGACGCCTGCCTCGTCGGCGATGCTCTGGAGGGTGCTGAGGCCCAGCCGGAAGTCGACGACGTCGCCGACCTCGCCGAGCTCCGCGAGCCCGGGGATCGGGTTGCCGTAGGGCGACTCCGCGTGGTCGGACAGGATCGCCAGGATCTTGCGCTCGACCCGGTCGGACATGACGTGCTCCCAGCGGCATGCCTCCTCGTGGACGTACTCCCACTCCAGACCGATGACGTCGACGAGGAGCCGTTCGGCGATGCGGTGCTTGCGCATGACGCGGGTGGCGAGGCGGCGGCCCTCCTCGCTCAGCTCGAGGTGCCGGTCACCCGCCACGTGCAGCAGTCCGTCGCGCTCCATGCGGGCCACCGTCTGCGACACCGTCGGCCCGGAGTGTGCGAGCCGCTCGGCGATCCGCGCGCGAAGGGGGGTGATGCCCTCCTCCTCGAGCTCGAAGATCGTGCGGAGGTACATCTCCGTGGTGTCGATGAGGTCGGTCACGAAGGTCAGCCTAATCGGAGGTCACGACGGCCGGTCCGCGTCGCCGGGGGTCGTCGTGCGGCAGCCACCGCACCAGCCAGGCCCCACCGGCGAGGGTGAGCACGCCCACCCCGACGCTCGCCACCCCGATGGAGGCCACCGCGGCGAGCGCGGCGACGACGACGGCGGCAGCGTTGTGCCCGACGAGCGACAGCAGGCGCCACACCCCGAGGAACGGGGCGCGCCCCGCGGCCGGGGCGGCGTCGGCGCCGAGGGTCATGACGATCCCCGACCCCAGCCCGTTGCCGACCGCCATGACGACCGCCACCGCACCGACCGCCACGAGCGTGCTCGTCAACGGGAGGACGAGGAGCCCGGCCCCGAGGAGGACCGTGACCGGGAGGGCGACCCAGACCCGTCCGCGCCGGTCCATGAGCGAGCCGGCCGGGTAGAAGAGGAGGACCTCGACGAAGCCCGCCACGCCGAAGACGAGCGCGGTCTGAGCGGCGGTGAGGCCGACGCTCTCGGCCCACAACGGCACGACCACGACCCGCGAGGACCGAGCCAGCCCGATGGCGAGCACGCCGAGGCCGACCGTGAGCAGGACCGCCCGGTGACGCCGGACGACGTCGAGCACCCCGACCCGGGCGCCGGTGGCCCCCGGAGCCCCCGGCGGGGCGTGCGCGCCGAGCTCGGGCGAGGCCCACGCGACCGCTGCCGCGAGCACCCCGCCGGCCACCTGGATGGCGAACGCGGCCTGCGGCCCCCACGCGTGGACCACGGGGGCCGCCACGAGTGGGCCGACGAAGAGCCCGATCCGGCCGACACCGCCGAGCGTCGACATCGCTCGCGCCCGCATCGACTCGGGCGCGGCGGCCGTCAGGTAGGACTGCCGGGCCAGCAGGAACACAGCCCCGGTGGGGCCGGTGAGCGCGATGGCCAGGGCCAGGATCCCGAGCGAGGGCGCGGCGAGCGCGAGGGCGGCCGCGGCGGCGTCGGCGACCCCCGCGAGGACGAGGGCGCGCCGCTCCCCGAGCCGGTCGACCAGCACCCCGGCCGGCACGGCCGACACGAGCTCGGAGACGGTGGCGATCCCCACGAACAGGGCGGCGACGGACACCGATGCGCCGAGGTCCCGGGCGCTCAGGGCGATGACGGGCAGGGTGGCTCCCAGCCCCACCGACCACAGCGCGGTCGGGCCGAACGCCGGGATCGCGACCCGGCGGAGTGAGAAACCCTCCATCGTCCCACTTCTCTTGATGTCGAATTACTTGATATCGAGAGACAAGCACGGTCGCGTGATGCACGCAACACCCCTGCCGAGCGTGGCCTCGGTAGGTTGGCCCGCGTGGAGCTGACCGTCCCCCACCGCTTCTGCGGGCCCCCCGCGTCCGGCAACGGCGGCTGGGTGAGCGGCGCACTCGCCAGCCTCGCCCGTACCTCCGTCGACCTGCCTGCCGTCAGCGTACGGCTCACGTCTCCCCCGCCTCTCGACCGACCGCTCAGCGTCGTCGTCGACCACCCCGATCCGCTGACCGGCACTGCCGTGCTGCAGCTCCTGGCCGACGACACGCTCGTCGCCACCGCCAGCGCGGTCCCGGCCCTCGACGGGACCAGCCGGGCGCCGGCGTCCCTCGACGAGGCCCGGGCCGCCGAGGACCGCTACGAGGGTGCCACCGGCCACCCCTTCCCCACGTGCTTCTCGTGCGGCCCGCAGCGGGACCCCGCCGAGGCGCTGTGCCTGCGACCCGGTCCGCTCGAGGACGGCTCCGGCCGCTACGCGACGACGTGGACGGTCCCCGACGACGTCACGGTGCCGGTCGTGTGGGCCGCCCTCGACTGCCCGGGCGGCTGGTCCGCCGGGATCGCCGGGCGGCCGATGGTGCTCGGGACCATGGCCGCGCAGGTGTGGCGACGGCCCGAGCCGGGCGAGACCACCGTGGTCACCGCCTGGCCGCGCGCGGCGCAGGGGCGGCGGCACTGGTCCGCGAGCACGCTGCACGACGAGGACGGCGAGCTGCTCGCTCGCGCCGAGGCCACCTGGATCGCTGTCGACCCCGCGTCCATCCGCCCCCGGGAGAGCTCGTGACCACCGGCCCCGACGAGCGCCGCACCGCCGTCGTCACCGGCGCGAGCAGCGGCATCGGGGCCGCCACCGCGCGGCTGCTGGCCGAACAGGGCTTCCGCGTCGTGTGCGCCGCACGCAGGGCCGACCGGGTCGCCGCACTCGCCGCCGACATCGACGGGGTGGCCGTCCCCTGCGACGTCACCGACGACGGCCAGATCGCTGCCCTGGCCGAGGCCGCGGGCCCCGCGGTGAGCGTCCTGGTCAACAACGCCGGTGGGGCCCTCGGGCTCGAGCCCGTGGCCGAGGCGGACGTCGACCTGTGGCAGCGGATGTTCGACACCAACGTCCTCGGCACCCTCAAGGTGACCAAGGCGCTGCTGCCCGCGCTCGTGGCCGCCGGCGGGTCCGGCATCATCGTCAACGTCGGGTCGATCGCCGGGCTGCTCGCGTACGAGGGCGGAGGCGGCTACACCGTCGCCAAGCACGGCGTCCACGTCATGACCGAGACCCTGCGCCTCGAGCTCTTCGACCAGCCGGTGCGGGTCACCGAGATCGCGCCGGGCATGGTGCACACCGACGAGTTCTCGCTCACCCGGTTCGGCGGCGACCGGCAGAAGGCCGACAAGGTCTACGAAGGCGTCCCGGGGCCGCTGGTCGCCGACGACGTCGCGGAGGCCGTCGTGTGGATGGCGACCCGCCCGGCGCACGTCAACGTCGACCTCCTCGTCCTCAAGCCGCGCGCCCAGGCGGCCCCGCACAAGGTCCACCGCCTGCCCTGACGCCGTGGCCGCTCTCCCTCGAGACGGGTCGATCCTGGAGCCGCTGCCGCCCTGGAGCCGCTGCCGCCGAGCGAGAGCACGCCGCAGGCCTATCGTCGGGGCGTGGAGCCGTACCGCGAGGCGCTGACGGCCGGCGGGCATACGAACTCGCTGGGCCGGGCCGGCGAGGTGCTCGCGCACGTGCAGGGCGACCGCTCGCGTCTGCCCGAGCTCTTCGCCTGCATCTCGGACGCCGATGCCTGGGTGCGGATGCGAGCGATCGACACCTTCGAGAAGCTCGTCCGGTCCGACCCTGCCTGCGCGGGCCCCTATGTCGAGGACATCGTCACCGTCCTCACCCGCAGCCACCAGCCGTCCGTCCAGTGGCACCTCGCCCAGCTGTTCGACGTCATCGAGCTCACCGCGGCGCAACGCGAGGCGGCCCTGGCGTGGCTGACCGCCCGCGTGGCCACGACCGACGTCGACTGGATCGTCGCGGCGCAGGCGATGACGACCCTCTTCGGCTTCGCGCAGCGAGGGGTCGTCGCGCCGGAGGGCCTCCGGCCGCTGCTCGAGGTGCAGGCCGGGCACCGTTCGGCCTCGGTGCGGCGCAAGGCCGCTGCGTTCCTCGCCGCGCTCCCGGACGGTTGACCCCCGGCGCCCGCGCCCTGGACTCCGCCGGACGGGAGGGTCAGGGCTGGCGGCGGCTCAGCTGCCAGGACGTGGCGTCGCCGAGGTCCCCGTCGCCCGTCCGGGTGTAGACGAGCCGGTCGTGCAGCCGGTTGCGCCGACCCGCCCAGACCTCGACCTCGTCGCACACGATGCGGAAACCGCCCCAGAAGTCCGGCACCGGGACGTCATCGTCCGAGCCGTGGTCCGGGAACTGCTCGGCTCGTTGCCGGTACGCGACCTCGAGGTCGGCGCGCGACCCGATCGGTCGCGACTGGTCCGAGGCCCACGCCGAGATCCGGGAGGCCCACGGCCGGGACCGCCAGTACTCCTCGACCTCCGCCTGCTCGAGTGCGACGGCCCGGCCGCGGAAACGCAGGGCGCGGTACATCGCCGGCCAGGTGAGCCCCGCGGCGATGTGCGGGTTGACCGCCAGCTCCTGTCCCTTGTCCGAGGTGACGGCGGTGACGAACCCGGGCCCCCGCTCGTCCAGGAAGCGCATGAGCACGGTGCGCACGTTGGGGCGGCCGTCATGGTCGACCGTCGCCACGGCGGCGGCGAGCGGTTCGAAGACGTCGGACTCGGTCTCGGACCGGCGGACGGCGTCGTCGACCCAGGCCCGGACCTGCGCGTACGGGGTGTCGAGGAGCTGGTCCTCGGCGAGGCCGTCACCGGTGTAGTCGACGCGTCTGGGATCCATGCCGCCAGCGTAGGCCGCCCCCGGCTCCCCGACCTTTCATGCTGCGGTCCGCGCGAATCGCCGTCCAGCGGCGTGTCAGGCGGACGCAGGCCTGATAAGTCGGGAAGCCGTCGGGGTACTAGCCTCGCGCCATGACCGATTCCGCGCGCATCGCGCTGCTCATCGACGCCGACAACGCGCGAGCCCGACGGATCGACGTCATCCTCGGCGAGCTCTCGGCCTTCGGTGAGACGAGCATCCGTCGCGCGTACGGGAACTGGACCAAGGCCGGCCTCAAGGGGTGGCAGGAGGTCCTCCACGAGAACGCCATCCGCCCGATGCAGCAGTTCGACCAAACCAAGGGCAAGAACGCGAGCGACATCGCGCTGGCCGTCGACGCGGTCGAGATCCTGCACACCCAGCGCCCGGACGCGTTCGCGATCGTCTCGTCCGACGCGGACTTCACCCCGCTCGTCATGCACCTGCGCGAGCACGGCGTCGCCGTCTACGGCTTCGGGGACGCCAAGACCCCCGGCCCGTTCCAGAGCGCGTGCACGAAGTTCCTCGTCCTCGACCGGTTGTCGGCCGCGAGCGGCCAGACCGACCCAGTTGCCGGCGTCGAGGACGACGCGAGCAACGGGTCCGGCAACGGGAGCGCGCCGACGTCGGGGCGCACCGCGGCGAAGAAGGCCACCGCGCCGGCCAAGACGACGCGTAGCGCCACCGCGCCCGCGACGACGGCCACGACCGACGACTCCGCGACGGCGAAGAAGACCCCCGCTGCCAAGGCCACCAAGGCCACCAAGGCCACGGCCCAGACCGCGACCGCGACCGGGCGGGCGACCCGCTCGCAGCTCCGCCAGGACACGCGGCTCGTCGCCCTTCTCCGCCGCGCCGTCGACAGCGCGGCCGACGACTCGGGCTGGGCCAAGATCGGTACCGTCGGGCAGCGCATCTCCAACCAGTCGTCCTTCGACTCGCGCAACTACGGGTACGCGAAGCTGAGCCGGCTCATCGAGGCCACCGAGCTGTTCGAGATCCGCGACTCCGGCACCCCCGACATGGCGGTGCGCGACCCCCGCGCCGGATGAGCGGACCCGTGTCCATCCCCGCGGTCCAGGGGTGGGAGCACGGGGGCAGCGACATGCACAATGGGCCGCGCGACAACGGCGACGAGCGATAGGACACCCCGTATGACGACCTCCCCGGCCGACGATCCGCACTTCTACCCCGGACTCGAGGGCGTCGTGGCCTTCGAGAGCGAGATCGCCGAGCCCGACAAGGAGGGCGGCGCCCTGCGCTACCGGGGCGTCGACATCAACGACCTCGTCGGCCACGTCTCCTTCGGGCAGGTGTGGGGCCTGCTCGTCGACGGCGAGCTCGACCCGGGCCTGCCGCCCGCCGAGCCCTTCCCGCTGCCGGTGCACACCGGCGACATCCGGGTCGACGTGCAGTCCGCCATCGCCCAGCTCGCGACGGTGTGGGGCTTCCAGCCGCTGCTCGACATCGACGACGACACCGCCCGCGACCAGCTGGCCCGCGCCTCGGTCATGGCCCTCTCGTTCATCGGCCAGTCCGCGCACGGCCAGGACCGCCCGATGGTGCCTCAGTCCGAGGTCGACAAGGGTCACACCATCCCCGAGCGGTTCATGATCCGGTGGCGCGGCGAGCCCGACCCCAAGCACGTCGAGGCCATCGACGCCTACTTCATCTCCGCCGCCGAGCACGGGATGAACGCCTCGACGTTCACGGCGCGGGTCATCGCCTCCACGGGCGCCGACGTCGCGGCGTGCCTCTCCGGTGCCATCGGCGCACTCTCCGGCCCGCTCCACGGCGGGGCGCCGTCGCGGGCCCAGCACATGATCGAGGGCGTCGAGCAGACCGGCGACGCGACGAAGTACGTCAAGGGGGTCATGGACCGCAAGGAGCGGCTCATGGGCTTCGGGCACCGCGTCTACCGCGCCTACGACCCGCGGGCAGCGGTGCTGCGCGACACGTGCAAGCGGCTCGGCGCGCCGCGCTACGAGGTGGCCCTCGAGCTCGAGAAGGCCGCCATCGCCGAGCTCGCCGACCGGTACCCGAACCGGCGGATGGAGACCAACGTCGACTTCTGGGCCGCGGTCCTGCTCGACTTCGCGGACGTGCCCGGCGAGATGATGACGCCGCTCTTCGTCTGCGCGCGGACCGCCGGCTGGTCGGCCCACATCCTCGAGCAGAAGCGCACCGGGCGTCTCATCCGCCCCAGCTCGCGGTACATCGGCCCGGGCAGCCGCCCGCTGTCGGACGTCAAGGGCTTCCGCGCCAAGTCCTGACCCCACGGCCCCGCGCGGAACGTGTGTGGACGCCGGGGGGCGCGACCTGCTGCTCAGTCCGTGGACCCGGCGTCCGGCATCCGGTCAGCGCCTGTGACGATGGGACCGGTCGCGGCCCGTCGACGGAGCCGGCCCGCGGCCACCACGGCGCGGACCGACGCGCCGGCCCATGCCGCCCGCCGGCGGCCCGCCCGAGCACGGAGAGACACGTGAGCGACGCCCCCATCACCATCCCCGCCGACCTCCTGCCCGCCGACGGGCGCTTCGGCTCCGGCCCGTCCAAGGTCCGTCCCGAGCAGGTCGAGGCGCTCTCCGCCATCGGGCGCACGGTCCTCGGCACGTCCCACCGCCAGGCGCCGGTGAAGAACCTCGTCAAGGCGGTCCGCGAGGGCCTCGCCACCTTCTTCGACCTGCCGGACGGCTACGAGGTGATCCTCGGCAACGGCGGCTCCACGGCGTTCTGGGACATCGCCGCGTTCGGCCTCGTCCGCGACCGCGCCCAGCACCTCGCCTTCGGTGAGTTCTCGAGCAAGTTCGGCTCCGTGACGAAGAAGGCTCCCTTCCTCGGCGAGCCGACGATCATCACGAGCGAGCCGGGCACCCGGCCGGAGGCGCGAGCCGAGGCCGGCGTCGATGTCTACGCCTGGGCGCACAACGAGACCTCCACCGGCGTGATGTGCCCGGTGCACCGCGTCGAGGGGGCGGACGACGACGCGCTCGTGCTCGTCGACGCCACCTCCGGGGCCGGCGGGCTGCCCGTCGACGTCAGCCAGGCGGACGTCTACTACTTCGCCCCGCAGAAGTCCTTCGCGTCGGACGGCGGCCTCTGGATCGGGCTCTTCTCCCCCGCCGCTCTCGCGCGGGTCGACGAGATCACCGCCACCGGCCGCTGGGTCCCCGACTTCTTCAGCCTGCCGACCGCCATCGACAACTCGCGCAAGGACCAGACGTACAACACCCCGGCCGTCGCGACGCTCGCGATGCTCGCGAACCAGATCGAGTGGCTCAACGGCAACGGCGGCCTCGACTGGGCCACCGCGCGGACGGCCGACTCCTCGGGCCGGCTCTACGACTGGGCGGAGCGCACGGACTACACGACCCCGTACGTCAGCAACCCCGACCACCGCAGCCGCGTCGTCGCGACGATCGACTTCGACGATGCCGTGGACGCCTCCGCCGTGGCGAAGACGTTGCGCGCCAACGGTGTCGTCGACGTCGAGCCGTACCGGAAGCTCGGCCGCAACCAGCTGCGTGTCGCCTGCTTCCCGGCCGTCGAGCCGGACGACGTCAGCAGCCTCATCGGGTGCGTCGAGCACGTCGTCGACCGACTGGGCTGAGCCACCGGCCCGAGCCGACGGCGCCCCATCACCCGGAGGGCGGCGAGCAGGCTCAGCGGGCCACGGCGTAGACGACCGCGACGACGAGGAGCACGGCGAGCACCCCGAGCGTCATCCGGCGCCGGAACAGCGGGGTCATCGCGCGGGCTCCGGCATCGGCACATGGGCGTCGTCCCGCTCGCGCGCGACCGGGGAGGTCGACACGGTGACCCGCGGGCGGCGCTGCGACTCGTAGCTCACCCGGACATTCTCGGCCCGCGCCAGCCACACCGACACCGCGACCAGCGTGAGGCCGACGGCGATGGCACCCACCCCGATCGTCCAGCGCGGCCCGAACTGCTCGCTGATCCAGCCGATCATCGGCGCCCCCGCGGGGGTCCCGCCCATGAAGATCGCCATGTACAAGGCCATGACGCGGCCCCGCATCTCGGGAGCGACGCGGGTCTGCACCATGGCGTTGGCGGTCGTCAGGGCGGTGAGCGCGGTGAGGCCCACCGGCACCAGGGCGGCGGCGAAGGTCCAGTACGTCGGCGCGGTGGCGGCGGCCGCGGCGGCCACGGTGAACCCGAGCAGCGCCAGGAGGAGCACCCGGAGCCGGGGCTCCTTCCGGCGGGCCGACAGCAGTGCCGCCGTGAGCGAGCCGACCGCCAGGATCGACCCGAGCAGCCCGAACTCGCTCGCGCCCTTGTCGAACACCTTGGTCGCCATGAGCGCCATCGTGATCTGGAAGTTCATGCCGAAGGTGCCGAGCATGAAGACGAGCAGCATCACGAGCTGCAGGTCACGCCGCTGCCGCACGTAGGCGAAGCCCTCGCGGATGCCCCCGCGGCCCTTGGCGCGCGCCGGCGAGCGGAGGTCGGCCACGGTGAGCATCCCCAGGGCCGCGAGCACGAAGACGAAGGTCAGGGTGTTGAGCAGCAGCGCCTCTCCCGTCCCCCACCAGGCGATGACGAGACCCGCGACGCCCGGGCCGATGAGCCGCCCGCCGTTGAAGGACGCCGAGTTGAGCGCCACCGCGTTCGCGAGCTTGTCGGGCGGCACCATCTCGGAGACGAACACCTGACGCGCCGGGTTGTCGATGGCCGTCGTCACCCCCTGGAGGAGGGCGATGACGTACACGTGCCACAGCTGGGCCAGCCCGGTGACGGCCAGGACGCCGAGCACCAGGCTCGAGAGCGCGAGCATGCTCTGGGTCGCGAGGAGGATCCGGCGCCGGGAGAAGCGGTCGGCGATGAGGCCGGTCCACGGCGCGAGCAGCAGGAACGGCAGGAACTGGAGCCCGGTGACGACGCCGAGCGCGGTGGCCGACCCTGCGGTCAGCACGGTGAGGACGAGCCAGTCCTGGCCGACGCGGCCGACCCAGGTGCCGATGTTCGAGACGAAGCCGCCGAGGAACCAGAGACGGTAGTTGCGGACCTCGAGCGAGGTGAAGGTGGGACTCACTCGGCCGCCACCCGTTCCAGGAGCGCGGTCGCGTCGACGAGCAGGGCCCGCTCGGCGTCGGTGAGGTGCTCGAGCCGGGTCGCGAGCCACAGGTCGCGGCGACGCCGGGTCTCCTTGATCGTCTGCCTGCCCTGCGCGGTGAGCGACAGGATCACCTGGCGCCCGTCGGTGGGGTCGTCGGACCGCGCGACGAGCGCCCGCTCGACGAGGGTGTTGACCGTCCGGGTCACGCTCGGCGCGGACACCTGCTCGATCTCGGCGAGCTCCTTGGGCGTCCGGGGGCCGCCCTCGAGCCGGACCAGGACCGAGAACTGATGCGGCGCAACGTCCGTCCTGCTCTCGAAGCGCACCCGGCGCGAGATCCGCATGCAGGCCATCCGCAGGTCGCTCGTCAAGCGGTCCTTCTGCGTCCGGGACATCGTCGGCGTGGGTGCGGGCATGGGGTTCTCCAGCAGGGGTCGTCGTCAGTAGTTAGCACAACTCATTACCTGTGCTAACTATTCCACGACGCCGCCGCCGAGACGACGGCGGGTCGGCGCATCGTGCGGCCACTCGACCGCGCGCGGCGGGTGCGGGCGCTCGACCGCGCAGGGTGGGTGCGGCCGCTCGACCGCGCAGGGTGGGTGCGGCCGCTCGACGACGCGGCCGACGCACGAGTTCGTCAGCGCGGCACGACCTCGCAGGTCGCTCCACGCTGACATTCCGGGGTGACCCCGAAATGTCGGGGCGGGCGGGGTCAGCCGGTGACCAGGGCGGTGATCGGCTCGATGAAGAAGTAGACGACGAAGAGCGCCGCGGTCCCCCACATCATCGGGTGGATCTCGGCGACCTTGCCGCGCACCACCTTGATGAGCACGAACGCGACGAAGCCGGCGCCGATACCCACCGTGATCGAGTAGGTGAACGGCATGAGGATGATCGTGAGGAAGGCGGGGATCGCGATGTCCAGGTCGTCCCAGCTGATCTCGGTGACCTGCTGCATCATGAGGAAGCCGACGAGCACCAGGGCCGGGACGGCGGCCTCGTTGGGGATGACCTGCACCAGCGGCGCGAACACGACCGCCACGAGGAACAGCAGCCCGGTGACCACCGACGCCAGCCCGGTCCGCGCGCCCTCGCCCACACCGGACGCGGACTCGATGTACGAGGTGTTCGACGAGACCCCGGCCGCACCGCCGGCGGCCGCCGCGACCGAGTCGACGACGAGGATCCGCTGGGTGTTCGGCGGGTTCCCCTGCTCGTCCAGCAGGCCGGCCTCGGCACCGATCGCCGTCATCGTGCCCATCGTGTCGAAGAAGTCCGCGAGCATGAGCGTGAAGACGAGCAGGACCGCCGCGACGACTCCGACCCGCGAGAACGACCCGAGCAGGCTGAACTCACCCAGCGTCCCGAAGTTGACCGCCGCGATCTCGTCGGGCCAGCGCGGGACGTTGAGGTTCCAGCCCGTCGGGTTGACGATGCTGTTGCCGTCGGAGTCGACGCCGGTGACCGTGGGGCCGATCTTCGCGACGGCCTCGACGACGAACGCGACGACGGTCATCGTGGCGATCGAGATGATGATCGCGCCCTTCACCTTGCGCACCCACAGGGCGATGATGAGGACGAGGCCGAGGGCGAACACGAGCGACGGCCACCCGGCGAGCTGGCCGCCGACACCGAGCTCGACGGGAACCGGGCCGGCGCCGGTGCGGCGCACGAACCCGGCGTCGACGAGCCCGATCAGCGCGATGAACAGCCCGATGCCCACCGAGATGGCGACCTTGAGCTGCGCCGGGACGGCCCGGAACACGGCCTGCCGGAACCCGGTGAGCACGAGGACGAGGATGATGACGCCCTCGAGGACGACGAGCCCCATCGCGTCGGCCCAGGTCATCTGGCTCGCGACGGCGTACGCGACGAAGGCGTTGAGCCCGAGACCGGTCGCGAGGGCGAGCGGGTAGTTGGCGACGACCCCCATGAGGATGGTCAGGACGCCGGCCACGAGCGCGGTGCCGGCGGCGATGGCCGCGAGGTTGGGGGCGTCACCGCCGCCGAGGTACCTGCCGTCCGCATCCTGCACGTACCCGAGGATCAGCGGGTTCAGCACGACGATGTAGGCCATCGTGAAGAAGGTCGCGACACCACCGCGCACCTCGCGGCCGACCGTCGAGCCGCGCTCGTGGATGCGGAAGTAGCGGTCCAGTCGGCTGCCCGGAGCCGTGCTCGCGGGCTGGGTGGTGGTGGAGGTCGAGGCCATGGCGAGCAGGCTAGTGGCGGCCCGGGGTTCGCGCGTGACGGGGGTGGCCCGGCGGGACGGAGCGCGCCGGCCCGGCCGGCGCCGCCCGGACCGGCAGCACCCGCCCTGGCTACGCTGGGCCGGTGACCGACGAGACCCCCGAGCCCGATCGCGACGGCGGCGTCCTCGGCGACGCGGCTCCGGTCGACCCGCCGCACGTCCCGACCATGGCGATCGCGCTGGTCGGCACCGGCCTGTGGGCGCTCGCGCTGGTCCTCACCCTCGTCGTCCCGGCGCTGCACACGGGCGAGCGGTCCTGGTGGCCGTGGGCGTGCGTCACCGGCATCGCGCTCGGCGTCTTCGCGTGGTGGTACGTCCGCCGCGGTCGGGGGAACGCCGCCGGCGCCTGAGGTCAGGCCGGGTCGAGCTCGAAGTCGTCGAGGATCGGGGTGGACACCCGCTCGGCGGCCGGTGCCGGGGCGTCGGCCTCGGAGTGGGCGCCGCAGCCGTGGTCGAGGCTCACGACCTTGCCGTCGGAGGGCGACCACTCGTTGGCGCAGACGCCGAAGACCGCCCGCAGCGCGCCGGGCATCGGCAGGAAGAACCCGCACGTGGAGCACGCCATGGGGGCCTTCTCGGCAACGGGCGTGGTGGGACCGTGTTCGCCGTCGTACCAGCGCTGCGCGGCCGCGTCGCGGCCCTCCGCCGAGAGCACCCGGGGCCGCCCGAGCCCGAGCTCCCAGAGGGCCACGGCGTCGACGTCCTCGTCCCCGGTCGCCTCGGAGCCCGGCTCCAGGAGCGGGTCGGCGTCGACGTAGGGCGTGACGTCGCCGGGGCCGAGGTCGCCGGGGGCCAGGCGGGCGGCGTAGGGCAGCCAGGCCGGCGAGAGCAGCGCACCGTCGCCGGGCACGAGGTCGACCTCGCACACGGTGACGGCCTTCGAGCGCGGGACCCGGGCGACGGACACGGCCCAGCGCCAGCCGCGGTAGGCCGGTGAGGTGGACGCGAAGTAGTGCGTGGCGAGGCGGTCCTCGACCATCTCCATGCCGAGGTGGTCGCCGACGACGTCACCGCCGGCGACGGCGAGCGCCGCCTCGCGGGCGGCCTCGGCGGCCCCCCGCAGGGTGGCGTCGGGGCGGACTGCGGTGGCGGCCGCCATCAGAGCTCGAGATCGGCGGCGACGGCGCGCAGGACCTGCGCGACCTTGTCGCCGTGCGACTTGTCGGGGTAGTGCCCCCGGCGCAGCGACTCCGACACCGAGTCGAGGAGCTTGATGACGTCCTCGACGATGACGACCATCTCGTCGGCGGGCTTGCGGTCGCGCACCCGCCGGTTCGTGGCGACGGAGGGGGCCGGGTCGAGCAGCCGGACCGACAGCGCCTGGGAGCCACGACGGCCCTCGGCGATGTCGAACTCGATGCGCTGCCCGCCCTTGAGGGCCTCGACCCCCGACGGCAGCGCGGACGCGGGGACGAAGACGTCGCCCTCGCCGGACTCGCCGGACACGAAGCCGAAGCCCTTTTCGGCGTCGAAGAACTTCACCTTGCCAGTCGGCACGGTCCACCTCATCCATCGGTCATCGGAGCAGCGCCCACGGCGGGCACCACACCCAAGGCTAACCGCTGCCGGCCACGGCGCGCTGCCGGGTTCCGGCTCCCCCCGCGGCGCGCCGCTGAGCCGAAAAGCCGTCGTCCGATGTCGGCGCCCCGTGGGAAGGTCTGAGGATGCCCGAGACCGTCGACCGGCCGCCCGACGCGGCCGTCGCCAGCGCCCCCGCCGAGACCGACCGGCACCTGACGATGCGGGGGTTCTGGGACGCCCTCCCCACCCCGGGGCGGTGGCTTCTCTCGACGACGGCCATCTCGACGCTCGGCCGCGGGATGACCCTGCCCTTCACCATCATCTACATCCACGAGGTCCGGGGCGTCGACCTCGACGTCGCCGGGCTGCTCATCGGGCTCATCGCCGTCGTCGCGGTCCTCGTCACCGCCCCGGTCGGGGTCCTCACGGACCGGATGGGGGCGCGGCCGGTCGTCATCGCCGGGCTCGCGGCCCAGGTCCTGGGCGCCGTCGTCATGGCCTTCGCCACCACGGTGCCGGCCCTCGTCGCCGCCGTCGTCCTCCTGGGGATCAGCTTCGGGGTCGGGTGGCCGGCGTTCAACGCGATGATCGCGAGCATCGTCCGGGGGCGGCTGCGCACCCAGTACTTCGGCATCAACTTCGCGCTCGTCAACCTCGGCATCGGGGTCGGCGGCGTCGTCAGCGGCTTCCTCACCGACGTCGACCGGCCCGGCACGTTCACCGCCATCTTCCTCGCGGACGCCGTGTGCGTCCTCGTCCCGATCGCGCTGCTGCTCGGCCCGCTCCGCACCGTCGCCGGGCGGCCGCTGCCCGTCGCCGAGGGGGAGGACGGCGGCATCGGCTACCTCGCGATGCTCCGGCGGCCGGCGGTCCTGTGGATCACCGCCCTCACCTTCTTGTCGAGCTTCGTCGGCTACGGCCAGATGGAGGCCGGGTTCCCCGCGTTCGCTCGCCAGGTCAGCGAGGTCTCCACGCGGACCATCGGCTTCGCGTTCGCCGCCAACACCGCCGTCATCGTCCTGGCCCAGTTCTTCGTGCTGCGCCGGATCGACGGGCGGCGGCGCACCCGGGTGTTCCTCGGGCTCGTCGTGCTGTGGGCGGTGGCGTGGGCGCTGCTCGGGTCCACCGGGATGGTCGCCGGCACCCTCGCCGCGGCGGCCGGGGTCATCGTGTTCCACGTGTTCTTCGGCCTCGGCGAGACGATGCTCCAGCCCACCGTCCCGGCGATCGTCAACGACCTCGCCAGCGACCGGGACCGCGGCCGCTACAACGCCCTGTCCGCGATGGCCTTCCAGGTCGGGGCCATCACGGCACCGGCGGTCGCGGGGGTCATGCTCGACCGGCGGCTCGGCGGGTGGTTCATCATCGTCCTGCTCGTCTGCCTCGGGGTCGTCGCGCTCCTCGCCCTCGCCCTCGAGCGGGTCATCACCCCTGCCGTCAACGGCGTCGGTCCCCGCTGAGCCGGCACCGGCTCGGTCCGCCGGTCAGCCGCCGGCCAGGGCCTTGACGACCCGTGACGGCGACGGCCGCCCGAGGTGCTCGGCCATCCACACCGAGGTCTCCACGAGGGCGTCGAGGTCGACGCCGGTCTCGACGCCGGCCCCGTCGAGGGTCCAGACGAGGTCCTCGGTCGCGAGGTTCCCCGTGGCCGACCGCGCGTACGGGCAGCCCCCGAGGCCCCCGGTCGACGCGTCGACGACGGTCACCCCGTCACGCAGGGCCGCGAGCGTGTTGGCCAGGGCCTGGCCGTAGGTGTCGTGGAAGTGCACCCCGATGTCCTCCGGGCCGATCCCCGCGGTGCCCAGGGCCTCGAGCAGGCGGTGCACGTGCCCGACGGTGCCGACCCCGATGGTGTCGCCGATCGACAGCTGGTCGCAGCCGAGGTCCATGAGCCGACGGCACACGTCGACGACCTGGGCGACGGGCACCGGCCCCTCCCACGGGTCGCCGAAGCACATCGACACGTAGGCGCGCACCCAGAGCCCTTCGGCCCGGGCCCGCTCGACGACCGGCGCGAACATGACGACGGACTCCGCGACGGTGCGGTTGAGGTTCTTGCGGGCGAAGGTCTCGGTGGCGCTGCCGAAGATCGCGACGGCCCCGACCCCCGAGGCCAGGGCTCGGTCGAGCCCCCGCTCGTTCGGGACGAGCACCGGTCGCTGCGGGCCGCGGCCGTCCTCACCGAGCAGCCCGAGGAGCTCCTCGGCGTCCGCGAGCTGCGGCACCCAGCGGGGATCGACGAACGAGGTCGTCTCGACCGTCGCCAGCCCGGCCGCCCCGAGCCGCCGGACGAACTCCGCCTTGACGGCCGCGGAGACGGTCGTGGCCTCGTTCTGCAGACCGTCCCGGGGGCCGACCTCGTACACGGTGACCCGCGGCGGCAGGGACGGGTCGGGCTCGACCTGGGGCAGCACTCGGCTCATCGCCCGATCCTGACATGTCGGGCGCGCCGAACCCACCGCGGCGGGGCACGGCGGCCCGCTAGCCTGCTCCGCGACGGCCCGTAGTCCCGGGACGCAGCCCGCCACGACCGCCAAGGGGTCCCGACGTGAGCACCGACGACGAGCACCGCCCCGAGGATGCCGACGAGTTCCGCGACCCCACCGCCCCGCCACCGCTGCCGGACCCCCCGGACGACGGCCCCGCCGACACCCAGCCGCTCGGCGCGGAGACCCCGCCGCCCTTCCCGGCCCCGTCCCCCGGTGCCGCGCAGCCACCCCGGTACGAGCAGCCCACCTACACCCAGCCGAGCTACGGCCTGCCTTCCTACGACCAGCCGCCGCCCCCGCCCTACGGCGCGCCGCCGGCCGGGAGCCCGTACGGCACCCCTCCGGCCGCGCCCGTGCCCCCGCCGGGCTGGAGCGCACCTCCTCCTCCCGCGTCGCCCGGCGCCGGCAACCCCTACGGCGGCCCCGCCGGACCGCCGCCACCCACCCCGTACGCCGCACCGGGCCCGCCGGGCCAGTACCCGTACACCGCACCGCCGGTGGGCTACGGCCCGCCCCGGTCGAACACGAGCGCGATCATCCTCACCGTCGCCTCGGGCATCGCCCTCGTCGCCTGCTGCGGCATCTTCCAGCTCCCCGCGCTCGTCATGGGCGTCATCGCGCTCACCCGCCAGACCACCGACCCGGCAGGCTCGGCCCGGATGGCCCGCCGCGGATGGGTCGCCTTCGGCATCGGCATCGGGGTCATGGCCCTGCTCGCCATCGGGTACGTCGCCCTGGGGGTCGGCGGCATGTTCGACGGCGGCGCTGTGTCGCCCTACGGCGGATTCTGACGAGCGGCACCTCCGAATCGTCACAGCGGATACCCAGCGAACTCCCAGACTCGTGCCGGACACTGGGAGCCGTGACCGCCACCCAGCCGCCCGAGGCACGACTCCTCGTCGTCGAGGACGAGCCGAACATCCGCGAGCTCCTCGCGACCTCCCTGCGCTACGCCGGGTTCGACGTCGCCACCGCGGCCAGCGGCTCGGAGGCGATCAAGGTCGCCGGCGACCACGACCCCGACCTGTGCGTCCTGGACGTCATGCTCCCCGACATGGACGGGTTCACCGTCACCCGCAAGCTGCGTGACCAGGGCCGTCAGCTGCCCATCGTCTTCGTGACCGCCCGCGACTCCGTCGACGACAAGATCAAGGGCCTCACCGTCGGCGGCGACGACTACGTGACGAAGCCGTTCAGCCTCGAAGAGGTCGTCGCCCGCATCCGTGCCGTGCTCCGGCGCACCCGCGGCGACGCCGACGAGGACCGCCAGGTCCTGACCTTCGAGGACCTCGAGCTCGACGAGGACTCCCACGAGGTGCGCCGCGCCGGACGCGTCATCGAGACGAGCCCGACCGAGTTCAAGCTCCTGCGCTACCTCATGCTCAACCCGAACCGGGTGCTGTCCAAGGCGCAGATCCTCGACCACGTCTGGGACTACGACTTCCGCGGCGAGTCCGGCATCGTCGAGTCCTACATCTCGTACCTCCGTCGCAAGATCGACATCGACGGGGCGGCACCGCTCATCCACACCAAGCGCGGCGTCGGCTACGTCCTGCGGCTGCCGCCGCAGGTCTGATGCCTGCCGAGACCCAGCCGCACCCCCGCCCGCCGGCCGAGGCCGAGGACGTCGAGACCGTCGCCCCCCGTGCCGCCTCCCCCCGGTCCTGGGGTCCCGGCGTCCGCCGACGCCTCGACCTCGTCGTCCGCCGGCTCGAGGCGGTGCCACTGCGGACCCGGCTGCTGCTCATCGTCGGGCTGCTCGTCGGGGCGGCCCTGCTGTCGACGAGCCTCATCACGGCCTACCTTCTCAAGAGCGACCTCGACACCCGCGTCGACGCCGAGCTGCGCAGCGTCCTGTCGCCGGTCGCCACCCAGGCCCTGGCCGACCTGCGAACCCAGGACGACGACCCGCTGCCGTCGAGCTACGCGTTCGTCCTCCAGACGCCGTCGGGCCAGATCACCCGTCTGCCCACCGGCCAGGAGACCAGCCCGCAGTGGCCGACGCTGACCCAGGACGACCCGCGCGTGCAGCAGCAGACCGCGTTCACCGTCGGCTCGGAGGGCAGCCGGATGCGCTGGCGGTTCGTGGCGGCCCCGGTGGCCGGCAGCGGCGCGACGGTCGCGGTGGGGGTGCCGCTGGAGACGGTCTCGCACACCGTGACCCGCCTGCTCGTGTCGACCGCGCTGCTCGGCACGCTCGCGCTCGTGCTCTCGCTGGTCCTCGGCCACTTCGCGGTACGGCGGGCGTTCCGGCCGCTGCGCCGCATCGAGGACACCGCCGCCACGATCGCCGCCGGCGACCTCAGCCAACGCGTGCCGGTGCGCCAGGCCGACGACGAGGTCACCTCCCTCTCGCGCAGCCTCAACGCCATGCTCGCCCGCATCGAGTCCTCGTTCGCCGTCCGGGAGGCGAGCGAGGAGCGGATGCGCCAGTTCGTCGCGGACGCGTCCCACGAGCTGCGGACGCCGCTCGCCACCGTCCGCGGCTACGCAGAGCTGTACCGGCAGGGCGCGGTGCGCGACCCTGACGGGGTCGGCAACGCCATGGAGCGCATCGAGGCCGAGTCCGGTCGGATGAGCACTCTCGTCGAGGACCTCCTCGTGCTCGCCCGCCTCGACGAGGAACCCGAGCAGCGCCTGACCGACGTCGACCTCACCGTCCTGGCGGCGGACGCCGTGGCCGACGCCCGGGTGCGAGCTCCGGAACGCCGCATCTCGCTGCTCGGTCTCCACGGCACCCTCGAGCCGACGGTCGTGCGGGGCTCCGAGCCCAAGCTCCGCCAGGTCGTGACCAACCTCGTCGCCAACGCCCTCCGGCACACCCCCGAGGGCAGCCCCGTCGAGGTCGCCGTCGGCACCGAGGGCGGGGTCGCCGCCGTCGAGGTGCGAGACCACGGCGCCGGGGTCCCCCCGGAGATCGCGACGAAGGTGTTCGAGCGCTTCTTCCGGGCCGACCCGTCCCGGGGTCGCGGCAGCGGCGGCAGCGGACTCGGCCTCGCGATCGTCGCCGCCATCGTCTCGGCCCACCGCGGCCGGGTCGGGGTCGCCCGGACCCCCGGCGGCGGTGCGACGTTCGTCGTGCGCTTCGCACAGCGGACTCCCAGCGGCTGACCAGCCGGCACCCACCTCGGGGACGTTGACTGGAGGGGTAGCCGATCCTGAAGGAGCACCGAGACACGATGCACGAGCAGCAGCCCACGCCCACCGGCGAGAACTCCCAGGGGACCGCGCCCCAGTGGTACACCCCGCACGGTGGCACGGCCACCACGGAGCGGCCGACGGCCCAGGGGTCGCCGGCCGCTCCCCCGCACGACCGCCCGTCCACCCAGGACTCCCCGACCCCGCCCATGGCCCCTCCCCCTGTCTCGGGGCCGTACGGGCCGTCGGGGCCGTCCGGACCCCAGGGTTCGCCCCCGAGCGGGTCCGGACGCCGCCGCACGGCGGAGATCACCGCCGTCGCGGTGCTCGCCGCCATCCTGTCCTCCGGCGGCACCATCGCCGCGGCCCGGCTGTGGGACGACGCGCAGACCCCCTCCGCTGCGCAGGGCTCGTCCACCCAGCTGGGCCGCGGCACGGACCAGGCGCCGGTCCAGCAGGCCGATGCGTCGAGCCCGGACTGGGCGGCCACGGCAGGGGCGGTCTCGCCGAGCGTCGTCGCGATCAGCGCCGAGTCCGCTCAGGGCGCCGGGCAGGGCTCCGGCGTCATCATCGACGACCAGGGGCACGTCGTGACGAACAACCACGTCGTCGCGGGCGCCGAGAAGCTCACTGTCACCCTGTCCGACGGGCGGGCGTACGCCGCCGAGATCCGCGGCACGGACCCGTCGACCGACCTGGCCGTCATCACGATCACCGACGGCCCGGGTGACCTCACCCCGGTCGCCCTGGGCGACTCCGACGCCCTCGAGGTCGGCGACCCCGTCATGGCCGTCGGCAACCCGCTGGGGCTCGCCGGGACCGTGACGACCGGCATCGTCAGCGCCCTCAACCGCCCCGTGACGACGCAGGCGGAGCAGCCGCAGGGTGCGCGCAACTCGAGCACCGCCCAGGCGGAGCCGGTCGTGACGAACGCGATCCAGACCTCGGCCGCGATCAACCCGGGCAACAGCGGCGGTGCGCTCGTCAACGCCGCCGGCCAGCTGGTCGGCATCAACTCCTCCATCGCCTCTCTCGGGTCCTCCAGCGGCGGGCAGGCCGGGAGCATCGGCATCGGCTTCGCCATCCCGGTCACCGAGGTGCAGTCCATCGCGACCCAGCTCATCGAGTCGGGGACCGCGCTCCACGCCTTCCTCGGGGTCGTGCCGCAGACGGGCACCGCCTCCGACGGGTCCGCCACCCGGGCCGGTGCCGAGATCATGTCCGTGGAGCAGGGCACCCCCGCCGCGGCCGCGGGCCTGAAGCAGGGTGACGTCGTCGTCGCGGTCAACGGCGAGTCGGTCGACTCCGCCGAGTCGCTCGTCGGATACGTCCGCGAGCAGACCGTGGGGTCCGCCGTCACGCTCACGGTGCTGCGCGACGGGACGCGCATGGAGATCAGCGCGACGCTGACCGAGCGGAGCAGCACCACCGGCTGAGCCCCGCCCGCCAGCCCGCCACGGGGCACCCGACACGCGGTGAGTACGCGTGCTCAGGTGCCCCGTGCGTCGTCCTGGGACCCTGGGGCCATGACCCACCGGGATGACGTGCTGCGGCTCGAGCAGGAGTTCGCCGACGCGATGCAGCGGATGTACACGGTCGGCAACGGCCTCGCCCGCCTGCGCGCCGATCTCGAGCAGCAGGACGCACGGCGGCCGGCGGCCCCGGCCGCGCCGCTCCCCGCGATGGCCGCCGTCCCGCCACCGGCGTCTCCGGCCGGTGGAGCCCACGCGGCAGCACCCGTCGGCGCGCCCGTGCCCGTCCCGCCGGGAGCCCCCGTCCCGGCCGGTGCCGCCGCCCCGCCGCCACTCCCCCCGGCAGCGGTGCTGCCGCCCCCCGAGCCCTGGTACCGGCGCGAGGGAGCCGTGACGCGGGTCCTGGCCATCGCCGGCGCGGTCGTCACGCTGGTCGGGGTCGCGATGCTCCTCGTCCTGGCCGTCCGGCAGGGCTGGTTCGGGCCGGAGGCCCGAGTCGCGGCCGGTGCCGCCCTCGCGATCGTCCTGGCCGGACTCGGGGTGCGTGGGGGGACCCGCGACCGGGCCGACGGCCGGATCGTGGGCACGTCCTCGGTCGCGCTCGTCGCGACCGGCGCCGCCGCCGCCTACCTCGACGTCGTCGCCGTCACCGCCCTGTACGGGTGGGTGCCGTCCGGCGTCGGCCTGGCCATGTGCGTCGCGGTCGCCGTCGCCGGGCTGGGGCTGGCGCGCCGGTGGTCCAGCGAGCTGCTCGCCGTCCTCATGGTGGCCGGCGCGGCGGTCCTCTCGCCGGTCGTCGCCGACGGACCCGGATGGCTCGTCTCGGCAGTGCTCGCCGTGCTCGCCGTCGTCGGCTGGTGGGCGGCCGGCGACCGCCCCGCCCCCCGACTCACGATCGTGCGGACGACGCCGGTGGCGCTGTCCCTCCTCGTGGGAGCCTTCGTCGTCGATGGTCGCAACGGGCTGTTGGCCCTGCTCGCCGTCGGCGTCGTCGTCCTCCTGGCCGTCCTCGCCACCTCGACGCTCACCGTGCGCCGGCATCGAGGGGACGTCACGTCGTCGGTCGCCGTGCTCGTCGTCGCGGTCGGCGTCCTCGCCGTCAACGCCGCGCAGGACGACCCCGTCCGGACCTCCGCTCACGCCGCCGTCGCGGCGGTGCTGCTGCTCGCGGCGTCGGCCGGCGGCCGGGCGCCGCTCGGCCCGCTGCCGGTCCACCTCGTCTCCACGGTCGCGGCCGTGGGGGCGTTCTCGGCGGTCCTGGCCGTCCTGGCCGGCGCACCCAGCGGCTTCGTCGGCACCGGACTGCTCCTCCTGGCCCTCGGCCACGTCGCCGTGGCCGGCGCGTCGCGCTCGCGCATCTCGCTCGCCATCGGCAGCGCCGTCGCGGCGGTCGCCCTGCTCGGCTGGCTCGACCACCCCGCGGCGATGCTGTCCGCCGACCTCGCCACGGCCCACGACCTGCCCGTCGCGTTCGTCGACAGTGGCCTCGCGGCCGCGCTGCTCGCCGTCCTGACCTGGGCGGTGGCCAACGTGCGCAGGGTCCCGGCCGCGCTCCGGCGGGCGACGCGCGTCGGCGCGGTGGCGCTGGGACTCGTGACGGGGGCGACGATGCTCGTCAGTGTCGGCACCCTCACCGGCGACCGCCTCGGCGACGTCGCGGTCGGCTTCACGGCCGGGCACGCGCTGGCCACCGTCGCCTGGATGGTCACCGCCGCCGTGCTGCTCCTGCACTCCCTCGAGCACCGGTCCGACCTGGCGCTGCGCGGCGGGCTGCTCCTCGTGGCCGTCGCCGTCGCCAAGCTGTTCCTCTTCGACCTCTCCGCGCTCGACGGCATCGTCCGGTCGATCGCGTTCATCGCGACCGGGCTGCTGTTGCTGGCGACGGGAAGCCGGTACGCCAAGGCCTGGGAGCGGACCCGACGGAACCCCTGACGCGACGGTCGGACTCTGCCAGAGTGTCGGGGTGCAGGCGCTGCAGGGACGTTGGGTGACGGACGCCCGGAGAGCCGTCCCCGGCGCCGACCGGCAGCTGCTCGCCGACGTGGGACGGGACCTGCTGGCCCGCTGGGGCGAGCCGCACCGCGGCTACCACGGCACCGCGCATCTCGTCGAGGTCCTCGCGGCGGTCGACACCCTGTGCCGGGCCGGCAAGGTCGGGCGGCGGGACCGTTCGGTCGCCGTGCTCGGGGCGTGGTTCCACGACGCCGTCTACGACATCGGCGACGACACCACCGACGGCAACGAGCGGCGCAGCGCCGCGCTCGCCTCGCGGACCCTGGCCGAGCTGGGAGCCGACCCGGACCTCGTGGACGACGTCGCGACCGCCGTGCTCGACACCGCCGGCCACGACCTCGTCGGGGTGGGCAGCGCGAGCCGGGAGGTCCTGCACGACGCCGACCTGTGGGTGCTGGCGGCGCCGACCCCGCGCTTCGACGAGTACTGCCGGGAGGTGCGCCGCGAGTACGCCGCCGTGCCGGCCGCCACGTACTCGGCGGCCCGGACCGCCGTCCTGCGTCCGTTCCTGCTCCGCGACCACGTCTACCGGACCGAGCACGCCCGGCGCGCCTGGGAACCGACGGCGCGCGAGAACCTCGCCCGGGAGCTCACCAGGCTCGCGGCCTGAGCACGGCCTCGAGGATGGGCCAGTAGAAGTCGCGGGAGCACAGCCCCTCGAGCTCGCGCCAGGTGACCCAGCGGCAGACGTCCACGTCGTCGAAGGTCCGCTGCAGGTGCGGCCGGACGGCGGGGAGGTCGGCCCGGTAGAGCTGCATGAGGTCCTGGCCCGCGCGCCACAGCCCCCCGGGGGACCGGCGGTGGAAGCGCTCGTACCCCACCGGGGCCAGCGCGGAGTCGTGCAGGGCTATCCCACTCTCCTCGTGGAGCTCGCGAAGTGCGTTCTCGCGCACCGACTCCCCCGGCTGCCGCCAGCCCCCGGGTGGTCCCCACTGGTCACGCCGTACGGAGTGGACGACGAGGTGGTCACCGGCGGCGTCGCGGACGAACACCATCGCCGCGAAGACCCGGACCGGGGCGGCCTCCCGGGCCGACCGGATGAGGTCGACGTCGGCCGTCGTCCCGTCCGGGAAGCGGACCTCGCGCACTCGGGCGACCCCGGTGTCGCCCCGGCGCTTCTGCATCCGCAGCCCGCTCGCGACGAGTGCACGGAGCAGGTCCCGCGGAGGCGTGGGCCGGGCGCCCGCTGCGACGACCGCCGCGTACCGCTCCTCGGGGATGTCGTAGTGGTCCCCCTCGAAACCGCGGGCCGGGATGCCGCACGACCGCGCGAAGGCGTGCAGCTCCTCGAGGCTCGTGTCGCTGACGAGGTGCGACCACCGCCGCCCGTGGGCCTCGAACCGCGGGGGGTCGATGAGGATGGCCACGGCCCGATCGTAGGCGGGCCGGCCGCGCCCTGTGGAAAACCCCACGGTCGACGGGCCGCGCTTTCCTAGGGTCGGAGGACCGGGTCGGCCACCAGGGCCGACCGTCACCGAAGGGGGAACCCATGGCCGCCCAGTTCCAGGTCGACACCGACCGCATCGCCGCCGCCAGTGCCGACGTCGCCCGCATCTCCACCGAGATCGAGGGCCAGGTGGCGGTGATGCTCGCCCGGCTCACCGGCCTCCAGGACGCGTGGACGGGCACGGCGTCGGCACAGTTCCAGGGCGTCGTGACGCAGTGGCGCGGCACCCAGCACCAGGTCCGCGAGTCGCTCGACGCCATCGGTCAGGTGCTCGGCGCCGCCGGGTCGCAGTACGCCGAGACCGAGGCCCAGGCGGTGCGGATGTTCACGTGACGACGAGTCAGTCCGGCTCGCGCAGGTCGAGCTTCATCCCCTTGTGCGTGTCGGCCCAGCCGAGGCTCTCGTAGAAGCGGTGCGCGGCACTCCTGCGCCGGTCGGTGGTCAGCTGGGCCAGCACGGCACCCCGCGAGCGCCCGGCCTCGGCCGCCCAGGTCATCATCGCCCGACCCAGCCCGGTCCCGCGGGCGGCCGCTCCCACCCGAACGGCCTCGACCTGGAGCCGGGTCGCTCCCCGCCGGGAGAGCGAGCGCATCAGGGTGAGCTGCATCGTGCCGATCACCTGACGGTCGTCCGTCAGGGCCACGACCAGGAGCTGGTTCGCATCGGCGTCGATGTCGCGGAAGGCGTCGAGGTAGGGCTCGAGGTCACCCTCGGCGGCCTCACGCTGGGCGCCGACGACGTCGTCGCGGAGCAGAGCGGCGATCTCCGGCACGTCTGCGATCCGCGCTCGGTCCAGGACGACCCTGGGTGCCGACGCGACCTCGATGGGCAGGCCCCAGCCACTCGCCGGGTGCCCTCCCCCAGCGGAGGCTGCTGCGTCGCTGCTCACTCGGTGGCGATCGCGCGGAGGATGTCGAGGCGGGCCGCCCGACGCCCGGGCCACACGGCGGCCAGCACCCCGACGACCGCCGCGACGGCGATGAACCCGACGAGCTGCACCCACGGGATGGCCAGCACGTCGATCCCGTCGTCGGCCAGCGAGCGCTGGAGCGACACGGCGAACACGAGCCCGAGCACGACGCCCAGCACGGCGCCGAGGACCGCGATCGCCACCGACTCCAGGCGCAGCATCGTGCGCAGCTGGCGGCGGCTGAGGCCGACCGCGCGGAGCAGGCCGATCTCGCGGACGCGCTCGACGACCGAGAGCGCGAGGGTGTTCACGATGCCGAGAACCGCGATGACGACGGCGAGGCCGAGCAGGGCGTAGACGATGAACAGCAACCGGTCGATGGGTTCCCGCTGCTCGGCCGCGTACTCCGCCTGGTCGGCCACGCTCACGGTGGGCAGGTCGGCGACGGCGGCGTCGAGGCCCTGGCGCAGCGCGACACGGTCGGCGCCCGGGGCGGCGACGACGTACGTGGCACGGTCGGTCGGCGGGACGCCGAGCTCGTCGAAGGCGTCGATCGACATCGTGACGTCGGACTGGAGCACCGCGTCCTGCTCGTACGTCGCGACGACCGTGGCGGTGGACTCCTCCCCGGCGAAGTCGATGGTCACCTCGGAGCCGACCTGCAGCCCCTGGTCCGCGGCGTACGTCGAGGCAACGGCCACGGTGCCGACCCCGAGGTCGGTGAGCGCCCCGCTGGCCAGGGTGGGCCGGGCCACCCGCACGACACCCTCGGGGTCGACCCCCGTCGCGAACTCCCGGTCGCCGTCGACCTCGAGCAGTGCGTTCCGCACGCGGACGACCTCCTCGACGCCCTCGACACGGCTGACCGCGTCGGTGATGCTCGCCGAGAAGCCCTGCCCCACCACGCTCGAGACGACGTAGTCGGCGACGACGTCCTCGGCGAGGGACTTGTCGATACTCGCCTTCGCCGACGCGCCGAGGACGGCCATCAGGGTCACGAGCGAGACCCCGATCATCAGCGCCGACGCGGTGGCCCCGGTGCGGCGCGGGTTGCGGCGCGAGTTCTGCTCCGCCATGCGTCCGACGGCGCCGAAGGAGCGGCGGTAGCTCCAGCCCAGGGCCGCGAGCACGGGGCGGCCGAGCAGGGGGCTGAGCAGCGCCGTCCCGACGAGCACCCCGAAGGTTCCGCCGCCGAGCACGTAGGTCGGCTCGCTGCCCCAGCCGGCCAGCCCGCCGCCCATTGCGACGGCCCCGGCGACGAGCAGCACCGATCCCATCGCGAGCCGCCACCGCATCCCGCCCTCGGCGAGATGGGCGTCGTCGCGCATGGCCGCCACCGGGGGCACCGAGCCGGCACGTCGGGCCGGCAGGTAGGCCGCGGCGAGGGTGACGACGACCCCGACGACGAGGGCCACGACGATGGTGCGCGGACGGAGCACGAGCTCACTGACGCCGAGGTCGAGCCCGACGCGCCCGAACACCCAGCGGATGCCGATGGCCAGCAGGATGCCGAGGCCGATGCCCACCGCCGACCCGACGACGCCGACGAGGCCCGCCTCGGCGAGCACCGAGCGGGCCACCTGCCGGCGGCTCGCCCCGATCGCCCGCAGCAGCGCGAGCTCGCGGCTGCGCTGGGCGACGAGGATCGTGAAGGTGTTGACGATGAGGAACGCCCCCACCGTGAGGGCCACCCCGGCGAACACGAGGAGGAAGGTCGTGACGAACGAGAGCGCCTCGTCGATCCGGGTGGAGGCCCGAGCGGCGGTCGCGTCACCCGTCGCCGCCTCGAACCCGTCCGGGAGCACGGCCTCGACCGCGGCGCGCAGGTCCTCCTGGCTCGTGCCGTCGGCGGCGGTGACCCAGACCTGCGACCAGGCGTCGGCGCCCTCGAGGTACAGCTGCTGCGCCTGCCGCGCATCGAGCATGACGACGCTCGCTCCGACGAGCGAGGTCCCGGCGAAGTCGGCCGTGCCGACGAGCGTCGCCTCGACCCTGGGCTGGGTCCCCGACGTGACGAGCGGGACGGAGTCGCCGACGACGTAGCCCGCACGGGCCGCGGTGTTCGCGTCGAGGACGACATCCCCGACGGCCCCGGGCCAGCCTCCGGTCTCGAGGGTGGCGGTCGGCACGCCGTTGGCCGCCGGTCCCGAGCTGAACGACACCGCGATGCCGGGCGGCCCGTTGCCGCCGATCAGCTTGCCGGCTCCGTCGACGACGTAGGTTCCGAAGGTCGTGATCCGGCCGTCGGCCCGGGCCGCGCCGGGGACCGCGGCCAGCTCGGCGACGAGGGAGTCCGGGACGGTGCGGGTCCCGCCCGCACCCGCACCGGGGCCTCCGCTGCCCCCACCGGCGCGGACGATGACGTCGCCGACCGCGCCGCTCGTCAACCCGGTGAAGGCACGGTCGAGGGTGTCGGTGAAGACGTAGGACCCGGCGACGAACGCGACGCCGAGGATGACGGCGACGGCGCTGAGGACGAGGCGCAGCTTGTGCGCGATGATGCCCCGCCACGTGGCGCGCAGCATGCTCAGGCCTCGAGCTCGGCGAGGCGGACCATCCACTCCAGGACCGCCTCGGTGCTGGGCTCACGCAGCTCGCCGACGACCCGGCCGTCGGCGAGGAAGACGACCCGGTCCGTCCAGCTCGCGGCGCCCGGGTCGTGGGTGACCATGACCACCGTCTGGTCGTGGTCGTCGACCGCGCGGCGGAGGAAGCCGAGCACCTCGGCGCCCGAGGTGGAGTCGAGGTTGCCCGTGGGCTCGTCGGCGAACACGACGTCCGGCTGGCCCATCAGCGCACGGGCGCAGGCCACCCGCTGCTGCTGGCCCCCGGACAGCTCGCCCGGCCGGTGCCCCAGCCGGTCCCGCAGCTTGACGGTGTCGATGACCTCGTCGAACCAGTCGGGGTCCGGGCTGCGCCCCGCGATGGCCAGCGGGAGGGTGATGTTCTCCTCGGCCGTGAGGGTCGGGACGAGGTTGAAGGCCTGGAAGACGAAGCCGATTCGGTCCCGTCGCAGCTCGGTCAGCGCTCGCTCCTTGAGCGTCGTGAGATCGACGTCCCCGAGCAGCACCCGTCCCGAGGTCACCTCGTCGAGCCCCGCCGCGCAGTGCATGAGCGTCGACTTGCCGGACCCGGACCGGCCCATGATCGCGGTGAACTCACCGGCGTGCAGGTCCAGGGTCACCCCGTCGAGGGCGACGACGCGGGTCTCGCCGCTGCCGTAGACCTTCGTGAGGTCCTCGACGCGGGCCGCGGCACGTCGCACCGGGGCGGTCGGGGCGGGGGTGTGGTCTGCGACCGTCATGCGTCGTCCTAAGGGCGCCGGAATGGGCGAGCGGCCGGGAAGCGACCACCCTGCGTTGGTCCCAACGCTAGGCGACGGTGTGATGGTTCCGCGTGGGCAGGCTGTCCCGGGCGGCCCTGGGCAGCTCGGCGGCCGGTACGGCGTCCGCCTCGGACCCACCCACGGTGTCGGTCGAGAGCTCCGGGATCTCGACCGACCAGACCTCGCGCAGCGTCGGATGGTCGTGGTCGCCGTGGTCGACACCGGTGACCCAGGTGAGCTCGACGCGGTCGGGCAGGACCCGGCAGAGCGCGACGTTGTTGTCGAACCATGGCCCCTCCGTGACGGTCCACGGGTACGCCGGGTCCGGCACGCGTCGCGACCGCGCGGCGAGGAACCGCATCGGGCGCACGAGGGACCGGGTGAGCATCGAGACCGCCACCCGGACGCCCCGGGGCATCGGGTTGCGGATCGGCGAGCACACCGCCTGCACGATGCGGGACCGCGCGCCGTGGCGGGTCGGCTCGGTGACCTCGGCGAAGTACGAGTTGTGGACGTCGCCGGACAGGAACATCACCGTCTGCGGCGCCGGGCCCCGGCGGCCGCGGGCGAGGTCCATCACGAGGTCGAAGACCTCCTCGAAGCCCGAGCTGAAGGCCGCCCAGTGCTCGAGGTCGATCCTGCGGCGCATGCGTTCGGCGAGCTCGGCGGAGAGCCGGCCGTAGGCACCCTGGGCCACGGCCTCGTCGATGGCCTCGAAGTCGTGCAGGCCCGGTGGCAGGAGGAAGGGCAGCGAGGTGCCGACGAAGACATGCCGGTGGCCGCCCTGCAGGGTGTCGTCGAGCCACTGCATCTCGACCGGGTCGAGCATCGAACGGCCGTCGGGCCGCAGGTCGCGGGCCGCCCGGGAGTCGAGGACGACGAGCAGGCTGTCACCCAGCTCGCGGGTGTGGCTCCAGCGGTACGTCTCGGGCTGCGCGTCGGCCCGGGCCGCCAGTCGGTCGAGGGTGTCGGTGAGGTCGAGCTCGACGTCCCCGCCCGTCGCCTCGTGCTCGAGCACGTGCCGGAAGACCTCCTCCTCCGCGAGCTCGGCGGGCGAGAGGTTGCCGATGTGCTGGTGCACCCAGTACGCGGCAAGACCGGAGACGATGCGCTCCTGCCACCACGTCGTGGCGCGGACGTCGCGCCGCCACGACCACGACGTGTTCCAGTCGTCGCGGATGTCGTGGTCGTCGAAGATCATCGCCGAGGGCACCGTCGACATCGCCCACCGGATGACGGGGTCGCCCCAGGTGATGCGGTACAGCTCGTCGTACTCCGGGTAGTCCTTGATCTCCTCGTACGGCGGCTCGTCGAGGCTGCGCCGGCTCCGCATGAAGTCCTCGAGCTCGCCGTGCGGCGTCGTGTCGGCATACACCTGGTCGCCGAGGAGGAGCAGGAGGTCGGGCCAGCCGGCGTCCGGGTCGTCACGCAGGGCCACCGCGAGGCTGCGGAGCGCATCGACGCCGTGCAGCGCGTTGCCCTCGTCGTCGTGGCTGCCCATCGTCCGGCACGACCCGAAGGCGAAGTACGGCAGCCGGTCGGGGTCGAGGGTACGGATGCGGCTCGCGGCCTCGCCCGGCAGGGGCCAGACCGTCTGCCCGTCGACCCGGACCTCGTACGGCTCGTCGGTGGCAGGCTCGAGCCCGTCGCAGACGACGAGCGCGTAGTGCGACCCGTGCACCCCGAAGGTCCGGGCGGTCCACTCGCGCCCGGCGCGGAGCACGGACACCCGGGCGGACTGCGCCGTGCGGACCCAGACGGTGGCCGACGTCTCGTCGACGTACCGCAGGAGGGGCCCGAGGACGAGGGCACCCCGCTCGTCGGCTCCCGGCTGGCTCATCGGTCCATCCTGCCCCGTCCACCTGGGGCGTGGCTGTGGTCGAACACGGCAACCTGACCCTTGCGGCGCAAGGTAGTGGCCCGCTACCTTGTGGTGCATGGGAGCTCCGGAGGCCGCGCTGAGCCAGCTGCGACGTGGCGTGCTGGAACACTGCGTCCTCGCCCTCCTCGAGGGTCGCGAGCGCTACGGGTACGACCTCGTCGCCGAACTGTCGGACGCGGGGCTCGTCGCGAGCGAGGGCACCGTCTACCCGCTGTTGTCGAGGCTGCGGCGTGACGCACTCGTCGACACCACCTGGCGCGCGTCGGCAGACGGCCCAGCGCGTCGCTACTACGCGCTCAGTCCGGCCGGGTCCCGCGCCCTGGCCGACTTCCGCACCGCCTGGAGCGGTTTCGCCGCCTCCGTCTCCACCATCCTCAAGCCCGAGGGGGCACCGTCATGACCGGACTCGACCACCCACTCGTCCGCGCTTACCTGCAGCGGCTCGACATCGTCGGACGACGGCTGCCGGACGACCGGCGGGCCGAGCTGCGCGCCGACATCGAGGAGCATCTCGTCGAGGCGGCGGCGGCCACCGACGGCAGCGACGCCGCGATGTCCGTGGTGCTCGAGCGCCTCGGCGCCCCCGAGGACGTCGTCGCCGAGGCCGCGACGGGAGTCTTCGTCACCGGCCCGCCGCTGGACCCGGCCGCCGCGCGGTACCCCTTCGCGGGCCCTCCCGAGCGCGCGCCGTCCGGGAGGCCGGTGCTCGAGACGACCGCGCTGGTCCTCCTCGTACTGTCGATCCCCGTCGCCCTGAGCATCGTGCTCACCGTCGTGGCCCCGGTGCTGTGGCTCGTCGGTCTCGTCCTCCTGCTCATCTCGAAGCGGTGGACGACGGCCGACAAGGCCTGGGGTGCGGTGGCCTACGGCATCTTCGGCGTCCCGTTCCTGGGCCTCGCCGTCATGGGCATGGCGTTCCCCCTCTACGCCGGGAGCTGCACGAGCAGTGCCGGGGCCGACGGGGTCGTCGTCGAGAGCTGCACCGGCGGGCCTCCCGGGTGGCTGCCCGTGGTGAGCATCGGGGCGGGCCTGGCCATTGTCGGCCTGTGGGTCTGGACCGCGCTGCGGCTCCACCGCCGCATCCGTGACCCCCGCGCCGACCTCGCAGCGCAGTCGGTCGCTCCCCAGCCGGCTCGCTGACCAGCGGCCGACCCCCCAGCGCAGACGCCGCCGGGCGCACCTGACGTGACCTATTGGTCGATCGGGGGACGCCCCAACCCGTACCTGGCGTGACCTATCGGTCGATCCGGGGACGCCCCAACCCGTACCTGGCGTGACCTATCGGTCGATCCGGGGACGCCCCAACCCGTACCTGGCGTGACCTATCGGTCGATCCGGGGACGCCCCAACCCGTACCTGGCGTGACCTATCGGTCGATCCGGGGACGAGCCGGGGTGGCAGACGGCGACGGGCGGCCCTCCCGGAGGAGGACCGCCCGTCGTCGGCGCGGTGAGGGTCAGGCCCTCATGCTGTCCCAGTTCGTGCAGGCGAGCAGCGTGCTGCCGTCCTTGGCGCACAGCCTCCAGGAGAAGTAGTTGCCCTCGGTGATGTTGAAGTCGCAGCGGACCGTGCCGCCGTCGCCCTTCTCGTTCTTGCAGCTGCCCGACTTGCCGTCGCCCTGCCAGTGGACGATCTGGCCGAAGCCGTCGGCCCTGTGGTCGGTGATGGTGATGACCTCGCCGTAGGTCGAGTGGTTCGCCTCGGCCTTCGCGACGGCGCGGGCGGTGCCGTCCTTGTAGAGCCACTGGTTGACGAACGTCGGGGTGGCGTACCGCTGCTGCGTCCAGCCGGACGTGGGCGATGCGGACGCCGTCCCGGCGGTCGCGAGCGACAGACTGATGACTGCTCCGACGGCCAACAGGACATGCAGGAACTTCTTCATGTTTCCCCCTCAGGATGTGGATGAACTGCTCCGACCCAGTTCCCCCGGACGGAGCGGGATCAGCATGGCACCCGTCCGTTCCGCCAGCAAACGCTGCGCGCCGGACACGCCGACGGGCGGCCCTCCCGGAGGAGGACCGCCCGTCGGTGCGTGACGCGGGAGGCGAGGCTCAGAAGCCCATGCCGCCCATGTCGTCGCCACCCGGCATGGCCGGAGCCGACTTCTCGGGCTTGTCGGCGATGACCGCCTCGGTGGTGAGGAACAGCGCGGCGATCGACGCGGCGTTCTGCAGCGCCGAACGCGTCACCTTCGCGGGGTCGATGACCCCGGCGGCGACGAGGTCCACGTACTCACCGGTGGCGGCGTTGAGGCCCCAGCCCGGCTCGAGGTTGGAGACCTTCTCGGCCACGACCCCGCCCTCGAGACCGGCGTTGATCGCGATCTGCTTGAGCGGCGCCTCGACGGCGACCTTGACGATGTTCGCGCCGGTGGCCTCGTCGCCCTCGAGCGAGAGGTTGGCGAACGCCTTGGCGCCGGCCTGGATGAGGGCCACGCCACCACCGGCGACGATGCCCTCCTCGACGGCGGCCTTCGCGTTGCGAACGGCGTCCTCGATGCGGTGCTTGCGCTCCTTGAGCTCGACCTCGGTGGCCGCGCCCGCCTTGATGACGGCGACGCCGCCGGCGAGCTTGGCGAGGCGCTCCTGGAGCTTCTCGCGGTCGTAGTCGGAGTCCGACTTCTCGATCTCGGCACGGATCTGGTTGACGCGACCCTGGATCTGGTCGTTGTCACCCGCACCCTCGACGATCGTCGTCTCGTCCTTGGTGACGACGACCTTGCGTGCCTTGCCGAGCAGCGACAGGTCCGCGGTGTCGAGCTTGAGCCCGACCTCCTCGGAGATGACCTGGCCGCCGGTGAGGATCGCGATGTCGCCGAGCATGGCCTTGCGACGGTCGCCGAAGCCCGGAGCCTTGACGGCGACGGACTTGAAGGTGCCGCGGATCTTGTTGACGACGAGCGTGCTCAGGGCCTCGCCCTCGACGTCCTCGGAGATGATGAGGAGCGGCTTGCCGGACTGCATGACCTTCTCGAGGAGGGGCAGCAGGTCCTTGATCGAGCCGATCTTGGAGTTCGCGATGAGGACGTAGGGGTCCTCGAGCACGGACTCCATGCGCTCGGTGTCGGTGACGAAGTAGTGGCTGATGTAGCCCTTGTCGAAGCGCATGCCCTCGGTGAGCTCGAGCTCGAGCCCGAAGGTGTTGCTCTCCTCGACGGTGATGACGCCTTCCTTGCCGACCTTGTCCATGGCCTCGGCGATCATCTCGCCGATCTGGGGGTCAGCGGCGCTGATCGACGCGGTCGCGGCGATCTGCTCCTTGGTCTCGACGTCCTTGGCGTTCGCGAGCAGCTCGTCCGAGACGGCCGCGACGGCCTTCTCGATGCCGCGCTTGAGCGCCATCGGGTTCGCACCCGCGGCGACGTTGCGCAGGCCCTCGCGGACGAGCGCCTGGGCGAGGACCGTAGCCGTCGTCGTGCCGTCGCCGGCGACGTCGTCGGTCTTCTTGGCGACCTCCTTGACGAGCTCCGCGCCGATCTTCTCGTACGGGTCGTCGAGCTCGATCTCCTTGGCGATCGAGACACCGTCGTTGGTAATGGTGGGGGCGCCCCACTTCTTCTCCAGGACGACGTTGCGGCCCTTGGGGCCGAGCGTGACCTTGACGGCGTCGGCGAGCACGTTCATGCCCCGCTCGAGACCGCGGCGCGCCTCCTCATCGAAAGCGATGATCTTGGCCATTCGGGTGGTTCCTCCCACGCGAATCGAAGGTGGGACCGGGCGGTGCCCGCGACGGACGGACGGGGGCCGCGGCTCACGTCACCGTCGACACACCTGTCCTCACCGGACCGGTCGGTACTTATCACTCTCGGCATGAGAGTGCTAAGGCTCATTATTGGCACTCTCGGGGTGAGAGTGCAAACGCGACGGCGGGCGTGGGACCCGGCACCGCGCGACGCGGCCCGGCCGCGGCTCGGGCCGGGCTCACCCCCGGCGCCAGCGGAGGGTCACCACCTCGAACGGCCGCAGCGCGAGCACCACGGCGCCGTCACCATCCACGTCGGGGGTCCCGCTGCCGAGCGGCCGCTCGAGCAGGTCGGTGACCACGACCCCGGCGGCGTCGAACCCGGCGCGCACCCGGGCCGTCACCCTGGCCCCGAGGGCCTCGTACAGCCGGACGACGACATCACCCGAGCCGTCGTCCGCCAGCTTGACCGACTCGACGACGACCCCGTCGCGGTCGACCGCGACGAGCGGCTCGACCCGGCGCCCGGCGCCCGGGACGACGCGCGGGGGGAGGTTGACCCGGTACCCCTCGCGCACCGCGTCGGGGATGGCGGCACCCGGCACCAGCGAGTACGTCATCCGGTGCGTGCCGAGGTCGGCGACGGGGTCGGGGCTCTGCGGGGCCCGCAGGAGCGAGAGCCGGACGCACGACGACGTGCCGCCGCCGTCGCGGTCGACCCGGGTCACGTCGTGCCCGTACGTGGAGTCGTTGACGACGGCCGCGCCGTGGCCGGGCTCCCCCACGTGGACCCAGCGGTGGGCGCACACCTCGAACCGCGCGGCGTCCCAGCTCGTGTTCGTGTGGGTCGGCCGGTGGACGTGCCCGAACTGGATCTCGGAGGTGGAGCGGTCCGTCGAGACGTCGAGGTCGAAGGCCGCCTTGAGCAGCTTCTCGCGCTCCTGCCAGTCCGCCTCGGTGCGGATGTCGACCCGGGGCTCCCCGGCAGGCAGGGTCACGAGCTGCACGACGCGGGAGCGCCCGAAGGTCCGCACGACCCGGACACCGCCCTCGGCCGCTGTCACCGACCCCCCGTCCCCGAGGTCGCGCAGGTCGGTGGCCGACCGGCGGTAGTACGCGTCGATGTCCCAGGCGTCGAACCGCACCGGGGTGTCGGCGTGGAGCTGGAGGAGGTTGCCGCGCGAGCCGGGCGCCAGCGCCTCACGCCCGCTGGCTGCGTCGACGACGGAGGTGAGCAGACCGGAGGAGTCCACGTGGGCGCGGACCAGCCCGTTGTCCAGGACCCACCCGTCACCGACCTCGCGCACCGTCGAGGTCGAGGACGGCGCAGCCTGGGCCGCGCCGAGCCCCGGCGCACCCCCACGCGCGTGCGGGGCCGCGTTGAACACGGTGTCGACGTCTCCGGCGCCGGCGAGAGCACCCATGGCGTCGCCGATGACCTCCTCGAGCTCTGCCGCGACGGCCCGGTACTGCTCGACGGCCTCACGATGCACCCAGCCGATCGAGGAGCCGGGCAGGATGTCGTGGAACTGGTTGAGGAGCACCGTCTTCCACAGCCGGTCGAGCCGGGCGGCAGGGTAGTCGAAACCCTCCCGGACCGCGGCGGTCGCCGCCCACAGCTCGGCCTCGCGCAGCAGGTGCTCGGAGCGCCGGTTGCCCTGCTTGGTCCTCGCCTGGCTCGTGTACGTCCCGCGGTGCATCTCCAGGTAGAGCTCGCCGACCCAGACCGGGGCGTCCGGGTACTCGGCCTCGGCCTGCCGGAAGAACGCGTCCGGCCGCTCGATCTCGACCCGTGGCGAGCCGTCGAGGTCCCGCAGCCGCCCGGCGCGCGCGAGCATCTCGCGGGTGGGCCCGCCCCCGCCGTCGCCCCACCCGAACGGGAGCATCGACCGCGTGCCCGCCCCCTTCTCGGAGTAGTTGCGGGCCGCGTGTGCGACCTCGGCGCCGCTGACCTCCGACCCGTAGGTGTCGGCGGACGGGAAGTGGGTGAGGACCCGGCTGCCGTCCAGTCCCTCCCAGCGGAAGGTGTGGTGCGGGAACCGGTTCGTCGTGTTCCACGAGATCTTCTGGGTGAGGAACCAGCGCGACCCGGAGAGCCGCACGAGCTGGGGCAGCGCGGCCGTGTACCCGAACGAGTCCGGCAGCCACACCTCCTCGGTCTCGATGCCGAACGCGTCGAGGAAGAACCGCTTGCCGCACGTCAGCTGGCGCACGAGTGCCTCACCACCGGGCATGTTCGTGTCCGACTCGACCCACATCCCGCCGACGGGCACGAAGCGGCCCTCCCGCACCCGCTCGACGACGCGGTCCCACACCTCGGGCCGGTGCTCCCGCAGCCAGTCGTACTGCTGGGCGGAGCTCATCGCGAAGACGAGCCCCGGGTCGTCGTCCATGAGCGAGGTGACGTTCGCACAGGTCCGGGCCACCTTGCGCACGGTCTCGCGGACCGGCCACAACCAGGCGGAGTCGATGTGGGCGTGACCGACCGCCGAGATGCGGTGCGCGCTGGCGCGGGCGGGCGCCGCGAGGACCTCGGCCAGCTCGGCCCGGGCCTGCCCCGCCGTCCCCGCCAGGTCCGCCACGTCCAGCGCGTCCATCGCGCGGTCCAGCGCCCGCAGCAGCTGCCAGCGGCGCGCATCCTCGAGCGGCAGCTCGTCCGCGAGCTGGCCGAGCACCTCGAGGTCCTGCTGCAGCTCCCACACCTCGGCCTCGAAGACCGCCAGCTCCGCCCGCGCGATGCGGTACAGCGGGTCCGACGGGGCCGTCGCGGGGTCCCCCATCGGGGAAGGACGGAAGTCGAAGCCGCCCCCACCCAGGAGGAGGGGGTTGGACGCCGCCTCGACGTGCAGGTCCACCTCCTCACCCCCGACGGCCGGGCCCGCGACCCGGACCCACTGCGACTGCGGGTGGAGCCCCTTGACCGGCGACCCGTCCGGCCGGTAGACGAGGCCCTCGGCGTGGAAGCCGGTGCGCTCCGGGTCGAAGCCGAGGTCGAGACGCAGGTCGACGACTCGCCCGGCGAACCGGTCCGGGACCCGGCCCCGTACCCGGAACCAGGACGTCCCCCAGGGCGGTCCCCACGCCTCCCCCACCGCGCAGGGCGTGTGGTCGGCGGCGAGCCCCTCGACGACGGGGACCGGCTCGCCGGACGCGTCCCAGCGGCCGAGCGCCACCGGCTCGGGGTCGCTCCAGACCGCGTCCGCGACGCGCTGCAGGGTGCGCCGGAGCCGGCCCTCGATGAGCAGGTGGTCGTCGTGCATCGTGGATCTCCTCGGATCGGGGGTCAGGACGAGATGGCGAGCACGCGGCGGTCGTCGCGCTCGAGCAGATGGGGCCCGGTGTGGCCGCTGATGGCGACGCGGTCCCCGCGGACCGGGGTGCGCCGGCCGTCGGGGCAGACGAGCCGGCCGCCGTCGGCACCGACCGCGTGGAGGTCGTCGCCGAGGCGGAGCAGCACCGCGGCGTCCGGACCGGCAGCGACGGCCGTGCGCCCGGCGGCCATGGCCCCGAGCACGTCACCGTCGGCGGCCAGGACCCACGTCGTCGGCGACCCGGGCGAGGCGGTGGCCGGGTCGTGGATGTCGCTGCCCCCGAGCGGCACCGGGCGCCCGGCCGCGGACCACCAGGCGAGGCACGCCCCGTCCCGCCGGTCGGTCCACGACGAGTGCCACACCTCGGCGTGCGACGGCGTGGCGGTGGCCCCTCCCGGCTCCCGCCAGGCGCAGTCCCCGGCGACCGGATGGTTCACCGAGAGCACGCCGCCGGCCTCCGCGACCTGGTCGGCCCAGGTCCGGGCCGGGCGACGGAAGTCGACCCACCCGACGTCACCGAACGCGTTGGCGTGGCCGTCGGCCGTCGTCACCTCCTGCCCGGGGAGGAGGTCGATCCCGTACCGGCTGCCGACCTCCGCGAGGTGCCGGTGGTGGCTCACCGTGTTGTGGTCGGTCACCCACAGGGCGTCCAGGCCGCGCGCCGCCGCGAGGGCCGCGAGCTCGTCGAGGCGCAGGTGTCCGTCGGAGTGCCGCGTGTGCGCGTGGCAGTCGGTGGCGAGCCAGCGGAGCCCGCTGGGGGCGGGCAGCTCGGGTCGGGGTGGACGCCCGGCGAACGGGACGGGGCGCGGGGTCGGGCCGGCCTGCTCCGGCTCGACGGCCCCCACCTCGACGGCCAGCGAGAACCCCAGGCCGGCCGCGGGGATCCGGTGGAGCCCGAGCACGACCTCCCAGCGTCCCCCGGGGAGCCCACGGTCGAGGTAGCCGGGTGTGGCGCCCCCGGGCGCGATCTCGACCAGCGAGCGCGCGCCGCCGGACCAGCCACGCCAGCCCAGCGGGTCGACGAGCCCGAGGTCGAGCACGCCCGCCGACCCGAAGGACCGGTCGTAGCTGAGAACCACCCGCAGGCCCGGGCTGCCGTCCGGGACGTCGAAGCCCAGCGTCGGCCACACCGACTCCACCCGGTCCTGCGGAGTCCACGTCCCGCGCCAGGTCGCGGCCCCCACCTGCTGGGCCGGGCTCACGGCTCGATCAGCGCACCGTCCTCGTCGGCGCGGTAGAGGAGCACCCGGTCGGTCTGGGGGCGCAGGCCCAGGGGGTCGCCGACCTGTGGCTCCAGGCCCTCCGGGAGGACCGCCCGGAGCTGACGGTCGCCCGACTCCACGGTCACCAGGACGGTGACCCCGAGGTTCTCGACAGCGGCGACGGTCCCGGCCACGACGTCGCCGTCGGCGTCTTCCGGC
This sequence comes from uncultured Actinomycetota bacterium, assembly GCA_963815545.1. Lineage (GTDB taxonomy): Bacteria > Actinomycetota > Actinomycetes > Actinomycetales > Dermatophilaceae > Phycicoccus. The sequence goes on from CAWFGY010000001.1 coordinate 265,580, forward strand.
CCCTGCGCGCCCACGTACTCGGGTCGGATGCCCCACACGACGCGCTGGTCCGGGAGGTCGCGATGCGACGGGGGCACGGGCAGGGCCAGGCCGCCGCCGACGTCGACCCGCCCGTCGACGAGGTCACCCTCGAGGAGGTTCATCGGCGTCGCGCCGATGAAGTTGGCGACGAAGAGGCTCCCCGGCCGCTGGAAGACCTCGCGTGGCGTGCCGACCTGCCGGATGCGCCCGGCCTCCATGACGGCCATCCGGTCCGACATCGCCAGCGCCTCCGCCTGGTCGTGCGTGACGAACACGGTCGTGACCCCGAGCCGGCGCTGCAGCTGCTTGAGGAAGGTGCGGGCCTCGAGGCGCAGCCGGGCGTCGAGGTTCGACAGCGGCTCGTCGAAGAGGAAGACCTGGGGGTGGCAGGCGATGGCGCGGGCGAGCGCGACGCGCTGCTGCTGCCCGCCCGAGAGCTGCGCCGGCCGGCGTTCGAGCAGCTGCCCGAGGCTCAGCGGGTCCGCGGTCCTGGCGGCGCGGTCCGTCCGCTCGGCCTTGGCGACCTTCTGGATCCGCAACGGGTAGGCGATGTTCTCGGTGACCGTCATGTGCGGGAAGAGCGCGTAGTCCTGGAAGACCATCGCGACGTCGCGCTCCCCCGGGTCGACGGCCGTGACGTCCCGCTCGTCGATCCGGATGGAGCCCTCGGTCGCGGCCTCCAGCCCGGCGAGGGTGCGCAGCAGCGTCGTCTTCCCACAGCCGGAGGGCCCGAGGAGGGCGAAGAACTCGCCGTCCGCGATGGTGAGGTCGACGCCGTCGACGCCGCGGACGCCGTTCGGGTACTGCTTGACGAGGTCGGTGAGCTCGACGGTTGCCATCAGCCCTTGATCCCTCCTTGGAACGAGAAGCCGTAGCGGCGGTTGACGACGAGGTACAGCAGCACGACCGGGATCGAGTACACGAGCGCGAAGGTCGAGATGAGGGCGAAGTCCGGTTGCCCGCCGGCGTCGTAGAACGTGTACATGACGACGGCGGCGGGCTGCTTCGACGGGTTGGCGAGGAGCACGTAGGGGACGAGGAAGTTCCCCCAGACCTGCACGAGCGCCCACACCCCCACCGTCGCCATCCCCGGGCGGATCACCGGGAGGACGACGTGCCGGAGGATCTGCAGGGGCCGGGCCCCGAACACCCGCGCGGACTCCTCGTACGAGCGCGGGATGCCGTCGACGAAGTCCTTGAGCATGAAGACGGCCGCCGGCAGGAGCCCGCCGGTGAGCACGAGGATGACGCCGGTGTGCCGGTCGATGAGGTTCAGCTGGAACAGCATGAGGAAGATCGGGACCATCGCGGCGGTGCCCGTGACGATCGAGGACAGCAGCAGCAGGGCGTACAGCAGCTGGTCCCGCCCGGGGACGCGGACCCGGCTCAGGGCGTACGCGGCGAGGGCGGCGAGCCCGATGACGAGCAGCGACGAACCGCCCGCGAGGAGGATGCTGTTGCGGATGGAGGGCCACACCTGGGGGTTCTCGGCGAGCTTGGCGAAGTTGCCGAGGGTCGGCGCCGAGAGGCTGACGCTGTAGGTCGGGTTCTTCGTGAAGGGCGTCAGCACGAGCCACAGCAGGGGCAGCGCGAAGAACACGACGAGGGTGCAGACGGCGGTGTAGGCCCCGATGCGGCCGACGACGCCACGGACGACGGGGTTCACGCGGCGTCCTCCTTCTTGGTCCGCAGCACCCGGAGGTAGAAGACGGCGATGACGAGGTTCGCGAGCAGCAGGAGCAGGGAGATCGCCGAGCCGTAGCCGAGGTCGCCGCCGATGATGGCCTCCCGGTAGATGTAGACGGGGAGGATCTCGCTGGCCCCGTTGGGCCCGCCGCCGGTGAGCAGGTAGGGCGAGAAGTCGTTGAACGTCCAGAGCGTGATGAGCAGCGTGTTCGTGAGGACGTGGCGCTTGACGGTCGGCAGCACGACGTCCCGCAGCTGCTGCCAGCCCCGGGCCCCGGACATCCGGGCCACCTCGAGGTGCGAGCGCGGAACCGTGTTGAGAGCCGCGCTGTACAGGAGCATCGAGAAGGCCGCACCACGCCAGATGTTGAAGATGACGATGACGAGCATCGGGTGGTCCAGGACCCACGCCTGGCCCGAGGTGTCGAGGATCGCGTTGAGGGTGCCGGCCCGCCGGTCGAGCAGCGCCTGCCAGAGGAAGGCGACGACCGACCCAGGGAGGATCCATGCCAGCAGGACGAGGATGGTCAGGGCCGGCCGGACGAACCGGTGAGCCGAGCGGAGGTACCAGGCGAGCAGGAACCCGAGGATGTTCTGCCCGATGACCGCGGACCCGCCGACGTACAGCAGGGTGAGGTACAGGGACCGGTGGAACCCGGGGTCGCCGAGTGCGTCGACGTAGTTCCCGAGCCCGACGAAGACGGGCTCCTTCGCCCCGGAGCCGGTCAGGCTGTAGTCCAGCAGTCCGAGGTAGATCGTCCAGATCGCCGGGAAGACGAGGAAGATGCCGATGACCACCAGGGCCGGGGCGACGAACCCGAGGGCCCGGCCCCGTCCCAGCCCGGCGACATCCTGGTCCTGCCTCGCCGTCCGCGCGGGTCCGGGCGCCTCCGCCTGCGGGGGCCGGGGCTCGGTCCCCGGCCTCGGCTCAGCCGCCGGCGACGCGGTCGGCACCGACGGCCTTCTCGAGCGAGCTCTGGTAGGTCCGGGCGGCCTCGTCCGGAGCCGCGCCGCTCACGACGTCCGCGGTCGCCTGCTGGATGGCGAGCGAGACCTCGTTGTACTTCTCGTCCGAGGGCCGGTAGGTCGTGATGGGCAGCACCTCCTCGGAGATGAAGCTGAGGAGCGGGTCATCGGCCAGGGTCTCGGCGTTGACGTCGTTGCGGGCCGAGATGCGGATCTGGGCCTCCGACAGTGCCTTCTGCATCTCCGCCGACGCCATGAAGGCCATGAGCTCCCACGCCTGCTGCGGGTACTGCGTCTTGGGGCTGATCATCCAGCCTGCGCCGCCGGACACGCTCACGAAGTCCTGCCCGTCGACGCCGGAACCGGGGGTCTTCGCGGGGATCTTGGCCCACCCGACGACCTCGTCCCGATCCGCCATCGAGGTCGCTCCGCAGTCGTCCTCGCTCGGGCAGATGACCGAGCGCCAGAAGTAGTCGCCCTCGGCGAGGATGCCGATCCGGCCCTCGGAGAACTCGGCGAAGGACTGGTCGCGGCCCGCCTTGTCCTGCTGCATGCGCGGGTCGCCGAGCCCCTCGCCGTAGACGGTCCGGTAGAAGCCGAGCACGTCGGTGACCCCGGGGGTCGCACCCTGCCAGGTGCCGGCCGCCTCGTCGTAGAGCGGGCTGCCGGTGCCGGCCAGCAGCGGCAGGAAGCCCTGGGCCGTCGTCGCCTCGCCCATCGGCACCCCGGCGTTGATCTGGATCGGGGTGACCCCGTCGAGCTTCTTCAGGGCCCGGCCCGCGTCCAGGAGGTCCTCCCACGACGTCGGCTGCCAGTCGGCCGGCAGCCCGGCCTTCTCGAGGAGGGTCTTGTTGAGGTAGAGCACGCGGCCGTCGGTGCCGTTCGGGATGCCGTACCGCTCCCCCTTGAACGCCATGTTCTGCTGCACCGACTCCGAGATCTGGCTCCACCCGTCCCAGCCGGCGGCCGCCTCGCCCACGACATCGTCGAGGGGCTGCACGTAGCCGGCCGCGGCGAGCTCCCCGAGCCAGATGCCGTCGGCGGCGAAGACGTCCGAGCCGCTGCCGGTCCGCAGGTTCAGCTCGAGCTTGGTCTTGTACTGCTCGTCCTCGACGCCCGCACCGTTGAAGGTGACGTCGGCCGTCACGCCCTTGGCCTTCTGCTGCTCGACGAACGCCGGGATGACCGTGTCCTCGATCCAGGCGGCCTCGGCGGCGTTCTTGCCGCCCTTGATGTCGTTGGCGCTGATGACGAGAGTGACGTTCTTCGCGTCGGCGTTCGCGTTCGGGTCGGCGGCGGGACCGGAGTCCTTGGCCCCCACACAGCCGGCGAGGAGCGTGGCGGCCGCGATGCCGACGACGGCGGTGCGGCTCGGGCGTGATGGTCGCGACATTGCGGATCCTCCCCAGGGGCGGGCCGGCGACGGTGCCGGTCACGGGCCGCGGCTGGGCCCGTCGGTGACGACCTTTGCACACAAAGTCACACAGATGATCCCGAGCGTGTCATTTTTTGACGATCTATCCCCACTTTTCATGCCGGCCTCCGCGCGACACCCCGTGGCAGCGGCGGTTCGCGCGGACGCCGGCATGAAAAGTGGGGGCCAGTCGGGAGGTGGACGATCGTGACCGTCGGCCGACGCACCGACGCACCGACGCACCGATGCGCCGACGCACCGGTGCACCGGTGCACCGAGGCACCGGGTGCGCCGATGCAGGACCGCGACCCCGCGAGTTGGTGAATGCCCAGGAAGACCCCACACTGGTCGCTCGTGGACGCAGCAACCATCATCCTCGCGCTCGTCATCGTGACCGCGCTGGCCTTCGACTTCACGAACGGCTTCCACGACACGGCGAACGCCATGGCGGCCTCCATCTCGACGGGGGCCCTGGCACCCAAGGTCGCGGTCGGGCTGTCGGCGGTGCTCAACCTCGTGGGCGCGTTCCTGTCGGTCGAGGTGGCGCTCACCGTGTCCAACGCCGTCATCAAGATCCAGGACGCGGACGGGGCCCCCCGCCCCGAGCTCCTCACCGACGGCGGGTCGGCGCTGCTGCTCATCATCCTGGCCGGGCTCGTCGGTGGCATCGTGTGGAACCTGTTCACCTGGCTGCTGGGCCTGCCCTCGAGCTCGTCGCACGCGCTGCTCGGCGGACTCACCGGGGCGGGTGCCGCCGGGCTCGGGTTCGCCGGCGTCAAGTGGACCGGCGACGGAACCAAGCTCGACGGGGTCGTCGGCAAGATCCTGCTGCCCTCGCTGCTGTCGCCGATCGTCGCGATGGCCGTCGCGTTCGTCGGCTGCTGGCTCGTCCACCGCGTCACCCGATCGGTCATGAACCGGCTCGAGGAGCGGCACTTCCGGTGGGGCCAGATCGGCGGCGCGTCGCTCGTCTCGATCGCGCACGGCACCAACGACGCCCAGAAGACGATGGGCGTCATGACCCTCGCCCTCATCGCGAGCGGGCACTGGGACCGCACCGACGCCGTGCCCGTCTGGGTCAAGCTGTCCGCGGCCATCGCGATCGCGCTCGGGACCTATCTCGGCGGCTGGCGCATCATCCGCACCCTGGGCAAGGGGCTGGTCGACATCACCCCGCGTCAGGGCCTGTCCAGCGACGGCTCGACCGCAGCCGTGCTCCTGGCGGCCAGCCATCTCGGGTTCGCTCTGTCGACGACCCACGTCGCCACCGGGTCCGTGCTCGGCGGCGGCCTCGGTCGCGGCACCCACGTCCGCTGGGGGACCGCCGGGCGGATGGTCGTCGCGTGGGCGATGACCTTCCCGATCGCCGCCGGCATGGGCGCCCTCATGTGGTGGGCGGGCCACACCCTGGGTGGCCTCGCCGGCGCGGTGCTCATCTTCACGATCCTGTGTGCAGCGGCGGGCTGGATGTACCACCGGTCACGCCTCCAGCACGTGGGTGCGCACAACGTCAACGCCGAGTGGGACCGCCCCAAGGACGTCCTCGACCAGCGCGCCCCCACCAAGACCCCCGCCCCCTGAGCGAAGGAGCCACGATGCGCAGTCTCGAACTCGCCCTCCTCGGCGCCGGCAAGGTCCTCTTCGCGGGCCTCGTCTTCGGTGCCGGACTCCCCGTCGTCTACGCCCTCGCGATGCGTGCCCTCACCATCGGCTCCACGACGGTCGTCGACGACGGCGGACGGTCGCACACCCACCCCAGCCCGCTGGGGCGCGCCCTGGCCGGCCTGCTCATCGCGCTCATCGTCGGCGGGGTCGTGCTCGGCCTCGTCCTCATCGTCGCGAGCGGCTTCGGCAAGGCCGTGAGCTTCGAGCACGTCATCCCGACCATCGTCGACGAGAAGTGAGCCCCGCGATGCCGCAGCTGTCCCACTCGGTCCTCAGCCACATCCGGGCCGGCTTTCCCGACGGGGTCCCGGACCCCGAGGCGGCCGCGCTCAGCGCGGTGCTGCAGGAACGTCTCGGGACCGCCGCCGCCCACGACGTCCTGCGCACACTGGCCGCCGAGGGGCTGCTGTCCGGCACCGCCCTGCGCGCGCTGGTGCCCGAGGACGCGCAGGTGCGGCAGGTGTCCGCGAAGCTCGTCCTCGGCGGCTGGCCGCTGAGCGGACTCGAGGAGGAGGACGAGGAGGCACCCCCGCGCGAGGGCAGCCCGCTCGCCCGGATCGTCAACTGGCTCCGCGAGGGCTACCCCGGCGGGGTGCCCGACCACGACTACGTCCCGCTGCTCGCCCTCCTCGAGCGGCGCCTCACCCGCTCGGAGGTCAAGAAGGTCGCGAAGGCGCTGCGCCGCGCCGACGTCAGCCCCGCGGGCCCGCGTGACATCGCCGCGGCCATCACGTCGTACACCCACACCGACCCGAGCGACGAGGACCTGCGCCGGGTGCGCGCCCAGCTCGCGAAGAAGGGCTGGCCCGTGGAGTTCCCCGACCCCGACCTCCCCTAGCGCGCGTCGCCGGCCCGGATCCGGACACAGAGACGCCCGTCCGGCTTCCCTCACGGACGGGCGTCACTGGTCCTGGTGGCCTCGGTCAGGGCTCCATCCCGAGGCGGCGGGCCGAGCGGGCGCGCTGGCGGCTGGCCCGCAGCCGGCGCAGGCGCTTGACGAGCATCGGGTCGTGGGCCATCGCGACCGGGCTGTCGATGAGGGAGTTCAGCACCTGGTAGTACCGGGTCGAGCTCATGTCGAAGAGCTCCTTGATCGCGGTCTCCTTGGAGCCGGCGTACTTCCACCACTGGCGCTCGAAGGCCAGGATCTCGCGGTCGCGCTCGGACAGGTCCGGGGCGAGAACGGCGGTGCTGGCGTGATCGGAGGCGGCGCTCACGGTGTGGTCTGGGCCCTTCGGTGTCGTCGTGCGGTGGTCCCCAACTCTACCCGAGAGAATGACACACGTGTCATTCTCTCGGGCCCGTTGCTGCGTGTCGGCTGGACACATCGCGGCGCACCCAACTCACGAGTCACATCCGCCTCACCCGCCTCAGGCGGGGGTCACTCCGTCGTGTCGAGGATGAGCCGGATGTCGTCCTCGGTCGTCAGCGGGTTGACGATCGCGAACCGGGCCAGGGTCTCGCCGCGGTGGGTCGTCGGGACGACGAAGGCGAGCTCGGCGGCGAGCAGCCGGTCCGACCACGCCTGGTAGTCGGCCGGGGTCCACCCGAGCCGGCGGAACACGACGACCGAGAGGTCGCGCTCCCCGACCAGCTCGAGGTGGTCCCGTAGCTCGATCTCGGCTTCGGCGTACCGAGCCACGTCCAGGGTGTGCTCGACGGCGGCCGTGTACGCGTCGGTGCCGTTGACGACGAGCGAGAACCAGAACGGCAGCCCGCGTGCCCGGCGGGTGAGTCCGACGGAGTAGTCGGTGGGGTTCCAGTCCGTCGCGTCGGTGAGCACGTCGAGGTAGCCGGCCCGCTGGGTGTGTGCGGCCCGGGCGAGCGCGGGCTCCCGGTACAGCAGCGCGCAGCAGTCGAACGGGGCGAAGAGCCACTTGTGCGGGTCGACGATGAACGAGTCGCAGTGCTCGATCCCGTCGTAGAGCCCGCGGACCGAGGGGGCCACGAGCCCGGCGCCGCCGTAGGCGCCGTCGACATGGAACCAGAGGCCGTACTCCCGGCAGACCCGCGCGACGGACGCGAGGTCGTCGACGATGCCGAAGTTCGTCGTGCCGGCGGTCGCGACGACGGCGAAGAACGTCTCGGGGCCGTGCGCCTCCAGCGCTGCGCGCAGGGTGTCCCCGGTGAGCCGGCCCGAGTCGTCGGCCGCGACCCCCACGAGCTCGGCGTCCATCACCTCGCACGCGGACGCGATGGAGCTGTGCGCGCCCTCGGTGGCCGCCACCCGCCACGGGCGGACCGCCACCGGGGCTCCGTCCCGTGCGACCGACCTGGCCGCGACGAGCGCCGACAGGTTGCCGATGGTGCCGCCCGGGACGAAGACCCCGCCGGCTTGGTCGGGCATCCCGACGAGGTCGGCGATCCACCGCAGCGCCTGGTTCTCGGCCCACACGGCGCCCGCGCCCTCGAGCCAGGAGCCGGCGTAGACCGAGGACGCCCCGACGACGAGGTCGAACATCACCGAGGCGTCCGAGGGGGCGCAGGGAATGAAGGACAGGAAGCGCGGATGGTCGGTCGAGAGGCACGCCGGCGCGAGCTCGTCGGTGAAGATCCGCATCGCCTCGGCGCCGCCGACGCCCGAGGCGGTGATGGTCGAGCCGAGCGCCGCGTCGAGCTCCTCGCGGGTGCGGGTCCGGTCGAGCGGCGGCTCCATCCGGATCCGCTCCTCGGCGTACTCCGTGATGACCTCGAGGAGGTCGGCGAGCTCCTCGTGCGGTCGGAGGGTGAAGTTCGGGCGCGCGCTCACGCGCCGGAGTCTAGGAGCCGGCCGGGGGCAACAGCAGGGCAACGAGCCCGGCGACGTCGCCGGCCAGAGCGTCGGGGCTCTCGGCGGCGAGAGCCTCGACCTCCCCCGCACCCCAGGTGACGGCGACGGCCGCCATCCCGGCGGCCCGCGCGGCCTGCAGGTCGACGGTGGCGTCACCGACGTAGGCGCACGTCGTGGGGTCGACACCGAGCGCGGCGGCGCCGTGCAGCAGGGGGTCGGGCGCCGGCTTGTGGCGCGTGGTGTCCTCGAGCCCCGCCACGACGTCGATGAGGTGGTCGGCCCCGACCGCCTCGAGCGCGATCCGGGCGGTCTCGCGGCGCTTGGAGGTGACGACGGCGATACGCACACCGGCCGCGGTGAGCTCCTCCAGCATCCACGGCACACCGTCGTAGCGCCGGATGAGCCGCTGGGTGTTCGCGAGGTTCCACTCGCGGTAGGCCGCGTCGAGGGCGTGACCGTGCTCGGGCGACTCCTCGAGCAGCGCCTCGAGCAGCGGGCGGCCGATCCACGCCCGCGCCCGCGCCTCGTCGACCTCCTCCCCGAGCACGACCCGGAACGCGTGCTGGTACGAGGCGACGATGAGCGGGATGGTGTCGGCCAGCGTCCCGTCGAGGTCGAAGAAGACGGTGGGCCAGCGGGGCGAGGAGGTCACCCGCGTCAGTCTGCCGACAGCGCGCGCCCGGCGACCAACCGGCCCGGTGACATCAGGCTGTGACCGGCCGGACGCCCAGCTCGTCGAGGAGGGCGAGGACCCGGCCGCGGATCTCGTCGCGGATGGGGCGGACGACGTCGATCCCCTGCCCGGCGGGGTCCTCGAGCACCCAGTCCTCGTACCGCGTGCCGGGGAAGTACGGGCAGGTGTCGCCGCAGCCCATCGTCACGACGACGTCCGAGGCCTGCACCGCGTCGGCGGTGAGCACCTTCGGCTGCTCGGCCGAGATGTCGATGCCCTCCTCGCGCATCGCCTCGACGGCGGTGGGGTTGACGGCGTCCCCGGGCGCGCTGCCGGCCGAGCGGACCTCGACGGCCCCGCCCGACAGGTGCGTGAGGTAGGCGGCGGCCATCTGTGACCGGCCGGCGTTGTGCACACAGACGAAGAGGACCGAGGGCCGGTCGGTGGGCTGGCGGTCGTGGTTCATGAGGGGCTCCCGGTGGTCGAGGTCGCGGCGCCGGACCCGTGCTGGGCGAAGCGGCCGCGCAGAGCGAGGCTGACATAGACGAGGGCGACGAGGACGGGCACCTCGATGAGCGGGCCGACGACGCCGGCGAGCGCCTGGCCCGAGGTGACGCCGAAGGTCGCGATCGCGACGGCGATGGCGAGCTCGAAGTTGTTGCCGGCGGCCGTGAAGGCCAGGGTCGTCGTCCGCTCGTAGGACATGCCGAGCATGCGCCCGAGGAGGAAGCCGCCACCCCACATCAGCCCGAAGTACGCGAGCAGCGGCAGGGCGATGCGGCCGACGTCCCAGGGCCGGCTCGTGATCTGGTCACCCTGCAGCGCGAAGAGCACGACGATCGTGAAGAGCAGCCCGTACAGCGCCCACGGGCCGACGCGCGGCAGGAAGGACCGCTCGTAGGCCTCCCTGCCCCACCGCTGCTCGCCGAGTCTCCGGGACAGGTAGCCGAGGAGGAGGGGGACGCCGAGGAAGACCAGGACCGAGCCCGCGATCGTCCAGGGCGAGACGTCGAGGTCCGCCTGCTCGAGCCCGAGCCAGCCAGGGAGGACCGAGAGGTAGAACCAGCCGAGGCCCGCGAAGGCGATGACCTGGAAGACCGAGTTGAGGGCGACGAGGACGGCGGCGGCCTCCCGGTCCCCGCAGGCGAGGTCGTTCCAGATGATGACCATCGCGATGCAGCGGGCGAGGCCCACGATGATCAGCCCGGTGCGGTACTCGGGCAGGTCGGGGAGCAGCAGCCACGCGAGCGTGAACATCAGCGCGGGGCCGAGGACCCAGTTGAGGACCAGGCTGGCGCCGAGCATCCGCCGGTCGCCGGTCACCGACTCGAGCCGGTCGTAGCGGACCTTGGCGAGGACGGGGTACATCATGACGAGCAGCCCGACGGCGATCGGCAGCGAGACGCCCTCGACCTCGACCGCCGAGAGCGCGGAGCCGAGCCCCGGCACGACCCGTCCGAGGACGAGGCCCGCGACCATCGCGAGCCCGATCCACACCGGGAGGTAGCGGTCGAGGGTGGACAGGCGGGCCGCCACCGCGTGGGTGGCGGCGGGCCGGGCCTCGGGGTGGGCGGTCACGAGCAGCAGGCCTCCTGCTTCTGGTCGGTGAGGGTGGTGTCGGCGGTGGCGGTGGCGGTGGCGCCCGAGGTGCAGCAGCGACCGTCGCCGAGGATCTCGAGGCTGGCGGCGGCGGGCCGGGCGTCGGCGGGGTCGTCGTCCTTGACGGTGTAGACCTCCCACGGCGCGCCGGCGGGGTCGTGCACCCAGACCTTGTCCTGGAGCGCGTAGCAGCACGTCGTGTCGTTCTCGTCGAAGGCGGCCAGGCCGGCGGCGGAGAACCGCTCGCGGGCTTCGGCGACGTCGTCGGTGGACGGGACCTCGACGCCGAGGTGGTTGAGGGCGCCGGCCGGCCCGGTGCCCCGGGTCTGCTCGCTGGTCTCGATGAGGACGAGCTTGAGCGGCGGCTCGGCGACCGCGAAGTTCGCGTAGCCGGGCCGGCGCTTGTGCGGCTCCACCCCGAACATCGCGGAGTAGAAGGCGACGGACGCCTCGAGGTCGGACACGTTGAGAGCGAGCTGGACGCGACGGGTGGATGCAGTGGTCATGGGAACACCTCCGGTGAGAGAGTACATCGACACCTGTCGATGCAACGAGACCAGATCACCACATCACATCGATGTGTGTCAATATAGAGGTACGTCGATCTTCAGGAGCCTGCCATGCCGACCCGAGACCTACCGGTGATCGCCCCCGTCACCTCCGCCACCGGGTGCTGCGGGATCGGTGTCGACGGCGGGCTCTCCCGCGACCAGGCCGAGAAGAGCTCGGCTCTCCTCAAGGCGGTCGCCGACCCCGCGCGGCTGCGGCTGCTCAGCGCGATCCGGGCGACGGAGGGGGGCGAGGCCTGCGTCTGTGACCTCACCGAGCTCGTCGGGCTCGCCCAGCCCACGGTCTCCCACCACCTCAAGGTGCTCGTCGACGCCGGATTCCTCGAGCGTGAGAAGCGCGGGACGTGGGCCTGGTTCCGGATCGTCCCGGCCCGCCTCGCCGAGGCCCGCAACATCTTCGACTGACCCCTCCCCCGGGCTTTCCCGACTTTTCATGCCGGCGTCCGCCGACACGCCGCGTTCGCGGGGCATCACGCGGACGCCGGCATGAAAGGTGGGGGATGTGCGGGGCTACGGTGGGAGCGATGCCCACGCCGCCCGCCCCGAGCCCCGCGACGCCCCTGCGTGACCTCGTGCACGCCTCCTGGGCGGACGCGCTGGCGCCGGTCGAGCCGGCGGTCACCCGCCTCGGGGAGTTCCTTCGCGCGGAGGTCGCGTCCGGGCGCGGCTACCTGCCCGCTGGACCGCACGTCCTGCGCGCGTTCCAGCAGCCGCTCGACGGCGTCCGGGTGCTCATCGTGGGCCAGGACCCGTACCCCACGCCGGGGCATGCCATGGGCCTGTCGTTCTCGGTGAATCCCGACGTCACACCCGTGCCGAGGAGCCTCGTCAACATCTACGCCGAGCTCGAGAGCGACCTCGGCCTGCCGCGCCCGAGCAGCGGCGACCTCACACCCTGGGCCGAGCAGGGCGTCCTGCTGCTCAACCGCGTCCTCACGGTCCGCCCCGGCACGCCCGCGAGCCACCGTGGGCTCGGCTGGGAGGAGGTGACGGGCCGCGCCATCGAGGCCCTCGTGGAGCGGGGCGGGCCCCTCGTCGCGGTCCTCTGGGGCCGGGACGCCCGCTCGCTCGCCCCACACCTGCACGGCATCCCGTGCATCGAGTCGGCGCACCCGAGCCCCCTGTCGGCCCGCCACGGGTTCTTCGGGTCGCGGCCCTTCTCGCGCACCAACCAGCTGCTCACCGAGGCCGGCGCAGACCCGGTCGACTGGAGGCTCCCGTGACCCCCGCCCACGACCCCCACCGCGCCTGGACCCGGTACGTCGCGATCGGGGACTCCTTCACCGAGGGCATGTCCGACGCCGACCCCGAGCGCGAGGACCGGTTCGTCGGCTGGGCCGACCGGCTCGCCCGGCACCTGGACTCGGTCGCCGAGCGCGCACACCTGCCCTTCGGGTACGCCAACCTCGCAGTCCGCGGCCGCACCCTCTCCGATGTCGTCGGGCCGCAGCTCGACACCGCCGTGTCGATGGGCCCGGACCTCGTCTCGATGGTCGGTGGTGGCAACGACCTGCTCCGGCCGAGCGTGGACCTCGACGGGCTCGCGCAGCGCATCGAGGACGCCGTGGTGCGCCTGCGGTCCAGCGGTGCCGACGTCCTGCTCGCCACCCCGACCGACACCCGCGACGCAGGACTGTTCCGGGCCCTGCGGGGGCGGCATGCCGTGCATGCGGCGAACATCTTCACGATCGCCCAGGAGCACGACTGCTTCGTCGTCAACCTGTGGGGGATGGCGTCGCTGCGCGACTGGCGGATGTGGTCCGAGGACCGGATCCACCTGACCTCCGAGGGTCACCGGCGGGTGTCCCTGGCCGCTCTGACGGCGCTCGGCCACAGCACCGACGTCGCGGACTGGTCGGCGCCGCTGCCGGCGGCCGACCGCGCGACGAGGCGCCAGGAGCTGCGCGAGCACGCCGCGTGGGTCCGCACCCACGCCGCACCGTGGATCGAGCGGCGGGTCCGGGGTACGTCGTCCGGCGACGGGCGGCAGGCCAAGCGGCCGCGGCTCGAGCATTTCCGCGACCCCGCCCAGGCCCCTGCGCCGCACGCCCTCCCGGACGCCTGAGCCGTCACCCCGCCCCGGCGAGCCGGGCGGGGCGCAGGGCCGCCTCGGCCTCGGCGAGCAGCACCTGCTCGGCCCGGCGATAGCGCGCGTCCGCGTCGGTCGGGGTCTCGCCCACGGCGGTCAGGCCGACCCGCCCCAGCTCGGTGAGGCAGCTGATCATGTGGAACACGATGCCGACCTGTCGCGCCTGGTCGTAGTGCAGCCGGTGGCGCGCGACGATGTCGAACAGGTCGTCCGTCGACAACCCCCGCAACGCCGGTGACTCCAGGTGGTCGGTCGCCACGAGATGCCGCTCCCGCCCGGTCGGGGTCATGAACAGCGCCGAGACGGGGTCATATCGGCCGTCGGTGAGGAACTGCAGGGTGAGGAACGGGTGGGTCGTGCCGCCCTTGCGCAGGTTGATCTCGATGGCGTACGTCGCCCACGCCCCCGCCTCGTCGCGCACGACGACGAAGTCCAGCGCGAAGCGTCCGAGGACCCCCTCGCGTGCCAGGCGGCGCCCGACGACCATCGCCTCTCCGCTGATGAGCCGGGCGTAGCCGTAGTCCGCGGGGAACCGGCAGCCCAGGTAGCTCTGCCCGGACGGCCCACCCAGCAGCTGGTCGTGGGTCGAGAGCAGCTCGATCCCGCCGTCCGGCAGGATCCGCAGCTGCACCGACGGGCTGCGCAGCTCGACGCCGACGATCCGCTCCTCGACGATCCCGCCGCGCTCCGCCAGCTTCGCCACATAGTCGTCGAAGCGGATCGTCGGCTTCTCGAAGACCATGCGCTGGACCGCCTCCCGGAGCCCTGCGGTCTCCCCCGGTGAGCCTGCCGGGCCGAGGCCGCGCAGGTCGACGAGCGCGTTCCCCGCCCCCGACACTCCCTCGTTGAGCTTGACGAGTGCCTCGACGGCGGTGGGGCGCGCTGCCCGCAGCCGGGCCAGGGCGTCGACGACCTCGTCGACGGTGTGCAGGTCCTCGTACCCGAGCGGGTGCCGCACGCCCTCGTCGGCGAACAGCCGGCGGCACCCGGTCTTGGTCCCGAACTCCGCCAGCCTCGGGTCGGCGCCGAACATCGGGATCCCCAGTGTCAGGGCGAGGTCGCGCTCGCGCTCGGTCGTCGTGTACGGCACGAGGTGGGACCGCCGCAGGTCCGGCACGAGCGACGTGATCCGATCGAGCAGCCGGGGCCGCTCCAGGAGCTTCTCGGTCAGCGGGCGGCCCGAGGCGTCCCCGACGGGGACCAGGTGGAGTCGGGCGCGCGCATGGCTCGGGATGACGCCGGGCAGCAACGCCAAGTAGTACTCGACGATCGTCGGGTCGATGGGCATCGACGTGACGTACACGATGCGCAGGCGCGGCTGCCGGAGCAGGAGCAGGAGGACGAGGAACCGCTCCTCCATGGCCTGCATCGCGGTCCCGCTGCTGGCTTCGAGCTTGTCGAGCGACACCGACGGGACGACGACGACGGACTCGTCCGGCTCGTTGAGACCGATGATCCGCCAGACCGCGGGAAGCCGGCTCTGGAGCTCGTCGAACCTCGCGTTGCGCTCCTCCTCGGTGAGCGCCTCCAGGGTCGGCGGGGCCGTGGTGCTCACGGTGTCACCCGAGCCGCGTCGAGGCCGAGGACGTCGAAGGTGGCCACAGGCCGGGACAGTCCCCGCAGCTGCAGCTCGCCCAACGGTCGGGTCACGGCGATGCCCTCGACCGCGGACCGGACCCGCTGCGTGACGAGCACCTGCCAGGGCTCGGCGGTGTCGCAGAGGCGGGCCGCGACGTTGGTCACCGTCCCGATCGCGGCGTAGTCGACACGCCCTTCGAACCCGATCCGGCCCATCGTCGCGTAGCCCTGGGCGATGCCGACGCCCAGCGCGAGGTCGTGCCCGCGGCTGCGCCACCCCTCGGACAGCTCCTGCGCGCGGGCCCGCATCGCCACCGCCAGCCGCACCGCGCGGGCGGGCGCGTCCTCGACGGGGACGGGGTCGTTGAAGAACAGCATGACCCCGTCGCCCGTGAACCGCTCGAGCGTGGCGTCGTACCGGGTGACGAGGTCGCCGATCGCCGCGTGGTACTCCCGCAGCACCGACCACACCTCCTCCGGCTCGGCGGTCTCCGCGAAGGGGGTGAACCCCCTGAGGTCCGCGAAGACGACGGTGATCTCCCGGCGATGCCCCTCCGCCACGCTGTCCTCCCCGGCCGTCATCACGAGCTCGGCCACCTGCGGCGAGAGGAAGCGCCGCAGCCGGCCCACCCGCTCGAGCTCCTCGACCTGCGCGCTCACCCTCGACTCCAGCTCGGCGTTCCACCCGGCGAGCTCGGCGGCCTGGGCCTCGATGGTGTCGTGGTAGCGCTTGACGCGCAGCAGGCTGCGGACCCGCGCGAGGAGCTCCTGGTGGTCGAACGGCTTGGACAGGAAGTCGTCGGCCCCGGCCTCGATGGCCAGCACCTTCTCCTGGGCGCCACTGGCCGTGATCATCACGACCGGCAGGAAGGCGGTGCGCTCGTCGGCCCGGATCCGGCGGCAGACCTCGTAGCCGTCGATGCCGGGCATGAGGATGTCGAGGAGCACGACGTCGACGGCCTCGCGCCCGAGCACGGCGAGCCCGGCCTCGCCCGAGGAGGCCGTCAGCACGCGGTAGCCGCGAGGGGAGAGCACCGCGTCGAGCAGACGGATGTTCGCGTCGAGGTCGTCGACGACGAGCACCACCGGGGGGTCAGGTTCTGGCGCGGTCATGGCGACGGCCTTCCTCTCGTGATCACCGTGCGGACCTGGTCGGGCAGGTCACGCACACTGATCGGCTTCTCCCAGTACCCGTCGAAGCCGGCCTCGCGAACCCGCTCGCGGTCCTGGGGCATGGCCAGCGCGGTGAGGGCGACGACGGGGACGTCGTGGGTCTCCGGATGGGCCCGGAGGGCGGCGAGCCCGACCACGCCGTCCTGCCCCGGGAGCTGGAGATCCATGAGGACCACATCGGGGTGGTGGGCGACGGCGTCGGCGAGGGCCTCGTCGGTCGTGCCGGCCTCGCGGACCTCGAAGCCGGCGTGCTCGAGCACCGCACGGACGAGCTTGAGGTTCCGCTCGTTGTCCTCGACGACGAGGACGCGGTTCCCGGTCATGTCCGGCCCCCGCCGGTCCCGGCCGTCGTCACCCGGTCGAGCAGCAGCAGGAGGTCGCGAGCGCCCGCCGGGGCGGCGGCGGCGGCGACGGTCACCTCGTCGGCCAGGTGGGTCCACGTCGCGGGGTCGGCGCCGTCCGGGGCAAGCGCCACGACGGGGACGTCCCGCAGGACGTCGTCCTCGTGCAGGGCCCGGACGGCGGCGAACCCGGAGTCGGAGACACTGACGAGGTCGACGAGCACGGCGTCCGGGGCGGCGGCGCGCGCCGCCGGTAGGCCGTCGGTGACCGTCGCCGACGTCTGGACCTCCCAGCCCCCGGACTCGAGCTGGTCGACCAGTGCCCCCCGCGTGACGGCGTCCCGGTCGACGACCCAGACCCGCCGCGGGCCGGGCCCCGGCACGAGGCCCGCGCGACGCAGCGACGAGACGAGCAGCTCGCGGGCGACGGGCTTGACGAGATAGTCGTCGGCTCCGAGGGCGTAGCCGCGCCCGCGCTCGTCGAGGATCGAGACGACGATGACCGGCACGTCCGCGGACGCCGGGTCTCCCTTGACCCGCGCGAGGACCTCCCAGCCGGAGATGCCCGGAAGCCGGATGTCGAGCACGACCGCGGCCGGGAGCTCGCGGGCGACCGCGTCGAGCGCCTCCTCGCCGGACGCCGCGTGGAGGACCCGGAAACCCTGGTCGGCGAGCAGGATCCGCATGAGGTCCGCCGAGCGGCGGTCGTCCTCGACGAGCAGGACCACCGCCCCACCGGACGCGTCCGGGCCCGCCTCGCCGACGGCCGCCCGGTGCACGGGGACGCTGAAGCGGAAGGCACTCCCGCGCCCCTCGTCGCTGTCGACCCACAGGCGTCCCCCGTGCAGGTCGACGATGCGTCGGCTCAGGGTCAGCCCCAGGCCGGTGCCCTCCTGGCCGGTCGTGGCGTGCCCGCCCTGCTGGAAGGACTCGAAGATGCGCTCCCGGTCCTGCGGCGCGATGCCGACGCCGGTGTCCACGACCGCGAGTTCGATCTCGGCGCCACGGCCCTCGGCACGGACCGTCACCGTCCCGCCGGCGGGGGTGAACTTCACCGCGTTGGTCAGCAGGTTGAGTAGCACCTGGCGGACCCGCAGCTCGTCGACCTCGACGAGCGGCACGGAGTCCGGGACGTCGACGACCAGAGTGAGCCCGCCGCGTGCCGCACGCTCGCGGACGAGACCGACCGTCGACAGGACGAGGGTCGACAGGTCGACGGGGCCGAGGTCGAGCTCCATGTGCCCGGCCTCGACCTTGGACAGGTCGAGGATGTCGTTGAGCAGGGCCAGCAGGTGTTTGCCGGAGTCGTGGATGTCCCCGAGGTACTCGGCCTGCCGCTCGTTGAGCTCCCCGAACATCCGCTCGAGCAGGACCTCGGAGAACCCGATGATCGCGTTCAGGGGCGTCCGCAGCTCGTGCGACATCGAGGCGAGGAACTCGGACTTGTGCCGGCTCGCGACGGCCAGCTCCTCGCTCTGGCGCTCCAGCCGCCGGTACAGGTGGGCGTTGGCCAGGGCCAGCGACGACTGCGAGGCGAACGTCTCGAGGAGCTCGCAGGTCTCGTCGTCGACGAGGCCGGGCTCGCGGCGCCTGATGACCAGGGCCCCGGCCACCCGGTCCTGGCGCAGCATCGGGACGGTGACGACCGACCGCCATCCCGCATCGCGCAGCAGCCGCAGGTGCGGGTCGGCCGCCTCCTCGGTGAGGTCGGCGACCTGGAGCGGTCGCCGTTCGAGAGCGGCCCGCCCGACGAGGCTGTCGTGCAGCCCGACGCGGACGACACGGAGGTCCTTGACCAGCTGTGGGGCCGTGCCGAACGTGGTCCGAACACGGAACTGGTTACTCTCCGAGTCGAACTCCAGGATCGACCCCCCGTCGGCCCCGGCCAGCGCCACCGCGTGGGTGACGATGGTCGTGAGGACCTCGTCGGGATCGAGACTCGAGCTCACCGACTCGCCGATGGCGCTGAGGGCCTCCAGCTGGTCCAGCCGCCGGGTCAGTGCCTTCCGGTTGGCCTCGAGGTCCTGCATGAGGCGTGCCGTACGGACGGCGATCGCCGCCTGGGCCGCATAGCTCGTCAACAGCTCGACCTCCCGGTCGCTGAACGGGGAGACCGTGTTCCGCCAGAGGTTGAGCACCCCGACGACCTCGTCGTCCACGAGCATCGGAGCCCCGATGACCGTCCGGTAGTGCCCGAGCCGCTGCAGGTCCGTCCGGCCGTACTCCGGGTCGGCGAGCACGTCCGCGATCTGCTGGGTCTCGCGGTCCCGGCCGACGCGGCCGACGAGCGCGCTGCGGTCCGCGCGGACCGGATGCTCGCGCACGAACGCCAGGAACGCCTCGCTGACGCCCGAGGACCAGGCCAGGCGGAACTCCGTATCGTCGAAGAGGTACACGACGGCGGCGTCCCCCCGTGAGAGCCGGCGGGCGCTGGTCGTGACCGTACGCATGACGGCGTCGAGGTCCGAGGCCGACCCGCCGAGGGCGCGGAGCACCTCGCCGGTCGCGTGCAGCTGGTCCTGCGCTTCGCGCAGGGAGTGCAGGAGATCGTCGTCGTCGCTCACGCTGGAGCGCCCGCTGGTTGTGGTCATGGAGACCTCCGGCCCCGATAGGCACGATTCTGGCCCCGCGCGGACGCGACGTCCATAGCCCGGGCCGGTTCTGGATGATGACCCGCTGCGGATACCCGAGACGGGCGGCACAGCCCACCATGTGTCCGCAACTGCGGGGATACGATGCACTCCATGACGCAACTGCGGATCAGCGAAGCGGCCGCGCTGCTCGGGATCTCCGACGACACCGTGCGCCGGATGGTCGACAGCGGGCGACTGCCCGCCACCCCGGACGATGCCGGACGCCTCGTCGTCGCCGGCGCCGACGTCGCGGCCATCGCCCAGGAGACCGCCCGCCCCGCCCCGGTCGGGGTGGTCGCCGACGAGTCCGCCCGGAACCGGATGAGCGGCATCGTGACGAGGGTCCTCACCGACACCGTCATGGCCCAGGTCGAGATGCAGTGCGGGCCGTTCCGTGTCGTCTCACTGATGTCCAGCGAGGCCGTGCGCGACCTCGGCCTCGAGGTCGGCACGGTCGCCGTCGCCTCGATCAAGTCGACGAACGTCGTCGTCGGGGTGGCCCGGTGACCACGGCAGGCAGCCGCCACCCCCTGCTGCTCGCCGCCGCGGCCGCGCTGGCCCTCGCAGCGTGCTCGGCCGCGACGACCGCGGACACCGACCCGGCCGGCACCGCCGGTCCATCGGCGGGAGCGGACTCGAGCACCGTCACCGTCCTCGCCGCGGCCTCGCTCACGGCACCGCTGACGACCCTCGCCGAGCAGTACGAACGCGACCACCCCGGGGTCACCGTGCGCCTCAGCTTCGGCTCGAGCACCACGCTCGCCCAGCAGATCTCCGAGGGGGCACCCGTCGACCTGTACGCGAGCGCCGGCGAGGAACCGCTCGCCCTCCTCCCCTCCGGCGTCACCAGCGACGGCGGCCGGGCGACCATCGCGCGCAACACCGTCGAGATCGCGACCCCACCCGACAATCCGGGCGGGGTCGACACTCTCCGTGACCTCGGCGACCCCGACCTCGACGTCGTCCTGTGCGCCGGGACCGTCCCGTGCGGGCGGGCCGCCGACGAGGTCCTGCGCACCGCCGGAGTCACAGCCCACGTCGTCTCGCGCGAGGTCGACGTCAAGGCCACCCTCACGAAGGTCGTCCTCGGGGAGGCCGACGCCGCCCTCGTCTACCACTCCGACGTCGTCGCCGCCGGCCCCGACGTGCGCGGCGTCGCGATCCCCGCGGCCGAGAACGTGGTCCTCACCTATCCGCTCCTGTGGTTCAGCAGCGACCCGGACGTCGTGGGCTTCGCCGACCTGGTCGCCGGCCCCACAGGCACAGCGGCGCTCGAGTCGGCCGGCTTCCTCGCCCCATGACGACCTCCGCGCCCACCGTGACCACCCCCGGCACCGCCCGCCCGGCCGCGCACCGCCACCCGGGGCGCTCGCGCGCGATCCTCCTCGTGCCCGCCGGCCTCGGTGTCGCCCTCGTGGTCCTGCCGCTCCTCGGGCTGCTGCTCCGCACCGACTGGGGGTCGTTCGCGAGCAACCTCTCGGCCCCGGTGGTCTGGCCCGCCATCCGCCTCTCGCTGCTCACGACCCTGGTGACCGTCGCGCTGTGCTTCATCCTCGGGACGCCGCTCGCGTGGCTGCTCAGCCGCGCGGACGGGCGGGCCGCGACCTGGCTGCGGGCCGTGCTCACCGTGCCGGTGGTGCTGCCGCCCGTCGTCGGCGGCGTGGCCCTCCTCATGGCCTACGGCCGGCGGGGGGTGGTGGGCGCCCCACTCTTCGAGGCCTTCGGGCTCCGGCTGCCCTTCACGCCGACGGCCGTCGTGCTCGCCCAGGTCTTCGTGTCGCTCCCGTTCTTCGTGCTGGCCGTCGAGGGAGCGATGCGCGCGGTCGACGCCCGCTACGACGCCGTCGCGGCAACCCTCGGCGCCACGCCGCTGCGGATCTTCGTGCGGGTCGCGCTCCCCCTGGCCGCCCCGGGCATCGCGTCCGGCGCGGCCCTGGCCTGGGCGCGGGCGCTCGGGGAGTTCGGGGCGACGATCACCTTCGCCGGCAACTTCGCCGGCAGTACCCAGACCGCCCCGCTCGCCGTGTACGTCGCCCTCCAGAACGACCCGCAGGCGGCGCTGGCCCTCAGCATCGCGATGCTCGCCGTGTCGCTGCTCGTGCTCGGGATGCTCCGCGGGCGGTGGATCCGATGACCCTGGACGCCAGGATCCTCGTCGACCGGGGGCCCGTCACGGTGGATGTGCCCCTCGCCGTCGCGGACGGGTCGGTCGTCGCCGTCCTCGGCCCCAACGGCGCCGGCAAGACGACCGCGCTGCACGCCCTGGCCGGGCTCGTGCACCTGCGCGACGGGCACGTCCGGGTCGACGGCGAGCCCTGGGCCGGACCTGGCCTGCACCTCGACCCGTCCCAGCGGGCGGTGGGCCTGCTGGCGGCCGACCACCTGCTCTTCCCGCACCTGAGCGCGCGCGACAACGTCGCGTTCGGCCCGCGCAGCCGGGGCGCCGCCGGCCGGGACGCCGCCGACCGGGCCGAGCGCGAGCTGGCCGCCCTCGGCGTCGCGGACCTCGCCGATCGCCGCCCCTCCGCGCTCTCGCACGGGCAGGCCCAGCGGGTCGCCCTCGCGCGGGCCCTGGCGACCGACCCCCGGCTGCTCCTGCTCGACGAGCCGCTGTCCGCCCTCGACCCCGCCGTCCGCCCGCACATCCGCGCCACCCTCGCCGCACGGCTGCGCGCGTACCGCGGGGTCACCGTCCTCGTCACCCACGACCCGCTGGACGCCCTGACCCTGGCGGACCACCTCGTCTTCGTCGAGGACGGCGCCGTCGTCCAGGAGGGCGCCCCGGGCGACGTCGTCGAGCGGCCCCGCGACCCGTACGTCGCCCACGTCGTCGGGCTCAACCTCTACCCCGGGACCACCGTGGACGGCGAGACGGTGACGACCCCGCTCGGCCACGTCGTCACCGCGGGGCTGGGCCATCGGGGTGGGTCCTGGGTGGCGTTCGCCCCGTCGGCCGTGGCTCTCTACCCCGAGGAGCCGCACGGCTCCACCCGCAACGTCTGGCAGGCGCGGGTCGCGACGGTCGAGCTCCTCGGCCAGACCGCCCGGGTCCGGCTGCTGACCGGCCCCGACGACGTGCCGCTGCTCGCGGAGGTCACCGCCGGGTCGGTCGCCTCGCTCCGCCTCCACCCCGGGACCGAGCTGTGGGCCGGTGTCAAGGCCACCGAGGTGAGCGCCTACCCCTCCTGACCACGTCGCCGCCCGGTCGTAGGACGTCCTAGTACCTCGGTAGTCTCGGGGCCATGCCAGCGACGAGGCTCATGCCGACCGAGGAGGGCCAGGACCTCATCGACCTGACCCGCGAGATCTGCGCCAAGGAGCTGCGGCCGAAGGTCGACGACGCCGAGCGCGCCGCCGCGGTGGACGAGTCCTTCCCCACCGAGGTCTTCCGCACGCTCGGGTCCGCCGGGCTCCTCTCGCTGCCCCACCCGGAGGAGCACGGGGGCTACGGCCAGCCGTACGAGGTCTACCTCCAGGTCGTCGAGGAGATCGCCAGCGCCTGGATGAGCGTCGCCGTGGGCGTCTCGGTCCACTCGCTGACGGCCTACCCCGTGACGACCTTCGGCACCCCCGAGCAGCAGGCCGCGCTGCTGCCCGGCATGCTCGCGGGCGACCAGCTCGGCGCGTACTGCCTCTCCGAGCCCCTCGCCGGCTCCGACATCGCCTCGATGACGACGCGGGCCACCCGCGACGGGGACGCCTACGTCGTCAAGGGGCGCAAGGCCTGGATCAGCCACGCCGGCCACGCCGACTACTACACGACCTTCGCGCGCACCTCCGACGACGGCGGGAAGGGCCTGTCCTGCTTCGTCGTCCCGGCGGACGCCCACGGCCTCACCTTCGGCACCCCCGAGAAGAAGATGGGTCTGCACTGCGACACCGTCCGCGAGGTGATGTTCGACGACGTCCGGGTCGACGCCGAGCGCCGGATCGGCGACGAGGGCCAGGGGATGGCCATCGCGCTCTCCGCCCTCGACGCCGGCCGGCTCGGCATCGCCGCCGCCTCCACCGGACTCGCCCAGGGCGCGCTCGACCTCGCCGCGGGCTACGCCAAGGAGCGCCGCCAGTTCGGCCGCGCGATCGGTGAGTTCCAGGGCCTGCAGTTCCTCCTCGCCGACATGGAGGCCGCCGTCACCTCGGCACGCGCCACCTACCTGCACGCGGCTCGCCTCAAGGACGCCGGCCGGGTCTTCAGCAAGGAGGCCGCGGTCGCCAAGCTCGTCGCCACCGACGCCGCGATGCGGGTGACGACGGACGCGGTCCAGGTGCTCGGAGGCGCCGGCTACACCCAGGACTTCCCGGCCGAGCGGTTCATGCGCGAGGCCAAGGTCACCCAGATCTTCGAGGGCACCAACCAGATCCAGCGGCTCGTCATCGGCCGCCACGTCCTGCGCTGACGGAACGACCGACCCTCCCGCCGCGTCCCACCCACGACGAAGCCTCCGGAAGGAGCCCCATGCGCATCCCCCTCGTCGCGGGCACCGTCCTCCTGGTCGCCGTCCTCTCCGGATGCGGCACCGCCGGGCCCGACCCGGCCGGGACCCCCACCACGCCGGCCGACGGCGGCGCGACGTCCACCGGTCCGGCCCCGACGCCGCCCAGCGGTACTGGTCGCCCCACCATCCCGCCGCCGGGGGACGACTCCGTGCCGCCCGACCTCGAGTCCGACCCGCGCGTCCAGGCCGCGATCCTCGACGCGAAGGGGCGCGTGGGCATCGTCGCGGCCGACGTCGTCGTCGCCGGGTACAGCCCCGTGACGTGGAACGACGGCTCGCTCGGCTGCCCGCAGAAGGGCCGGTCCTACACCCAGGCGCTCGTCGAGGGCGAACTGCTGCTCCTGCGGTCCGACCAGCGAGTGATGTCGTACCACTCGGGTGGCGGCGGTGACTTCACGTACTGCGCCGAGCCGAGCGACGGCTACACGCTCCGTACCGGCTGACCCGAGCCCCTGCCCCCGGACGTGGTGAGACCGGGCCATCTCATACGTGGCCCGGTCCCGCTCAAGGCTAGGCAAGGGGCGGCGACGAGTGGGGTATCGACACGCGGCGGTCCCGCGAACGTCGAGCAGCCACCGGCACCCGTCAGGGGTCGAGGTCGCGCGAGATCCCCGGCAGCAGCGTCTCGCCGTCCCGCAGGGCCGCGAGTGCAGCCGGGTTGAGCGTCTCGATGTGCCGGAGCCCCTTGCGCCGGTACCGGATGAGCTGGACCGCCCCGAGCCCCCAGAAGAGGAACTGCACCGACATCGCGATCCGGAAGTCGGCGCGGGTGTACTCGGCGGGCCCCCCGGGCGCCAGCCGGTCGAGCACGACGCCGATGAGCGCGATGCAGAGCAGTGACGCGGTGAAGCCGCCGATGTTGACGACCCCCGTCGCGCGGCCGAGGTGGGTGGAGGGGTGGAAGGTCCGGGCGAGGTCGAAGCCGACCATCGACCCCGGCCCGCCGACGGCCGTCACGACGGCGAGGAGGAACAGCAGCGGCACCGGCGCCGGGCCCGGCCACAGCAGGGTGACGGCCCACACGGCGGCGATGACGCCGACGATGCCGAGGACGAGCTGCGAGCGCCGGTACGGCAGCCGCGCCGTGAAGGTCGCGATGACGGGGCCGGCGGCCATCGCCGTCGCGGTCATGACGACGAGGACGAGAGCGGCGGTGCGGGGGTCCACCCCCTCACTGAGGAGGAACGGGTAGCCCCACAGCATCGTGAACACCGTGGCCCCGAACTGCGAGCTGAAGTGCACCCACAGACCGAGCCGGGTGCCCGGGTTGCCCCATACCTCGGCCAGGGTGCGGGCGAGGGCCCGGACCTTGATGCGCTCGACGGCCTCGCCCCGGTACGGGCTGTCCTTGACGGCGACGACGAGCGCGACGGACAGGACGAGCCCGAGCCCCGCCGCGGTCGCGTACGAGCGGGTCCACCCGAAGGTGGCGAGGGCCGCGGCCAGGGGTGTCGCGGCCGCCACCGCGCCGAGCTGGCCGACCATCCCGCTCAGCTGGGTGATGAACGGGGCCTGCTTGACCCGGAACCACAGCGCGACGAGCCGCAGCAGCGAGGTGAAGACCATCGCGTCGCCGGCCCCGAGCAGGACGCGGGCGGCGAGTCCCACCTCGAAGGACCCCGCGACCGCGAACCAGAACTGCCCGGCCGTCATCATGAGGAGCCCGGTGAGCATGAGCTTCTTGGACCCGAACCGGTCCAGGAGCACCCCGACCGGGATCTGCATCGCCGCGTACACCGCGAGCTGGAGCACGGTGAACGTCGACAGCTGCGCGGCGCTGATGTCGAACCGGTCGGCGGCGAGCAGCCCCGCCACGCCGAGGGAGGTCCGGTGGAAGACCGCGAGGACGTAGACCGACAGCCCGACGGCCCAGATGACCCACGCACGGCGACGCCCGATGTTGTGGACCTGACGCAGGACGGGGCGGGTCACCCGTCGAGTCTAGGAGCCGGTCGCCCGCTCCTCCGCGACCGAGTTGCCCCCGTCGACGACGACGACCTGGCCGGTGACGTAGCCCGCCCCGGGGCTCGCGAGCCACAGGACCGCCGATGCGACCTCGTCCGCGGTCCCGGAGCGCCCGAGCGGCGTCGTCAGCCCTTCGCCCGCCTCGGCCGCGGTCTGGGAGCCGGTGGCGATCCAGCCCGGAGCGACGGCGTTGACCGTGACCCCGTGCGGTCCCTCGTCGACGGCCAGGGCACGCACGAGGCCGACGAGCCCGGCCTTGGCGCTCGCGTAGGCCACCTCGCGCCGCATCGCCATGACGGCGCCGGTCACGGAGGTGACCACGACGACGCGGCCGCCGCCCGCGACCCGCAGATGCGGCAGCGCAGCACGGGTGAGGTGGTACGTCGTGTCGAGGTTGCGGGCGAGGGAGGCCGACCAGCGGGCCGGGTCGGTGCCGAGCAGGTCACCCTCCCCCATCTCGGGGTCCGAGACCGACACCATCCCGGCGTTGTTGACGAGGACGTCGAGCCGGCCGGTGAGGTCGAGGGCCGCGGCGACGACGCGGGCGGCCCCGGCCTCGTCGGTGAGGTCGGCCGCCACGCCGGCGGACCGCACGCCGAGCGCCTCGAGCTCCGCGGCTCGGTCGAGGGCGCGGTCCGTGGTGGCCGTGACGACCACGTCGGCGCCGCACCCGGCCAGGAGCCGGGCGCACGCCATGCCGATCCCCGTCGGGGACCCGGCCCCCGAGACCACGGCGGTCCGGCCGCGCAGGTCGAAGGCGGCGGGTAGCGAGTGCGGCACGTCAGGCCGTCGCGGCCGCGAAGGACTCCTCGAGCACGTCCATCGCCTCGTGGAGCAGGTCGTCGCCGATCGAGAGCGGGGGCAGGAAGCGGAAGACGTTGCCGTACGTGCCGCAGGTGAGCGTGACGACCCCGCGCTCGTGGCAGCCCGCGTTGACGGCGGCGGCGAGCGCGGCGTCCGGCTGCTTGGTGTCGGGGTCGGTCACGAGCTCCATCGCCATCATCGCGCCGCGGCCCCGGACGTCACCGACCTGCGGGTGCCGCTCGGCGAGCGCGCCGAGCCGGTCGCCGAGGATCTTGCCGATGGAGCGGGCGCGGCCGGCGAGGTCGTCCTCCTCCATCGACTCGATGCTGGCGAGCGCGGCCGCGCAGGCGACGGGGTTCCCGCCGTACGTCCCGCCCAGCCCGCCACCGTGGACCGCGTCCATGACCTCGGCGCGCCCGGTGACCGCCGCCAGCGGCATCCCGCCGGCGATGCCCTTGGCCGTGGTCACGAGATCGGGGACGACCCCCTCGTGGTCGCAGGCGAACCAGTCGCCGGTGCGGCAGAAGCCGGACTGGACCTCGTCGGCGACGAGCAGGATGCCGTGCTCGCGGCACCAGTCGGCCAGCCCGGGCAGGAAGCCGTCGGGCGGGACGATGAAGCCGCCCTCGCCCTGGATCGGCTCGATGACGACGGCGGCCGTGTTCTCCTCGCCGACCTGGGCGTGGATCATGCTCGTGACCGTGCTCAGCGCCTCCTCGGCGCAGCGCTCCGGCCCGCCGGGCCAGCGGTAGGGGTAGGCCATCGGGACGCGGTAGATCTCCGGGGCGAACGGGCCGAAGCGGTGCTTGTAGGGCATGTTCTTCGACGTCATGCCCATCGTGAGGTTCGTCCGGCCGTGGTAGCCGTGCTCGAAGACGACGACCGCCTGCCGGCCGGTGGCGTGCCGCGCGATCTTGACGGCGTTCTCGACCGCCTCGGCCCCGGAGTTGAACAGCGCCGAGCGCTTCTCGTGCTCGCCCGGGGTCAGCGCGTTGAGCCGCTCGCAGACCGCGACGTAGGGCTCGTAGGGGGTGACCATGAAGCAGGTGTGGGTGAAGCGCTGCACCTGCTCGGTGACCGCCGCGACGACCCGCGCGTTGCCGTTGCCGACCGTCGTGACCGCGATGCCGGACCCGAGGTCGATGAGCTGGTTGCCGTCGGCGTCGCGCAGGATGCCGCCCGCGCCGTCGGTGACGTGGACGGGCAGGCCGACCCCGACCCCGGCCGCGACGGCCGCCGCCTTGCGCGCCAGCAGCTCCTGGGAGCGCGGCCCCGGGATCGACGTGGCGAGGATGCGCTGCTGCTCGATCATGCGGGCATCCTATCCGTGGACGGAGTGGCCGTGAACCCACGGAATCCGTAGTCTCGACGACTGAACGCTGCCCTATCGCGAAGTCCCGGCACGGACCCGCGTCTCGCGCCGTTCCACGGGGTATACCGGAGGACCCAAGCACTCGCACGACAGGAGGACGTCATGCCCGGACGCCAGGAACCCGGACCCTCGGTCAAGGACGACGAGGTGTACGAGGCGCTGCGCGAGGACGGCGCGAGCAAGGAGAAGGCCGCGCGCATCGCCAACGCGACGGCGAACAGCTCACGGTCGGCGGTCGGCGCCAAGGGCGGACACGCTCCGGCCTACGAGGACTGGACGGTCGAGGACCTGCGAGGACGGGCCGCGGAGATCGGCATCGACGGCCGCTCGTCGATGACCAAGGACGAGCTCATCGATGCGCTGCGCTCGCACTGACGTGCGGGCGGCTGTCCCGTCCGGCCCCGCACCGGGACACGCGAAGGCCCCCGGGAGATACGTGCAGGGGGTTCGCATCTCCCGGGGGCCATCTTCGGGCCCGGACTGGGCGGTACCAGGTCCGGACGGGAGTAATGTACACGCTCATCGCGGATCGCCGGGACGAATCGCGGAAAGTGTCGTAGACCGAGGGGAGATGACGTGAGACTCCTGCTCGTCGAGGACGAACGGCCGCTCGCCGCCGCGCTCGACGAGGCGCTGCGCGAGGCCGGCTGGGTGGTCGACCACACCGAGGACGGACGTGAGGGGCTGCGGCGCGGCGTCGCCGGCACCTACGACGTCATCGTGCTCGACATCATGGTCCCGGGGATGAACGGCTACGACGTCCTCAAGCACCTGCGCGAGCACAAGGTCTGGACGCCGGTGCTCATGCTGACCGCCAAGGACGGCGAGTTCGACCAGACCGACGCCTTCGAGCTCGGGGCGGACGACTACGTCACCAAGCCGTTCAGCACCCCCGTCCTCCTGGCCCGGCTCCAGGCCCTGGCGCGGCGCGGCGCCCCCGAGCGTCCGGTCGCGATGACGGCCGGGGGCCTCAGCCTGGACCCCACGACCCGGCGGGTGACACGCGAGGGCAAGGAGGTCCAGCTGACCGCCCGCGAGTACTCCCTCCTGCACCACCTCATGCGGCGCGCGGGCCAGGTGCAGAGCAAGGCCGAGATCCTCGAGAACGTGTGGGACTCCGACTACCCCGGCGCCGACAACGTCGTCGAGGTGTACATCGGCTACCTGCGCCGGAAGATCGACACTCCCTTCGAGACGAAGGTCATCGAGACCGTCCGCGGGATGGGCTACCGCCTGAATCCGGTGCCGGGCGTACCGGCATCCTGACCGCGAAGCGGCACCACCCCTCGGGGGTCTCGGTGGTCTCCACGCGCCCGTCGTGGGCCGTCACGACCTCGGCGACGATCGCCAGCCCGAGCCCGGTGCCGCCGGTCCCCCGGGTCCGCGAGTCGTCGAGACGCACGAACCGGCCGAAGACGCGCTCGCGGTCCTCCGGGGCGATCGGCGGGCCGTCGTTGTCGACGGTGATCAGCGCCTCGTCCCCGTCGTGGGTCAGCGACACCCGCACCGAGGTCTCCATGTGCCGCTCGGCGTTCTCGAGGAGGTTGCGCACGACCCGGCCGAGCCGCGCCTGGTCCCCCTCGACCCGCACCGGCTCGACGGCGACCCGGATCGGCATGCCCCGTGCCCGCAGCGCGCCCGTCTCGGCGAGGACGACGTCGTCGAGGTCGACCTCGGTGCGGTTGAGGACCATGACGTGCTCGTCGGCCGAGGCGAGGGTGAGCAGGTCCTCGACGAGCACGGCGAGGCGGTCGACCTCGGCCGAGGCCCGGGCCGACACCGAGCGGCGCTCGTCGACCGGTCGGTCCTCGCCGAGGCGGTCGAGGAGGACGCGGATCGTCGCAAGCGGACTGCGCAGCTCGTGCCCGGCGTCGGCCACGAAGGCCCGGCGTGAGGCGTCGGCCCGTTTCATCCGCTCGAGCAGGTGGTTCATCGTCTCGGCGAGCCGGGTCAGCTCGTCGCGCCCGGCCGGCACCGACAGCGTGCCGCGCGCCGCCCCGGTGGCGGCGATGGCCTCCACCTGGTCGCGCATCCGCTCCACGGGGCGCAGCGCCTGCCCGACGGCGAACGTCGTGACCGCGGCGAGCAGCGCGACGAGCCCGACAGCGGCGATGACGGCGAACTCGGTCGACTGCCCGAGCGCGGACGCCTCGGCTCGGGTCGGCACGGCGACGAGGATCGTGTAGCGGTCGCCGGCCGCGGTCGCCGCGTCCGCGGCTGCGACGACGTACGCCCCCTCGGGCTGGCCCGGGACCCCCTCGATACTGCCGAGGCGGACCTCGCCGCGGTCGAGGACGGGACTCGCCAGCGGCCGGTCCGGGGCCCCGTTGGCCGCGGCCACCACCTCACCGCTGAGCGGCTCGACGATCTGGATCAGACGGTTGGCGTCGACGCCCCGGCGGGCGCCGAGCACACCGTCCACGCCGCGCACCGGGAGGTCGGACTGCAGTTCGACGGCCTCGGAGCGGGCGAGGTCGCTCGCCGAGGACTCGAGCACCTGCCCGAGCGAGTAGAAGACGATGCCGGCCAGGGCCGCGCTGACGAGGATGACGATCGGCAGGGTGAGGGCGAGGACGCGGCTCCTCAGGCCCAGCCGGATGCGCATGCCGGGAGTCTAGGCGCGCCGCCACCGCAGGCATCGCACCCGCGACGGGGGGTGGACGCGCCACACATCCGCGGCGCGTCCACCCCGGCTGCGGGGTGCGTCGTCAGTCGACCGACGAGGTCTTCCAGCCCGTCTGCCAGTTGACGTCGGCGACGGCGTCGCAGCCGGAGCCGCTCTTGCAGACACCGAAGCGGAACTCCAGGGTCTTGTACTCGTAGAAGTTCTTGTTCTTCACACCCCACGTGTACCGGTCCGACGGCCGCCACCGGATGATCCCGCGCCGGGAGTCGTCGGTGAGGCGCCACTGGACGGCGACGCGGACGCTCTTGTCGTAGCTGAACAGGTAGAAGTAGTCGCCGTCCTTGCGGAAGCACGCGCGGCCGGCCGGGCCGCCATCGGCGGAGACGTCGCAGACGTAGCTGCCGATCCCGCTCGCCTCGTCGATCTCGAGCGCGGCGGCGAAGGCCTGCGGCGTGGTGGACGTCGTGAGCGCGAGCGCGGCGGCGCCAGCCAGCAGGAGACGGTGCAGTTTCATGCGGATACCCCCAGGTGATCAGTGCCGGCCGCAGTTCCCCCCGCGGCCGATCAGCCGCCACCCTATCGCCCCGTCGTCCGCGATGCCGTGCGGGGTCGGCTCCCGCACGGATGCTCGGCGCAGGAGGCGAAGGTCGTCACGGAGCGGAGGCTCAGGGGTCGGCCAGGACCTCGCCGAGCACGACCCGTCGCTGGTCCTCGGGAGGCGCGTGCCGCCAAAAGTCCCGACACACCCGCTCGGCGGCAGTGGGGTCCGGGTCGGGGCCGACGATCCGGAAGGTGTCGGCGGTGACTGCAGCCAGCGGCAGGATGCGCCGCAGCGTGGGGTCGTCGACGCTCTGCAGGATCGACGCCCGCCAGCCGACCGAACCGGATCGCCATCTCGTGCTGCTCGCGGTACCCCGCATACAGACCGTCGCGAACGCAGACCTGAACCCGTGCCTCGAGGTACTCCCGGCTGGGGGGCGGAGCCACGCCTCCCCACGTGTAGGCGATCCATCGCGCCTGCTGCTCGAGCGGGACCGCGTACGGCCCGAGCTGCGCCCACAGCCCGGCGAAGGCCAGTCCTTCGAGGTCGGGGTGGAAGGTGAACTCGGCGAGCTCCATCGAGGTGGCGGTGAGCCCCACGGTGTTCCGGATCTCTTCACCCAGGAACGGCAGATTGAGGTGGAAGCCGGTGGCCACGACGACGGCATCCGCCTCGACCGCGGCGCCGTCCGTGAACTCGACCCGTCGACCGGAGACTGCGGCGACCCAGGGGTGCGGCGTGATCCGGTCCTCCGCAACCAGGTTGAGGTAGTGCGGACTGCCCGTGACTCCGGCCTGCGAGATGTCCGGATGCGGTGCGGGCGCGCCGTAGCGGACGGGGTCGCCCCCCAGCCGCAGCACCCGCTCCGCGGTCACTCGACGGAGCTCCGCGGGGTCCAGGACCTCGGAGGACAAGGCCAGCCCACGCGAGAAGACGTAGGACTCAATCGGGGTGCCCGCGACCATCTTCGGCATGACGTAGCGCTGCCGGCGCTGGGCGAGGTGGACCTCCGAGCCCATCATCGCCAGGTCGCTGGCGATCTCGAGGGCGGAGATGCTCCCACCACAGACGACCACGACCTGGTCCCGGAAACGTTCCGGTTCCTTGTACCGGAACGCGTGGCTCACCCCACCGGCTCCGGAGAAGGACGACAACCCGTCGATCTGCGGTGTCTCGGGCAGGTTGTAGCGGCCGGAGGCGACGACCACGCGGGCCGCGTCGACCGCGGAACGCGTGTCCGTCTCCTCCCACTCCACCCGGTACCCGCGCGGGCCCGCCCGAGCCACCCGGGTGACGCGGGCCCCGAACCGGATGGACCGTCGCAGGTCGTACCGGTCGGCGTACTCCTGCAGCATGGCGAGCACCTCGCCGTTGCGAGGGAACATCGCGACGTGATCGGGGTAGTCCAGGTCCGAGAACCGGGTGAGGAACCTCGCCGTGTTCGTGCGCATCGCGGGCCAGACCCCGCTGTCGGGGTTCGCCCGGTTCCACTGACCGCCGAGGTCGTCGTGGGACTCCAGGACAACGACCTCGAAACCCTGCGCCCGCAGCCACCGCGCATTGACCAGTCCGGCCATCCCGGCCCCGATGACGACGACGTCCACCCTCGCTCCTCCTCCGGACCGATCCTGGTCGTTCACGACCTCTGCGGCGTCCGACGCCATCATGTGCCCTCCAGGAGGATGGCTCGGCCCTGACCGCCCCCGCCACAGATCGCTGCGACCCCGAGTCCGCCTCCACGTCGCCGCAGCTCGTGGGCCAGGGTGAGGACCAGGCGGAAGCCGCTGGCCCCGAGAGGGTGTCCGAGTGCGATGGCGCCTCCGTTGACGTTCACGCGGTCGTGGCCGACCCCGAGCGCGCGCATCGACGCGATGACGACGCCGGCGAACGCCTCGTTGATCTCCCAGACCTGCACATCCGCAGGGCTCAGACCACGCGGTTCAAGGAGGGTGCGGGCCGCGGCCGCGGGTCGCTCGTGCAGGCTGGAGGTACGTCCCGCGATGACGGAGGTCCCGAGGATGCGGGCGAGCGGGCGCACGCCGTGAGCCTCGGCGCCCGCCCGGGTGGTCACGACGCCCACCGCAGCCGCGTCGGACAACTGCGAGGCGTTTCCTGCGGTGATCGTGCCGCCGGCACCGAAGGCCGGCGACAGGTCGGCGAGCCGGCTGGCGGACGTGTCGCGCCGGATGCCCTCGTCGGGAGCGTCGGAGGGGTCGGTGAGCTCCTCGGCGAGGGTGCCGTTGTCGGTCGCGACGACCGCCCGCGCATGGCTCGCGAGCGCCACGGCATCCTGCTCCGACCGGGAGATGCCGAGCCGGCGGTTCTCGCTGTCGCTGAGCTCGCCCATCCCGACGTCGTCGAGCGCGCACCACAGCCCGTCGCGCTCCAGGAGGTTCACGGGCGCGCGGGGCGCGCGGCTCATCGACTCGAAGCCCCCGACGAGAACCGATGTCGCCTCTCCCGATCGCAGCAGGTGGGCCGCGTAGCCGACCGAGCTCATGCTGGCGAGGCACACGTCGTTGAGCGTGATCCCCGGAACGTCGCGAGGCACGCCGCCACGCGTGGCGGCGACCCGTGCCGGGTTCTGCCCGCTGCCCGCCTGGACCACGTTGCCGAGGACGACGGAGTCCACCGCGGGCCCGCCGAGCCGGGCGAGCGCGGCGCGGACGGCCTTGGCTCCCAGGTCGGTGGCGGACAGATCGGCCCAGCGGCCGTGCATCCGGCCCACGGGGGTGCGCGCGCCGCCGAGCAGGACGATGTCAGCGGGTCCGGACATCAGAGCTCCATCGTGTAGCAGACCGCCGAGCCGTCGAGCACGACCACGCCGTCGCCGCGGACCACCCGGGTACGCAACGACGTGATCGGCTTGTCCGCGCGGACGGACTCGACCTCTACCTCTCCGGTGATCGTGTCCCCCGGCCGCACGGGCGCTCGGAAGGACCAGGCCACCTCGAGGAAGACGGTGCCGGGGCCGGGGAGCTCCTCGGCGACGACCGCGTTGAGGATCGCGCTCGTCACCCCGCCCTGGACGACGATCTCGCCGAAGCGGGTGCCCCGGGCTGCGTCCGGGTCGTAGTGCAAGGGGTTCCGGTCGCCGCTGATCGCGGTGAACAGCTCGATATCACGCGGGCCCACCTCCCGGCTCAGCGATGCTCTGTCGCCGACCGCGGGCATCCGGTCCGTCCATGGGGTCATGGGCACTCCTTCGGTGGGATGGAAGATCTGCGGTGGCGGCCGGCCGGCCGCTCCGGATCCGGGGCGTCGTGGGGCTGCACCGCGGCGTGGCTCACGGCGCCACCTCGCGGGCGACGACGACGTGACCGTCGCCCTGCGGCCTGGCCCCGAGTCGTACGGTCAGCCCGACCGTGAGGCGTCCGAGGTCCCCGTCGTATGTCGAGACCAGCCGGGGACCCTCGTCGAGCTCGACGATGAGGACGGCATAGGGCACTTCGTCGTCCCAGGCGGGGTGCCCGGCTCGGTGGACGACGGTCCAGGTCCAGACCTGCCCCCGCCCCTCGGCCTCCACCCAGTCGAGCTCGGCGGACCAGCACCACCGGCAGATCACCCGCGCGTGGTGCTGCGGCACCCCGCAGCGACGACATCGTTGGATCCGCAGCACCCCCGTGGCCAGGCCGTCCCAGAACACCCGGGTCTCGGGGTTCGGGGTCGGCTCGGGCTTGGCGGGTCGCGCAGGCATCTCGTGGCTGCTCATCCGACCGCCTCCAGGACCAACGCCACCTCTTCGCCCATCACGGCACCGTTCCCCGTCACGAGCGCCAGCCGCGCCTCTCGCATCTGGCGCTCCCCGGCCGACCCCCGCAGCTGTCGGACCGCCTCGACGACGTGTCCCATCCCACCGGCGAGGTCTGCCTGCCCGCAGGCGAGCTGGCCGCCGTGCGGGTTGAGCGAGACGTCGCCGCGGTGGGACACGTCCCGATCGCGCAGCCAGTCCGCCGCGGTCCCTGGCTCACAGAGGCCGGCGTCCTCGAGAGTGATGAGGACGAGGATCGAGTAGCAGTCGTAGACCGACAGCACGTCGAGGTCTCGAGCGCTGACGTCCGCCATCTCGTAGGCCTCTCGCACGGCCGCCTTGAGAGGTGAGCTGGTCAGGGTCGAAGCCCCGCTGATCGCTCGGTGGGTGACCCGTTCGCCGGCTCCCCGCAGCAGCACCGGCCGGTGAGCGCCCGGCAGCGGCGGCGGCGGAGGTGACGACCAGGGCTGCGGCACCGGCGCACGGCATCACGATCTCCAGCAGGTGCAGCGGGTCGCTGATCATCGGGGACGCGAGGACATCGTCCACCGTGATCGCCTGCCCGTGGAAGACCGCGTCCGGGTTGAAGGTGGCATTCGCGCGCTCGAGAACCGGTACGAGCGCTAGGTCGGACTGCTCCCTCCGGAAGTCGTGGAGGTAGCGCTGTGCGATCCAGGCGTAGGACGTTGTGGCCCCACTGGCTCCGTGCGGGACGTCGAACTCCCGGATGGGGTTGCGGTTCGGCGACCGCAGCACCTGGCTCGGGTCACGAGGAGCGGACAGCACGCAGAGCGCTGTGGTGCACATCCCCGCCTGGATGGCAGCGGCTGCGCGCCAGACCATGCCGGCCGCGGTGGCTCCGCCCAGGTCGACGACCTCGGCGACCCGCGGCTGGAGTCCGAGGTACTCGGCGACCGTCACCGCCACGTGTTGCGGGGTCTGCCCGACCTGAACCCCCACGAACAGGCCGTCGAGGGCGTCGGGTGGGAGCTCAGCGTCTGCGAGGGCCGCGGCCGCGACTCGCCCGATGAGGCTGAGCCCTGTCTCGCCGACCGCCTCTCGGCGCGGCGCGAGCTCGGCCGCTCCGACGATGGCCGCCACCCCACGCAGGCTCATCGCGCCCTCCGGACGGCGCGGAGGGCCTCCGGGTTCGCAAGGCTCGGCTGGTGGCTGTCGACGGGCTGCCCGGTGTGGACGTCCAGGACGAGCCGGCGCAGGATCTTCCCGCTCCGGGTCCGCGGCAGGTCGTCGACGACGTGCACGGCTGTGGGGCGCAGGGGCTTGCCGAGTTGGCTCTCGACCGCGCCCATGACGGCTGCGCGGACGAGGTCGGCGTCGTGGCTCTCGGGGACACGGACGAAGACGACGAGCGCGCTGCCCTTGACCGGGTCGGGCACCCCGATGGCTGCCGACTCGAGAACGCCCTCCACGGCGTTCGCGACGTTCTCCACCTCGGCCGGGCCGAGCCGCTTGCCGGCGATCTTGAGGGTGTCGTCGCTCCGGCCGTGGATGAACCACGCACCGGCGGGTGTGCGTTCGGCCCAGTCCCCGTGCCGCCACCGACCCGGCCAGTCCGACCAGTACGTCCGCTCGTACCGCCCCGGTTCGCCCCAGAACCCGAGCGGCATGC
The DNA here is from genome assembly GCA_963815545.1 of uncultured Actinomycetota bacterium. GTDB lineage: Bacteria > Actinomycetota > Actinomycetes > Actinomycetales > Dermatophilaceae > Phycicoccus. The sequence continues at coordinate 301,942 of CAWFGY010000001.1, forward strand.
CGGGCGAGGCTGTCGTCAGCATCAGCTCGCCCACTCCTGTCCTGAGCGGTTCACCGATGGCGCTCGAGATCGCTGCCCCCATGCCGGGCACCGGACCGGCGAAGGCGCAGGGCTCGATCGGCTCGGTCACGGAGTTGCTGAGAATCGCCCCCGAGACCTCCGTGCCCCCGGAGTAGTTGATGACGGGGACGAGGCCCCCGCCGACCGTGTCGTGTAGCCACGCATAGGCATCCTCGGTCCAGGGCTCACCGCTCGAGGCCAGAACGCGCAGCGACCTCGGTGGCGCCGGGGGCGCGCCCCGAACCCATGAGCCCCCGCACGAGGGTCGGGGACACCCCGAGGACCGTGATGCCCAGGTCGTCGACGGCGTCCCACAGCCGCGTGGGGTGGGGGTGGTCGGGCGCCCCGTCGACCATCGCGACCGTCGCCCCGGCGAGCAGGCCGCCGATGAGGGTGATCGGATGCATGACCCAGCCCGGGTCGGTGATCCAGGCGACGACATCGTCCGGGCCGACGTCGAGCAGCAGGGCGACGTCACTGCCGGCCTTGACGCAGAAGCCGGCCGTGCCCAGCGTCACGCCCTTGGGGGCGCCGGTGGTTCCGGACGTGTAGGCGACCATGAGTGGGTGGTCGGCCGCGAGGTCGGGCGCAGCGACAGCCGGCCCGGCACCAGCCGGGCCGAGCTCCTGCCACGTGACCTCGCCGGCGAGGCGGGGCGACGGGTCGACCCCGACGGCTGGGACGGTGATGCACAGGTCGAGCGTCTCCACCGCGGCGATGACCGCAGAGGTCTGGGCGCGCAGGTCGCGAGCGCGCCCGCGTCGGACCACCCCGTCGGCGACGACGAGGGCACGCGCCGCCGCCAGCGTCAGCCGGTCGACGACGGCCGTGGTGCCGAACCCGGAGAAGATGGGAACGGCGATCGCCCCGATGAGCGACAGAGCGAGCTGGACGACTGCGACCTCGCAGGTCATCGAGAGCTGGATCCCCACCCGGTCACCGAACCGGAGGCCGGCCGCGGTGAGGCCCGCAGCGACGCGGGAGGTCTCCGCGGCGAGGGTGGCGTAGTCCATCTGGTCGACGACACCGTCCTCGCCGACCCAGCGGAGTGCCACGTTCGCACCACGTCCCTCGTCGAGCCATCGGGACACGGCGTTGTCGACGAGCGAGAACCTGGCGTCGGGGAACCACCTCGCGCGGGCGGGGTCGTCGAGGCGGTCCACGGCGACCTCGGGCGGATGGGCCCACCGCAGGCCCATCCACTCATGGACGAGTGTCCAGAATGCCGCGGGGTCCTTCCGGGACCAGTCATCGAGGCCGGTCCGGTCCGCGACGCCTGCTCGGCGGCACAGGTCGGTGAGCCGGCTGCGCTCGACGACCCCGGGCGAGGGCACCCAGGTGGTCGTGGTCACGACCGCGCCCGGACGGCGGTGAGCTCGGAGACCAGCACCTCGGCGAGCTCGGGATGGTTGATGTGCAGTGGGCTCTCGACGACACGGACCCCGGGATCGAGGTGCTCGAGGAGGGCGTCACGGAAGGCGGCGTCGGCCTCGGGCCACCAGAACGGCATGTCCGGGGCGTCGAGCTCGGAGAAGCCGCCCATCGGGAGCACGACGGCACTGGTCCCCGGGGCGGCGTTGACCCTAGCCGCGATGAGGGCTCCCAGCTGCGCGTTCTCCTCGGGGTCACTGCGCATCAGGGTGACGTGGTCGTTGTGCCGATGCAGCCTGCGGTGCTCGAAGCGCTCCGGGACGGTTTCGCGGGCACCGAAGTTCACCGTGTCGACGGCGCCGGGGACGACGACCTGCGGGATCCCTTTCGCGGCCGCGGCCGTCAGCCGGTCGGCCCCTGCGGAGAGGGTGCCGGAGGCGACGAGGTCGGCGAGCTCGGTCGTCGTCACGTCGAGGACGGCGTCGATGCGTCCCTGCGCGACGAGCCGCTCGAGGCTGGCACCTCCGGTGCCGTTGGCATGGAACACCGACACCTGCGCACCCTCGGCCTCCAGCAGGCGCCGCGCAGCGGATACGCACGGCGTCGTGATCCCGAACATGGTCATGGCGACATGAGGACCGTCGCCACCCGCCGCACTCCCGTTCCCCGCGTGCGCCATCGCCGCGGTGACGACGGCTGCCCGGCGGAGGACGTCGCGGAGGACGGTGTTGAGCCCCTCGACGTCGACGACCGGGTACAGGAGCACCGCGTCCATCCCCTGGAGGTAGCCGCGCGTGTCGCCGGCGACCACGGTCGAGACCAGGACCTTGGCGACCCCGAAAGGGAGCTCGGAAGCGGCGGAGCCGAATACCGTGCCGGCCCCGGAACCCCCGGCTACGACGACCCCGTCGACCCCGCCGGACCCGTGCAGGCGTGCGAGCTCGAGGCCGACCGCCTCCGCCATGATGTCGAGCGCGCCGGCCCGCCCGGCGGTCCGCACGTCCTGGAGCGTCGTCCCCACGGCGCTTACCAACGCGTCCGGCGTCGTCTCGGCCTCCGTCTCGTGCGGAGCGACACCGAAGTCCACGCGGTGAACGCGACAGTCGCGATGGCGCAGCTCGGAGCACAGAAGGTCCAGGGCCTCGCGCTTGGTGTCGAAGGCTCCGACCACCACGACCGTCGGTTGCACGCCCGAGGTCACCGGTCCGATCCGAGCTTCTGGTCCTTGAACGCCGCGACGACGTCTCTGATCGGCTCCTCGATGGGGATCCGCTCGATGCTCGACGCCCCGATGAACCCCACCGAGCGGGTGAGCCCGAGGACGTGCCCGGCATCGTCCGGCGTGGCGATCGGTCCGCCGTGGCTGACGACGAGGACGTCGCCTCGAACCTCCGCGGACCGCGTCCGAGATGGCGTTGACGACCGTCCACGCATTCGTCGAGGGAGCGGGCGAAGGTCGATGCGGCGCCGATCGAGCCGCCGGTGGTCAGGCCCATGTGGGCGACGACGACGTCGACCCCAGCCTCGGCCATGCGGCAGGCCTCGTCCGGGGTGAACGAGTACGCCATCGTGAACAGGCCCAGCTCCGCCGCCTGCCGGATCATCTCGACCTCTCGGTCGTAGCCCGAAGCCGGTCTCCTCGAGGCTCTGGCGCCATCGCCCGTCGATGATGCCGTGGCTCGGGAAGTTGATGACGCCGGCGAACCCCGCGTCCCGCAGCGTCGTGAGGAACCGAGGCATGACCCGGGTGGGGTCGGTGCCGTTGACCCCGGCGATGACCGGGGCGTGCTGCACGACCGGCAGCATCTCGCGCTCCCCCATCTCCAGGACGATCGCGTTGGCGTCTCCGATCGCAAGGAGGCCCGCGTTCGAGCCGTGACCACCCATCCGGTAGCGGCCCGAGTTGTAGATGAGGATGAGGTCGGCCCCCCCCGCTCCGCGAACTTCGCGGAGATGCCTGTGCCCGCGCCGGCTCCGACGATCGGGCCGACCCGGCGTCGACCTCGGTGCGGAGCCGGGCCAGGACGTCGGCTCTGGAGTACATCAGGTACCTCTTCTCTCGAAGGTCGGTGACCGACCGGGGTCAGAACGTGGGGACGTCGATCCGTGCCCCGTCGGCGAGCGCCGACTCGTGGGCACAGATGCCGGGCGCGGTCCACGCGGCGGATCTGCGGGCGTCGATGGCGGCGGGACGGTCCTCGATGATGGCCGAGACGAACTCGTGGACCAGGTGCGGGTGCGACCCGCCGTGCTCGCCGCGGGCCGGCGAATGGCTGGCCCCCCCGTCCGGCGGGCCTGATCGTCGAAGTCGCGTCAGGAACGGCGCCAGCCTCGGGCGGGAGGTCGGACACGTCGTCGGGCGGCACGACCTCCTCGGTCGAGCGCCCGGCGGCCGCGCAGCCCGGTGTCGGGGCGGTGGTCCTCGAGCGGCTGGAGGTCGTGGACCCGCAGCGGACCCTCGTGCTCTGCCGGCCACTCGACGGCCGAGGTCGCCATGGACGTCGAAGCCCTCGATGTACGGTCGGGCGACCTGGAAGAAGGACATCGCGATCTCGGCGACGACGTCACTCGCCGTGAGCTGAACAGCCCGCGCTCTCGCCGGGAACGGGTTGTCGTAAGTCCCCTCGGCGCTCCGGCGGTGAGCCGCCCGGTGCCGTACGCGACGACGCTCGCGACGTGGAGCCGGTGAGGGCCAGCAGGGGGGCGAGAGCGTGGGTCACGTACTTCATCGGCGGGTATCCGAGCCAGTACCGCGGGTAGCCGTCGAGGTTCTGGTGGTGGAAGCCCCGGTAGCCGGTGATGGCGCCCAGGCGTCCGGCCTCGAGCTGGGACCGGATGAAGCGGAACTCGCGTCCGTAGACCGTCGTCTCCATCATCATGTAGCGGCGTCCGCTGGCGTCCTCGGCAGCGACGACCCGGCGCAGGTCGTCGATCTCGAGGGCCATCGGCACGGCACAGGCGCAGTGCTTTCCCGCCTCGAGGGCCGCCACCGCGTAGTGGGCGTGCAACGCCACCGGTACGAGGAGGTGGACGGCGTCCCAGCGCGGGTCTGCGAGCATCTCGTCGTAGTCGGTGTAGCGGGCGGCGATCCCGAAGCGGTCGCCTACCTCGGCGAGGCGCTCCGCGGAGGTGTCGACTATCGCGACCTCCCGGACCCCGGGGTGTGCGAGGTAGACCGGTAGGAAGTCCTGGCCGAACCCCAGCCCCACGACGGCCAGGGCGACTTTGTCCGGCTCCTCATGCCGTCGGCACCTGGTCCTCGGCCCCCTCGAGGAAGCTGACCCCGCCGGTGGCGAAGTTCGGGACGTCGGCGGAGGCCGCCCGGCCCGCCTCGGACGCGAGGATCTCCCGCATGGCCTCCCGGCTCTCTGCGTAGAGGTCCACGATGAGGTGCACGGGCGGGGCGAAGTCACCGGTCTGCTCGGAAACCCAGGTGAGGTTCCAGCCGGTGAGCCCGGTCATCCGCTGCGCGATCGGGAGGTGCACGTCGCGGTAGTAGTCGTCGAAGGCCGCGGGGTCCTCCGGTCGGCCGTACAGGATCGTCATCCGGTGCACGTCGTGCTCCTCAGGGTCGGGAGGGATCGGGGCAGGCTCACTTCACGCTCCCGACGGACAGTCCCTCGACGAGCCGGCGCTTGGCCACGACGAACACGGCGAGGAGCGGCAGGGAGGTGAGCAGGGCCAGGCCCATGAGCTTGTTCCAGCTCACCGAGTAGAGGGAGGTCTGCTGTGCGAGCAGGCCGCTGACCGGCAGGTTGGCCGGGTCGGTCATCAGCGTCGTCGCGTAGATGAACTCACCCCAGGCGATGATGAAGACGATGGCCCCGACCGTCGCGATCCCGTTGGGGAGCAGCGGGATCACGATGTTGCGGAAGGTCCGGAACCCCGAGGCGCCGTCGATCTCGGCGGCCTCGTAGAGCTCCTTGGGGATGGCGAGGATGAACGGGCGCATCAGCATGATCGCGAAGGGCGCGAGCAGCGCGACGTCTGCCACGACGAGGCCGGCGAGGTTCCCGACCAGCCGCCACTCCGCGAGGATGCCGTAGAGCGGGATGACGGCCATCGGTTGGGGGACCATCTGCAGGACGAGGAAGGCTCCGAGCAGGAGTGCACTCACGCGACTCCACCGCGGGGTCAGGCGGCGCCCGAGGGCGTAGGCGGCGGGTACCGCCACGAGGATCACGAGGACCGTCACGGAGGCTGCGATCTTCGCGGAGGTGAGGACCGAGGAGCCGGCCGTGTCGACGATGTCCCCGAAGGTCCCGAGCGACGGCGTGAAGATCAGCGAGTTCGGGTTCGAGCGGACCTCTTGGTCGGACTTGAACGAGGTGAGGACGATCCACAGCAGCGGCAGGAGGTAGACCACTCCCAGCGTGACGACGACCGACCGCGTGCCCCACGTGTGGCGCTGCCCCGTCACGACCCCTCCTCGCGGCGCACGCCGAGGACGTAGGGGATCGCGAGCACGACGACAGCGAGCATCGAGATCGCTGCGATGGCTCCTCCGGTGCCGAAGGAGTACGTCTTGAACGCCTCCTGGTAGGCGAGGAACGGAAGGGTCGTGGTGACCGTGCCGGGGCCCCCGCTGGTCATCACGTAGACGAAGTCGAAGCTGCGGAACGCGTAGAGCACGATGAGGATCACCAGGACCATCAGCGTCGGACGCAGGAGGGGGATGACGACCGACACGGCACGCCGCACCGGGCCCGCCCCGTCGATCGCAGCGGCCTCCAGGACCTCTGGTGGGATGGACATCAGTCCCCCGCGGATGATGAGGATGGCGAAGGGCAGGCTGGCCCACGCCGCGACGAGGCTCACCGACCACAGCGCCAGGCGCGGGTCGCTCAGCCAGTCGACCCGCTCCACCCCGAGGAGCCCGAGGAGCGCGTTGATCGCGCCGTCCCCGGCAAGCAGGAACTTCCACACACTGCCGCTGACCAGCGGCGGCAGAGCCCAGACGAAGACCATGAGCGAGAGGACGATGCTGCTCAGCCGTCCGCGCCGGGCGAGGGCCTGCGCCGCGACGTACCCAATGCTGAGATCGACCGCGAGCAGCACGAGGGTGAAGATGCCCGTCGCTTTCGCGGCGCCCCAGAAGCCCGGCGTCCCGAGGACCTCGCGCAGGTTCTCGGTTCCCGTGAACGCCCATTCGCCGATGAGGTTGGCCGGACCGACATCACTGACCGCCATCCGGGCCATCTGGACGAGCGGGTAGACGCACAGCACGGCGCAGACCAGCACCGCCGGGACGAGGTACGGGGTCAGACGCACCCGCGACGAGCGCCGGCGCGCCCCCGGCTCGGGGGGCGTGGTGTCGCCCTCCGAGCCGGGGGGAGCGCTCGCCGTCGGGAGAACGGTCATGCGCAGCCCCCGCCACCCTTCTCACGCGCGGCGGCGACACCGTCCATGGCCGTCTTGGCGGCCTCTGCAGGCTCCGACTGGCCCGAGATGACGGCACTGTGAGCCTGGCCGACAGCGGTCTGCATGGCCGCGGTCTCCTTGTTCAGCGGCCAGGCGCCGGTCTCGCCCGCAGCCTCGACGAAGGGCTGCACGAGCGTGTCGCTCGTGATCTCCTCGTTGTCCGCGAGGTCCGCCCGGGTCGGGATCTGCCCGGAGGCATTGAAGTTGATCAGGCTCGCCTCCTTGGACATCCATGCCTCCTGGATGTACTGCCAGGCCAGGTCCTTGTCCTCGGCGAACGCGCCAATGCCGATCGCCTCGCCTCCGGGGAAGACGTGGCTGCCCTGGGAGCCGGCGGGGAATCGGGTCGTCCCGACCGTGAAGTCGGCGGACTTGGCGTCGGCGAGGTTCCAGTTGCCGTTGATGCCGAAGGGGTACTTGCCACTCATGAAGGCCTGCCAGGCATCGGCCTGGTCCCACGTCGCCGTCTCGCGCGGGATGATGCCGTCGGCGGACCAACCCTGGACTCGGCTCAGCGCCGCCTGCAGGCTTGCCGCGTCCATGCTGCAGTAGTCCTTGCCCTCTCCGAGGAGCTGCGGCATGAACATCCAGGCTCCCTCGACGGTCGGGGCTCCGGACTCGGCCAGCACGCTGTTCTTGTGCTCGGGGGCGAGCTTCTCGAGCGCGGTCTGGAACTCCGCGAGCGACGTGGGCGGCTCGATGTTCGCCGCGTCGAGTAGGTCCTGGTTGTAGTACAGCGCGAGCAGGTTGGTGTAGCTCATGACGTTGTAGACCTTGTCCTCGAAGCTCCAGACCGCGGAGTCAGGGAAGAGCCCCTTGTCGGCGTAGCCGTCCCAGTAGCCCGTCAGGTCTGCCAGCACCCCGGCTGAGGCGAGGGTCGGGAAGTCGACGACGACGTTGTCGAGGATCACGTCGGGGCCGTCCTGGGTCGTGGCGGTGGCCAGCAACTTGCTGGGCAGCTGGTCGAACGGGATCTGGACGGTCTCGATCTTTACGTCGGGGTGGGACTTCGCCCACAGAGCGTTCTGCTGCTCCAGGGCGTCGTTCTGGCCGCCGGCCGTGTAGTAGGTCCACACCGTGAGGGTCTTCTCGCCGCCGGTGGAGCCGGATCCGGACCCGGCGTCGGGCTCGCTCCCACAGGACGAGAGGACCAACATCCCGATGATGACGGCTCCGGCCGCCTGTGCTCTTGGTCGCAACACCGCGCCACGCTCCTTTGCGTACTCGCTCAGATCCGATTTAGATCGGTCATCATCATATTTATGGGGATGGTCGCGGTCAAGGACAAGGAGTAACATCGTTTGTCGACCGATTGACTGGCATGGAGGTGGCTCGTGGCGATACCGCCGTCGGCGATGACCGTCGCCTCTGACGTCGCCTCGCCGCGTACTGCCCTGGCCTCACGACTGAGCCGGTCGGGCGAGGCGCTCGAGCTGATCCGCACCGGACGCGCCACGACGATCTCCGAGCTCGCGGCGGCGATGAGCGTCGCGAGGTCCACGGTCAACGACCGAGTCGAGGTCCTGCTCAGACGCGGTCTCGTCCTCCCTCACGGCGAGGTGGGGCTGGGCCGGGGCCGACCGGCCAGCGTGTTCGCGTTCAACCCTGACGCCGGCGTCGTGCTGTCCGCCCAGATCGGGATGAGCGGACTCCGGGTCGGCGTCTACGACCTGGCCTCCGAACCGCTGGCGACGGAGTCGACCGACATCCCGGTGTCCGAGGGGCCCGGGGCCGTCCTCGACGTCCTGGAGTCCGCCTTCGACGCCCAGCTCACCTCCGTCGGGCGGACCAGGGCGGACGTGCTGGGCGTCGGCATCGGGATCCCCGGGCGCATCGAGCTGGAGACCGCGCGGGAGGGCGGCTCCGCAGCGGCCCGGCCGTGGATCGCCTACCCCATCCAGGAACGCCTTGCCGAGACCTACGCCGCACCCGTGTCGGTCGGGCGCGGCGTCAGCCTCCTCGCCATGGCGGAGCACCGGGCGTTCCACCCCGAGGCCAGCGTGCTGCTCGGGCTCAAGGTGGGCACCGTCGTCGAGTGCGGGATCGTGATCGACGGACGCATCGTGGCGGGGGGCTCCGGGCTGGCCGGAGAGATCGGGCACACCCCGGTCCCGGGGGCGGACACCGTCTGCGTGTGCGGCAACCAGGGGTGCCTTAACGCCGTAGCCGGCGGCGGCGCTCTCGCTCACCAGCTGTCCGCGAAGGGTTACCCCGTCGGCTCGGCCCGGGACGTCGCCGACCTCGCCCAGCAGGGCGTCGTCGACGCGGGGCAGGCGGTACGCGAGGCGGGACGGCAGATCGGGGCCGTCCTCGCCGGGACGGTCAACCTGCTCAATCCGGACGTCATCGTCGTGTGGGGCTACCTCGCCGACGCCGGCGACCAACTGTTCGCCGGCATCCAGGAGAGCCTCTACCGGATGGGCGTCCCGGCGGCCACGCGTCACCTGCAGATCGAGTACACCCGACTGGGGGCGGACGCCGGCATCCGTGGTGCCGCCGTGAGTACGAACGAGGACGTCCTCTCGGCCGCCAACATCGACCGGCTGCTCGCGGCCTGGCAGTCTGCAGGGGACGGCTGACGGCAGGAGGTCAGGACCTCGGCACCGACGCGAAGACCAGGCCGAGCCGGTGCCACGCCGTGGCCCGGCACCAGACGGGCACCTCGTCGAGGGGGACCGCACGCGTCACGACCTCGCCCCCGGCGCCGACCGTCCGGCCCTCGCCGGTCCACACGTCGACCCACTCCCCCGGCGGCAGCCACGTCGGCCACTCCTGCGCTCCGGCCTCGGTGACCGGGCTGACGAGCAGGTCGTCGCCGAGCATCCACTGCTGCGGGTGCTCCCACACCGCCGCCTCACCCGGGTGGTCGAAGAACAGGGCCCGCATGAGCGGCCGGTCGGTGGCCACGGTGCGCGCGGCCTCCTCGGCGAGGTACTCGACGAGGGCCTCGCGCAGCAGCGCGTACCGCCGGAACACCGGGACGACCTGCTCGTCGCCGGTCGTCTCGGCGACGTACCAGGGCGTGCGGTCGCGCAGCGGCAGCTGGTGGTGGTTGAACTCCGAGTGGTACTGCATCACCGGCATGAAGGTCGACGCCGCGGCGGCCCGCAGGTACAGCTCGGCGTCGGGCACCGGCCCGGAGAACCCGGCAAGGTCCCAGCCCCAGTAGACGATGCCGCAGGCGGACGCCGTGAGCCCGGCGGTCACGGAATGCCGGAACGCCTCCCACGTCGAGTCCTCATCGCCCGCCCAGAAGACCCCGTGCGGCTGCGATCCGGCGAACCCGCTGCGCGAGAACGTGACCGGAGCCTTGCCGTGCTTGCGCAGCAGGTCGCCGAAAGCGCGCGCGTAGTGCACCGGGAACAGGTTGTTGCCCTCGTCGCCGCGGCGGCCGTCCCCGTAGCGCAGGTCGTGTCCCCAGGCGTGCTCACCGCCGTCGGTCTTGAACCCGTCGACGTCGAGGTCACGCACGAGGTAGTCCCGCTTGGCCGTCCACCAGTCGCGGGTGCGCTGCACCGACAGGTCGGGCATGAGCGACTTCGGGAACCACCAGCCCCGGTTGAGGTACGGGGTGCCGTCGGCCTCGCGGACGGCGTGGTCACCCTCGACCATCGCGGCCGCCTCCGCCAGCACCTGGGCGTGCAGCCCGTCCTCGGAGGCGTCCGTCTTGAGCAGCGGGATCTGCCACAGCACCACCTTGATGCCGCGGTCGTGCAGGTCCTCGACCATCGCCCGCGGGTCCGGCCAGGCCCCGTCGACGGGGAACTCGAAGTCGGCGGCCGCGAAGGGAGAGGCGTCGGTCCGGACCTGGTACCGGGCGTCGCGGAAGAGCATGATGCCCTCCTCGTCGGACCACGCCTCGATGACGACGACGCCGACGGGGATGTCGAGCTCGCGGTGGGTGTCCATCCGCTGCTGGACGAGCTCCTGGGTGTTCCACTCGTTGCCGGACGCCCAGAGCCGGAGCACCCAGGACGGCAGCTCCTCGGCGCGGCCGACCTCGTCGAGGAAGGCGGACAGCACCTCCGTCGGGCTGCCGTCGTGCACGGCGAGGTCGACACCCTCGTCGGGGGTACCCCCCAGCGCCACCTCGACGACGAGCCGGCCGGGGTCGGAGCCGCCGACGTCGTACCAGGTGCGGCGGGTCGTGCGGACGTGGAAGCCCCACGACGAGCCGTCGACCCCCACCACGTGGGCGAACGGCATCGGCAGGTAGGTCCGGCCGTGGCGCCCCTGGGACTTGTACTGCTCGAAGACGACCGCGTCGAGGCGACGCCCGGCCTGGTCGAGAGCGTCGTACCGCTCGCCGAACCCGACGACGTGGTCGCCCTCGGCGAGGGTGAGGGCGACCCGCGCCCGGTGGATGCCGTCCTCGGTGACGAGCCACTCCAGGGACCCGTCGACGACCCGGTCACCGCCGCCGGAGAGGGTGCCCGAGAACCCCGCCGGGGGCTCGGCGACCCAGCGGGCGGGGTGGACGTGGAACCAGTCGGTGCTCTCCTCGCGTCCGGTCCGCGGTGGACGCGGTGAAGCGGTAGGCGTACCCGGCGTCGACCGGCGGGCTCGTCACGGCCCAGCCGCCGTCGCCGCCGAGCGAGGCGGCCTGGGCGGCGGCCAGGTGGCCCTCGCCCCCGGCGAGCGCGGCGGCGTCGGCGTCGGTCGCGGTGTGCGGCGCAAGGTCCAGGACGACCGGCTCCGCCCGGCGCGCCGTCCGCTCCGAGCGGGGCCCATGCACACGTCACCGCGGTCACGGCGGCTTCGGCCTCGACGCCGAGGACCACGGGCTCGCCGACCATCGGCAGGACGGGCACCCGCTGGTCGAGGGAGGTCGCGTAGGGGTGCTCGATCCCGGCGGGTCGGTGGCGCAACAGCGGGGCGGTCATGCCTGGACCCCCTCGAGCAGCCCGAGCTCGTCGGCGAGGACGAGGTACATGCCGTGGGACCACAGCAGGGGGGCCGCCACCTCGCCCCACCGGTCGACCCATTCGGCGCGGGTGTGCGGGTGCAGGAGGTGGTGGTCGACCTGCTCGGGCATCTCGCCGGAGGCCGTGGCCTGGGCGGCGACCCAGTCCAGGAGGCGACGTGCCCCGTCGGTGTCGCCCTGGGCGGCGAGGTTCCAGCCGAGGAGGCACGACAGGAGCAGCCACTGCCCGCCGCCGTAGAAGACGTCGGCGAGGAAGCGGTGGACCCCGCCGTCGGCGTCGAGGTCGCGGGCGACGGCGGCGACGGTGCCCCGGGCCAGCGGGGACCCGACCTCGGCGAGCCCGAAGGGCACGATGCACGCGGGCAGGGACCCGTCGACGGCCGTGGAGCCGAGCCACTTCGTCAGATGCCCGTCGGCGACCCCCTCGGCGAGGGCGAGGGCGCGGGCCCGGGCGGCGACGTCGCGGCAGGCCGATGCCCGGGCGGCGTCGAGCACCCCGGCGCCGGCGACCGCCTCGAGGCCGCCGACGATGGCACCGAGCGTCGAGACGTGCCGCTGCTCGTCGTGCTCCTCCCACCAGTCGAAGCAGGGCACGTCCCACAGGGCGCCGACGAAGTCCACGGCGACCTCGATGCCCTCGCGCCAGCGGCCCAGGTCGAGGTCGTGCCGACGGGCGTGCGTGACGACCGACCACAGCCACGTGCCGTAGCCGTCGGTCTGGAAGTCCCACCAGTCGTCGGTGCCGTCGTGGCCGTCGAGGGTGAACCTCGTGGGCAGGAGCAGGTCCCTGGGGACCTCCTGGCCGGCCGCCCGGAGCGTGACCAGCTCGTCGACCTGGTCACGGCGGGCGCCGAGCGTGGCGTCGACCCAGTCGTGGAAGGCGTCGACGGAGGCGATGTCGCCGTAGCGCGACATGCCCTCGGCGGTGAAGCCGCCGTCCCGGAGCCAGGCATACCCGCGGTAGGCGGAGAACGTCGGGGAGGCCGGGTAGGCGCCGGAGGCGTGCTGGTGCTCACGGATCACGGCGTGGCTGCGATGGGCCAGCGCCACGAGGTCGTCGGTGCGGTGGCTGGGGAGTGTCGTCATCGGGGTCCCGTGGTCGGGCCGCCGGGCCCGGGGCGTGCTGCCCCGGGCCCGGCGACATCGGCTGTCTGCGGTGGTGTCAGGCGGTCACTTCAGGAGCGCGTCGACAGCCTTCGCAGCGTTCGAGACTGCCTCGTCGACCGTGATCCGGCCGGCCGCGGCCGCGCTCAGCTCCTTGCCGACGGCGTCCTGCATCTCCTGCTGGCGCTCGATGACCGGCGGCAGGACGGTCGCGTCGAGCGAGGCGAACACGGCCTGTCGGTTGGCGGGGGCGCCGGCGTCGAGGTAGCTCGCCAGCTTGGCCTCGTCGGCGACGGGCGGCAGCTCCCAGCTCGTCTCGAGGCGCTTGCCGACCATCTCGTCGGAGGAGGTGAGGAAGGCGACCCACCGCTCGGCCGCCTCCTGGTTGGTGCTCGCGGCGTTGACGACGGCACCGTTGGTGAACATCGCCGAGGCCTTCTCGGCGTCACCGGGCTCGACGACGATGTCCCACTCGAAGGGCGCGTCGGCCATGCCCGAGAACATCCAGATCCCGGTGTGCCACATCGCGAGCTTGCCGTCCTTGAACAGCTTGGAGTCGAAGTCGGGCGTGCCCGCGCCGTCGGCCTCGGTCGGCATCGTGGTCCCCGACTTGCCGACGAGCCACTCGGCAGCCGGCCCGGCCGGCGTCGGAGTCGAAGGCCGCCTGCGTCTTGTCGGCGTTGAGGAACTCGCCACCGGCCTGGGCCACGGCCTTGTAGTACTCGAAGAACGAGATGGGCTGGTAGTCGCCCCAGACGCCGGCCTTCTCGTCGGTCAGCTTCTCGGCGGCTGCCTGCTCGTCGGCCCAGGTCCAGTCGGCCGTCGGCTCGTCGACACCGGCCTTGGCGAAGAGGTCCTTGTTGTAGAACAGGACGACGTTCGAGAACGACTCGGGCAGGCCGTACTGGGTGCCGTCGGCCGAGAACGCCTCGAGCAGCGAGGGCTTGTAGGACGCGGTCTCGACGTTCTTCAGCGGCGCGAGGGAGCCGTTGGAGGAGTAGGTCACGAAGTTCTCGTAGTTCAGCTCGAACGCGTCGCCGGCCGTGCCACCGGCGACGGCGGTCTGCAGCTTGGTGAAGTAGTCGTCGTAGGGCGTGGTCTCGATCTGCACCTTGACGTCCGGGTTCGCGGCCTCGAAGGCCGCCTTGATGGCGTCGAGGTCCTCCTCGTGGCCGCCGTTGGCCGAGAAGTTCATGTAGCGGACCGTCACCGGCGCACCCGATGCGGCGGGCTCGTCGGTCCGGGTCGCCGACCCCTGGGCACAGGCCGTGAGGGCGAGAGTGAGGGCGAGGATGGCAGGCGCGGCGCTGCGCCTGGCGGTGTTCCGCATGGTGGTTCCTTTCGGTGGTGGTGCGCTGGTCGGTGCTGAGGTCACTTGATGCCGGTGTGGGCGACGCCGGCGATGATGTGGCGCTGGGCCAGGAGGTAGACGACGGCGATCGGGACGATCGAGAACACCGAGCCGGCCATCACGACGTCCCATGCGGTGGTGAACTGGCCCTGGAGGGTCGCCAGCCCGAGCGGAAGGGTCATGAACTCGGGCGAGCGGATGATGACGAGCGGCCACAGGAAGTTGTTCCAGCTCGCCATGAACGCGAAGACCGCGACGGTGGCCAGGGCGGGACGGATCAGCGGGACGACGATCTGGAGGAAGATCCGCAGGTGGCTCGCGCCGTCGATGGTCGCCGCCTCGTCCAGCTCCCGCGGCACCGACTCGATGGCCTGCTTGAGGAGGAAGACCCCGAACGCGGAGGCGATGCTCGGGGCGAGCAGGCCGGCGTAGGTGTCCTGCAGGCCGAGGGTCTTCATCTCGATGAACAGCGGGACGACGAGCACCTGGAGCGGCACCATGAGGGTGGCGAGGTACAGGCCGAAGACGAGGTTCCTGCCCCGGAACTCGAGCCGCGCGAAGCCGTAGGCGGCCATGGCGCCGGTGACGAGCTGCAGGCCGGTCGAGGCGACGGCGACCCAGAACGAGTTCAGGGCGATGCGCCACATCGGGAGGGTGTCGAGCAGGACGCGGTACGCCTCGAGGGTGGGGTTCCGGACGAACAGCGTCGGGCCGCCGGCGAGGCTGCCGCCCGGGGTGATCGAGGTGATGACGGTCCACAGGAACGGGAAGAGCATGACCACCGCGCCGACGACGACGAGGGCGTAGGTCAGCAGCCGGGTGGGCCGTGGCCGGCGGCGGCGAGGCCTGCGCGGGGATGTGGTCGTCGGCGCGCTCGGGGCGGCGGTCGGCACGGCGGTGGCGGGTGCGAGGACGTCAGGCATGGTGCACCCACCGACGCTGACCGCGGATCTGCACCGCGGTGATGGCGAGGATGACGGCGAAGAGGAGCCAGGAGAGCGCACTGGCCTCACCGGCCCGCCCGTAGCGGAAGGTGAGGTCGTAGATCTGTCCGACGACGACCTGGCTCGAGCCGGACGGGCCGCCGCCGGTCATGACGTACACCTGGTCGAACACCTGGAAGCCGTTGATGAGGCTGATGACGACGACGAAGAACGTCGACGGG
Source organism: uncultured Actinomycetota bacterium (assembly GCA_963815545.1). Lineage (GTDB taxonomy): Bacteria > Actinomycetota > Actinomycetes > Actinomycetales > Dermatophilaceae > Phycicoccus. Next base: position 317,338 of record CAWFGY010000001.1, read on the forward strand.
GAGAGCAGCGGCAGCGTGACCCGCCAGAACCGCTGCCACGCGTTGGCGCCGTCGGCCCATGCGGCTTCGAGGACGTCGGACGGGATGGCCTGGAGCCCGGCGAGCATGATGACCATGACGAACCCGAGGTCCTTCCAGGCCGAGCTGAGGATGACCGCGGGCAGGGCCCAGGTGGGGTCGGTCCACCACCCCGGCTGCGGGAGCCCCACGGCCCCGAGGATGGTGTTGACCAGGCCGTTCGTCGGGTTGAGCAGCCACTTCCACACGAGGGCGACGACGACCCAGCTCGTGACGACCGGAAGGAAGAACGCCGCCCGGAACATGCTGCGTCCGCGCAGCCGCTGGTTGAGGACGAGCGCGAGCCCGAGACCGCCGGCATAGACCAGGGGCAGGTAGCCGACGCAGTAGATGAGCGTGTTCGTGAAGACGGTGCGGGTGGTCGGGTCCGTGACGAGGCTCCGGTAGTTCTCGAGCCCGGCCCACCGCATCGGCGAGATGAGGTTCCACGAGTGCAGCGACACCCACACCGACCCGAGCATCGGGACGATGGTGAACATCAGGAGGGGCACGGCGCTCGGGGCGAGGAAGAGGAGCACCCACCCGCGGTTGTGCCACCGCGAGCCGCGAGCGCCGCCGGGGCGCGCGGGGCGCGGCTGGGTGCGCGGGGTCGCCGTGACGCTCATCGGGCACCCGAGATCTGGAGTCGGGCCCGGACCAGCTCGCCCTCACGGCCGGTCGCGACGGCGTCGAAGGGTGATGCGAGGACGAGCGAGGCGGCCCCGACCGCCCACTGGTCCTCGCTCCAGGGCTCGACGATCCAGCGGATCCCGCGGCGGGCGGGCATCAGGTGCCGGCGGAACGCCTCGTCGAAGGACGCCTCCCAGAAGGACCACTCGTCGATGCCCTCGCCGAGGAGGACGACGACCTCGGGGTCCAGCAGGTGCACGGCCCCGGCGAGGGCCCGGCCGAGCAGCGCCCCGGCGTCGGCGTAGACGGCGAGCGCCGCGGGGTCGCCGGCGTGGGCCGCCGCGACGAGGGTGCGCAGCGATCCACGGGGGCCGACGACGCCGGCCGCGCGGGCCGCCTCGAGCAGCCCGGACTCGCCGACGAAGCCCTCGAGGCAGCCCCGGTTGCCGCACCCGCAGAGCGGCCCGTCGGCGGCGACCGGGGTGTGGCCGAACTCGCCCGCCCCACCATGCGCGCCTCGGCTCACGACCCCGTGCTGGACGATGCCGAGCCCGACCCCCCGGCCGATGGTGACGACGACGAAGTCCTCGTGCTCTCGGCCCCGGCCGTACAGGGTCTCGGCGGCGGCCAGGGTGTTGACGTCGTTGTCGAGGAGGACGGGCACCTGGAGCGTCTGCCGGAGCCGCGGCCCCACGGGCAGCCGCTGCCACCCGAGGGTGGGGGCGTCGACGATGCCGGAGGCCTGGGCGTCCACGGCGCCGGGGAGCCCGACCCCGACGCCCAGCAGCGGCCCCTCATGGGCCCGGACGGCCTCGAGCAGGATGCCGTCGAGGTCGTCGAGCGCCCGGGCCCCGGTCGCGTCGAGGTCGACCGACGACGAGGAGTGGACGGTCCCGTCGAGCCCGACCGAGACGATGCGGACGTGGTCGGCCGTGACCTTCGCGCCGATGGCCCCGCCGGCGGAGTCGACGAGCCCGAGGAGCCGAGCGGGGCGTCCCCCCTGACTCGGGACCGACTCGAGCTCGGTGACGAGCCGGCGGGCCATGAGGTCCTTGGTCACCTGGGTCACCGTGGCCGGACTCACCCCGAGGACGCGGGCGATGTCGGCGCGCGAGGACGGGCCACGGGTTCCGAGCAGCCCGAGCACGGCGGCACGCACGAGATCACCGCGGTTGGTGGCCTGGCCGGGCTGGGACATCGGCGTCCGTTCCTTTGTTCGGTACTAAATTTAGAGCCAAAGTAACGGTGATGCGCCAGCGCGTCAAGGGCTTCCCCGCGACCCATCGGTCACGGTCCGGTCACGGCGAACGTGTGTGAACACGCCGGGGATCACCGGCGCGTTCACACACGTTCGGGCGTGGGGGCCGGCGAGGGCCGCGCACTAGGGTGGCGGTCATGACCGGTGGCGCCCTCCCCGGCGCGGCGGACGTGCGGTGCGCCGCTGCGTGCGCTGCTCCCCCGTCGGGCAGGCATGCCGTGACGGGCGGCGGTGCCCGCAGGTCGCGGTTTCTCATCACCCGGAGCTGGGTGGTGCCGGCCGTGCTGAGTGGCGTCGTGGTCGTCCTCGTCGGAGGAGGCGCGGCCGCCGCGATCGAAACGGACACGGTGACGTCCTACGCCCGCGGCCTGTGGTGGGCGGTCGGCCTGATCACGACCGTCGGCTTCATCGGACCTCCACCGCAGACGACGGCCGGCGCGGTGCTGTCCGGGGTGCTGATGATCCTGGGTTTCGTCCTGCTCGCCATGGTCAGCGCCGCCCTGGCGGCGCTGTTCGTCCATGAGGAGGAGGAGCCTCGTGAGAGCAGGGAGGAGGCCTCGCAACGGGCACTGCTCGAGGCCATCGGGCGCATGGAGCAGCGACTGGAGTCGATCGAGGAGCGTGTGCGGGCCCAGGACCGCTCGGACGGTCCAGCCGGACCTCCACCGGCCCCCGACCCGCGGCGAGCCGACGCCGGCCGGCGGTGACTCCGAGGACCGGCCCTAGTCAGGGCCGGACGTGGAAACGCTCCGCACTGCCGGCACGAGAGTCGGCAGTGCGGAGCGTCGGCACGAGGACCCGGCCGCGCCGCCGGGGGCCCGGGCGAGCCGGGCGGGTCAGCCGGTGTGGTGCACCTCCTGCAGGCCGTACACGGGGGTGTCGAGGCCGGCGTACCGCGCCGTCAGCTGGAGGGCGAGGAACTGCGAGTAGTGCCGCGACTGGTGCAGGTTGCCGCCGTGCATCCACAGGTTCGTCACCTGGGTGGGCTTCCACATGTTCCGCTCCTCACCCTCCCACGGCCCCGGGTCCTTCGTCGTGTCCGAGCCGAGGCCCCAGCACTTCCCGAGCCGGTCGGCCGTCGCCTGGTCGATGAGGTCGGCGACCCAGCCGTTCATGGAGTTGTAGCCCGTCGCGAAGACGACGACGTCGGCCGGCAGCTCGGAGCCGTCGTCGAGGACCACCGAGTCCTCGGTGAGCCGGACCACCTGGCCGTGGGCGAGCTTGACGTCCCCGTTCGCGACCAGGTCGGCCGCACCGACGTCGATGTAGTAGCCGGAGCCCCGCCGCAGGTACTTCATGAACAGGCCCGAGCCGTCGTCGCCCCAGTCGAGCCAGAACCCGGCCTTCTCGAGCCGGTCGTAGAAGTCCTTGTCGACCTCCGCCATCTTCTCGTAGATCGGGCATCTGGAACTCGTGCAGGATCCGGTACGGCAGCGAGGCGAAGATGAGATCGGCCTTCTCCGTCGTCACCCCGGCGGCCAGTGCCCGCTCGGAGTAGAGGTCACCCATGCCGTACTCCATGAGGCTGTCGCTCTTGACGATGTGCGTCGAGCTGCGCTGCACCATCGTCACGTCGGCGTCGTTCTCCCACAACGCACCACAGATGTCGAACGCGCTGTTGTTGCTGCCGATGACGACGGCTTTGTTGCCCCGGTACGCGTCGGGTCCGGGGTGCCGCGAGGAGTGGTGGACGTCCCCGCGGAAGATGTCCATGCCCTCGACCTCGGGCATCCTCGGCTTGCCCGACATCCCGGTCGCGAAGACGAGCTGGGTGGGGCGCAGCGTCTGCGGCTGCCCTTCGCGTTCGACCTCGACGGTCCACTCCCCGGCCTCCTCGGACCACGTCGCGGACTTCGCCTCGGTGCTGGACCAGTACGGGATCTCCATGACCTTGACGTACGACTCGAGCCAGTCGCCGATCTTGTCCTTGGGGGCGAAGACCGGCCAGTTCTCGGGGAACTTCAGGTACGGCAGGTGGTCGTACCAGACCGGGTCGTGGAGGCACAGCGACTTGTAGCGGCCGCGCCACTGGTCGCCGGGGCGTGCATGCTTGTCGATGACGAGGCTGGGCACCCCGAGCTGGCGCAGCCGCGCCCCGAGGGCGATGCCGCCCTGACCGCCACCGATGACCAGGACGTAGGGCTGGGTGGTCGAGCCGAGCGCCTCCGCCTCGGCCTGGCGCTGCTCCTTCCACGTGGCCCGGTGCTTGTCCGCGCCGTGCTCGGCTCCGCGGGGACGCCGGTCGCGCTTCGGCTCCTCGTGACCCTTCAGCTCGTCGAGGCTGGTCATCAGCGTCCAGGCCTTGTCGGCACCGTCCTCCTCGCGCAGGCGGACCAGGCCGGTTCCGCGGCCCACCCCGTCTCGAAGGTGAACCACGGCGGTGACGACACCCCCGTCCTCGGAGGCCGGCTCGCTCGCCGTGAACGTCGACGGCGCGGTCCGCGCGAGGGTCTCGGCGAGCAGGTCGCGCACGCCGTCGGGGTTCTCGACCGTCGTGATGTTCCAGGTGAACGAGACGAGGTCCCGCCAGAAGCTCTGCGCGGCGAACATCCCGGCGGCCCGGTCCACGTCGCCGGCGGTCAGGGCGTCCTCGAAAGCCGAGAGCCAGCTGTCCGCGCGGGACGGCGCCGAGCCCTCCTCGGTCGCGGGTCGCTCCAGGGTGTCGGTCATCTGGGTTCCTTCCGGCCCGCCGGGTCCTCGTCGACCCGGTCGTGCTTCAGGAGACCGCACCCGCGACCCGGCGGGAAGCGTTGCACGGAGTTGCACCCCGTGGTCAGCCCCGACAGGAGCCTTCCGGCCCGGCTACCCTGGGCGCTTCACCCGGTGTGCTCGTGGCGCCTGGGTGGGAGGAGTCGACGATGACGCCGTACGCCGGTAGCGCTGTGGTCCCGGGCACCGACCTCGGGCAGCACGCGCGTGCCCTGCGCCGGGTCCACGACGCCGTCATGGGCGGCGCCCCGCCGCCGGCCACCCCGCGGCCGCTGGTCTCCCGGTCGTGGTCACGGGTCCTCGGCTTCGGCCTCGACCCCAGCCACGCCAACGCGCGTGACCCGCTGCCCCGGACCGAGATCGAGCGTCGCCGGCACCGGTCACCCCTGCGTCTGGTCATCGACGAGATCCGCTCGGTCCTCACCTCGGTCGCCGACGCCTCCCGGTTCATCGTCGTCGTCACCGACGCCGAAGGCGTCATCCTGTGGCGCGAGGGCTCCCCCGGGGTGCTCCGCCGGGCGGACCCGCTCGGCTTCACCGAGGGCGCGGTCTGGACCGAGGACCGGGTCGGGACCAACGCCATCGGGACGGCCCTGGCGGAGCAGGCCCCGGTGCAGCTCTTCTCGGCCGAGCACTTCGAGGAGGGTCAGCACCCCTGGTACTGCACGGCCTCCCCCATCCACGACCCGCGCACGGGGGCGCTGCTCGGCGTCGTCGACGTCTCGGGCCCGGCCCTGACCCTGCACCCCGCGCTCATCGCCCTCGTCGACACCGCCACCAAGCTCGCCGAGGCCCGGTTGTGGCGTCACCACGAGCAGTCGCTCCAGCGGCTCCGCCGCTCGGCCGAGCACGTGCTCGCAACGACCTCCGGGCCGATGATCCTCGTCGACGACGACGGCTGGGTCGCCCACTACAGCGGAGTGCTGGTCCGCGATCGGATCGCCGCACCGGATCATGACCGTCCCATCACCGTGCCCGGGCTCGGGCTGTGCCTCCCCGAGCGCCTCGGCGAGGGCTGGCTCGTGCGGCCCGACCAGCGGGCCCGTGGCTTGACGGCCCGGCTGACCACGGCCTCCGGCGAGGCCGTCCTCGATGTGTCCGGCACCGGGGCCACCGACGGCGGCTGGCGGGTGTCGCTCACGCCGAGGCACGCGGCCATCGTCCGGCTGCTCGCGGCGGCGGGGCCCGCGGGGCTGACCGCCGCGCGGTTGAGTCGCGAGCTGTTCGGCGACGAGGAGCACCAGGTGACGGTCCGGGCCGAGGTGAGCCGCCTCCGGCGGGTCGTCGGGGCGTTGGTCGCTGCTGCTCCGTATCGCATCGCCGACGGGGTCCGTCTCACGTGTGGCGACCCGGACCCGCGCGCGGCCGGGGACTCCTAGGCCGGCTCCAGCGCCGACACGCCGCCGGGCGGCCGTGAGCCCCGCGAGGAAGGTCGCGAAGCCCCCGTCGACCCTGCTCTCGGTCCGGCCGGACGTGCGGACGCGGCACCGGTCGGTGGCCACCCACGGGTGGCCGGCGTCGCGGAGACGGGTGACGAGACCGACGTCCTCGTGCACCGCGAGGGGCGCGAACCCGCCCACCGCGAGGTACGCGTCGGCCCGGACCCCGAGGTTGGCCCCGTGCACGTGGCCGTGCCCCTCCCGCAGCTCGTGCCGCTCCAGCCACGCGCCGAGGACCCGCGGGTCCGCCACGTCGACCGGGCTCACGGTGCCGACGACGAGGTCGGCCCCCTCGTCCGCGAGGGCGACCTGGTCGACGAGCCAGTGCGGCGGGACCTCGCAGTCGGCGTCGGTGTTGGCGATCCAGGTCTGCTCCCACGCCGTCCCCGACGGCGAGCGCAGCGAGTCCAGCGGCCACCGCCGCCCGGCGAGCCGGCCCGACCGCCCCGGCGTCCTCGTGCAGCACCGTGACCGGTCGGCGCCCCGCGACCTCGGCGGACCCGTCGACGCACCCGTCGAGGGCCACGACCACCTCGGCGGTCGTGCCGGGCCGGTGCCGTTGCAGGCGCGCGACCGCCGTCAGGACGCTGTCGAGGCAGGTACCGAGGAGCCGCTCCTCGTTGCGCGCGGGGACCGCGACGACGACGTGCCGGACGCGAGTCACCGACGGCCCTCCCCCGCGGCGACGGACCGGGGGCCACCCCAGACGTCGATGAGGACGTCGCCGTCGGCGTACCGGACCCGGTGCGGGAGGTCCGCGAGCACCGTCGCGGCCTGCGCGTGCACCGCGGGCCCGTCGAGGGGGACGTGCTCGGTCGGGTGCCGCCAGTGGACGAGGACCACCTCGCCGCCGTCGTCCAGCCGGGCGCCGGACCCGGCGCAGCGTCTCGATGAGCTCGGTCGGGGTGAGGAAGTAGCCCACCTCCGAGAGGACCACGAGGTCGGCCGACGCCGCCGGGACCGCGCTTGGGACCTGCCCGAGCACCCACTGCACGTGGCCCGGCGCGTCGCGGCGCGCCTCCGCCAAGGCGGCGGCGCTGACGTCCACTGCGGTGACCCGACCCGCGCGCTCCGCCAATGCCCGGGTGAGCACGCCCGTGGCGCAGCCGATCTCCACGACGTGGCAGTAGTGCTCTCGAGCGAGGACCGCCGTCGTCAGGGCGCGTTTGCGCCGCTCGTAGAAGGAGCCGTGGAAGCCCCACGGGTCCGAGCCGGTGGCGAACATCGCGTCGAACGGCTCGGCGACCCCGTCGGCGCCGCGCGGCGCCCGCACCGCAAGGACCCCTTCCTCGGCCAGGAGCACCTCGACGAGGCGGTGGGCACGCGCGAGGACGGCATCGGTGAGGACGGGGGCGTCCCCGGCTGTCGGGCCCAGCGGGAGCGACTGGGACGGGTACTCCTCGAGGGCCGCCTGCTTCCGCTGATGGTCCGCGAGGGTCGGCTCGACGACGTGGGCCCGGGGCCACGGCAGGTCGTCGGGGGCGCCCCAGTGCCACAGCCACAACGGGTAGTGGGCTGTACGCGCCCCGGTGCGGGCGGCCGCGGTCACGGCGGCCCGGCCGAGCGTGTCGTGGTCGGGGTGGCCGTCGCCGCGACACGGCGCGACCACCAGGGTCCCGGGGCCGCACCTGTCGGTGAGGGCGTCGGCGAGGGCCGCCTCCGCCCCCTCCAGGCCGCCGTCGGGGAAGCCGAGGTGCTCGACCCGCGCGCGGGGGGCCAGGCGGGCCACGGCCGCCTCGACCTCGGCCGCCCGGACCTCGGCGAGCCGCGCCGGTGTCCAGGCCGCGGCCTGCGGGTGCGAGGCCTCGCCCCGCGTGGCGACGACGACCCGGAGCGACGCGCCGAGGCGGGCTGCCGCGGCGACGAACCCGCCGACCGCCAGGCTCTCGTCGTCGGGGTGCGCGGCGGCCACGACGATCTCGTCGTAGCGGGCCACCGTCGCCGCAAGGTCGACGAGCGGGGCTTCGGACCAGCGGGGGTCACGCAGCCACACCGTCTCCGGGGTTCCCGGCTCGGTGTGGGTGAAGTGACGCTGCGAGGTGGCGGTCATGGCGTCGGCTCCGGTCCGAGCACGAGCCGGCCCAAGGCCGCCAGGTCCCGCTCCGCGTGGTGCTGGCGCAGGTAGACCGTGAGGTCGGCGACCCGCCGCGCGTGGTCCTCGTCGTGGGTGAGGGGTGCCGGTCCCAGCGCGTGCCCCACGAGGCGCACGACCTCCTCGGCGGCATCGGCGATGACGGCCCGCACCCGCGCGGCCAGCACTGCCCCGTCCGCTCCGTCGGCGCGGCCTGCGGCGATGGACTCGGCCGCGTCGCGCAGCGCGAGAGCGCCCCCGTGGAGGAGTCGGTCGACGTGCCCGAGGTGCATGAGCGCCACCTGGTCCGGGGCCCGGCGACCCGCTGCCTCGGTGAGCCGGGCCGCGAGCGCGGTGGCTCCGCCGAACCACACCGCGGCCACCCCGATCCCGCCCCAGGCGAAGCCGGGCCGGTCGAGGTACCAGCCCGGCTCGCCGACGGGGACCGCGGGGACGTCCTCGAGGGTGAGGGTCCCCGTCGTGACGGTCGCGAGCCCCCGGGCCACCCAGGCCGCACCCGCATGCGTGACCCCGGCGTGCCGGAGCGGGATCGCGTGCAGCCCGCCGCGCCCGGACCCGTCGGGTTCGGTCGTCACGAGGGCATGGGTCACCTCGGCGGCGAGGGAGCACCACGCCTTCGTCCCGTCCAGCCGCGTCGCCGCTCCCACGCCCCGGGCCCGGAGGCCGGCCCCCGGGGCGGCCGCGGCGTAGACGCCGAAGGTGCTGTCCTCGCCGGCCCCGATCGGACCGAGGTCCGGGTCGCCCGCCTGCGCGAGGATGGCCACCGCGTCGAGGTGCGGCTCGACCGCACGGGCCGTGGTGAGGTCCGCGGCCCCGAGCGTCGCCAGCGTCGCCAGGTAGGTCCACGGGTCCTCGCGCAGCGCGCGCGCCACCGGGGCGAGCCGGGCGGCCAGGGCCAGCGCCTCCGGGATGTCGCGGGGCGTCGTCGAGGGGAGCAGGTGCGGGCGGATCCACTCCGCCTCCCGGTCGGGGTCGGTCACCGCCCCTTCATACCCGACGCGAGGCCCGGCAACCCGCCTCAGGGACGGTCAACCGCGCCCCTGTCAGGAAGCGGTCCGCCGCAGGACGAGGGCTGCCGCGTCATCGTCGTAGCGCTCGTCGCGAAGCCGGTCGACGAGGTCGCCCAGCGTCACCTCGAGCGGCCCGTCGCGCAACCGCACGACCTCGGCGTCGAGCCGGTCCAGCCCGACGTCGAGGCTCTCGTCGCGGCGCTCGACCAGGCCGTCGGTGACCACGAGGAGGGTGTCACCCGGACCGAGGGGCACCTGGGAGCTGCAGCGCTCCTCCGCGAGCCCCAGCGGCGCCCCGTCGGCGAAGGGGAGACGCTCGACCCTGCCGTCGGACCGCAGGATCGTTGGTGGGACGTGGCCCGCGTTCGTGATGTGCAACACCCCCTGGGCGGGGTCGGCCAGGACGTAGAGCAGGGTGACCAGCTGGTCGGCACCGAACTGCTGCACCATCCGGTCGAGCTTCGACGCGACCGTCGCGGGCGCGGGGTCGACCGAGGCGAAGGCGCGGATCGATGCGCGCATGTGGGCCATCACGGCGGCAGCGGTGACCCCGCGCCCCATGACGTCCCCGACGAAGGCGATGAGCCGACCGTCCTCGAGGGGGATGGCGTCGTAGAAGTCACCGCCGACCTCGGTGCGCCCCGAGGGGTGGTACCGGCTGTGCACCTCCCAGTGCTCGTTCCCGGTCACCTGCTCGGGCAGCACGGCTCGCTGGAGCTCCTCGGCCACGGCCCGGGTCTGGCTGAAGAGCTCGGCGTTGTCGAGCGCGCTCGCCGCCCGGCGGGCCAGGTGCTCGGCGAACCGGACGTCGTCCTCCCCGTAACGGCGGTCGGCGTCGGTCGACACCCAGGTGATGACTCCCGTGACACGGCCCCGGACGGCCAAGGGGACGAGCAGTGCGCTGCGCAGGTCCAGCTCGCGCGCGACCCGCAGGTGATCCTCGTCCTGGGCGGTCTGGACGAGGATCTCGTCGGTGATCTCGGGGAAGAGCAACGGCTTGCCGCTTCGGACGACCTCCATCGCCCCGAACCGGCTGGCGGGATCGGGAGGCCACCGTTTCTGCAGCTCCATGGCGAGCGCGACCTTGGTGGGGTCGACGTGGGCGACGGCGAGGCGGTGCAGCGACCCGTCCCGCACGACATCGATGGCGCACCAGTCCGCGAAGTCGGGAACGGCGAGCCGAGCCACACGCTGGATGGTCACGTCGAGGTCGAGGCTGTTGTTCAGCTCGATCGATGCCTCGGCGAGGAAGGCGAGCCGCGCGGTCTGCTTGGCCGCCTCGGCGACCGCCTCGATCCGCACGAGGGCCTGGGTGCACGTGTCGGCGAGGACGTCGAGGAACTCGAGCTCCACCGGGTGTGGCTCGGCACCCCCGGGGATCGACAGGTGGATCGCGCCGAGGGTCCGCCCGCCGGCCCGCAGCGGAACGGTGATGGTGGTGCGCTCCCCCCGGGCGGCCACCGTCAGCGTCGGGTAGGCCAGGCGGATGGCGTCGGCGCCGATGAGGACCTGGCGGCGGCCCGTGCGCACCGCGTCGGTGACGGCTGAGCGCTGGGTGAGCGGGATGACCTCCCAGTCGGCGGCTTCCGGGGCTGAGATGCCCCGCACCCCGAGGAGGCGGACGGTGTCGCCCTCGAGGACCCCGAGCGCGGCGATGGTCGCGCCGAGGGCGTCGGCCATGTGCTGGGTGACGATCTTCGTCACGCCCTCGATGGTGGCGGCGCTCGCGAGCTCGCTGGTGACGCGCGCGAGACGCGTGAGGTTGTCGCCCACCTCACGCGACAACCGGGGCCCGGGCCGACCCTTCAGCTCCTTGGCCACGCGATGATCCTCGCAGGTCGTCGGTCGGTCTGTCTGTAGTCCGTCTGCGCGCTGGCCGTTCGGCGGCCGGCACCGGCCGAGGGACTCGGGCCGAGCGCGGGTTCGACCCCGGTCATCAGCTCGACGGGCCGAAGCGCTCGGTGCGGACCGCGCCGGAGTCGTGGCCGCGTTCGAGCAGGTACCGGGTCGCGGTCTCGACGAACCCGTTGGGCCCGCAGACGTACACCCGCGGAGGCACCGTGGTCGCCGACGCCGGCGGGACGTCATCGCGTCGCAGCCGCCCCGGTACGCGCGCGTCGTCCGGCAGCCCGCTGCGCGTGTAGAGACGGTCCACCCGCAGGCCGGGGGTCGTCTGGGCCAGTGCGAACAGCTCGTTGGTGTAGAAGACGTGGTCCGGGGTCCGCGCCGAGCAGATGAGATGGAAGGGCGCCGTCGAGCCCGACCGCACCCGCTGGCGCACCATCGCCATGAGGGGGACGATCCCGGAGCCGCCGGCGAGGAGGAGCACCGGCTCGGCCATCTCCTCGGTCCACCGGAACCAGCCGCCGATCGGGCCGCGCACCTCGCACTCGTCACCGGGCTCCATCGTCTCGACGAGGTACGGCGAGACCTCCCCGTCGCCGACGAGCTGGACGGTGAGCGCGATCCGCCCCGCCTCGGGGGCGTTCGCGACGGAGTAGGTGCGCTGGGCGGTGTACCCGTCCTCGGCGGCGAGCCGGACGTCGACGTGCTGACCCGCGTCGTGGCGCGGCCAGCCGGGCACGTCGAGGACGACGGTGCGCGCCGTGCGGGTCTCCAGCCATGCGTCCACGAGCCGGGCGCGCAGCCACGGCATCGGGCCCGGCCGCGTGGGGGCCGCCGCTGTGGCCCCGCTGCGGGAGTCGGCCGCCATCAGTCCCCCACGTAGCGCTGCTCGCGCCACGGGTCGCCGTAGTCGTGGTAGCCCAGTGCCTCCCAGAAGCCCGGGGTGTCGTCCCGCAGCAGCTCGATCCCGCGGACCCACTTCGCGGACTTCCAGAAGTACAGGTGCGGGACGAGCAGCCGGGCCGGGCCCCCGTGCTCGGGCGTGAGCGGCCGCCCGTCGTAGGCGTGCGCGATCCAGGCCCGGCCGCCGAGCAGGTCGGCGAGCGGCAGGTTCGTGCTGTAGCCGCCGTAGGAGTGGACGAGCGCGTGGGTCGCGCCGGCCGTCCGGGCACCGACGACGGCATCGAGCGGGACACCGCGCCACGTCGTGTCGAGCTTGCTCCACTTCGTGACGCAGTGGATGTCGACGGTCACCGTCTCGCTCGGAAGAGCCATGAGGTCCGGCCACGTCAGGGTCGACCGTGTGCCGTCGACGGCCGTGACGTCGAGGTGCCATCCGTCGGGGTGGACGTCGGGGGTCGGGCCGGCCGAGAGGACGGGGAACTCGCTCTCGAGGTACTGGCCCGGCGGGATCCGCGGGTCCCGGTCCCGTCGGCGCCCGACGAAACCGCGGCTGACGACGTTCATGGACCCATCATCCGCGACCGGCTGGGCCGGCTCAGACGCGGTCCACGCCCACCCTCGCCGCACCCACCGCGCGACGCGGGCGCAGATAGGAGGAGACGAAGCTCGCCACCGGGGTGGGAGGTCCTACGTGATGGCCCTGCGCGTAGTCGACGCCCAGCTCGCGCACCAGCTCGAACACCTCGGTGTCCGAGATGAACTCGGCGATGGTGCCCTTGCCCAGGTTGCGCGCGACGTCGACGATCGAGCGTAGGAGCTGGCGGTCCAACGGCGAGCGGGCGGCGTCCGTGACGAACTCGCCGTCGATCTTCACGTAGTCGAAGACGAGGTGCTTGAGGTAGTAGAACGACCCGTAGCCGGCACCGAAGTCGTCGAGGGCGAAGTGCACGCCCAGCGCCTGGAGCCGCTCGCCGAAGCCCCTGGCCGCGGCGACGTCGCGGACGGCAGCGGTCTCGGTCACCTCCACCACGAGCGCGCTCGGGTCGACCCCGAACTCGGCGAGCGCGTCGACCAGCACCCGCTCCACGCCCGGGTCGCCGATCGAGTAGGCCGAGACGTTCACCTCGAGGGTGAAGCCCGGGTCGTGCTCCCGCAGTTGCGCGAGGAGCGCGATGGAGCGCCGCAGGACCCATGAGTCGAGGGCAGGCGCGAGCCCGGTGAGCTCGGCGATGTAGACGAACTCGCCCGGCGACACCAGCTCGTCGCCGTCGTGGAGCCGCACGAGCGCCTCGGCACGGGTCACCTCGTCACGGGCGACGTCGAGGATGGGCTGGAGGTGGATCTCGAAGAGGTCGTGTTCGAGGGCGTGCTCGATGCGGTCGCGCCACTCCATCCGGGCGCCCAGCCGCGGGTGCCGGTGCTCGGCCGAGGTGAGCAGGACGTACCCGTCGCGCCCGGCGTCCTTGGCGTCGTACATGAGCATGTCGGCGAGGGCGAGCACGTCGCCCTCGTGGGCCGTCGCCGCGTCGAACGACACGACGCCGATGCTCGCGGTGACCCGTCGGTGCGCCCCCTCGAGGGCTGAGCAGTGCTCGCGGATCTGCTGGACCAGGTGGGCGGCGACGGTCTCGGCGCTCGCCTCGTCGGCCTCGGGGAGCAGCACGGCGAACTCGTCGCCGCCGAGCCGCGCCACGGTGTCGGAGGTCCGGACCCCGTCGCGCAGGATCCGACCCGTCGACGCGATGAGGTGGTCACCGGCCGCGTGCCCCAGCGTGTCGTTGACCTCCTTGAAGTGGTCGAGGTCGATGAGCAGGAGCGCACCGCGCGGTCCGTAGCGCGCGCAGAGCGCCTGGTGCTGGGCCATGTCGGCCTCGAACCGTCGCCGGTTGGGCAGGCCGGTGAGTGCGTCGTGGTCGGCCAGGTGGGTGAGACGGTCCTCGTAGCGTCGCCGCTCCGAGACGTCGACGACGTTGACGATGATCTCCTCGTCGCCGGCCCCGTCGGTGATGAAGCGGCTGCTCGTGGCCACGTGGATCATCTCGCCGTCGGCCCCCGGCACCTGCCACTCGGCTTCGACGAGCCGGCCGCCGGCCTCCAGTGCCTGCCGGAGGTAGTCGGCGACCTCCGCGGGACTGTCGGGTGCCAGCGCCGAGACGTGCGTGCCGACGAGGTCGTCCATGGTCCGCCCGAACATCGTCGCGAGGGCCCGGTTGGCCTGCGAGATGCGGCCGTCGGACTCGAGGACGACGATGCCGTGCGGCGCGTCGGCGATGAGGCGGTCGGAGCGCGCGCGTTCCCGGCGCAGCCGTTCGACGGTCTCGTGGTCTTCGGTGACGTCCTGCCACATGAGGACCGCACCCGCGGGCGCACCGTCCTCCCCGGCGTGCAGCGGCAGCGCATCGACCGAGACGACCCGGCGGCCGCCGGCCGCGTCCTCGCTCATCAGCCGCTGCCCTTCCACGCGCTCACCCCGCAGCGCGCGGACCGCGGGGCGGTCCTGCCGTTCCAGGTCCTTGCCGTCCAGGGTGCGGGACCGCAGGAGGTCGTCGGCGTCGCGGGTCTCGTCGCCTTCGGCCGGCCCCGGGAGCCACGACGACGCGGCACCGTTCTGCAGCTCGATGGAGCCGTCCCGCCCGACGAGGAACAAGCCCACCGGCAGCGCCTCGACGAGGATGCGCAGGTCCTCGACGGCGTCCACGGCATGACGGCGGGCCGCGGCGAGCCCAGCCATGACATCCCCGACCTGGGTGCGGACGGTCGCCAGCACCATCGCGAGCATCGCGGAGATCATCATGAACGCCTGGAGCACCAGGGCCCGGTCCGTGGCCGACGCGATGACGCCGAGCGGCCCCCCCTCGTAGGTGCGGACGAGCACGAGCGCGCTGACGGCGATGAGCCCGCCCTGGGCCGCGGCGAAGGGCAGCGGCAGGCGCAGGGCGCCCCACACGACGAGGCTGAGGGGCAGGAAGGCCAGCGGCAGGTGCTGGTCGGGGCCGAAGGTCCACACCATCGCCACGACGCTCGTGGTGAAGACGACGGCCGCCTCGGCCAGCTGGCGCCGAGAGCCGGGCTCGGGCCGGTTTCCCATCGTCACCAGCGGACCGGCGATCACGAGGACCGCCGTCATGTTGCGCAGCCACCACCCGACGCCGGTGCCCCACCCGACGTCGGCACCCGTCGTGGCGATTGCCGGCACGCCCACGACCGCGCTCGCGGCCACGCCGACGGCGGCCGCACCGACGAAGCGGTAGAACCCGGACACGCGGCGCAGGCCCTCGGCGAGCGGCGAGGACCGGGCGGTGTGGGTGGCGATGAACAGGGCCCGGGTGACGACGCAGACGGTGACGTTGGCGATGCCGAGGACGACCCCGGCCAGGACGGGCAGCCCGGTGATGGCGTTGCCGGCGGCGGCGAGGCCACCGACGAGGGCAGCGGCCAGGACCACCTCGGAGCGGGAGCGGGTCCGCAACAGCCAGAGCACGCCGACCCCGGCGGCCGGCCAGAACACGGCGAGGCCGGTCTCGGGCAGCACGGTGAGCCGGCCGAGGAAGATCGCGAGGGCGAACAGCGCCGCGAAGACAACGGTTCGGCGACGCATGGGGCTCCCGTCCGACAACGACTTCGACACCCCTGCCGGCCACCAGGATCGGTGATCTCGGGGCCGTTGTCACCTCGGCCATGCCGATCTCTCGGTAACGGTGTCCGATCGTGGACGTTCGGCCCATTCTTCCCGACCCCGAACGGGGGCGGCTGCGCGTCACATCCGTCAGGAGATGACCGCGTCCACCGTCTTCTTGAGGGCACTGGGCTGCTCGGGGCGGCGCGGGGCCGACTCCTTGGCCTGCGCCAGCTCGGCTCCGATCTCCCGGAGCTGGGTGCGCGAGAGCCCCTCCCGCACCTTGGGGAACCAGTCCTGCTCCTCCTCCTGCATGTGGTGCGTCACGTTCTCGATGAGGACGGTGGTCTTCGCGACGAACCGCTCGTCCTCGGGCGACATGCCGGCGAGCTCGACGACGAGGACGTCGGCCACGTGGTGCTCCTCGTAGGACTCCAGGATGTCGTCCTCCAGCTGGGGGAGCAGCTCGCGCACCCGCGGGTACATGACCTCGTTCTCGATGAAGGTGTGGACCGTGAGCAGCTCGATGATCTGCTCGACGAGGCGGCCCTTGCGCGCCCGGGTCGTCGACGACTTCTGGAACTCCCGGAAGAGCGAACGCACCTCCTTGTGGTCGTCCTTCAGCATGACGATGGCGTCCTGCGACATCTGGGCTCCTCCAGTGGTCCGAACTGCGGCGACGCCGCGGTCAGCAGCGGCTACTGGCTGGTACCCGCAGCCGTGTCCCCGCAACCCCCAGGACCGCGACGACCCCACGTCACGTGGCGGAGGACCGCTCGAAGACACCGAAGCCGAACCCGGAGGCCACGACTCGGCCGTCGGCGAGGGACGCCCCCTCGACCTCGACGGGCCGGGCGTCGTCCCAGCCGTCGGGCAGCCGGGCCGCCGCCTCGTCCCGTCGCGGGTTGACGACGACGAGGTGGGTCCCGCCGCGCACGTACGCGAAGGGATAGCCCTCGGTGAGCACCTCGAGGCTGCCGCCCGGGGCCAGGGCCGGTGTCGCGTTCCGCAGGGCCACGAGCCGGCGGACGAGATGGAGCAGCGACCCCTCGTCGGCGCGCTGGCTCGCGACGTCGGGGCGGCCAGGGTCGGGGTCGAGCGGCAGGTAGAACTTGTCCGGGTCGGCGGCGGAGAAGCCGGCGCCGGGCCCGGGCTCCCACTGCATCGGGGTGCGTGAGCCGGTGCGGTTGTTCGTGGGCGACAGGATGCTGCCCTCGACGTCGGGGAGGTCCTCGACGTAGCGCATGCCGATCTCGTCGCCGTAGTAGATGGTCGGCAGCGACGGCCAGGTGAGGAGGAACGCGAACGCGCACCGCGCCTGCTCGGCGGTGCGCGGGCCGCTGACCAGGCGGGCGTAGTCGTGGTTCGCGGTCGGCAGGGCGATGTGCCCACCGTCGACGCCGATGGCCTCGGTGGCGCGGCGCCACTCGCGCAGGAAGACGTCGATACCGCCGCTGCCCTCGGGGTCGAAGAAGAACCGCTCGGTTTCCGTCCAGGCGGAGTCGTGGGTGCCGACCCCGGTGTGCCACAGCGACCGCAGCGCCGGGTTGGCGAACTGCAGGAAGAAGTCGGCGTGGAAGCCGGCGGGCACGGCGACCGCCGGCTCGCCCCACTCGGACAGGAGCGCGACGTCGGGGTACTCGGTGTCGAGCCACCGTCGCATCTCGCCCCACAGCCGGCCGGTCTCGACGTGGCCCGGGTCGTCCTTGACGAGCGAGGCGGCCATGTCGACACGGAACCCGCTGATGCCGAGGTCGAACCAGTGCGCCATGACGTCCTTGAGCGCCTGCCGGTTCGCCCGCGGGCCCTCGGCGTCCACCGGGTCGCGCCATGGCTCGGCGGGGTTCGCGCGGGCGTACCCGAAGTTGAGCGCGGGCTGGCAGGGGTAGAAGTTCAGCTGGTAGTAGCCGCCGCGACGGCCCGGCACGGGAGCCCAGGCGCTCGCCGGGGCGCCGACCCGCTCGTTGCCGATGTAGCGCCCGTCCGCCGGGTCGTCGGCCCACTGCCGGAACCACGGGTGCTGGTCGCTGGTGTGGCCCGCGACGAGGTCGAGGAGCACTCGGATACCCCGGCTGCGGGCGGCGTCGACGAGGGCGACGAGGTCCTCGTTCGTGCCGTACCGGGGTGCGACGGTCAGGTAGTCGCTGACGTCGTAGCCGGCGTCCGCGAAGGGCGAGGCGAACAGCGGGCTGAACCAGAGCGCGTCCACGCCGAGCCACGCGAGATGGTCCAGGCGCTCGAGGGCGCCGGGCAGGTCGCCGATACCGTCGCCGTTGCCGTCCGCGAACGACTGGGGGTAGATCTGGTAGAGGACCGAGTTCGCCAGCCAGGCCGGCTGGGGGCATGTGCTCGTCACCGCGCCACCCTAGCCAGCGGCGCGTGCGAGCGTGGGTGAGGACGTCACCACGACGGCGGTGCTCACCCACGGATCCGGGCGGCGCCCACGGAGATGACCGTTCAGCCGGTCAGGTCGTTATCGTGGCTGGGTGACCGCTCAGGGACGGACGCCGCTGACGTGTCCCGTGTGCGGGGCCGAGGCCCACCCGAGGGACCGAGTCTGCCCCGCATGCGGGGCCGACCTCACGGCGGGTGACGCGCAGACCTCGCTCTTCGACGACCTCATGCCGCTGGGTGCTGAACCGGAGGAGACGTACGAGCACGACCCCGAGCCCGGTCCGGACGAGCCCCGCCGCCGTGGGGTGACCGCCCCGTTGCTCGTGCTCGCCGTCGTGGTCCTCGTCGCCCTGCTCGCGTGGCGACTCGCACCCGGCGACGGCGACGGGGTCGGCACCGCAGCCCCCACGGCCTCGCCCGCCGGCTCCGAAGCCGGCGGGGGCTCGCCGTCGGCCTCCGGGACCGACGGTGACCCCGCGCCGTCGGAGTCGCCGACGGCGACCGATTCCCCCCGCGCCATCGAGAAGGCGTCCGGTGCGACCAGCTGCGGCGAGGCCCGTGACGGCGTCCTCGCCTGGCGCGGCAACGACGTCACGAGCTGCGAGTTCGCGGTCGAGACGGCGAAGGCGGTCGTCGACGCGTCGTCGGACCTGCCGACGACCGTCACGGCCCGCTCCCCGGTCACCGACAAGGACTACGAGATGGCGTGCGAGGACACCGTCCCGGTCCGCTGCCGTGGCGGCGACGACGCGCTCGTCTACGTCGACCTGGCCGCCCGGTAGTCCGCCCGTCCGTCCGGGGCCGCGACCAAGCCTTTGCTGACCGTCCGCTGCCACCCCGGGGGTCAGCCTGCTGCCGGCGAAGGGCGTACCACGCAGCGGAAGCCGATGTGGGTGGTGGCCGAGTCCTCGGACTGCGGCGAGCGGGCGGCGGGCCGGTAGCGGAGGCAGTACTCCGGTGCGCAGAGATGGGAGCCGCCCTTGAGCGTCCGGCGTGGATGCCGCTCCCCGGGCGCCCGGGAGGCCGCACCGAGGGTGGTGGCGGCAGCGCCCGCGACGACGTCGGACCTCACGGGCGCGCAGCAGGAGCCCCGTGCGTGCTCCGTCGACGACCCGGCCGGGCTCGCTGCCTCGCGCGCCAGGGCGTCACCGGCCTCGCGGTCGGCGCCGGTGAGGAAGAACGTGCTCGTCCACTCCCAGACGTTGCCGATGGTGTCGACGAGCCCGTAGCCGTTGGCCGGGAACGACCCGACCGGAGACGTGCCGGCCCAGCCGTCCGCCCCGGTGTTGAGGTAGGGGAAGCGCCCCTGCCAGGTGTTCGCCATGAGCCGGCCGTCAGGACGCGCCTCCTCGCCCCAGGCGTAGGTGGTCGCGCCCGCGCCACCTCGGGCGGCGTACTCGAACTCGACCTCGGTGGGGAGGTCCCGCCCGGCCCACCCCGCGTACTCCAGGGCGTCGTCGTAGGACACGAGCACCACCGGGTGGTCCGCACGCCCGGTGAGGTCGGATCCCGGCCCGTCGGGCCGGCGCCACGAAGCGCCGGGCTGCCAGCGCCACCATCGGCTCCACTCCGAGAGCGGTACCGGGCCGGTCGTCGGCGTGAACACCAGCCCGCCCGGGACGAGGAGCGAGGGGTCGGCCCCCGGGAAGTCGGCGGGGTCCGGCCGCTGCTCCGCCACCGTGATGTAGCCCGTCGCGTCGACGAAGGCCGCGAACTGCCGGTTGGTCACCGGATGGCGCTCCATCGCGAAGGCGCCGACCTCCACCACCCGCACCGGCGCCTCCTCGGGGTAGCCGTCGGCGGAGCCCATCCGGAAGCGACCCGCCGGCACCTCGACGAGGTCGGTGAGCAGGCGCTCGGACGGAGCGCGATGGTCGGTCGTCACGGCTCCACCGTAGGGCGCACCCTCGGTGAGGTGCCGACCCCGTCACTCCTCGAAGCGGGCTCCGCGGCCGACCCGGATCGGGCCGCGGGCGCCCCGCGGCACCGGCTCCCCCCTCTGGAGGACCCGCACGACGCCGGTGTCGCCGAGGTCCCAGGCGAGGTCGCGGACCCCGGCGGACAGCGACCTCCACCGGTCACCGCCCACGATGCGGGCCACCTCGCTCGGGCAGACGGTCCCGTCCGGTCGGTGCCGGAGCAGGGCGTTGAACGCCGCCGCCATCCGAGTGGCTCGGCCCGCCGGGGTCGGGTCCTCCCACCACGGCTCGCCGCGTTCGCCGAGCGCCACCTTCGCGTCCTGGACCCGATGCCTCGCGGCGTCACCTTCGGACCGGACGGCCCTGCGGGCTGCCATCAGCTCGGCGACGAGCTCGGCGCGCAGCCCGTCGGGGATGCCGGGGTCCGACGCGCGCCAGCGCCGTCCGTCGACGACGAGGTAGCGCCCGTCGGGGGTCCGCTCGACGCCGGGCCGGTCAGCCGTCATGCCCGGAACGGTACGTGCTCGGACGGCGGCGGTGTCAGACGGCGACGTCGCGTCGGCAGAACGCCACCGTCCCTGCGGCGACGAAGACCGCGGAGAGTCCGAGGAGGATCGCCAGATGACCGGCGTCGAGCCCGTTGGTCAGCGGGTCCGACCCGGTGAGCCAGGTGAAGGCCGACCAGTCCCGGGTCCACTCCAGCCCGTCGACCTGCGGCAGGATGCCGCTCGCGGCGTACGCGAGGACTGCACCGCCCGCGGCCGCCCCGATCGCCCAGGCCCGCCGCCCGGTGGCGGCCCCGACGGCGAAGGACGCACTGCCGAAGAGGAACGCGAAGGCCGCGAGGTGGACGTGCATCGCGGCGAGGTGCCCGGCCCCGATGGAGGAGAACCGCGCGGGGCCGGAGACGGCCAGCATCGCCACCCAGAACACCGCCACGACGCCGAGCAGCGCGGTGGCCAGCGCACCCACCCGCTGCAGGGCCAGCGAGGTGCGGCTCACCGGGTGGGTGAGGGTCAGGTCGAGCCGGCCGGCCTCCTCCTCCCCCGCCACGATCCGGGCGCCGGCGCCGATCGCGAAGACCACCATGAGGACCGCGACGACGAGCCCGTACACGGTGGCCCCGAGGTAGCCCGCGGGCGTCGTGATGTTCGTGTAGTTCAGCGCCTCGAGCAGCGCCTGCGGGTAGCTGTCGAGCAGCTGGGCGATCTCGGGGTCCTCGAAGGTCGGGTAGAACGCCGCGTATCCGCACCCGACGAGGACGATGGCGGCCGACCAGCCGCCGAGGGAGCGGCGGCCGTCTCGCAGCCATTTCGCGTAGACGGTGCGGATCACGACACCACCTCCGGCCGCTCCCCCGCGTACCGGTCGAAGAAGACGTCCTCGAGGTCGGGCTCCTCGCTCGTCAGGCTCAGCACGTCGTGGACGGCGAGCTCCTTGACGAGCGCGTCGGCGGGCCCCTCGAGCCGGCAGTGCAGCACCGCACCGTCGACCCGGACGTCGCTGATGCCCGGGAGGCCCGCGAAGTCGTCCGAGCGGGCGGGGCCGGCGAAGACCACCTCCACCCGCCGGATCGCGCTGGCTCGCAGGCTGTCGACGGTGTCGACCCCCGCCAGCCGCCCGTCCCGGATGATGCCGACCCGGTCGGCGACCTTCTGCACCTCGCTCATGACGTGCGACGACATGAACACGGTGCGGCCCTGCGCGACGACCGCTCGCGCCATCTCCACGAACTCCTGCTGGAGGAACGGGTCGAGCCCGGCCGTCGGTTCGTCGAGGACGAGCAGCTCGGGGTCGTGCATGAAGGCCTGGATGAGCCCGACCTTCTGGCGGTTGCCCTTGGAGAGCGTCCCGATCGGCCGCGTGAGGTCGAGGTGCAGGCGGTCGGCGAGCTCGGTGATCCGGGCGGGCGCGACGCCACCGCGCAGGTGGCCGAGATAGGTGAGCAGCTCGTGGCCTGTCTGTCGGCCCTCGACGCTGAACTCGCCCTCGAGGTAGCCGAGCCGACGACGCAGGGCCACCCCCTCCCGGCGCGGGTCGAGCCCGAGCACCCGCACCGACCCGGCGGTGGGCCGGATGAGGTCGAGGACGATCCGGATCGTCGTGGTCTTCCCGGCTCCGTTGACGCCGAGGAACCCGAACACCTCGCCCACGCGGACCTCGAGGTCGAGCCCGGCGAGCGCCCGGGTGCGGCCGTACGACTTCTCGAGGCCACGCGTCCTGATGGCTGCGTCCACGACGTCACTCCCTCGGTCCGACACCCCCAGGGTAGGCGCGGCACATGGTCAGCAGGCTGTGCGCTTGCCCACCCCCGCTCACACGCCGAGGCACGCCGTGGGTCGAGCACGACGATCGGCGCGCTCGCCACCGGTCACGGGGGGTGGGTTGCCGCCACAATCACAGGATGGTCACCTTGGCTGTGGTCGTCGCCCACCCGGACGACGACGCCTATGGCATCGCCGGCACCGTCGCGTTGCACCGGGACGATCCGGGGTTCCGTTTCGTGCTCGTGCACGCCACCGACGGCGAAGGCGGCGACATCCGCCCCGGGTTCGAGGCCACACCCCAGACCCTGGGCGGCATCCGGCGGGCCGAGGACGTGGCCGCGTGGCGCGCGGTCGGACGCGAGCCCGACCGTCACGTGTGGCTCGGGTACCCCGACGGCGCTGTCGCGGACGTCCCGCGCGAGAACCTCGTCGATGCAGTCTGGACCGTCCTGGTCAGGGAGCAGCCCACCGTGGTCTTCACCTTCGGCCCGGACGGGATCTTCGGCCATCCCGACCACATCGCCATCGGAGCGGCCACCGACACGGCCTTCGCGCGAGGCGCGGCGGCGGACGGTCGCGCGTTCCGCCGGTTGCTGCACGGGGCTGTCCCCGACAGCGTCTTCCGCCGCTGGAACGACCAGCGCGCCCGGATGGGCCTGCCCGTCTTCGACCCGACCGAGGTCTACCACATGCGCGGAGTCCCCGACGGTGAGATCGGCGTGGAGGTCGACTGCCGCGGGGTCGCCGACCGGATCGTGGCCGGGTTACGCGAGCACCGCAGCCAGCACCACGTCATGTCAGATGACCCGGAGGATGTCGACCGCTGGCGCCGGGTGGTCGGGCGCGAGTGGCACGTCGTGGCCTGGCCGGCGCGCGGGCCCGGGGCACCTCGGCTGACCGACGTGTTCGAGGGCCTCGACGCCACGGGCTGACCGGTCGGCCACGCGCCGGCGCCCGCCCGGCAGGGGGACGCCGGCGTGACCGTCAGGCGTCGACGATGACGGGGATGATGAGCGGGCTCCGGCGGTGCGTGCGGTTGAACCAGGCGGAGGTGGCGCGGCGGACGAGGTCCTCGATCTGCTCGAGGTCCTCGATGTCGTCGGCGGTCGCCTTGGTCAGGGCCTTCTGGATGACCGCGGTGGCGCCCGAGAAGTCGGCGGCATCGAGGGCGAAGCCGTGGGCCAGGTAGTCGGGGTCCTCGCTGAGCGCCCCGGTGTCGGGGTCGACGATGCACACGATCGTCAGGACGCCCTCCTCGGCGAGGGTGCGCCGCACGTGGAGGGTCTCCTCGGTGGCCGTCCCGACGCTGGCGCCGTCGACGTAGACGAGCCCGGCCGGGACGGTGCCGGCGATGCGGGCCTGTCCGTCGACGAGGTCGACGACGGCGCCGTCGTGACCGATGAGCACGCGGTCCGCGTCCACCCCGGTGCGGATGGCGATGTCGGCGTTGGCGCGCAGGTGACGCCACTCGCCGTGGACCGGCAGCACGTGGGACGGGCGGACGATGTTGTAGCAGTACGCGAGCTCGCCGGCGCTGGCGTGGCCGGACACGTGGACCTTGGCGTTGCCCTTGTGGACGACGGTGGCCCCCCAGCGGGTCAGCTCGTTGATGACGCGGTAGATGGCGTTCTCGTTGCCGGGGATGAGGGAGCTGGCCATGAGGACGGTGTCGCCCTCGGTGATGCTCACCGGGTGGTCGCGGTTGGCCATCCTGGCCAGGGCGGCCATCGGTTCGCCCTGGGAGCCCGTGGCGATGATCGCCACCTGGTCGGGACGGAACCGGTCCAGGGCCTTGAGGTCCTTGACGACCAGGCCGTCCGGAATGGTGAGGTAGCCCATCTCGCGCGCGATGCCCATGTTGCGCACCATCGAGCGGCCGACGAACGCGACCTTACGGCCGTGCCGGTGTGCGGCGTCGAGGACCTGCTGGATGCGGTGCACGTGGCTGGCGAAGCTCGAGACGATGATCCGGCCCGGCGTGGTGCGGAAGACGGTGTCGATCGCCGGGGAGAGCTCGCCCTCGGAGACCGTGAACCCCGGGACCTCGGCGTTGGTGGAGTCGACGAGGAACAGGTCGACGCCCTCCTCGCCGAGCCGTGCGAAGGCCCGCAGGTCGGTGACGCGGCCGTCGAGGGGGAACTGGTCCATCTTGAAGTCGCCCGTGTGCAGCACGAGACCGGCCTCGGTGCGGATCGCGACGGCGAGGCTGTCGGGGATGGAGTGGTTCACTGCGACGAACTCGCAGTCGAACCCGCCGAAGGTGCGGCGGTCGTCCTCGGCCACCTCGACGGTCACCGGGGTGATGCGGTGCTCGACGAGCTTGGCCTTGATGAACGCCAGCGTCAGTCGGGATCCGACGAGGGGGATGTCGGGGCGCTCGCGCAGCAGGTAGGGCACGCCGCCGATGTGGTCCTCGTGACCGTGGGTGAGCACGATGGCCTCCACCCGGTCCAGCCGGTCCCTGATCCAGGTGAAGTCGGGGAGGATGAGGTCGACACCGGGCTGGTGCTCCTCGGGGAAGAGGACGCCGCAGTCGACGATCAGCAGGCGCCCGGCGTGCTCGAAGACCGTCATGTTGCGCCCGATCTCGCCGAGCCCGCCGAGCGGCACGATCCGCAGGCCGCCCTGGGGGAGTGCCGGCAGCTGCTTGTCGCCGGTCTTGCGGCGTGGGGAGCGGCGGCTCATCGCCGGGCCTCCCCGGTCACGCGGGGCCAGAAGCCGGCTGCCGGGCGGGGGTGCTGCGGGAAGTTCACGGGTGCTCCGATGGTGGGGGTCTGACGGTGGCGCGATGGGGCGGCGTGAGGGCCGCACCGCGCCATCATCTCAGGGTCGGGCGCCGACGTGACCAGCGAGGGGCGGCCAGGTCTCCGTCGTCCGCTCGACCCCCGAGTTCGCCGCCCAGAGGCCGCGCGTACGGTGGCTGGTAGGAGGTGCTGGTCATGGGACGAGCACAGGTGATCCGGGGCGCGGCCGCCCTGCTGCTCCTCGGGGCAGGGGCCGCCGGGTGCGGCACCTCCCTGCACGGGGTGGACGACGGGGCGTACGGCGCGCTGGTCCCGACGACGGCGCAGTGGGCCGACGAGAGGTCGGCAGAGATCCCGGGGGGCTTCGCCGCTCTCCGTGCCGACGACGTGGACCGTGTCGTCCTGCGGATCGACGGGGACACGGTGTCCTTCGAGCTGGACGGCCAGGTCGCCGCCACCCGCACGGTGATGGAGCGCCGCGCGGTCCGGGACAGTGAGGGTTCGGGCCCGTTCCGGCCCGAGGCGGAGGTCCTGGTCCTCGGCGAGGAGCCGCTGGTCCTCGGCTCCTTGCGGGTCAGCGACCCGGTGATCTGGTACGCCGGTGGCTACGAGAGCACCGTGGTGGTCGCGGTCAAGCCGGCCGACCCCGACGAGCGTGGGCCGGTCGTCCAATGCGCCGCCTCGGATGAGCAGTGCCTGCACCTTCCGGTCGGCGAGGCACTGGTCGGGGACCCGACCGGTGACTACACCGACATGAACGAGCCCGGTTCCGGGCAGAACCCGCTGACCAGCGTCGAGGTGACGGCGACGGAGGTCGTGTACACGCTCGACTCCGGCCAGGAGGTGCGCACCAGCCGTGACGAGGAGTCCCTCATCCGCGCATGCGGTCTGTGGGAGTCCGCGGTGTGGCCGGTCCCGGCCGAGGCCGGCGTCGCCTTCGACGATCCGGTGCTCGTCGAGACCCGGTGCCCGCTGCCGTACGGGGAGGGACCGAGCCTCACCGTCATGGAGCGGGACGCCGTCCCCGTCCTCGCGCCGCTGTCGCCTCAGTGGGGCGGGTTCTGGTGCCAGCCCGGGCCGGACTGCCTGTGGTTCCTGGACGACGCGGCAGCCGTGGACTGAGCGCCCCGCGCGACCTCGCTCGTCGCGCTCGCCCGCCCGCCCTCGGCCGGCGCCGGCCCGCCCGCCCGCTCGGCCCCGGCACGTCCCGACTACCCCGCGACCTTTCACGGAGCGCATTGTTCGGATGACATGAGAAAGGGCCCGTCGCGAACGACGGGCCCTTTCTTGAAAGTATGTCCGGCTGCGTCCTACTCTCCCACACCGTCACCAGTGCAGTACCATCGGCGCTGAAGGGCTTAGCTTCCGGGTTCGGAATGGAGCCGGGCGTTTCCCCTTCGCTATGACAGCCGAAACTCTATGGAGATGTCAGTCGTCCCGACCGTATCTCGGGAACTGCACAGTGGACGCGAACACAAAAGTCTTTTGAGTGTGTATCAAGTTGTCGGCTTATTAGTACCAGTCAGCTGCATGCATTGCTGCACTTCCACATCTGGCCTATCAACCCGGTAGTCTAGCCGGGAGCCTCTCGGGGCGAACCCCATGGAAACCTCATCTTGAAGCGTGCTTCCCGCTTAGATGCTTTCAGCGGTTATCACTTCCGAACGTAGCTAATCAGCGGTGCTCTTGGCAGAACAACTGACACACCAGAGGTTCGTCCATCCCGGTCCTCTCGTACTAGGGACAGCCCTTCTCAAGTTTCCTACGCGCACAGAGGATAGGGACCGAACTGTCTCACGACGTTCTAAACCCAGCTCGCGTACCGCTTTAATGGGCGAACAGCCCAACCCTTGGGAGCAACTCCACCCCCAGGATGCGACGAGCCGACATCGAGGTGCCAAACCATGCCGTCGATATGGACTCTTGGGCAAGATCAGCCTGTTATCCCCGGGGTACCTTTTATCCGTTGAGCGACGGCGCTTCCACAAGCCACCGCCGGGTCACTAGTTCCGACTTTCGTCCCTGCTCGAGATGTCTCTCTCGCAGTCAAGCTCCCTTGTGTACTTACACTCGACACCTGATTGCCAACCAGGCTGAGGGAACCTTTGAGCGCCTCCGTTACATTTTAGGAGGCAACCGCCCCAGTTAAACTACCCACCAGGCACTGTCCCTGATCCGGATCACGGACCGAGGTTAGATATCCAGAACGACCAGAGTGGTATTTCAACGTTGACTCCACACACACTGGCGTGCATGCTTCACAGTCTCCCACCTATCCTACACAAGCCGTACCGAACACCAATACCAAGCTATAGTAAAGGTCCCGGGGTCTTTCCGTCCTTCTGCGCGTAACGAGCATCTTTACTCGTAGTGCAATTTCGCCGAGTTCGCGGTTGAGACAGTGGAGAAGTCGTTACGCCATTCGTGCAGGTCGGAACTTACCCGACAAGGAATTTCGCTACCTTAGGATGGTTATAGTTACCACCGCCGTTTACTGGGGCTTAAATTCTGAGCTTCGACCCGAAGATCTAACCCGTCCTCTTAACCTTCCAGCACCGGGCAGGCGTCAGTCCGTATACATCGTCTTGCGACTTCGCACGGACCTGTGTTTTTAGTAAACAGTCGCTTCTCCCTGGTCTCTGCGGCCCTTTCCCCTAGGAGGCAAGCTCCTTCAGGGTCCGGGCCCCCCTTCTCCCGAAGTTACGGGGGCATTTTGCCGAGTTCCTTAACCACGATTCACTCGATCGCCTTGGTATTCTCTACCTAACCACCTGAGTCGGTTTGGGGTACGGGCGGCTCGAACCTCGCTAGAAGATTTTCTTGGCAGCATAGGATCACCCTGCTTCCCGCATTCGCGGTCACTATCAGGTCTCAGGATATGTGCGAGACGGATTTGCCTATCTCGCTCCCTACACCCTTGGACGTGGACAACCATCGCCACGCGGAGGCTACCTTCCTGCGTCTCTCCATCGCTTGACTACTACAACCTCGGGTCGCGCGCTCCACTCAGGTCCGCTCCCGAAGGATTGGACAAGAGCTTCAGGCGCTTAGCATCAGAAGGTTCGTCATGGGCGGTTCTTCGCCGGTTCCGGAATATCAACCGGATGTCCATCGACTACGCCTGTCGGCCTCGCCTTAGGTCCCGACTTACCCAGGGCAGATTAGCTTGACCCTGGAACCCTTGGTTATTCGGCGGACGGGTTTCTCACCCGTCTTTCGCTACTCATGCCTGCATTCTCACTCGTGTGGCCTCCACGGCTGGATCACTCCGCCGCTTCCCTGGCCACACGACGCTCCCCTACCCATCAACACGCTTGGACCGTGAACCCGCAGGTGTCACGGCCAGGCAATGTGTCAATGCCACAGCTTCGGCGGTGTGCTTGAGCCCCGCTACATTGTCGGCGCGGAATCACTTGACCAGTGAGCTATTACGCACTCTTTAAAGGGTGGCTGCTTCTAAGCCAACCTCCTGGTTGTCAATGCAACTCCACATCCTTTCCCACTTAGCACACGCTTAGGGGCCTTAGCTGGTGATCTGGGCTGTTTCCCTCTCGACTACGGAGCTTATCCCCCGCAGTCTCACTGCCACGCTCTCACTTACCGGCATTCGGAGTTTGGCTAACGTCAGTAACCTGGTAAGGCCCATCAGCTATCCAGTAGCTCTACCTCCGGTAAGAAACACGTGACGCTGCACCTAAATGCATTTCGGGGAGAACCAGCTATCACGGAGTTTGATTGGCCTTTCACCCCTACCCACAGCTCATCCCCTCAGTTTTCAACCTAAGTGGGTTCGGTCCTCCACGACGTCTTACCGTCGCTTCAACCTGGCCATGGGTAGATCACTCCGCTTCGGGTCTAGACCCAGCGACTCATTCGCCCTATTCGGACTCGCTTTCGCTACGGCTTCCCCACACGGGTTAACCTCGCCACTGAGCACTAACTCGCAGGCTCATTCTTCAAAAGGCACGCTGTCACCCCACAAGGAGGCTCCAACGGATTGTAGGCACACGGTTTCAGGATCTATTTCACTCCCCTCCCGGGGTGCTTTTCACCTTTCCCTCACGGTACTTGTTCACTATCGGTCACCAGGGAATATTTAGGCTTAGCGGGTGGTCCCGCCAGATTCGCACGGGATTTCTCGGGCCCCGTGCTACTTGGGATGGTTCTCTGGAGTGCTCGTCATTTCGTCTACGGGGGTCGCACCCTCTGTGCCGGACCTTTCAATGTCCTTCGACTATGACGCGCGTTTCTGACTCCATGCCAGCTTGTCAGCACTGACTGAGAAGTCCCACGACCCCGACCATGCAACGCCTGACAGCTATCACACATGATCGGTTTAGCCTGATCCGCTTTCGCTCGCCACTACTCACGGAATCGCGGTTGCTTTCTCTTCCTGTGGGTACTGAGATGTTTCACTTCCCCACGTTCCCTCTACCCACCCTATGTGTTCAGGTGGGAGTGACTGGACTTGCCTCCAGCCGGGTTTCCCCATTCGGAAATCCTCGGATCACAGTCTGGTTATCGACTCCCCGAGGCTTATCGCAGATTCCTACGTCCTTCTTCGGTTCCTGGTGCCAAGGCATCCACCGTGTGCCCTTAAAAACTTGATATGCACAAAGATTTAAGATGCTCGCGTCCACTGTGTAGTTCTCAACATACGGGCGGGCCCAAGCCATGATCGGCGCCTACCAGCAACAACGCCGGCGGTTCGTCCGTGACAAGGGTCCTGGCCTATACGGCCCGAGGTGAGCGAAAACGCCCGAACCCTCAGGACCCAACAACGTGTCAGGCACCGCGCCCACCCCGACCGCTTTCCACGCACCCCCGAAGAGGAGCTGTACTCACAGGCCGAACCAGACCCGGCGCCAAATAATCGATGTTCCACCCTTGAGCACCTGCTGACCGACAATCGCGGTCAGACCAGGCCCTGGATCGCATGACGCGACCAGTGCTCCTTAGAAAGGAGGTGATCCAGCCGCACCTTCCGGTACGGCTACCTTGTTACGACTTAGTCCCAATCGCCAGTCCCACCTTCGACGGCTCCCCCTCAAAGAGTTGGGCCACCGGCTTCGGGTGTTACCGACTTTCGTGACTTGACGGGCGGTGTGTACAAGGCCCGGGAACGTATTCACCGCAGCGTTGCTGATCTGCGATTACTAGCGACTCCGACTTCATGGGGTCGAGTTGCAGACCCCAATCCGAACTGAGACCGGCTTTTTGGGATTCGCTCCACCTCGCGGTTTCGCAGCCCTTTGTACCGGCCATTGTAGCATGTGTGAAGCCCAAGACATAAGGGGCATGATGATTTGACGTCGTCCCCACCTTCCTCCGAGTTGACCCCGGCAGTCTCCTATGAGTCCCCGCCATAACGCGCTGGCAACATAGAACGAGGGTTGCGCTCGTTGCGGGACTTAACCCAACATCTCACGACACGAGCTGACGACAACCATGCACCACCTGTATACGAGTGTCCAAAGAGAACGTCATCTCTGACGCGTTCTCGCATATGTCAAGCCTTGGTAAGGTTCTTCGCGTTGCATCGAATTAATCCACATGCTCCGCCGCTTGTGCGGGCCCCCGTCAATTCCTTTGAGTTTTAGCCTTGCGGCCGTACTCCCCAGGCGGGGAACTTAATGCGTTAGCTGCGGCACGGATCTCGTGGAATGAGACCCACACCTAGTTCCCAACGTTTACGGCGTGGACTACCAGGGTATCTAATCCTGTTCGCTCCCCACGCTTTCGCTTCTCAGCGTCAGTAGTGGCCCAGAGACCTGCCTTCGCCATCGGTGTTCCTCCTGATATCTGCGCATTTCACCGCTACACCAGGAATTCCAGTCTCCCCTACCACACTCTAGTCTGCCCGTACCCACTGCAAGTCCGGGGTTGAGCCCCGGATTTTCACAGCAGACGCGACAAACCGCCTACAAGCTCTTTACGCCCAATAATTCCGGACAACGCTCGCACCCTACGTATTACCGCGGCTGCTGGCACGTAGTTAGCCGGTGCTTCTTCTGCAGGTACCGTCACTTTCGCTTCTTCCCTGCCGAAAGAGGTTTACAACCCGAAGGCCGTCATCCCTCACGCGGCGTCGCTGCATCAGGCTTTCGCCCATTGTGCAATATTCCCCACTGCTGCCTCCCGTAGGAGTCTGGGCCGTGTCTCAGTCCCAGTGTGGCCGGTCGCCCTCTCAGGCCGGCTACCCGTCGTCGCCTTGGTGAGCCATTACCTCACCAACTAGCTGATAGGCCGCGAGTCCATCCCAGACCGAAAAACTTTCCAGACGGTAGAGATGCCTCTCCGTCTCGTATCCGGTATTAGCTCCGGTTTCCCGGGGTTATTCCAGAGTCTGGGGCAGGTTACTCACGTGTTACTCACCCGTTCGCCACTGATCCAGTAGAAGCAAGCTCCCACCTTCACCGTTCGACTTGCATGTGTTAAGCACGCCGCCAGCGTTCGTCCTGAGCCAGGATCAAACTCTCCGTTGATGTGTGACACCCGGCCGAAACCGGGAAATCGTTACCCTAGGAGGGTTGTTTCACTGGCTGAGCACGAACAACCAGCTCTCGCTTGTTGTTCGTTGTCCAACCAAAGGATTTTCGTGCACCGAACCATGAACCCGACCAGAAAGACCGGACCCACACCCGATGCGACGAGGTAATTGGCATCGATTTTTGACACGCTGTTGAGTTCTCAAGGATCGGACGCGCACCAACAACTCGCTCAAAGAGCTCATCGTCGGGGCTACTCCGTGTGTTCTCCCAGTCGCTGGAAGCAACCGGTCGAACGTACCCGCGTCCATGCTTGGGCGTCAAATCCGCGACCCGCTCAGTGAACGGGCCGGAGTCGATCGCGCTTGGATCTCTGCGGGGCACCCACTCTAGCACTCTCTCGAGGGCCTTCCGGACCATCCCGACCGGACGACGAACGCCCAGGTCGCAACACTCCGAATGAGTGGGTTCAGCCCGCGGGACCGGCCTACTTGGTGCGGAGCCTGCGGCCCCACCACTTGGTGTCCGTGCCTCCCTCTCGGGCTGACGTCGAGAACCTTAGATCACCGCCTGCGCCCTCCACAAACCCGGCTCCGCCGGCCTCCGCGCCACCAGGTGTCCAGCGATACGTCGTCGCAGGTCACGGGGTCCGCTGCGGGTCGTGCTGCGCAGCAGTGCTCGGCGGAGTCAGGCGGCGGGATCGAGCCACGAGACCGGGGACCACCTGCGGACGCGGCGGTCCCTTCCCGGCTAGTCCGGAGGTGCCGCGGACGCCGGGCCGGCGAGGGCCGTCAGGTCGACGCCACTCTCCGGAAGAGCGGTGACCGGCTCGATGACGTCGGCGAACCCGTTCGTGGCAGCGGCGAAGTCCGTGAGGTTCGCGGGCTCGTAGCCACCGCCCTGGAAGTGGTTGACCGCGCTGCTGGCCACGCGCACGGACAGCGCCCGCTCGTTCACGAGCCGGCGTCGTCCCTGGACGAACGAGCTGTCCCGCTTCCTCGTGCTGACCCTCGCCTTCGCCGCGAGGACGGCGTTGTCCACCCGGTACATCCGGGTGAGCGGGTTGTGCCGGATGGGGTCGGACCCGCTGTGGACGTACCGGGACAACAGCGGCACGTCGAAGACGAGGCCGGCGTCGTGGGCTTCGCGGGCCATCCACAGCAGGGCGGTGTCCGACAGCCCGGTCTCGCGGTAGCCGCCTCCGACGTCGGAGTGCGCACCCTCGAACCAGACCTGCTTGACGCGCTCGTCCTCGGTGGGGGCGCCGCCGGGCTCGTCGGGAGCCTCCCAGAGCGTGGGCTCGAACTTCAGCCGCGTCTCGTCGAGCGCCAGGGCGTGCCGCGCCCTCCGCACCGTGTCGCCCAGCTGGACGTCGTGGAACTGCGGGGCCAGCCGGTTCAGGCCGGGCACGCCGAGGGCGCCCACCGTGTCGAACACCCCGAGGAACGCCACGTCGGCCGGATGACAGTGGTCGTGCTTGAACTCGTCGACACTCGCCCCGAAGGCGCCTTCGGGCAGGTCCGTCCGCTGGTACATGCGGACCGCCGCCGGCAGCCGCTCGTCGACGAGGGACGCCTTGGTGAGCAGACCGACGCGCCCGAGCATGCCGGCCACCGACCGCGCCGTGTAGGCGCCCCGGCTGAAGCCGATGATGTAGATGGCGTCGCCCGGCTCGTAGTTCTGGGCGAGGAACCGGTAGCACGCGACCACGTTGTGGAACAGCCCGAACCCGAAGGCCCCACCCAGGAGCCGGTCGGCGGCGTAGCTGCCGGCACCGACCCCACTGACGTAGTACACGAGCTGGTACGCCCCGCCGGTGGCGCCGGGGTCGGTCTGCACCGTCCGCGCCATCTTCTCGACGTTGGTGATCATCCGGCTGTCGGGCTTGTTCCACGTCCCGTCGCAGCAGACCACCAAACGCTTCATGCGCTCGATGCTGGCAGACCGACCGGCGTCACTGCATGACCTGAGTGGGCTACGGCGCTCAGCAGGGCGCAGCAGCGGGTCGTCCCGTTCGGGCGCCGTGGGGAGCGGGGGCCGCCCACCGGAACCTCCGCTGGGGCTCCCCGACCGTTCGGGGTGCCCCGGCGAAGGTCCCCGCAGCCTGCGGGAAAGGCGCCCTGTCGCGCTACATCCGGCGCGAGGAGGCGAACCACGGGTGGTGCAGGTCCTTGTAGGTGACGTCCTGCATCATCGACATCTCCCGCTCCATCTCAGCGGCCGCCTCGGGCGGGAGCTCCTTGCGCTCCCCCTCCCGGGCGTCGGCCTCGGTGCGGAAGGCGACCGTCTGGGTGAACGAGCCGTCCGGCTCGATGGCCACCGTGCCCCCGATCAGCTCGGGCCGGCTCGCGTGCAGCATGTCCATCGGCTGCGACATGAACGACCGGAAGCGCTCTGGGTCCGAGACACGACCCTGGATGATCTGGACGAAGCCGGCGTCGTCGGACCCGCCGTCGAGGAACATGATGGCGTCGTCGCAGTCGTGGAAGGTCACATCGCCGTCGAAGCACTCGCTCGTCTCGCGCCACCACTCGTCCTGCTCGGGCCGGGTCGAGCTGCGCGCCGCCGCCTCCCGCGAGTCGAACCGCACGACCCCGACGAACTCGCCGTCGTCGGTCAGCCCGTAGGTGCCGCCGAGCCATCCCTCGGTCATCGGCGCCATCGTCTCCTGCCACGTGTCCATCTGACTGCGGAGCTTCGCCTCGTCGGTACACATGCCTTGGATGATCTGAATGAACACTTCTCAACCCTCCACTCCATCGGGGGCCGCTTCACCACGAAGTGGTCCACCGATCGACGGTACGCCGATGCTCGGGCGCTGTCACGAGGCGTGGCGTCGGCCCGGCACCCGGGTCCGGCCGTGGTCGGCCGGCGGCTGTCCGTCGCGTCGGTGACGGGGTTGTCGGCGCCGGACGCGGCTCTATCCCCGTCACCCGCCGACAACCCCGTCCTCGCGGCTGCGCGACGACGCCCCGGCCAGGCTCAGCGCGCGATGGAGACGGTGCGTTCCTCGGTGAACTCCAGGAGGCCGCTGAGCCCGCCCTCCCGTCCGAACCCGGAGCCACCCCGACCGCCGAAGGGCACCTCGGGAGTGTTGGGGGCTCCGTTGTCGACGCCCACGATGCCGAGGTCGAGCCGGCGGGCGAGATCCACACGACGCTCGGGATCCTGCGAGACGACGTACCCGCCGAGGCCGAGCGGCCAGCCGGTGACCTCGTCGACGACGGCGTCCTCGTCGGCGAACGACGCGACCGAGAGCACCGGACCGAAGGTCTCGCTCTCCCAGGCCTGACCGGCGTCGGCCCCGCCCTCGACAAGGGAGACGGGGGCGTACCAGCCGCGCTCGGGCACCTGCCCGAAGGTCTCGACGGGGACGCCGCGGTCACGGGCCTCCTCGACGAGGGCCCCCACCCTGGCGACGGCGTCGGGTCGGATGAGCGGGCCCAGGCCGGTGGACGCGTCGCGCGGGTCACCGACGACCACCGCGGCGAGGCGCTCCCGCAGCCGGGTCAGGAGCTCCGCGTACACCGACTCGTGGACGAAGACATTGTTCGCCGCGAGGCAGGACTCCCCGTTGTTGCGCAGCTTGGCGACGAGCAGCGACGACACCGCGACGTCGAGGTCGGCGTCCGCGCAGACGACGAACGGCGCTCGTCCGCCGAGCTCGAGCACCGAGCGGGTGAGCCGGGCGCCGCAGCGCTCCGCGACGATCCGGCCGACGCGGGTGGAGCCGGTGAGGGTGACGACCCGGACGGCCTCGTGGTCGACCAGCGCCTCGGTCACCTCGGCGCCGTCGCCGACGAGCACCGAGACGAGCCCGGCCGGGAGGTGCCGCTCGCAGATCGCGGTGAGGACGAGGCTGGACAGCGGAGACAGCTCGGACGGCTTCTGGACGACGGCGCACCCTGCGGCCAGCGCGGGGGCGACCTTGCGGGCCGGAATGGACAGCGGGAAGTTCCACGGGCTGACGGCCGCGACCACCCCGGCCGGACGGCGGTCGACGAGGAACCGGCGTTGCGGCGTCTCGTACAGGGTGCCGCCCACCTGCGTCGCGGCGTCGGCGAACCAGTC
The DNA here is from genome assembly GCA_963815545.1 of uncultured Actinomycetota bacterium. Classification (GTDB taxonomy): domain Bacteria; phylum Actinomycetota; class Actinomycetes; order Actinomycetales; family Dermatophilaceae; genus Phycicoccus. Next base: position 352,780 of record CAWFGY010000001.1, read on the forward strand.
GAAGTACCGGGCCGAGAAGCCGACCTCGGCGACCGCCTCCTCGAGGCGCTTGCCCGTCTCGGCGCACACGAGCGCGCCGAGCGGCTCGGCCACGGCCCGCAGGTCGGTGGCGATCCTGCGGAGGGCCGCGGCCCGCTCGCGCGGGTCGGTGGCGGCCCAGCCGGACATGGCGGCCGATGCGGCCTGGACCGCGCCCGGGACGTCGTCGGCGCTCGCCCACGACACCGTCGCGATGGTGTCGCCGGTCGCCGGGTCCGGCACCTCGGCGGGGGTGCCGCTGAGCACCTCGCCGTGGACCCGGCCCGCGCCGAGGTTCCCGCGAGCGTCCGGGGACAGCCCCAGCTCAGACCACCGCATGCAGATCACAGTCCTTCCGGTCGACGACGTACTTCTCGAGGGCGTCCTGGTCCAGCTCGACACCGAGTCCGGGCCCGTCGGGGACGGTGACCCGGCCGTCGGCGACCTCGAGCGGGGTGCGCAGGATCTCGTCCCGCAGCGGGTTGGGACGGGTGTCCAGCTCGATGTAGGGCACCCGGGGGGAGGCTGCTGCGATCTGGACGCTCGCGGCCGTGACGAGGGCCCCGCCGTAGCAGTGCGGGACCAGGCCCACGCCGCTCGGGAGGCGCCGGCCGACCCGGTCCACCAGCGAGAACCCGCCGGACTTCGTGAGGTCCGGCTGGATGAGGTCGATGACGCCGGCGTCGAGATAGCGGTCGAACTCGTCGGCCCCGTAGAGGTTCTCGCCGCAGGCCAGCGGCATCTCGACCCGGCTCGCGAGCGCCACGAGGTCCTCGATGCGGTTCCCGGCCACGGGCTCCTCGAGCCACCCGATCCGGTAGGGCGCCGCCCAGGTGCAGAAGTCGGCCGCCTCCGCCACGTCCCAGGCCTGGTTGGCGTCGGCGTAGACCTTGACGTCGTCCCCGACGGCCTCGCGGGTCACGGCCAGCGTGCGCTCGTCCTGCTCGCGGTCGAACCCCACGCGGGTCTTGACGGCGGTGAAACCACGCTCGAGGGCGTGGCGGCAGTAGGTCTCGACGTCCGACGGTCCGATGCCGCTCGCGTACGCCTCGACGTGGGAGCGGGCACCGTCGCCACCGAGCAGGCTCGCGACCGAGACACCGGCCCGTCTGGCGAGCAGGTCCCAGAGGGCGAGGTCGATGGCGCTCAGCGCCTGCCACATCGGCCCTGGTGCGCCGCCCTGGCGGACCGGCCCGGCGAGCTGCTGCCACAGCTCGGCCTGCAGCCGCCCCGGGTCGGACACGTCGCGCCCGACGAGCAGGGGGACGATCCCCCGCTCCAGCGTCACCATCCGCTCGTGGGCCGCCCAGGCCGGGTAGTTGACCCAGCTCTCCCCCACCCCGACGTGACCGTCGGCCTCCAGCTCGACGACGACCATGTCGCGGGACGCCAGCTGCGAGAACGACATCCGCACCGGTTCGGTGAGCGGCGCGGAGAGCAGGGTCAGCCGGACGCGGTCCAGCTGCATCAGTCGCCCCCGTCCTCGTAGGCGGCCATCACCGCGGCGCTGTCCCGAGCGCCCCGGCCGAGGTCGACGGCGTGCGCGTTCACCCCGACGACGGCGTCGGCGATGGGCGCGGTCGCTCCGAGCTGCCGGGCGAGGGCCTGGGCGAGGAGGTTGTCCTTGGCGAGCAGGTCGAGCGCGAAGACCGGGTCGTCGTCCCCAGCGGCGATGCGGGGCGCGAGGTCGCGGAAGAGGTTGGAGACCGTTGCGGCCCCCGAGTCGACGACGGCGTCGACGAAGACGTCCATGTCGATCCCGGACCGCCGGCACAGGTGCAGCGCCTCGGCGGTCACGGCGTTGATGGCGCCGAACATGAGGTTGTTGAGGATCTTCACCGTCGACCCCGCACCGACGTCGCCGACCCGCACGACCCGCCGGGCGATGCTGCCTTCGAGCCGAGGGGTGATGGCCGCGACCGCCGTCTCCTCGCCCCCCACGACCAGGGTCCACGCGCCGCAGCCCGCCGGCCGGCCGAGGACCGGAGCGTCGAGGTAGGTCACGTCCCGCGCCGCCAGGACCCGCGCCACGTCCTGAGCCGTGCCCGGGTCGATCGTCGACAGGTCGACGACGATCGGTGCCCGGACGGGCTGCGGCGAGGGCTCCCTCGACGAGCGATCGCACGTGCTCCGGGCGGGGCACCGACAGCAGGACGAGGTCGGCCTCCGCGACGGCGGCGGCGCCGTCCTCGGCGACGCCGACCCCCGCGGCGGTGGCCTGCTCCCGGGCGGGTCCGGACGGGTCGAACCCGACCACGACCTCCCCGGCGCCGACGAGTGCGACGGCCGCCCGGCCGCCCATCGTCCCCAGCCCCAGCACGCCTACTCGCCCACTCATCGGGTCCTCCAGTCCTCGTCGGTGACCGGACCCGCGTGGGCAGCCGGCCTGCTGTCGTTCCGCTGCGAGCGCGCGCTCGCGCTCCTCGCGCCGCTGCTTCTGGCGTACGGGGTCGGCGACCGGGGCCGCGCCCAGGAGCCGCCGCGTGTAGGGGTGCTCCGGGCGGGCGGTCACCTGGTCGCAGTCGCCGCGCTCGACGATCTCGCCCGAGTACATGACGGCCACCCGGTGGCTCACGTGGCGCACCACGGAGAGGTCGTGCGAGACGAACACGTACGCGACGCCCGTCGTGTCCTGGATCTCGATGAGCAGGTCGAGGATGCGGGCCTGGGTGGACAGGTCGAGGGCCGACACCGGCTCGTCGCAGACGATGAGCTTGGGCCGCAGGGCCAGGGCCCTGGCGATGGCGATCCGCTGCCGCTGGCCGCCCGAGAACTCCCGCGGGTAGCGGTCCGCGGCGTCGCGCGGGAGCTGCACCTGCTCGAGCAGGTCCGCGACCCGCCGGCGGGCCTCCTCGACCGGGACGTCCTGGGCCTCCAGCGGCTCGGTGAGGATGTCAGCGACCCGCATCGCGGGGTTGAGCGAGGAGTACGGGTCCTGGAAGACGACCTGGATCTCGGGTGCCAGCCGCCGGCGCTCGCGACGCGGCAGATCGTGGATGTCGCGGCCCTCGAAGCGCACGCTCCCCGAGGCCACCGGGACCAGCCCGAGCACGGCCCGCCCGAGGGTCGTCTTGCCCGACCCGGACTCGCCGACGAGGCCGACCGTCTCGCCTCGGCGGACGTCGAGGTCGACGCCCCGCAGCGCCTGGAAGGGCGCCGAGCGCCAGCCGCGGGTGGGGTACTCCACGACCACGTCGTGGACCTCGAGCAGGCTCATCGGGCGTTCCTCGTCGTGCTCGGCTCCGGGGTCGGGGGGTCGGCCGGCCGGCGCGCGGCGCCGTCGCTCGCGGCGGGGGCATCGTCGGTGCCGGCCCCGTGGGGCTCGAGCGCCGCCCGCGGCTCGGTGTCGTCGAGGTTGGCGGCGAGCAGCGCCCGGGTGTACTCGTGCTGCGGGTCCTGGAACAGCTCGGCGACCGGTGCCGTCTCCACCACTCGCCCGCTGCGCATCACCGCGACGGAGTCGCAGACGTCGGCGACGACGCCGAGGTTGTGGGTGACGAGCAGGACGCCCATGTCGCGCTCCTGCTGCAGCCGCCGCAGCAGCGAGAGGACCTCGGCCTGGACCGTGACGTCGAGCGCGGTCGTCGGCTCGTCGGCGATGAGCAGGACGGGGTCGGCGGAGATCGCGCCCGCGATGAGCACCCGTTGGGCCATGCCGCCGGAGATCTGGTGCGGGTAGCTGTCGAAGGTGCGCTGGGGGTCGGGGATGCCGACCTCGGCGAGCAGGCGCCAGCGCCTTGTCCTTGGCCTCGGCCCGTCCCAGCCCACGCACCCGCATCGGCTCGACGAGCTGCTGGCCGACCCGGAAGGCCGGGTCGAGGTTGCTCATCGGCTCCTGCGGGACGTAGGCGAGGGTGCTGCGCAGCAGCCGGCGCCGCGCCTTGGGCGAGAGGCGGGCGACGTCGGTCCCGTCGACGACGATCGAGCCGTCCAGCACCTCGCCGCCGCGCGGGAGGAGCCCGAGGATCGCGAAGGCCGTCTGGGTCTTGCCGGAGCCGGACTCGCCGACGAGGCCGAGCACCTCGCCGCGCCGGACGCGCAGGTCGACGCCGTCGACGACGACCGTGGTGCTGCCGTCCGGGCGGGGGTAGCCGACCCGCAGGCCACGCACCTCGAGGAGCGCGCCGCCGGGGGTCGCGCCGGGTTCGCTCGCAGTGGCGCCGGCCGGCGCAGCCGGCCCACGGGGTCGGCGCGGCCGGCGCGGGGTGGAGGTGGAGCCCTGGACGGCGTCGCGGAGCCCGTTGCCGAGCAGCACGAGCGAGGCCACGGTGACGCCGATGGCGGCGCCGGGCCAGATCATCGCCGTCGGGGCCTGGTAGATCACCGCGAAGGCGTTGCCGAGCATCGACCCCCACGTGACCTGGCCGGGGTCGCCGAGCCCGAGGAACTCCAGGCCCGACTGCACGATGACGGCGATGCCGGCGAGGATGGCGGACTGGATGATGATCGGCGCGCGGACCACGTTGAGGATGTGCCGGGCGACGATCCGGGTGTCCGAGAGCCCGGCGACGGTGGCCGCGTCGACGTAGAGCTCGTTCTTGACGCCGATGGTCTGGGTGCGCACGAGCCGGAACAGGTGCGGCGAGAGGATGACGCCGAAGGCGGACATCGTGATGAGCACCGACGGCCCGAACGCGGCGATGACCGCGAGCAGGAGGACCTTGCCCGGGACCGACAGCAGGACATCGGCGACCCAGCTGGCGACGGCGTCGAAGAGTGCGGCCGGAGTACCCGGCGACCAGGCCTGCGGGGACCCCGATGACGGCGGCGACGACGATCGCCAGGGCCGCGCCGGTCAGCGTCAGCCGGGTGCCGTAGATGAGCCGCGAGAGGATGTCGCGGCCGGCGCCGTCGCCGCCCAGGAGGGCGCCGGGGGTGCCCGGCGGGGCGTTGCGCATCCGCAGCTCGGGCTGCACCGGGTCCGAGGGGGCGAGGATGCCGGCGAACAGCGCGACGAGCACGAGCCCGACGAGGACGACGAGACCGGTGAGCGCCAGCGGGTTGCGCACGAGGAGGCCGACGAGGCTCCGGCGCACGACGGCCGTCCCGGACACGGCGGTGGGCATCTCGGTCACTGGAGCGTCACCTTCGGGTTGACCCAGCCGTTGACGATGTCGATGACGAGGTTGACGACGACGACGATGACGACGGTGACGGCGACGACGCCGAGCAGCACCGGGACATCGCCCCGGATCGTCGCCGTCACCGCGGTCGTCCCGAGGCCGGGAAGGGCGAAGACCTTCTCGATGACGATCGCGCCGCCGAGCAGCCCGATGAACTGCAGCGACAGGACGGTCAGGGCCGGGGACGCCGCGTTCTTCAGCGCGTGCCGGAAGAGGATGGAGCGCTCTGGGAGCCCGCGCGAGCGCAGGGTCCGCACGAAGTCGGCTTCGAGGAGGTCGATGACGGCACCCCGGACCTGCTGGGTGGCCGCGGCGATCCCGCTCAGCGCGAGCGCGACGACAGGCAGCGTGATGCTCGCGATCCAGCCGGTGGCCGAGATGTCCGGGGACACGTAGCCGGTCGCCGGGAAGATCTGCCAGGTCACCGCGAAGAGCAGGACGAACATCAGCGCGACCCAGAAGTTCGGCAGCGACATCCCGAGCACGGAGAGGACCTGGACGCCGCGGTCGGCCCACCCGCCGCGGACCGCGGCGAGCATCCCGAGCGCGGCGCTGACGACCGCGGTGAGCAGGACGCCGCCGGCGACGATCGACAGCGTCACCGGCGTCCGGCTCACGAGGATCGAGGCGACCGTCTCGGTGGAGAAGTAGGACGTGCCGAGGTCCCCGCGGACCGCGTCGCCGAGCCAGCCGAGGAACTGCATGACGACCGGCCGGTCCAGGCCGAGGGCCTCCGACCGGGCGAGGACCGCTTCCTGCGTGGCGCTCTCGCCGAGGATCGTGCGGGCCACCTCCGCCCCGTCGCGATAGACGAGGAAGAAGGTCAGCGTGGTCGCGAACAGGATGAGGCTGACCCCGAAGGCGAGACGCCGCAGGACGAACGCGGTCATCGCGGGCTCCTCTCGGGCGGGTCGGACGGGCGGGACGGGCGTCGAACGCCCCGGGGTGCGGCGACCGCCGCACCCCGGGGACGGTGGTTACTTCGCCGGACTGTAGAGCCAGAGCGACGGGACCGCGTTCTGCGCCTGCATCTGCACCGTCGTGCCCTCGGTGACACCGAAGACCTGGTCCGGCCGGAACAGCGGGGCGAACCACGCCTCGTCGACGAGCCACTGGTTCACGGCCCGGAAGGCGGCCTCCTGCTCCCCCTCGGGGGCGTTCTGCGCCGCGGTGATGAGCCGGGTGAGCTCCGGGTCCTTGGCGCCCTGCATGTTCCACGGGGCCTTCGGCGTGACCCACGTCTGCAGGTCCTGCCAGGCGCTCGCGGAAGCCAACGGGAAGAACGCGACGGGGTAGTCGCCCGAGAGGACCGAGGAGATGGCCTGGTCCGGCGGCACCTGGTCGTACTTGACCGTGACGCCGATCTCGCCCAGCTGGTCGGCGAGGACGGGGAACAGGTCGTTCCACGGGCTGTCCCACTGCGGCATGGTGATGGTGAAGCCGTCGACGCCGGCCTCCTTCATCAGGGACTTGGCCTTGGCCGGGTCGTAGGCGTAGGCGGTGTCGAGGCTCTCGTCGTAGGCCTTGCTCGAGGTGTTGAACACCTGCGCCGTGGGCTCGCCGTAGCCGTTGAGGATGAACTCCACCATCGGCCCGCGGTCGAGGGCGTGGTTGATGGCCTGCCGGACCTTCGGGTCGGCCAGCTCGGGGACCATCGTCCCCTCGCGGTCGCCGATGAGCAGACCGGCCCACGCGACGGCGCGGGTCTCGACCTGGAGCCCGGAGGCCTCGGCCTCGTCGGCGACGGCCGGGGTGAGCAGGGCCGCGTCGATCTGACCGGTCTTGAGCGCGTTGAGCGTCGGCGTCACGTCGTTGAGCGGGCGGACGACGTAGGTGTCGTACGGGAACGCCTCGGCGTTCCAGTAGTCCGCGTTGCGCTCGTACCGGTACTCCGTGCCGGGCTGGCTGTTGGCCGCGTCGTAGGTGTACGGGCCGGAGCCGACGGGGTTCGTCGCGAGGTCCCCGGAGTCCAGGGCAGCGGGGGACGCCATCGCGCCACCGACCCAGCCGAGGTAGGACAGCAGCGACGGAACCGGCTCCGAGAGGCGCAGCTCGACCTCGGTGGGGGACGTGACGACGACCTCGTCGATGCCGGCGACCATGAACTGGTTCTGCCCGCTGCCCGCCTTGATGTGCTCGATGTTCGCCTTGACCGCCTCGCCGTCGAACGGCGTGCCGTCGGTGAACTTCACGTCGTCACGCAGCGTGAGCGTGAGGACGGTGCTCTCCTCGTTGTAGGCCCACTCGGTGGCGAGGTTGGGCTGGGGCTGGCTGTCGGCGTCGAGCCGGATCAGGGTGTCGTAGACCGGCTGCCAGTACTGGATCCGGTTGCCGATCTCGAGGTCGGCGGTGTCGAACGAGTTGTTGTCGACGCGAGCGCCGATGGTGAGGCTGGTGGGCTCACCGCCCTCCTCGGAGCCACCCTGGGGCGGCCTGTCCTTGCGACGTGCACCCCATGGTCGTCGCAGCCACGGTCGCGGCCGCCGCGAGCGCCGCTGCACGGCGCCACCTGGTCCAGCTCATGAGCACTCCATTCTCGTCGGCGCGGTGACGCCGCGGGGGCCACGTCGCCCCCGTCAGCACCTCACCGTGCGTGGATCATGTTGCACGTTACATGCAACATGATCCGCTACGCTAGTGCCATGCGCGGTCCCGGAGGTGAGCGTTTCGGAGCGACGCGGGCCCCTCGCGGCCGCCCAACGTGCTGTGGATCTCCACCCATGACATCAACCCCGACCTCGGCGCCTACGCCGGTGTCTGGCCCGGCGCGGACTACGCCGACACCCCCGTGCTCGACGCGCTCGCGGCCGACGGTGCGCTCTACACCCACGCGTACGCGAGCGCCCCGGTGTGCGCCCCCTCCCGCGCGGCGATCATGACCGGCTGCCACCCGAGCGCCGTCGGCACCCTGCCGATGCGCACCAAGGCAGTCCCGCCCCCGGAGGTGCGGCTGCTCAGCGAGTACTTCCGCGCGGCCGGCTACTACGTGACGAACAACGTCTTCGCCGACTTCCAGGTGCAGACGCCGCCGACGGCCTTCGACGAGTGCAGCACGACGGCGCACTGGCGCGACCGGCCGGACCCCGCGATGCCGTTCTTCGCCGGCTTCCACAGCAGCATCACCCACGAGTCGCGGCTGTACTACTCCGACGAGGACTTCGCCGCCGAGACCGCCGACGTCGCCGACTCCCGGCGGCACGACCCCGCCGCCGCCCCGCTGCCGCCGTACTACCCGGACACCCCCGCGTACCGCCGGACCTGGGCCCGCTACGGCGACCTCGTGACGCAGATGGACCACTGGGTCGGCACCCTGCTCGACCAGCTCGACGAGGACGACCTCGCGCGCGACACGATCGTCGTCTTCTGGGTCGACCACGGCGTCGGCATGCCCCGAGCCAAGCGGTGGGCCAACGAGGCCGGGCTGCGGGTCCCGCTCATCGTGCGCTGGCCGGGGGTGCTGGCCCCGAGCCGTCGCCCCGAGCTCGTGCACCTGCTCGACCTCGCCCCGACGATCCTCGCCGCGTGCGGCATCGAGGTCCCGGAGCACCTGCACGGCAGCCTGCTCTTCGACAGCGAGGGCCGCCATCACGACCCGAACGACGCCGTGTTCGGGGCGCGCGCCCGGATCGACGAGCAGGAGGACGACTCCCTCACCGTCCGCGACCGCCGCTACCGGTACATCCGGCATGCGCACCCGGACCGCTCGGGGATGCAGCACAGCGCCTACCCCGACCGGTTCGTCACCTGGCGCGAGCTGCGCGAGCTGGCCTTCGCCGACGCGGACGCGCTCGCCAAGGGGCTGCCCGCCGACCGGCTCACCGGGCCGCAGCGGGCCATCCTCGCGCCGGGCCGCCCGGCCGAGGAGCTGTACGACCACGATCGCGACCCGTACGAGCTCGACAACCTCGCCGACGATGCGGGCCACGCGGAGGTGCTCGACCGACTGCGGGCCCGGCTCGAGGAGTGGCGCCGCCGGTACGCCGACCCGTGGCCGATCCCCGAGGCGGAGATGATCCGCGAGTGGCGCCCGGGCGGTGCGCCTCCGCCCGACGGCCGCGCCCGAGGTGACCCGCGAGGCCGGCCTCCTGCACGCGCGGTGCTCGACGGTGGGGGCCTCGATCGGCTGGACCACCGACCCGCCGGGCGAGGTCCGGCCACCCACCCAGGTCGAGCAGGTGACCGGCGCCCCGGTCGACGACGGCCGGCACTGGCGGCTCTACACGGCGCCCGTCCCCGACCCCGGGCACCCGGTGACCTTCGGCGCCTGGCGCCTCGGGTTCGCCCCCAGCGACGAGGTCCTCCTCGACCCCCACCCCTCCCTCCGCAGACAGGACGAGCCGATGACCACTCCCGAGGTCGAGGTGCTGGGCGACGAGACCCCCGGCCCGCTGCTCCCCGCGCTCCCCCAGCAGCGCCGCGTCGCCGACAGCGTCCACGAGACGCTGCGCGAGGCGATCCTGTCCGGACGGCTCCGCCCCGGGGCCCGCCTCAGCGTGCCGGTCCTCGCCCAGCAGCTGGACGTCAGCCGCAGCCCGGTGCGCGAGGCCGTGCAGCGGCTCGTCCAGGACGGGCTGGCGACCGAGGAGCCGCACCGCGGCGCCGGGCGTCGCCGAGCTCGACCCCGCCCAGCTCGTCCCGCTCTACCAGATCCGCGAGGTCCTCGAGGGGCTGGCGGCCCGGCTCGCCGCGATCCATGCGACCCCGACGAGATGGAGCTGTCTGGCACGCGCCCACCGCCAGCACGCGGCGGCGCTGAGCCGCGGGGAGGACCAGCAGCACGTCCCGCTCGACCTGGCCTTCCACGCCACCCTGCGCGACGCCAGCCACAACTCCGAGCTGCTCCAGTACCTCGACCGGGTGCAGGGCCGGATCGCCATCGCGATGCTGGGCGGCCGCCCGCACCGGTGGTCGCAGCACGCCCTCGTCGAGCACGAGGCCATCCTCGACGCCGTCCTGCAGCGCGACCCGGATGCCGCGGAGGCCGCCGCGCGGGGCCACGTCGCCCGGGTCCGCCGGGACATCGCGGCCCTGCACTCGGCGGACGCGGAGGACGCGTGACGGCGATCGCCCCCGAGGGTCTGGACCTGCACCACCCCGAGATCGAGCGCCGCCTGGCTGCCCTCGGCACCGGCGAGAAGGTCGCGCTGCTCACCGGTGCCGACCACTGGCGTACGGCATCGGCACCAGCGGCCGGCCTGCGCAGCATCCTCATGTCCGACGGCCCGGTCGGGGTGCGCGGCGAGCTGTGGGACGAGCGCCGGCCGTCGGTGAACTTCCCGTCGGCGACGGTCCTGGCGGCGACCTGGGACCCCGACCTGGCGCAGGCGTACGGTCGCGCCCTCGGTGCCGAGGCCCGGCGCCGGGGCGTGCAGGTGCTGCTCGGGCCGACGGTGAACATCCAGCGCTCGCCGCTGGCCGGGCGGCACTTCGAGTGCTTCAGCGAGGACCCCGTCCTCACCGGCGCCCTCGCCGCGGCGCTCGTCGCCGGGCTGCAGTCGACCGGGGTCGCCGCCGCGCCCAAGCACTACGTCGCCAACGACTACGAGACCGAGCGCTTCACCGCCAGCAGCGAGGTCCCGGCCGACGCGCTGCACGAGGTCTACCTCCGGCCGTTCGAGGACGCCGTCACCCGCGGCGGGGCGTGGCTCGTCATGTCGGCGTACAACGCCGTGAACGGGACGACCGCCAGCGAGCACCCGCTGCTCACCGACCCGCTCCGCACCGCCTGGGGGTTCGACGGGGTCGTCGTCAGCGACTGGGGCGGGGTCCGCTCGGTGCGGGCCGCCGCCACCGGCCAGGACCTGGTGATGCCGGGGCCGCACGGGCCGTGGGGTGACGCGCTCGTCCGGGCGATCGAGGAGGGCTCGGTGCCGCTCGCGGCCGTCGACGACAAGGTGCGGCGGCTGCTGCTGCTCGCGGCCAGGGTCGGCGCCCTCGACGGCGTGGCCCCTGTGGTGGTCCCCGAGATCCTCGACGAGCCCGAGTGCGTCCACCTGGCCCGGCGGGTCGCCGCCGACGGCACGACGCTGCTGGCCAACGACGGCGTGCTGCCGCTCGACGCTGGGGCGCTGCGCCGGGTCGCGGTCGTCGGCGACCCCGCCGCCCGCGCGCGCACCCAGGGAGGCGGGTCCGCCACGGTCCTGCCCACTCGGGTCGTGAGCCCGCTGGACGGGCTGCGCGAAGCCCTCCCCGGCGTCGCCGTGGAGTACGCCTGCGGGGCCGTCGTGCAGGAGGGCGTCGCGGGCCTCCCGCTGGCGCAGCTTCGGCATCCGGAGACCGGTGCGCCGGGGGTGCGGGTGACCTTCCGCGACGCCGACGGTCGCGAGCTGCATCGCGAGGACCGGCGCTCGACCGACCTCGTGTGGTTCGGCGGCGACGCTCCCGTGCTGCGGACGGCCCGCCTCGACCTCGACCTCACCTGGGTCCCGGAGCACGACGGCGAGGTGCGGCTGGGCTTCGCGGCCGGCGCGCACGGCGTCGTGACCGTCGACGGCGAGACCGTCGTCGAGGGCGTCGGGGAGGTCCGGGGCGACCACCTCGGGGCGAGCCCGCTCGCCCCGCCCTCGCTCACCGGCCCGGTGCGGGTCGTCGCGGGCCGCCCGTACGCGGTCACCGTCCGGCTGTGGCTGCGCCGGGAGGCGCTGGGCCAGGCCGGGCTGCTGGCCGTGCGGTTCGGGACGGCGCCCGACCTCACCCCCGCGGTCCGGCTGCGCGAGGAGGCCGCGCGGCTGGCTGCTGAGAGCGATGTGGCGGTCGTCGTCGTCGGGACCAGCTCGGACGTGGAGTCCGAGGGGTTCGACCGGGTGGACCTGCGGCTGCCGGGCGAGCAGGACGCCCTGGTGCGGGCCGTCGCGGCCACCGGGACCCCGACCGTCGTCGTCCTCGCGTCCGGCGCTCCCGTCCTCACCCCGTGGCGGCATGACGTCGCCGCCGTCCTCGTGACGTCGTTCGGTGGGCAGGAGACCGGCTCGGCCCTGGCCGACGTGCTGCTCGGGCGGGTCGAGCCCGGAGGACGCCTGCCCACCACCTGGCCGGGCGAGGAGGAGCCGCCGGTCCTCGACACCCGCCCGGTCGACGGCACGGTGGAGTACGCGGAGGGCGTGCACGTCGGCTACCGCGGGTGGCAGCGGGCCGGTCGGCAGCCGGCCTATCCCTTCGGCCACGGGCTCGGCTACACGCACTGGTCGCTGCAGGACCTCGAGGTGACGGCCCCCACCCCCGGCACGGACGGCGCGGTCCGGCTGCGGGTGCACAACACCGGCGCCCGGGCCGGCAAGCAGGTCGTGCAGGTCTACCTCGCGGCCGGGCCGCACCGCCCGGCGAAGTGGCTCGTGCGCTCGGCCGTCGTCCGCGCGGGGGCCGGGGAGCGGTGCCTCGTCGAGGTGCCGCTCAGCTGGCGCGACCTCGCCCGGTGGGACGGCGGCTGGACCGTCGACCCAGGGCCGGTGCAGGTACTCGTCGGGACGTCCTCGGTGGACCTGCCGCTGCGGGCGGGATTCGTCGTCCCCGGCGACGCTGCGCCGCTCCCCTAGGTCCGTGCCTGCGCGGCGAAGGCCCTCGCTCGGTCCGAGCGGGGCCTTCGCTGGGCCAGGTCAGCGGTCGCAGCCACCGTCCTTGTCGGGGCGTGACATCGGCCGCGAGACGTCCTCGACGCCCTTGTAGGCGTACGGGTCCTCCCCCGCGACCATGACGATGTCCCGGAAGTCGTGCATGCCCACGTGGACGTTCTCGGGCACGGCACGCCACGGGAGGAGCGACTCGGCACTCATGTAGTGGTGCACCAGGGCGCGCCGGAAGCCGTGCCGGCCGGAGTTGCGCAGCGAGCGGTGCAGCAGGTAGCCGTTGAAGACCACCGCGGCGCCGGCGGGCACCTCGACGGGCACGGCGTCCTCGTCGCGGTACGGGAAGTCGTAGGCCTCGATGCTGCAGTCGAACTCGTCGTCGTCCTGCTCCCGGGCGGGGTAGAGCACGCCGCGCCGGTGCGAGCCCGGGAGCACCCACAGGCACCCGTTCTCCACCGTCGCGTCGTCGAGCGCGATCCACGCCGCGGTGAGCGAGCGGTCGCGGGTGGGGATGAAGTACTCGTCCTGGTGCCACGGCTGGCCGGGCTTGCCCTCGGACTTCACGAAGAGCATCGACTGCATCGACTTCACGTTCGGGCCGATGACCCGGGTCAGTAGGTCGACGACGGGTGGCGCGTGCATGGCGCGGGCGGCGACCTCGGACACCTTGTGCGGGTAGTGCACGCAGAGGAACCGCCGCAGCAGGTCCTCGTCCGACTCCCCGGCGACGGGCGGGCCCGTCCCGTCGATCTGCGCCAGGTCGCCGCGACACAGGCGGACCGTCTCCTCGCGCAGCTCGTCAACCTGGGCGCGGTCGAGGGCGCCGGGCAGCACGACGAAGCCGTCGCGGTGGTAGCGGTCGACGAGCTCGGCGGTGGTCGTCGTCGGGGCGGTCGTGGTCGTCATCAGTCCTCCTTGTCCGATGATGACCATCATCGACGACAACCCACGGCTAGTGGATGTGGGATCCGGTCGCAGTAATGTCGAATCATGACGTCACTGCCGCTTGTGACCGCGCGCTTCCTCCCGCAGGTCGCGGAGTACCCGGCGGGTGCGGTCTTCGGTCCGCGGCGGCTGGGAGACTACGAGATCGTCTGGCTGCTCGAGGGGTCGGCGCGCTGGGAGGTGACCCACCCGGGCGGCGTCCGCGAGGAGCACGTGCTGCGGCCCGGCACGCTGGTGCTGGCCCGTCCCGGCGACGTCGACCGCTACGAGTGGAGCCCGGACGGGCGCTCCCGCCATGCGTACCTGCACTTCACCGGGGAGCTCCCGCCGGCCGCACCCCTGGTGTCGTCCCGGCCGCTGGCGGGGAACGAGCCGATGGCCGCGCTCGTCGCCCACCTGCAGCGCATCGCCACCACCGGCGGCGTGCAGTGCATCGAGCGGGTCGACGCCGTGCTGTCGCTCGTGCTCGACCTGTTCCTCGAGGGCCCGCCGGACGATGCGCCGGCGGTCGACCCCCGGGTGCTGCCCGCCGTCGACCTCGTCCGCCGGGAGTGGGCCGTGCACGGTCTGGGCCTGGTGGCGGTGGGCCGCCTCGCCGCCGCCTGCGGTATGTCCGCCGGCCACTTCTCGAGGACGTTCCGCGCGGCGGTCGGGGCGAGCCCGGCCGCGGCCCTCGAGCTGGTGCGGCTGGCCCGGGCCGCGACGCTGCTGCAGCGAGCCAACGCCGGGCTGACCGCGGTCGCCCGAGACTGCGGTTTCGCTGACGCCTACCACCTGTCCCACCGGTTCGTCGCTGCGTACGGCGTGCCGCCGGGGCGGTTCCGCGCGCTGCGGCCGGAGCCGGACCCCCTGGCCCCCCTCGACGCCGCTGGGCTGCGTGGGCTGTGGGGGGCGCTCGTCGGGGACGGGTCGCTCGGGGAGGCGGGCCGGGCCCCGGACCCACCCTGACCGCAGCGCGGACCGACGCCCCCTCGACGGTGAACGGCACCACCCGTCCGCGTGTCGAGGTCACGCCGCCAGCCGAGTGGCCGTCCACCCCAGTCCCATGAGCCCGGCGCCCACGCACACCGCCGTGCGCAGCTGCGCCTGACGCCCGGGCAGGAGCCGACCCGAGAGCCAGATCGCCCCCGTCACCAGCAGCACCACGGCGGTCTGAGCGACGTCGACCCCGACGTTGAAGGCCGCCAGTGCGGCGGCGTGGTCGGCCGTGGCCAGGCCCATGGAGCCCAGGCTGCCGGCGAAGCCCAGGCCGTGCACCAGCCCGACGACCGTGGCGATCCAGGGTCGGATGCCGTCGCCTCGGCCCCGGACGGCGAGCACCGCGGCGGCGACGATGGAGAGTGAGATGGCCGGCTCCACCCACCGCGCGGGAACGGTGACGACCTCGAAGTAGGCCAGGCAGAGACTCGTCGCGTGGCCCACCGTGAACGCCGTGACGAGGCGGACCACGCGCCACGTGCTGGACCGGCTCACGGTGGTGCCCACGACGGCGATCGTCAGCACCACGAGGAACAGCAGGTGGTCGGGGCCGAGCCGCACGTGGTCGAGACCGGAGGCGAAGAAGGAGGACGCCGTGGCCAGGGCAGCCAGCGAGATGTGTGCAGCACCGTCCTCGTCCAGCCGGGCGGTCACTGCCTCGTCGGGTCCGGAGACCAGCACCTCGGCGCTCGGGGACGTGAAGGACCAGGCCACCCCCACGTCCGAGACGTCGCCGTCGTGCGGGCCGGTCGCGAACAGGACCTGCACGTAGGGCGACGGGTCGTGGTCCTCCACGGGGGCCGGGCCCGCTCCGATGACCTCGGCCTCGTGACCGTCGAGCTCGAGCCGTACGTGCTCACGGACCGCCTCGACCAGACCTCGGGCGACCGTGGCCTCCTGGGCTTCCAGCTCGTCGGTGTCGATGAGCCCGTCGCCGGAGGTGTCCTCGTAGCCGAGCTCGGTGAACAGCACCGGCGCGGTGCCGAGGACCCGACGGTCCGTGACCGTCAGGGTGATCGACTCATTCGTGCTGTCGTGCGCCGAGGCCGACCCGGCCGTGGCCACCGCCGTCGTGGCGAGGCCCAAGGTCAGCACGACGGCGCCGAGCCATCGGGCCGCGTGGACGCCCGGCACCGTCAGCCGCCGGCCGGCGGGGCACCACCCGGCGGGCCGCCCCCGCCGCCCGCCCCCGGCCCGTCCCCGTCGGGCAGGGCCGCGTCGGCGTTGTCGGGACTGGTCAGCCCGGCCTCGGCGGTCGCGCCGACCCGGCAGGCCGGGAGATTCGGGGAGTCGTAGGTGAGGTGGTAGTGGTAGGCCTCGCCGAACTCGGCCGTCTCGGAGATGTGCCCGGAGCACGCGTCGAGGTCGGCGGGGATGGCCCGGTCCTCCTCGGGCCCGTAGATGCCGTACCCGTCGTAGGCGAAGCCGACGAGCGCCTCGGCGTCCTGCTCCACCGAGCAGGTGGCGTCGGCACCGGCCTCGTCGAGGTTGGTCTGGATCGACTCCGCGCCGAAGTGCCAGTGGTAGTAGCCGGACGGGTCGATGTGGCCGCCGCAGGCGTCGAGGGCCGGCAGCCCTCCGCGGTCGGCGACCGAGGGCGCGTCGCCGAAGATCGTGACCCCGTCGAGGGCCAGGCCGACCTGCGAGATCGTCGAGAGGTCGGTGGGGGTGTCGAGGTCCTCGGGGCTGGTCGGGATGAGGACCTGAAGGTGGTACGAGCCGTCGGGCGTGGCCTCCAGGCAGGAGTTCTCGGTGGTGGAGGAGGACGCTGCCCCCTCCGCCGGGTCGGTGATCGTGACGTCACCGTCGGCGTCGGCGAACTCGTAGCCCTGGGCCGACAGGAGGTCCCAGAAGTCGCCGTCGAGGGCGTAGAGCCCGGGCTCGTCGCCGTCCCAGACCCAGATGCCGCCCACGTCGCTCGTGGTCGCCGGGCAGTACGGGCCGTCGGTGTCGACGGTCGAGGCCAGGCTGGCGACCTCCAGCTGGTAGCACGTCGTCTCGGTGCCAGTGCTCAGCGTGCAGTCCACGGTCGTCGCGTCCGAGGTCAGGGCGCCGTCGGCGAAGAGCGCCGCGACGTCGACGACCCCCTCACCGCCGGTGCCGGCCGAGCTCTCGGACGCGCTGGTGTCGCCGGAGCCCGCCGACTCCGCGCCCGACCCGCAGGCTGTCGCCAGCATCAGGGCTGCCGCCATGGCGACGAACGAGAGGCGGATGCGAGGTCTCATGGTCCTCCTCGGTCAGGGGCAGCCGGGCTGCGGGGATGCGGAGGTCGGGGCGCCGGAACCGGGGAGCGCCGTTCGGGGGGGGCCCGTCGGACCCGGGACCCGGTCAGCCACCGTTCGGCGGCGCGGCGCCGTCGGGCGGTCCGCCGCCGCCCCCGCCCGGGCCACCGGCGTCCTCGGACTCCGCGGTCTGACCGACGAGGCAGGCGATGACGAGGTTCTCGGCCGCGGGGTTGGCGTGGTAGTGGTAGCCGGCGTCGTCGGTGGTGTGCCCGTTGCACTCGTCGAGGTCGTCGGGGGCCGCGCCGTCCTCGAAGGGGCTGTGCACGGCGTACCCGTCGAGGGCGTACCCGAACTGCGCGGTGTCGCCGTCCGCGGCCTCGCCGACCTCGGAGCAGCCGACCGCCCCGTGCAGGTGGTAGCCCTCGGCCGGGTTGAAGTGCCCGCCGCAGTCGTCGAACGCGGCGATCGTGTAGGCGCCGAGGATCTGCTCCACCGGCGCGGAGGCGTCGATGCGCACCCCGTCGAGGGTGACCCCGAGGATCGCCTGCGCGCCGGCCGTCTGGTCCGCCGCCACCGGCGTCGCGGGGATGAGCACCTCGCTGGTGATGGGCTCACCGTTCTCGAGCCAGTCGACCCGGCCCTCGATGCAGTGGTTCTGCAGGGCCGGGTCGACGTCCGGGCGGGCGGCCGCCTCGAACTCCTCCTGGGTCTCGGTGACCAGGACGTTGCCGTCCTCGTCGTACATCTGCCAGGTGTCGTCGCCGTAGGTCTCGGCGAGGTCCTGGATGAACTGGCCGTCGACGTCGTAGAGGTTCTCGCCGTCGAACCAGATGCCGCCCGCGTCGGCGCCGTCGGTGATCGTCGCCGGGCAGAAGGGGCCGACCTCGTGGTCGGTCGGGTAGCCCGAGACCGTGATCCGGTAGCAGGTCGCCTCGGCACCACCGCTCAGGGTGCAGTCCTCGGTCGTCGGCTCCGTCGCGAGCGCACCGTCGAGGAACAGGGCGGTGTCGAGCCCCTCGGCGGCCGCCGACGTCGAGGTCGCCCCGCTCGAGGTCGAGTCCGTGGCCGTGCCGGAGTCGCCAGTGCCGCACGAGGCGAGCAGGAAGGCCACTGCCACCGGTGCCGCGAGCAGCGGGGATCGTCGGAGCAGCCGGAGACGTCCGCTGTCCTCGTGGGGTCCGTGAGTCATGATCTGAGCATGGAGGCGGCTCCCGTGGCCCCCCTGTGGGGCCCGCCACAGGGTCACCACAGTTTCCGGACCTTGGATGGCACCGATGCGCACTGCACCGATCCCGGCCGTACCCCGGCGGATCCTCGTGGTCGAGGACGACCCCTCGATCAACGACGTCGTGTCGACCGCGCTGCGCTTCCAGGGGCACTCGGTGACCCAGGCCGCCGACGGGCCCGCCGGCCTCGAGGCCGCGACCTCGGGCCCGGTCGACCTCGTCGTCCTGGACGTCATGCTCCCCGGCATCGACGGTTTCGAGGTGTGCCGCCGCCTGCGGGACGCGGGGTCCACCGCCCCGGTGCTGTTCCTCACCGCCCGCGAGGAGACCCAGGACCGCATCCGCGGCTTCGCCACCGGCGGGGACGACTACCTGACCAAGCCGTTCAGCGTCGACGAGCTCGTGCTGCGGGTCGCGGCCATCCTGCGCCGCACCGGGCCCGAGGAGCCGGCCGGGCTGCTCCGGGTCGGCTCGCTGACCCTCGACCCCGCCGGCCGGGAGGTGCGCCGGGCCGGGGTGCTCGTGGACCTCTCGGCCACCGAGCACCGGCTGCTCGAGTACCTCATGGTCAACCGGGGTGTGGTCGTGTCGAAGTCGCAGATCCTGGCCGCCGTCTGGGGCGATGACCACGACGGCACCGAGAACGTCGTCGAGCTCTACGTGGGGTACCTGCGTCGCAAGCTCGACGACGGGCACCCTCGGCTGATCCACACCCGACGCGGCCTCGGGTACGTCCTGCGCGAGGAGCCGCGGTGAAGCGCCTCCCGCTCCGCTGGGTCGTCCTCCTGCCCGTCGTCGCGACGATCAGCGTGGGCTTCGTCGTGTTCGCGGTGTACATCGACGGCAGTGAGCGAGCCACCCGGCTGGCCGAGATCGACCGCGAGCTGGTCCGCGCGGCGCGGGTCGAGGTGGCTCCACCGGCCGCCCCGCCGGACACCACGGACGGCGGGGCGCCCCCGGCGCCCGCCCCCACCGACGACGGCGCCGTGGGCGTCGACCCGCCCGTCCAGCTCGTCGTCACCACCGACGGCCGCGTCTCCGGGGTGGGTGGCGCGGACAACCCGTTCTCCGAGGAGGCCATCACCGCGTTGGCCGCCACGGCCACCCAGACCACCACCGAGGTCGAGGACCACCGGGTGCTGGTCTCGCCGCGGCCGGACGGCCAGGTCCGGGTCACGGCGCTGTCCCTGGCGGGGTACCGCTCCGCCATCGCCGACCTGCGCCGCTCCCTCGTCGTCGGCGGCCTCGTCATCGCCCTGCTCGAAGCGGCGATGGCGTGGTTGCTGGCGGGGAGGCTGGTCCGGCCGCTGGCGACGATGGCGACCACCGCCAACCGCATCGCCGGCGGCGCCCTCGACACCGAGGTCGTCCCGGTGGGCGGGTCCCGCGAGGTCGCCGAGCTCTCGAGCGACATCGAGCGGATGGTCGAGCGGCTGCGGGCCGCCCTCGCCGAGCGCGAGCAGTCGGCGGCCGAGGCGGCCCGGGCCCGCGACGACATGCGGCGCTTCCTCGCCGACGTCTCCCATGAGATCCGCACCCCGCTGACGGCGCTCAAGGGCTACAGCGACCTGTACGACCACGGCATGCTCACCGAGCCCGGCGCCCTGGACCGGGCGATGTCGCGGGTCGGGAGCGAGAGCGTCCGGCTGCACGCGCTCGTCAACTCGATGCTCGACCTGGTCCGGGACGGCGGGGCACGCGCCCACGTCGCCGTACCCGTCGACGTGGCCGAGGTGGTCGGCACCGTCGCCGACGACCTTCGGGTGGTGCACCCGGCCCGCCGGATCGACGTCGAGATCGGTCCGTCCGTGGACGCATCGGTGGTCGGCGACCCGGCGCGCATCCACCAGGCCGTCCTCAACCTCGGCGCCAACGCCTGCACCCACACCGACGCAGGGAGCCCCGTCGCCCTGGTGGTCGAGGCGACCCCCGCCGCCGTGACGGTCAGCGTGGTCGACCACGGCCCGGGGGTGGGGGAGGCCGAGCAGGAGGACATCTTCCTGCCGTTCTACCGCTCCGACCCGTCCCGGGTCCGGGACGGCCGCGGCGGGGCGGGGCTCGGCCTGGCCGTCACCCGGCAGGTCGCGCTCGAGCACCACGGGTCGGTCAGTGTGCGGCCGACCCCCGGAGGCGGGGCGACGTTCGTCCTCGGTTTCCCCCGGGCCGCACCGGACACGCTGCCCCCGATCTCGGGCCCTGAGCGGATGCCATCGGCCGGTCCCTGACGCCGCTACGCGGGCGGGCCGTGGCGCCCCGCGGCCCCCCGCGTCACCCGATCGGGAGTGGGGTGCCCCGGGTCAGGAAGTCCGTGAGCGCCCGCCGAGCCACGGCCTCCGTCGTGTCCGGCAGCTGGTTGCTCGGCGATGCGTCCTGGCGCAGCCGGCGGCTCACCTCGCGCACGAGCGCCTCGACGTCGGCGGCCGGCACGGCACCGGCATATCCCAGGGCGAGACGAGCACCGAGCGCCCGCTCCGCGTCGCGCTGCTCGACTGCCCCGGGGGCCTCGACCAGCTGGTGTGTCCGGCTCTGCGACGCCTGCGCGGTGGCTTCGGCAGCGGGTCCCGCGAACAGGGCCGACGCCGCGAGCACCAGTGCCGCCGCGACCGCCTTGCCGCGAGGCGCCAGCGCACGCAGAGGGTTCCTGAGCAAGCGGCGAGACCTCGGCGGTGCAGGCGGTGTCGCGGCGGGGATCAGAGCGGGACGACGTTCCGAGTGCATGACCCCGAGGATCCCGCGGGTCCCTGTCCGGAGCCTGGGGGTTCCCTGTCACTCACCGGCCAACAAGGGGCGCGCGGATGGCCGCCCGCGCGGGAGCCGCGACGGCCACACAACGCATCCGCGCTCAGCGTGCGGGCTGGCGACGGGCCGTGAACACCTTCACCCCCGCGGGTGCCGCGAGCGAGGGGTGACTCGGCGCTGCAGGCGGCGGAAGGACCCATCTGGGTCAGAGGAACAACGGTGCGATCGAGCGGGGTCATGGCCCCGCTTCACCGCACCTTCGAGCATGGCCGGTGAGCCTCCCCTTGTTGGACGTCCAGATCGACCGGGTTATCGGTGCCCGACGGGGAAACAACCGCGCCCTGGACCGACAATCCAGTCCTCGTGGGCGGGTAGCCCTTCTGGGCGAAGTGGGGCGCATCCTCGCAGCCCGACGCCAGCAACCTCGTCTGCTGAGCAGGTCCTGGGTCTCAGAGGTCGAGCAGTTGTCTCCAGGCGCGTCCACAGGAACGCTCCCGGCGGCCTGTGGCACGAGGAGCTGGCGGAGGTCAGGAGCCCGAGCTGGCGGGGGGACTCGAACCCCCAACCCCCTGTTTACAAGACAGGTGCGCTACCGATTGCGCCACGCCAGCACGTCGGCCGGGACCGACGGCCCCACACTCTAACGAAGCATCCGCCGCAGGCGCCGGGCGCGCCTCGCGACGGCAGGGGCCGCTTACAGCCGCCCGTCCTTCAGCTTCGCGAAGGCGTTCTTGGTCGCCGAGGTGACCTTGACGATCGACTGCCCGTCCGAGCTGGTGCCCAGCGTCCCGGGGACGACGGTGTGGCCCACCTTCGCGGGGTTGACCTTGTAGAACGCCGCGAGGAACGTCAGCGCCTGCTCGGCGCTCATGTCGGTCTGCGCGTACTTCGAGGTGATCGTCATCTGCCGGGGCAGTGCCTCGGGCCCGGCGAGCCGCGCCGCGACGGCAGCGGCGAGGATGATCTCCTGCTGATGCTTCGACCGGCCGAAGTCGCCGTCGGGCAGCGACTTCCGTTCCCGGGCGTAGGCGAGGACGGTGTTGCCGTCGGCGGTCTGCTTGCCCTTCTTGACGTCGAGCAGGCCGAGGAAGCGGAAGCTGCGGTCGATGACCAGCGGCAGCCCACCGGACTCGTCGACGATCTTGCGGAACCCCGCGAAGCCGGTGACCGCGTACCCCTCGATCGGCAGGCCGCTCACCCGCTTCACCGTGTCGAGCTGCGCCTTGCCCCCGCCGAGCGCGAACGCCGCGTTGATCTTCGCGGTGCCGCCGGTCGACAGCGGGACGTACAGGTCGCGCGGGATGCCGACGATGCCGGCACCGCCCTTGCCGTCGATGCCGACGATCTGCAGGGTGTCGCCGCGGCTGCCCTCGAGGCTGCTGCCGGGCGAGTCCGAGCCGATGACGAGCATGAACCGGGGGGTCTTGCCCAGGTCGGTCTTCTTCTCCAACGAGGGCCACCAGCCGCCGACGACCTTCCACGACGGCCCGACGGCCAGCGTCACGTCGTCGCCGGAGGTCACGACGGCGACCTTCTCCTTGCCCCACGTCCCCAGCGACGCCTCACCCTTGACGCCGGTCTTGCCCTGGTAGACCTTCGCGACGGCGGCGGTCAGCTTCTTGTCGGCGTTCTTGATCGTGATCGTCGGCGTGGGGGTCGGGGTCGGGCTGGCCGAGGCGGAGGTGGCCACAGCGGTCGAGGCAGGCTCGGGGTCCCCCGAGCAGCCGGCGACCGCGACGACGGCGGCGGCCAGGACGAGGGCAACACGGGTGCGCATGGGACGAGAGGGTAGGACCCTCGGGAGGGCCGTGCGAACACCGCCTCGAACCCGCAGGTCACGGGCGTGCCCCGGGGTGGACCAAGCCGCACTCGTACGCGAGCACGGCCAGCTGCACCCGGTCCCTGAGGTCGAGCTTGGTCAGCAGCCGGGACACGTAGGTCTTGACGGTCGCCTCGCTGAGGAACAGCTCCCGGCTGATCTCGGCGTTGGCGAGGCCGCGGGCGACCGCCCTGAGCACCTCGGTCTCCCGACCGCTCAGTGCGGCGACGGGAGGCGGCAGCGCCCCCGGGGCCGGGGCGCTGGCGAAGCGGTCCAGGAGCCGGCGGGTCAGGGTCGGGGCGAGCATCGCCTCGCCCCGTGCCACGACGCGCACGGCGTGTGCGAGGTCGTCGGGCGAGACGTCCTTGAGGAGGAACCCGCTGGCTCCGGCGCGCACCGCCGCGTAGACGTACTCGTCGAGGTCGAACGTCGTGAGGGCGAGCACCCGCACGTCCGGGTGGGTCGACAGCAAGCGCCGGGTCGCCTCGATGCCGTCGAGCCGCGGCATCCGCACATCCATGAGCACGACGTCCGGCAGCTCCCGTCGGCAGACCTCGATCGCCTCGACCCCGTCGGCCGCCTCCGCCACGACGTCCATGCCGGCGCGCTGCAGGATGAGCGCGAACCCGGCGCGCACGAGCTCCTGGTCGTCGACGACGACGACCCGCAGCGGCCCGCCGGCCCCCGGGCCGGTCATGCCGGCGCCACCGGGAGCACTGCCCGCACCCGGAAGCCCTCACGGGAGGTCGTCTCCACCCGGCCCCCGTAGAGCGCCGCGCGCTCTCGCATCCCGACGAGCCCGTGGCCCCCGGCCGCCTCTGACGCCGGAGCGCCCCGGCCGTCGTCGGAGACCTCCACCTGCAGCGCGTCCTCGGTCCAGCGCAGGACCACGGTGGCGCGACTCGCGTCCGCATGCCGGCGGACGTTGGTGAGCGCCTCCTGGACGATCCGGTACGCGGCGAGGTCGAGGCCCGCCGGTACCGCGCGCACCGTCCCCTCGACGACGAGGTCGACGGCCAGACCGCCGGCCCGCGCCTCCTCGACCAGCCCCTGGACGGCGGCGGTTCCCGGCTGCGGCGCGAGCAGGCCGGCGTCGTCCTCGCGGAGCATCGACACCACCCTGCGCATCTCCGCGAGCGCCTCCGACCCGGTGGTCCGGATCGTATCGAGCGCCTCGGCCGCGTGGTCGGGGTCGTCATGGACGACCTGCCGCGCGGCACCGGCCTGCACGACCATGACGCTCACCGCGTGCGCGACGACGTCGTGCAGCTCACGGGCGATCCGGCCGCGTTCCTCGGCGACCGCAGCCACCGCCTCCTCCGCCGCGGCCACCTGGACGGCGACCGCCCGCTCGAGCGACGCCCGGGCCCGCGACTCGTACCGGCGGATGCCCCAACCGAACGACCAGGTCACCGTGGCGACCGTCCAGTGGAAGAAGATCTCCCCGGGCGTGCGGAACGCCTCGACGAGCACGTCGAGCACGAGGAACACCACGGCGACCAGGCCGGCGGCGACGAACGGCTGCCTCCCGCGGCCGTAGCGGGCCGCTGCGTAGAGGCCCGCGAGCAGCGGGACGAACTGGCCCCAGAAGAGCAGCGGCACCGGCACGAGAGCGACGGCCACTGCCCATCCGGCGACGAGGCCGAGGATCGGCACGAGGGGCCACCGGCGACGGACGACGAGCAGACCGACGGTGAGCACGACGACGGGTGTGAGCGGTGCAGGCGCCCCGTCGCCCTGCACCGAGGGGAGCGGCACCCACAGCTCGGCGAGGGCGAACCCCAGCAGGGCGACGACGACGGCGACGTCGGTCACCCAGGGCGATCGCAGGCTGAGGATCACCCGCTCACGATAGATCCGTGCGGCGGCCGTCGTGTCGTCCTACGGATGACGCCGTTGTCCACCGTGGTCGACCCGGATCACTCCAGGGACCGACGCGGGCGACACGATGCGGCGGGCATCGTCGACGACATGCGAAATCCAGCCACCTTCCGGCGCAACGTCGCCGCCGCCGCGCTGGCCATCACGGCCGTCCTCCAGATCCTCTCCACCGCCGTCGGCCCCGAGTGGGTGGACGGGTTCGAGGAGCAGCTCGCCGTGTTCGGCGCGGACCTGTCCTCGAGCACCCTCTCGGCGATGACCTTCCTGTTCGCCCAGCTGACGACCCTCGTCGCAGCCCTCGGCGTCGCCCACCTCCTGCGCGGGTCGACGCCGGTCCTCGCGAACCTCGTCCCCGTCCTGCTGGGGGTCGGCTGCTTCGGCCACGCCGTGCACGGCGGCGTGATGATGACCCAGCTGGAGATGGCCGCGGACCCGGCCAACGCCCGCGTGTACGCGGGGCTCCTCGAGGCCGTCGAGGGCGGCCCCGCCGTCGCGTTCATGGCGATGGGCCTCCTCGGCACCGTCCTCGGCACCGTCCTGCTCGGGGTCGCCCTCCTCCGCTCGCGCCTGGGGCCGCGCTGGGTCGGCGCCGGGCTTCTCGCGTTCGTCGTCCTGGAGTTCGCGGGCTCCGGGCTGTCGGATTGGGCGGCTCGGGCCGCCGTCCTGCTGTTCGCGCTGTGCTTCCTGGCCCTCGCCCGTACGGTCGCCGCGTCCGGGGCGGCGGAGTGGGAGGTCGGCCGCACGCTCGTCCGCCAGCCCCAGCCCGCCTGAGGTCGGCGCTCAGGACGGCCGGTGGGGCCGGTCCCCCTCCGGCTCGTGGCCGCCGGGGGCCGGCTCCGCCGCGTCGTTCGCACCGTCCTCGGCCGCGTTCTCGACCGCCGCCTTGGCGGGCTGCCCGCGCATCCGCCGGTCCCAGGGGGCGGCGAGGAACTCACCGAGCACGGTGCCGGTCGCGATGGCGAGCAGCGCAGCGCCGGCGCTCAGCAGCGTCGTGATGCCCGACTGGAGGGACAGCAGCCCCGGGTCCGAGCCCTGCGCCACCATCTCGTAGAGGCCACGGAAGATCGTGAGGCCCGGCAGCAGGGCGAAGCTGGCGGGCACCACGAGCACGAGCGAGGGGGCGTCCATCCGCTGCGCGACGACCCGCCCGAGCACGCCGATCGTCACCGCGGCGAGCCCGGTGGCGGTGACGATGCCGACCCCCAACGACCGGTTCAGCAGCGCGGCGGCGACGAACCCGACGATCGTGAGGAGGCCGGTGGGAATGACGATCCGGCGCCGGCTCTGCACGGTGACGGCCGCCGCGAGCCCGACGACCAGAGCGCCGAGCAGGGCCGGCACGAAGGGGGCCTGGCTGACCCGCAGGTCGAGCACCGACGGCGACACGAAGGAGGCCCCGGAGGACTCGATGACGGTGAGGAGCACCCCCAGCCCCGACGCGATCCCGATGATGAGCCCGGTGAGCGACAGGAGCACCGCGAGCAGACGGCCGGCCCCGGTGAGCGGGTACCCGAAGATGACGTCCTCGATCGCCGAGGCCATCGTGCGCCCCGGCAGCATGGCGACGATCCCGCCCGCGACGATGAAGGCGAACTCGCTGCCGCTCAAGGGGATGAGCCCCATCGCACCGAGGGCGTACGCGAGCCCGGCGAGCAGGGTGGCGGCGAACGCGTTGATGGCGTTGCCGTAGAACTCGGGCAGGTCGACCTTCGCGTGAGCCCGGGAGATGCCGCCGACGGCGAGCACGACGACGACGGTGACGGCCGCCGCCACCGCCCCGGCCCCGATGATGACCGCGACGGCCGAGGCGAGCATCGCGTTGGCGATCGACAGGGCCCAGTCCGGGAAGTTACGGGGGTGCCTCTTGATCTCGCGCAGGCGCACCGCCGCCTCGTCGGTCGTGATGTCGCCGTCGACGAGCGAGCGGACGAGCCGGTGCACCGCCATGAGGCGGCCGTAGTCGAACCGGGTCCGCCGCACCACCTTGAGCAGGGTGTGCTCGTGGCCGGCGCTGCTGCGGGCCTGGAGGATGATCGACTGCATCGTGATGTCCAGCTCGACCCGGTCGACCCCGGCGGCGGCGGCGGTGGCCGCGATGGCGCCCTCGACCTGGGGCGCCCCCGCGCCGCAGCGCAGCATGACCTCGCCGACGCGCACGGCGAGGTCGAGGCCGCGGCGCACCGACTCGTCCTCGGCGGCCGCATCCGGGATCCGGGCGTGGCGGTACGGCGTGCGCCGCAGCAGGTCGAGCATCGGCATCGGCTCGGTCGGGACGTCGCCGCGCAGCATCCGCGGGCGGCGGGGTTTGGGGTTGCTCACAGCGTCGGAGTCACTTCCCGCACCCATCCGGGCGCGTCGGCGAGGGGCCACCACCACGGCATGCCACGGCTGACCGTGACGGCGACGAGGGCCGCGGCGACGAGCAGCAGGGCGACGGTCACGGCCTGACGCACCCCCGGGTGGGCGGTGAACCCGCGGACCATGCTGCGGCTGCCTCGCCGCAGGCTCGCGCCCCCGGGGCCCCACCACGCCGTCAGGGCCGTGAACACCGCCGCCGCGACGAGCGGCACGACCGCGTCGGTGCGCACCGGCTGGGACTGGACCGTGCCGAGGACGAGCGCCGCGGCGAACAGCGCGCACACCCCGACGAGCAGCGGGAGCACACCCGTGACGACCGTGCCGACCAGCCCGACCAGCAGGTGCCAGGGGCTGCTGGCCACCGCGAGGGCGACGTCGCTGCCGCGGGCGCCCCGTTCGTGGCGGCGCATGACCAGCGAGGTGACGGAGCGGTCGGACGTCCGCGCGAGGACCATCCAGCCGAGCAGTACGGCGAGCGCGACGAGGGGCGCGGCCGCCATGACGCCGACGAGGAGCGCGAGCATCGCCAGCAGCGTCCCGGTGCGGGTGGGCAGGCCGATGCGCGGGTCGGTGGCGACCCGCACGACGTCCTCGTCGTCGTCCTCCGGGAAGGGAGCGGGGAGCAGGGCCCGCCGGGGGTCCACCGGTCCGGCCACCGGCGGGGGCGGCGGCGTCACCGGGGCCGACCAGTCCGGCGGAGCGCCGGTCACCGGTGCCGGCGCGGCCGGCAGGGCCGCCGTGTGCTGGGCGTCGAGGACGGCGGTGTGCGGCCGTGACCGCCGGACCTGGATCGCCTCGGTGGCCGGGGCCCCGTGCGCGTACGACTCCAGGGCGCGGACCACCTCGGCCTGATGCGGGCGCTCGTCGGGGTACGGCGACAGAGCGGCGTACAGCAGCGGCTCGATCCGCGGGTCGACGGCGACGAGGTCGGGCTCGCCCGACGCGACCCGCGCGAGGACGGCGTTCATCGTGCCGCGGCCGAACGGCGGGGTGCCCGACGCCGCGAAGGCGGTGGTCGCGGCCCAGCCCCACCAGTCCGTCGCGGGGGTGACGTCCTCGCCGCTGACGACCTCGGGGGCGAGGTACCCGGGCGTGCCCATGACCAGGCCGGCGCTCGTGAGCCGCACGTCGTCGACGAGGTGGGCGATGCCGAAGTCGATGAGCACCGGGTCCTCACCGCCGACGAGCAGCACGTTGCCCGGCTTGACGTCGCGGTGGACGACCCCTGCGGAGTGGATGGCGTCGAGGGCCTCGGCGAGCCCGGCCGCCACGTGGTGCAGCTCGCCCGGGGTCAGCGGCCCGCGCGCGTCGACCCGCTCGTCGAGCGAGGGGCCGTCGACGAACCGCGTCACGACGTACGGGGTCTCGCCGTCCACGTCGGCGTCGACGACCGGCGCGACGTACGGGCTGCGGATGCGGCTCAGGGTGTCGACCTCACGGGCGAGCCGCGCCCGGGCGTCGGGGTCGTCCGCCACGTGCTGCCGCAGCAGCTTGAGCGCGAACGCCCGCCCGTGCCGGTCGAGGGCCAGGTGGACGACCCCCATGCCGCCCTCGCCGAGGCGCTGGACCAGCCGGTACTGCCCGAGCCGGGCGTGCTCGCTCGGCTCGTCGGGGTCCTCGGGCGCGTGGCCGTCGGCTGGGGCGTCGGCGGTCATGCCTCCACGGTAGGCCGTCTTCCTGGGCGGACCCTCCAAGCTGCGGGGCGTGCCGCTACTGCTGGATGTAGTCGCGGAGCTGGTCGCGCTCGGTCTGGAGGGTGTCGATGCGGAACTTCACGATGTCGCCGATGCTCACGATGGCGGCGAGCCGGCCGTCGACGACGACGGGCACGTGCCGGATGCGGCGCTCGGTCATCTCGGCCGCCATGTCCTCGAGGGAGTCCTCGGGGGCGCAGGTGTGCACGTCCGCCGTCATGATCTGGCTGACCGGGGCCTCGAGCAGGCCCGCGCCGTCGGTGTGCAGGTGCCGCACGATGTCGCGCTCGCTGACGATCCCGTGGACCGAGCCGTCGTCGTCGCTGACGACGACAGCACCGATCCGGTGCTCGTCCAGCAGGGCCAGGAGCTCGGTGACGGTGGCGTCGGAGCGCACGGTGACGACCTCCGCACCCTTGCGCTTCACGACGTCGGCGATCCTCATGCCACCACCGTAGGCGGACCGGCCGCGGCGCGCCAGAGGTGCGCGCCGGAGTGCACGGGGTGGACAGCCCCTGGTCCCCTCACCCGGGGTCGGGCATACTGGCGAAACCGCTTGCACCGACGCGAGTGGGAGCTCCACCCCCTTTACAACGGATCGTCCGGCACGTTCCTGCCGGTGAAGGAAAGGCAAAGACGCCATGGCAACTGTCAAGTTCGACGACGCAACCCGGATCTACCCGGGCAGCGACGAGCCCGCGGTCAACAAGCTGAACATCGACGTCGCAGACGGGGAGTTCCTCGTTCTCGTCGGTCCCTCCGGGTGTGGCAAGTCCACGTCCCTGCGGATGCTCGCCGGCCTCGAAGAGGTCAACGCCGGCAAGATCTGGATCGGTGACCGCGACGTCACCGACCTCTCGCCGAAGGACCGCGACGTGGCGATGGTCTTCCAGAACTACGCGCTCTACCCGCACATGTCCGTCGCCGACAACATGGGCTTCGCGCTCAAGATCGCCGGCGTCGACAAGAGCGAGATCCGCAAGCGCGTCGAGGAGGCAGCCAACATCCTCGACCTCACCGAGTACCTCGAGCGCAAGCCGAAGGCGCTCTCCGGTGGTCAGCGCCAGCGCGTCGCCATGGGCCGCGCGATCGTCCGCAGCCCGCAGGTCTTCCTCATGGACGAGCCGCTGTCGAACCTCGACGCCAAGCTCCGCGTCCAGACCCGCACCCAGATCGCCTCGCTGCAGCGCCGACTCGGCGTCACCACCGTCTACGTCACCCACGACCAGGTCGAGGCCATGACGATGGGCGACCGGATCGCCCTGCTCAAGGACGGCCTCCTCCAGCAGTGCGCCACCCCGCGCGAGATGTACGACCGGCCCGCCAACCTCTTCGTCGCCGGCTTCATCGGCTCCCCCGCGATGAACCTCGTCGCCGTCCCGGCCGGCCCCGACGGCGCGAAGTTCGGCACCCACACCGTCCCGCTCCCCCGTGAGCACGCCGGCAGCGGCGGCTCGCACGTCGTCGTGGGCGTGCGCCCCGAGGACGTCGAGGTGACGACCAACCCGGACGGCCTCGAGCTGACCGTCGACGTCATCGAGGAGCTCGGCGCCGACGCCTACGTCTACGGCACCCCCGCGGACGCGAACATCGTCCTCGAGGGCGGCGACGACAACCTCGCGAAGCCGTTCATCGCCCGCGTCGACGGCCGCAACGTGCCGAAGAAGGGCTCGAACATCTTCGTCTACCCCAAGGGCGAGCACCTCCACGTGTTCAGCAAGGAGACCGGCGAGCGTCTCTGAGACACCGAGCCCCTCGCCCGCACACCGGCGACGCCCCGGACGAGACAATCGTCCGGGGCGTCTCCCGTCCCGCCACCCCGCCGGCCTCGACGAAGGAACCACCGATGGCCCTCGAGCTCACCGCCGCCCGCCCCGACCCGGCCCTGCTGGACCTGCCGTGGCGCACCCCCCTCGAGGAGTGGCCCGAAGAGATCCTGGCGGCGCTCCCCCGCGGCATCTCCCGGCACGTCGTCCGGTTCGTCCGGCTCTCCGGAGGGGTGCTGGCCGTCAAGGAGATCAAGGACGACATCGCCCGCCGCGAGTACGAGATGCTCCGCAACCTCGGCCGGCTGCACATGCCCGCGGTCGAGCCGTTCGCCGTCGTCAGCGGCCGCGTCGACAAGGACGGTGAGCCCCTGGACGCCTGCCTCGTCACGCGGCACCTGCAGTTCTCGCTGCCCTACCGCGCGCTGTACAGCCAGTCGCTGCGCAAGGGCACCGCGACCCGGCTCATCGACGCCCTCGCGGTGCTCCTCGTGCGCCTCCACCTCACCGGCTTCTGGTGGGGGGACGTGTCGCTGTCCAACACCCTGTTCCGCCGCGACGCCGGGGCCTTCTCGGCCTACCTCGTGGACGCCGAGACCGGCGAGCTGCGCAACCGGCTGAGCCGGGGGCAACGCGAGCACGACCTCGAGATCGCCCGGGTCAACATCGCCGGTGAGCTCATGGACCTCGACGCGGGCGGGCTGCTGCAGGAGGAGCGCGACCCCGTCGAGGTGAGCGAGCGCATCCTCACCCGGTACCACGACCTGTGGGGCGCCCTGACGAGCGAGGAGATCGTCGACGACTCCGAGCGGTGGCGCGTGGACGACCGGATCCGCCGGCTCAACAAGCTGGGCTTCGACGTCGACGAGCTCGAGATCACGACCGACATCGACGGCACGTCCATCCGGCTCCAGCCGAAGGTCGTCGACGCCGGCCACCACTCGCGGCGGCTCCTCCGGCTCACCGGGCTCGACGTCCGCGAGAACCAGGCACGCCGGCTGCTCAACGACCTCGAGGTGTTCTCGGCGTCCATCGGTCGTCAGGGCGAGGACGAGGAGATCGTCGCGCACGACTGGCTGGCCAACGTCTACGAGCCCGTGGTCCGCGGCGTGCCCCGGGCCTTGGTCGCGAAGCTCGAGCCGGCCGAGGTGTTCCACGAGGTGCTCGAGCACCGCTGGTACCTCGCGGAGCGGGCGCAGCACGACGTCCCGATCACCGAGGCGCTCGAGGACTACATCGAGAACGTGCTGCCGGGCAAGCCCGACGAGCGGGCGGTGGTGGGGGTCGACACCGAGGAGCTGCCGGTGCTCGCCGACGAGGGCCGGCGCTGACCGCGCCGGCGCCTCGGGACCTCAGACCGGTGCGAGCCAGGTCCATCCGGGGATGTTGCGGGCGACCGTGAACGCGACGAACGAGACCGCCAGCGCGGCGGGCATCCAGGTCGGCGGGTCCCAGCGCAGCCGCCGGCCCTGCCAGGTGGCGCGGACCCAGACGAGGAAGAGCACGACGAGCCCGACGTAGAGCGGGATCGCGAGCGGGTTCATCGCGATGGCCCCGGCGACGTCGAGATGGGTGAGGTCGTGGGTGGCCCGCAGCATGCCGCAGCCGGGGCAGTAGATGCCCGCCAGCGCGAAGGTGGGGCACAGCGGGTAGTGGCCGGGCTGGTTGGGGTCGACGGCCCAGACGTAGGTGGTGGCCGCCGCGACCCCGGCGGCGATCCCCGCGTGCGGCAGCAGGCGGCGCCACCCCGGGCTGTCGAGCCCGGGGGGCGCCAGCTGCTGCATGGTCGTCATCTCAGTAGGAGCTGGAGGTCCCGCCGGAGAGAGCCGCGAGGCCACCGAAGAAGAGGACCCACAGCAGGCCCAGCGCGAGCAGGACGATCCCGACGATGCCGAGGATGCGGCCGATCTGGACGATCTGGCGGTTGCCGTAGCGGCCCGGCTGCGCGTCGATCTCCTTGAGGGCGTTGTTGCCCATGATGAGCGCGGCGATGCCCAGCGGGGAGCAGCAGACGACCGACAGGATGCCGAGGACGAGGATGGTGATGCCCTTCGGGTGGTCGACGGCACCGCCACCCATGCCGCCGGCCGGGGGCGGCGGAGCCCCGTAGCTGCCGCCGTCGCCGCCACCGGGCGGGGGCGGGGGCGGGGGCGTCGATCCGTAGTCAGACATGGTCACCTCTCTGATGTTCGTGGGAGGCGTCGGCCCCCGCCGGGTCGTCCCGGCGGCGCCGATCCTTCCACAGCGCGGCCTCGGATTTCGAGCAACCACGCGGATCTGGACGCGGGCGGGACTGCGGGCGTCCGCGTCCCTGAGCCGCCCGACCTCACTGCCGACGAGCCGACATCGCGGCGTAGTAGGCGGAGGACTCCCGCTTCCACAGGAGGACCATGACGGCTCCGCCGAGCAGCACGGTGAGGACGTCGAGCACGAGCTCGATCCCGGCCTGGGGCTGGGTGAGGGCGAAGAGGAAGCCGGCGACGCTGATCCCGAAGAGGACGGTGGCGACGATCCGGGCCCAGGACCTGCCTCGGCCGTTGGCCCAGGCCATGAGCAGCCACAGGCCCGCCCCGAACAGGCCGAAGATGACGCCGAAGGCCGTGGCGACCGCGACCGCCGCATCCACAGCCGCCGGGTCGAGGCTCGTCCCGGACTCCTGGAGCCCCTCCTCGACCGCGGTCCTGATCTGGTCGCCGAGCAGGAACACCGCGACGAGGGACAGCACTGACAGTCCCGCGCCAACGCGCATCAGGAGGACGGCGAGGTCCATCGACCGCGGGCGGGTCACGGGCTCAGCGGGCGGGGCCAGGTCGAACGCCGGCGCTGCGCCGTAGGGGTTCGGCGGGGGCGGCGGGGGCGGCGGGAAGGCCTGCGGCCCGTCCGGCCGCGGCTCGGTGGGTGGCTGGTCGGACATGGGTGCTCCCTCGATGACACCGGACGGGTGCGGCCCGGCGATGCCTCGATCGTGGCACGGAAGGCCGGGGACCGCTGCCCCGGCCGCTCTGGGCGCCGGCGTCAGCCGCGGCGCCGGCGCGCCACCTCGTAGAGGGTGACGCCGGTGGCGATCCCCGCGTTGAGGGACTCGACGGCCGAGGTCATCGGGACCGAGACGATCTGGTCGCACGTCTCGCGGACGAGCCGCGAGAGCCCCTTGCCCTCGGAGCCGACGACGACGACGAGCGGCTCCGAGGCCAGCGCGAGGTCGGGCAGCTCGACGTCGCCGTCCATGTCGAGGCCGATGACGAAGAACCCGGCCTTGCGGTAGTCCTCGAGCGCCCGGGTGAGGTTGGCCGCCTGGGCCACCGGGATGCGCGCGGCGGCTCCGGCGGAGGTCTTCCACGCGCTGGCGGTCATCCCGGCCGAGCGGCGGCTCGGGACGACGACGCCGTGCCCGCCGAACGCCCCGACCGACCGGACGATCGCGCCCAGGTTGCGGGGGTCGGTGATGCCGTCGAGCGCGACGACCAGCGGGATGCCGGGCAGCTCGGAGTCGAGCAGGTCGCTCGGGTGCGCGTACGAGTACGGCGGGACCTGGATCGCCAGCCCCTGATGGACGGCACCGTCGGTGAGCCGGTCCAGCTCGCCACGGGGCGTCTCGAGGATGGGGATGGCGCGCGAGGTGGCGGTCTTGATGGCCTCGCGAACCCGGTCGTCGGCGTCGATCCGGCCGGCGATGTACATCGTCGTCACCGGCACGTCGGCACGCAGCGCCTCGAGCACGGAGTTGCGCCCCGCGACGATCTCGCTGGTCGCCGGGGCCTTGCGGCCCCCGGACCGGCCGCCCGAGCGGGTGGCGGTCTTGGCCGACTTGTGGGCCTTGTGGTTGGGGCGGTCGCCGGCCTTGGGCGTCGGGCCCTTGCCCTCGAGCCCGCGGCGGCGCTGGCCGCCGGACCCGACGGTGGGGCCCTTCTTGCTGCCCTTGCGGATGGCGCCTCGGCGTTGTGAGTTCCCGGCCACGTCAATCTCCCTTGCCCCGGGTGAGCGACCAGCGGACACCGGCGGCGGTGTCCTCGAGGGCGATCCCGGCAGCGGTCAGCTGGTCGCGGATGGAGTCCGCGGTCTCGTAGTCGCGCGCCGACCGGGCCGCGGCCCGGGCAGCGACCCGGTCGGCGACGAGGGCGTCGAGCGCAGCGGTGGCGTCATCGGCGTCGGAGCCGCCGTCTGCCCACACGGGGTCCAGCGGGTTGACCCCGAGCACGTCGGCCATGGCGACGACGGCCCGCGCGATTCCCGCGGCGTCGTCGTGGTCTCCGTCGTCGAGGGCGGTGTTGCCGGCCCGGACCGACTGGTGCAGGACGGCGAGGGCGTCGGACACCCCGAGGTCGTCGTCCATCGCCTCGGTGAACTCCGCCGGCAGCGGGGTGTTGCCGTCGGGGACGAGGGTGTCGACGCCCGGCAGCGCGCGGCGCAGGAAGCCCTCGATCCGCTCGACCGTGGTGGCGGCCTCCTCGATGGAGCCCTCGTGGTACTCGATCGTCGAGCGGTAGTGCGCGGCGGTCAGGTAGTAGCGGACGGCCAGCGGGCGGTAGGCGCGCACGACCTCGCTGACCCGCAGCGAGTTGCCGAGCGACTTGCTCATCTTCTCGCCGCCCATCGTCACCCACGCGTTGTGCAGCCAGTAGTTCGCGAAGCCGAGGCCCGCCGCGCGCGACTGGGCGACCTCGTTCTCGTGGTGCGGGAAGCGCAGGTCGACCCCGCCGCCGTGGATGTCGAAGGTGTCGCCGAGGTACTTGCGCGCCATCGCCGAGCACTCGAGGTGCCAGCCCGGGCGGCCCACACCGTACGGGGTGGGCCACGAGGCGGTCTCGGGCTCGGTGGGCTTGCGGCCCTTCCACAGGGCGAAGTCGCGGGGGTCGCGCTTGCCGCGCGGATCGGCGTCCTCGGCGTCGGACATGTCGTCGACCCGCTGGTGGGTGAGCTCGCCGTACGTCGGCCAGCTGCGCACGTCGAAGTACACGTCCCCGGAGCCGTCGGCGGCGGCGTACGCGTGCCCCTTGGCGACGAGGGTCTCCATGAGCGCGACCATCTCGGGGACGTGGCCGGTGGCCCGCGGCTCGTAGGTGGGCGGCAGGACGCCGAGCGACTCGAGGGCGTCGGCGGTCTCCAGCTCGTTGCGGTACGACAGCGCGAACCACGGCTCGCCGGCCTCGGCGGACTTCGCGAGGATCTTGTCGTCGATGTCGGTGACGTTGCGGATCAGGGTGACGTCGTAGCCGTGGCCCCGCTCGAGCCAGCGGCGCAGGACGTCGAACGCGACGGCGAAGCGGACGTGGCCGATGTGCGGCGGCGCCTGGGTCGTGAGCCCACAGATGTAGATCCCTGCCTTGCCGGGCACGACGGGGACGAAGTCACGCAGCTCATGCGTGAGGGAGTCGAAAAGCCTGAGAGTCACCCGCGACAGGGTACCGGCGGTGAGCGGACGGGCTTGCATCCCGGTTCTGCGCCCGAACGGGTGTGAACACGCCGAGGTCCACCCGCGTGTTCACCCACGTTCGCCTCACCCCGGCTGCCCGACGTCGCTAGCGTCCTGCCATGACCGCGGAACGCGACGCCCGCGTGCCGCTGCACCGGCGGCGGGTGCCGGTGGTGGCGGTCCGTGTGGCGCTCGCCGTGCTGGTCACGGTGAACCTCGCCACCATCGCCCTCGCGTTCGTCGACTCGATGAACCTGCTGCTCGTCGTGCTCGTCGTGGCTCCGCTCGACGTGGTGGTGCTGGCGGTCGCGGCCCGCCGAGTGGGCCCGCGCGCCGGTGACCGCCGGGCCGGAGCCGCCGGTGTCGTCCGCGTCCTGGTCGGCCTGGCCGGCGCCTGCTGGGCGGGGTGGACGGTGCTCGCCGAGGCCGGCATCGCCTTCGTCGCGGTGCCGCTCGGATCGGTGGCCCTGGTGCTGGCCCTGTTCCCCCGGTCCGCCGAGGCGTGGCGCTGGTGCCTGCGGGCCGCTTTGGCCTGCCTGCTCGCCGCGGTGGCGGTCGGTGCCGCCGGCGCCTGGCTCAGCCGCGATGCCATCGAGCCGTACGGCCTCTTCCTCGGGTTCGCCATCGGGGCGCTGTTCGTCGGCACCGGGGTCGCGTTCGCGGCGTCGGGGTGGCTGGTGGCGGTCCTCGGGGCCCGCGCGCGGGTGGCGCCATGACCCGGCCGCATGGTCGCCTCCCCGCCGGAACGCGGCCCCGGATCGGCAGCGAGACGGGGACGCGTCACTCCCCCGCCGGTCGCTCAGTGACCGCGGTCGACCCACTCCTGCAGGTGCGGCGCCTCGTCCCCGATGACCGTCGGGTCGCCGTGACCGGTGAGCACGACCGTCTCGTCCGGGAGTGACAGCAGCCGGGTCCGGATCGAGTCGATGATCGTCGGGAAGTCGCTGTACGAGCGGCCCGTGGCGCCCGGACCGCCGTTGAACATCGTGTCGCCGCTGAAGAGGACCCCGAGTGCCGGCACCGAGAGGCAGCACGCGCCCGGCGCGTGACCCGGAGTGTGCAGCACCGTGGCTTCGACGTCGCCGACGGTGAAGGCCTGCCCGTCGGCGAGGTCGCCGCCCGGGGCAGCGTCCTGGCTCATGTCCCAGAGCACCCGGTCGTCCGGGTGCAGCCACGCGGTGGCGCCGGTGGCGGCCACGACGTCGGCGACGGCGTTGACGTGGTCGTTGTGCCCGTGCGTGCAGACGACGGCGACGACCCGTCGCTCGCCCACGGCGTCGAGGATGGCCCCGGCGTCATGGGCGGCGTCGACGACCAGCACCTCGTGGTCGTCGCCGAGCAGCCAGACGTTGTTGTCGACCTCCCAGGAACCCCCGTCGAGCTCGAAGACCCCGGAGGTGACGACGCGCTCGACGCGCACACCGCCGGGTGAGGTGGCGACGTCCGCGCCGATCGGGGTGATGCTCATGCCGTCTCCTCCATCACGACGACCGAGCGCAGAACCTCGCCGGAGTGCATCTTCCCGAAGGCCGCCTCCACGTCGGCGATGCCGATCCGCTCGGTGACGAAGGCGTCGAGGTCGAACCGGCCCTGGCGATAGAGGTCGACGAGCATCGGGAAGTCGCGCGAGGGCAGGCAGTCGCCGTACCAGCTGGACTTCAGGGCGCCCCCGCGGCCGAAGATGTCGATCATCGGCAGCGTGACCTGCTTCTCGGGGGTCGGCACGCCGACGAGCACGACGGTGCCCGCGAGGTCACGCGCGTAGAAGGCCTGCTCGTAGGTCTCGGGGCGCCCGACCGCCTCGACGACGACATCGGCCCCGTGGCCGCCGGTGAGCGCCCGGATGGCCTCGACCGGGTCCTCGGTGGAGGCGTCGACGGTGTGCGTGGCGCCGAACCGGGTGGCGGCCTCGAGCTTCCGGGCGTCGACGTCCACGGCGATGATCGTCGTCGCACCCGCCACCTGCGCCCCGGCGATGGCCGCGTTGCCGACCCCGCCGCAGCCGATGACCGCGATGGAGTCGCCGCGCCCGACGCCGCCGGTGTTCACGGCCGCACCGAAGCCGGCCATGACCCCGCAGCCGAGCAGCCCGACCGCCGCCGCGTCGGCAGGGTCGACCTTGGTGCACTGCCCGGCAGCGACGAGCGTCTTCTCGATGAAGGCCCCGATTCCCAGCGCGGGGCTCAGCTCGGTGCCGTCGGCGAGGGTCATCCTCTGCGTCGCGTTGTGGGTGGCGAAGCAGTACCAGGGCTTGCCCTTGCGGCAGGCCCGGCACTCCCCGCACACGGCGCGCCAGTTGAGGATGACGAAGTCGCCGGGCTGCACCTCGGTGACGCCCGCGCCGACGGCCTCGACCCGACCCGCGGCCTCGTGACCGAGGAGGAAGGGGTAGTCGTCGTTGATGCCCCCCTCGCGGTAGTGCAGGTCGGTGTGGCAGACGCCGCACGCCTCGACCTTGACGACCGCCTCCCCCGGACCGGGGTCGGGGACGACGACGTCGACGAGCTCGACGGGCGCCCCCTTCGAACGGGCGATGACTCCCTGGACGGTCTGGGGCACGGGACTCCTCCTCGGTCGAGCGTCGCTGCTGGAGCCTCCACGCTAGACCGCGCCTACGGCGCGCCTGCCATCCGCCCCCGACGTGGCCCCCGGTGCGCCGCAGCGATTGTGGCGAAACGCCCTTTCCGTCACGGAAAGCGGCCGTACTCTGGGTGCATGCCCTTCCCGAACTTCGACGACGTGATCCACGAGCCGCACCGGCTCCAGATCTGCGCCTATCTCGTCCCCGCGCCAGGCCGGGACTTCGGCGACGTTCGCGACGCGATGGGCCTGTCGGACTCGGCGCTCTCCAAGCACCTCAAGGCGCTCGCCGGCAAGGGGTACGCCCGGCTCGAGCGGGGGGTGCGTGACGGGCGTCAGGTGACGACCGTGGCGTTGACCCCTACCGGCCGGGAGGCGCTCTGCGGCCATGTGGCCGAGCTGCAGCGGATGGCGCGCATCGTCAGCGCCGGTCGACGCCCGATGCAGCGCGCCCGCTGACTCGACCCACCGCGTCCTCCCCCGGACCCCGGTCGACACCCGATCCAGGGCCCCGCCACTCCGATCCCGCCATCCCGCCATCCCGCCATCCCGCCATCCCGCCATCCGTACCACTTTCGACCAATAGGTCGATTCCGGTACGCCTGGACCCGTACCTGGCGTGACCTATTGGTCGATGCAGGTACGCCTGCACCCGACGCCCGTACCTGGCGTGACCTATTGGTCGATGCAGGTACGCCTGGAGCCCGTACCTGGCGTGACCTATTGGTCGACTCGGGTACGCCTGGACCCGTACCTGGCGTGACCTATTGGTCGATGTCGGGGCGGGGTGCGACGAGGGCGGTCGCGATCGCTGCCATCCCGTCGCCTCGGCCGGTCAGGCCCAGCCCGTCGGTCGTCGTGCCGCTCACCGAGACCGGCGCCCCGGTGGCCACCGAGAGCACGGCCTCCGCCTCGGCACGACGGTTGCCGATCTTCGGGCGGTTGCCGACGACCTGCACGGCGATGTTGCCGATCTCGAAGCCGGACGCGCGCACGAGCCGGGCGGCCTCGGCGAGCAGCGTGGCGCCCGAGGCTCCGGCGAGCTCCGGGCGGTCGGTGCCGAAGTGCGCGCCGAGATCGCCGATGCCCGCCGCGGAGAAGAGCGCGTCGCACGCGGCGTGGGCGGCGACGTCGGCGTCCGAATGGCCGTCGAGCCCGCGCTCCCCCGGCCAGTGCAGCCCGGCCACCCACAGCTCGCGGTCGGACCCCTCGGGCGCGAGCGCGTGCACGTCGACACCGACACCGACACGGGGAAGAACGGTCACGTCACCGATGCTAGGCCCCGGCGACGAGGCGCTCGGCCCGCTCGAGGTCATCGCGCGTCGTGACCTTGAACGCCATCGGGTCGCCGTCGACGACGAGCACCCGTCGGCCGGTGCGCTCGACGAGCGCTGCGTCGTCGGTGGCGACCTTGCCGCTCGCATGGGCGGCGACGAGCACCTCGCGGCGGAAGCCCTGGGGCGTCTGCACCGCCCGCAGCGTCGTGCGCTCGGGCGTCCCGGTGACGAAGCCGTCGGCGTCCACGGTCTTGACCGTGTCGACGACCGGCAGGCCGGGGACCACCCCGTCGGCGCCGGCCCGGACCGCCGCGACGACCCGGTCGAACACGACGGTCGGAGCGAGACAACGGGCGGCGTCGTGGACGAGGACGACGTCGCAGTCCTCGCCGACCGCGGCCAGCCCGGCGGCGACCGACTCGGTGCGCTCGGCGCCGCCCGGGACGAAGGCCGTGCGCGCGGGCAGGCCGTCGAGGTCCCAGTGCTCGGGCCCTGCCATCGCCGCGGGGACGACGAGGACCAGGCAGGTCAGCCCCTCGACGGCGAGGACGCGCTCGACGGCGTGCGCCAGCAGGGTGCGACCGCCGAGGCGGACCGCCGCCTTGGGCAGCTGCGCCCCGAGCCGGGCCCCGGAGCCCGCCGCGACGACGACGACGCCCACACCGCGAGGGGCGGTGTGGGCGTCGTCGGTCACGTCAATGGTGTCGCCGGGGCGACGGCCGGGTCAGGACGCGAGGACCTCGTCGAGGCGGCTCTCGGCCTTCTCCTCGTCGGTCTTCTCGGCGAGCGCGAGCTCGGAGACGAGGATCTGCCGGGCCTTGGCCAGCATGCGCTTCTCGCCGGCGGACAGACCACGGTCCTTGTCGCGGCGCCACAGGTCGCGCACGACCTCGGCCACCTTGATGACATCACCGGAGGCGAGCTTCTCGAGGTTCGCCTTGAAGCGGCGGGACCAGTTGGTGGGCTCCTCGGCGTACGGGGTGCGGAGGACCTCGAAGACCTTGTCCAGGCCTTCCTTGTCGACCACGTCGCGGACTCCGACGAGGTCGCAGTTCTCGGCCGGGACCTCGATGACGAGGTCGCCCTGAGCGACCTTCAGCTTGAGGTAGAGCTTCTCCTCTCCGCGGATCGTGCGGGTGTTGATCTCTTCGATACGAGCAGCCCCATGGTGGGGGTACACGACCGTTTCGCCGACCTTGAAAACCATGTGTTGTTGACCCCTTTCGCGAGGAGAAGTCTATCACGACACGCCGGTCGCACCGAATGGACCGCGCGGACGTTTGCGCAGGTCAGGGGCACAAGCAGGGGGCCCACAACAGAAAATCGGGGGTTGACAGAACGGGCGTCCGCATGCTTCGCGCGGCGCGCGAGCGCGGGCGCCCGGAGCAGGGAACGACGGCCTCCGGCGCCCGCCGACCGCCGTCCACGACGCCGCCGGCGCGGGCGCCCGGGGCGTCCCGCTATCCTTGCCGCGTGACGAAACGCGCCGCCTCCGTCCTGCGCCTCACCGGCCTTGCCGTCGCCACCCTGCTGGCCGCCGGGTGCGGAGTCTTCTCGCCCATCCAGACCGACTACGCGTACATCCCGGCCGACGGCGTCAGCCTGTCGATCCCGGGGCTCGACCTGCGCAACCTCGCGGTCGTCTCCGACGGCGCCGGCAGCGAGGGCGTCCTCATCGGGCAGGCGGTCAACTCCGGAGCCGAGGCCGTCGAGGTCCTCTTCGGCGTCCCGGGCGCCGACGGCTCGCTGGAGTCCGCGGGCGGACGCGCGGCGGTGCCGGCCTACTCCGGCGCAGCACTCTCGGACGCGACGACCGCTGTCGGCCTG
This sequence comes from uncultured Actinomycetota bacterium, assembly GCA_963815545.1. GTDB lineage: Bacteria > Actinomycetota > Actinomycetes > Actinomycetales > Dermatophilaceae > Phycicoccus. The sequence goes on from CAWFGY010000001.1 coordinate 394,211, forward strand.
GGCGCGGTCCCCGCGGCGCCCGGCGAGATGACCCAGCTCATCGTCACGACCGAGGAGGCCGGCCAGAACGTCGTCCTCGTCCCGGTCCTGGCCCGCGACTCCTACTACTCCGACATCGCCACCCCGGCACCGAGCGCGACCCCTACCCAGGGCTGACGCCGCCGACCTGCGGGCCGTCCGCGGCGGGCGCTGCTCAGGAGTCGAACTTGTAGCCGAGTCCGCGCACCGTGAGGATGTGCACCGGGTTGCCCGGGTCGGTCTCGACCTTGGCCCGCAGGCGCTTGACGTGCACGTCGAGGGTCTTGGTGTCGCCCACGTAGTCACTGCCCCACACCCGGTCGATCAGCTGCATCCGGGTCAGGACCCGGCCGGTGTTGCGCAGCAGCATCTCGAGCAGCTCGAACTCCTTGAGCGGCAGGGACACCTGCTCGCCGCGCACCGAGACGACGTGGCGCTCGACGTCCATCCGCACAGGCCCCGCCTCGACCGTGGCCGGCAGCAGGTCCTCGGGCTCGGCGCCACGCCGCAGGACCGCCTTGATCCGGGCCAGCAGCTCGCGCGAGGAGTAGGGCTTCGTCACGTAGTCGTCGGCCCCCAGCTCGAGCCCGACGACCTTGTCGATCTCGCTGTCCTTGGCCGTGAGCATGATGACCGGCACGTTCGAGCGGGCGCGCAGCGCGCGGCAGACGTCGACCCCCGAGAGACCCGGGAGCATGAGGTCGAGGAGCACGAGGTCGGCGCCCGCGGCGTCGAACTCGGTCAGCGCGTCGTGGCCGTTGTCGGCCACCGACACCTCGTAGCCCTCCCTGCTCAGCAGGTAGGACAACGGGTCCGAGAACGACTCCTCGTCCTCGACGATCAGGATGCGGGTCATGCGCTGCTCTCTTCTCGGGCTGCTGCGGCCATCCCGGGGGCCGGGTCGGCCGCGGGGTCGTCCTCGGTCGGTTCGACCGCGACGGGAAGCTTCATGGTGAACGTCGAGCCCCGCCCCTCCTCGCTCCACACGACGACCTCGCCGCCGTGGTTCGCGCAGATGTGCTTGACGATGGCCAGGCCCAGCCCGGTACCGCCGGTGGCCCGCGAGCGGGCGGCGTCCACGCGGTAGAAGCGCTCGAAGATGCGCTCCTGCTCGGCGGCCGGGATGCCCTGGCCCTGGTCCGTGACGGTGATCTCGACGGTGTCCCCGACCTGCCGGGCGCCGACCCCCACGCGGGTCCCGGGGTCGCTGTAGTTGACGGCGTTGGTCAGGAGGTTCGTCACCGCGGTGACGAGGAGCTCGAGGTCGCCGAACACGCGCAGCCCCGGCTGGGTGCCCAGCTGGACGTCGATGCCCTGGGCCTCGGCGGCGACCCGGACCCGGTCGAGCGCCTCGTCGAGCACCTCGTCGACGCCCACGAGGTCCGGCTCGTGGAGGGTGTCGGCGACCTGCAGGCGGGAGAGGTCGACGATCTCCTGGACGAGCCGGCCGAGCCGCATCGCCTCGACCCGGATCCGCTCCGCGAAGCGGGCGACCGCCTCCGGGTCGTCCCGGCCGTCGATGACGGCCTCGGCGAGCAGCGAGATGCCACCCACCGGGGTCTTCAGCTCGTGGCTGACGTTCGCGACGAAGTCGCGGCGCACCTCCTCGACCCGCCGGGCATGGGTGTGGTCCTCGGCCAGGAGCAGCACGTGGTTGACCGAGAGGGGTGCGACCCGCACGCGCATCACGGCGTTGGAGTCCGAGTTGGGTCCGCGGGCCAGGTCGAGCTCGGCCTCGCGGATGATGCCGTCCCGACGGACCTGCCGGGCGAGATGGCGCAGCTCGTGGTGCACGAGCTCGCCATGCCGCACGAGCCCGTACGAGACGGCGGAGGCCGAGGTGTTGACGACGGCGTCCGAGGCGTCGAGCACGACCGCGATGGACCGCAGCACCGACAGGACGTCCCCGACGCCCCGCGGCAGAGGTGGGTCGACGAGCGCGGGATCGCCGTCGTAGGACCGTTCGGACCAGCGCCCCGCCAGGACGGCGACCGCGCCGATGACGAGGCCGGCTGCGCCGCCCAGCGTCGCCGCGATCGTCGCATCCACGACTTCAGGGTAGAGGCCGACTCGACCCCCTCGACGCCACTGGGGGCCGATACGGTGACGGGACGCACGAAGTTCACCTCGTCGGCGCCCGCGGTTCACCGCCGCCTGACACAGTTGGCGCAGCGACGGGGTGGCCGCGCGATGACCCGGCATGCCCCACCAGACCCACCGGAGGACGACTCACCCGTGATGCGCAAGGCCTACCACGAGGAACTCGACCGGATCGCCGAGAGCCTCGTCGAGATGACCCACCTGGCCGCGTCGGCGATGACCCGCGCCACGACGGCCCTCCTCGACGCCGACGTCCATCTCGCCGACTCCGTCATCACCGCGGACGCCGAGATCGACGCCAAGCGCGAGGAGATCGACCTGCTGTCCTTCGACCTCCTCGCGCTCCAGCAGCCGGTCGCCACCGACCTGCGCGTCGTCGTGACGAGCATGCGGATGAGCAGCGACATCGAGCGGATGGGCGACCTCGCCCGGCACGTCGCCAAGGTCGCCCGGCTCCGGTACCCCGCGTCGGCGGTCCCGCCCGAGCTGCGGGGGACCTTCCGCGAGATGGGCCAGGTCGCCGAGCTCATCGTCGAGAAGTGCGGGTCGGTCATCGCCCGCCGCTCCATCGAGGGTGCCCGCGAGATCGAGCGTGACGACGACGCGATGGACGCGCTGCACCGCGACCTGTTCGAGCAGGTCACGAGCAAGGACTGGCCGCACGACACCGAGACCGCGGTCGACATCACCCTTCTCGGCCGCTACTACGAGCGGTTCGCCGACCACGCCGTGTCCGTGGCCGAGCGGGTCGTCTGGATCGTCACCGGCGAGTGGGGCAACGAGGCCAACGGCAGCCACGAGGACGCCGAGGACGCCGCCTCGCCCAAGGGCTGACCCCCCCGGCCAGACACCGCCCACTTCCGGACGCCGACGGGCCCGGTCGGGGCGGGGGTAGGGTCGAGGTGTGGACGAGCAGCGCCGGTCCGTCACCGAGGACTATGCCGAGGAGCTCGAGGAGCTGCACGACCTCGAGGAGGCCGAGGGCGCCCGGATCGACGTCAAGGTCGGCAAGGCATGGCACCTCGGCTACCCGTACTCGAAGAAGCTGCCCCGGCGGGAGTACGAGCACAGCAAGCGCCTGCTCCAGATCGAGCTGCTCAAGCTCCAGCTGCACGTCAAGGAGACCGGGGGCAAGGTCCTCGTCATCTGCGAGGGCCGCGACGCCGCCGGCAAGGGCGGCGCGATCAAGCGCTTCATGGAGCACCTCAACCCCCGCGGCGCCCGGGTGGTCGCGCTCGAGAAGCCGACCGAGATCGAGCGCACCCAGTGGTACTTCCAGCGCTACATCCAGCACCTGCCGAGCGGCGGCGAGCTCGTGTTCATGGACCGCTCCTGGTACAACCGCGCCGGCGTCGAGCGGGTCATGGGCTACTGCACACCCAGCGAGTACCTCGAGTTCATGCGCGAGTGCCCGGACTTCGAGCGGATGCTCGCCCGGTCCAACATCCACCTCGTCAAGCTGTGGTTCTCGGTGAGCCGGGAGGAGCAGGCGGCCCGCTTCGCCTCGCGGCAGAACGACCCGGTCCGGCAGTGGAAGCTCTCGCCCACCGACCTCGCGAGCTTCGACAAGTGGGACGCGTACACCGAGGCGAAGGAGGCGATGTTCTTCTACACCGACACCGGGGACGCCCCGTGGACGGTCGTGAAGAGCAACGACAAGAAGCGGGCCAGGATCGAGGCGATGCGGGTGCTGCTCAGCGGCCTCGACTACCGGAGCAAGGACACCGAGGTCGTGGGCACGCCCGACCCGCTCATCGTCGGTCCCGCGTCGCGGATCTTCGAGCCCGGCGAGCACACGAACCGCGTGCTGCCCCGGCTCTGAGAGGCACGATCCGGGCCACGGTGGAGGACGACTTCGCGCACTTCATGGCGGCCCGCTGGCCCGGCCTCGAGGCCGTCGCGCTCGTCGCGACCCTCGACCCCGTGGCCGCACGCGAGGCGACGACGGCAGCTCTCGCCTCGCTCGCGGCCCGCTGGCCCGCCGCCCTCGACGACGGCGCCCCCACCGCCGCCGCACGCCGCGAGCTGTTGACGCGCCTCGGCAGCCGGTCGGCTCCGGGGCCGCCTCGCGTGAAGGATCTCATCGCCGCGGACCCGGACGACTCCGTCCCGGCCGCTCTTCTGGGGGCACTCGCCGGGGAGGAGGCCCTGGTCCGGGCTGCACTGGCGGCCACCATGACGTGGGAGGCCCCCGTCGAGGAGGTCGCAGCGCTGGCAGGACGCGGCGGTCGGGACCTCAGTGGTCAGGTCGAGACCGCCCGCGGTCGGATCCTCTTCGCGCACCGGGGCGCCCTCGCCGCCGACGGGCTGCCCCCTGCCGACCACCGGCTCGACGACGACCTCGCCGCTCTCCTGTCCCGGCTCGTCGCCACCACACCGGAGCCACCCGACCCGGCCGCCCTCGTGGCCGAACGCTCCGGTCGCGCCCGCCGCCGCAGCATCCTGCTCGGCGGGGTGGGGGCAGCGGCCCTCGGCACGGCAGGGTGGTTCGTCCTCCGTGCGGGCGTCACCCCCGCCGTCCCCCGCCCGACGACCCCCACCACCCTGGGTCCCGACGCCCCGCAGTGGGCCTCCACCGCGCAGTGGGCGCCCCGCGGGAGCCTCGCCGCCGACCCCGGTGTGCGCCGGATCGTCGGTGGTGCACGAGTCCTCTTCGCCGGCGACACGGCCACCCTGCGGATCGTCGTCGCGACCCGGCTCGGGTCCGGTGCCGAGCCGCCCCTGCCGCAGGGCACGCGGTTCTCCGTGTGGTCGGGTCCCCGAGGGGCGCCGGCCGAGCAGCTCGTCCCGATCCCGTACGCGTTCGGCCAGATCGACGGCACCCCCGACGTGGTGGCGGTGGGGGTCCCGTACCAGTGGTCCGCGGCTCTGGTCGTCCTCGCCCGTCCGAGCGTCGACGACGCGCATATCTCGACGGAGGTCCGTCCGCACCCCTCGGGGAGCGTGGACCGGGTGTGGCCGCGCCTCTCCATCGAGGATGGGGTGGTCGCGGCCGACCTCCCGGGGCCCCTCGGGTCGGCCACCCGGCTCCGGTGCGACAACTACGACGGGCCGGTCCCGATCCCTGCCGCCTGGGCCGTCCCGGGATCCGCCGACGACCCGTCCGAGCGCCTCGCATCCGAGGTGGCGGACGCCACAGGGGTCCCGGCGAACGCCCTGCGCACCGAGACCGTCGTCGACTCACCGATCGACGGCCGCCTCCTGAACGAGGTCACACCGTCCGGGGTCCGGGCCGACGGTCGCGTCCTGGTCACCCACGTCACGACGCCCGACGGCGGGCTCGTCCGGATGACCCAGGTCTTCGCCGACCGACGCTCGTCGAGCGGCGCGTTCTTCTTCGGCCCGGTGGTCATCCCCGCCGACGAGCCACACCGGCCGGTCGTCGGGCGCATCGACAGCGGCGGCTCCAGCACCGGCAACTTCCTCGTCGTGGCCCCCGGCGGCGCGGCCACAGCGCAGCTGCTCGCGACGAGCCCCAACGCCTACCCCGTGTCGGGGGTGGTGCCGGTCCGAGGTGGGACGGCGATCGTGCCCGTCATCAACGCCGCCCAGGCGTCGGCCTTCCGGCTGGTCCTCAAGGACGGGGCCGGCCGGACCCGCTACGACGATGTGCCGGCCGAGGGAGAGGGCCTCTACGGCCCGGACCCGGCGCTGACGGGATGGCTGGGGCTCCCGCTGCCCTACGACGGATGACGGGACGCGCGCTGCCCTGCGGGGTCAGCGGCCCTGGTTGGCCACCGCGGCTGCGGCCGCTGCGGCCGCGTCGGGGTCGAGGTACTCCCCCGGCCCGGTGGGCATGAAGTCGTCGCCGAGCCGGTAGACCAGCGGCATCCCGGTGGGGATGTTGAGGCCGGCGATGTCCTCGTCGCTGATGCCGTCGAGGTGCTTGACGAGGGCGCGCAGGCTGTTGCCGTGCGCCGTGACGAGCACCGTGTGCCCGGCGGTGAGGTCGTCCTGGAGGTCGTTCTGCCAGTAGGGCATCATCCGCGGGATGACGTCGGCGAGGCACTCGGTGGTCGGGACCTCGACGCCGGTGTAGCGCGGGTCGCCGGTCTGGTCGTACTCGCTGCCGGGCTCGATGGGCGGCGGCGGGGTGTCGAAGCTGCGGCGCCAGAGCATGAACTGCTCCTCGCCGTACTGGTCGCGGGTGGCGGCCTTGTCGAGCCCCTGGAGCGCGCCGTAGTGCCGCTCGTTGAGCCGCCAGCTGCGCCGGACCGGGATCCAGTGCCGGTCGCACGCGTCCAGGGCCAGGTTGGCCGTGGTGATGGCGCGGCGGAGCACGGAGGTGTGGACGACGTCCGGGAGCAGCCCGGCCTCGGCCAGCTGCTGCCCGCCGCGCACCGCCTCGGCCCGGCCCTTCTCGGTCAGGTCGACGTCGACCCAGCCGGTGAACAGGTTCTTCTCGTTCCAGACGGACTCGCCGTGCCGCAGGAGGATCAGGGTGTGCTCGGTCATGCGAGCCAGCCTAACCACCCCCCGCTGTCCCGACTTTTCATGCCCAGGTCCGCGGGACACGCCGCTCCGGCGGCGTGTCCCGCGGACGCCGGCATGAAAAGTCGGGAAGAACGGGGGGCGAGGGGGGTGGTGGGGGCCGGGCTCAGGGGGTCAGGAGTCGGTCTGGCGGGGCGGGTCGCCGGGGCGCTCGAGGATGTGCCGGAACGCCTCGAGGTTGCGCAGGCTCTCGCCCCGCGACACCCGCCACTCCCACTCCTTGCGCATCGAGCCGAGGAAGCCGAGGACGAGCAGCTCGTTGAACGGCTCGTCGGCGGCGACCAGGACCACCCCGAGCAGCTGGTCGAGCTGCTCGGCGTCGACCCCGGCCGCGGGGACCCGACCCGTGACGAAGACGTCGCCGGCCTTGTCGACCGAGTACGCGAGCCCCGGCAGGCGCAGGTTGCGCCGCAGCAGGTAGCGGTAGACCTCGAGGTGGTTCTCGTCCGGGTTGCGGATGACGAAGGCCGACACCGACAGCGCGACGTCACTGCACACGAGGGACACGACCGTCTTGAGCTTCTTCTCGCCGGGCAGCGTCACGACGAGCTCCTCGGCGCGGGCTCCGGTCTCCCACTCGTGCCCGGCGTCGTCGAGGTAGGCCCGCACCGTGGCGGCGAGGTCGGCAGCGCTCACGGGATGACCGCCCGAGGGATGCCCGTCAGCCGTTCTGCGTCGTTGATCGAGACGTCCTTCGGGCGGGACAGGGCCTGGGTGTAGACGGCGAGCAGCTTCTCGGCCGTCGCGGCCCACCCGAACCCCTGCGCGTGCTCGACGGCCCGACGCGACAGCGCCGCCCGCGCCTCGGGGTCGAGCACCACCCGACCGAGGGCGGTGGCCCAGTCTGCGGTGTCGTGCCCGTCGACGAGCAGGCCGGCATCGCCGACCGCGATGGGCAGGCCGCCGACGTTCGCCGCGACGACCGGGGTGCCGCAGGCCTGCGCCTCGACGGCGACGAGCCCGAAGGACTCGCTGTGCGAGGGCACCGCCACGGCGTCCGCGGCGCGGTACCAGGCTGCGAGCGTGGGGCGGTCGACCGGCGGGACGAAGCGCACGAGGTCGGCGATGCCCAGCCGCTCGGCGAGGTCCTCCAGGCCCATCGGGCTGCGGACCCCGGACCCGCTCGCGCCCCCGAGGATGCCCACGACGATCCGCTCCCGCAGGTCGGGGCGCCGGCGGACCAGCTCGGCCGCGGCCCGGAGCAGGACGTCGGGGCCCTTGAGCGGCTGGATGCGCCCCACGAAGAGGAGGAGCACGGCGTCGGGGTGCAGCCCCAGGGTGGCCCGCGCCTCCGCCTGCGAGCCCGGGGCGAACGTCACGAGGTCCACCCCTGGCTCGGCGACCGCCACCCGTGCGGGGTCGGCGTCGTACAGCTCGACGAGCTCGCGCGCCTCCCGCTCGGTGTTCGCGACGAGCCGGTCGGCGGCCTCCACCACCTGCGCCTCACCGATCTCGCGACCCCGCGGCTCGGGGTCGTCCCCGTCGGCGAGGTGGAGGTTCTTGACGCGCGCCATCGTGTGCATCGTGTGGACGAGCGGGACGCCCCACCGGTCGGCGGCGAGCCAGCCGACCTGCCCCGACAGCCAGTAGTGGGAGTGGACGAGGTCGTAGTAGCCGGCCGGGGCATGGGCTGCGACCCGCATCATCCCGGCCGCGAAGGCGCACAGCTGGCCGGGCAGGTCCTCCTTGGACAGGCCCTCGTACGGACCGGCCGCGATGTGCCGGACGACGACGCCGGGCTCGACCTCGACGACGTCCGGCTGGGCCGCGCTCGTCGTCCGGGTGAAGAGGTCGACCTCCACCCCCAGCCGGGCCAGCTGACGGGAGACCTCGAGGACGTAGACGTTCATCCCACCGGCGTCCCCGGTGCCCGGCTGGGCCAGCGGCGAGGTGTGCACGCTGACCATCGCCACCCGGCGGGGGCGGACCGGTGCGGCCTCGGAGGTCATCCGCTCAGTCTTCCACGGGGCCACGAGGGGTGTCGGTGACGGTGACGACCGCACGCGGGGACCACACGTGGACCGCGATGCGCCCGTCCTGGCGCAGGTCGACCGCGCGGGGCACCTGGACCGGGGCGATCGACACGTCGGTGCCGAGGACCCAGGTGAAGGCCGGCTGCTCGACGACGGTCGGGTCGACCCAGTAGGCCTTCTCCTTGAGGTTGCGCGCGGGCAGCGCGGGCTCGATCCCTGTCGTCGCGGGGCGCCAGTCGAGGTTGACGGCGACAGCCGAGGCGCCTTGGACGGCGACGTCCATCCGGATCCGGCCGTCGGTGGGCTCGAAGGTGATGCGCAGGGGGAGGCTCTCGGACTCGTTGTAGACGACGCCGCTGTACGTGACGGTGTCGTCGTCGTGCCGGGCCACGGCTGCGATGCTCACCGCCGTCAGCGCCGAGGACACCTGCTCGCGGGGGTGCTCCCCGGTCCGGTCGACCGAGCCCCGGATCGCGATGACCGGCGCCCCCTTGGTCACCGTGTCGGCGAGCACCGTGCTCCCCCGCGACAGCCGGAACCCCCGGTCGTACAGCGTGACGGTGAGCCCGGCACCGAGGGACTGGACGCCGAAGGCGTTCTGCGCCACCTGGAGCAGCCCGGGCTCGACGTCGGCGATGCCGATGTCGCGGGCGAGGACCCGGGGCACCCAGGACGTGAGGCCGAGGACGAGGGCGGCCGCCAGCGACACCACGAGGGCGACCATCGACAGGCTCACCTCGCCCTCGCGGCTCTGCGCGCGCAACAACCGGTCCAGCACCCGCTCAGGGTATGGCCGGGGGCTGGGAACGGGCGCGCGGGGGCGGACGCACCGGGCCCCGGACCGGGCCGTGTCTACGCTGGTCGGGTGGCTGCCGACCGACCCGTGGGTGTCATCACGCGCGGGACGACGAACCCCAACCGGTTGCGCCGCTGCGACCGCTGGCTCGCCGGCCCTCAGGCGTGGCGGCTCCGGCGGCCCGCGAGCGCCCCGGTCGTCGTCGACCTCGGCTACGGCGCCTCCCCGGTGACGGCCGTCGAGCTGCACGACCGGCTCCGCGGGGTGCGGCCCGACGTCGAGGTCGTCGGCATCGAGATCGACCCCGCACGGGTGTCCGGCGCGCAGCACCTCACCCGGCCGGGGCTGCGGTTCGCGCGCGGCGGCTTCGAGGTGCCGCTGCCCGGCGGTCGACGCCCCGTCGTCGTCCGCGCGTTCAACGTGCTCCGGCAGTACGACGAGGCCGAGGTCGAGGCGGCCTGGGGCACCGTCGTCGGCCGGCTCGCGCCGGGCGGGCTGCTCGTCGACGGCACCTGCGACGAGCTGGGACGGCTCGCCGCGTGGGTCGCCGTGACCGCGCAGGGGCCCGAGTCGCTGACCCTGTCGTGGCGCCTCCGCGGTCTCGAGCAGCCGGGGGTGGTGGCCGAGCGGCTGCCGAAGTCCCTCATCCACCGCAACGTCCCCGGCGAGGGGGTGCACGCCCTGCTCACCGCGCTGGACGACACGTGGCACCGGCAGGCGCCGCTCGCGTCCTACGGGGTGCGGCAGCGGTTCGTCGCGACGGTGGCGGCCCTGCGCGAGGCGGGGTGGCCCGTGCTGGGTGGCCCGACGCGGTGGCGGCTCGGCGAGCTCACGGTCGCGTGGGACCGGGTGGCGCCGCGGGCCGGGTGAACCGGGGCCGCGGGCGGCAGGTCACCAGGGGCCGTAGGGCCCCGCACGGCCGCTGCCGCGGCCCATCACCTGGTCGAGCGCGGGCTTGACGTCGGCGAGGTAGACCCCGGCGGCGATGATCGCGACGATCCCGAGGATGCCGAGCCCACCGACCGCGACGATGCCGAGGAGCAGGGCGACGCCGGTGACGAGCATCCAGAACGACTTCGTCCGCTTCCCGGCCGCCGTGAACGCGTCGGGGCGGCGGCGGAGACAGTCGACGACGGCGTACACCTCGACCGCGAGGGCCGCGATGGACAGGGCGAGGATGATGTAGCCCTGAACGGTCCCGAAGTAGCTCATGGGCTCAATGCTAGGCGTCAGACGTCGAGCACGATCGTCACGGGGCCGGAGTTCACGAGCGCCACGTCCATGTGCGCCCCGAAGACCCCCGTCGCGACCTCGAGCCCACGCTCGCGCAGCGCGAGGACGACCGCGTCGACGAGAGGCTCGGCCACCGGCCCGGGGGCGGCGGCGCTCCACGAGGGGCGCCGGCCCTTGCGGGTGTCCGCGTACAGGGTGAACTGGCTGATGACGAGGACCGGAGCGCCGACGTCGGCCGCGCCCCGCTCACCGTCGAGGATGCGCAGCTCGGCGATCTTGCGGGCGGTGGTCGCGGCCTGCTCGGGGCCGTCGTCGTGGGTGACCCCGACGAGCGCGACGAGCCCCGGCCGTTCGAACCCGCCGACGACCTGCCCGTCGACGGTCACCGACGCGCTGCTCGCGCGCTGGAGGACGGTCCTCACGCCGGCCCGTCCGCGATGCCGACGGCGACGACCGCGCCCACGGGCTCGCCGTGGCCGAGCACCGGGGCGTCCTCGAGGCGGGGGTAGGCCCGCGACGCGACGCCGAGCCGTCGCAGCACCGCCGCGAGGGCCACGGCGCGGGCGCGTGCCGCCCCGTCGGCGACCTTGAGCGCGACACCGCGTCCGTCCGCCAGCCCGACCGCGTAGACGGCCTCCGCGCCGTCCTTGGCGATGGCCCCGTCGGTGCCGCGGATGAGCGCGGTCACGTCCCGTCGGGTGCCGCCGAGCAGCTCGGGGTGGCTGCGGATGGCCCGGGTGACCCGCCCCTCGTGGGTGCCGGGGTCCGCCGTGGCGAGCCGCCCGAAGGCTCGGGCGAGGCCGGCCAGCGAGATCGCCATGACGGGGGCGCCGCAGCCGTCGACGGCGGTCGCCGCGACCGGCTCGCCGGCCAGGTCCTCCACCGTCGCCGCGATGAGGCGCTGGAGCGGGTGGCCGGGGTCGAGGTAGGTCTCGAGGTCCCAGCCGTTGACCCGGCACGTGATGAGCATCGCCGCGTGCTTGCCGGAGCAGTTCTGGGCGAGGGGGCGCGCCGCGCGTCCGGCCGCGACCCAGATGTCCCGTTCGGCCTCCTCGTACGGCAGGTCCGGGGTGTTCCGCAGGTCGTCCTCGGTCAGGCCGGCGCCGGCGAGCATGGCGCGGACCCCGTCGAGGTGGAACGGCTCGGCGCTGTGGCTCGCGCAGGCCAGCGCGAGATGCGGCGCCGGGAGGTCGAGGCCGGCGCGGAGCATCGCGACGGCCTGCATCGGCTTGTTCGAGGAGCGCGGGAACACCGGGTCCAGGGGGTCGCCCCAGGACTCCAGGACGGATCCGTCGGGCGCGGTGACGGCGATGCTCGCGCGGTGGGCGGACTCGACGACACCGTTGCGGACGACGTGCGCGACGACGGGCGCGTCGGCGAGGGCGGCGGGGGTGGGCTGGGGCACGGCCCGACCCTAGTGCCGCCCGCGTACCGCCCCGGAGCCCGGGGCATCACGACGAAACGTGTGTGGACACGCCGGGGGTCCGGGGCGTGTCCACACACGTTTCGGGTGTGGTGGCGGCGCAGCGGCCGCCGCCTGGGTGGGTCAGTCGCCGACCTTCTCGGCGGCCTTCTCGGTGGCCTTCTCGGTCGCCGCGGCGGTCTTGCGAGCGCTCGTCCCGGCGGCCTTGGTCGCCGAGGTGGTGCGCTTGGTCGCCTTCTTGGTGGTCGTCGAGGTGCGCTTGGCCGCGGTGCGGGTGCGCTTGGCCGAGGCCGCGACCTCGGTCTGGGCCGTCTTGGCCTCGTCCGCGACGGAGTCGGTGAGGACGGTGGCGACCTTGACGGCCTCCTTGCGACCGGTCGTGATGGTGGCCTTCGCGGAGCGCTCGATCTCGGAGGCGGCGTTGCGGGCCGTGGTGACGGCACCCTTGGCCTGGGCGACGGTCGTCTCGGCCTGCGCGACGAGGTCCTGGGTGGCCTTCTGGCCGCGGATGCGGTTGACGACGTCCTTGCCGCGGGTCGCGAAGGCCTCATAGCCCTCGGAGACCTTGCCGCCGACGACGAGGCCCTGGTTGAGGGCGACGGCCGGGAGGTCGAGGACCTGCTCGGCGACGTGGGTGGCGCGGGCCTGGACGGCCGCCGGGGCGAGGTCCGTGCGGGCGGACTCGGCGCGCTTGGTGAGGTCGGCGCGGCGGGCCTCGGCGATCTTCTGGGCCTCGCGGACCTTCTCGACGGCGAGGTCGGTGACGCCGGCGAGGGCGTACAGGGGGGTGGTGTCGATGGACTTGCGGAGGTCGTCGATGACGGCCATGGCGGGCTCCTTCTGGGTGGAGGGTGGTGCGGTCGGTACCCGACGGCGACGCTGCCGGGGGCGGGTCGGCGTCACTGCCGGGGGACGTCCTCGAGGTAGGACTCGTAGATGTCGAGGAGCGTCTTCTTCTGCCGGGCCGTCAGGACGGGGTCCTGCGCGATGGCCCGGCGGACGTCGGGGGTATCCGAGGCGGGGGCCGAGTGCTCGGCGTCGAGGATGCCGGCGCGGACGTACAGCGACTCGGCCGACACCTCCAGCCCCTTCGCGAGCTGCTGGAGGATCTCGGCGCTCGGGCGCTTCAGCCCGCGCTCGATCTGGGACAGGTAGGGGTTCGAGACCCCGGCGAGCTCGGACAGCTGACGGAGTGAGAGCTTGGCGGACGTGCGCTGGTCGCGCAGGTAGTCGCCGAGGCTCTCGCCCAGGTCGTTCAGCGGGTTCTTGCTCATGCCTCCATTATGCTTGCTCTAGTTAGCACAATGCAAACTGGAGCAAGCGTGACGGTGACCACACGGTGACGGGAGCCGTTCGGGGCCGCTCAGGCGGCGGCGGGCTCCCGGCGGCGCAGCGTGATGTCGGCGCACTCGACGCAGGTGTCGTCCGAGACGACGCCGAGCCGGATCAGCAGGCCGTAGACGAAACACCCGGCGCAGAACCCGACGACGGCCTCGAGGGCGGCGAAGACGAGCAGGACCGAGAGCAGCACGGTCGTCACGACGGGAGCGCCGAGCGCCAGCGCGACGGTGGCGGCGACGGTGAACGCCAGGCCGACACCCTGGGCGAACCGCTTGGGGGCCCCGGAGACGAGGCGTGCCGGTCCGAGGCGGGGTGCCACGACCGCGGAGGCGAGCCGGCCCAGCGGGCTGAGCCGGGGGCCGGCGGCGACGCGCAGCGCGAACCCGACGGCGAGGACGGCGCTCACCCAGAGCGCCCCCGTGGCGAGCGTGGCCGCGGCGATGACGACGACACCGGCGGCGACGACACGTGCCGCCTTCTCGTTGACGACGGCCGGGAAACCGATAAGGGATGTCATGCTCGCCATAACTCAAGATTATGGACGGGCATTCCCGGCGCGCCAGCCTTGGTCCATCCCTCGGACGCTCCGGCCCGTCACGTACCCCCGCGTCCCCCACCTGACCAATAGGTCGATCGGGGGACGCCTCAGCCCGTACCTGGCGTGACCTATTGGTCGATGCGAGGGACGGTGACGGGCGTACCTGGCGTGACCTATTGGTCGATGGAGGGACGGTGACGGGCGTACCTGGCGTGACCTATTGGTCGATGTGGGGACGGGTGGTCAGCGGGGGCGGCGGTCCTTGACGCCGAGCAGCACCCGCGCGTCGGCCGTCGACATCGGGGGCCGCTGCATGAGGGTCGCCAGCTCCGCCGCACGGGCCACGAGCTCGTCGTTGTGCCCCACGACCTGGCCCCGACGGAAGACGACGTTGTCCTCCATGCCGACCCGCAGGTGACCCCCGGCGGAGAGCGCGGCCGCCATGACCGGCAGATGCCCGCGCCCGATCCCCGTCGCCGACCACGACGTCACCTCGGCCGGCAGCATCGCGACCCCCGCCATGAGCGCGGCCGTCGTCGCGGGCATCCCACCCGGGACCCCGGTGACGAAGTCGACGTGGACCCGCCCGCCGAACGGCAGGCCGTGGGTGTCGAGCAGCCGCCGGAGCGCGTGCACGTGGCCGAGGTCGAAGAGCTCGAACTCGGGGACGACCTCACGCTCCTGGGCCTGCACGTACAGCCGGCTCATGAAGGGCCACGGGTTGAGGAAGACGTCGTCACCGAAGTTCGTCGTCCCACAGGTGAGGGAGCAGGAGTCGGGCTCGGCGTCCAGCACGGTGAGCCGCGCGTCGAGCGGGTCGTGCACCGACCCCCCGGTGGAGAGCTGCACGACGAGGTCCGTCGCCTCGCGCACCGCCTCGACGGCGGCCCGCAGGTACCCCCCGTCGAGCGTCGGCGCGTCGTCGGCGTCACGGATGTGGAGGTGGATGAGCGCGGCCCCGGCCGCCTCGCACCGCCGCGCGGTGTCGACGAGCTCGTCGAGGGTCGTCGGCAGCTGCGGGAGGTCGGCCTTCGCGTGCTCGGCCCCGGTGGGCGCCACGGTGATCAGGGTGCCGGCGGCCCCGGCGGACGACGTCGTCATGGCGCCATCATGTCAGGCGGCGACCCCGGCCACAGCGGGAGGATCTGCGGCGTCAGCGACCGACGACGACGGTCTGTGCGGCGGCGACCTCGCCGACGAGAAGATCGACGTCGTCGGGGACCGAGCGCTTGATGACCGCGAGCGCGATCGGGCCGTCCTCGTGGTGCCGCGCCACCGTCGTGAGCCGACCGACCTCCCGGCCGTCGTGCACGACCGGTGCGCCGGCATCCGGCACCAGATGCCCGGACCCGTCGAGGTGGACGAAGACGATCCGGCGTGGCGGCCGGCCGAGGTTGTGGACGCGGGCGACGGTCTCCTGCCCCCGGTAGCAGCCCTTGTGCAGGTGCACGGCGGTGCGGAGCCAGTCGACCTCGTGCGGGATGGTGCGGTGGTCGGTCTCGTGGCCGGCGCGGGGCCGCCACGCGGCCACCCGCAGCGCCTCGGCCGCCCACGTCCCCGCGAGCGGACGGTCGCCCACGGCCGCCTCGACCTCGCTCCGCGGCACGAGCAGCTCACGCCAGGCGCGCCCCTGCGCCGGGTGGCCCTCGAGCGGGCCGTACGCGGCCGTGTCGCCGACGAGCCCGGGCCAGGGGTCGACCCAGGCCAGGGGCTCACCCTCGACGGACTCCGCGCCCATCGGCTCGCCGAGCACCGCCCAGTCGGCGGTGACGTCGGCGACCTCGACCCGGAGCATGAAGCGCATCGACTCCAGCCACGCGACGAGCGCCGGCGCCGACCCCGGCTCGACCGTGAGCCAGGTCGTCACCCCGTCGTCGACGAGGTGCACGGCGTGCTCGACGTGGCCCTTCGGGGACAGCACGAGCGTCTCGCGGGACGTGCGCGGCCCCAGCCCGGTGAGCTCCTGGGTCGTCAGCGAGTGCAGCCACGAGAGGCGGTCGGCGCCGGTGACCGTGAGGACGCCGCGGTGCGACAGGTCGACGACGGCGAGCCCCTCGGCCAGGAGGCGCTGCTCGCGCATCGGGTCGCCGTAGTGCGCGGCGACCCCGGCGTCGGGGCCTTCGGCATCGACGGCGCCGTGCCGCTGGAGAAGCGGCGACGGAGAGACGACGGACGTGGTCATGGGACCTCCCTGCAGGAGCGGCACAGTCCGTGGACGGCCGCGTGGCTGACCTCGGCGGCGAAACCGAGCTGGTCGTCGAGCCGCGCGACGAGCTCGTCGGCGACCTCGAGCGGCGCCTCACCGACGGCGCCGCACCGCCGGCAGAGGACGTGGACGTGGGTGGCGTGCTCGGCGAGGTGGTAGCTGGGCGTGCGGTGGTCGACGTGGGTGTGCCCGACGAGCCCCAGCTCCTGGAGCGCGTCGAGCGAGCGGTACACCGTCGAGACGGACAGCGCCCCCGTGCCGTCGGCCTCGACCGCCTCGGCGATCTCGTCCGGGGTGGCGTGCCCGAGCCGACCCACGGCCGCGAGCACCCGCTCGCGCTGTGTCGTGAGCCGCTTGCCCCGGGCGCGCAGCCGGGCTCCGAGATCACTCACCCCTCCAATGTATGCCGGGCGTCCATGGGGAGCCCCATCCGCTTCCTACACTGAGGAGGTGACGGACCAACGGACCGCCGGCGGCCTCGACGCCCTCGGCCTCGGGGCGGACCAGCCCGAGGAGCCCCACCGCAGGCGCGAGCGGCGGGGGCTCCGACGCGTCCTGCTCGCCCTTCTCGTCGTGCTGGCCCTCGTCGCCGCGAGCATCGTGGGCTTCGCCGGCTACCTCGGCGTCACGGTCAAGAACAACGTCCAGCAGGAGGAGCTGCTGCCGCCGCCCGAGGAGGCCCCCGAGAAGGCCCCGGACGGCAAGGAGATCCCCAGTGCGGGTGTCGGCACGAACTTCCTGCTCGTCGGCACCGACGGCCGCAGCACCACCGACCGCGGCCGTTCCGACGTCATCATTCTCGTGCACGTCCCGGCGGACCCCACGTCGATCCAGATGATCCACTTCCCCCGGGACCTGTTCGTCTCGATCCCCGGGCACGGGAAGAACAAGATCAACGCCGCGTACGCCTTCGGCGGCGAGCCGTTGCTCGTCCGGACCCTCCAGAACCTGCTGGGGATCCGGATCGACCACGTCGCGCGCACGGACTTCGACGGCTTCCAGGGGATGACCGACGCGGTCGGCGGTGTCCGGGTCTACGCCGAGGAGGCCAGCAGCGGCGCCGGCAACGGCGGCCCGACGGTCATCAAGCAGGGGTGGAACGACCTCGACGGCACCGGGGCCCTGCACTTCGTCCGCGAGCGCTACGAGCTGAGCCAGGGCGACATCTCCCGCGGCCGCCGCCAGCTGGCGTTCATGAAGGCGCTGCTGCTCAAGGCCACGAGCCCCGAGACCATGGCCAACCCCCTGAAGGTCGCGAAGCTCACCGACGCCGCGACGACCAACCTCGTCGTCGACCAGAACCTCACCGTCGGGGACATGCGCGACTACGCCCTGCAGCTGCGGGACATCCGGGCGGACGACGTCGTCTTCGCGACCGCGCCGTTCACCGGGTTCGGGATGGACCCCGTGGCCGGCAGCATCGACATCGTCGACGAGAAGGGCATGGCCCTGCTCGGCGAGGCCCTGCGCAACGACGAGATGGACTCCTACCTCGACGTCTTCCAGACACCCTGACCGGGCGCCCGGCCGGGGTCAGGAGACCCGCTTCAGCTCCGCCGACACGTGCGACTGCAGCGGCTGCCCGACGGCCGCCATGTCCATGACCCACATGAGGTTGCTCTCGACGTAGCCGTAGAGACGCTTCGCGGCCGTGTACTCCTTGGCCTCGGGGCTGCGCATGACCCCGTCCGTGCGCAGCTCGACCTTGGCCGGCTCGGCCCGCCCGGCGTACATCTCGACGAAGCCCGTGGGGTGGCTGAGGAGCAGCTCGACGTTCGTGCCGTCCTCGGCCGGGGTGACCGGGCGCCAGAAGCCCGTCTCGGTCGCGAGCGGGCGCACCTGGTTGCCGTCGTCGTCGAGGAGCCACGCCCGGGACTCCCAGCGCAGGAACCGGCGGCCGTCGTGGCTGCAGACGACCTCCTGGCCGAAGCGCTGGGACTCCATCGTCGGGTAGCCCACGACACCGGCACCCGCCCAGGTGCCGACGAGCCAGGCGAGAGGAGCGAGGTCCTCGTGGAGGGAGGCGTCGAGCTGGAAGACCATACGCTGCAGTCTATGGACTCCCCGGCGAGCGCCCTCATCGTCAAGGTCACCTGCGGTCCGGAGACGCTCGAACGGCTGAACCAGGGGTTCACCGTCGCGGCCACCGCGCTCGCCTCCGGGCTCGAGGTCAGCCTGTGGCTCACCGGCGAGGCCTCGTGGATGGCCGTGCCCGGGCGGGCCGAGGAGGTCGACCTGCCGCACGCCGCACCGCTGGCCGAGCTGCGGGACGCGGTGCTCGAGGGCGGGACGCTCACGGTGTGCGGGCAGTGCGCCGCCCGGCGGGGCCTCGGCGAGGGTGACCTGCTGCCGGGGGTCGTCATCCGGGGCGCGGCGGCCTTCGTCGAGGAGGTCGTGGCGCCGGGAGCCCGCGCGCTCGTCTACTGACCGGTGGGCCCCGGGCGGCGGGGTCAGCCGACGAGGGCGAGCGCGACGCCGTACGCCACGACCCCGGGCACGAGGACGCCGGCCGCGGACGACGCGAGCTGACCGCGCACGGCGGTGACCGGCGGCAGTACCGACAGCATCCGCCGCAGGGCATGGGAGACGGCGGCGACGAGGAGCCCGGTGAGCGCGGCCGCGGCGGGCCCGGGCCCCCCGACGACAGCCGCGGCGACGAGGGCCCCGGACGCGCCGAGGACCATCGCGAGCGGCAGCAGCCACGCCCGCAGCCGCACGACGCCGACGGCGAGGTCGGCCAGCGCCGACACCCCGAGCCCGACGAACGCGGCCACCGCGAGGGCAGCGGGCCGGGTCCCGAGCGTGACCGGGAGCCACGTCGCGCCGAGAGCTGCGAGGGCGAGGCCGAACGAGGTGACGCCGATGGACTCGGTGAGCCGGGGACGCCCGTCACGGCGGACGATCTGGTGGCCGAACATCAGCCCGAGCCCGATCGCGAGGGCGGCGGGGACGAGCGCGAGATCGGGCTCGCCGTCCGGCAGCACCGACGCCACGGGCGCGAGGACCCCCACCACACCGATCGCCAGCGAGGAACCGAACCGGCTCGAGCTGCCGAGCAGCCGCGGCCACCCCCACGCGAGGACGAGGCCGGCCCAGGCGAGCACGGCGGCGACGACGACGGGGTCGATGCGCACCGCGACCACGAGCAGTGCGCACCACAGGACGGTGGCGACCACGACGACGGGTCGGGGCACCGTGGCCATCTCGGGCAGCCGCGGCGCCTGGCGGAGCATCGCGTCACGGCGCGCCCGGCGGGCCGCCCGGGTCTCGCTCACCTGCTCGTCCACGTCGGGCATCCTCGCATCACCCACCGGCGAAGGGCGGGAGCACCTCGACGACCGCGCCCGGCGGCACCGGGTCCTCAGGTGTGGCGGCGAGCCCGTCGACGAGGATCGAGCACACCGGGAGCACGGCGCCGAGGTCCGGGTGCGCCGCGGCCATCGCCGCGACGAGGGCCCCGACCGTGCCGGGCGCCTCGAACGTGTCGTCGTCGACCCCCGCCGCGGCACGGGCCCCCGCCCAGTACCGCACGGCGACCGGCGGCGCCGGGTCGGGCCGCGTCCCACCAGGGCTCGTCACCTGATGCCGTGGTTCCATGACCGCCTATCCTGATGGGCGATGGCCCATCTGCTGCTGTTGACGAACACCTTGGCTCCCAGCGCCGAGGTCCTTCCGGCGCTCGGGCTCCTCAGCCACCATGTTCGCATCCTGCCCGCCGAGGCGTCGGCGCTGGTCGACGCCCCGGAGGCCGATGCGGTCATCGTCGACGCCCGCCGCGAGCTCGCCATGGCGAAGTCGCTGTGCCGGGTCCTCACCTCGACGGGCGTGTCCGCGCCGCTGGTCGTCGTCCTCACCGAGGGCGGGCTCGCCGGGCTCACGAGCGAGTGGGGCGTCGACGACGTCGTCCTCGACACCGCCGGGCCCGCCGAGGTGGAGGCCCGCCTCCGCCTCGCCATCGGCCGGCGAGGCGACTCCGGGGCCGTCGAGGACGGTCCCATCACCGCCGGCTCGCTCGTCATCGACGAGGCCACGTACTCCGTCCGCCTCCGGGGTCGCCTGCTCGACCTCACCTACAAGGAGTTCGAGCTGCTCAAGTACCTCGCCCAGCACCCCGGCCGCGTCTTCACCCGGTCCCAGCTGCTGCAGGAGGTGTGGGGCTACGACTACTTCGGCGGCACCCGCACCGTCGACGTCCACGTCCGCCGCCTCCGCGCCAAGCTCGGCATCGAGCACGAGCTGCTCATCGGGACGGTCCGCAACGTCGGCTACCGCTTCGTACCCGAGGTCGCGGCCGACCTCGAGGAGGCCGGGGGCTGACATGCCGGTGACCGAACGGCTCGGAGCCGTCGACGACAGGACCGCTCTGGAGGCCCGCGAGCTGTGGGACCGCGCCCAGGCGGCCGACGAGGTGGCGGCGGTCTCGGAGGCGTTCGCCCTCGCCGTCGGCCATCATCGGGAGGGAGTCGTCCAGGTGCTGCGGCGCGACGACGCGGGCCAGCTCGTCGGGTACGCGCAGGTCGCGTCGGCGGGTTCGCCCGACGCGGTCGCCGAGCTCGTCGTCGACCCCGCCGCGAGGCGGCAGGGTCACGGCCGGGCCCTGCTCGACGCGGTCCTCGAGGAGGGGGCCCGCAGCGTGTGGGCGCACGGCGACCTCCCCCCGGCCCGGGCCCTCGCCACCGCCGCCGGGCTCGAGCGCACCCGCAGCCTGCACCTCATGACGCGCCCCCTCGACGCCGACGACGCGGGCGACCCGGCGCTGCCCGCCGGCTACACGGTGCGGGCGTTCGAGCCCGGGCGGGACGACGAGGACTGGGTCCGCCTCAACGCCGCGGCCTTCGCCTCGCACCCCGAGCAGGGTCGCCTCACGGTCGCCGACCTGCGCGAGCGGATCGACCAGCCCTGGTTCGACCCGGCCGGCTTCCTCCTCGTCGAGCGGGACGGCCGCGTCGTCGCCTTCCACTGGACCAAGGTCGAGAAGGGCGAGGCGCGGCACGGCAACGGCACCGGTGAGGTGTACGTCGTCGGGGTCGACCCCGACGAGCAGGGCCGCGGCCTCGGCGGTCCGTTGACCGCCCTGGGCCTGGCCCACCTGGCCCGCCGCGGCCTCACCGAGGTCCACCTCTACGTCGACGGCGACAACACCGCTGCCCGGCGCACCTACGAGCGTCTCGGCTTCACCGACCTCGCCGTCGACGCCCAGTACTCGGTGCCCCACGCGTGACGTCCCGGACGGGAGGCCCACAGGCGGCCGGACCTGACAGGATGGACGCATGACGGCAGAGTCGGATGTGCGGGTCGACCAGACCACCGACCCGACGGCCCGCGACGCCGCGGCCGACGCATCCGCGGACGGCGCGATCGTCAGCGAGGTCTCGATCGCCAGCGCCTCCGCCGCCGAGGCCCGCCACCAGCAGCAGCAGCCGCGGGCCACGAACGGCCGGTTCGTGCGCCCCGCCCAGCCCGGCCACGAGCCCGCGGACGACGGCCTCCCGGCCGACCGGTTCCTCGACCGCGAGATCTCCTGGCTCCAGTTCAACGAGCGCGTCCTGCAGCTGGCCGCCGACGAGCACGTGCCGCTCCTCGAGCGGGCCCGCTTCCTCGCGATCTTCGCCCAGAACCTCGACGAGTTCTTCATGGTCCGCGTCGCCGGGCTCAAGCGCCGCATCGCGACGGGCATCGCCGTGCGCTCGGCATCGGGGCTGGAGCCGCGCGAGGTGCTGGAGCAGATCTCGAGCGTCGCGCACGAGCTGATGACCATGCACGCCCGGGTCTACGCCGAGCAGGTGCGCCCGCTCCTCGAAGGGGACGGCGTCACGATCGTGCGGTGGGACGAGCTGTCCGACGAGGAGCGCGACCGCCTCGGCGAGGTCTTCACCAACGGGCTGTTCCCCGTCCTCACCCCGCTCGCCGTCGACCCGGCCCACCCGTTCCCGTACATCTCGGGGCTCTCGCTCAACCTCGCCGTCATCCTCGTCAACCCCAAGTCGCAGAAGGAGCACTTCGCGCGGGTCAAGGTGCCGCCGATGCTGCCGCGGCTGATCCGGGTCGAGCCCGGCCCCGCCGAGTCGCCGCTCGCCGACATGTACGACACCCGGTTCGTGCCGCTCGAGGACGTCATCGCCGCGCACCTCGACCAGCTGTTCCCGGGGATGGACGTCCGCGAGCACTTCACCTTCCGGGTCACCCGCAACGAGGACCTCGAGGTCGAGGAGGACGACGCCGAGAACCTGCTCACCGCCCTCGAGCGCGAGCTGACCCGGCGCCGCTTCGGCCCGCCGGTGCGCCTCGAGGTGGAGCAGGCGATGGACGACCACGTCCTCGACCTCATCGTCCGCGAGCTCGGGGTGGCCGCGTCGGAGGTGTACCGGCTCCCCGCCCCCCTCGACCTGCGCGCCCTCAACGTCATCGCCGACCTCGAGCGCTCCGAGCTGCACTACGAACCGTTCGTGGCCCGCACCAACGCCGACCTCGCCCCGACCGAGTCCGCGAAGGCCCGCGACATCTTCGCCTCGATCCGCAAGCAGGACGTCCTGCTCCACCACCCGTACGACTCGTTCTCGACCTCGGTGCAGGCGTTCCTCGAGCAGGCCGCGGCCGACCCGCACGTCCTCGCCATCAAGCAGACGCTCTACCGCACCAGCGGCGACAGCCCGATCATCGACGCCCTCATCGACGCCGCCGAGGCGGGCAAGCAGGTGCTGGCGGTCGTCGAGATCAAGGCCCGCTTCGACGAGGAGAACAACATCTCGTGGGCCCGCAAGCTCGAGCATGCGGGCGTCCACGTCGTCTACGGCATCGTCGGCCTCAAGACCCACGCCAAGCTGTGCCTCGTCATCCGCCAGGAGGCCGAGGGGATGCGGCGGTACTGCCACGTCGGCACCGGCAACTACAACCCGAAGACCGCCCGGCTGTACGAGGACCTCGGGCTGCTCACCGACGACCAGCAGGTGGGCGAGGACCTCAGCCGGCTGTTCAACCAGCTGTCCGGCATCGCGCCGCGCAGCAAGTTCAAGCGGCTACTCGTCGCACCCCGCTCGGTCCGGGCCGGGCTCATCGCGCACATCGAGCAGGAGATCGCGCACGAGCAGGCCGAGCCGGGCGCCGGCCTCATCCTGTGGAAGGTCAACTCGATCGTCGACGAGCAGGTCATCGACGCCCTGTACCGCGCGTCGCGGGCCGGGGTGCGGGTGTTCCTCTGGGTCCGCGGCATCTGCGCGATCCGGCCCGGGGTCGAGGGGCTGTCCGAGACGGTCGAGGTCCGTTCGGTGCTCGGGCGCTTCCTCGAGCACTCCCGCGTCTTCTACTTCGGCGGCGCCGGCGAGCCCGTCGCGTACATCGGCAGCGCCGACATGATGCACCGCAACCTCGACCGCCGGGTCGAGGCCCTCATCCGGCTCACCGACCCCCGCCATGTCGACGACCTGAGATCCCTCCTCGACCGGGGCGGCTCCGACCGGTACGCGCACTGGGGCCTCGGCGGCGACGGACGCTGGATCCGCCGCCACCTCACCGCGGAGGGCGAACCGCTGGAGGACCTGCAGACCGCCTTCATCGAGATGCACTCCAAGCGCCGCCGCAAGGCCCGGCGCCGCTGACGGCCGCCCCCGATGCCGACGACGATCCCCGCCGCCGGGACGGTGCCCTGGCGGGTCCAGGGCCACGTGCTGCAGGTGGCGCTCGTCCACCGGCCCCGCTACGACGACTGGTCCTGGGCCAAGGGCAAGCTCGACCCGGCGGAGGAATGGCCCGTCGCGGCGGTGCGTGAGACGGTCGAGGAGACCGGGCTCGTCGTCCGGCTGGGGGTCCCGCTGCCCGAGGCGCGGTACACCGTGCTCGAGAAGGACGGCGTGCCCGGCGACAAGGTCGTCCGGTACTGGGCGGCCCAGGTGACCGGGGGCGACGGCCGGCTCGTCAACGAGATCGACGACGTCGAGTGGCTCGACCCGCGCACCGCCCACGACCGGCTCGACTACGCCCGCGACCAGGACCAGCTGCTCGCCCTCGTGCGGTGGCACCAGGCGGGGCTCCTCGCGACGTGGCCGCTCGTGCTCGTCCGGCACGCCCGCGCCGTGGGTCGCGGCTCGTGGAAGGGTCCGGACGACACCGAGCGCCCCCTCGACGCGGCGGGCCGGGCCCGGGCGGTCGCGCTGGGTCCGGTGCTCGCCGCGTACGGCGTGCAACGGGTCGTCACCTCACCCTCGACGCGCTGCGTCGCCACGGTCTCGCCGTTCGCCAAGGAGGCCGGGGCCCGGCTGCGGACCAGGCCCGGACTCTCCGAGGAGGGCTTCGCCGACGACCCGGGGCGCGCGGTCCACCACCTGCAGCGCGTCCTCGAGAAGGGGCGCCCCACCGCCGTCTGCTCGCACGGGCCGGTGCTCCCGGCGCTCGTCGACGTCCTCGCCGGAGTCGCGGGGGAGGCCGGGGTGGCCGACCGCCGCCTCCTGGCCGCCGCCGGCACCGGCACGTTCGACAAGGGCGAGGCGCTGGTCTGCCACGTGGCCGGCGCCGGAGCTGGGGCCCGGGTCGTGGCCGTCGAGCGCCACTGCCCCTGACCGTCCCGTCGGGCAATGCTCGGACGCCGTTCACGCGGCGTTCACCCGGCGCGGGTCACGGCGTCACCCGGCCTCCATACCGTCCTAGTCGTCGGCCAGCGCTGCCCGACGCCATCGCTTCTTGTCCCTTTCTCGAGAGGTACACCTGTGAAGACCCTCCGTTTCGGCCAGTTCGCGGGCCTCGCCCTGGTCGGCTCCCTCGCCCTCGCCGGCTGCGGCTCGGACGACAACTCGGGCAGCGGCGACGCCGGCAGCGTCGGCTCCGCCTCCTGCTTCGAGGGCACCCTGAACGCCGAGGGCTCCTCGGCCCAGAAGAACGCGTTCGAGGAGGCCGCCGCCACCTACAACGAGATGTGCCCGGGCGCCACCGTCAACTACAACCCGACGGGCTCCGGCACCGGGATCAAGCAGTTCATCGCCGGGCAGGTCGACTTCGCCGGGTCCGACTCGGCCCTGAAGACCGAGGAGAAGGACGGCATCGTCGAGACCGACGCGGCCGCCCAGACCTGCGGCTCCCCCGCCTGGAACATCCCGATGGTCACCGGGCCGATCGCCATCTCCTACAACCTGCCGGGGGTCGACGACCTGACCCTCACCCCGGACGTGGCCGCCGAGATCTTCGACGGCAGGATCACGACGTGGAACGACCCGAAGATCGCAGCGGTCAACGCCGGTGTCGACCTTCCCGCCACCGAGATCAAGGTCTTCTTCCGCTCCGACGAGTCGGGCACGACCGAGAACTTCACGAAGTACCTCAAGGCTGCCGGCGGCGACGCCTGGAGCTACGACCCGGCGAAGGCCTGGCCCGCCTCCGGTGAGGGCAAGGAGAAGTCCTCCGGGGTGTCCGAGGGCGTGAAGTCCACCGAGGGTGGCGTCACCTACGTCGAGTGGAGCTACGCCAAGGACAACGACCTCGGGATCGCCAAGATCGACAACGGCGGCGGCGCGGTCGAGCTGACCGGCGCGACCGTCGGCAAGGCCGTCGAGGCCGCCGCCAGCGACGGCGAGGGCAACGACCTGCGCCTCACGCTCGACTACGCGACCCAGGAGGCCGGCGCCTACCCGATCCTCCTCGTCACCTACGAGATCGTCTGCTCCCAGTACGCTGACGCCGAGACCGCGACGAAGGTCAAGGCCTTCCTCACGCACATGGCCTCCCCGGAGGTCCAGCAGGGCCTCGAGGAGATCGGGTACGCGCCGCTCCCGAGCTCGGTCGAGGAGAAGGTCACGACGGCCATCGACGCGATCTCCTGACCGCCCGGCGCCCGCACGGGCGCCCACCGTCCAGGCGCTCCGGCGCCCACGGACACCGCACGGGGGCGGGCCGCGAACCGGCCCGCCCCGTCGGCACGACCAAGATCCCCGACCCCCGAGGACGACGTGAGCACCTCCATGACCGGCCGCTCGACGGTCGACGAGGACCCGAGGCACCCCCTCGGCGGCGACCGGGCCTCCACCGGCCGCCTCGGCGACCGGATCTTCGGCGGCCTCGCCACCACCTCGGGCATCCTCATCGTCGCCCTCGTCACCCTCGTCGGGGTGTTCCTCCTGTGGCAGGCCGTGCCGTCGCTCATGAAGAACGAGGCGAACTTCCTCCTGTCGCGGGAGTGGAGCCCCAGCGGCGCCAACCCCCGCTTCGGCATCCTCGAGCTCGCCTGGGGGACCCTCATCACCTCGGTCATCGCGATGATCATCGCGGTCCCGCTCGGGGTCGCGGTCGCCCTCTTCATCACCCAGTACGCGCCGCCCTGGCTCTCCCGGCCCGCGGCCTCGACCATCGACCTGCTCGCGGCGGTCCCCTCGATCGTCTACGGGTTCTGGGGCCTGAACATCGCCGGCCAGTACTTCCAGCCGGTGCTCTCGGGGATCGACGGTGCGCTCGGGTGGCTCCCCGTCTTCGAGGACCAGGGCACCAGCGCCAAGAGCACCCTCGCCTTCGCCGGCATGATCCTCGCGATCATGATCCTGCCGATCGTCACGGCCATCTCGCGCGAGGTCTTCGCGCAGGTGCCGACGACGCACAAGGAGGGCGCGCTCGCGCTCGGTGCGACGCGGTGGGAGATGATCCGGGTCGCGGTCCTGCCCTACGGCAAGCCCGGGGTCATCAGCGCCGCGATGCTCGGCCTCGGGCGTGCGCTCGGCGAGACCCTCGCGGTCCTCATCCTCCTGTCGACGCTGAGCGCGAACGCGGACTGGAGCTTCTCGATCTTCAACGGCGGGTCGACCTTCGCCTCGCGGATCGCCCAGGGCGCCGGCGAGTTCGACACCCCGCAGAAGACCGGCGCCTACATCGCGGCCGGCCTCGTCCTGTTCGTCGTGACCTTCGTCGTCAACGCGACCGCCCGCATCGTCATCGACCGCAGGAAGGCCTTCACCGAATGAGCAGCGCCCAGGTCGACCACACCGCGGCACCGCCCGCGGCCGGCGTCCCGACCCCCAGCGCGTTCGGCGAGAAGTCCGGGGGGCGCGCCGTCAAGGACGTCACCGCCCGCATCGTCATGTGGCTGGCCTTCGGGATCGCCGTCGTGCCGCTCGTCTGGATCCTCGGCTCCACCCTGGTCAAGGGCGGCCACATGCTCGTCGACTCGGTGTGGTGGACGAACAGCCAGTCCGGCATCACCTCGCGCCGCGTCGGCGGGGGCGCGGTGCACGCCATCCAGGGGACGCTCATCCAGGCCGCGGTGACGGCGGCGATGTCGGTCCCGGTCGGCGTCCTCACCGCCGTCTACCTCGTCGAGTACGGCCGCGGCCGGCTCGCGCGCACGGTGTCCTTCATGGTCGACATCCTCACCGGCATCCCGTCGATCGTCGCGGGCCTGTTCATCTACGCCCTGTGGGTCACGACGCTCGGCTTCCAGCGCGTCGCGTTCGCCGTGACCCTGGCCCTCGCCATGCTCATGATCCCGACGATCGTGCGCTCCACCGAGGAGATGCTCAAGCTCGTGCCGAACGAGCTGCGCGAGGCGTCGTACGCGCTCGGGGTGCCGAAGTGGAAGACGATCATGAAGATCGTCGTGCCCACCGCGTTCTCCGGCATCGTCACGGGCATCCTCCTCGGGCTCGCCCGCGTCATGGGTGAGACCGCGCCGCTGATCATCCTCGGGCCCTACACCAAGGTCATCGCCACCGACCTGTTCGACGGCCTCATGGCGACGCTGCCCACGATGATCAACCAGGACCGCACCGAGGCCCTCCAGCCGGCGCTCGACCGGGTCTGGGGCGCCTCGCTCACCTTGATCCTCCTCGTCTTCCTGCTCAACCTGCTGGGTCGCTTCGTCGGCCGCTTCAGCAAGGTCAAGGGCTGACCCACCCCCGATCACCCCGACCATCCCCGGGACGAAAAGAGACACTGAACCCATGGCCAAGCGCATCGACGTCAAGGACCTCGACATCTACTACGGCGACTTCAAAGCCGTGGAGGGCGTGACGATGACCGTGGAGCCCCGCTCCGTGACCGCCTTCATCGGCCCGTCCGGCTGCGGCAAGTCCACCGTGCTCCGCACCCTGAACCGGATGCACGAGGTCATCCCTGGCGGGCGCGTCGAGGGTTCGGTCATGCTCGACGACCAGGACCTGTACGCGTCGTCGATGGACCCGGTGGCCGTGCGCCGCACCGTCGGCATGGTGTTCCAGCGGCCCAACCCGTTCCCGACGATGTCGATCCGCGACAACGTGGCGGCCGGGCTGAGGCTCAACGGGATCAAGAAGAAGTCCGTCCTCGACGAGGTCGTCGAGCGGTCCCTGCGCGGCGCCAACCTGTGGACCGAGGTCAAGGACCGGCTCGACAAGCCCGGGGCCGGCCTGTCGGGTGGCCAGCAGCAGCGGCTGTGCATCGCCCGCGCCATCGCGGTCAACCCGCAGGTGCTCCTCATGGACGAGCCCTGCTCGGCCCTCGACCCGATCTCGACGCTGGCCATCGAGGACCTCATCAACGAGCTGAAGTCCGAGTACACGATCGTCATCGTCACGCACAACATGCAGCAGGCGGCCCGCGTCTCGGACCAGACGGCGTTCTTCAACCTCAAGGCCACCGGCGAGCCCGGCCGGCTCGTCGAGATCGGGGAGACCCAGCGCATCTTCAGCAACCCCACCGAGAAGTCCACCGAGGACTACATCTCGGGTCGCTTCGGCTGATCGCTCGGGCCTGCCTGGGCCCTAGACGAGGAGCGCGATGGCGCCGTACACGAGCGCGGCCGCGAGGCCGGCGCCGGGGAACGTCAGCACCCACGCGAAGGCGATGGACCGCGCGACGTCCCAGCGCACCGCCTTGGCCGAGCGGGTCGCCCCCACCCCGGCGATGGCCGAGGTGATGGCGTGCGTCGTCGAGATCGGGGCTCCGGTGGCCGTCGCGGCGTAGAGCACCGTCGCGGCCGTCGCCTCGGCGGCGAAGCCCTGCGGCGGGTCGATGTGGATGATGCCGCGCCCGAGCGTGCGGATGATCCGCCAGCCGCCCGCGTACGTGCCCAGGCTCAGCATGACGGCCGCCAGCGCGAGCACCCACAGCGGCACCGACAGGTCCGCGGGGTCCTGGCGCCCCGAGGCGACGAGGGCGAGCACGACCACCCCGGCCGTCTTCGACGCGTCCTGCATCCCGTGCCCGAACGCCATCGCGGCCGCCGACACCGTCTGGGCGTAGCGGAACCCGCGCGCGGTCGGCCCGGGGGCGGAGCGCCGGAACAGCCACAGGATGGCGGTCATGACGAGGAACCCACCGGCGAGCCCGAGGAGCGGGGACACGATCATCGGGATGGCGACGTTGTCGCGCACGGCGCCCCAGCGCACGGTGGCACCGGCGGCGAGCGCTGCCCCGCCGAGCCCCCCGATCAGCGCGTGCGACGACGACGACGGCAGCCCCCGCCACCACGTCAGCAGGTTCCAGACGGTCGCTCCGACGAAGGCGCCGGCGCACAGGGCGAGCCCGGTGGCGCCTGCGGGAACGACGACGATGTCGCTGCCGATCGTCTGGGCCACCCGCATCCCGGCGAAGGCCCCCACGAGGTTCATGACCGCGGCCAGGAGCAGCGCGATCCGCGGGGTCAGCGCCCGGGTCGAGACGGAGGTCGCGATGGCGTTCGCCGCGTCGTGGAAGCCGTTCGTGTACGTGAACCCCATCGCGAGGACGACGACGAGGGCGACGGGCCACCAGTCCACGGCCGGTCAGGACTCCCGGACGGTGATCGCCTCGACCTTCAGCGCCACCTGCTCGAACCCGTTCGCCGCGGCCTCGAGGGCGTCGATGACGTCCTTGTGCTTCATCAGGGCGACGGGGTCGGGCTTCTTGGCCGCGAACAGGTCGCCGAGCATGCGCCGGTACTGCTTGTTCGCCCGGTTCTCGAGGCGGGTGATCTCGACCCAGTAGCCGTTGAGGTCCTTCATCGACCGCAGCCGCGGCATCGCGTCGGCGGTGACCTCGGCCATCCGCGCGATGATCTCGACCTGCTTGGCCGCGCGCGGCGGGAGGTCGTCGACGCGGTACAGCACGATGAGGTCGACCGCCGCCACGACGAGGTCGACGCACTCGTCGAGGGCCACCGCGAGCCCGTGCATGTCGGAGCGGTCGAACGGGGTGACGAAGGACCCGTGCACCTTGCGGACGATGTCGCGGGTGGCGTCGGCGGCGGCGGCCTCGATGTCGTGGGCCCGGCGGAGGATCTCCTGGCGCTCCTCGTGGTCCGCGCCGAGCAGAGCGGTCAGCTCGCGGGCACCTTCGACCAGCTGCTGCGCCGAGGCGGCGAACAGCTCGGGGAACGAGGTGTCCTGGGGGGTGAGGCGAAAGCCCACGGTGGCGGTCTCCGGGTCCGGTGGTGCAGCGATCGTGGGCTCAGCGTAGGGGGTGGCGCTCGGGCGGGAGGCCGCGGCCGGGTGCGCCCGGCGATCCCTGCACGGCGTCAGCGTTCGGTGGGGGCCGGGGCTGCGCCCGCGGGGCCTGCCCCGCCGATGCCGAGGAGCTCGTCGATGGCCTCCTCGCTCAGCGGACCGTCGGTCTCGGCGGCCGCGAGCACCAGGGTCCCGACGAGGTCGATCTCACCCTGGAGATCGTCGTCGGTGAGCGAGGGGTCGTCGGCCATGGGTCAACGGTACGGCGCCCGAGCAGGGGGCGGTAGGTCATCCACAGGGAAAGTGCCGGGGCCCGTCCGCGGCGGTGTCGGCGCGCCGCCGGAGAGGGAGGTGGTGGGTGCCGGACCGGGAGCGCCTCACGGCGCGTGGCCGCTCGTAGCGGCTGATGTTGGGACCCGGGGCTGCCGCGGTCCGGCACCTACCGATAGACCCTAACGCGTCGGGGTCGTCGGTGTGTTCCCTCCCGCGGAAGTCCGCGCGCCGGGATGGTCAGTCGAGGTCCCGCGAGCGCCACAGGTTGGCGCACGCGCGGAGGTCCTCGCCGGTGGCGAGCAGGGCCGCGCCGCTGCGGGTCAGGCCGGTGGCGGCGTCGGGGTCGACGTCGTCCGAGTCGTTGGCGAGCTCGGCGCGCCCTGCCGCGATGACGGCGCAGAACGCCGACGCCCGCTCGAGCGCGACCGCGAGGTCCCCGTCGAAGACGCCCGCGAGGATCTGGTCGGCGACGCGCTGCAGCTCTTCGGGGCGCGGCGGCTCGGCGATCCCCGCGACGACGTGCGCCACGTCGGTGAACCGCATGCCGGCGGCGTACTCGCGGCTGGCCTCCTCCGGGTTGCGGCGAACCCATTCGCGCAGCGCGTAGAGGCGCCACAGGGCACCGGGGAGCGAGCGGGCGGGGCGCGAGGACCACAGGTCCGCGATCGTGGGCAGCCCGAGGTCGTCGACGAGGCCGACGAGCCGGGAGGTGACCTCGGGGTCGTGGGCGGCCCGGCCGGTGCCGACGAGGATCGCCGCGGTCTGGTGGGCGACCTCGGTGGTCTCGGCCGGCCCGGGGCGCGTGCCACCGTGCGCCTCGAGGTCCGCGGGCCCGAAGCGGATGGGCCGCCGCGGAACGGGTCGGCCTCCGTCAGTCGTCACCGCGCCAGTGTGTCAGGTGGTTCCGGCCGCGTCCTGCGGACCCGCCACCTCCACAGGCGCCCGGCGTCCGGCTAGGTTGGGACCGACCCCGACCTGCGCCTGCACGCTCCGAGGAGACGACATGCCCACCGAGGGATCTGCCGCGGCCATGGCCGCCACCGCGCCCCCGCCCGAGACGGACGCGAAGCCCGACTCGCCGGCGGACCTGTCGCGGCGGGGGTGGAAGTACACGCTCAAGAGCGCCGTCGCGGAGTTCCAGCGCGACCAGTCCACCGACCTGGCCGCCGCCCTCACCTACTACTCCGTGCTCTCGGTCGCCCCGGCGCTGCTGGCGCTCGTCTCGCTCCTCGGCCTGTTCGGCAACGGCGCGCAGACGGTCGACCAGCTGCTGAGCCTCCTCGTTCGGCTCGGGCAGGGGCAGGTCGTCGAGCAGCTGCGCGGGCCGCTCGAGGAGATGGTCGCCTCGCAGGCCGCCGGGTTCACGTTCGTCATCGGTATCCTCGCCGCCCTGTTCTCCGCCTCCGGGTACGTCGGCGCGTTCGGCCGCGCCATGAACCGGGTCTACGGGGTCGACGAGGGCCGGCCGGTGTGGAAGCTGCGGCCGGTCAACTTCGCGGTGACCGTGGCGCTCGTCCTCCTCGGCGCGCTCGTGCTCGTCGGGCTCGTCGTCACGGGGCCGGTCACCCGGGCGGTCGGCGGCCTCATCGGGGTGGGGCAGCAGGCGGTCGACGTGTGGGACCTCGCGAAGTGGCCGGTCATCCTCGTCGTCGTCATGGGGATGGTGGCGATGCTCTACTACTTCACCCCGAACGTCCGACAGCCCCGGTTCCGGTGGATCTCGCCCGGTGCGGTGCTCGCCATCCTCGTCTGGGTCGTGGCGTCGATCGCGTTCGGCTTCTACGTCAGCAACTTCGGCAACTACAACGCCACGTACGGCTCGCTCGGCGGTGTCATCGTCTTCCTCCTGTGGCTGTGGCTCACCAACATCGCGCTGCTCCTCGGGGCCGAGCTCGACGCCGAGCTCGAGCGGACCCGCCAGCTCGAGGCCGGCATCGAGGCCGAGCGCTCCATCCAGCTGCCGCCGCGGGACACGACCCAGTCCGAGAAGGCGCGCGAGAAGCTCGACGAGCGGATCGCGGGCGGCCGGGCCCTCCGCAGGTCCGCGCTCGCCGACGGGGCGTCAGGTGGTCGGGACGGCCGGCGACGCCGCGGGCAAGGCACCCGCACAGGCGAATCCGTGAGCCTGGAGGCCCTGCCGTCGGAGGTCGCGCGCCGACGGTCTGGCCGGTCCTCGACGGGCTGACAAACCCGCAGGTCAGCCCGGGTCGGATCGACGTCCCGAGCGGTTAGGGTTGCCTCTCGTGACCACCGAGACGCGCCCGATGACTGGGCTTCAGCCCGATGTCCGCATCGGCGAGCGCTACTCGCTGACCCGACGAGTCGCCTCCGGCGGCATGGGCGACGTCTGGGAGGCCACCGACGAGGTCCTCGAACGGTCCGTCGCCGTCAAGGTGCTGCGGCCGACCACCGCCGGCGACCCCGTGTTCGCCCGGCGCTTCCGCGACGAGGCGCTCTACACCGCCAACCTCAGCCACCCCAACATCGCCGCGGTCTACGACTACGGCGAGGACAACGACGTCGCCTTCCTCGTCATGGAGCTCGTGCCGGGCGAGCCGCTGTCGCACCTCGTCCAGCGCGAGGGGGCGCTCGACGCGGACCGGGTCCGCTCGATCATGGCCCAGGCCGCTCTCGCGCTCGACGCCGCCCACGACGCCGGTGTCGTCCACCGCGACGTCAAGCCGGCCAACATCCTCCTCACGCCGGAGGGCACGGTGAAGCTCACCGACTTCGGCATCGCCCGCGCCCTCGACGGCTCCGGCCAGACCCTGACCGGCGAGATCGTCGGCACGCCGCACTACCTCTCCCCCGAGCAGGCGCTCGGCGAGGCGGCGACCGGCGCCTCCGACCTCTACGCGCTCGGGGTCGTCGCCCACGAGCTGCTCACCGGGCGACGCCCCTTCGACAAGGTGACCCCGGTCGCGACGGCGCTGGCGCAGGTCAACGACCCGCCGCCGCCGCTGCCCGACGAGGTGCCCGCGGAGCTGCGCGGCCTCATCGAGCGGTGCCTCGCCAAGTCCCCCACCGACCGCCCCCGCAGCGCCCGGGAGCTGGCGGAGCTCCTCGGGGTGCCGCGCGACCCGGCGACGGTCGCGGTGCCGACCGGACGGGCGGCGAGCTCGGTGCGCGGCAATGCCGCCGAGGCCGAGAGCGCCGCCGTCGACGCGCTGGCCGCGGTCGCCGACCCCGACCTCGCGACCGGCGTCGCCGAGACCGACGCCGAGGTCGCGGCGGACGACCCGAGCCCGACCCCGGTCTCGCTGACCCTGCGCGGGCCCAACCCGCGCCGGGTGCACTGGGCCTGGATCCCGGCCTCGGGGATCCTCGGGATCCTCGCCGTGGCCGCGGCCGTCATCCTCACCCGCTGACCCTGCGGCCGCGACTGCGGTCTCACAGGGTTTTCCCAGGCTCGATCGGGCACAACCCCGCACGTCCCGGCGTTGACCGGGCATGAGCGTGGCGGACCGGTCGAGCCAGACGCACGCACCATGCAGCACCGGTCGATGCTGGACCGGAGATTAGACAAACCTTTGACGAATCCCCTCGACCGCGACATACTCAGGGGCCCCGGGGTCGGCAACGACCCGCACACCACGACGGAAGGTGCCGACCATGGCAACTGACTACGACGCTCCCCGGGTCCGTGAGGGCGACGAGGACAAGGCGGACTCCCTCGTCGAGCTCGACGCCGCCCGCTCGCGCACGCCGATCGACCTCCTCGAGGAGGACAGCGAGGCCACCGACGGCCACACGCTGCCCGGCGCCGACCTGTCCGACCTGTCCCTCGAGGTGCACGTCGTGCCGCGCCAGGCCGACGAGTTCTCGTGCATGGGCTGCTTCCTGCTCGTCCACCGGTCGCAGGAGTCCAAGCCCGGCACCAACCTCTGCCTCGACTGCGCCGGCTGAGCGCCCCCCGCGCACCCGCACTCCCGCTCCCGCACCTCCGCGAATGTGGGTGAAGACCGTCGATATCCGGCGGTCTTCACCCACGTTCGCGGCGAGGGCGCCCGGACGCTTGGTGACCGGTGCGACATACTGACGGCCGTCGCGGACCTGCCTCCCAGGGGGCCGCGCGGGCCTCTAGCTCAATCGGTAGAGCTGCGGACTTTTAATCCGTAGGTTGTGGGTTCGAGCCCCACGGGGCCCACCATCACCGCAGGTCAAGTGCTGTGCCACGAATCGCTTGCACATCAAAAAGTGGTCGATGTGGCGATATGTGTGGCTACATGCCGTCACTGCCGACGCCCGGGGCGGTCCTCTGCAGCGAGGGACAACGCCGCCACGGACACTCCCGCCATCGCGTGCGATGTGGCCGGCGACGGCGGCTGTGGTTGACTCCGACGAACCCCATTCCTCAAAAGGAGCCCCATGGCCCAGCGAACGGTCACGATTCTGTCGGACGACCTCGACGGCAAGGAGAGCTCGGACATCCAGACCGTGGCTTTCGGATTCGATGGCGCGACGCTACGAGATCGACCTGTCGAAGAAGAACCGCGCAGCGATGGAGAAGGCACTCGCGCCCTACCTCAGCGCTGCACGCAAGGCGACGACCACCCGCGCCCGCACGACCACTCCTCGTCGCGCCAGCGTGACGTCCGCGGACCGTGACTGGCTGCGCAAGAACGGTTTCCCAGACATCAAGGACCGCGGCCGGCTCTCCAAGGCCGCTACCGACGCGCTGAAGGGCCGCTGAGCACTCGGCGCCACTGAGGCGGCGTGCGCGCATTCGCGTTCTCATTCACTTGCGCGCGACACCGTCGACGGCCGTGGTCTCGAGTGACTCCAACACCTCTGCCATCGCCGACGTGACTGTGCGGCGTCCCATGTAGACGTCCTGGGTCATCGAAATCCTCGAGTGCCCGAGCTGGTCGGCGATCATCCGAGCGCTGGCGCCACTGCTGTCGAGAAGGGTCGCGACCGTCTTTCGGTACGTGTGCGGAGTGACCCATTCGAATGGCGTTCCCTGCCGGACACGCCGGAATGCCGCGCCGACGTTGTTCCGGTCGCGGTAGCCACCCTTCGCGTCGGCGAACACGGGTCCGTCGATCACGCCCAGACGGCTTCGCCGTGAGCGGAGCATCGTCAGGCACCAGCCCGGAAGGACGAGGACGCGATAGCTCGATCGCGACTTCAGCCGCGCGGCAATCAGCCCTCTGCCCTTGACCCGGATGACGGTCCGCTCGACGCTGACCACGCCTCGGTCGAAGTCGATATCGGACCACCGCACACCCAGCGATTCCCCGAGCCTCAGCCCCGTCGCGAGCACGAAGCGGGCGAGCTCGGGTAGATCGTGTCTCTGGGCGTAGTCGTCACCATCAAGCACGGCGAGCCAGTCACGGACCTCGGTTGGCGTGAGCGCCTTCGCCGTACGGTCCCGGTCGAGCTCAAGAGGCGTGACGTCCCGGACGGGGTTCGTCGGCATCCCGCCCTGCCTGACGGCCCAGCCGCAGATCCCGGACAGGATGGTGCGGCACAGCTTCGCCGTCGCGTAACCCTTCGTCCGCAGGATCCCTTGCAGGAACCGGTCGAGCCGAGCCGTGGTCGTCTCTACCAGCAGCAGCTCCCCCAACTGGGGCACCACGTGTCGCTCGACGGCGTGCCGGTACAGGTCGAGCGTCGACGGGCTCCTCGTTCCCCGGTCCACCCGCTCCTCGATCGAGACCAGCCAGGCGGCGGCCGCTTTGGACAGCGGCATCGCAGCTGCAAGGCAATCCCGCTCCCCTCCCGCCAGGACGCGGTTCAGCTCACTCATCACCGCCCGGCGGGCGCCGGCCCGAGTCGGAGCGCTCCTGCGGATCCGTTGGCGGCGCCCGCTGAAGTCCCGGTAGTAGATGGTGGCGGCCGTGCTGCGTCCTCTGGTCGCGTAGGTGATCTCGCCGTACTCACCGATGCCGAGGCGCCTCATGACGCGACGTTCGTCGACAGACCGGCTACCCAGGCCTTGACGTCCTCCGGGCGGTATCGCAGCCGGCGCCCCACTCGACGTGCCGGAGGTCCGACTCCTTGGCCCCGCCACGAGTAGAGCGTCTGGATCGGCACTCCGAGGTAGTAGCTCGCGTCCTCGACGCTCCACAGGCGGTCCTCGGCGAGCGCCTGGCCGTTCATCCGGCTGCCCTCACGGCGCTCGGGGCCGCGGTTGCCGAACAACCATCCACAGGCGGGTCGGCGCCCGAGAAGGCCTTGGCGTACTCGTACTGCTCGCGCCACCGGCGCCGCTCGTTCACCGTCTCCATGAGCACGTATGCGGACGTGCCTCCGTGGCAGACGACGGCGGACCAGACGTAGCGACCGTCACCATCCGACGCCTCGACCTCCGCGGCCATCCGACGGGCCGACTCGACCTCGATCCCCGCGGCCTCGAACGCCTCGCGCACGACTGCGGATCGGTCGGCCTTGTGATCGGCGAGCGTCTTGCCCGACCAGCCTCGGGAGACCAGGACGCGTCGGCCGCCGACGCCGAGGTGCTCCCGGTCGTGGGCCTTGCTCGGGCACCGTCCGGGCACCAGGCCGGGCCCGACCTTCCTCGGCTGGACTCCGAAGCGGAGCCAGTTGGCGCAGTCCGGGGAGCACGGCAGCCACCGGACCTCCTCGTGCAGCCGGTCGATGTGCGCCTCGTAGGCAGCGTCCGCGTCGTCGGCGTACGTCTCCCCCACCGCCTTGGTCAGGTACTTCGTCAGGTACCGCACCGACCGGTCGGCATCCGGCGATCCCGCGAGCAGTCCTTGGACGTCGAGCTCGCGGCCGAACCGCATCACGTGCGCAGGCCGGGCGTCCTCCTCGAGATCCAGGGCAGCCAACGCCTCGGCCCAGGCTGGAGCGGCGTGCCCGTGTGCGGGTCGAGGTAGTCGATGCCGTCCCACTCCGGCCACTCGTCCACGTACTTCGGAGTGGTCATCTGCGGCCACCAGATCTGGTGGTAGGTGGCCCGCGTGACCTCCCGCACCAGTGCTCGGGGGATCGCCCCACGGACGGCGACGTGGAAGTGCGGAGCCAGCCGGCGTTGGCCCTCGACGGCGCCGAAGTACTGCACCTTGTAGCCGGCGCACCGTCGGAGGTTCTGGAACCAGCGGTCGAGCAGCCGCGGGAAGTGCAGCGCGTCCAGGGCTGCCCGGCGGTAGTCGTACTCGCGCCAGTTCCGGGGCGTCCCCGTGCCCGGGATGATCGATCCGTACCCGGGGAGGGTGAGGGTGATGAACATCGACGGCCGGTAGGTCTGTCCGTCAGGAGCGTGGAAGACCCGTCCGATCGTGCGGTCCTCCTGGGGCCGGCGCGGCAGATCCGGTGTGTCACTGCGCCTCCGAGTCGAGCGAGTGCGCTGGCTTCCGTCCTCAGCCGGAACGGGTTCCGCCTTCTCACCAGCCGCCGTGGGCGTGAGTTCGGGCTCCTCCTCCAGGTGCCAGCCCGCCATGCACTGGTGCATGCGCAGGGTGCGGGCCCGGGCTGCGCAGGACGGGCAGCGGGACTCCCGGGTGGACTGGCAGGGCAGCGCGACGAGCGCCACGTCTCCGGTCTCCCGGTCCATCACCCGACGCAGGAGAGGACGGATGCAGACGCGCTCCCTGACCGCGTACTCCTGGACGGCGTGCAGTGGGGGCTCAGACGGCCTCATCGAGATCCCTCATCACGGGCACCTCGATCGCCGAGCGCACGACGGACCCCAGGGTCTCGCCACGCTGTAGCCGGGCGTCGAGGGCCAGCCGCTGCTCGGGGTCCAGGCCGCCCCAGATGCCGTACTCCTCGCCGTAGAGAAGCGCCGCCGAGAGGCATCGGGTTCGGACAGGGCACGAGACACAGGTCCGTCGGGCCGCTCGCGCCTCCGGGGTGCGCAGGTCCATGAACCAGGCGTCGGTGGTGTCGCCGCGACACCGTCCACGGAACCGCCAACGGATGCCGTCAAGCTCCTTCATGACAGAGGGCGTGGTCCGCACGTACGTGAGCGGGAGCCCGAACGCTCGGTACGCGACCCTGTGTGCCTCGACGACGTTGTCGCTCATGCTGCTTCTCCGTCCGTGTTCTCGACCTGCTCGTGTGCCTCGCGCTTCGCTCGTGCCTCCATCAGCGACATCGAGAGCGCCAGGACGTCGTCATCGGTGAGGTACGCGGCGCGGACCCGGCGGATGTCACGGCTTCCCTCGACGCGGACGTAGGCCACCCCTGGGGTGAGCTCGGAGATGTGGTCCGCCTGCGCTCCCCTCTCGCGGGCCCCGTCGCCGAGGACCATGTCGACCTGGATCGGGTTGTCCAGGCGCATCGCGATCCGGGTGGGGAAGAGGTCGCGCCAGCTGACGACGTCCTTGCCGGGATCTTGGACGGCGGCGATGACCGTGATGCCGACGGCACGGCCCTGGGTGAGGAGCAGGCCGAGTGCGTGCTCGATCCTGCGCACGACGGTCCGTTCGGCGAAGGCGCTGAGCGTCGCGAGCTCGTCGACGACGATCACGACGTGCGGGCTGTCCACCGACGGCCGGTGCAGCCGCTCACCGCGCGTTGCCAAGTCGAGGCTCCGGCGCGTCTTGAGGTCGACAGCCTCCTCGAGCAGGTCGCACATCGCCTCAGGAACGCCGCCTTCGAAGCGCGCGAAGGCGCCTCGACCCAGACCCAGCTCCATGCCGCCCTTGGGGTCCAGGGCCCACACCTGCACCCATCCGTCCCGAATGGCGGGCGACAGCCCGTTGACCAGGCTCCACAGCACCGACCCCTTGCCTGCACCGGTTGCGCCGGCGATGAGGGCGTGGGTGCCCTCGACACGGAACCGCCAGGGCTTGGCGTCATCCCCGAGCC
>CAWFGY010000002.1:0-186274 GCA_963815545.1 uncultured Actinomycetota bacterium
CTGCGACGCCGGACGGCACCCTCGTCGTGAGCCTGCACCAGCCCGAGCTGGCACGGCTGCACTGCACCCGGGCCATCGGCCTCCAGCAGGGACGCGTCGTCATCGACCGCGCCGCCGAGGAGCTCGACGACTCCCTCCTCGCAGAGCTGTACACCCTGACGTGAGCCTCGACGTCCGCCCGGCCGACCGGCCCGCACCCACGCGGGCAGCCGCCGAGCGGCCCCGTGTCACGGCGCGTCGGGTCGCGCTCCGACGGCTCGTCGGCACCGGTCTCGTCGTCCTCGTCGTCGCGTGGTCCCTCGTCCGGTCGCTGTCCACCGACGGCGCCCTCGTCAACACCGGGGGGCTCAACCTGCTCGGGCGGCTGCTCGCCGCCATCGGCGAACCGGCGACCTCGCCCGACTTCCTCCGGATCGTCCTCGACGCCTCCCTGACCACCGTCGTGTACGCCGCGCTCGGCACCGCCGGGGCACTGGTGATCGGCGTCGCCGGTGCCCTCGTCCTCAGCGACGCCACCTGGCGATACCCGCCCGGCCGGGTCGTCGGGACGGTCCGGCTGGGCCTGCGGGGGTTGCTCGTCGGCGCCCGCGCCATCCACGAGCTCATCTGGGCGCTGCTGTTCGTCAGTGTCCTCGGGCTCGACCCCCTCGTGGCCGTCCTCGCCATCGCGGTCCCCTTCGGCGCACAGACGGCCAAGGTCTTCGCCGAGATCCTCGATGCCGTTCCCCGACAGCCGGTCTCGGCGCTGCGCGCGAGCGGCGCCCGGTCCACGGCCGCACTGGCCTACGGTCTCGTGCCGGCGGCGGTCCCCCTGCTGCTGTCGTACGCCTTCTACCGGTTCGAGTGCGCGATCCGCTCGGCCGTCGTCCTCGGAGTCGTGGGGGTCGGCGGCCTCGGCCAGGAGATGGTGCTCAGCCTCCAGTCGCGGAACTGGGACGAGGTCTGGACCCTCGTCGCGGCCGTCGTGGTCCTCTCGGCGGTCGTCGACGTCTGGAGCTCGAAGGTCCGCGGCGACCTGGCCGTCGTGTCGTGCTCGGACTGGTCCGGGGGGAGCACCGGGACCCCGCGCGGCAACCGGTCCACGTGGGCGCGGTGGTCGGCAGTCGTCGCCGCCGTCGGGCTCGTCGCGGCGTGGTTCACCTCCGGCGTCTCGTGGGCGGGCCTGGTGTCCGCCCGCACCCGTGAGCTCACCATGCGACTCGTCGACGACCTGCTCCCGCCGGCGCTCCCGCCCGGCGGCTGGTCGGGACTCGGGGACGCGACGCTGGACACCCTGGCGATGGCCGTCCTCGCGATGGTCGTCGCGGTCGGCATCACCCTCGTCGTCGGCCCGCTGGCGACGCGCGTGCGCCCGGTCGCGACCGACCAGGGCGCGGCATGGCTCGCCCGGGCGCCGCGGCTCGTGGGGCGGGTCGGCGCCCGGGGGGTGCTGCTCGTCCTGCGGTCCGTGCCGCCGACGGTCTGGGCGGCGCTGGCGCTGCTCGTCCTGTTCCCCGGGGTGCTGCCCGGGGCCGTCGCGCTCGGCCTCTACACGGGCGGCATCCTCGGGCGGCTCGTCGCCGAGGCCTGGGAGAGCATGGACACGCGGCCCCGGGACGCGCTGCGGGCAGCGGGGGTCCGCCCCGGCCTCGCGGCACTGGTGGCCGTGCTCCCCCCCTCGTCGCACCAGCTCGTCACGTACACCCTCTACCGGTTCGAGATCTGCGTGCGCGACACCGCGATCGTCGGGGTCGTCGGCGCCGCCGGCCTGGGGCGGCTGTTCGCCGAGAATCTCGCGGTCTTCCGGTTCCCCGCCGTGACGACGCTGCTGCTCGCCTCGTTCGCCGTGAGTGCGGCCAGCGAGGTGCTCGGCCGCCGGATCCGCCGCGCCATCTCGGCCTGACCGTGCGGGGTCGCGGAATGCTCTGGAGGGCGCGTGGCGTTCACCGGGTGCCGGGCTCCATGCCTTGGCCACCACGACGTGCACGACGAGAGGCCCGCATGAGCCGCTGGACCGCAGGCGACATCCCTGACCTCACCGGGCAGCGGGCGGTGGTCACGGGCGCGAACTCGGGCATCGGCCTCGTCCAGGCCCGCGAGCTCGCGGCGCACGGCGCCGACGTCGTCCTCGCCGTCCGCAACACCGAGGCGGGCCAGGACGCCGCGGAGCGGATCCGTCGGACCGGCGCCGCCGGGTCGGTGGAGGTGGAGCGCCTCGACCTCGCGTCCCAGGACTCGGTGCGGGACTTCGCCGAGCGCACCGACGGCCCGCTGGACCTGCTCGTCAACAACGCGGGCGTCATGACGCCACCCCGGTACCGGGAGACCGAGGACGGCTTCGAGCTGCAGTTCGGCACCAATCACCTCGGCCACTTCGCGCTCACCGGGCGGTTGCTGCCGCGGCTGCTCGAGGCCGCGGCTCCCCGGGTCACCACGGTCTCGTCCATCGCGCACCAGCGTGGCGACGGTGCCGTCTGCGAGGGGAACCCGCGCGACACCTACGACGCCCAGACCGCGTACGGCCGCTCCAAGCTCGCGAACCTGCTCTTCGCCCAGGAGCTGCAGCGTCGCGCGTCCGCTGCCGGGTCGGCGCTGTCGTCGACCGCCGCCCACCCCGGCGTCGCGGCCACCAACCTCGTCGCGAGCAGGGACGGGATGGGCGCACTTCCGGTCGTCGGAGCCTTCGGCCAGCTCGCGGTCAAGGCGCTGTTCCCGGGGGCCGAGAAGGGCGCCGAGGGCGTCCTCTACGCCGCCACGGCCGCCGAGCCGGGCTCGTACTCGGGCCCGACGGGCATCGGCGAGACGCGGGGGCCGGTCGGCCCGGCCAAGCGCTCGACGTGGGCGCGCGACGAGGCGCTCGCCGACCTGCTGTGGCAGCGCTCCGAGGAGCTCACGGGGGTCGCGTACGCCTTCTGAGGCCTCGGTGGCCGGCACCTAGAATCGGCGTCATGGGGGACGGGCACCGGTGGGCGATACCGCGCGCGCAGCGGCACACCCTCTTCCATCTGGTCTGGGCGGTGACGGTGGCCGGGCTCGTCGGCGGCGCGGTCACGACCGCTGACGCCCAGGACGCGAGCCCGTTCGTCGTCCCGTTCGGGATCAGTG
This sequence comes from uncultured Actinomycetota bacterium, assembly GCA_963815545.1. Classification (GTDB taxonomy): domain Bacteria; phylum Actinomycetota; class Actinomycetes; order Actinomycetales; family Dermatophilaceae; genus Phycicoccus. The sequence goes on from CAWFGY010000002.1 coordinate 3,085, forward strand.
TCTTCTGGGGATGCGCGTCGGTGGCCCTGATGTGGCTCGGCGGCGAGAAGGAGAAGCCGCCCGTCGGCGAGTCCCGGCGCGAGGCCAAACGGCGCAGGGCCCGCGAGCGGACGCACGCGCGTCGCCACGCCCCGGTGTCGCAGCCGAGGCCTCCGTGGCGCATGCCGTACCTCCTCGGGTACGTCGCCGCGCTCGTGGGCGGGGTGGGGCTCGCCCTGTACGTCGGCTCCCCGGCGCCCGGCAGCGCAGTCACCGTTGCGCTCCTCTACCCGCTCGCGATGCTCCTCGGCGGGCTCAGCGGCGTCGCTCTGAGCCTGCTCGGCCTCGCGATGGCGCTGATCGTCGTCGGGGTCCGGGTCCTCGGCGGCGTCGTCGTGACCGGTCGAGCGGGCGACCGGCCGGCGTCCCGCGCCCTGAGCCTCGGTCCGTTCGTCGCGACGCTGGCGCTGCTGCTCCTGCCCGTCGTCCTCGCCGGCGGACTGGCCGTCGACAGCCCGTATAGGCGCGACCTCCTTCCCCTGCTCGGGGTCATCCGCGACGGGGTGGTCGTCACCCACCCGACGCTGTTGCTCGCGGGCCAGGCCGCGACGTTCGCACTCGTCGCCGGCCTGGCGCTCGGCGTCGTCATCCACGTCTACGCCCTGTCCCGCGGGTCGAGGACGGGTTGACGGCGCCGACGGCGCGGCGCCGGCGCTCAGTCCCGGGTCACGACCCAGCGCTGGAAGCCCGCCCCGGACCCGTAGACGGACGCCGCCGCGAGGCGCAGGTCCCGCGCCGAGTACCCGTCCGGGAAGAGCGCACGTCCCTCGCCCTGGACGACGGGGTACTGGAAGAGCCGGAACTCGTCGACGACGCCCGCCTCGACCAGGGCATGGGCGAGCGTCACCGACCCGGTGCAGACGATGTCGCCGCCCTCCTCGGCCCGCAGCCGTCGCACCTGCTCGAGCCAGTCCGCGCCGAGCACGGTCGTCCCGGCCCAGTCCGGGTCCCCGAGCGTCGAGGACACGACGTACTTGCGCACCCGGTTCAGGTAGTCGCTGACGCCGGTGGAGTCGCCCTCGAGGTCCCGCCAGTAGTCGCGGAAGGCCAGGAACGTGTCGCGTCCGACGAGCAGGGCGTCCGCGGCCTCCCGCTGGCGGGTGTTCTCCGCCAGCAGCTCGCCGTCCTGGGCCTGGTCGTCGAACCAGCCGCCGATCATGTCGATCCGGCCGTCGAGGGTGATGTTCTCGGTGATCGCGAGGGTGCGCACGGCACCTCCTTCTGTCGAGAGTGGTCCGGCCACCCTGCCTGCACCGAGTCCCCGCAGCCACCTCAACCGCACCCACCCCGTCCCCACATCGACCAACAGGTCACGCCAGGTACGCACCCCGACCCACAGGGCTCGACGTCCCGCGGTCGCGATGTCACCGCACCTCGGCGGTCCCGCCCGATGCACATAGGCTGAGCCCATGACCCTCAGGTCGGCGAACATCGAGCGCATCGACGGCGGCTTCTTCGACGTGCTCGTCGTCGGGGCCGGCATCAACGGCGCAGTCACTGCGGCCTCCCTGGCCGGGCGGGGCGCCTCCGTGGCCCTCGTCGACCGAGGCGACTTCGGCGCCTTCACGAGCCAGGAGTCCTCCAACCTCGTCTGGGGCGGCTTCAAGTACCTCGAGAACTACGAGCTGCCCCTCGTGTACGGCCTCTGCAAGTCGCGCAACCGGCTCATGAAGGCCTATCCGGGCAACATCAAGGAGATCGGCTTCCTCGCCTCGCTCACGTACGACGCCCCCTACAAGCCCTGGTTCGCCGGGCTGGGCGCCACCGCGTACTGGGGCATCGGGATGTTCGGCACCAAACGGCCGCGGGTCTTCGACGCCGACGAGGTCAAGGCCGAGGAACCGGCCATCGACACCAGCAACGTGCGCGGCGCCATCCAGTACCAGGACGCCTTCCTCGTCGACAACGACAGCCGCTTCGTCTTCTCCTTCGTCCGGTCCGCGCTCGAGGCCGGGGCCGCCGTCGCCAACTACGTCGAGGTCGTCTCGGCCCAGCGCATCGGGGACCGCTGGGTCGCCCACCTGCGCGACACCGACACCGGCGCCGAGATCACCACCTCGGCCCGCGTCCTGGTCAACGCCGGTGGCCCGTTCGCCGACGACCTCAACGAGCAGTTCGGCGCCCGCACCGAGCACCGCATCGTCTACTCCAAGGGCATCCACCTCGTCGTCCCGCGGCTCACGACGACCCGGCACGACCGGGTCCTCGCGTTCTTCGACGACACCCAGCGGCTCTTCTACGTCATCCCGATGGGCCGCCGCTCGGTCATCGGCACCACCGACACCCGCGTCGACACCCCGTACACGGAGGTCACGGCCGAGGACCGGCAGTTCCTCCTCGACCAGATCAACGCCCGCCTCGACCTCGACGCACCGCTGACCGTCGACGACGTCATCGCCGAACGCTGCGGGGTCCGCCCGCTCGTCGTCACCCGTGGCCACGGTGACCAGACCGACGTCGACTGGACCTCGCTCTCGCGCAAGCACGAGATCGAGCGCGACGAGGACCGCGCCGTCGTGTCCGTCCTCGGCGGCAAGCTCACCGACTGCCTCAACGTCGGCGAGGAGGTCGCCGACGAGGTGCAGGCGCTGGGCATCCCCCTCGAGAAGGACCTGCACAGCTGGTACGGCGAACCCGCGGCCCAGACCCGGGCCGAGTTCTACCGCCAGGCCCGGCTGATGCGCCTGGACTCCCTGCGCTCCAAGCCCGACACCGAGCCGCTCAGCGACCGTCTCTGGCGCCGCTACGGCCGGCGGGCCTTCGACCTCCTCGAGGCCATCCGGGCCGACCCGGCGATGGGCGAGGACGTCATGGGCTCGGCCGACTACCTGCGCGCCGAGCTCTACACCGCCGCCGAGGCCGAGATGGTCGTGACCCTCGACGACTTCATGCGCCGCCGCAGCAAGATCGACCTCGTCGTGCCCGACGCCGACATCGACGACTCCGAGGGCCTGCGGGAGGTCGCGACGATCTTGTTCGGGAACGACGCCGAGCGCCGCCTCGCCGACTACCGGGCGGCCAAGCGCCCGCGCCAGGGAGCGCAGTAGGTCCGTCGCCTCACGGCGCGTCGGCCCAGCGGAAGGTGACCTCGCGCCCCGGTGGCACCTGCGCCGCGCGGTCGACGTCCGCGTCGACGACGACCGCCACGACCGGGTAGCCACCGGTCACGGGATGGTCGGCGAGGAAGACCAGCGGCTCTCCGCTCGGCGGCACCTGCACCGCGCCCCGCCACACCCCTTCGCTCGGCAGCTCCGCGTCCGCGACGGGGTCGAACGCGGCCCCCGCCAGCCTCATCCCCACCCGGTTGGTCCGCTCCGTCGCCCGCCAGGTGGTGCGGACGAGGAGGTCGGGGTCCCGCACCCGGTCGGCCCGAGGGCCCCGCACCGCGCGCAGGACGACATCCCCGCCGTGGTCCGGCCACGGGACGTAGGGCAGCGTCGCGACCGCACCCCCGGGCGCCCCCACCGCCAGGACGTCGCCCCGCGCGAGCGGTGCGGGACCCAGCCCGGCCAGGACGTCGTGGCTCCGGGAGCCGAGCACCGGCGCCACGGCGATGCCGCCCCGCACCGCGAGGTACGAGCGCAGCCCCTCCCGCGGGGGCCCGAGCCGGACCCGCGCGCCGGGGGTCGCCCGGGCCAGCGCGTGCGACCCCACCGGGCGACCGTCGACCGTGACCTCGCAGACCGCCCCCGTGACGCAGAAGACGACGGCCTCCGCGCCGACCTCGACCTCGAGACCTCCCGCGGTCACCTCGACCCCTGCCGCGTCCTCGGGGTTGCCGACGACCCGGTTGCCGAGGCGGAGGGACCCACGGTCGGCGGCCCCGGAGCGCCCGACGCCCACCCCCGCGAGCCCCGGCCGCCCGAGGTCCTCGACGAGGGCGAGGGGCCCGGTCGCCCGCACCGTGAGGGTCCTCATCGGCCCACCTCGACGAACCGGACCCGGGCCCCGGGACGCATGAGCGCCGGCGGATCCCGGTCGAGGTCGAACAGGCGGAGCTCCGTGCGGCCGATGAGCTGCCAGCCTCCGGGCGACTCGCGCGGATACACCCCGGAGTACTCCCCGGCCAGACCCACCGCGCCGGCCGGGACCCGGGTGCGGGCCTCCGCACGCCGCGGGACGTGCAGGCGGTCGTCCTCGCCCACGAGGTAGCCGAACCCCGGGGCGAAGCCACCGAAGGCCACCTGCCACAGCTGCCCGGTGTGCGCCGCGACGACCTCCTCGCGCGACAGGCCGGTGAGCCGGGCGACGTCCTCGAGGTCCTCACCGTCGTAGACGACCGGGACCTCCACGACGTCGTCGCTCCCGGTCTCGGCGCGCACCGCGACCGGCTCCACCTCGTCCAGCGCGGCACGAACCTCGGCCACGGGCACCCCGTCGGTCGCGACGACCAGTACCGTCCGGGCCGCCGGCACGACGTCTCCGACGGCCTCGGGGCGCGCCTCGCGCAGGCCGGCCGCGAACGCCATCGCCTCCGGCCCGTCCGCCAGCTCGACGAGGAGGGCCCGGTCGCCGTAGGGCAGGACCCTCACCCGAAGGCCCTCACGGTCACCCCGGCCTCCGCGAGCGCCGCCCGCACGCGGCGGGCCATCTCGACCGCACCCGGGGTGTCGCCGTGCAGGCACACCGACTCGGCGTCGACGGCCACCGGGCTCCCGTCCACGGCGCTCACCTGGCCCCGGGTGACGAGCCGGACGACCCGGTGCGCCACCTCGGCGGGGTCCTCGAGCACCGCTCCGGGCTCACCGCGCGGGACGAGCGTGCCGCTCGGGGTGTACCCGCGGTCGGCGAACGCCTCGCGGACGGCGCGCAGCCCGGCCGCCTCGGCCCGGCGGAGCAGCACCGAGCCCGGGAGCCCGAGCACCGGGAGCGACGGGTCGTACGCCCGGACCGCGTCGACAACCGCCTGTGCGTGGCCCTCGTGATGCACCGCGGCGTTGTACAGCGCCCCGTGCGGCTTGACGTAGGAGACCCGCGTCCCCGCGACGCGGGCCATCGCCTCGAGCGCCCCCACCTGGTAGACGATGTCGTCGGCGAGCTCCCCCGGCTCGACGTCGAGGAAGCGCCGGCCGAAGCCCGCGAGGTCCCGGTAGCCGACCTGGGCGCCGACCGCGACCCCGCGCGCGGCGGCCGTCTCGCAGCAGCGGCGCAGGGTGCTCGGGTCGCCGGCGTGGAACCCGCAGGCCACGTTGGCACTCGTCACGAGCGCGAGCACGGCGTCGTCGTCGCCGAGCCGCCAGCGGCCGAAGGACTCCCCGACGTCGCTGTTGAGGTCGATGACCGCGCTGTCCGCCATGGTCGACGATCCTCCCAGGTTGCGGGCGCGGCGGGGGGTCAGACCTCGACGAGCACCTCGCGCAGCGGCTTGCGGGTGATGGCGGGAACCCGGGCGCCGTCCGCCGGGAGCCCCACCGGGATGACGACGAACGGTCGCTCGTTGGCGGGCCGCCCGAGGATCTCGGTGAGCCAGCGCATCGGGGACGGGGTATGCGTCAGGGTCGCGAGCCCCGCCCGGTGCAGCGCGGCGAGCAGCAGCCCGACCGCGATCCCCACCGACTCCTTGGGGTAGTAGGGCTTCGGCTCGGTCTCGCTGCGGTGGACCTCGAAGACGACGACGAGCACCGGCGCGGTCTCGAGGAACGGCTTCTCGGCGTCGGTGCCGAGGGGGGCCAGGGCGTCCAGCCACTCCTCCCCCGCGCGGCGCTCGTAGAACTCCCGCTCCTCGGCCTCGGCCCCCTCGCGGATGCGCCGCTTGGCCTCCGGGTCGGTGACCACGACGAACCGCCACGGCTGGAGGTTCGCCCCGCTCGGGGCGCTGGCCGCGGCCCGCACCGCCTCGCGCACGACCTCGAGCGGCACCGGGTCGGGCGCGAAGTCGCGCAGGCTCCGTCGCGTCGCCATGAGATCGGCGAAGTCCCGAGCCCGGGCCACCCGCTCGGCGTCGGTCAGGTTCGGGGCGGGCGGCGCCGGCTCGGTGGGAACGGGCTCGTGGGTCACCGCCCCATGCTCTCGCACGGGTCGCGCCGCGGACAGGAACCGCACAGGTCCCCCCCGGCCGACTACGAGGTGCCGGCGTGAAGGTGGACGCCATGAGCACGACGCGCCCGCTCCTGGACCACCCGGCCCCCACCATCCGCGAGCTCATCGTGGAGCTGGCCCGCACCGAGGACGAGCTGCGCGACAGCCACTGCCGCGGCGTCACCGAGCGGGACCGCGGACTCACCCGGCACCAGGCCGCCGTGGTCCGCGAGCTGCACCGTCGCCACGCCCCGCACCCCTGACGAGGAACAGCCCCGCGACCGCCGGGGTTGACACCACCATGCGCACTCTCATCATCGGTGGCCACGGCAAGGTGGCCCGTCACCTGTCCCCGCTCCTGGTCGACCGCACCCACGAGGTGACGGCCGTCGTCCGCAACCCGGACCAGACCGCCGACGTCGAGGCCGACGGAGCCACGCCACTCGTGGCCGACGTCGAGTCGATGTCGACCGACGAGCTGACCGGCCTGTTCGGCGGACATGACGCCGTCGTGTGGGCCGCCGGTGCGGGCGGCGGCAGCCCCGAGCGCACCTACGCGGTGGACCGCGACGCGGCGATCCGCTCGATGGACGCCGCCTCCGCCGCGGGCGCGCGCAGGTACGTGATGCTGTCCTACTTCGGCGCGGGGCCGGACCACGGCGTCCCCGAGGACCACGGGTTCTACGCCTACGCCGACGCCAAGACGGCCGCCGACGCCCACCTGCAGGACTCGGGCCTGGACTGGACGCTCGTGCGGCCGAGCAGCCTCACCGACGACCCCGGCACGGGCCGGATCGAGACCTCGCGGACGGGCGCCGACGCCGGGTCCGTCCCGCGGGCCGACGTCGCCCTCGTCATCGCCGAGGTCCTCGACCGACCCGACACCGCGGGCCTCGTCGTGGAGTTCAACGGCGGGGACACCGCCGTCGCCGACGAGCTGGCCGCCGCGACCGCCTGAGCCTCGTGCCCTCGCCGACCGACGCCGGAACCCTGGCCTTCGACCCGATCCCGGCGCCTCTCCGCGGGCGGCGGACGATGCGGCAGACCTGGGCGGACATCACCTTCGTCCACTGGGCCGTGGAGCCAGGCCTGGTCGCCCCGCTCCTTCCCGCCGGGACCCGGCCGGACGTCCTGGACGGCGTGACCTACGTCGGGCTCATCCCGTTCCGGATGCACCGCGCCGGGCTCGGGGCGGGCCCGCCGGTGCCGTGGCTCGGGGACTTCCTCGAGACCAACGTGCGCCTCTACTCGGTCGACGCGGCCGGGCGCCACGGGGTCGTCTTCGCCTCGCTCGAGGCCGAGCGGCTCGCCGTGGTGCTCGGCGCCCGGCTCGTGACCGGGACCCCGTACATGTGGGCCCGGATGCGCCTGCACCGCGACGCCGACCTGCTCCGCTACGAGACGCGACGCCGGTGGCCCGGGCCGCGGGGCGTCGGGGGGCGGATGGAGGTCCGGCTCGGTCCCGAGATCACCACCCCGACGCCGGTGGAGCAGTTCGTCACCGCCCGGTTCGGGTTGCACACCCGGGTGGCGGGCCGGAGCTGGTGGATGCCCAACCACCACGAGCCGTGGCCGCTGCGACGGGCCCGGCTCGAACGGCTCGACGACACCCTCGTCGCGGCAGCCGGGCTCGGCGGGCTCGCCGGCCAGGAACCGACCTCGGTGCTGCACTCCGGCGGGGTCCACACCGTGTTCGGGACCCCGCGAGCGCTCTGAGCGCCCACCCCTAGAGGGACTCGAGGACGTCGGTGAGCGCCTCGAGCTGCCACGTGGTGTCGTCGTCCTCGACGGTGGCGTCGAGCAGCGAGGGGACGAACGAGGCGACGTCGAGGAGGGCCCAGCGCAGCGCTCGCCCCCGCATCCGGGCAGCGTCCACGGAGCGGCCCGTCAGCTCCTCGTAGAGGCCCGCGACGTCGACGGACGTGCGCGCGGCGACGAGCCACAGGTCGCGTTCCGGCTCGGCGAGCCGGGCGGTGTCCCAGTCGACGAGCACCGGGCCGGAGGCGGCCCGCACGACGTTGCCGGGGTGCGGCTCGCCATGGGTCACCACGAGCCGCGTCGGGTCGGGGGGGCCGCTCGCGTCGAGGTCGCGGAGCGCGTCCCGGACCGCCGGACCGAACCGGGCGAGCAGGCCGTCGACGGCGCCCGCGAGCGGGCCCGGCCCGAGTCCTCGGCCGGCCACCGTCGCCGTGAGGGCTCCCTCCAGGGCCGGGCGCCCCGGGAGGCGCCGGTCCTCCACGGGGGCGCCGCCCGGAGGCGTCGCGTGCAGCGCGGCGAGCAGCCGGACCAGGGCGCTCGCGTCGTCGCCGGCCCAGCGGTCCCCGAACCGTCCCACGGCACCGTCGATCCACGACTGGACCGACACCGCCCATCGGCCGACCACCACGACGAGGTCCCCGTCGGCGGCGGGCACCGGGCCGTGGGCCCCGTCGACGCCGGACGAGCGCGCCGCCGCCGCCACCGCGAACGCCCCGGCCAGGGTCTCGAGCGCCCGGGGCTCGCGCACGTCGTCCGCCGAGACGAACCACCGGTCGCCGTCGGGGCCGGTCACCGCCCAGTGGTGCGACCCGAAGCCCACCGGGAGGTAGGCCGCCGTCGCCGCCGCCGGCGCCCACCCGGCTCGCACGACGGCGAGGACGTCGTGCTCGGCGAGGTCGGTCGGCGGGGTCCTCATCCCCGGCACCGTACGGCGGGTAGCACCCGACGACCACCCGTGGTTGGCTGACCTCGAGCCCACGAGAGGAGACGCGCCATGTCACGTCCGTTGCACTTCGAGATCCAGGCAGACGACATCGAGCGGGCGAAGGCCTTCTACGAGAGGGTCTTCGGCTGGACGTACGAGGACTGGAGCCACGTCACGGGGTCCCCCTACGTCGGTATCACCACCGGTCCGGACGGCGAGGCGGGCATCAACGGCGGCCTCCTGGAGCGCCCGGCGCCCGCACCGGACGCGCACCAGGGCGCCAACGCCGCGGTCCTCACGATGGGAGTCGAGGACTTCGACGCCACGGCCGCCGCCATCGAGGAGGCCGGGGGCCAGGTGGCGCTGCCGAAGTCCGCCTTGCCGGGCATGGCCTGGCAGGGCTACTTCCTCGACACCGAGGGCAACACCTTCGGCATCCACCAGCCCGACCCCGAAGCCGCCTGAGGTGGCGGCCACCGTCTCGGCGCCCGCCTCCGACGCCGACCGCCGGGGTGCCTTCAGCTCGCGAAAGGTCTTCATCCTCGCTGCGATCGGGTCGGCCGTCGGGCTCGGCAACATCTGGCGCTTCCCCTACGTGGCCTACGAGAACGGCGGTGGGGCCTTCATCCTCCCGTACCTCGTCGCCCTGCTCACTGCCGGACTCCCGTTCCTGCTGCTCGACTACGCACTCGGGCACCGCAACCGGGGCTCGGCGCCGCTGTCGTTCGCCCGTACCCACCGGCGCACGGAGTGGATCGGGTGGTGGCAGGTGGGCATCTGCTTCGTCATCGCCGTCTACTACGCCGCCGTCATCGCGTGGGCCGTGCGCTACACCGGGTTCTCGGTGAGCAAGGCCTGGGGCGACGCCCCCGACGAGTTCCTGTTCGGCACCTTCCTCCAGGCCGGCGACCCGGGCGTGAGCCTCGACGTCGTGCCGGGCGTCCTCGTCCCGCTCGCCGTCGTGTGGCTCGCCGTGCTCGTCGTCATGTCGCTCGGGGTGCAGAAGGGCATCGGCGCGACGGCGGTCGTCTTCATCCCGGTCCTGATCCTCGCCTTCGGCGCTCTCGTCGTCCGGGCCCTCTTCCTCCCCGGCGCCGGCATCGGGCTCGACGCGCTCTTCCGCCCCGACTGGGCCGCGCTGACCCAGACCTCGGTATGGGCAGCCGCCTTCGGGCAGATCTTCTTCTCACTCTCGGTGGGCTTCGGGATCATGATCACGTACAGCTCGTACGTCGGCCGGCGCACCGACATGACCGGCTCCGGGCTCGTCGTCGGGTTCGCCAACTCGGGCTTCGAGCTGCTCGCCGGCATCGGAGTGTTCGCCGCACTCGGCTTCATGGCGCAGGCCCAGGGCGTGGCGGTCGACGAGGTCGCCTCCGACGGCCTCGGCCTAGCCTTCGTCGCGTTCCCGGCCATCATCAACGAGGCCCCAGCGGGTGCACTCATCGGCGTCCTCTTCTTCGGGTCGCTCGTGTTCGCCGGCGTCACCTCGCTCGTCAGCGTCATCGAGGTCGTCATCTCGGCGGTCCGCGACAAGTTCGAGATGACCCGCCTCGGGGCCACCCTCGCGGTCGTCGTGCCGTCGGCCGCCGTCAGTCTCGTCTTCTTCAGCACCACGAGCGGGGTGTACGTCCTCGACATCGTCGACCACTTCATCAACCGCTACGGCATCCTGCTCGTCGCGGTCGTCAGCATGGTCGCGGTCGCCTGGTTCGCCCGCGCGCTCGGCCCGCTGGCGTCGCACCTGAACCGCACCGGGTCGGTGCCCCTCGGCCGGTGGTGGACCGTCCTCATCGCGGCCGTCACGCCGGCAGCGCTCACCGTGGTCCTCGTCCGCGAGCTGCTGGCCGACCTCGAGACGCCCTACGAGGACTACCCCACGTGGATGCTCGGCGTCTTCGGGTGGGGCATCGCCGTCGTGGTCCTCGCCCTCGCGGGCGCCGCGATGCTCGTCCGCTGGCGAGCGAGCACGTCCCTCACCCCGCCGGACGAGGATCCGGCCGAGCGCACCGCGGAGGTGGCCCGATGACCGGTGGCGCGATCGTCATGATGCTCGTCGCGATGCTCGTCCTGTGGGGCGGGCTCGGGCTCGCCGTCTGGAACCTCGTCCAGCGCAGCAAGGCACCCGAGGAGAAGTACCGCCGGGACCTCTGAGCGACGCGGGTCAGTAGTCGACGGCGTCCCGCACGATGGGGCAGGTCATGCAGTGCCCGCCGCCGCGGCCGCGTCCCAGCTCGGAGCCGACGATCTCGACGACCTCGATGCCGGCATCGCGCAGCAGCGCGTTGGTCGTCGTGTTCCGGTCGTAGGTGAACACGACGCCCGGCTCGACGGCGACGGCGTTGTTGCCGCTGTCCCACTGCTGGCGCTCCGAGGCGTACACGTCGCCCCCGGTCTCGATGACCCGCAGCTCCCCGAGGCCCAGCGCGTCCGCGACGACCTTGGTGAAGCGGCCCTCGCCGGCGTCCTCGATCTCGACGCCGGGGTCCGTGTCCGAGGGGTGCAGGACGAAGCTGTGCACGTTGTCCATGATCGTCGGGTACAGCGTGACGACGTCGCGGTCGGCGAAGGTGAACACGGTGTCGAGGTGCATCGCGGCCCGCAGCCGCGGCATGCCCGCGACGATGACCTTCTCGGCGGCGCCCTGCGCGAAGAGCGAGGCCGCGACCTGGGTGATGCCCTGGCGTGAGGTCCGCTCGCTCATCCCCATGAGCACGACGCCGTTGCCGACCGGCATGACGTCGCCGCCCTCCATCGTCGCGTCGCCCCAGTCCGCCTCCGGGTCGCCCCACCAGATCGTCGACGAGGCGAAGTCGGGGTGGAAGGTGTAGATCGCCTTGTAGAGCAGGGTCTCCTGCTCGCGGGCCGGCCAGTGCAGCGGGTTGAGGGTGAGCCCCCCGTAGATCCAGCACGTGGTGTCGCGGGTGTACAGCGTGTTCGGCAGCGGAGGCAGGACGTACTCGCGGGTGCCGGCCTGCTCGCGGGCGAGCACGACCCACGGAGAGCGGAACTCCTCGGGCAGGTCGGGGATGGCGAGACCGCCGATGAGGAACTCGGCGAGCTGGGAGGAGTCGAGGGTCTCGAGGAAGCCCCGGGTGCTGTCGACGAGGCCGAGTCCGACGAGGGTGGGGACGATCTTGCGGTCGAGCAGCCAGTCGCGCGCGCCCGGCACGTCGAGGGTCTCGGCGAGCAGGTCGTGCAGCTCGACGACCTCGACGCCCCGCGCGACGAGCTTGTCGACGAAGTCCGCGTGGTCGCGCTGCGCCTGCTCGACCCACATCACGTCGTCGAACAGCAGGTCGGCGGAGTTGCTCGGCGTCAGGCGACGGTGCGCCAGGCCCGGCCGGCACACGAGGACGCGGCGGAGCCGTCCGACCTCGGAGTGCACTCCGTGGGTGGCGGGCTGGTTCTGGCTCATGGCTGTCCTCCGGTCGACGGCGTCGGGAGCGTCCGGACGTGGGGACGCCGCCGCGCTGATCCCATCACATCCGCGCCGTGCGGCACCACCACGCCGGTCGACCGCCTGCAGACCACCACGACGCCGGTCGCTCAGGCGTCGGCCTCGGCCTCGGCCTTGAGCTGGGCAAGGCCCTTCTCGAGGTCGGGACCGATGAGCTCCTCCATCGGCTTCACCAGCGAGAACAACCGCATCATCGTCGACAGCTCGCCGTGCATGAGCCACTCGACGTGGGTCTCGGGCGTCTGACCGTCCTGGGGAGTGAGGACGAACTCGACGCGTGACCTCGCCGGGAACGGCTTCTCGAAGGTGAGGGCGAGGTCGACGCGCTGGGGCTCGTCGCCGGTGATCTCCATCGTCCCCCGGCCGGCCTTGCGGTTGCCGTCCCAGGCGTAGCGGGCCCCCACGCCGCGCTCCGCCCCCGAGTAGGTGCGCTGCAGGTGGGGGTCGAGGTCCTCCCACGGGGACCAGCGGGGCCAGGCGTGGAAGTCGTCGATGAGGTCGTGGACCCGGCTGGGAGGGGCGAGGACGATCGTCTCGCGGCTGACGGTGTAGGGCGTGGCCATCGCCCCAGTCTGGCCTCCCGGGGGGCCTGCGCGACAGGAGACGCGCGGAATCGGCGGATGGCACATGCTCCTGCGGCGGAGCCCGGGCGCCGGAGCGAGCGAGACCACAGCCGGCGCCTCTGGCGTGGCGCCCTCGGTCCGGGCGATGATCGAGGTGGGCGCCCGTCGGCCGTCGCCACCGCCTCGGCGCTCCGGCATCCGGTGACGAGGAGCCCAGGAGGCTGCCATGCAGGCACGACGCGGAGACCACATCGTCCTCGCCGGCGAACAGGTCGACGACCCGGTCCGTGCGGGTGAGGTCGTCGAGACCGGGGCAGACGGGGCGCCGCCCTACAGCGTCCGCTGGGACGACGGGCGGACCAGCTCGATCTTCCCGGGGCCCGGTTCGGTGCTGCGCGTCGAGTCGGGCACGGAGGAACACGCCGGGGTCGTGGCCCGCCCCGAGCTCGGCTCGATGCGGCAGTGGAGTGTGCGGGTCACCCTCTTCGAGCGGGGCGACGACACGACAGCGACGGTCGCGCTGCTCGCGGACTCCGCCGAGGCCTTGACGGCTCGGGCCACGAGCCACCGGTCCGAGGCGGACGATCCCGACCCGCACATCGGCGACGAGGTCGCCGTCGCCCGGGCCCTGCACCGCCTGGCGGACCGCATCGTCGCGGACGCCGAGCGCGACATCGAACGCGCGACGGGCGAGCAGGACGTGCACGTCCGCTCCCACTGACGCCGCGGGAGGCCGCCCGAAGAAGTCCGTCACGAAACCCCCGACCGTCGTCGGCGCCTGGCACTGTAAGCCCTTACATGCAGTTGTAAGCGCTTACAAGGAGGTGGCGCGGACATGGGTCCCACACCGGACGCCCCGATGCCCGCAGGCACGACGATCTACTCCGTCGCCGACGCGGCCGGGGTCTCCATCGCCACCGTGTCCCGGGTCGTCCAGGGGACCGGAGCGGTGTCCGAGCGCACCCGCACCAAGGTCCTCGACGCCATCGAGCGGCTCGACTACATGCCCACGGCCGCCGCGCGCAGCCTGGCCGTGCGCCAGCACGAGGCCCTCGGCCTGGTCCTGCCCGAGCTGACCGGGCCGTACTTCTCCGAGCTGCTCATGGGCTTCGAGGAGACCGCCGCCGAGCACCGGCTCAGCGTCGTGCTGTCCCTCGCCGAGCACGGTGGCACCCTCGACGCCGACCGCTTCGCCCGCCTCGCCGCCACGGTCGACGGCATCGCCGTCCTCGGTGGGGTGGTCTCCGACGACGCGCTGCGCCGGATCGCCCGCCAGAAGCCGCTCCTCGTCGTCGCCGGCGCCGACACCCCCGGGGTGGACCGGCTCTCGGCCGAGAACACGACGAGCAGCGCCGCGCTCACCGCCCACCTCGTCGACGACCACGGCCGCACCCGCCCGGTGTTCGTCGGGGACCCCGACCTCGCCCCGGACGTCCGGCAGCGCTTCGAGGGCTTCCGCGGCGTGCTCGAGGCCCGCCGCATCGCGGTGCCCGACCCGCTGCGCGGCGGCCTGCGCGAGGAGGACGGCCTCCGGGCGGCCGAGCGGCTGCTCGCCGACGGGATGCCCGCCGACGCCGTCGTCTGCGCGAACGACGAGATCGCGCTCGCCCTCACCAGCCGGCTCGCCGGCGCGGGAGTCGGGAGTCCCCGAGGACGTCGCCGTCACCGGCTGGGACGACGTCATGGCCGCCCGCTACGTCCAGCCCGGGCTCACGACCGTGCGCCAGCCGGTCCGCGAGCTGGGCGGCCTCGTCGCGCGCCGCCTCCACCAGCGGATCACCGGCGCGGCAAGCCCGCAGGACGAGAGCATCCTCGCCACCCGCGTCGTCGTCCGCGGGTCCTGCGGCTGCCCGGAGCCCGGTCGCCCTGACCGCCGGACCCCCTGACCTGCTCGGTCCGCTCGACCCCCTGACCTGACCGTCCCCACCCCCACCCCGCAAGAGAGAGAGCACCCCCATGAGAAGAACGTCGACGACCACCCTGGCCCTCGTGGCCACCCTGGCCCTGACCGTGAGCGCGTGCGGCCGGAGCGACACCACCGAGGGCGCAGCGGCGGCGACCGGGGCCGCCGTGGCCGACGGCAAGGCGACCGGGACCATCACCGTGTGGGCCATGGGCGCCGAGGGCGAGAAGCTGCCCGAGATCACCAAGGAGTTCGAGGCCGCCAACCCCGGGGCCAAGGTCGAGGTCACCGCCATCCCCTGGGACGCCGCCCACGACAAGTTCACCACCGCGATCACCGCGAACAAGACCCCCGACGTGGCCATGGTCGGCACGACCTGGATGGGCGAGTTCGCCGGCATGGGCGCTCTCGACGCCACCCCCGGTGAGATCGACACGTCCGTTTTCTTCGACGGCGCCCAGAAGACCACCGAGGTCGGCGGCACCTCGTACGGCATCCCCTGGTACGTGGAGACGCGCCTCGTCTACTACCGCACCGACCTCGCTGAGAAGGCCGGCATCACGACCCCGCCGACCGACTGGGCCGGCCTGAAGGACATGGCCAAGGCGATGCAGGACAAGGCAGGAGCCAAGTACGGCATCGGGCTGCAGGCCGGCGGCGTCGGCTCCTGGCAGTCGGTCATGCCGTTCGCCTGGTCGGCCGGCGCCGACCTGACCAAGGACGGCGGCGAGGCCTACAACTTCGACAGCCCCGAGCTCCTCAAGGCGGCGCAGTACTACCAGTCGTTCTTCACCGACGGCATCTCCGACAAGGCCGCCCCGGCCACCCCCACGACCGAGCCCGACTTCGCCAGCGGCAAGGTGCCGATGTTCATCTCCGGCCCCTGGATGATGTCCGCGGTCGAGAAGGCCGGCGGCGAGGGCTTCGAGGACAAGTACGACGTCATGCAGATCCCGGCCGACACGCAGTCCTCGTCGTTCGTCGGCGGCTCCAACCTCGTCGTGTTCAAGAACACCGAGAACCGTGACTCCGCCTGGAAGTTCGTGCAGTGGCTCGCCGAGCCCGAGACCCAGGTCGACTGGTACGGCATCTCCACCGACCTCCCGTCCGTGAAGAGCGCCTGGCAGGACCCGGCGCTGGCCGACGACAGCAAGCTCGCCGTCTTCGGCAAGCAGCTCGAGACCGCCCAGGCCCCGCCGTCGTTCTCGACGTGGGAGCAGGTCGTGAGCACCTTCGACACCGAGATGGAGAAGGTCACCAAGACCGGCGCCGACCCGGCCGCCGCGCTCGAGACCGTGCAGTCGCAGGCCGAGTCGATCGGCACCGGCAACTGACATGTCCACCCTCACCGACGGCGCGGACACCGCGCGCCTCGAGCAGCTCCCCTCCCGGAAGGCTCGTCCCCGGACGGGCCTCCGGGAGGGGCGGGCGGCCTGGGTCCTGGCCCTGCCGTTCGTCCTGCTGTTCCTCGTGTTCACGGTCTGGCCGGTGCTCCAGTCGCTCTTCATGAGCGTCACGGACACCCGCGCCCAGGACCTGCGCACCCCGCTCGCCGTCGACTTCGTCGGCCTGGAGAACTACGCCCGGGCGCTGACCGACGAGAACTTCCTGCGCGCCGCACGCAACACCGCGTACTTCGTCGTCGTCGGCGTCCCGCTCACCCTGACGCTGGCGCTCGCGGCCGCGGTCGCCCTCGACCGCGGGATCACCCGGTTCCGGTCGGCGTTCCGGCTGGGCTTCTACACCCCGGTCGTCACCTCGATCGTCGCCGTCGCCGTCGTCTGGCAGTTCCTGCTCCAGCGCGAGTTCGGCCTCATCAACACCGCGCTCGGCTGGGTCGGCATTCCCGGGCCCAACTGGCTCGGCGACCCCGACTGGTCGATGCCGGCGCTCATCATGATGGCGGCCTGGCGCAACTTCGGCACCGGCATGATCATCTTCCTCGCCGGTCTCCAGGCGGTGCCGTGGGCGCTGCACGAGGCCGCGGCCATCGACGGGGCGAACGCGTGGCAGCGGTTCCGGCACATCACCCTGCCGCTGATGAAGCCGACGATCCTCTTCGTCTCCGTGACGACGATGATCGGCTACCTCCAGTTCTTCGAGGAGCCCTTCGTCATGACGAACGGCGGTCCGCTGGACAGCACGGTGTCGATGTCGCTCTACACCTACCGGCAGTTCGGGTTCGGCAACTACGCCTACGCCGCCTCCTTGAGCTACCTCATCTTCGTCGTCGTGGCGATCGTCACGGCCCTCCAGTTCCGCGCGCTGCGCGAGAAGGGGTGAGCACACCGTGAACGCCAAGAAGCCCGGCAAGTGGTGGCTGTACGTCCTGCTCACCCTCGCCGTCATCGTCGTGGCAGCCCCCTTCGTCTGGATGGTGCTCGGCAGCTTCAAGACCACCGCCGAGCTGCGCCAGAGTCCACCGACGTGGCTGCCCGAGACCGCCACGCTCGACAACTACACCCAGCTGTTCTCCCGCCTCGACTTCGGGACGTACTTCTTCAACTCGACCGTCGTCGCCGTCGTCGTCACAGCGGGCAACCTGCTGTTCTGCTCGATGCTGGGCTACGCCCTGGCGATGCTGGAGTTCCGCGGGAAGCGCGCCCTGTTCGGCCTCGTCATGGGCACCCTGCTCATCCCCGGGGTCGTCACCTTCGTGCCGCTGTTCGTCCTCGTGGCCAACGTCGGCCTCATCGACACCCTCCCGGGCCTGATGCTGCCCTTCCTGGCCGCCCCGTTCGGGGTGTTCCTCATGCGGCAGTTCATCCTCGGCCTGCCGCGGGACCTGCTCGACGCGGGCCGGGTCGACGGCGCCGGGGAGCTGCGCATCTTCGCCAGGATCATCCTGCCGCTGTGCGGGCCAGCGCTCGCGACCCTCGGCATCCTCACCTTCCTCGGGAGCTGGAACAACTTCCTCTGGCCCCTCGTCGTGGCCCAGACCGAGGACACCTACACCCTCCCGGTGGCGCTCGCCCTGTACTCCAAGGGCCAGAACGCCACGAACTACGGGCTGCTCCTCGCCGGCGCCACCGTCGTGGTGATCCCGGTCCTCATGGTGTTCCTCGCGTTCCAGCGACGCGTCATCGAGGGCATCGCCACCACAGGCATCAAGTAGCCCGCCCCGCAGCACTGCACGCACACCCGACCGCCACGGGTCGCCGCCCGGCGACACCGACGAACGGAGACCGACCATGACCGACCTCACCATCCCCACCGCGGCCCGCCGACAGGTGATCCTCGGGGGCGCCGCCGCCCTCGTCGGCCTCGGCGCCGCCCCGCCGGCAGCCGCGGCCGGGGCGCCCGCACGGGGCGTCCCGAACTCCCGACTGCACCGCTGGGCGAGGGACACCTGGCACAGCCTCGACGCGATGACCGTGCCGGCCACCGGCCTGCCCGCCGACAACATCCCCGAGTCCCTCGCCCCGGGCGACCGGTCCGGCTACACCTCCCCGACGAACATCGGTGGCTACCTGTGGTCGACCGTCGTCGCCCGCGAGCTCGGCATCATCACGCCTGCCGACGCCAGCCGGCGGATGCTGCGGACGATCCAGACCCTCGAGGGGATGGAGCACCACGAACCGAGCGGCATGTTCTACAACTGGTACGACGAGGCCACCGGTGACGCGATCCGCGCCTGGCCCGGCACCGGGGCCACGGTCCACCCGTTCGTCTCCAGCGTCGACAGCGGCTGGCTGGGCGCGGCCCTGCTCGTCGTGAGCACCGCCGACCGCGTTGCCGGTCCGCGGGCGAAGGCACTGTTCGAGCGGATGCGCTGGGACGCCTTCTACAACCCCGGCGACGGCGCCGACGGCCACCCCGTGGTCCGCACCGGCGGGCTCATGCACGGCGGGTTCTTCGTCTTCGACCACGACCGTCCCGGCGGGGTCTACCGCGGCACCCACATCGGCGGCGAGGACGTCTGGCTCACCACCCACCACTACGACACGATCGTCTCCGAGACCCGCATCACGAGCTACCTCGGGATCCTCACCGGGCAGGTGCCCGGCAAGCACTACTTCGCCCCCTGGCGCACGTTCCCGGCGAGCTGCGACTGGGCATGGCCCGAGATGCAGCCGGTCGGGGAGACCCGCACCTACCTCGGGGTGGACGTGTACGAGGGCGCCTACACCTACCGCGGCATGCACATCGTCCCCGGCTGGGGCGGCAGCATGTTCGAGGAGCTGATGCCCGCCGTGTTCGTCCCGGAGGAGACCTGGGCACCCCGCAGCTGGGGCGTCAACCACCCCCTCCACGTCCGGGCCGAGCGCGAGCACGGCCTGGAGGAGGCCGGCTACGGCTACTGGGGCTTCTCCCCGGCGAGCGACCCGTTCGCCAACTACCGGGAGTACGGCGTCGACGCCCTGGGCATGAACCCCGAGGGCTACTTCTCCGACCGGGAGAGCACCAACTACGACGCCGGGTTCGGCGACTGCCGCGAGGGAACGAACCCGACTCCGACGTACGGCGACGGTGTCGTCACCCCGCACGCCTCCTTCCTCGCGATGATGGTCGAGCGTGGCGAGGCCACGGCCAACCTGCTGAGGATCGAGCAGAAGCTCGGCGCCTACGGCACGGGCGGCTTCTTCGACGCCGTCGCGGTCGGCTCGGGCACCATCGCCCGTCGCTACCTCTCGCTCGACCAGGCCATGGTCATGGGCGCCCTCGGCAACGTCCTCGCCAAGGACGTGCTGCGCCGCGCCTTCAGCACCCCCGACGTCGAGGCCGCCCTGCGTCCGGTCATCGGTCTGGAGGAGTTCGGGGCGGGCATCGCATGAGTGCACCTTCCGCACCCCAGGTGTCCCCCGCCGTCGCCCACCCCGCGACCGGGGACACCCCGGCCTGGCGCGACCTCAACGGCAACGGCGTCATGGACCCCTACGAGGATCCGCGACGACCGGTCGAGGAGCGCGTCGAGGACCTCCTCGGGCGGCTCTCCCTCGAGGAGAAGGTCGGCCTGATGTTCCACACCGTCATCGAGGCGGGCGCCGACGGCGGGGTGCTCGAGGCACCGGGCAAGATCAGCAAGTCGCCCACGAGCGACGTCGTGCTGCGCAAGCACCTGTCGCACTTCAACGTCCACGAGCTCCGGGACGCCCGGCAGGCTGCACGATGGAGCAACGCGCTGCAGCGGGTCGCCGAGCGCACCCCCCACGGCATCCCTGTGACGGTCAGCACCGACCCGCGGCACGCCTTCATCGAGAACGCCGGGGTCTCGTTCGCGGCGGGGTCGTTCTCGCAGTGGCCCGAGCCGCTCGGGCTCGCGGCGCTGCGCGACGAGGACCTCGTCCGCCGCTTCGCGGACATCGCCCGGCGCGAGTACCGCGCCGTGGGCATCAGGGCAGCGCTGCACCCGACCCTGGACCTCGCGACCGAGCCTCGGTGGGCCCGGCAGGCGGGGACCTTCGGACAGGACCCGGCCCTCGCCGGGGACCTCGGGGTGGCCTACCTCGAGGGCTTCCAGGGCTCGGCGGACCTCGGCCCGGACGCCGTCTCGTGCGTGACGAAGCACTTCCCCGGCGGCGGCCCGCAGCAGGACGGCGAGGACGCCCACTTCCCGTACGGGCGCGAACAGGTCTACCCGGGAGGCCGGTTCGCCGACCACCTCGCGCCGTTCCCCCGGGCGATCGCCGCCGGGACCGCGGCGATCATGCCGTACTACGGGATGCCGGTCGGGCTCGAGATCGACGGCGAGCCCATCGAGCAGGTCGGCTTCGGCTACAACCGGCAGGTCGTCACCGGGCTGCTCCGCGAGAAGCTCGGGTTCGACGGGGTCGTCCTCACCGACTGGGAGCTCGTCAACGACAATCACGTGGGCGACCAGGTGCTCCCGGCACGCGCCTGGGGTGTCGAGCACCTCGACCCCAGCGGACGGATGGAGCTGATCCTGGAGGCCGGGGCCGACCAGTTCGGCGGCGAGGAGTGCGTCGACCTGCTCCTCGACCTCGTCCGCTGCGGACGCGTGACGGAGGCGCGGATCGACGAGTCCGCCCGTCGCCTGCTCCGCGTGAAGTTCCGGCTCGGCCTGTTCGACGACCCCTTCGTCGACGAGGACGCCGCGGTCGCGACGCTCGGCAGCGAGGAGTTCCGTCGAGCCGGCCACGAGGCCCAGGCCCGGTCGGTCACGGTGCTGCGCAACGAGGTACCCGGCGGGCGTGAAGCCGCCGTCCTTCCACTGCGCCCCGGAACGCGCGTGTATGCGGAGGGCGTCGGCGACGACGCCCTGACGGGTGCCGGGCTCGTACCCGCCGCGTCACCCGACGGGGCGGAGGTGGCGCTCGTGCGGCTGGCGGCGCCCTTCGAGCACCGTGACGACCTCTTCCTCGAGGCGTGGTTCCACCAGGGGTCCCTCGACTTCCCGCCGGGGCTCGTCACCCGGATCGAGCGGATCGCGGCGCACTGCCCGGTGGTCCTCGACGTCTCGCTCGACCGGCCGGCCGTCCTCACCCCGCTCGTGCCGGTGTGCGCCGGGATCACGGCGACGTACGGCAGCAGTGCGGTCGCCCTTCTCGATGCGCTGACCGGGCTGACCCCACCGCGGGGACGGCTCCCGTTCGACCTCCCCCGGTCCATGGAGGTCGTGCGCCGCCACCCCGAGGACATCCCGGGCTTCGGGGCCGAGGCCCTCTTCCGGTTCGGCGACGGGATGGAGCTGCCGCCCGCCTGAGCCCTGCCGGCTACAGGGCCGGGACGGCGAGGACGCTCTGGAGGTCTCCGACCCGATCCGTGCACCACATGTCGAGGTCCGAGCCGTTCGCCGACGCCACGAGCTTGCGGTACCCCAGCGACGACCTGTCGAGTGAGCCCTGGAGGTAGTCGACGCAGAGGTCGGAGGTCGTGGCCGTCGACGGCGGGCCGTCGCCGGTCTTGCCCTCGTCCTTGGCCTTGGGCTTCGTCGTGGTCGTGGTCGGGGCGGAGGGCGCGGGCTTCGCGCCCGACGTGGCACCGTCGGAGCTGGTCCTTGCCGGCGTCGGGGCGGCCGTGCCGCTGGACCCGCCGGACGTCGCCGGGACGCTCGAGCCCGTGGGCCGGGTGGCGGGGGCGCTCGTGGGGCTGGGCTCGCTGCGCGGGGGCGCGCTGGACGGCTTCGGCGCCGCGACGGGCGCCAGCGGGGCCACGGTGCGCGAGGCGGTGATGCTGTCGACACCGTCGATGGTCTGCGGTGCGGCCGCGGACCAGCCGACGGCCCGCATCGCCGCCCCCGGAACGTCAGCGGCCCGAAGGCCCGTCAGCGAGAGCGCGGCCCCGCTCGTGGCGACGACGCCGACGGCGGCGAGGGCGGAGATCCACAGGACCCGGTGCCGGCGGTGGCGGCTCTGCACCACCTTCGTGCGCCGGGCGCGCCGGCTGGTCACCGAGCCCCCGGCGGCCGGACGGGTCTTCACGGGTCGCTTGGGGTGGGACGTCTGCGGCCGGCGCGACGGGTACATGGCCCGGCGACGCTCCACCCGCGTCAGCTGCACCTTCGGTTCGTCCTGCATCCTCCCAGTTTCCCCGGGCGTGGAGCGGCACCGCTGACGATCCGGGGGGCCATCGACCATTCGGCCGATGGCATCCGAGCCGCTTGACCGGGCCTTTACCATCCCTTGGCGAATCGCTGGCACCACAGGACCCGTCGGGCCCACTCGTCCCACTGTCCAGCCGGCGCTACGGACGCCCCGACGTCGCCCCTGGGTAAGGCTCGCCCCCGGTGCTGGTCGGCCACGGGTAAAAGTTCCGTACATTCCCCGCCGCAGCGTGAACCGATACCCCCGTAGGGCCCGACCGCCCGCCTATCGTCCCCGGACCAGACACCCCGTGGACCGACCGACCCGGCCACTCACGCACCACACGCGACGGGGTGACGGAGGAACACCACCGTGCGACTCAAGCCCGCAACCGCCGTCGGCGCCGCGATCCTCGCGGCTGCCGCCGGGCTCACGACACCCCTGACCGCCAGCGCCGGCGCCGACCTCGCCCCGGTCTCCGCGCACCTCTCGGGCACCCTCGGCTCGCTCACCGGGGCGGGCCAGGCGCTCGTCATGGTCCACGGCGACACCCTGGCCGACGCCGAGGACGCCGTCGCCGAGGCAGGGATGACCCGCAAGTTCGCGTTCGAGAAGATCGGCGTCGTCGGCGCCCTCGGCACCGCGCAGCAGATCCAGGAGGTCCGCGCGCAGGACGGGGTCACCTACGTCGAGGGCAACGCCCCCATCGAGTTCTTCCAGGAGACCTCCAACACCGCCACCCGCGGGCTCGAGGCGGCCCAGACCCTCACCGGGGCCGACGGCAAGCCGCTGACGGGCACCGGGGTGAGCGTGGCCGTCATCGACTCCGGCGTCGACCCGACCCACCCCTACTTCCGCGAGGCCGACGGCTCCAGCGCCGTCGTGGCCAACCTCAAGACGGTGTGCGAGCCCCTGACCGAGACGGTGTGCACCGTGCAGCGCGTCCCCGGGTCGGTCGACACCGACACGCTCTCCGGCGGGGGCCACGGCACCCACGTGAGCGGGATCGTCGCCGGTAACCCGACGACGCTCACCGACGGCGGAACGCTCCAGGGCGCGGCCCCCGGCGCCAAGCTCGTCTCGGTCTCGACGGGTGCGGTCCTCTTCATCATCGGCGCGGACGCCGCGCTCAACTGGGTGCTCGAGAACCACGCCGCCCCCTGTGGCCCCGGCGTCCCCGCCAGCACCTGCCCGCCGATCAAGGTGACGAACAACAGCTACGGCCCGAGCGGCGGCGGCGACTTCGACCCGAACTCGGCGACGGTCAAGCTGCAGCGTGCCCTCGTCAAGGAGGGCGTCGTCTCGGTCTGGGCCAACGGCAACGACGGCGGCGACGGCTCCGAGAGCCTGTCGAACCCGCCCGGCCAGGACCCGACCGGCGGGATCCTGTCGGTCGCGTCGTACTACGACCAGGACACCGGGACGCGCAACGGCACCGTGTCCGACTACAGCTCGCGCGGCAAGGCTGGCGACCAGTCGACCTACCCGGACATCTCGGCGCCCGGTGAGGACATCACCTCCGCCTGCCGCGTGTACCTCCCGATCTGCATGACCGGGCTGGACCCCCGCAACGGCCCCGGGCCGCTGGACCTCGGGACGTTCAACACGATCAGTGGCACCTCGATGGCCGCCCCGCACATCGCGGGCATCGTCGCCCAGATGTTCCAGGCGAACCCGAACGCGACCCCGGCACAGGTCGAGTCCGCGCTGAAGCGGACGGCGCACAAGTACACCGACGGCGCCCCCTATGAGAGCGGACCGCTCGGCACCACCTCGTTCGACAAGGGCTACGGCCTCGTCGACGTCGTGGCGGCCGCCGGCGCGCTGGGCTGACCTCACCGCCGCACGCAGAACGCCCGGGCCGATCGGCCCGGGCGTTCTGCGTGTGCTGGGTCCGACGATCACTCGTAGTCGTGGGCCCACCCGTCGACGATCTTGTTGCCGTTCCCGTCGAACATGACGGCGTGGTAGTCGTGGGCTCCCGAACCGCGGTACCGGTAGACGTAGGACGAGTACTGCCCGTCGACCTGGACGGTGGTGTCGGAGTTGCCGTTCCGGGTGCGGATGACGAGCTTCATGTACTTCTTGACGCTGCCGTACCCACCCCGGGCGTACAGGTAGGCGTTGCCGGCCTTGTCGAACGTCGGCGCGCAGATGGTCGCGACGACCTGCCCACCGTGCGAGAAGTTGCGCTGGTAGTAAGACGACCCACTGATCTTGCTCGCACAGAAGTCAGCGGCATGCGCCGGCGACGACGCAGCGACCCCCATCCCCAGCGCCAGCACCAGGACGGCCGCTCCAGCGGCACGCGTGAATCTCATGATGTTCCCCCTCGATCTGCGGCGGACCCTCCGCCGCCGGGGACCACCGTAGAGCCGGACGCGCAGGGCTGCAGGTCGGGGACGTCAGGGGCGGATCGGCCGGGCCGAGGCCACGTCGTCGACGACCTCGACGATGGCCTGGAGGTCGGCGATGAGCGCGCCGTACAGCGGCCACATCAGGGCCGGCAGGTCGGACCGGGACAGGTCGGCGACGAGGGAGCGCAGGTCCACGCGCGCGTCGGCCACGTCGGCGTCCGGGTCGGCGACCCCGCGCCCGACCCGGGCCAGCAGGTCGACGTAGCGGTCCCGGAAGGTGTCGTCCCACTCCGTCGCGTCCCGGCTGGCACCCCGCAGGTGCCGGGCGATGCTGCGCACCTGCGAGACCCCGTCCTCGAGCCGCTCGAGCACCGCGGGATAGGCGTCGGGGGCGGTCTCCGGATGCCGGCGGCCGCGGAGGTTCCAGACCCGGCTGTCCTGCGAGTGCCGCACGAGCGACCAGGCGTGGTCGAGGTCGGCGTCGATGGAACGGGTCCGGGCGATCCAGTCGTCCTCGTCCTGGTCCGCCCACGGTCGGCGGAGCTGGTCGGCGATGTCGACGAGCAGCCGCCCGAGCCGGCGGTCGACCGCGTCGACCTGCTCGCGGGCGCTCCGGTCATCGAGCGGCGGCAGGACCACCGCGTTGACGAGCAGGGCCACGGCGACGCCGACCACGGTCGCCAGCAGCCGGTCCGGAAGGGTGGCGAGCGCTGCCTGGTCCGACGTCTCGGACCCCGTCGTGATGACGAACAGCGCCGTCGTCGCGATGGTGACGCCTTCGTCTCGCACCCAGGGGAGTCGGGCGAGGAGCAGGCCGACGAGCAGGGCGGGGGCCAGCGCCCACGACGCCGTCCCGAGCAGCTGGACGACGGCGAGTGCGAGGACGACGCCCACGCTGACGGCGAGCACGGTCTCGGCGCCGCGCCAGACGGAGCGGCGCACCGTGGCGTGGACCGTGAGCAGGGCGACCCAGGGCGCGAGGAACGCCTGCTCCAGGCCGAGGACATCGCGGGTCACGACCCAGGCGAGGACGGCGGCCACGACGGACTTGGCCACTTGCAGGGCGTCGGTCTGGGTCACCGGCGAGGTCACCCAGGCGGTGACGCGTGACCAGGGCGGCAGGGTCACAGGCGTGCGCATCGGTCCAGTCAAGCCCACCAGGCGCCCGACGGCATTCGTCGTGGGAGCTGGCTGATCGACCGCTTCAGGCCGGGACGCGCCACACCGAGACGTGGGCCGCGCTGTCTCCCGTGAACGGAGTGCCGTGCCAGTCGGCGCTGCGGCGCTCGAGCGTCATCCCGGCGAGCCGGGCCATGAGGTCGAGCTCGGCCGGCCAGACGTAGCGGTAGTGGTGAGGCAGGTAGCGGAAGGAGCCATCGTCCTCGCGGGTGTAGTGGTGCGACACCGCCTCCTGGGTCGCGACGTCGTAGGTGTCGAGGCCCACGTGGTCGGCGGAGACGTCGAAGGGCACCGCGCTCTGGCCTGGCGGGAGGCGGCGCAGGGACGGGACGCCCACCTCGATGACGAACCGACCCCCGGGAGCGAGGTGGCGGGCGGCGTTCGCGAAGCAGGCGACCTGCTCGTCCTGGGTCCGCAGGTTGCCGATCGTGTTGTAGACGAGGTAGACGAGCGCGAACCGGCCCGGCACGACGGTCGCGGCCATGTCGCCCACGACGACGGGGAGGTCGGGGTTCTTGGCGTGGAGGCGCTCGGCCATCGGCTGCGACAGCTCGATGCCGGCGACGTCGACGCCTCGGGCGGCGAGCGGGATCGCGACCCGGCCGGTCCCGATGGCCAGCTCGAGCGCCCGTCCGTCGCCGGCCAGGTCGGCCAGGGTGTCGACGACCGGGTCGAGGACCTCGGGCCGGAACATCGACGCGGACACCTCGTCGTAGCGAGCTGCTCTCGCGTCGTCCCAGAGGTCGCTGGTCGTCATCGCTCCACTGTGGTCGCGAGCAGCTCGCTACGCCAGCGGGTTTCCGCTCGCCGGGGTCTCGCGGCGCCGGGCGCCGGTCCGCCCGAGGTGGGACCTGAGGGCCGGTTGGGCGAACGCGAGGGCGAGGCTCGCAGCGGCCAGGGTGGTCCAGGTGACGCCGGGTCCCCATCGGGACAGCAGCTGGGTGCCCGCGAGCGGAGCGGCGACGGCGGCCAGGCCCCAGCTGAGTCCGTAGACCGCCAGGTACCGGCCCCGCGCCTCGGGCGGTGCGACGGCGGCGACGAGCGCGTAGGCCCGGCCGAGGAGCACCGCGTCCCCGAGGCTCCACAGGACGGTCGTGACCGTGAAGGCGGGCAGGGTGTCGGCGCGGGCGTAGAGGAACAAGCCCGCGGCCACGAGCACGTATCCGGCGGCCATCGCGGTGTGGTGGTCGGCGCGGGCGAGGGCGCGGACGCGGTTGAGGACGGGCTGGGCGGCGATGATCGTGGCGGCGGACGTCGTGAGCAGGATGCCGATGGCCGCCGGGGGCAGTCCCCGCGCGGTGAGCGTGAGCGGGAGCGCGATGGTGATCTGGAGATAGATCACGGCGAACACCGTCCCGGCCGCGAGGAGCGCGAGGAGCCCGGCGTCGGACCACGGGCGCACCGGGGCTGAACCACTGCCAGCGGGTCCCGTGGACCGGTCGCGGCGCGGGAGCAGGAGCGCGACGGTCGCGGCGCACGCCAGGCAGGTGGCCGCGTCCAGGACGAAGAGCATCCGCAGGTCCCAGCCGGCGACGAGCGCGGCCAGCAGTCCGGCACCCATCCCGGCCGCTGCCATCGCCGCGGCGAGCAGCCCGTAGGCCTGGGTGTGCTGGGCGGGTGGGGTGCTGTCGGCGATGAGGGCCTGGCTGGGGGGCTCGTAGATCTCGAAGGCGAGACCGAGCAGCACGACCGCGACCGCCGCCACCCCGAGGGTCGGGGCACCGGCGACGAGGAGCTGGGCGGCCGCCGTGGCTCCGAGACCGCCCGCGATGGTGGCCTTCGCGCCCAGGCGGTCGGCGAGGCGTCCACCGAACAGCCGCGAGGGGATCGTCGCCAGGCCGAACGCCGCGAACAGGTAGCCGGCCTCGGCGACGGTCGCGCCGAACTCCTGCACCAGCGTCACCGCGAGGAAGGGCAGCGTGAACGCCCCGAGCCGGTTCGCCGCCCGCGCGAGCACCAGCGCCCACACCGTGGCGGGCAGGTCCCGGTAGGAGCGGGAGACACGAGTCCCGGTCGTCATCTCGAACCTCTCGTCAGCATCACTGGTAAAGTCGATATCGACAGTTACCTCGGGTCGAGACTACGGAGGAATGCGTGACTGGTCAAGGTGGCTTCGACAGTCACGTCCTCGCGCTCGTCGACGTGGCCGCGCGGCTCGTCAACGCGACGTCCCCCGGCGACGCGGGCGGCCACCCGCTGAGCACCCCGACAGGGGACGCCTTGCGGAGCGCCATCGCGGACGCGCTCGGCGGCCAGGGACGGCGGACGCCGACGGTGACCGCGGCGCACGCGGACGCCCTGGCCGGGACGGCGCTCCGGCTGCGCGAGGTGTTCGACGCCGCGGCCGACGGTCGTGTCGCAGACGCCGTCTCCGTGCTCAACGACGTCATGGCGGCGACGGGCGCTCGCCCCCAGCTGGACCCGCTCCCCGACGGGGGCTGGCACGTCCACTTCCACGGCACGACGGACGACCTGGCCACCGGCTGGGCGGCCGGCTGTGCCACCGGGCTCGCCCTGGCTGTCGGCAGCAACCTCGCCGGCCGCCTCGGGGTGTGCGCCGCCGACCGCTGCGACCGCGTCTACGTGGACGTCACGAAGAACTCCACCCGCCGGTTCTGCTCGACGGCGTGCCAGAACCGCACCAAGGCGGCCGCGTTCCGCGCCCGGCGGCACTGAGCATCCGGTCCTGCGGCGCGCCCGCCCGGTCGGGACCGGCCGAGCCGACTAGCCTGCATGGTCGGTGCGGAGCCCACGTCGGCCCCGCACGGGGGCATGGGTCTGCGGGGGCGCCGGGCCAGGACCGACCCGTGCGGACTGCCTCCGGGTGCGGTCCTGCACCGTGCCCCCTGAACGTCGTGGCCAAGGAGAGTCGATGCTCAACGTGATGCTCGCCGGCGGTATCGCCATGGTCGTGGCGCTGCTCGGGACGCCGCTGTTCATCCGGTTCCTGGTCGGCCGCGGCTACGGCCAGCCGATCCACGACGACCTCACCCTGCACCACGTCAAGCGCGGCAAGCCGACCATGGGCGGAGCCGTCATCATCGGCGCGACACTGACCGGCTACCTGGGCTCCCACGTCATCCTCCGTGCCGTGGACACCGACGGCCTGGCGGGGGTCACCAGCAGCCGGGTCTCCGTCAGCGCCCTGCTGGTCCTCTTCCTGCTCGTCGGGCTCGGGCTGGTGGGCTTCCTCGACGACTACACGAAGATCCGCAACGAACGCAGCCTCGGCCTGACGTCCCGACAGAAGCTCGCGGGGCAGACGGTGGTGACCGTCGTGTTCGCCGCGCTGGCCCTGTGGACGACAGGCGGCGACGGCCGCGCACCGGCCTCGACCGCGATCTCCTTCGTGCGGGACACGAACCTGGACCTCGCCGTCGCCGGCCCCGTCTTCGGCGCGGTGCTGTTCCTCCTCTGGGCCAACCTGCTCATCACCGGGGCCTCGAACGGGGTCAACATCACCGACGGTCTCGACGGGCTGGCGACCGGCGCCTCCGTCATGGTCTTCGGGGCGTACACGATGATCGGCCTCTGGCAGCACAACCAGGGCTGCGCCGTGGCACCCGGGCCCAGCTGCTACCCGATCTCGGGCGCTCTCGACCTCGCCGTCGTCGCGGCTGCCGTCGCCGGCGCCTGCTTCGGGTTCCTGTGGTGGAACGCCTCCCCGGCCAGCATCATCATGGGCGACACGGGGTCCCTGGCGCTGGGCGCGGCCCTGGCCGGCCTGGCCATCCTCACCCGGACCGAGCTGCTCCTGGGGATCCTCGGCGGGCTGTTCGTCCTCATCACCCTCTCCGTGATCATCCAGGTCGTCAGCTTCCGGCTCACCGGGAAGCGCGTCTTCCGGATCGCGCCCGTCCACCACCACTTCGAGCTCGTCGGCTGGGCCGAGGTCACCATCGTCACGCGCTTCTGGATCATCGCCGGGATCTGCGTCCTGGCCGGCCTCAGCCTCTTCTACGGCGAGTGGGTCGCCAGCGTCTAGACCAGGCCCGAAGAGGGACCAACCCGCGCTGCGGTTGTCGTCGGCGCCGAGCTGTGTGAGCCTGGAGCGCGGCCGGCCAGGGAGGTCGGCCGTTCCTGAGGGGGAAAACATGAGAGATCGTTCGATCGTCCGCGCCGTCGCCGGCACCGCCGCGCGGCCTTGCTCGTCGTCGGCAGCAGTGGCGCGGCCTCCGCCAACGACAAGACCATGGTGCTCAAGAAGGCCGACGGCACCGTCGTGGTCAAGGCCACGTGGGACGACTCCCACGACAACCTGTGTGTCAAGGTCTTCGGCGGGTCCGGGGCGTGGGGACAGGTGGGGATCGCCTCCCACTACGGGCTGTCGGAGCCCGACCGTGCCATCCGCTCCGCGTCGAACTCGGGTGGGGCCGGCTGGTACTGCACCGGCAACCTGAGCATCCGGGAGGACGCGCTGTACGACATGCAGCTGCGGTGGGAGAGCCCTTCGGGCAACTGGCTGTTCTCGAAGAAGGAGACCTTCTACACCTGAGTCGCGCCCCGACGCAGGCTCGGACACGAGGACCTCCGGACGGGGTGGGACGTCGACGACGATCCACCCCGTCCGGAGGTCCTCACGCGTCACGGGTCAGATCGCCCGCTTGCGCGCCCTCGACCGGCGTGGCCGGGGATCACGTCCAGGTCAGGGCCACAGGTTGGGATTGCGGTCGGAGCCGTAGCCGCCGTACCGGGGGCGACGCTCCAGGTGCAGGTGCGGCCCGCTGGTGTTCCCGGTGTTGCCCGAGTACCCGATCAGCTGGTTGGTGGCGACCCGCTGGCCGTCGCTCATGACCCGCCGCGATAGGTGGCAGTAGCCCCAGTCCGAGCCGTCCACGTTGTCGTTGATCAGGATCATCGGGCCGTAGGCGGAACCCCAGTTACCCGGCCGGGGCGAAGTCGCTCCGATGGCGCGTAGACCGGAGGGCCGGTGGGGCATCCGACGTCGACGCCGGTGTGGTACCCGATCTGCCAGTTGCCGGGCTGCCTCCAGCACGTCGTCATCTGGTGCGGCTCGCGATCTTCACGGGCGCACGTACGAGGCAGCCTGGGCTGCCGGCGCTGCGGCGATGCGGCGACGACGAGCCCGGCGCCCGTTGCGGCCCCACCGTGAATGACGTCGATGGCGTGTTCGATCGCTCCTGATGATCTGTCATGACAGTTCTCCCACGTCTGTTCGTGAGCGGGGTCGAGGACTTGAGACAGCGCTCATGCCCGTCGCATCCCCGCTCGCTTGGCTGGGCATGTCGTGCACGTATCGACCTGCACACACAGACCGTCCCGGGCCCCCCTGGCAAACCACTGCGAAACCGCTGCGCGGGCCGCCGGGTGATCGCTGGGCACGCCCCGGCTCGTGGGAGCAGGCCCTACTGGTAGTTGTTCCAGCCATAAGCGCAGCGGAGAAGCACGTCGGGATAGGTGGGAATTCATGTAGAAGATCGGGTCGAAGTCGCCGCTGCCGGTCCTACGTCCTGAAAGCGATTCCGTAGGGCAGCGTGCCACTGGAGGCGTGGTCCCAGAGATTCCCGCCCTGGGTGGCGACGTTCTTGTTCTGCGCCCAGTCCTACGTGCGGAGTTAGTTGTGACCGGTAGTAGAAGATCCGGTAAAGACGTAGCGTTGGTGTGCGGGTGGCCGGGGCCTTGGAGTTCGGCTACCGGACTGAGTGTACCCGGGGCCACGCCGAACTGGGCCGCCGCTACGGCGACTCGACATCGCGGAGGAGACAGCAGCCGAGGCTTTCGCCACGGCCGCCACCGGTGGCGGGACGACGATCTACCGGCGAATCCGGCGCGTGGATCACCACCACCGCGCACCGAAAGGCCATCGACAGACTCCGGCGCGAGGGGCTCCGCCGTGACAAGCACCAAGAAGCACTCCGGCGCAGTAGTCGTTGTCCGCACGACAGGGGACGCCGGCGGACGCGGGGGCGGTAGTGTTCACCTTCTTCCACCCACGTTGACGATGGAGTCCAGGGTCGCTTTGACTCTCCGGATAGTCGGCGGTCTGACGGTCGCCGAGGTTGGCCGCGTCTTCCTTGTCGATGACACTTCGATGGGTCAATCGCGGTCAGCGGGGTTCGATAGTCGAACTTCAGGCCTCGGAATGTCGCCGAGAGGGCACCGTCGGCGTAGAACCGCATCGGCTGGCCAGGGGTCCACTCGACGTGGAACGTGTGGAACTGGTCGTCCTGCAAGGGCGTCGAGGCGCCCTGCGTGAGGCAGTGCTTGTACCCGGTCTTCGGGGTGTACGACGAGTAGTACGTGTGGTTGAGGCCGTAGTAGCCCGCGATGTTCGTCGGCATCGTGGGGCTGCCATTGCATCCGTTCGCGAGCGCCTTGACTCCGGAGTTCTCAATGACGTCGATCTCGTTGTTCGGGCCGGCCGCCCTGAACACGGCGGTGGTGATCGCTCAGAAGACGACGCCGAGGTAGCGCTCGCCCGTCGGACCGGTGTGGACCTCTCGCTGCCTATCATCCTTTCACGCCACGCGCGCCGAACTGCTGCGGGAGGCCAATCGCTTCTCCGAAGCGCGCGAAGCCTACGACCGGGCCATCACCTTGGCGACCAACACAGCTGAGATCGCCCACCTCACCCGTCGTCGCGGCCAGCTTGCGACGTCAATCGATCCCGGACCCACGGGAGCCACCAAGATTGGAGTGACACCATGACGAACCAGTACCTCGCGCTCCACATGAGCGAAGAGATAGGGCTGACCTGAGCCGCGAAGAAGACCTGCGGATGCTGGGACGTGGGCTGCCGAGGGCAGCTCGGCCGGACGCCGCAGGGTGGGGGCCCCGTCGCCGGGCTCTCGAAGAGGCCCGGTCGTCGTTCGGGAACGGTCGAGGGTGATCACGGATGGCCCGTTCCCCGAGTTCAAGGAGTGGTTTGCCGGTTACGACCTCGTTGCCGGCGGCAGGGTCGATGCTGGCCACTCGTCGATCGGGCGGGGCATCCCCACGCACCCGTCGGCGGAATCGGCTTCTTCCCGATGTTCAAGCTTCCGTGGGACCACGACTGACATGCGGGGCGCCGATGTGACACCGAGGTGTAGCCCCCAATGCTGCGATTCGCCGTCCTGATCCACGCGGAGACTCCCGGGTCGGTGGCCACTGAGACGAAGCAGGTAATGAAGCCGTCGTTTAGTTCGAGTCGCTCGCAGCCGGCCGCATGATCATCGCCGTCCGCACTCACCCCGCGCGAGGACGCACGCCTAGGCGGGCTGACGGGTCCAGCGACGGGGCGTACCGGTCTGGTGGCCATCTCAGCGCCGGGTTCTACGTCCTCGAAGCCTCGGACATCGATGAAGCGCTGCACCTGGCACGCAAGGACCCAGCACTGCTCTCAGCAGGCGGCATCGAGGTCCGACCCGTGCACAGCGGCGGGGTCATCGAGGCACCGTGACTCATGTCTGCCGACGTCCACGCCCCCGCCTTTCGTCGACGGGGATCACCACTACGCAAGCCGGAGAAGAGCGAGGCAGCGACCTGATGGCTACTTACCTGATCTTGATCTACGGGGTCGAGGATCAATGGGAAGCGATGCCGGACAACGAGCAGGAGGCGCAGACAGCAGGCCACCGCACGCTGGCGGCCGATGCAGGACGAGCAATCCTCTACACCTGCGAGCTGGACCCTGTGCGGCGTGCGACCACGCTTCATTCCGATGGAGCCGGCGGCGTGCTGGTCACGAAGTTTCATTCGCCGATCAGAGGGCCACGATCGGCGGGTTGTACCTCCTCGAGGCTGGCCGAGACGAGGTAGCCCTCGGATTCCCGAGCATCTCTACGAAGCAACGGTTGCACACAGCGCCGTGGAAGTTCGCCTGTGGCGGGTTCGCCGTGACGAGGTGGCCTTGGAGATGACCGACGGACATCTGGACCTCCTCGTGATACACCGAGACGTCAGAAGCCGCCGTCCTTGGCCATGTTGTTGAAGCGGGAGTAGTGGCCCTGGAAGGCCAGGACGATGTCCTTGGTGGGGCCGTTTCGGTGCTTGGCGACGATGACGTCGGCCTCGCCCTCGCGCTCGACGTCGCCGCGGTCGCGGTGCAGGAGGATGACGAGGTCGGCGTCCTGCTCGATGGAGCCGGACTCGCGCAGGTCGCTCATCTGCGGGCGCTTGTCGGTGCGCTGCTCGGGGCCACGGTTCAGCTGGCTGATCGCGATGACCGGCACCTCGAGCTCCTTGGCGAGCAGCTTCAGCGCCCGGGAGAACTCCGAGACCTCCTGCTGGCGCGACTCGACCTTCTTGCCGCTGGTCATCAGCTGCAGGTAGTCGATGACGACGAGCTTGAGGTTGTGCTGCTGCTTGAGCCGGCGCGCCTTGGCCCGGATCTCCATGAGCGACATGTTCGGGCTGTCGTCGATGAACAGCGGCGCGCTGGAGATCTTGCCCATGATCCGGGCGAGCTTGGTCCACTGGTCCTGGTTCTTCAGGCCGCGGCGCAGGTCCTGGAGCTGGATGGTCGCCTCGGCCGAGAGGATGCGCATCGTGATCTCGGTGCGGCTCATCTCGAGCGAGAACACCGCCGCCGCCATGTTGTGCTTGATCGCAGCCGCCCGGACGATGTCGATCCCCAGGGTGGACTTGCCGACCGCCGGGCGCGCCGCGACGACGATCATCTGGCCCGGGTGGAGGCCGTGGGTCAGCTCGTCGAGCTCGATGAACCCGGTGGGGACCCCGATGAGGTCGTCGGTGCGCCCGGAGGCGGCCTCGATCTCCTCCATCGTCTCGTTGAGCAGCTCGCCGAGGACGTGGTAGTCCTCGCCGCCGCGCTGCTCGGCGACCCCGTACACCTCGGCCTGGGCGCGGTTGACGATGTCGGCGATGTCGCCCTCGCCCTGGGCGTACCCCATCTGGACGATGCGGGTGCCGGCCTCGACGAGCCGCCGGAGCACGGCCCGCTCGTGGACGATCTCGGCGTAGAACCCGGCGTTGGCTGCGGTGGGGACCGACTGGATGAGCTGGTGGAGGTAGGCCTGCCCGCCGACCCGGGCGAGGTCGCCGCGCTTGGACAGCTCGTCGGCGACGGTGATGGCGTCGGCCGGCTCGCCGCGGCCGAAGAGGTCGAGGATCGCGTCGAAGATCGCCTCGTGTGCCGGCCGGTAGAAGTCGTGGGCCTTGCACTCCTCGAGGCAGTCGGCGATGGCGTCCTTGTTGAGGAGCATCGAGCCCAGCACCGACTGCTCGGCGCCCAGGTCCTGCGGCGGGACACGCTCGTCGTGCCGGTCCGAGGATCCCGAGAAGGCCGTGCTCAGCTCCGCGATGGACACGCGTCCAACCCCTCTCGATGGCTCCGTGCGAGCCGCGACCGACATCTGCGCGGACCGGCCCGACCGACCGTGGCTTCAGCACACCACGACGCTCTGACAACTGGCCGGACCGGGTCCGCCGAGTCACCGTAGGACCGGCGGGGCGGTGGGTCCAAGCCCGGGGCGGCGCCATCGTCCGAACGGCTGGGGATGTCGTGTGGACAACCTGGGGAAAACGCCCGGCAACGTTGTGCACCGACGGTGGAGAACCCTGTGGACCGCTCGGGCCAGCGCGTCATTCCAGGTCTCTGACCTGCGAAGATGCCGTCCACCGCATGTGTACGCGAAAAAGAACCGGGCGTGTTGCCGTCCACAGGCCGGATCGGCCGATCGGACGGGGATGCGACCCTCGGCGACCCCCTCCGGCAGGGCCTCGCTGGTCCTCAGCCGGCGCGGCCGTAGCGCTCCGCGGAGCGTGCCCGGGCCTTGGCCGCCTCGGCCTCGCGGTCCTTCGGCGGGGCCGTTGTCACGAGGTGGTCCAGGAGGCGCGCGGTCGCCTGTGCGACCTCCTCGACGGCGCGGTCGAAGGCCTCCGAGTTCGCCTGCGACGGACGGGTCGACCCGCTGACCTTGCGGACGTACTGGAGTGCTGCGGCGCGCACCTCGTCTGTCGTCGCGGGGGGCTCGAAGTTGTGGAGCTGGCGGATGTTGCGGCACATGTCAACCACGGTAGGCCGCCGCGCGGGTGAGCGCCCTCTGACGAGCAGGGGCCTCGAGGGTGCACGATCGAGTCATGCGCATCGTGACTCTGGAGCAGCTGGGTCGCCGGCTCGCCGCCCTCCCCGGCACACCGCGGGTCGTCGTCTCGGGCAACTCGGCGGTGCCGTGGGAGGCCGTGCGGGTCCTGGACGAGTCCCGGGCCGAGTACGTCATCCACGCCCTCAACGCCCCGCCGGGCATCCCGGACCGGCCGGGGGTCGTCGCCGAGACCACCTTCGTCGGGGCGGGGATGCGGCGGCATGGCGGCCTGTCGTACGTGCCGAGTCGGCTCTCCCTCGTGCCCATCCTGTACGCGGGGCCGCTGCCGCCGGACGTCGTCGTCGTCCACTGCGCCCCGCCCCAGGACGGGATGCTCTCCCTCGGCATCGAGGTCAACGTGCTGCCGGCCGCCATCGACGCGTGCCGGGCCCGCTCCGGGCTCGTCGTCGCCGTCATCAACGACCGGATGCCGTTCACCGGCGGGGACGCGCTCGTCGACGTGAGTGCGGTCGACCTGGCCGTGGAGGTGTCCGGCCCGCTTCCCGTCCACGAGCCGCCGACCCCGGGCGACGACAGCCGGCTCATCGGCGAGCGGGTCGCGGCGCGGGTCGCGGACGGCGCGACCTTGCAGGCCGGGATCGGTGGCATCCCGGACGCCACCATCGCCGCGCTGCGCGACCGACGCGGGCTGCGCCTGTGGACCGAGATGTTCTCCGACGGCGTCGTCGCGCTCGAGCGCGCCGGCGCCCTGGACCCCGACCATCCGCTGACCACCTCCTTCCTGTTCGGCTCCGCCGACCTCTACGCCTGGGTGGACGGCAACCCCCGGGTCCGGATGACGCGCACGGAGACGACGAACGACCCCGGCCTCATCGCCCGGCAGCGCATGATGACCTCCGTCAACACCGCGCTCGAGGTCGACCTGTTCGGCCAGGCGAACGCGTCCCGCATCGACGCCCGGATCCACTCGGGGTTCGGCGGCCAGACCGACTTCGTCGTCGGGGCCCTGCACTCCCCGGGCGGGCAGTCGTTCATCGCGCTGCGCTCGTGGCACCCCAAGGCCGACGTCTCGACCGTCGTGCCGCTGCTCGACGAGCCGGTGACGAGCGTGCAGCAGACCGCCGTCGTCACCGAGCAGGGCGTCGCGGAGCTGTTCGGCTACGACCAGCGCGCCCAGTGCCGGCACCTCATCCGCGACGCCGCCCACCCCCGGGTCCGCGAGGAGCTGTGGGAGGAGGCGCGCGCGCTCGGCCTCGCCTGACCCGCACCTGACCCGATGACCACGCGCACCCCACGCTCCGACCCGCCGCTGGCGGCCGCGATGCGGGCCGTGCTGACCGACGTCGGTGACCCCGACCGGGCGGTCGCCTACCAGCAGTACATGAAGTCGGCGCTGCCGTTCCGCGGTCTCGCCATGCCCGAGTTCCGGGCGCTGCTGCGGCCGCTGCTCGCCGACCCCGGGCTCGCCCCGGCCGACCGTGCCGAGTGGGAGCGCACGGTGCGGGCGCTGTGGGAGGACCCCGACGTGCGCGACGAGCGCTACGCCGCCATCGCGGTGGCCGGGCATCGGGCCGCCCGGCCGTGGCAGGACCCCGACGCGCTGCCCCTGTACCGGCACCTCATCGAGACCGGAGCGTGGTGGGACCTCGTCGACGCCGTCGCACCCCGGCTCGTCGGCCCGATCCTGCGCGCGTTCCCGGACGACGTGACGCCCGTCATCCGCGCGTGGGCCGTCGACGACGACCTCTGGGTGCGGCGCGCGGCGATCATCGCGCAGCTGGGGCATCGCGCCGACACCGACACGGCGCTGCTCTCCGACGTCCTCGACGCCAACCTCGAAGGCTCGCTGCACGGCCGTGAGTTCTTCGTCCGCAAGGCCGTCGGGTGGGCGCTGCGGCAGTACGCGCGCACCGACCCCGAGTGGGTCTCGGCCTGGGTCGCCGCCCGTGAGGACCGGCTGTCCGGGTTGTCCCGCCGCGAGGCGCTCAAGCACCTGTGAGCACCGGCCCCGGTGCGACACGGGCCCGGGCGGCGGGCGCACGCGTCGTCGGGCCCGGTGCCGTGCGAGAGTGCTCGCGTGGGCCAGCAGCCGTCGGTGAGCCAGCACCGCGAGGTGCTGCGGCTGGCCCTCCCGGCGTTCCTCGCGCTCGTCGCGGAGCCGCTGTTCCTGCTCGTCGACTCGGCGATCGTCGGCCGCCTCGGGGTCGCCCCCCTGGCCGGGCTCGGGGTCGCGAGCGCCGTCCTCCTCACCGCCGCCAACGTCTTCGTCTTCCTCGCCTACGGGACCACGTCGGTCGTGGCCCGCCAGCTCGGCGCCGGCTCGCGGGCCGGCGCGGTGGCCGCGGGCATCGACGGGACGTGGCTGGCCGTGGCCCTCGGGGTCGGCACCACCGCCGTCGTCGCCACGGCCGCGAGACCGCTCGCGGGACTGTTCGGCGCCTCGCCGGAGGCACTCGACCAGGCCACGACGTACCTGCGGATCTCGGCCTACGGCATCCCCGCGATGCTCGTCGTCCTCGCCACCACCGGTGTGCTTCGCGGCCTGCAGGACACCCGGACCCCGCTCGTCGCGGCGGTCGCCGGGTTCAGCGCCAACGCCGGGCTCAGCGTGTGGTTCGTCCACGGCCTGGGGTGGGGCATCGCCGGCTCCGCGTGGGGCACCGTCATCGCGCAGACCGGGATGGCGGCGGCGCTCGTCACCGTCCTCGTCCGCGAGGCCGGGCGGACCGAGGTGCCGCTGCGGGCACATCCGGGCCGGGTGCTGTCCGCCGCGCGCGGCGGGGTGCCGCTGCTCGTGCGCACCCTCGCCCTGCGCGGCGTGCTCGTCCTCACGACGTGGGTCGCCGCCGGTCTCGGTGACGTGCCGCTCGCGTCGTACCAGGTGACCGCGACCATCTGGTCGTTCCTCACCTTCGCGCTCGACGCCATCGCGATCGCCGCGCAGGCCATCACCGGGCGCGCCCTGGGTGCCGGGGACCTACCGACGACCCGTGCCGCGACGAGCCTCATGGTGCGGTGGGGCGTGCTGTCCGGGATCGTGCTCGGGCTCGTCGTGCTGCTCGTGCGGCCCTTCCTCGGGCCGTTCTTCACCCCGGACGCGGCGGTGCAGTCGGCGATCGCGGCGGGGTTGCTCGTCGTCGCCATCGGTCAGCCGCTCTCGGGGTTCGTGTTCGTCATCGACGGCGTCCTCATCGGCGCGGGGGACGGCGCGTGGCTCGCGCGGGCGATGGCGGTGACGCTGGTGTTCTACCTGCCGATCGCGCTCGGGCTGCACCTCGCCGGGGACTGGCTGTTGCAGGGCGGGACCGCCAAGGGCCAGGCCGACGCGGTGACGTGGCTGTGGGTGGCGTTCACGGTGTTCATGGCGGTGCGCGGCACGTTGATGTGGCTGCGGGTGCGCACCGACCGCTGGATGGTCACCGGCGCCACCCGCTGACGACCCCGACTTTTCATGCTGGCGTCCGCCGACACGCCGCAAACCGGGGTTCTGGACCGGACCTCAGCATGAAAAGTCGGGGAAGGACCCGGGGGTCGGTCAGGGGACGACCGCGACGGCGGCCTCGCGGCGGGGGTCGCCGGCGGCGAGCAGGCGCCCGTCCTCGTGCCGGAACGCGGCCCCGACCCCGCCGAAGTACATCGACAGGGGGCCGTGGTCGTGCCCGGGGTACCCGGACGACCGGACCGTCGCGGCGATCCCGTCGTCCGACTCGTGCTCGACGACCGCAGCGCGGTCGGCGTCGAAACGGATGTGGACGCGGGGCGCCTCGATGGCCGTCCGCAGGTCCGCCCCGTGCAGGCACCCCTGGCCGAGCACCTGCATCAGCGCCGTCGTGATCCGGTCGGCCCCCGGCGAGCCGACGGCGAGGACCCGACCGTCGTCGGTGCGCCCCGTCGTCGGAGCCATGTTCGACGCGAGCCGGGTGCCCGGGACCAGCGAGTGCAGCCCCAGCCGGTTGAGCTCGGGCTCGCCGAGGGCGTTGTTCAGGAGCATCCCGGTGCCCGGCACGGTGACCCCCGCGCCGTAGCCGGCCGACATGGTCACCGCGCAGGCCAGCCCGTCGGAGTCCACCGCCGACACGTGCGCCGTGGACGCCGACGTCGGCAGTCCCGCCAGCCCCTGCCGGTCGACCGACGCGAGCAGCGCGTGCCCGGCGGCGTCGAGGTCGGTGGCGACGTCGTGCACCTCGAGCCGATAGCGCAGCACCGCCTCCTGGACCGTGATGACGTCCGCCCAGTCGTAGTAGCCGCGTCGGGCCAGCTCGGCCAGCATCACCGCGAGCATCGGGCCACCCACCGACGGGGGCGGGTTGAACGCGAGGTCCCACGCGCCGATGCGCCGGCGCACCGGGTCGCGCACGACGGGCACGTACGCCTCGACGTCGGCCAGCGTGACGAGCCCGCCGCGAGCGGCCAGGTCGGCGACCATCGCCCGCCCGACCTCCCCCGTCGTGAGCACGGCCGCCCCCTCGCGCCCGACGAGGTCGAGCAGGTCCGCGAGCGGTCCGTTCGTGGCGGTCTCACCGGCCCCGAGCGGCGAGCCGTCGGGTCGGGTGACGACGGCGTGCGCCTCGGGGTCGGTGCCGAACAGCCGGTCGGCGACGAACCCGAGGTACCGGGCGGCCGCTCCCCCGACGGGGTACCCGTGGCGGCACGCCAGGGCCGCGGGCGCGCACACGTCCGCCCATGGCGCGACCCCGAACCGCCGCACCGCCTCGGCCCCCGCGAGCGCGGCCCCCGGAGTGGCGACCGAGCCGGGCCCGGCGAACATCGTCACTCCGCCGCCGTACTCGGTGAAGACCTCGCGGACCCCCTGCCCGAACGCCTCGCGGGCCAGCCCCCGCCCGGGCATCTCGACGTTGCCGTCGACGACGACCGGCTCCTGGCCCGCCGGCCACACCGACACGTACGCGCCCCCGCCGAGCGAGACGATGCCCGGCTCGGTCGCCATCGCCGTCATCGCCGCGGTGATGGCGACGTCGACGGCGTTGCCCCCGGCCAGCGCCATCTCGCGGCCGGCCGCGAGCGACACCGGACCGGTCGCCGACAGCGCCACCTCACCCATGGGTCCGATCCTGCCACCGCGACGTCGCGGTCCGCGTCGCCGCTCCACCCTGTGCCCGGTAGCGTTGGCGGGCATGACCCGCCCTCCCCTCGCCGTCGTGGCCGGTACCGGCTTCTACGACCTCGAGGCGTTGCAGGACCGGGTCGAGGAGACCGTCGACACCGTCTGGGGCCAGGCCCGCGTCACCCGCGGTACCTGGCACGGCCTGCCCGTCGTCTTCCTCACCCGGCACGGCGCCGGCCACTCCGTCCCCCCGCACCTGGTCAACTACCGCGCGAACATCCGCGCGCTCGCCGACCTCGGGTGCGTCGACGTCGTCGCCGTCAACGTCACCGGCAGCATCGACCCCGACCTGGCGCCCGGCGACCTCGTCTGCCTCGACGACTTCCTCGACCTCACCCGGCAGCGGCCGCTGACCTTCTTCGACGGCTCCGGGCCCGAGGGCGTCGTCCACATCGACGTCGGGACGCCGTACACCCCC
The DNA here is from genome assembly GCA_963815545.1 of uncultured Actinomycetota bacterium. Classification (GTDB taxonomy): domain Bacteria; phylum Actinomycetota; class Actinomycetes; order Actinomycetales; family Dermatophilaceae; genus Phycicoccus. Next base: position 44,324 of record CAWFGY010000002.1, read on the forward strand.
GAGCTGCGCACCGAGATCCTCGAGGCGGCGGGGTCGGTGGGTCAGCCGATGCACGACGGGGGCGTCTACGCGGCCTTCGAGGGCCCCCGCTTCGAGACCGCCGCCGAGATCCGGCTCGCTCGCCTCGCCGGGGCCACCGTCGCCGGGATGACCGGCGTCCCCGAGGTCACCCTCGCCCGCGAGGCCGGGCTCCGCTACGCCGCCGTCTCGCTCGTCGTCAACCCGGCCACGGGCGTGGGCGACTCCGACGAGCCGATCACGATGGACGAGATCGAGGCCGTCCTCGGGCGCAGCCGGCACGCGGTGCTCGCGGTGCTCGACGAGCTCGTCCACACCCGCGCCACCTTCGCCGAGGAAGAGGAGGCCCCATGAGCCGCGTCGTCATCGAGCACGCCGCCTACGTCGTCACCGTCGACGACGCCGACACGGTGCTGCACGACACGACCGTCGTCGTCGAGGACGGCACGATCACCGAGCTGCGCGACGCCGCGGCCGACCCGGTCGACGGCGACGAGGTGCTCGACGCGCGGGGCCGGCTGCTCATGCCTGGTCTGGTCAACCTGCACACCCACCTGCCGATGACCCTGCTGCGCGGGCTCGCCGAGGACGTCGACCTCCAGGGCTTCCTCACCCGGGTGTGGGCCGCCGAGGGCGCGGTCATGGACCCCGACACCGTCGAGCTCGGCGCCACCCTCGGTGCCCTGGAGTCCCTGCTCGGCGGGTGCACGACCCAGCTCGACATGTACTTCCACCACGAGGCCGCCCACCGGGGCGCGGTGGCGGCCGGCAGCCGGCACATCATCGGCCCCGTCTTCATGGACGGCCCCGGCCCCGACGGGCTGGAGTGGCAGCAGCGCATCGACCTCCTCCGTCGGTGGCGGGCCGGCCTCGACGACATCGGCGGCCCCTACGTGCCGGTGCCGGCGATGCCGCACGCGACGTACACCTGCTCGCCCGAGCACCTGGCCGAGGTCGTCGACGTCCTGCGTGAGGTCGCGGACGGGCCCGGGGCCGCGCCGCGCGGCCCGCTGCTCACGACCCACGTCTCCGAGAACGCCGCCGAGAACGCCGACATCCGCGCCCGGTACGACGCGACCCCCACCGAGATCCTCGCCGGGGCGGGCTGGCTCGACGGCCGGATGCCGTTCGTCGCCGGCCACGGGGTGCACCTGACCGGCGACGACCTCGAGCTGCTCGTGGGCGCCGGCGGCGCCGTCGCGCACTGCGCCGGCTCCAACCAGAAGCTCGCCAGCGGCGCCCTGCACTGGGACGAGTTCCGCTCGGCGGGGGTGCGGCTCGGCATCGGGACCGACGGCTGCTCGTCGTCCAACGACCTCGACATGTGGCAGGCGATGCGCCAGGGGGCGCTGCTCGCCCGGCTCACCAGCGGCCGCCCCGACGTCGCCAGCGCTCACGAGGTGCTCCGGGCCGCGACCGTCGACGGGGCCCGCGCGCTGGGTCTCGGCGGGCTCATCGGATCCGTCGAGGCGGGCAAGCGCGCCGACCTCGTGCTCGTCGACCTCGAGCGGCCCCACCTCACCCCGGTGCACGACGTCGCCGCCCTCCTGGTGTTCGCGGCCGGCCGGGCCGACGTCACCGACGTGCTCGTCGACGGCGACCTCGTCGTCCGCAACGGGCGGAGCACCCGCCTCGACACCCCCGCCCTGCTCGCCCGGGCCCGTGCCCGGGGCGCCGTCGCCCGCGCGGCCGCGGAGGCCTCATGAGCGAGCTGCCGGGCCTGCCGTCGGTCCAGGCCCCGGACGAGAGCGCGGCCGAGGTCATCGACCGGCTCGGGATGGTCCCGATCCCCGAGGAGGGGGCCTGGTACGTCGCGGGCCCGCGCACCCAGGGCCTGAACGCCATCACGGTCCTGCTCACCGACCAGCCCGACGGCTTCTCGGCGATGCACCGGCTGACCATCGACGAGGGCTGGCAGTGGCTCGGCGGCGCACCCGCCGCGCTGCTGCGGCTGCGCCCCGGCGGCTCCGGGGTCCTCAACTACGTCGGCGAGCAGCACGCCCAGGTGCTCGTCCGCAAGAACACGTGGATGGGCGCCTCGACCCTCGGGCACTGGACGCTCCTCGCCTGCTGGTGCGCCCCCGCGTTCCGGCCCGAGCACTTCGAGCTCGGCGAACGGGCGGCACTCGTCGCCGAGTACCCGACGTTCACCACCGAGATCACGACACTCACCCGCGACGCGCCCGTGGGGCGGATGCGGTGACCGCCCTGGTCACCGGGGCCAGCGGCGGACTCGGCCGAGCGGTCGTGCGAGCCCTCGCCGCGGCCGGCCACGACATCGGCGTCCACTACCGCGGCGACCGGGACGGCGCCGCCGCCGCGGTCGCGGAGGTCGAGGCCGCGGGCCGGCGCGCGGTCGCCCTGCACGCCGACCTCGACGTGCCACTGGCGGACCCGGCCGGCCTCGACGCACGGTGCGCCGCACTGCTCGACGGCTGCGCCGACGCGCTCGGGACCCCGGACGTCGTCGTCCTCAACGCGTTCCCGCAGCACCACGTCGACTGGCCGGACCTCGACGCGGCCGCGTGGGACGCCTTCCACCGGGGCGGCCTGCGGCCCACCGCGGTGCTGCTGCACGAGGCGGCCCGGCGGATGGGTCCCGGCGGCGCCGTCGTCGTCGTCGGGTCCATCGAAGGGCTCCGGGCGATGCCGGCGCACGCGCCCTACGCCGTCGCGAAGGCGGCGCTGCACCACCTCGTCGGGGCGGCCGCCCAGGAGCTCGGGGGGCGCGGGGTGCGGGTCGCCGGAGTCGTCCCGGGTCTCGTCGACCGGGAGGGGCTCGAGGACGCCTGGCCCGAGGGAGTGGCCCGGTACAGGGGCGCCGCCGCGCTCGGTCGGCCGGTCACCGCCGAGGAGGTGGCGGCCGGCATCGCGTTCCTCGCCTCAGGTGTCGCATCCGGCATCACCGGCACCACCCTCACCATCGACGCGGGCTGGTCCAGCGCCCCCGGGTGGTGACCGCGCCGCAACCGTGTCGGTAACGACACCGCAACGAAGCCGAGCCGTGTCCGGCCTGGGGGGTTTTGGGCCTTAGCATCTGCACGTCTGACCCGCCCTCCCGAGGAGATCCTCCATGAAGTCCCCCCGTTACCTCGTCGCGGTTCCCGCGGCGCTCGCCCTGGCCCTCGCGGGCTGCGGCGGCAGCACCGGCACCACCGGCGGTGGCAGCACCGCGACCGGCTCGACCGCTGCGGGCGCGCCCACCGACGACTCGAACTGCGGCGACGCCGAGGTGTTCTGCATCGGGCTCGTCACCGACACCGGCAAGGTCGACGACAAGTCGTTCAACCAGTCCGCGCACGAGGGCGCCCTCGCCGCGCAGGCCGAGACCAACGGCTTCTACAAGTACGTCGAGACCCAGGACCCCAAGGACTACGCGCCCAACATGGCGCAGTTCACGAACAAGAAGTACGACGTCATCGTCACCGTCGGCTTCCTCATGACCGAGGCCACTGCGGCCGCGGCCGAGGGCAGCCCCGACACCAAGTTCATCGGCATCGACCAGTTCTTCGACCCCGAGGCCGTCACGGTCAAGAACCTCACCGGCATCCTCTTCCCCGAGGACCAGGCCGGCTACGGCGCGGGCTACCTCGCGGGCCTGATGACCAAGACGAACACGCTCGGCCAGGTCCTCGGCCAGGAGATCCCGCCGGTCCAGAAGTTCGCCAAGGGCTTCGAGGCGGGCGCCATGGCCGCCAACCCCGAGGTCACCGTCAAGACCGTGTACCACCCCGCCGGTGACAACGCCTTCAACGACCCGGTGTGGGGCGCGGGCGAGGCCAAGAAGATGCTCGCCCAGAAGGCCGACATCATCTTCGGCGCCGGCGGCAACACCGGCAACGGTGCGCTCCAGGAGGTCGCCAAGGCCTCCGGTGCGGGCGAGTCGCTCTTCTGCATCGGGGTCGACACCGACCAGTGGGACACCGTCCCGGCCGCGCAGCCGTGCCTGGTCACCTCGGCGATGAAGCTCATCACCGAGGGCGTCACCGACACCATCAAGATCGCCAAGGACGGCGAGTTCGAGGGCCTGACCACGATGGGCAAGGCCGGCCTGGCGCCGTACCACGACTTCGAGAGCAAGGTTCCCGAGGACGTGAAGACCAAGGTCGCCGACATCGTCTCGCAGATGGAGGCCGGCACGCTCGAGACCGGCGTCACCCTCTGACGACGACGGTCACCGGTCACCTCGCGTGACCGACCGTCCCGAGGGGGCGGGCATCCCGTCCGGGGTGCCCGCCCCCTCGGCACGTCACGGCAGACATTGCCCATAGCGTTCCCCGCGAGCCAGCACCTGCCCACTTCCGCCCGTGTGCGGCGACACGCCACACTGTGGGCACCCGAGAGAGTCATTGGAGACCCATGTCCGACACGAAGACGGCGGAGCAGCCGCCGCCGGCCCCGGAGCAGGAGCCCTCGGTACCCCGTGACCGTGGCGGCATGCTTGCCTACCTCATCGGCCATCAGAGCGGCGTCGTCATCCTCGTCGCCCTCGCCATCTCGCTGCTCGTCGGCGCGGCCCTCATCCGCTACCAGGGCGTCAGCCCGTGGTTCGCGTACGAGACGCTGATCCGCGAGGCGCTCGTGTACGACGGGGCCTTCACCCGCACCCTCCAGAAGACGGCCCCGCTGGTCCTCACCGGTCTGGCGGTCGTGCTGCCACTGCGGGTCGGGCTGTTCAACATCGGCGGCCAGGGCCAGTTCGCCACGGGCGCCATCTTCGGCGCCTGGGCGGCCTACGTCGCCGGCGGTGCGGGCTTCGCCGGTGCCGTCCTCGGGATGCTCGTCGGCATCGTCTGCGGCGGCGCCGTCGGCGTCCTCGTCGGCGTCCTCAAGGCCTGGCGCGGGGTCCACGAGGTCATCTCGACCATCATGCTCAACTACATCGTCGCGGGCATCACCTTCTGGCTCGTCGTCGGTCCGCTCCAGGCCGAGTCCTCCAAGACCAGCGGCATCCCGCAGACCGAGGCGATCCCCGAGGCCGCCCGGCTCGGGGCCGTCGCCGGCATCCCCATCGGCTTCCTCATCGCGCTCGTTCTGGCCGTCCTCTGCTGGTGGATGCTCTCGCGCACGACGATGGGCTTCCGGTTCAACACCGTCGGCGCGAACAAGAGCGCCGCGGGCTACGCCGGCATCTCCATCCGCACGACCATCGTCCTGGTCATGGCCTTCGGTGCCGGGCTGGCCGGGCTGGGCGGCGCGCTCGAGGCCGAGGGCACGCTGCACCGGTTCGAGCCGGCCATCGTCGGCACGCTCGGCTTCGACGGCATCACGATCGCCCTGCTCGCCCGGGCCAACCCGCTCGCGACGATCCCGGCGGCGTTCCTCGTCGGCATCCTGCGCACGGGTGCGGCCGGCCTGCAGTTCAACACCGGCATCGCCCCCGAGATCGTGGACGTGCTGCTCGCGATCATCCTGCTCATGGTCTCGATCCCGGTGCTCGGCAAGTGGCTGTTCCGCAGCCGAGCCGACAAGGTCAGTGTCGCGTCGACGAGCTGGGGGTCCTGACATGAGTACCTGGGTCGCCAAGAACCGCACCACCCTCGTCGTCGCCGCCGCGGTCGTCGTCGCGGCCTACGTCTTCTACTACGCCAAGAACGACATCGCGCCGTCGATGTTCGGCGCCGCGTGGGGCTACGCGATCCCGCTGGTGCTCGCGGCGCTCGTCGGCGTCATCGGCGAGCGCTCCGGTGTCGTCAACATCGGCATCGAGGGGCAGATGCTGCTCGCGGCCTTCGCCGGCTTCTTCGCGGCGGCGTTCAGCGGCTCGATGATCGTCGGCATCCTCGCCGGTGTCGGCACCGGCCTGCTCGCCGGCGGGTTCCTCGCCTGGACCACCGTCCGCTGGCGGATGGACCAGATCATCGCCGGTGTCGTCCTCAACATCGTCGCCACCGGTCTCACCTCGTTCTACCTCGTGTCGGGCGAGATCCTGCCGGGGGTCATCCCCAACATCGAGGTGCCCGTCCTCTCGGCCATCCCGCTGATCGGCGACGTGTTCTTCAGCGGGCGCAGCGCCATCGCCCTCGTCGCGATCATCGCCGCGGTCACCGTCCACCTCGCGCTCTTCCACAGCCGGTGGGGCCTGCGCACCCGGGCGGTCGGCGAGTACCCGTCCGCGGCCGACACGGCAGGCATCAACGTCGAGCGGCTGCGGCTCATCAACGTGACGATCGCCGGGTCCCTCGCCGGGCTCGCCGGGGTGTACCTGTCGATGGACGCCTCGAGCTCCTTCGAGCGCGGGATGACCGCCGGGCGCGGCTTCCTCGCCCTGGCGATCATGATCATGGGCGCGTGGCGGCCGCTGCGGGCCTTCGCCATGGCCCTGTTCTTCGGCTTCGTCAACGCCGTCGCCTCCCAGCTCCAGCAGACCGGCGGCATCTCGATCCCGCCCCAGCTCACCGGCACCCTCCCGTACGTCGCGACCCTCATCGTCCTCGCGGTCGCCGCGGGACGGGTCCGAGCACCGGGCGCCGTCGGCCAGCCGTACGTCAAGAAGGACCAGTGATGAGCGACCCCACCCCGCACCCCGAAGGCCACGCGGACGCCTCCCGCGAGCACCTGGCGGAGATCGCCACGACGGACGCCGCGCTCGAGCTGCCGCCCGAGCAGTCCGGCTTCGGCGAGGGCGTGATCGGCGAGGTCCTCCTCGACATCACCGGCCTGTCCAAGAGCTTCGGCTCGGTCCACGCCAACCGCGACATCACGCTCAACGTGCACCGCGGCGAGATCGTCGCGCTGCTCGGCGAGAACGGGGCCGGCAAGTCGACCCTGGTCAACCAGATCTTCGGGCTCATCACCCCGGACTCCGGCACCGTCTCGATCAAGGGCGACACGACCCCGATCAAGGACCCGCGCGACGCCATCCGCCGCGGTATCGGCATGGTGCATCAGCACTTCCAGCTCGTCCCGGTCATGACGGTGGCCGAGAACATGATGCTCGGGCACGAGACGACGCGAGCCGGCGTCGTCCTCGACCTCGACAGCGCGCGACGGATGGTGCGCGAGCTGTCGGGGAAGCACGGTCTCGCCGTCGACCCCGACACCGAGGTCGAGGACCTCCCGGTCGGCACCCAGCAGCGGGTCGAGATCCTCAAGGCGCTCTCCCGCCGGGTCGACCTGCTCATCCTCGACGAGCCGACCGCCGTCCTCACGCCCCAGGAGACCGACGAGCTCCTCGGGGTCATGCGCGAGCTCGCGAACTCCGGGACCTCGATCGTCTTCATCACCCACAAGCTGCGTGAGGTGCTGGCGGTCTCGGACCGGGTGTACGTGCTGCGGCAGGGCGCGGTCGTCGGCGAGGTCGCCACCAAGGACACCGACGCCACCGGGCTGGCGACGATGATGGTCGGCCGCGAGGTCGTCCTGTCCATCGACAAGACCGACGCCACCCCCGGCGAGACGGTGCTCGACATCAAGGACCTCCACGTCAAGGACGACCGCGGCCTCGGGGCCGTCAACGGGTTCACCCTCCAGGTGCGGGCCGGCGAGATCGTCGGCGTCGCCGGTGTCGAGGGCAACGGCCAGCGAGAGCTCGTCGAGTCCCTCGCCGGGATGCGCAAGGTCGTCTCGGGCCGGATGGACCTCGGCGACGTCGACCTCACCAAGGCCAACCCGCACCGGACCCACCACGCGGGCGTCGGGCACATCCCCGAGGACCGCGAGAAGCACGGGCTCGTCAGCGGGTACTCGATCGCCGACAACCTCGTCCTCAACGAGTTCGACCAGGCGCCGTACGCGAAGTCCGGGGTGCGTCAGTTCGACGCCATCCGCTCCAACGCAGAGGCGCTGCGCGAGGAGTTCGACATCCGGTCCTCGGGCGTCATGCAGTCGGCGGGGTCGCTCTCGGGCGGTAACAAGCAGAAGGTCGTCGTCGCCCGAGAGATGTCCTTCACCCCGAAGCTGCTCATGGCGGCGCAGCCGACCCGTGGGGTGGACGTCGGGTCCATCGAGTTCATCCACCGGCGCATCGTCGAGGCCCGGGACGCCGGGGCGGGAGTGCTGCTCGTCTCGGCCGAGCTCGACGAGATCCTGTCGCTCTCGGACCGGATCGCCGTCGTCCACGGCGGGGCGGTCGTCGCCGAGATGGACGCCAAGGACGCCGACCGGACCCAGATCGGCCGCCTCATGGCCGGCGACCACTGACCCCCGCCTTCCCCCGACTTTTCAGGCTCCGGCCCGCGCGACACGCCGCTCCGACGGCGTGTCGCGCGGCCGTGAGCCTGAAAAGTCGGGAAGGCGCGGGGTGGCTGATGGCTTCCTGAGAAGACAACCTACGGTGTCGTAACTTACGCGAACGTAGGTTACGCTTGCGTACATGTCAGCACCGAGCATCGACCGAGCGACCCCCACGGGTGCCACCCGGCCGCGCCTCGGGGCGCACGCCCCCGGCCCGCTGGGCGGCATCGTCCGCAGCGCGCGCAAGGTGGCCGAGGCTCTGGCCACCCCCCTCGTCCCGGCCGACTACCTCGACCTCATCGACCCGATGCGCACCGGCGCCGACCTGCGTGGCCGCATCGTCGAGGTCCGCCCCGAGACCGCCGACGCGGCCACGGTGGTCATCCGGCCGGGCCGCGGCTGGGCCGGCCACATCCCCGGCCAGTACATCCGGATCGGGGTCGAGATCGACGGCGTGCGGCACTGGCGCGCCTACAGCCTCACCCACCGCGCCGACGGCTCGCCCGCCGCGGGGATCCCCGCGGGCTGCATCGCCATCACGACCAAGGCGATCCCCGACGGCACGGTCAGCACCCACCTCGTCCGCTCCGCTGCCCCCGGCACCCTCGTCATGCTCGACCAGGCCACCGGCGACTTCACCCTGACCAGCCCGGCGCCCGAGAAGGTCCTCTTCCTCACCGCCGGCAGCGGCATCACGCCGGTCATGGGGATGCTGCGCAACCACGTCGGCGAGCTCGATGACGTCGCCCACGTGCACTGCGCCCCGAGCAAGCGGGACGTGATCTTCGCCCGCGAGCTCGCCGAGCACCACGCGGCCGGCCGGCTCGCCCTGAGCCTCAACCTCGACGACGTCCACGGCGTCCTCGACCTGGCCCGCCTCGACACCCTCGTCCCGGACTGGCGGGCGCGCGAGACGTGGCTGTGCGGCCCCACGGCGCTGCTCGACGCCGCCGAGAAGCACTGGGCGAACGCCGGCATCCCCGAGCGTCTCCACGTCGAACGCTTCCGGCCCAGCGTCGTCGAGCCCGGCGAGGGCGGCACCGTCACGTTCCGCACCACCGGCCGCGTCGTCGAGGCCGACGGCGCCACCGCCATCCTCGACGCCGGTGAGGACGCCGGCGTTCTCATGCCGAGCGGCTGCCGGATGGGCATCTGCTTCGGCTGCGTCGTGCCGATGCGCGCCGGAGCCATCCGCGACCTGCGCACCGGCGAGGTCACCGTGCACGAGTCCGACGAGCCCCTCCAGGTCCAGACCTGCGTCAACGCCGTCGCGGGCTCCTGCGAGATCGACCTCTGAGCGGCACCCGCCGCCCGCCCGACCACTGACCGCCGAACCGCGCGAGTACGGAAGGACCCACATGACCCTCGCCCCCGAGCGCCACGCCTCCACCAAGCCCCAAGGCATCAACCCCCGCCTGCGCGTCGCGAGCGACGCCCCCCGCCCGCAGCGCCCCGCGCTGAAGAAGTCCGGCCGCCCCAACCCGGCGGCACACCTCTCGCCGGACCAGATCGAGACGATCGGCCACGAGCTCGACGCGCTGCGCAAGGAGGTCATGGACTCCCGGGGTGCGCGCGACGCCGCCTACATCCGCAAGGTCATCGCGGTGCAGCGCTACCTCGAGATGGGCAGCCGTGCCGTGCTCCTCTTCAGCAACGTCAAGGTCCGGGGCGTCCGCCCGGCGTGGTGGATCGGCACCGCCGGCCTCTCGGTGGCCAAGATCCTCGAGAACATGGAGATCGGCCACAACGTCATGCACGGCCAGTGGGACTGGATGCGTGACCCGAAGATCCACTCGACCGCCTGGGAGTGGGACAACGCCTCCCCCGCGAGCCAGTGGAAGCACAGCCACAACGAGATCCACCACACCTTCACGAACGTGCTGGGCCGCGACAACGACCTCGGCTACGGCATCCTGCGCGTCGACGAGGACCAGCGCTGGAGCCTGTTCTCGCTCTTCCAGCCGATCTGGCACGTGGGCAACGCCCTGCTCTTCGAGTACTCGATCGCGGCGTACGACCTCGAGCTCGGCGGGTACCTCGCGAAGAAGGACCGGATGAGCGAGGAGCAGAAGGCCGAGTTCCGCAAGAACCGGGACGAGGTCCTCGCCAAGATCAAGCGTCAGGCGACCAAGGACTACGTCGTCCACCCGGCGATGTCGGCGGTCACCGGCTCGGCCCGCACGACGCTCACGGCGAACATCGTGGCCAACCTCGTGCGCAACGTCTGGACGAACACCGTCATCATCTGCGGGCACTTCCCGCCCGGGATCGCCACCTTCGAGAAGACCTCGATCGAGGGCGAGACCCGCGGCGAGTGGTACCTGCGCCAGATGCTCGGTTCGGGCAACATCAGCGGGTCCCCGGCCATGCACACGATGACCGGCAACCTCAGCCACCAGATCGAGCACCACCTGTTCCCGGACATGCCGAGCAACCGGTACGCCGAGATCGCCCCGCGGATCCAGGACCTCATGGCGCGCAACGACCTGCCCTACGTCTCCGGGTCGCTGTGGAAGCAGGCCGGGTCGGTGTACTGGAAGGTCGTCCAGCTCTCGCTGCCGAACAAGGTCGAGGGCCGGCGCCGCCGCGACATCGTCCGCCTCGAGCTGACGAAGGCATGGCGCAAGAAGAAGCGCGCGCTGGGCGTCTGAGCCGCCGCACCGCACCGCACGGCCCGAACGGGGGAGACGCTCCAGGCGTCTCCCCCGTTCGGCCGCTCTTCGCCCCGTCGGTGGCGCCCCCGGCCCGGTGCGTGTCATCGTGTCCACGCGAGGTGAGCCCCGGCACGTCGCATCCCTGCCACCGCTCGCCGCCGCCCCGGCGCCCGCCCCCGAGGTGATCCCCATGCCGTTCCCCGTCCGCACCCTGCTCGCCCGTGCCGCGATGACCGCCGTCGTCGCCGCACCTCTCGGCATCACCGCCGCCACGTCGGCGGACGCCGCGCACTCCGCGATGGCCGCCGAGGTGATCACCCGGGTCAACGCCGAGCGCAAGAAGGTCGGCTGCTCCCCGCTGCGGGCCAGCGAGGCGCTGCGCAAGGCCGCCCAGTTCCACAGCTACGACATGCGGACCAAGAACTACTTCAGCCACACCTCCAAGGACGGCCGGACCCCGTTCGACCGGATGCGCGCCCAGGGCTACCGGTACGGGTCGGCCGAGAACATCGCTGCCGGGCAGCGCACCGCCCAGTCCGTCGTCAGCGCCTGGATGAAGAGCACGGGCCATCGCAAGAACATCCTGAACTGCGCGAACAAGGCGATCGGGGTCGGGGTCTCCCAGGGCAGCGGGACGTACTCCATCTACTGGACCCAGGACTTCGGCCGGGTCTGAGCAGCCCCGACGCGCAGCGCCGCGCAGGCCGTAGCCTTCGCGGGTGCTCGACCTCTTCGGCGGGACCGTCGCCGGCCTGGCCCTCATGGGCGTGGCCGCGATGGTCATCGGCTACTCCAAGACCGCGCTCGGCGGCCTGGCGGTCGTCTCGGTCGCGATCTTCGCCACCATCCTCCCGGCGAAGCAGTCCACCGCGGCCATCCTCGCGGTGCTCATCGTCGGCGACCTCGTCGCGGTCTGGCACTACCGGCACGACGCCGACTGGGCCCTGATCCGGCGACTGCTGCCCGCGGTCGTGCCCGGCCTGGCCGTGGGGTCCCTGTTCCTCGGGCTCGTCGGTGACGAGACGCTCCGGCGCTCGATCGGCGGGGTCCTGCTCGTCCTCCTGCTGCTTCAGCTGTGGGTCCGGTGGCGGGCCGCCGGCGTGGCGAACGACACCCACCAGCATCCCGCCGCCGCGTGGGGTGCCGGGACCGCCGCCGGCTTCGCGACGATGACCGCCAACGCCGCCGGCCCCGTCATGACCCTCTACCTGTCGGCCTCGGGCATCGACAAGCGCCGGTTCGTCGGCACCAACGCCTGGTTCTTCCTCGTCGTCAACCTCGTCAAGGTGCCGTTCTCGGTCGGGCTCGGGCTGCTGCACGTCGACGACGCCGCCCGGGCCGGGCTGCTCGCGCCCCTCGTGCTGCTCGGCGGCCTCCTCGGTTACGCGACGGTGCGCCGGATCAGCCAGCGCGGGTTCGACGTCGCCGTCCTCGCCGCCTCGGCCGTCGCCGCGGCGGCGCTGCTCCTCGGATAGGTTCGACCCGATGGAGTCACCGCGGTACGTCGTCGTCGGAGGAGGCCCGGCGGCCGCCTCCGCGGCTCGACGCTTCGCCGAGGCGGGGCAGCCCGTGGCGGTCCTCACCGCCGAGCCGCTGCCGCCCTACGACCGCACCGTCCTGTCCGAGGGGGCCCTCGCCGACCCGGCGGCCCCGATCCCCGCACTCTGGCCCGCCGACGCGCCCTGGCGTGACCACGTGTTCGTGCGCACCCGGACCCGCGTCGAGTCCCTCGACCCCGACGGCGGCACCCTGACCACCGACGACGGGACCACGTGGGCCTTCGAGTCGGTCGTCCTCGCCACCGGAGCCGAGCCTCGTCGCCTCGTCGTCCCCGGAGCCGACGGGCCGGGGGTGCACCACCTGCGCGACGCCGCGGACGCCACCGCGCTGTCAGCGGCGCTCGCGTCGACGCAGCGGCTCGTCGTCGTCGGTGGCGGGGTCATCGGCCTCGAGGTCGCCGCCGCCGCCGTCCAGCGGGGCGTCGAGGTCGACGTCGTCGAGGCCGGGCCCCGCGTGCTCGGGCGAGGCGTGCCGGCGCCGGTCGCCGCCTGGCTCGCCCGGGTGCACGCCGAGCACGGCGTCCGGATCCACACCGGTCGGACACCCCAGGAGGTGCTGCGCGAGCACGGGCTCGTCACCGGAGTGCACCTGTCCGACGGCGCCGTGCTGCCCGCCGACGCCGTCGTCGTCGGCATCGGCATCACCCCGCGCACGACGCTGGCGGCGGCCGCAGGGCTCTCCGTGGACGACGGCATCCTCGTCGACCCCTCGATGCGCACGTCCCACCCGGCGGTCCTGGCCGCGGGTGACGCCGTGCGGATGGTCGGCGGCGGCGGGGGGCGCGGGGTGCGGCTCGAGTCCTACACCGCGGCCGGGCGGCAGGGCGAGGTCGCGGCCGCGGTCGCGATGGGCGGCACGGAGTCGTTCGAGGACGTCCCCTGGAGCTGGTCGGACCAGTACGACGCGACGATGCAGGCCATGGGGGTGCCGCCGCCCGAGGCCCGCGAGGTCGTCGTCGGCGGGCCGGACGCCCCGGTCGTCCTGTCCTTCGACGGGGACCGGCTCGTCGGCGTGTGCGGGGTGGCTCACGGCCCGGGCGTGGCGCGGCCGGTGCGGGCCGCCGCGGGCGCGATCGCGGCCGCGGCCTCCGTCGACGTCGAGGCCGCGCAGGCGGCGGGGGCCGACCTCGCCGCGCTCGCGAAGGTCCTGCGCGACGCGGGCCGCCGCTGAGTCAGCGGTCGCGCTCGGCCCTGGCCTCGTCGAAGTCCAGCCCGGTGGCGGCCCGGATCCGGTCCATGACCTCGAGGGTGGCGACGGTCTCGGCCCAGGGCCGCAGCGGCGAGCCGGTGTGGCCGTCGACGATGCGGCGGGCCGTCTCGGCGGCCTCGAAGTGCAGCGCCTCGTGCTCGACCATCGGCTCGGTCCAGGACAGCGTCGGGCCGGAGCGCTGGTGCAGCGTCATCGGGCCGGGGAGGTAGTAGCGGGTGCCGAGGTCGAGCCGGCCCTCGGTGCCGATGATGCTCCCGGTGGTCGCGCTGTCCGCGAGGATCGAGGTGTGCAGCGACCCGATCGCGCCCGCGGCGGTGCGCAGGGCGACGGCCAGCTGCCCGTTGACCCCCGACGGCGCCGGCGTCGCCACGGCGGTCACCTCGTCGGGCTCTCCGAGCACCCAGGTCGCGAAGGTCGCGGCGTAGGTGCCGAGGTCGAGGAGGGGCCCGCCCGCGAGGTCGGCACGGGTGATCCGGTGCGGGGCGTCGAAGCGCTCCCCCATGTCGGCCTGGGCGATGACGACGTCGCCGAGCACGCCGTCGGCGAGGATCTGCCGGACGACGTCGAACTTCGGCAGGAAGAGCGTCCACATGGCCTCCATGCAGAAGACGCCGGCCCGGGACGCGGCATCCCCGATGGCGCGGGCCTCGTCGGCGTCGAGCCCGACCGGCTTCTCGACGAGGACGTGCTTGCCCGCCTCGATGGCGAGCAGGGCGTGCGGCAGGTGGTGGTTGTGCGGGGTCGTGACGTAGACGACGTCGACGTCCGGGTCGGCCACGAGGGCCTCGTACGAGCCGTGCGCGACGGGCGCCTCCCAGGCGTCGGCGGCCCGGCGGGCGCTGTCGGTGGTCCGGGAGCCGACGGCGTGGACCACCTGGCGGGTGTGCGCCCGCAGGGACCGGACGAAGGTGTCGGCGATCCACCCCGTGCCGAGCACGCCCCACCGCAGCGCGGGCGCCTCCGCCGAGTCGGGGGTACGCGGGGTGGGCAGCGACGTCATCGGCATGGCAGCCACGCTAGGGCATCTCAGGACGTCCGCACCGGGGCGTCTCGTTCGCCCCGCAGCCGGGGCGGGACGTTCCACGGCGTGACCACCTGGGGGGCGGACGGCGCGTCGGTGGGGGCACCGGGCAGCAGCCGGTGCGCCCGCAGCAGCTGGGTGAGGGCGGCGCGCAGGTCGGCCCGCAGATCGTGGTGGAGCACCGCGGTGAGGGTGCCGGCACGCAGCAGGGCGAGGTTGTCGGCGTCGAGGTCGTGCCCGACGAACGGCACCGGAGCCTTCCCCGCGGCGGCGAGGGCCCGGGCGATGCCCGCGTTGCCGCCGCCCATCGAGTAGACGCCGCACACCTCGACGCCCCGGCCGAGCACCTGCGCGACGAGCGCCTCGTTGGCCGCGTCGTCGCCGTGGACGTCGGCGATCTCCTCGACCTCGCGACCCGGGTCCTCGACGGCCAGCCGCTCCCGGAAGCCTGCCCAGCGCTCCTGCTCGCCGAGGAAGGCCCGGTGGCTCAGCCCGGCGACGACGACGCCGGGGCGTCCCGCCGTCAGCCGGGCCAGGAGGTAGGCGGCGGTCGCTCCGGCGGCGGCGTTGTCGAGGCCCACGTACGCGACCCGCCCCGAGCCGCTGACATCGGTGACCAGGGTGACCGTGGGGATGCCGCGCTGCCGGGCGCGCTGCACCGCCGCGGCGACGACGGGGTCGTCGGGTGCCTTGAGGACGAGCCCGTGGCTCACCCGCCCCCCGCCACCGAGCCCGTCGACGACGCGGGCGAGCTCCGCGGGCGTCGCGCCCTCGCTCAGGCGGAAGCGGGCTCGCGCCGTGGCCGGCCGCACCGACGCCAGCGCCTCCTCCGTCGCCCCGGTCACCGCATCGCGGAACCGCCGTGGCGCGTCGACGACGACGTCGACGAGCAGCGTGCGCCGCGACAGCCGGACCTGGGTCTGCTGCCGTTCGAGCTCGAGCACGGCGGCCTCGACGGCCCGCACGGCCCGGGCGCTCACCCCGGGGCGCCCGTGCAGGACCCGGTCGACCGTGGCGGGCGAGACCCCGGCCTGCTCGGCGACGTCGGCGACGCGGTGGCTGCGGCGGACCATCCCACCATCCTTGGCCACGACCTGTCCCGGGCGCCATCGCTGCTGAGGTGTTTCTGAGGTGTTTGCCCGCTTCCCCCCCAGCAGCCGGGGGCGCAGGCTGGAGAGC
Organism: uncultured Actinomycetota bacterium; assembly: GCA_963815545.1. Taxonomy (GTDB): domain Bacteria; phylum Actinomycetota; class Actinomycetes; order Actinomycetales; family Dermatophilaceae; genus Phycicoccus. Next base: position 60,140 of record CAWFGY010000002.1, read on the forward strand.
AGACGGCAACGACGCCACCGCCAGCACCAGGAGCACCCGATGACCGCGACCAGCACGCCCACCACCGCCCCCGGCTTCCGGCGCCGCGAGGACTGCCGCCTCGAGGACCTCGTCCGGGTCCTGCAGGACCGGACCGACCCGGCCCGACACCCCCATGCGGCCGGCATCGACCAGGGCGTCCCGCGGTACGAGGCCGCCACGCTGCGCCCCGCGCTCGAGGATCCCGCTGTCGCCGACGTGATCCGCGCCGAGCTCGCCGACGCCCTCGCCGAGGGCCCGGGCATCGTCGTCCTCGCGGGAGCGTTCGACACCGACGTCGTGGACCGCGCGACGGCGGCCTTCGAGGACGTCATCGCACAGGAGAAGGCCTCCGGGCAGATGGCCGGCGACCACTTCGCCAGCCCCGGCGCCAACGACCGGGTGTGGAACGCCCTCGAGAAGCTCGCCCTCGCCGACCCCGAGGCGTTCGTCGCCTACTACGCCAACGACATGCTGGCCCTCGCCGCCGACGCCTGGCTCGGCCCCGCCTACCAGGTGACCTCCCAGGTCAACGTGGTCAACCCGGGCGGCAAGGGCCAGACGGTGCACCGCGACTACCACCTCGGATTCCAGTCACCGGAGGTCACCGGGCGCTACCCCGGGCGCGTGCACGACGTGTCGCCTCTGCTCACCCTCCAGGGCGCGGTCGCCCACTGCGACATGCCCGTGGAGTCCGGTCCGACGCTGTACCTGCCGCACAGCCAGAAGTACTCCCACGGGTACCTCGCCTACTGGCTTCCCGAGTTCCAGGACTACTTCGTCGATCACCACGTGCAGCTGCCGCTGCGCACCGGAGACGCGGTGTTCTTCAACCCCGCCCTGTTCCACGCCGCCGGGTCCAACCACACCGCGGACGTCCGCCGGATGGCCAACCTGCTCCAGATCTCCTCGGCGTTCGGGCGGGCGATGGAGACCGTCGACCGCGACCGCATCGTGCGGCTCGTCTACCCCGCGCTGCTCGCCGCGCGGGCGGCCGGGATGTCGGAGGCGGACCAGCACCGCGTGGTCGCTGCGGCGGCGGAGGGCTACGCCTTCCCGACCAACCTCGACCGCGACACGCCCGTCGACGGGATGACCCCGGCGAGCCAGGCCGACGTCGTCCGCCTCGCCCTCGCCCAGGGCCGGACGCCGGAGTCCCTCGCGACGAACCTCGACGCCGTCGCGAACGCGAAGCTCAGCCACTGACCCCCTGCTTTCCCGACTTTTCATGCCCCGGTCCGCCGACACGCCGCGACACGCGGGTCGGGAGCGGACGGGGGCATGAAAAGTCGGGGCTATTTGTCAGGACATTAGGCTGATAGCATCTGCACGACCACGGACCAGAAGGGTGTCACCACAGATGCGCATCGGACTCATCGGACTCGGCCGGATCGGCGCCTTCCACGCCGACACGCTCGCGGCGCTGGACCGCGTCGACCAGCTCGTCGTCACCGACCCGGTCGCGGCCGCGGTCGACGGCGTGACGAGCAGGCTCGCCAAGGCCACCGCCGTCGACTCCCCGCAGGCCCTGCTCGACTCCGGGATCGACGGCGTCGTCATCGCCGCCGCGACGAGTGCGCACGCCGAGCTCCTGCTCGCGGCGGTGGAGCGCGGCATCCCGACGTTCTGCGAGAAGCCGATCGCCGGCTCGGCGGACGAGGCGGTCGCCATCAGGGACCGGCTCCGCGACTCCGACGTCCCGGTCCAGATCGGCTACCCGCGGCGCTTCGACCCCGCCTTCGTCGCCGCCCGCGACGCGGTCCGGTCGGGAGAGCTCGGGCGGGTGCACACGGTGCGCTCGACCACCCTCGACCCGGCCCCGCCGCCGGCCGCCTACCTCGCCGTCTCGGGCGGGATGTTCCGCGACTGCGCCGTCCACGACTTCGACGCCGTCCGCTGGGTGACCGGTCAGGAGGCCGTCGAGGTCTACGCCGTCGGCGCCGTCGACCCCGACGCGCCCGCCGAGCTGTATGCCGACAACGGCGACTGGTCGAGCGCGTCGACCCTCATCACCCTCAGCGACGGCACGATCGGCGTCGTGAGCAACACCCGGACCAACGCCCGCGGGTACGACGTGCGGCTCGAGGTCCACGGCGTCGACGACTCCGTCGCCGCGGGTCTCGACGACGGCCTGCCGCTGCGCTCCACCGAGCCGGGTGCCACGTGGCCCGCCGGCCCGCCGCACACCTTCTTCATGGACCGCCTCACCGAGGCCTTCCGCCGCGAGCTCACGACCTTCTGTGCGGTCGCGGCCCGCGAGATCGCCTCGCCCTGCACCGTCGAGGACGCGATGGGCACCACCTGGATCGCGGAGGCCGCCACCCGGTCGGCCACCGAGGGTCGCCCCGTCCGCATCGACGAGGTCGCCCGCTGACGTCCACGACGTCACCGACGAGAGGACCAGCATGCAGCTCGGCGTCTACAACGCGTGCCTCGGCGACCGCCCCCTGACCGAGGCGCTCGACATCATCGCCGGGCTCGGCCTGACGAGTGTCGAGGTCAACTCCGGCGGCTTCCTGCCCCCGATCCACCTGCCGGTGGACGACCTGCGGGCCAGCGAGGACGCGCGTCAGCAGTACCTCGGTGAGTTCTCGTCGCGCGGGCTGACCCTCACCGCGTTCAACTGCAACGGCAACCCGCTGTTCCCGCGCGCGGGCTTCCCGCACGCCCAGGACCTGCTGGACTCCATCGAGCTCGCCGCCCTGCTCGGGGTGGGCCGGGTCGTCACGATGTCGGGCACCCCCGCGGCCGACGCCGGCGGGACCAACCCGGTGTGGAACCCCCTGCCCTGGTGGAGCCCGTTCCTCGACGTCCGGGACCACCAGTGGGGCGTCGCCGTCCCGTTCTGGCGCGACGTCCAGGCCCGGGCGGCGGACGCCGACGTGCGGGTCGCCATCGAGATGCACCCCGGCAACGTCGTGTTCAACCCGGCGACGATGCACCGCCTCGCCGAGGAGATCGGGGCGACCCATGTGGGGGCCGAGATGGACCCCAGCCACCTGTTCTGGCAGTGGATCGACCCGGTCGAGGCGATCAAGGACCTCGGGTCGCTCGTCGTCAACGCCGCCGCGAAGGACACCCGGATCAACCCGGCCGCCCGCGTCAACGGCGTGCTCGACGACCGCTTCACCCGCATCCCCGAGGGCCGCGACGGCTACCTCCCGCTGGGCGGGGGCACGTCCCTGGCGGGCTGGCCGACCGGGTCCTCCTGGGACTTCGTCGCCGTCGGTCGCGGCCACGAGGTGGGCTGGTGGACCGAGTTCCTCCGCGCCCTGCGCGACGTCGACCCCGACATGCCGGTCAACATCGAGCACGAGGACGTCGAGCTCGGCCAGCTCGAAGGGCTCGGCCTCGCTGCCGCCACCCTGCTCGAGGCCGAGCGGGCCCTCTGACCGGCGGCCGTCAGCCGCGCGAGCGCGCGGTCGACGGCGCGGCGCTCGTCCGGCGCTCCACCAGGGACGGCCGCAGCAGGAGATGGGCCTCGGCCGGCGCCTCGCCGTCGAGCAGACCGCACAGGTGCGCCGCTGCCCGGGTGCCCAGCTCCGCCAGGGGCTGGCCCACCGTCGTGAGCCCGATGGGACGCATGCCCGCGAGCGCCGTGCCGTCGTAGCCGACGACCGAGACGTCCCCGGGCACGGCGAGCCCGGCATCGGCCACGGCCGCCAGCGCGCCCATCGCGGCGAGGTCGTTGACGACGAACAGCGCCGTCGGCGGGACCCCGGCGCCCAACGCGGCACGCGCGCCGCGGTAGCCGCCCTCGTCGCTGAACGACCCGGGCACGACGGCGGCGACGTCGTCGAGGCCGTGGCGGCGCATGGCCTCCAGGTACCCGCGGCGCCGGTCGTCGGCGACGGCGCTGGCCCCGCCGTCGATGTGGACGATGCGCCGGTGCCCGAGGCCGACGAGGTGGTCGACGGCGAGCCCGGCCCCGAGGACGTCGTCGTTGCTGATCGACCCCAGGTGCGGGACGCCTCGGGGGGCGCTGCCGATGACGACGGCCGGGCAGTCCGCCGAGACCGCCTCCTGCGCGCCGTGCGGCAGCCGGTGGCCGACGGCGAGGATCCCCTCGACCCGGAACTCGAGCAGCTTCTCGAGCTCGGCCCGCTCGGCCGCGGCGTCCTCGCCGCCGACGACGACGATGGTCCGGTAGTCCCGGCGGCGCGCCTCCGCCTGCACGGCGTCGAGCACGTCCGCGGTCATCGGGTTGTGCAGGTCGAGCACGAAGACCCCGATGGTGCGGGTGCGCCGGGCCACGAGGGCGTGCGCGGCGGCGTTGCGCCGGTACCCGATCTCCTCGGCGGCCGAGAGGATGAGCTCGCGGGTCTCGGGCGCGACCCGGGGCGCGTTCTGCAGGGCGAGCGACACCAGCGACTTCGAGACCCCGGCCCGGGCCGCGACGTCGCGGATCGTCGGACGGCTCGGGCGCTCGAGACCGGGGTCGCCCCGGCCCTGCGACATCACGTGCCTCGGCGCTGCGTGGCGACGCCCGCCTCGTGGGCGGCCCGGGCCTCGCGGACGCCCGCGAGCTCGCTCACCTCGGGCACCCCGACCTGCCAGAACAGCCCACCCTCGGTCCAGTCGGACTCCCGGACGTCGACGACGACGACGCTGGTCCGGTCGTGGCCCCGGGCCTGCTCGATCGCGGCCTCGAGCTCGGGGATGGAGGACGCCCGCGTCGCGTACGCGCCCAGCGACGCCGCGTGGGCGACGAAGTCGACCCGGACGTCGCTGTTCGGGCCGCGCGCGTCGCGGAGCATGTTGTTGTACGAGTTGCCGCCCTGGTTGCGCTGGAGCCGCTCGATGACGGCGAAGCCCGCGTTGTCGCAGACGATGAGGATGAACTTCTTGCCCGAGAGCACCGAGGAGTAGATCTCGCTGTTGAGCATGAGGTAGGACCCGTCGCCGACGAGGCACAGCACCTCGCCCTCGGTCCGCGCGAACGCGGCGCCCCAGGCCCCGGCCGTCTCGTAGCCCATGCACGAGAAGCCGTACTCGCAGTCGAAGCTCGCGACCGACTTGCTGAGCCAGTTGACGTTGAGCTCGCCCGGCAGCCCGCCGGCGGCGGTCATCACGTAGTCCTCGGGGGCGGCCGTGCGGTGCAGCGCCCCGATGATCTGCGCGTAGCTGAGCGGCAGGGCGCCGTCGTCGGCGATGCGGCCGGCGACGAACTCCTCCAGGCGCGTCCGCAGCTCGCTGCCGTGGTCGGTCCAGGCCTGCGGGGCGGTCCAGTCGCCGAGCAGCGCCGACAGCTCGACGAGGCTCTCGCGCGCGTCCCCGACGACGGGGGTCGCGAGGTGCTTGGTCGCGTCGAAGCGCGCCGTGTTCAGCGCCACGATCCGGGCGTCGTCGTCGAAGAGGGTCCAGGACCCGGTGACGAAGTCGTTGAGCCGGGTGCCGACGGCGAGGACGACGTCGGCCGCCGCGCAGGCCTCGTTGGGCTCGGCCGCCCCCGTGACCCCGACCGGCCCGGCGTACCTCGGGTGGTCCGCCACGAGCGAGGACTTGCCGGCGACGGTCTCGACGACGGGGATGCCGTGCCGCAGTGCGAAGTCGGCCAGCTCGGCCTCGGCGAGGGAGTAGTGGACCCCGCCCCCGGCGATGAGCACCGGGCGCTCGGCCGCGCGCAGCGCGGCGGCGGCCCGCTCGAGCTCCTCGCGGTCCGCCCGCGGCCGCGGCACGCGGTGGACGACCGGCTCGAAGAAGCTCTCGGGGTAGTCGAACGCGGTGGCCGCGACGTCCTGGGGCAGCCCGAGGAACGCGGGCCCGCAGTCGGCGGGGTCGAGCAGGGTGCGGGTCACCTGCGGCAGCGAGCTGAGCAGCTGCGCGGGGTGGGTGATCCGGTCCCAGTAGCGCACGACGGGCCGGAAGCTGTCGTTGACGGTGGTGCTGGGGTCCCCGAAGTGCTCCACCTGCTGGAGCACGGGGTCGGGCAGCCGCGAGGTGAACGCGTCACCCGAGATGAAGAGGGCCGGGATGCGGTTCGACATGGCCACGCCGGCCGCGGTGACCATGTTCGTCGCGCCGGGCCCGATCGAGCTCGTGGCGACCATGACCTGGCGGCGCCGGGTGGCCTTGCCGAAGGCGACGGCAGCGAGCCCCATGCCCTCCTCGGTCTGGCCGCGCCAGACCGGGAGCTCGTCGCGGTGCTGCTCGAGCGCGTGGCCGAGGCTCGTGACGTTGCCGTGCCCGAAGATCGCGAAGACGCCCGGGTACAGCGGGACCTCGCGGCCGTCGACCTCGGTGCGCTGGGCGACGAGGTAGCGCACGAGCGCCTCGGCGGTGGTGATGCGGACGGTGCTCATCGGCTGGTCTCCTTCAGGTCCTGCACGGTCTGCCAGCCCCGCGACTCCCACGAGTCGATGAGGGCCTGCTGCACGCTGACGACGTCGACGGCCTCGGCGAACCCCGGGCTGAACGTCTCGCCGGTGGCGAGCGCCTCGAGGAAGGCGAAGTCCTGGATGGTGATGAGGTCCTCGAACCCGATGCTGTTGGCCTTGCCGGGGACGAACGCGCCGTGGAACGGGAAGCGCTCACCGCCGAAGACCGTCGTGTAGCCGGAGTTCGGGGAGTCGGTGACCGCGTAGTACTGCAGCTCGTTGATCCGCTCGTGGTTCCAGATGAGCGAGCCCTTGGTCCCGTAGATCTCGAAGGCGTTCTGGCTCTCGGGGCCGACGACGGTGCGGCTGGCCTCGAAGGTGCCCGTGGCCCCGGCCTCGAAGCGGCAGAGCATCGAGGCGAAGTCCTCGTTCTCGACCTCCCCGGTCGGGTCCTGCGGGCTGCCGACGCCGTAGTGGCTGGCCGCGCCGGTGGGCAGGGGGCGGCGCGGGATCGTCGTGTTGGCCATGCCGACGACCTCGGTGATCGGCCCGACGAGGAACTGCGCCATCGCCACCGAGTGGCTGAGGATGTCGGACGTCACGCCGTAGCCGGCCTGGTCGAGGAAGAACCGCCAGGTCAGCAGGCCCATGGGGTCGCTGCCGTACATCGACAGGAAGCGCCCGCGGTAGTGGGTGATCTCGCCGAGCGCTCCGCTGGCGATGAGCTCGCGGGCGTGCAGGACGAGCGGGGACCAGATGTAGCAGTAGCCGACCCCGGTGGCGACGCCGGCCGCCTGCGCGTGGCCCGAGAGCGGCGACGGCGTGCTCGGGCTTGCCGCCGATCGGCTTCTCGCTGAACACCGCCTTCCCGGCGGCCGTCGCGGCCTCGATCATCGGCAGGTGCAGCATGTTGGGCGCGGTGATCCAGACGGCGTCCACGTCCGGCGCGGTGACGGCCTCGCGCCAGTCCTCCACCGCCCGCTCGAAGCCGAAGTCCGAGGTCGCCTGGCGACGGCGGTCGGCGACGGGGTCGGCGCACACGACGAGGTGCGGGTCGAAGGAGCGCTCGGGGAAGTGGCTCGGGATACGCCGGGCGGAGCGGGAGTGGGCCTGGCCCATCCAGCCGAGCCCGAGCACGGCGATGCCGATGCGCGGCTTCATCGGGCCACCCGCCCCGCGGCGGAGGTCATCGGGAGGCGGGGGTCCTGGCCCTGCTCGGCCCAGGCCTCGCGGATCCAGTGGTGGTCGGGGTCGTCGCAGAACGCCATGGTGCGGTCCTCGGCGGGGCCGGCGAGCACGTTGAGGAAGTACATCGGGTACTCCGGCTGGGCGGTCGAGGGCCCGTGGTAGCCCTCGGGGACGAGGTAGACGTCGCCGTCGAGGACGGTGACCGTCTCGTCGGAGGACCCGTCGACGGTGTAGACGCGGAACAGGCCCTGCCCGTGGGGGTGGCCGTGCGGCTCGTCGAGGCGTCCCATCCGGAAGTAGTAGATCTCCTCGTTCGTGGGCGCGCAGTCGCCGATGCCGTCGTGCCGGTGCGGGGGCCACGACGAGACGTTGCCGCCGGGGGTCAGCACCTCGCAGACGTTGATCTTGTGCGCGCCGGTGAACGAGTCGGGCGTCGCGATGTTCGTGACCTGGCGCGAGGCCCGGCCACCGCCGCGGACCTCGACCGGCACGTCCTCGGCCGCGGTCACCTGCACCGGGAAGCGCTCGGTCGCCCGCGCCGTGCACAGCGCGACCTCGCCGGAGGCCGCCGTGACCTCGACGGCGGACCCCACCGGCAGGTAGATCCAGTCCGAGACGGCCGCGAAGACGCCGGTGCGCCCGCGCAGGGTGTGGGTGTCGCCGTCGACGGTGACCCGCACGTCGGTGGCCGACAGCGGCACGAGGACGCCCTCGACGCCGTCGAGCACGCGGCTGGCGGCGCCGGCGGCGAGGTCGAACACCTCGAGCCCGCTGTAGGCCCAGCCGGCCTGTTCGGGGGTGACGGTGACGAGGGTGTCGGCGGCGGCCAGGGCGCCGGCGCGGTGGTGGTTGCTCACGGGAGGGGCTCCTCGAGGGATGGGGTGGTGGGCTGGAGGGCGGCTGTGGGGTGGACGAGGGCGCCGGCACGGTCGACGGCGTCGCGCACGCTGAGCACCTCGGGGTAGAGCAGGGCGCGGCCGGGGACGAGGCCGCGGACGTTCGGGACCCGCAGGGCCCGCTCCCAGCCGGCGAAGACCTGCTCGTGGTCGCGGCCGGCGTCGCCGCCGAGCAGCAGGATGGGGCAGGTCGTGGCGGCCGCGACCCGCGCGGGGTCGGCGGTGGCGGGGATCTTGAGCCAGGTGTGGGCGGACGAGGACCCGAGGCCGCTGGCGATGGCGACCATCCGGACCAGGGCGTCCTCCGACGGGTCGAGCTCGACGCCCGCCGTCGGGGCGGGTGCGGTACGGCAGCGGTTCGACCAGGGCCATGACCCCGGCGTCGGCCAGGGCCGTCGTGACGCGGGCGACGGTCTCGAGCGTGCGCGGCACGCCGGGGTCGGTCGGCTCGATCCGCAGCAGGGTCTTGCCGCCGTCGAGCCCGAGGGACACGACGTGCTCGACGTCGTAGGCGGTCACGCCGGTCGTCGAGCTCCCAGTGGGCCCCGGCGATGCCGCCCCGGTTCATCGTGCCGACGGCGAGCCGGCCGTCGAGCGCGCCGAGCAGGGCGAGCTCCTCGAGGACGTCGGCACTGCCGAGCACCCCGTCGACCCGGGGGTCCGCCAGTCCGGTGACGAGCCGGTCCAGCAGCGAGTGACGGTCGGCGGCGGCCATCGGGTCGGAGCCGATGGCGAGCTTGCCGCGGGAGGTGTGGTCGGCGGCGAGCAGCAGCATCCGGCCGTCCTCACCCACCAGCGGCCGACGCCGCCGGTCCGCGAGCGCCCGCGTGAGCCGCCCGGGCTCGCGCACCCGCGCGTCGACGAGGGCCCGGTAGTCGGCGTCGCTGACGGCGTGGTCGTGCTCAGCCATCGGTGGCCACCTCCGCCGGCGCCCGCTCGGCGCCTGCCACGAAGGCCTCCAGCTCGGGCAGCGTCGGCATCGCGTCGGCGCACGTGAGCCGGGTGGTGACCAGGGCGCCGGCGCCGCTGGCGAGCCGCCCGGTGCGGGCCAGCGGCCAGCCGCCGACGAGCCCGGCGGCGAGCGCCCCGCCGAAGGCGTCGCCCGCGCCGGACCCGCAGCGCGGGGTGATCGGGACGGGGTCGATGACGACCCGCTCGTCGGCGGTGGCGAGCAGGACGCCGTCGGCGCCCATCTTCACGACGGCGAGGCTCACCCCGCGCGACGAGCAGCGCGTCGGCGGCCGCGTGCGGCTCGGAGGACCCGACGGCCATCGCGCACTCGCTGCGGTTCCCGACGACGACGCTCGAGAGCTCGATGGCCCGGGTGGCGGCCGCCGTGGCCTCGCGCGGGGTCGGACCACAGGCTCGGGCGCAGGTCGAGGTCGAGCACGGTGTGCGGGCGGCGACCTCGCTGCTCGAGCCAGGACATCGCGGTCCGGGCCGTCGCTCCCGCCGCCAGGGTGGCGCCGCTGGTCCACAGCACCCGGGCGCCCGCGATGGTGTCGGCGTCCACCGCGTCGGCCTCGATCCTGGTGTCGGGGGCGTCCGGCGCGCGCAGGAAGGTGATCGTCGGCTCGGCGGGGTCCTCGAGCGCGACGAGGACGACCGGGGTGCGGCCGTCCGCGCGGACGGTGACGTAGCGGGTGTCGACGCCGAGCGCCGCCAGCTTGGCGAGGGTGTACTCGCCGAGCGGGTCGGCGCCGACGGCGGTCACGACGGCCGAGCGCAGGCCGAGCCGGGCGGCCGCGACGGCGACGTTGCTCGGGCTGCCGCCGATCGACTTCACGAAGGTCTGCGGCTCCAGGAAGGAGGCGCCCGGCTCCTGCGCGTAGAGGTCGACGCTGATCCGGCCGAGCGCGAGCAGGTCGAGGGTGCCGGCCGTCATGCGTCCTGCTCCAGCAGGGGGGCCACGACCTCGCGGAGGTAGCGCATCGACTCGCGGACCCCGGTGACCGGGCCGTCGCCCTCGCCGGGGAGGGTGCCGGTGATGGCGGTGTCCTGCTCGATGACGTACCAGCCCTGGTAGCCCGCGCCCTCGAGCGTGCGCACGACGTCGGCGAGGGCGAGGTCGCCCTGCCCGAGCGCCGGGAACAGGCCCGCCTGCACGCCCTCCATGATCGAGGTCGAGCGGTCGAGCAGGGCCGGGACGAGGTCCATCCGCACGTCCTTGAGGTGGACGTGGCCCACCCGGTCGGCGGCCTGGCGGGCGAACTCCACGGGGTCGGTGCCGCCGATGGCGAGGTGACCGGTGTCGAGGCACCAGTTGACGTCGCAGTCCTGGAGAACCCGCTCGACGTCGCCCGAGGTCTCGACCACGGTCTGCACGTGCGGGTGGAGGACCTGCTGCAGGCCGGCGTCGGCGCAGATGGTGTCGACCTCGCCGAGCATCCGGACGAGGTGGGCGTGCTCGTCGCGGTCCAGCGGTCGGGGGATGGACCAGCCGTCGTCCATGACCGGGCAGGAGACGAACGTCGTGGCGCCGGCCTTGCTGAAGAGGTCGGCGACGGCGCGGGTGTGGGCCAGTGCGTCGTCACGGCGGGCGGGGTCGTGCAGCACCAGCGGGGTGAAGCCGCCGAGCAGGGACATGCCGTGGCCGTCGAGCACCCCGCGGATGTCCTCGGGGGCGGTGGGGAGGAACCCGGGCGCGCCGTACTCCGTGGCGGTGATGCCCAGGTCCGTCATCTCGGTGAGGACCCGGTCGGTGGGGAGCATGTGGCCCCAGCCCGGGACCTCACAGATACCCCAGGAGATGGGGGCGGACGCGATGCGGTCGAGAAAGGCCACGAAAGGACTCCGATGTCTGCTGGAACGGTCCAGCAATGTTCGCACATGCTCGACCGCTTCCGCAAGACCCGACGTGCCGCGCCCTCAGCCGTCGACGGTGAAGGCCTCCCGGAAGGCGAGGACCGCGGCCGTCGGGTCGCCGCTGGCGAAGGCCTCCATCCCGATCGTGCCGGTGTAGCCCATGGCGGCGAGCGCACGCGCGATCGCGGGGTAGGCGATCTCGCCGGTGCCCGGCTCACACCGCCCCGGGACGTCGGCCACCTGGATCTCGCCGATGTACGGGCAGCGCGCGCCGGCACAGCTCGATGAGGTTCCCCTCCCCGATCTGCGCGTGGTAGAGGTCGAGCATCATCCGCAGGTGCGGGCTGTCGACGGCGGCGACGAGCGCCAGGCAGTCCTCGGCCCGCGCGAACGGCACGCCGGGGTGGTCGACCGCGAGGTTGAGGTTCTCCAGGACGAACTGCACGCCGTGCCGCTCCCCCAGCTCGGCGACGCGGGCCAGGGTGTCGCGCGCGGCGAGCCACATCGCGCCGGTGACCTCCTCGACGGGCACGACGGGGAGTCCCTGGCCGTCGAGCCCGGTCCCGTGCAGGTTGAGGCGCCCGATGCCGAGGCGCTTCGCGACGGGGATCGACTGCTCGGCGGTGGCGAGCAGGTCGGCGACGGCGACCGGGCTCGACGAGCCCGCCGCGGACGTAGCCGGTCATCGACGAGAACACGGCGCCCTCGTCGCGCAGGCGCCACGAGCGCGTCGATGTCGTGCCGGGTCCAGTCCCAGATCTCGACCTGGACGTCGAGGGCGGTGAGCCGGCGGATCCGCTCCGCGATCGGCAGGTCGGTGAAGACCATCTCCGCGCAGACGGCCAGGGTGAACGGGCCGCTGAGACCCACGCCGTGCTGACGGCACGGCAGCCTCCTTCGTGATCCGAGGGACGGGACCGTTCCCCGTGGTGCATTTGTCGGCTAGTCTATATGTAAGGACATTAGATCACGGTAGGAGATGACCCATGGTGGACACCACCGAGGCGAGGACCCACGTGGGGTCGCCGCTGCACACGATGACGCAGACGACGCCGACGGCCCTGTGGAACGACAGCGCCGACCCCGCCGAGCTGCGCACCGCCATCGCGTGGGGGGCGGTCGGCGCCACGTGCAACCCCGTCATCGCCCTGGCCGCCATCCGTGCCGACCAGCGGCGCTGGGAGGCCCGCATCGCCGAGATCGCCGCCGAGCGGCCGACGGCCGGCGAGTCCGAGATCGGGTGGCGCGTCGTCGAGGAGGTCTCCCTGGAGGCCGCGCGGCTGCTCGAGCCTGCCTTCGCCGAGCACCGCGGGCGCAACGGGCGGCTCTCGATGCAGACCGACCCCCGGCTGCGGCGCTCCGCGACCGGCGCTGGCCGACCAGGCCGAGTACTTCGCCTCGCTCGCCCCGAACATCATCGTCAAGATCCCTGCGACGGCGGTCGGCGTCGAGGCCATCGAGGAGGCCACGTACCGCGGCGTGAACATCAACGTGACCGTCTCGTTCTCGGTGCCCCAGGCGATGGCCGCCGGGCACGCGATCGAGCGCGGGCTGCGACGCCGCGAGGACGACGGCCTCGACGTCTCGGGCATCGGCCCCGTCGTCACGATCATGGTCGGCCGACTCGACGACTGGCTCAAGGAGGTCGTGGCCCGCGACGGCCTCGACATCGACTCCCGAGCACCTGGAGTGGGCCGGCAGTCGCTGCCGTCAAGCGCGCCTACCGGCTCTTCCAGGAGCACGGGCTGCGCGCGCGGGTCCTGGCCGCCGCCTACCGCAACCAGCTCCAGTGGACCGAGCTCGTCGGGGGCGACCTCGTCCTGTCCCCGCCGTTCGGGTGGCAGCAGAAGTTCCAGGCGTCGGGGATCGAGCCGACCTCGCGCATCGACGTCCCGGTCGACAAGGAGATCATCGCCTCGCTCGAGCGGATCACCGACTTCCGCCGGGCCTACGAGCCCGACGGCATGACCCCGAGCGAGTTCGACGACTTCGGCGCCACCCGCAAGACGCTGCGGCAGTTCCTCGCCGCGGACGAGGAGCTCGACCAGCTCGTCCGCGACGTCATCACCCCGGCGCCGTGACCGCAGCCCGGGAGCTGACCGTGTCGGGGCGCCCGACGCCGCCGGGGGCGCACGCCGAGCTGCTCGCCACCTGCTGGAGCTCGGCGGGCGACGCCGCCTCGGACCGGGCGGACCTGCGCAGCCCGATCCCCCTGCGCGAGCGGGTCGAGGCCGCGGCAGCGGCGGGGTTCACCGGTTTCGGCCTGCTGTCCGCCGACCTGCCGGCCGCCGTGGCGCGCTACGGCCTTCCCGGCATCCGCACCCTCCTCGCCGACCACGGCATCGTGCACCTCGAGCTCGAGGGGATCCCGAACTGGTGGGACGACGGCCCCCGGCGCGCGGAGTCCGACCGGGTCCGCGCCCTGATGCTCGAGGCCGCCGAGGCCCTGGGCGCCCGGCACCTCAAGGTGACCCCAGACGGCGAGGACCGCCCGTGGGACCACGGGCTCTGGGCCGCCCGGTTCGCCGAGCTCGCCGCCCAGGCCCAGGGAGTGGGCGCCCGGCTGGGGATCGAGTTCTTCCCCTGGTCGAACATCGGCTCGCTCGCCGAGGCCCTGCGGCTCGTCGAGGAGGCGGGCCACGAGGCCGGGGGCGTCGTCATCGACGCCTGGCACGTCGCCCGCGCCGACACCCCGGTGTCGGACCTCGCGTCCGTGCCGCTGCACCGCATCGTCGGGGTCGAGCTCGACGACGCCGACGAGCACGTGGTCGGGACGCTCTTCGAGGACACCGTGCATCGCCGCCGGTACTGCGGCGAGGGCTCGTTCGACCTCGCCGGCATGGTCGCGGCCCTTCGGGCCACCGGGTGGAACGGGCCCTGGGGGGTCGAGATCCTGTCCGACGAGCACCGCGCGCTGCCGGTGCGTGACGCGCTGGACCGGGCGGCCCGCACTGCCCGCGAGGTCATCACCCCCGCTCGCTGAGAGGCTCCCGGTCCGAGGTCGGGCCGGCGGGGACCCGGAACCACATCCGCAGGTGCGGCCCGATGACGGCGTCGTCCCAGGGCTCCCCGACCGCCTGGAAGCCTCCGCGCTCGTACAGGGACCGGGCGGGGGTGCGGGCGTTGCACCACACCCCGTCGGCACCGCGACGAGCGACCTCGCCCAGGACCCGGTCGAGCACGGCCGCCCCAAGGCCGCGACCCCGGTGGTCCGGGTCGGTGGCCATGCCCCGGAGCCGCCACGCGGCTGCGAGATCGGGCAGGTCGGGGCACGGCTCCGGCTGGGCCAGGACGCACGACACGACCCTCCCCTCGTCGATGACCGCGACAGCGAGGGACCCGGGGACCGCCGACTGGGCGGCCACCTCCGCCTGGGTCTCGTGCGGTCGCAGGACCCGCTGCCGCAGCTCGACCGTCAGGTCCGGGTCCACCAGCTCCGTCGTCACCCCACGAGTCAAGCAGCACCCCCGACCCGTCGCGACATCCCGAGACAGGGCTTGGTCAGCGCCGCACGGCTTCCGAACCCGTGCTTGGCGGACATTGCGGGGTCACCCCGAAATGGCGGGGGGGTGGGGTGAGGCGGGACGGCTCGGGTGAAACGGACGCGGCCCCGGTCTCCGTCATGGAGACCGGGGCCGCGGTCGGTGCCGGGCGGGTCCTCAGGCGTTCTGCGGGAACCCGAGCTCGATGCCGCCGTGGCTCGGGTCGAGCCAGCGCGAGGTGACGACCTTGCCGCGGGTGAAGAAGTGCACACCCTCCATGCCATGGGCGTGGGTGTCGCCGAAGAGGCTGTTCTTCCACCCGCCGAAGGAGTAGTACGCCATCGGGACGGGGATCGGCACGTTGATGCCGACCATGCCGACCTCGACCTCGTTCTGGAACCGCCGGGCGGCGCCGCCGTCGTTCGTGAAGATCGCGGTGCCGTTGCCGTACGGGTTGGCGTTGATGAGGGCGAGCGCCTCGTCGTAGGTCTTGGCCCGCACGACCGACAGCACCGGGCCGAAGATCTCGTCGCGGTACACCGACATGTCCTCGGTGACGTGGTCGAACAGCGTCGGCCGGAGGAAGTACCCGTCGCCGTCGGCGTCGACGTCGCCCTCCCGGCCGTCGACGACGAGCGTCGCACCGTCCTCGACGCCGGAGTCCAGGTACGACGCCACCTTGTCGCGGTGCTGCTGCGTGACGAGCGGGCCCATGTCGCAGCCGCGGGTGCCGTCGCCGGTGACGAGCTTGCCCATCCGGTCCTTGATCTTCTCGACGAGCTCGTCGGCGATCGGCTCGACGGCGACGAGGGCCGAGATCGCCATGCAGCGCTCCCCGGCGGAGCCGAAGCCGGCGTTGACGGCCGCGTCGGCGGCGAGGTCGAGGTCGGCGTCGGGCAGGACGATCATGTGGTTCTTCGCTCCACCCAGCGCTTGGACGCGCTTGCCGTGCGCCGTGCCGGTCTCGTAGACGTACTTCGCGATCGGGGTGGACCCGACGAACGACACCGACTTGACGTCCGGGTGGGTCAGGAGCGCGTCGACGGCCTCCTTGTCCCCGTTGACGACGTTCATGACGCCGTCCGGCAGCCCGGCCTCGGTCCACAGCTTCGCGATGGCGATCGCCGCCGACGGGTCCTTCTCGGACGGCTTGAGGACCACCGCGTTGCCGGTGGCGATCGCGACCGGGACGAACCACAGCGGCACCATGGCCGGGAAGTTGAAGGGGCTGATGACGGCGACCACGCCGAGGCTCTGCCTGATCGAGTACACGTCGACCTTGGTCGACGCGTTCTCGGTGAAGCCGCCCTTGAGCAGGTGGGGGATGCCGCACGCGAACTCGGCGACCTCGAGACCGCGGGTCACCTCACCGACGGCGTCCGAGAGGACCTTGCCGTGCTCGGCGGTGATGAGTGCGGCGATCTCCTCCTTGCGCTCGTCGAGCAGCTGGCGGAACTTGAAGAGGACCTGGGTCCGCTTGGTCAGCGAGACGTTGCCCCACTCCTGAGCCCACGCTGCCTTGGCGGTGGCCACGACCTCGCCGACGAGGTCGGCCGAGGCGAGGTCGAGCTCGCCGGTCTGCGCGCCCGTGGCCGGGTTGTAGACGGGGCTCGTGCGCTCGGCGGTGCCCTCCCAGGCCTTGCCGGCGACGAGGTGGGTGATGCGGCTGGGGCTGCTCATCGTACTCCTTCAGGAACTAAATGTTCTTACATACTAACATGCTCGTCGCGGTGGCGCCTCAGCGCGGGGACTCCAGCGTCGGTGACGTGGCCCACGTCGACAGGTACTCGTCGATGGTGGCACGCATGAAGCGGCTCGACTCGTGCGCGCGGTCCTCCCACGCGAAGACGCACGACGTGAGGATCCCGTCGAACCCGTTGCGCTCCAGAGCCGCGAAGAACGCGCCGAAGTCGACCTCGCCCTGCCCGATGTCGAGGTGCTGGTGCACGGTCACCTGCGACCCCGGGGGGTTGACGATGTAGCGCAGCCCCGAGGAGGCGGTGTGGTCGAAGCAGTCGGCGAGGTGGCACATCGTGGTCAACGCCCCGGCCTTGTCGAGGATCCCGTCGACGTCGTTGCCCTGGTGGAAGGTGTGCGGAGTGCAGTAGAGGAACGAGACGTTCGCGGAGTTGATCGCTCGGACGAGGTCGACCGCCCGCTTGCCGTCCTCCTCGAAGTCGTCGGGGTGCGGTTCGAGGACGAGGCGGATCCCCTCCTTCTCGAACTCCGGGAGCAGCTCCTCCAACGAGCGCCAGAACTGGGCCTCGCAGACGTCCCGCTCGCGCGGGTTGCCGTTGAACTCGGTGTTCATCGTGTCGACCCCGAGCAGCGAGGCGATCCGGATCGCCCGCTTCCAGTAGCGGACCGCGGCCTGGCGGGCGTCCTCGTCGGGCCCCGACCACCGGTACAGGGGCAGGATGGACGCGACGCCGACGCCGGCGCCGTCGAGCGCGCTGCGGAAGGCCCGCACCCCGGCGTCGTCGACCCGCGGGTGGGTGAAGAACGGGGTGAAGTCCTCGCGCGGCGACAGCTCGATCCACTCGTAGCCGAGGTCCGCGACGACCCCGGGCAGGGTCGTCAGGGTCGTGACCTCGCGGAGCATGTAGGGGTCCAGGGCGATCTTCATGCCCCGCCCTCCCGGTCGGCGAGCCGCACGGCCACCGGCTCCCCGGACGCGAGCGACTCCATCCCGGCCTCGCAGACGACCGTGGCGGCGTAGCCGTCCCAGGTCGTGGGCCCGACGACCTCGCCGCGGCGCGACGCGTCTGCCCAGGCCTGCAGCTCGCGGTCGTAGGCGAGGGCGAACCGGTCCCGGAAGTCGGCCGGGATACTGCCGCCCCAGGCGCCGTCGTCGGTGCCGGCGGCAGTCGTGTACAGATCGGCCCACGGCCGGCCCGCCATCGCGGAGCCGCGCTCGCACACGGCCTCGCAGCGGACCTCGTAGCCGACCTGGTTCTTGACGAAGACCTCGTTCGTCACGACGGCTCCGCCGGCCATCCGGAAGACCGACACCTGGGGGTCGACGACGCCTTCGGCGGCGGCCGAGGTGGGGGTCGGCGAGTAGAGGGTGACCTCGGTGATCTCCTCGTCGAAGACGAACCGCGCGACGTCGACCTCGTGGACGAGGCTGTCCCGCACGATCATCTCGGAGCGGAACGAGGCGGGGACGTCCTTGTTCCGGTGCGTGTTGTGCAGAACGAGGAGCCGCCCGAGCCGGCCCGAGTCGACGAGCGCCTTCATCCGCACGTACTCGGGGTCGAAGCGCCGCATGAACCCGACCTGGACGAGCGGGCGACCCCCCGACTGCTCGGCCCGGACCAGGCGCAGCGAGGACTCGCCGTCCATCGTCAGGGGCTTCTCGCAGAGGGTCGGCTTGCCGTGCTCGAGGCACGCGAGGACCTGCTCCTCGTGGACGAACCCGGGTGAGGCGATGACGACCGCGTCGACGTCGCCGTCCACGACGAGCGCGAGCGGGTCGGCGATGGCCCGCACCCCCTCGTACCGCTCGGCGAGGGCCCCGGCCCGGGCGGTGTCCGGGTCGGACACCGCCACGAGCCGCGCGCCGGAGGTGCGGTGAGCGACCCGCTCGGCGTGGTCGGCGCCCATCATGCCGACGCCGATGATCCCGACCCGCAGGTCCGAGTCCGCCATCCGCTACGCCCCCGTCCGCTCGTCGTCGCCCAGCTCCGGGGGCGGGACGGCTCCGTGCGGGACCTCGTGCGCCGGCACGACCTTGCCGGGGTCGATGCCCTGGAGCTCGTGGCTCAGCTCGTCGAGCTCCTGGCCGCCGGCCATCTCGCCGGTCAGCTGCTCGAGGGTCAGCTCGTCCCGGTGCGCGTCGAGCGCGACCCGGCCGAGCTTGAGGATGATGAAGTGGTTCCCGACCAGGTAGGCGTGGTGCGGGTTGTGGGTGATGAAGATGACCCCGAGGCCGGCGTCGCGGGCCTTGACGATGTACTTGAGCACGACCCCGGACTGCTTGACGCCGAGCGCCGCCGTGGGCTCGTCGAGGATGATGACCTTCGCCCCGAAGTACACGGCGCGGGCGATGGCGATGACCTGCCGCTGTCCTCCGGAGAGGCTGCCGACCGGCCGGTCGAGGTCGGGGATCTCGATCCCCATCTTCGTCAGCTCCTCGCCGGCGACCCGCTTCATCGTCGGGATGTCGAGGAAGGGACCCTTGCGCACCTCGTTGCCGAGGAAGAAGTTGCGCCAGACCGCCATGAGCGGAGCCAGCGCCAGGTCCTGGTAGACGGTGGCGATGCCCATGGCCTGCGCCACGCGCGGCGAGTTGAACTGCCGGACCACGCCGTTGACCTTCATCGAGCCCTCGGTGTACTCGTGGAGCCCCGAGATGATCTTGATGAGCGTGGACTTGCCGGCGCCGTTGTCGCCGAGGACGCACGTGACCTCACCCTGGCGGACGTTGATGTTGACCCCACGCAGGGCGTGGACGTTGCCGTAGCTCTTCCCGCAGTTCTCGAGCTCGAGGACCGGGCGGTCGCTGGTGGGGGCGACGGTCCCTTCGACGGTGCTCATCGGCCTTCCGCCTTCCGCTTGACGTACATGTTGACGAGCACCGAGGAGATGAGCATGACGCCGAGGAAGGTCTTGAACCAGTCGGGGTTCCAGCCGGCGTAGGTGATGCCGAGCTGGGTCATGCCGAAGATCAGTGCTCCGACCGCCGCACCGACGATGGAGCCGTAGCCGCCGGTGAGGAGGCAGCCGCCGATGACGGCCGCGATGATGTAGATGAACTCGTTGCCGACGCCCTGGCCGGACTGGAGGTTGTTGTACTCGAACAGCAGGTGCATGCCGAGCAGCCAGGCCCCGAAGCCCACGCCCATGAAGAGCGCGATCTTCGTGACGACGACGGGGACGCCGACGGCGCGGGCGGCCGCCGAGTCACCGCCGACGGCGAAGATCCAGTTCCCGTACCGCGAGCGCAGCAGGAGCACGGCGGCGACGACGGTGAGCAGGAACCAGTAGATGACGGGGATCTTCACCTCGACCGGCCCGAGGGTCAGGGACGAGGCGAAGACCGCCTTGGCGCTGTCGAAGCCGTCGAGGTCGTTGAGCGAGTTCGACGAGACACCGCCCGCGATGACGCGGGTCATCGCGAGGTTGACGCCCTGGAGCACGAAGAACGTGCCGAGGGTGACGAGGAAGCTCGGCAGGCCCGTCTTGTGGAGCAACCAGCCGTTGAAGGCACCGATCGCCAGCGACATCAGGAGGGCGACGCCGACCCCCGCCCACACGTTGAGCCCGAAGTACCAGGCCGTGTGGGCGGCGGTCAGGCCGGAGGTCGTCACGGCCACACCCGCCGACAGGTCGAACTCCCCGCCGATCATGAGCAGCGCGACGACGACGGCCATGATGCCGATGGTCGAGGAGCCGTAGAGGATCGTGCCGACGTTCCCGACACTGCGGAACGCGGGAGCCACCGCGAAGAAGAGCGCCGCGACGGCGATCGCCCCGATGAGGGCTCCCACCTCGGGACGCGCGAGGACCGTGGAGGCCGCCGAGCGGGTCCCGACGCGGTCGTCGGCGGGTGTGGTCGTGACAGTGGACATCTCAGGTCACCGCGTTCCGTTGGCCGCGAACTCGCTGACGGCGTCGATGTTGGAGGCGTCGATGAAGGACGGGCCGGTCGCGACGTTGCTGCCACCGCCGAGGGTGTTGCCGTTGGTCTTGTAGAGCCACAGCGAGTCGACGGCGAGGTAGCCCTGCAGGTACGGCTGCTGGTCGATGGCGAACCCCACGTCACCGTCCTTGATGGCGGCGACGAGCTCCTTGTTCGTGTCGAACGTCCCGATCTTCGCCGAGCTGCCGGCGCCGCTGACGGACTTGACCGCGTCGAGGGCGAACTGGGCGCCGAGGGTGAGCACGTAGTCGATGCTCTTGTCCTCGGTCAGCTTGGCCTGGATGGACGTCGTGACGGCCGAGTCGTCGCGCCCGTTGACGTAGAGCCGCTGGACCTCGGCGCCGGAGGCACCCTCGGCGACACCGTCACACCGGTCCTCGAGCTGCTGCTGGCCCTGCTCCTGGATGACGCAGACGATGTTCTTGCCACCCTCGTCGACGATCTTCTTGCCCGCTCCGATGCCGGCGTCCTTCTCGCCCTGGCCGAAGTAGCCGAGCACACCGAGCTCGGTGGCGTCGTCGCCGCCGGCGTTGAACATCGTCACCGGGATGCCGGCGGCCACGGCGGCCTTGATGGCACCGCCCAGGGCGCCGGTGTTCGGGTCGGTCACGGCGATGCCGTCGACCTTCTTGTCGATGGCGGCCTGGATGAGCTGGGCCTGCTTCGTCGCGTCCGGGTCGTTGGAGTACTCGAGCTTGACGTTGTCCTTGGCCGCGGCGGCCTCGGCACCCTTGCGGATGATGTCCCAGAAGGTGTCTCCGGGGGCCTGGTGGGTGATCATCGCGACGGTCATCTCGGGGGTGTCGGCCGTGCCACCGGCGGCACCCCCGTCGCCTGAGGTGTCGCGGCCTCCGGAGGAGGAGCACGCCGCGAGCGACAGGGCCGCGGCGAGGGAGACGGCGACGATCGCCGTGGGCTTCTTGCGGATCATGTGGGTTCTGCCTTTCGAACATCACCGCTTCGGTGAGGCGGTGTCCTGTGGAGGGGTGGAGCGGGTGGTGGCGAACTGGACGCCGGTCGGGTCAGGGATGGAGCTTCCTCCTCCCCCGCCGGCCGGCGACCGGGACGGATGTGGGTGACGTGAGCGGTCGTTGGGTCGCCTTGTGGCGGGTGTAGGCCTTGTGGGCCCGCGTGGTCGAGGCGAGGTCGCTGACCTCGCTGACCGGCACGTCCCACCAGCTGTCGCTGTCGGGGGCGTGGACGAAGGGGTCGGTCTCGACATGGATGACGACGGGACCGCCGTCCTGGGGCCAGGCCCGCGCCTCGGCGATCGCCGCGTCGAGCTCGCTGCGGGAGTGGACCTCGATGACGTGACAGCCGAGGCTGCGGGCGTTGGCCGCGAGGTCGACCGGCAGCAGGCCACCGTCGAGGCGGCGGCTCCCGGTGCCCCGCATCCGGTACGACGTGCCGAAGCGCTGGGACCCCAGGCTCTCGGACAGCGAGCCGATCGAGTGGAAGCCGTGGTTCTGGACGAGGACGACGACGACCTTGACGCGCTCCTGCACGGCGGTGACGAGCTCGGTCGGCATCATGAGGTAGCCGCCGTCCCCGACCATCGCGAACACCTCGCGGCTCGGGTCGGCGAGCTTGATCCCGATCGACGCGGGGACCTCGTAGCCCATGCAGGAGTAGCCGTACTCGACGTGGTACGCCTTGCGGTCGCGGACCCGCCACAGCTTGTGGAGGTCACCGGGCATCGAGCCCGCCGCGCAGAGCACGACGTCGCGGGGGTCGGTCTGCTCGTTGACCGCACCGAGGACCTGGCCCTGGGTGAGCAGGCCGGGCGCGAGGCGCTTGGTGACCGACCTCGGCGGGTCGTAGGTGGCCTCGACGAGGCCGTCCCACTCCTTCCACAGCTTGGCCTGTCGGCGGCGGTAGCCGGCCGTCACCGACCACCCGTCGAGAGCCGCGGTGAGGGCGGTGAGTGCCTCGCGGGCGTCGGCGACCACGGACAGCCCGCTGTGCTTGCCGGCGTCGAACGCGGCGATGTTGAGGTTGACGAAGCGGACCCCGTCGGCCTGGAACGCGGTGCGGGAGGCGGTCGTGAAGTCACTGAAGCGGGTCCCGATGCCGATGACGACGTCGGCCTCGCGGGCGATGCTGTTGGCCGCGGTGGTGCCCGTGGAGCCGACCGCACCCAGCTGCTGCGGGTGGCCGTGGGGCAGCGAGCCCTTCCCGGCCTGCGCCTCGCCGACGGGGATGCCGGTGGCCTCGCAGAAGGTCCGCAGCGCCTCCTCGGCGCCGGAGTAGTGCACGCCGCCCCCCGCCACGACCATCGGGCGCTTCGCCGAGCGGATGACGGCGGCCGCGGCCTCGATGCGCCCGGACTCCGGCACCGGGCGGGCGACGTGCCAGGTGCGCTCGGCGAACAGCTCCGACGGCCAGTCGAAGGCCTCGGCCTGGACGTCCTGCGGCAGCGAGACCGTCACCGCCCCGGTCTCGGCCGGGTCGGTGAGGACGCGCATCGCGCCGAGCAGCGCCGACGGCAGCTGCTCGGGCCGGGTCACCTCGTCGAAGAACTTCGACAGCGGGCGGAACGCGTCGTTGACCGTGACGTCGCCCGCCCACGGCAGCTCGAGCTCCTGGAGCACCGGGGCCGAGACGCGGGTCGCGAAGGTGCCACTGGGCAGGAGCAGGACCGGGAGCCGGTTGATCGTGGCGAGCGCCGCGCCGGTGAGCATGTTCGTCGAGCCGGGGCCGACCGAGGCGGTGCACACCCAGGTCTGGAGCCGGTCCTGCTGCCGCGCGTACGCGACCGAGGTGTGCACCATCGCCTGCTCGTTGCGGGCCAGGACGTACGGCAGTCCGGGGACCTCACCGGCGTCGGTGGCGCGGACCTCCTCCTGGAGCAGGGCCTGGCCGATCCCGGCGACGTTGCCGTGGCCGAAGATGCCGAAGCACCCCGCGAACAGGCGCTGGCGCTCACCGTCGCGCTCGGTCCACTGCTGCGCGAGGAAGCGCACGGTGGCCTGGGCGACGGTCAGCCGCACGGTGCCGGACGGGCTCATCGGGGGTCTCCTCCTACGGGGAGTCGGGGGTCGACGGGCTGGTCGGCCCAGCCCTCGCGGACCCAGGCGTGGGCCGGGTCGTCGCAGATCCGCCAGGCCCGCTCGGGACCGGGGCCGGCCATGACGTTGAGGTAGTAGAGGTCGGCGTCGGGAGCGGCGGTCGCCGGGCCGTGCCAGCCGTGCGGGACGAGGACGACGTCGCCGGTGCGGACCTCGGCGAGCACGTCGAGCGGTCGCTCGGCGGAGGAGCCGTAGACACGCTGGTAGCCGACGGGGTCGGTCCCGCGCTCGTCGAGGGAACGGGCCTCGAAGTAGTAGATCTCCTCGAGCTCGGTCTCGGCACCGTCCCGGTGCTCGTCGTGCTTGTGCGGCGGCCACGAGCTCCAGTTGCCGGCCGGGGTGATGACCTCGCAGACCAGGACGGAGTCGGCGTCCAGGACGTCCGGCAGGCCGAACGAGCGGACCTCGCGCGACGCCGTGCCGGCCCCGCGCAGCTCGACCGGGACCTCCCGGGCCGCGATGTGCCGGAACGGCTTGGGCGCCTCGGACTTCAGGGCCGTCGAGCCCGCGAGCGCCACCCGGGCCTGGCCATCGGCCTCGCCGGTGACGGTGACCTCGCTGCCGCGCCCGGCGTAGACCACGTCGGTCGCGCCCGTGAACACCGAGTCACGACCGGCGAGACGGGCCTCGTGGCGCGTGCCGTCGGCCTCGACGACGACGACCCGCACCGACCCGGCGAGCGGGACGACGAGGACCTCGTGGTCGCCGAGCGCGACGGTGCGCGAGTCGGTGCCGGCGAGCGTCGCCACGTGGAGGCGGGTGTGCTCCCAGCCGGGGTGCGTGGCGTCGACGGCGACGTCCCAGCCGTCGCCGCCGGTGCTGCCGAGGGGCAGGACCCAGCGCTCGTTGTCGCGCCCGGTCCCGGACGTGCGGGCCGTCATCGCGATCCTCCGTGGACGAGCTCGGCGGCGATGTCGACCGCGGCCGCGACGTCGCCGTCGGGCGGGTAGAGCAGCGCACGGCCGACGACGAGCCCGCGGACGGCGGGGATGTCGAGGGCCCGGCCCCACGCGGCGTAGGTGTCGTGCGGGTCGCCCTGGGGGTCGCCGCCGAGGAGCAGGGTGGGCAGCGTCGTCGCGTCCATGACGCGGGGCAGGTCGTCGACGACGGGCAGCTTGAGCCAGGTGTGGGCGCTGGAGGCGCCGAGGCCTGCTGCGACGTGGATCGAGCGGATCGTCGAGTCGGGGTCGAGGAGGTTGCGGACCCGGCCGTCCTCGACGACCGACCAGAACGGCTCGACCATCGCCATCAGCTCGCGGGCGGCGAGCTCGGTCACGGCGCGGGCGCTGGCCTCGAGCGTGGCGGCGGTCCCCGGGTCGGCGAGCGGCGACCCGGGTGAGCATCTTGCCGCCGTCGAGGCCGCGGGCGGCGATCTCGTCGGCGGTGTACCCGGTGAAGCGGTCGTCGAGCTCGAACGTCGCGCCCTGGAGGCCGCCGCGGTTCATCGAGCCGATGACCACCTTGCCCTCGAGGGCGCCCATGAGCAGCAGGTCGTCGAGCACGTCGGCGGTGCCGAGGACCCCGTCGACGCCGGGACGGGACACGGCCGTCGCCAGCCGGTCGAGGAGGTCGGAGCGGCTCGCCATCGCCATCGCGTCGTCGCGGACCCCGAGGGCCCCGCGGGCCGGGTGGTCGGCGGCGACGAGCAGGAGGCGGCCGTCCTCGCGGAGGATCGGCCGGCGCGAGCGGTCGGCCCAGGCCTGCTCGACGGCGTGCGGCGTACCGGGCGCGGACCTCGGTCAGCTGCTCGCGGCGCACGCCGGTCGTCACGACATGCCCCGCTCGGCCAGGGCCGCCTCGACCTCGTAGGTCGTCGGCATGGCCGTGGAGCACTCGAGGCGCGAGGCGACGATCGCCCCCGCGACGTTGGCGAACTCGATGGCTCTGCGCAGGTCCCAGCCGGCGAGGAGGCCGTGCACGAGCGCTCCGCCGAACGCGTCGCCCGCGCCGAGGCCGTTGACGACGGTGACGGGGAACGGCTCGACCTCGACCCGCTCGTCGGGGGTGGCGGCGAGGACGCCCTTGGGTCCCTGCTTGACGACGGCGAGGTCGAGGCCACGCTCGAGGAGGGCGTCGGCGGCGCGGTGCGGGTCGGTCTCGCCGACGGCGACCTCGCACTCCTCCCGGTTGCCCACGGCGACGGTCACGTGCTCGAGGGCCTTGCCGACCTGCTCGGCTCGCCTCGGCGGGGTCGGCCCAGAACATCGGCCGGTAGTCGAGGTCGAGGACGGTGTGGGCGCGCCGGGCGCGGGCCTCCCAGGCCGCGAAGTGCGTGCCCCGCGAGGGCTCCTGCGACAGGCCGGTGACCGTGGCCCAGAAGACCCGGGCGTCCCGCACCGCGTCGAGCGGGACGTCGTCGGTGGTGACGAGCAGGTCCGGCGCGGCGGGATAGCGGTAGAAGTACAGCGGGAAGTCGTCGGGCGGGAAGACCTCGCAGAAGGTGACCGGCGTGGGCGGGCCCTCGCCCTCGATGACCGAGATGTAGCGCGGGTCGACGCCGAGGCGGGCCGCCTCACGTCGCACGTAGCGGCCGAACGGGTCGTCCCCGACCTTCGTGACGAGGGCGACGTTGCGGCCGTGCCGGGCCGCGGCGACGGCGACGTTCGTCGCGCTGCCCCCGAGGAACTTCTGGAAGGTGTGCACGTCGGCGAGCCCGACGCCGTGCTCGAGGGGGTAGACGTCGACCCCCGTCCGGCCGATGGCGACGAGGTCGTGGGCGGGGGCGGGCGTCATCGTCACGCGTCCTGGGTCGCGGGCGCGGGGGCCGGCACGGTGGCGATCTCGGACATCGCGACGGGTCGGCGCTCGGCGCGGGAGAGCTCGCAGGCCTCGGCGATGCGGAACGCCTCCAGGGCGTCGCGCGCGGTGCACGGGCTCGGCACGCGGCCGGCGGCGACGTCGAGGAACGCGGTGAGCTCGGCGACGTAGGCGGGGCGGAACCGCTCCATGAACGACCAGTGCTGCGGGCCGCGGGGGAAGTCGACGCCCGGCTCGGCCGACCGGAGGGCCAGCGAGTCGTCGAGGCCCACGGCGATCGCACCGTCCTCCCCCATGACCTCCATCCGCACGTCGTGCCCGCCGCCGGAGTACCGGGTGGCCGTGGCGGTGACGAGGGTGCCGTCGTCGAGGGTGAGGATGGCGGCGGCGGTGTCGACGTCCCCGGCCGCACCGAAGAACGACGCGCCGGTGTTCTCGCCGGTGGCGTACACGGTGGCGACCTCGCGGCCGGTCACGTACCGGACGATGTCGAAGTCGTGGACGGAGCAGTCGCGGAACAGGCCGCCGCTCGTGGGGATGTAGCCCGGGTGGGGCGGTGCCTGGTCGTGGGTCAAGGCCCGGATGGCGTGGATCTTCCCGAGCTCGCCCGAGGCCACGGCCGCCCGCGCCCGGCGGTACCCCCCGTCGAAGCGCCGCTGGAACCCGATGTGGACCGGGACCTCGCTCGCCTCGGCGAGGCGGGTCAGCTCGAGGGTCTCCTCGAGCGTCGCGGCCAGCGGCTTCTCGCAGAAGGTCGGCACGCCGGCGGCCAGGCCCGCCCTCAGCAGCGGGGCGTGGCCCGGCGTGGCGGTCGTGATGACGAACCCGTCGAGGTCGGCGGCGAGGAGGGTGTCTGCGTCCGGCGCCACGTCGAGCCCGAGCTCGGCCGCCACCTTCCCGGCGAGCGCGGGGTCGGCGTCCGTGACGACGACGGCCTCCACCGCGTCGAGCCCGAGGAGGGTCTCGGCGTGGAAGGCGCCGATCCGCCCCACTCCTGCCAGGCCGATCCGCATCCGCACTCCTTCGTGTCGAGCACCCGGTTCTCCGGGCGCCACTGGTCGCGGTCCCACTCTCGCTCGGGCGCAGACACCATGTCAAGAGTTTGTCCTTACATTCTGATATGAGGACCTCAGGAACGCCGGATCTGCTCACCCCCTGCTCTACAGTTCTCCTCGTGGACCCGCAACTGGTGAGTGTCGAGATCGACCGGGACTCTCCGGTGCCGCTGTACCACCAGCTGTCGGAGCAGCTGAGCGCCGCGATCTCGGACGGCCGGCTCCAGCCGGGCGACCCCTTCGAGAACGAGGTGGCCCTGGCCCAGCGTCTCGGCCTCTCCCGCCCGACGGTGCGGCGTGCCATCCAGGAGATGGTCGACCAGGGGCTGCTCGTGCGCCGCCGCGGCCTCGGCACCCACGTCGCGAACCGCAAGGTGCACCGGCGGGCCGAGCTGACGAGCCTCTGGGACGACCTCCGCAGCGCGGGCCGGCACCCGAGCACCACGATCGTGCGGTTCGAGACCGTCGTCGACGAGCGGGCCGCCTCGGCCCTCGACCTCGACCCGGACACCCCCCTGCTCCTCGTCGTGCGGGTGCGCAAGGCCGACGACGACCCGGTCGCCTACATGCACAACTGGCTCCCGCCGCAGTACTCCGACATCAGCGAGGCCGAGCTGCAGGAGACCGGCCTCTACGCGGCGCTGCGCGCCCGCGGGGTCCGCCCCGTCGTCGCCCGGCAGACCTTCGGGGCCCGGATGCCGACGAGCGCGGAGCGCAAGCACCTCGGCATCCGCGGCCAGCACCCGGTGCTGACGATGACCCGGATGGCGTTCGACGCCGCCGGGCGCGCCGTCGAGTTCGGCGACCACTGCTACCGGGCCGAGGACTACTCCATCGACATCATGGTCGACGAGCGCTGACCTCCCTCCCCCGCTTCCCCCTCCCGGGCTTTCCCCGACTTTTCATGCCTGCGTCCGCGCGACACGCCGCCTGAGCGGCGTGTCGCGCGGACCGCGGCATGAAAAGTCGGGGAGAGCCGGGGGGTCAGGGGAGGCCGAGGCCGAGCGAGGCGAGGTACTCGCGGGTCTGGACGGCGATGGGCAGCGGCTGGTCCTTCGGGCAGCCGTACATGTCCTGCTCGCAGACGACGTACAGGTCCTTGTCGAGATCGGCGAGCGCCTCGATGAGGTCGCGCATGTCGGGCAGGCCGGCCGGGGGCGCGACCGACACACCGGCGTGGACGGCCTTGACGAACGGCCAGTCCTCGTCATGCGCCTGCTGGACCAGCGCCTGGTCCATGGCCTTGATGTGCACGTAGGAGATGCGCTCGGGGTACTTCCGGCACAGCTCCATCGGGTCGCCGGCGCCGTAGACGATGTGCCCGGTGTCGAGGCAGAAGCCCACGTACTCGGGGTCGGTCGCCTCGAAGATCCGGTCGATGTCCGCCGGGGTCTCGATGTGACTGTCGCCGTGCGGGTGCAGCACCATCTTCAGCCCGTAGTCCTCCTTCATGATCCGGCCCAGGCGGTCGGCGTTCCGCACGTAGAGGTTCCAGGCGTCCGGGGAGAGCACCCGGTCGTCGATGTACGCGCCGGTCTTCTCGTCGCGGAACATCGGGGGCAGGTGCACGACGTACTCGGCACCCACGGCGGCATGCGTCTCGCCGATCGCGCGGAAGAGCGTCTCGGTGTCGGCCCAGGCCTCCTCCTTGTGCAGGATGCCCCAGCCGGTGCCGGCGACGACCCGGAACCCCCTCGCGTCCATCTCGTCCTTGAGGCGCACCGGGTCGGTCGGGAAGTAGCCGAAGGGGCCGGTCTCCATGACCGAGAACCCCGCCTCCGCCATCTCGTCGAGGGCGACGTCCCAGTCGATCTGCTTCTCGTCCTGGGGGAACCACACGCCCCACTGGTCGGGGCACACGCCGAGCGTGAGCTTCGCGTAGCGCGGGTCGGTGGTGTTGCAGGCCTTGGACTCGGGCACGGCGGGGTCCTCTCGACGACGAGTGAGCAAATGTCAGGTCATTCTGTCATACAGGAGACGCGGATCACAGGTCCAGGACGAGCCGGGCGGTGCAGGACCTGGAGACGCAGATCATCAGGCAGTCGTTCTCGTCGCGCTCCGCGGCCTCGAGCACGGAGTCCCGGTGGTCCGGCACCCCTTCGAGGACCGTGGTCTCGCAGGTCCCGCACGTCCCCTCGCCGCACGAGGAGACGGTCGGCACGCCCGCGTCGGCCAGGGCGTCGAGGATCGACATGTGCGGCTCGACCGTCACCGTGCGACCACTGGAGCGCAGCTCGACCTCGAAGGCGCCGGCGCGCACGGGCTCGGTGAGCGGACGCGCCGCGAAGCGCTCGGTGTGCAGGCTGCCGCGCGGCCAGGTCGCGCACGCCGCCTCGACCGCGTCCAGGAGGGGGCCCGGACCGCAGCAGTAGACCGAGGTGTCCCGCCGCGGCGGCCCGAGGATCGCCGCGAGGTCGAGCAGCCCGACCTCGTCCTGCGGGGCGACGGTCACGCGGTCGCCGTAGTCGGCGAGCTCGTCGAGAAAGGCCATCGACGCCCGGGTCCGGCCCCCGTAGGTGAGGTGCCAGTCGGCCCCGCGCGCCTGCGCCTCGCGGACCATCGGGAGGATCGGGGTGATGCCGATCCCGCCGGCGACGAAGACGTACCGGGGGGCGTCGACGAGCCGGAAGTGGTTGCGCGGCCCCACGACGCGCACCGTGTCGCCGGGTCGCAGGCTCGCGTGGACGTACTCCGAGGTCCCCCGGCTCAGCGGCTCGCGCAGTACCCCGAGCCGGTACGTGGAGCAGTCGCCCGGGTCGCCGGACAGGGAGTACTGGCGGGTGCGGACGCCGGGCAGGGCGAGGTCGACGTGCGAGCCGGGCTGCCAGGCGGGGAACGGCGCCCCGGACGTGGGCCGCAGGGTCAGCGCGGCCACCCCGTCACTCACCATCTCCTTGGCCTCCACGACGGCTTCGGTCATCGTCTCCCCGGTCAGCCTCGACACCGCCTCGCCGGACCCACCGCGCCGGCCCGGCGGTGTGAACGACAGCGGCAGGTGCCACCAGACGTGCATGTTCGGGGTGCTCCGGTACTTCTCGGGCGCCGCGGCCAGCTCGTACCGGCCGAGGACCGGGAGCGCCTCCTCGAGCGCGATCTGGGTCTCCAGCAGGGCGAGCGGACGCCCGAGGCAGCCGTGCATCCCCTCGCCGAAACCGAGGTGACGGAACCGCCCTCGGGTCACGAGGTAGCGGTCGGCGTCCTCGAACTCGCGGTCATCACGGTTGGCGGCTCCGTAGACGAGCACGACCCGGCCGCCCTTCGGGATGGTGACGCCGTGCAGGGTGACGTCGCGGGCCGCGGTACGTCCGACGAGCTGGAGCGGGGTGTTCCACCGGACGGCCTCGTCGACTGCGGCGGGGATGAGCGTGGGGTCCCGCAGCAGCAGCTCTCGCTGGTCGGGGTTGTCGGCGAGGAGCTTGAAGGTCGTCGCGATGAGGCCGGCGGTGGACTCCACGCCACCGAGGAAGAGGACCATCATCAGGCCGAGGATCTCCGAGGCCGGGGTGATGTGCTCCTCCGCGAACGGCACTCCGCCCACCTCGGTCTGCACGAGGTGCGTGAGGACGTCACCGCGCGGGTTCCGGCGGCGGTCGTTGAGCAGGTCGACGAAGTAGTCGCGGATCCCCTCGGTGGCCGCCGCCGCCACCGGGGTGAGCCGCTGGTCACCGGGCCTGCGGTCCTTCAGCTGGTGCACCCAGGTGTCGAGGCGCGCCCGTGTCTCGGGGTCCTCGTGCCGCCCGGGGAGCCCGAGGACGGCGAAGAAGACGTCGTTCGGGATCGGCCACGCGAACTCCTGGGCGAGGTCGACGCGACCGCGCTCCCGCCAGGAGACCAGGTGCTCCCGGATGACCGCGCGGATGGCGTCCTCACGCTCGGCCACCCGGCGGGGGAGGAAGAAGGGCTGGATCACCCGGCGCAGCTCGTCGTGGCGGGGGTTGTCGATGTCGGGGAGGAAGCCGGGACCGGACTGCTCCGTCGCGGTGTCGTCGATGTCGATCCCCTCGTAGGAGAGGAAGGTCTGGGGGTCGGTGGCCGCGGCCCGGACGTCCTCGAAGCGGGAGAGCGCCCACCACCCCCACCGCTCGCTGTAGTAGACGGGCGCCTCCGCCCGCAGCCAGTCGTAGACCGGGAAGGGGTCGGCCTTGAAGACGTCCGAGAACGGGTCGTACTCGGGGCTGGTCGCGACGGCGGTCATGCGGGGCTCCTCGATGCTGCGGGCCTGGCCCGAGTGGTAGTCTTAAAGCGCTTTAAGTCAGTGTGCCCAGCCGGGCCGCCCGCTGTCAACGAGCCGCCGGTGGAAGGATGCGACCCATGCCGCGCGCCCGTCTCGCCGACGTCGCCGCCCGGGCCGGCGTCTCCCCGGCGACCGCCTCCCTCGTCCTGCGCGAGCAGCCGGGCCCGAGCGAGGCGACCCGCGAGGCCGTCCACGACGCCGCGTCCGCCCTCGGCTACCGCGCCGACCGGTCCGCGAGCGCCCTCGCCCGCAAGCGGTCCCACCTCGTCGGGGTGGTCCTCGACGTCAGCCACCCGTTCCACGCCGCCCTCGTCGATGCGCTCGACAGCGCGTTCGAGCCCACCGGGCTGGACCTCGTCCTCGCGACGACGACCACCCGGCGCGACGAGCGCGCGGCGTTGGACACCCTCTTGGACTCCCGCTGCGCCGGCGTCCTCATGCTCGGGACGGCGCTCGGCACGGCGACCCTGGACACCCTGGCCCTGGAGTGCCCGCTCGTCGTGCTCGGCCGCCCGGGGGCGAGCCGGGCGCGGGGCGTCTGGGCCGACGATGCCGTCGGGCTCCGGCTCGCCGTCGACCACCTCGTCGCCCTCGGGCATCGCCGCATCGCCTACGCCGACGGGGGGCGCGGGGCGATCGCGACGGCCCGGCGCCGGGGCTACCGGGCCGCGATGCGGCGCCACGGGCTCGAGGACGTCCAGACCGTCGTGCCCGCCGGCGACACCGAGTCGGCCGGCCTCACCGCAGGGGCCGCCGTCGCCGCCGAGCCGCCGGGCACCCGCCCGACCGCCGTCGTCGGGTTCAACGACCGTTGCGCCGTCGGTCTGCGGGACGCGCTGCTGCGGGCAGGCCTCACGGTGCCCGGCGACCTCTCCGTCGTCGGCTACGACGACAGCCCGCTCGCCCGCCTCGCCACCGTGGAGCTGACGAGTGTCAGCCAGGACCCGGGGCCGATGGCCGCGGCCGCCGTCCGGACGATGCTCGCCCTCCTCGAGGAGCGGGGCGACGTCGCGGACGTCGTCGTGGAGCCGCGCCTCGTCGTCCGGACCTCCACCGCCCCACCACCCATCCCGACCTTTCCGGCCCCCGTCCGCGCGACACCCCGTCGGAACGGCGGGTCGCGCGGACGCCAGCAGTAGACGTCGGGGAGGGGTGGACGGTGACGGCGGGGACCACGGCACCTCGTAGGCTTGACCCTCGTGACCGATGCACCCGCCCCGCCCGTTGTCGAGGCCGACGTCCCCGAGCAGATGCGCGTGCGCCGCGAGAAGCGTGACCGCATCCTCGCCTCCGGCGCCCAGGCGTACCCGGTCTCGGTCCCGCGCTCCCACTCCCTCGCCGAGGTCCGCGACGGCTGGGGGCATCTGGAGCAGGGTGAGGAGACCCAGGACGTCGTCGGGGTCGCCGGCCGCGTGGTCTTCATCCGCAACACCGGCAAGCTGGCGTTCGCGACGCTCCAGGAAGGGGTCGGCACCCGGCTCCAGGTGATGCTCAGCCTCGCCGAGGTCGGTGAGGACCGCCTCGCCGCCTGGAAGAGCGATGTCGACCTCGGTGACCACGTCGTCGTCGAGGGCCGGGTCATCAGCTCGCGCCGCGGTGAGCTGTCGGTCATGGCGACCGGATGGGCCATGGCGAGCAAGGCGCTGCGACCCCTGCCGGTGCTGCACAAGGAGCTGTCGGAGGAGTCCCGGGTCCGGCAGCGCTATGCCGACCTCGTCGTGCGTCAGGAGGCGCGCGACATGGTCCGCACCAAGGCCACGGCGCTGCGCGCCATCCGCGGGGTCCTCGAGAGCCAGGACTACGTCGAGGTCGAGACCCCGGTGATCCAGACCGTCCACGGCGGGGCCGCCGCCCGCCCGTTCCGCACCCACATGAACGCCTTCGACCACCCGATGGTCCTGCGCATCGCCCTCGAGCTCAACCTCAAGAAGGCCGTCGTCGGCGGGGTCGACCGGGTCTACGAGATGGGCCGGATCTTCCGCAACGAGGGCGTGGACGCCACCCACTCCCCCGAGTTCACGATGCTCGAGGCCTACCAGGCCTGGGGCGACCAGCGCTCGATCGGCGCCCTGATGCGCGACCTCTACCTCGGGGTCGCCGACGCTCTCGGCTCCCGCCAGGTCGCGACCCCTGCGGGCACGGTGGACCTCGACGGCGAGTGGCGGTGGCTCCCCGTGTACGACGCCGTCAGCGAGGTCGTCGGCGAGACCGTGACGCTGGAGACGCCGAAGGAGACGCTGCTCGGGTACGCCGAACGGCACGGAGTCGAGGTCGACCCTGCGCTGGAGAAGGACAAGGTCTTCCTCGAGCTGCTCGGCGAGCTCGTCGAGCCCCGGCTGCTCCAGCCGACCTTCCTGTGCGACTACCCCGCCATCGCCCAGCCGCTGGCCCGGCCGCACCGTGACACCCCGGGCCTCATCGAGGCGTGGGACCTCATCATCGGCGGCGTCGAACGGGGCACCGGCTTCTCCGAGCTCGTCGACCCCGTCGTCCAGCGGAAGGTCCTCACCGACCAGTCCCTGCGCGCCGCCGGCGGCGATCTCGAGGCCATGCAGCTGGACGAGGACTTCCTGCGCGCCCTCGAGTACGGCGCCCCACCGATGGGTGGGCTGGGGCTCGGGGTCGACCGGCTCGTCATGTTCTTCACCGGCGCGAACATCCGCGAGACCATCCTGTTCCCGCACCTGAAGCCGGAGGCCTGAGCATGGACTCCCTCCTCCCCTACGTCGCCGCACTCGTCCCGACGATCGTCGTCGCCGCGTTCTTCTACGCCATCATCAAGCGGATGATCGAGGGCGACCGGCGCGAGCGGCTCGCTCAGCGCCGCTTCGAGAAGGACGAGGACGGGCAGGGGAATGCGGGCGACAATGAACCGGAGACGCCCCCGTCCGACGACTGAGGTCGCATCTGCGAAGGATTCCGCGCAAGATCCCGCAATTCTGCCCTTTACTCCACCTTTACCTTGCCTATACGCTCTCCATACCCCGATGGTGCATCCTCGATGTGCTCCCCGAAAACCCACCCCGAAGGACACCAAGATGGCCAAGAAGGTGCAGGTCCTGCTCGTCGACGACGTCGACAAGGAGTCGGCCGCCGATGAGACCGTGACGTTCGCCCTCGACGGCGTGAGCTACGAGATCGACCTCACGGCGGAGAACGCCGCCAAGCTGCGCGACTCCCTCGCACTGTGGATCGGGCACGCCGAGCGCACCGGCGGCCGGCGGACCTCCAGAGCGCCCGGGCGAGGTGGCCGCCGTGACGTCGGCGCCATCCGTGAATGGGCCCGCGCCAACGGGTACGACATCAGCGACCGCGGCCGGATCTCCACCGAGGTCCAGGAGGCCTACGAGAAGGCCAACTCCTGACCCCCGGACACCCGTCCGACGCGGCGGCGGCCCCCGACCCCGGGACCGCCGCCGCGCGCATGTCCGCGCAGCACGCCTGGTTGCACTTCACCGCCGGCGACCCACCCCTGACGCACCGTCTCGACACCGATTCCGAAGCCTGGCAACGGGGCCTGAACCGGCTCCATGCCCGCTGGTACGACGGGACCGCGCCTCCCGGTGTCGCCGCCGTCTTCGTCCTCCAGTGGCTGCTCCAGCTGCCCGCTCACACCGCCGCGCATGCGGCCGCCGCGGGGCCGTGGCGGGCGGCGGACCTCGCCGACCTCACGTTCACCGTCGGCTCCACCCTCGTCCCGTCCGTCGTCCGGCTCACCCGGGTCGTGCCGGACCCACGCGACGTGGACCGCCGTCTCGACGAGGCGGAGCGCGAATACCGCGCCGTCGCTGCACCCCTGGCCGACCGGTACCCGGCCCTGGTCCCGCTCGGGCCGCGGACCCGGCACGCGCTCGTCGACGACATGTGGGCGGCGGCCCGTCGGGAGGCGGAGGCCGTCCTCGGCCGCGCCCACGCGGGCGTGCTCGAGCGGGCCTCGTGCTGCCTCATCTACGCCCTGCCCGGATGCGTCGAATGCGCCGGCTGCCCACGGAACCGGAGCGAACCCGGACCATCTCGAAAGACGCGCTGACCTCGACGGCAACCGTCGGAAAGGTCCGCGGGAATAGGTGCGGAATCGTCTGCGGGCATGATTCCGAAGGTGTCGGCGGCGGCCGGTGCAGGTGCCGCCGAGATGCGTGGTGGCGCTCTCCTCGACCGCGCTGGCGCGCCCTCGACGGGCACCCGCTCAGCCGGTGCCGTCCCGGACCCACCGGCGGTGCTCCCACCGGTGGACCACCGCCCGGGCCGTCGTCGACGACGTCGGGAGGGCCGCCGGGTCGCGGTCGGCGACGACCGGGCGGGGCCGGTCGTCGACGATCCCCGCGGCGGCGGCCGTGGCCGCAGGCAGGGCGGCGGTCCCGACGAGCGCGACGGCGGCGGCGGACGTCACCGCCCCGGCGACGCGCCGGGCGGTGAGGCGGGGGGAACGGCTGCGGCTGGTCCTGGTCATGGGTCCAGCGTCGCGCGCGGACGGATCGTGGGCCTGTGCAGCGGCTGTGCGGCGGCCGTGGCCCCGGGCCGGGCCGCTACGCCAGGTCGGCGATGAGGTCCCCGTGCTCGGCGAGGCGGTCGAGGACGTCGTCGAACATCAGCTGCGTCAGGGCGGCCGGGTCCTGCGCGCCGGCCTCCACCTCGGCCCACGTCCGGGGGGCGGCGACGTGGGGCAGCTCGCGACCGCGCAGCGAGTAGGGGCTGATCGTCGTCTTCGCCGCGACGTTCTGGCTCCAGTCGAGGAACACCTTGCCCGGGCGCAGGGACTTCGTCATCTTCCAGAGGATCAGGCCCGGGTGCTTCTTCGTCAGCTCCTGGGCGAGCTGCTGCGCGAGGTCGCGGACCTCCTCGGACGTGAGGTCACCCCCGAGCCCGGCGTACAGCTGCATCCCCTTGCTGCCGGAGGTGACGGGATACAGGTCCAGCCCGAGCCGCTCGAGCCGGTCGCGGACGATGAGGGCGACCTGCGCGCACTCGTGGAGGCCCGCGGGCTTGCCCGGGTCGAGGTCGACGACGAGCCGGTTCGGGTTCTCGCGGCTGCCGTCCTCGTCCACCGTCCACTGGGGGACGTGCAGCTCGAGGGAGTTGAGGTTGACGAGGTAGGTCAGCTCGGCGACCCCGGTGACGAGCGGGTACGTGACGTCGTCGACGGGCACCCTCGGCAGCCAGGACGGCGCCCCGGACGGCAGGTTCTTCTCGAAGAACTGCTGGTCCTCGACCCCGTGAGGCCAGCGGACCCGGGTCACGGGACGCCCGGCGAGGTGCGGCAGCAGGACGTCGGCGACGCGGGCGTAGTAGTCGAGCACCTCACCCTTGGTGGTCTCGGTCGCGGGGTACATCACCTTCTCGAGGCTCGTCAGTCTGAGGCGCCGCCCCGCCACCTCCACCCGCGTGACCTGGGGGTCAGCCACCATCGCCGACCTCCTGCAGGTCCTCGGGCGTGAGGTCGTGCCGGACCCCGAGATACGTCGGCTGCCGCAGCCGGTGGCCGGCGGTCAGCTGCAGCGTGCGCACCTCCACGACGACCCGCGGCTCGACCCACGTCGTCCCGGAGGCGTCGACGCGCGGCACCTCGTCGGAGAACGGGGAGCCCTGCCGCCCGGCGCCCCGCAGCCGGCGCAGCAGTGCGACCCCGGCCGATCCGGCGAGCCCGGACCCGACCCGCCCCGCGTAGCGCCACCCCCCGTCGCCGTCGGGCAGCCCCACGAGCACGGCCCCGAGCCGGTCTGACGAGGACGCCCCGGACCCCGCCTCGGGTCGCCACCCCCCGACCACGACCGAGTACGTCCGGCGATGGGCCACCTTGCGCCAGTCCGCCGAACGACGACCCGGCGCGTACGCCGCGCTGCGCCGTTTGCTCACGACGCCTTCGAGCCCCTGATCGCCGGTGACCCGCAGCAGCACCTCGCCGTCGTCGTGGACCTCCGGCACCTGCCACGCCCGCCCGTCGAGCTCGAGCTTCTCGAGGAGCGCCCGGCGTGCGCTCCACGGCTGCCCCGTGAGGTCCTGACCGAACAGCCGCAGGAGGTCGAACACCATGAGTGTCACGGGGCGGCTGCGCGCGAGCCGTTCGGCGCGACGACGCTCCGCGACGTGCATCCGCTCGGTGAGCGCGTGGAAGCTCGGCAGCCCGGCGTCGAGGGCCACGACCTCACCGTCGAGCAGCAGGTCCTCGTAGGTGTCGGCCAGCGCGTCGAGCTCGGGGAAGGCGGCCGTGACGTCCCGCTCGGTCCGCGACGTGACGGTGACCCGGCCACCGCGGACGTCGACGAGCACGCGCATCCCGTCCCACTTGACCTCGTGCACCCACTGCGGGCCGTGCGGCGGGGCGTCCGCGGCGGTCGCGAGCATCGGGCGCATGGCTCCATCCTGCCGTCTCGAGCGCCTGACGTGTTCGCGACCGCTGGGCTAGCGTCGCGGGCATGACCGCCGCGGAGCCCGCCCCGCAGCCGGGGCCCCCAGTGGTGCTCGTCGAGGGCGACAGCGACGCCGTCGTCGTGCGCGTCGTGCTCGCCGCCCGCGGGACCGAGGCCGAGGTGCGGGCGATGGGCGGGGTGACCAACCTCGCCCGGCACCTCGACGACCTCGGCGGGCCGAGCCCGGACGTCCTCATCCTCGTCGACGCCGGTGAGGTGCGGTTCGCGGCCGGAGCCCTGCGCCGGCACGGCATCCGGGCCGAGACCACCGAGGAGCTGACGTGGCACGGGGTCTTCGCCTGTGAGCGCGACCTCGAGGACGTGCTCATCGGGGCTCTCGGACCCGGTGTCGTCGTCGACGTCCTCGCCGCGATGGCCGAGCTCACGGCGTTCCGCACCTTCGCCCAGATGCCGCAGTGGCGGGACCAGCCGGTCGCCGACCAGCTGCACCGGTTCGCGGGAGCCGGCTCCGGCCGCAAGGCGCGGCTCGCCGCCCGCCTCGCGGAGCGACTCGACCCGTGGGACCTGCCTGCACCCCTGGACGCCCTCGTGCAGGCGGTCGAGGGCGCGGCCCGCTGACGCGGGCCGGTCCGGCCGGTCCGGCCTTGGGGCGCACCGGGGCTCCCGCCGGACCGGGTGGGCCGCCTACGCTGGGATGACGCCGCGCCGACCCGGCGCGCCGACGCAAAGGACGTGAGCACGATGCGTGCGATCTGGAAGGGCGCGGTCTCCTTCGGCCTCGTCAACGTGCCCGTGCGGCTGTACTCCGCCACCGAGAACCACGACGTCCAGTTCCGCCAGGTGCACCGCGAGGACGGTGGCCGCATCAAGTACAAGCGCACCTGCTCCATCGACGGCGAGGAGGTCAGCTACGACGACATCGCCAAGGGGTACGAGACCGAGGACGGCGACATGGTCGTCCTCACCGACGAGGACTTCGCCGACCTGCCGAGCAAGACGTCCAAGGAGATCGGCGTCACGAAGTTCGTCCCCGCCGGCCAGATCGACCCGATGTGGCTCGACAAGTCGTACTACCTCGAGCCCGACAAGTCCGCGACGAAGCCGTACGTCCTGCTCCGCGACGCCCTCGAGAAGGAGAAGCGGATGGCCATCGTCACGGTGTCCATCCGGACCCGGATGACGATGGCGGTCCTGCGGGTGCGCGACGGCGTCATCGTCATGCAGACGATGCTGTGGCCCGACGAGGTGCGAGCTGCCGACTTCGCCCACGTCGAGGAGGAGCAGCACGCCACCAAGCAGGAGATGGACATGGCGAAGATGCTCATCGACCAGCTCGCCGGCGACTACGACCCCAGCGAGTACGAGGACGACTACGCGATCGCGGTCAAGGAGCTCGTCCGCGCCAAGGTCGAGGGCGGCGAGGTCCAGGTGGCCGCCGCCGAGGAGGAGGAGTCCGGCGAGGTGGTCGACCTGCTCGCGGCCCTGTCGCGCTCGGTCGAGAAGGCCAAGGCGAGCCGGGGCGAGGCACCCTCGTCCGGCTCCGAGCGGGCGACGGCGAAGAAGGCCTCCACCAAGAAGGCGGCCGCCAAGAAGAGCGCGACCAAGAAGGCGGAGAAGAAGACGGAGAAGAAGGCGAGCTGAGCCGGGTCGTCCCACGTGAGTCGCTGCGCCCGACCGCGACCCGCACCGCGCGTCGCGCGAGCTCGCCCGTCCGTGCGGGGTGTTCGGGTTACGCTCCGCCGTGCCAGTGCTTAGCATCGAGTCACGACCAGGACCGGTGGGCCGGGCGAGGCACACGGAGGAACCATGACCACGAGGCTGCGCCGGGTGCTGGGCATGGCCCTCGCGGCCGGGGTCGCCCTGGCCACCGCCGTCGGCGGCGCCGGCTCGGCCGTCGCGTCCGAGGAGGGTCTCACCGTCCAGGCCAGCAGCCGGTACGTCGTGGGGGCGAGGTCCGAGACCGTCCGCGCGACGATGACTCTCGACCTGCGCAACGTCAGTCCCGACCGCGAGGGCGACGGTGGCGTGTACGCGTACTACTTCGACGCCTACGCCGTCCCGATCCCCACCAGCTCGCAGCGCGTCGTGGCCAGCAGCGAGGGCTCGACGCTGCCGGTCTCGGTCCGGGCCACCGACGACCCCAGCACCTCACTGGCCCGCATCTCCTTCCCCAACCTCACCTACGGCGACAGCCGTCGCATCGAGCTCGCCTTCGACATCGTCGGTGAGGCGGCCCGCTCGGCGGACCAGACCCGGGTCGGGCCGGGCTACGCCACGTTCGTCGCCTACGGGCCCGGCGACGAGGGGCGCAACACCGTGCAGGTCGTCGCGCCGGCCGACATGACGTTCACGAGCACCGTCGATCTGTACGACAGCGGAGGCTCCGGCGACACCTCCACGTACACCGCCACCGAGAACACCTTCGAGGGCGGGCTGTGGTCGGTCGTCTCGTTGCGCGACCCGAGCCAGACCGGCGAGCGCGTCGTCGATGTCGGCGACCTCTCGTTCGTGCTCGAGAGCTTCCCGGACGACGAGCAGTGGGCCTCGTTCGTCTCCGACACCGTCACCGACGGCCTCCCCACCCTCGTGGACCTCGTCGACAACCCGTGGCCCGGCGGGCTGCAGCGCATCCGTGAGGACGCGGCACCGTCGCTGCGTGGCTTCGACGGGTGGTTCGACCCGACGGGGGACGAGATCGTCGTCGGTGAGCAGCTCGACGACGACCTCATCTTCCACGAGCTGTCCCACGCGTGGGTCTCCGGCGACCGGTTCGACGAACGGTGGCTGTTCGAGGGTCTCGCCCAGGCCATCGCGGAGCGCGCGGTGAAGGCCACCGGGGGCACACCCGCGGATCGTGCCCCGGTCTCGCGCTCGGCCGAGGACGCCGTCGCCCTCAACGAGTGGGACGGGAACGCCGGCGACCGCTCGGGCGATGTCGACTCCTACGCCTACCCCGCCTCCTACCAGGTGATGACCACCCTGCTGGGCGGCCTCGACGACGACGAGTTCGCCGCCGTGGTGGGGGCCGGCATCCGGGGGGAACGTGCCTACGACCCGGCGGGCACCGTCACCCCGAGTGCGGGGCGCACCTCGTGGTCGGACTGGCTGGACCTGGTGCAGTCCCGGGGCGGGGTCGAGGACGCCCCCGACGTGTTCGTGGAGTGGGTCCTCACCCCCGAGCAGGAGGACGAGCTCGCGGCCAGGGCCCGGGAACGGGCCGCGTACGCCGAGGTCGACACCGCCGACGGTTCGTGGCTGCCGCCGGAGGGCCTGCGCGACGCGATGTCCTCATGGGACTTCGAGCGCGCCGGCACCGTCAGAGCGGCCGTGGCCGAACTCGGCGACGACGCCCGCGCCGTCCAGCAGGCGGCCGAGCGCACCGGCCTCGACGTCCCCGACCGGGTGCGACTGTCGTACGAGCGGGCCAGCCTCGAGGACGACTACGCCGCGCTGACGACGTCGCTGCCCGCGGCCGCCGGCGCCATCACGGCGGTCGGTGCGGCCCGCCGCGCCGCCGACGCCGCCACGGACCCGTTCACCAGCCTCGGGGCCACCGTCCTCGGGGTCGAGGACCGGGCCGACCGGGCCGAGGTGCTGCTCGACGGCGGTGAGGTCGACGAGGCGCGGGCCGCGGCCGAGGACGCCACCGACCGGGCCGGCTGGTCTCTGGCCCTCGGGCTCGGCCTGCCGCTGGTCGGTCTGGTCCTCCTCCTCGGCGGTGCCTGGTTCACCGTGCTCGCGGCCCGCCGCCGGGTGGCTCCCGCCCCGGGGCGGCCACGCGACCCCGGCAGGACGACGGGCGACTCGGCTGCGCAGGAGGAGCTCCAGGGCGCGGCCGACGAGCCCGAGGACGAGCCGTCGCACGAGGCGACCGCGCGGCGACCGCTCTGACGCTGAGGCCGGTCCGGCTCAGAGCACCCGGAGCATCCTGGTGTTGCCGAGCGTGTTCGGCTTGACCCGCTCGAGGTCGAGGAACTCCGCCACGCCCTCGTCGTAGGACCGCAGCAGCTCGGCGTAGACCTGGGGGTCGACGGCCTGGCCCTCGATGGACTCGAAACCGTGCCGCTCGAAGAACCGGGTCTCGAAGGTCAGGCAGAACAGCCGCGACAACCCCAGCTCCCGGGCCCGGTCGACGAGCCGCTGGAGGATCGCCGCCCCGACGCCCCGGCCCAGCATCGACCGGTCGACGGCCAGGGTGCGCACCTCCCCGAGGTCCTCCCACAGCACGTGCATGGCCCCGCAGCCGACGATCCGACCGTCCAGCTCGGCGACGACGAAGTCCCCGACCGACTCGTAGTAGGCGACCGCCTCCTTCTGCAGGAGCACTCGAGCCTCGGCCAGCGGAGCCACCAGGCCCCGGATGGTCCGGACGTCCGCGGGGCGGGCAGGACGGACGACGGTGTTCAGGGGGCCAGGATCGGACATCGACACGTCGGCAGCGTAGTGGGGCTCATGGCCGCGGCGACAACGGGACCGGACATGGGTGCGGCCCGCCACCGCAGGGGTGGTGGCGGGCCGCTGCAAGAGGCCCCGGAGGCCCTTGCACAAACAAGTGTGCGCGATATCGGCGTTTGATGGGGTAAAGGGAACGTCAAGTTTTCTTCATGGAGTCCGGGCCGCCCCCGGATTGTTGCTCCACACCCGATGAATTCGGTCCCGACAAATGCGTCAGGTTTCAACGACCTTTGTCGCCGACAAAGGTCGACGGCCCCCGACCATGAGGTCGGGGGCCGTCGACGGGTGCAGATCTTCAGCTCTCCGTGGCGTCCGCCGCCACGACCGGGAGCTCGATGCCCCGGCTGTGCGGCGTCCCCGTGAACGTGAAGGTGTCGTCCTTGGTCTCGCCGGTGGCGTCGACCGCGACGATCTCGCCGGACTTCAGCTCGCCGAAGAGGATCTTCTCCGAGAGGACGTCCTCGATCTCCCGCTGGATCGTGCGCCGCAGCGGGCGCGCGCCGAGGACGGGGTCGTAGCCCTTCGTCGCCAGGAGGTTCCTCGCGGCGGGGGTGAGCTCCATGCCCATGTCCTTGTCCTTGAGCCGCTTGTCGAGCTTGGCGATCTCGAGGTCGACGATCTGGACGATCTCGCTCTGGCTCAGCTGCGGGAAGACGATCGTGTCGTCCACCCGGTTGAGGAACTCCGGGCGGAAGTGCTGCTTCAGCTCGTCGATGACCTTGTTCTTCATCCGGTCGTAGTCCGACCGGGTGTCGTGGCCGGCCGAGAAGCCGAGAGTGCCCTTGGAGATGTCTCGGGTGCCGAGGTTGGTCGTCATGATGATGACCGTGTTCTTGAAGTCGACCATGCGACCCTGGGAATCGGTGAGGCGACCGTCCTCGAGCACCTGGAGGAGGCTGTTGAAGATCTCCGGGTGCGCCTTTTCGACCTCGTCGAAGAGCACGACGCTGAACGGCTTGCGGCGCACCTTCTCGGTGAGCTGGCCGCCCTCTTCGTACCCGACATAGCCGGGGGGCGAGCCGAACAGGCGCGAGACGGTGTGCTTCTCGCTGTACTCGGACATGTCGAGCTGGATGAGGCTGTCCTCGTCGCCGAAGAGGAACTCGGCGAGCGTCTTGGCCAGCTCGGTCTTCCCGACGCCGGTGGGGCCGGCGAAGATGAACGAGCCACCGGGGCGACGCGGGTCCTTCAGGCCGGCCCGGGTACGCCGGATGGCCTGCGAGAGCGACTTGATGGCCTCGTCCATGCCGACGACACGCTTGTGCAGCTCGTCCTCCATGTGGAGCAGCCGGCTCGACTCCTCCTCGGTGAGCTTGAACACCGGGATGCCCGTCGACGCGGCGAGCACCTCGGCGATGAGCTCCTCGTCGACCTCGGCGATGACGTCCATGTCGCCGGACTTCCACTCGGCCTCGCGCTTGGCCTTCTCGCTGCGCAGGTTCTTCTCGTCGTCGCGCAGACGCGCGGCCTTCTCGAAGTCCTGGCCGTCGATGGCCGACTCCTTCTCGCGCACGACCGCGGCGATCTTCTCGTCGAACT
Organism: uncultured Actinomycetota bacterium; assembly: GCA_963815545.1. Classification (GTDB taxonomy): domain Bacteria; phylum Actinomycetota; class Actinomycetes; order Actinomycetales; family Dermatophilaceae; genus Phycicoccus. The sequence continues at coordinate 103,966 of CAWFGY010000002.1, forward strand.
CGCGCAGGTCCGGCGGTGCGGTCATCCGGCGGATGCGCAACCGGGCGCCCGCCTCGTCGATGAGGTCGATCGCCTTGTCCGGGAGGAAACGGTCGTTGACGTACCGGTCGGCCATGTTGGCGGCGGCGACGAGGGCGGCATCGGTGATGGACACCCGGTGGTGCGCCTCGTAGCGGTCGCGCAGGCCCTTGAGGATCTCGATGGCGTGCGCCAGCGTCGGCTCGGCCACCTGGATCGGCTGGAAGCGACGCTCGAGCGCCGCGTCCTTCTCGATGTGCTTGCGGTACTCGTCGAGGGTCGTGGCCCCGATGACCTGCAGCTCACCGCGAGCGAGCATCGGCTTGAGGATGCTCGCGGCGTCGATGGCGCCCTCGGCCGCGCCGGCCCCGACGAGGGTGTGGATCTCGTCGATGAACAGCACGATGTCGCCGCGGGTGCGGATCTCCTTGAGGACCTTCTTGAGCCGCTCCTCGAAGTCGCCGCGGTAGCGGCTGCCGGCGACGAGCGCGCCGAGGTCGAGGGTGTACAGCTGCTTGTCCTTGAGCGTCTCGGGCACCTCGCCCTTGACGATGTCCTGGGCCAGCCCCTCGACGACGGCGGTCTTGCCGACGCCGGGCTCCCCGATGAGGACCGGGTTGTTCTTCGTGCGGCGGGACAGCACCTGCATGACCCGCTCGATCTCCTTCTCGCGCCCGATGACCGGGTCGAGCTTGCCCTCCCGGGCCGCCTGGGTGAGGTTGCGGCCGAACTGGTCGAGGACGAGGGAGCCCGCCGGCGTGCCCTCGGCGGGGCCACCCTGGGCGGCGCCGGCACCGGCGGCAGCACCCTCCTTGCCACCCTGGTAGCCCGAGATGAGCTGGATGACCTGCTGACGCACGCGCGAGAGGTCGGCGCCGAGCTTGACGAGCACCTGGGCCGCGACGCCCTCACCCTCGCGGATGAGGCCGAGCAGGATGTGCTCGGTGCCGATGTAGTTGTGTCCGAGCTGGAGGGCCTCGCGCAGGCTCAGCTCGAGGACCTTCTTGGCACGGGGCGTGAACGGGATGTGCCCGGTCGGGGCCTGCTGACCCTGGCCGATGATCTCCTGCACCTGCTCGCGGACCGCCTCGAGGCTGATGCCGAGGCTCTCGAGGGCCTTGCTCGCCACGCCCTCACCCTCGTGGATGAGGCCGAGCAGGATGTGCTCGGTCCCGATGTAGTTGTGGTTGAGCCCCCTGGCCTCCTCCTGAGCGAGGACGACCACCCGGCGGGCGCGGTCGGTGAACCGTTCGAACATGGTGCTACTCCTGACGTCGAGTCCCCTCGATGCTAGTCGCGCCACCTGGGGGCGGTGCCGCCACCGCCTAAACAAGCGGCACGCGGGCGCGTCGACGAAGGGGTCAACGCCCGGGCAGGGCGACCGTGTTCCGCACCGGGCAGGCGTTCGCCGAGGGCGGACAAGGCTCCCACGGCGCGTGGCCTGCTCGAGACCCGTCACCCCGGGACGGCAGCCGGAGCCCGACCCCGCCCCCTAGCGCCCCCCACGCGGTCGCGGGTCCCGGGTCGAGGACGGGCGTCGGCGCTGCGCGTGCGCCCGGACCTTCGAGCGGTTGCCGCACCACCGCATCGAGCACCACCGGCGCCGCCCCGAGGTGTCCAGGAAGGTCCAGCCGCAGCCCTGTCCGGGGCAGGAGCGCACCCGGTCGACCTCACCGCGGGTCAGGAGCTCGGCAGCCGCCCAGGCGAAGGCGTCGGTGGGCCGGTCGAGATCCGTGGGGCCGGCGCCCAGCACCCGCCACACGGGGCGGTCCCCCGGGACGAGGGACAGCGTCGCCGCCCCGGACCGCGCGGCCTCGGTCAGCGCGGCGACGGCTGCGGCGGAGTGCGGCTCCAGCACGGCGTCCCGGATGACCGCCCGGACGCCCCGGGCGCGCTCCAGGGCCCTCGTGGCGGCGGCCGGGTCGGCGGCGGCGGCCGAGCGGAGGGACTCCACGTCGTCCTCCGGGACCACCCCGACGGCCCCGGCGAGCACCGCGAGGTGGTCGTAGCGAGCGAGGTAGTCGCTCTCGTGCGCACCGTCCCACCCGGAGAAGGTGTTGACGAGCTCGAGGGCAGGGTGGTGCGCGATCGGAGCGGGGAGAACGAGGGAGTCGACCTCTCTCCAGTGCTGCTGGGCCACCACAGGAGGGTAGCGGTGCGCTACCGTCGGCGCTAACCGCTTAATCCATCCGAACGGTTAGGAGTCCTCATGACCCGCACTACCCGGGGCGCGCGCCGCGTCCTGCTCACCGCCACGACCGCCGCCGCGGGGGCCGCCGCCCTCGTCGCCACCGTGGCCTCGGCCGCGTCGGCGGAGTCGCCGTGGACGCCGTACCGCACCCCGGAGGTCGTCGTCTCCGCCGAGCGATCCACCTGCGGCTTCGACGTCCGGATCACCCCGCTCGAGGACGACGAGCGCTACCGGACGACCTCGAGCTACCCCGACGGGTCGCCCAGGACCCAGCTGTTCAAGGGCACCCTCGTCGAGCGGTACACCAACCTCGAGACCGGTGAGTCCGTGGTCCGCGACCTCAGCGCGAGCGCGGTCTTCGCCTACGCCCCGGACGGCAGCCCCGCGTCGCTCACCGCGGTGCACGGCGCCTTCGGCGCGACGATGCCACCCGGAAGCACCCCCGACACCGGGCTGTACGTGATCTCGGGTCACGACTCGGCCGTCACGTTCGCCTCCGACGGCAGCCGCTCGTTCTCCCTCGGCCCCAACGGCACCGCGGAGGACCTCTGCGACGTCCTCTCCTGACGTCGCCGCGAGCGGGGGCCGCGGGCACACTGGGTCGATGACCACGCTCGGCGCCATCTTCCATCCCGGGCTCGAGCCCGAGGCCCTGCTGCCGCTCGCGCGCTCCGCCGAGGACGCCGGGCTCGACCAGCTGTGGGTCTGGGAGGACTGCTTCCGTGAGGGCGGCATCGCCTCCGCCGCGGCCGCCCTCGGCGCCACGACGCGCATCCGGGTCGGCATCGGCGTCCTCCCGGTGCCGCTGCGCAACGTCGCGCTCACCGCGATGGAGCTCGCGACCCTCGAGCGCATCCATCCCGCGCGGGTCGTCGCGGGCATCGGGCACGGGGTGCAGGGCTGGATGGAGCAGGTCGGCGCGCGCCCGCGGTCCCCGCTCACGCTGCTGCGCGAGTACACCGAGGCGCTGCAGCGGCTACTCGCCGGGGAGACCGTGACGACGGCGGGCGAGTACGTCCGGCTCGACGACGTGCGGCTGTCCTGGCCGCCGCACTCCCCGCTCGCCCTGCACCTCGCGGGTGAGGGTCCCCGCACCCTCGACCTCGTCGGCACCCTGGGGGACGGGCTCGTCGTCCCCGGCGGCTACACCCCCGACCGGCTGCGGTCCGTCGTGCAGCGGGTGGAGGGCGCCGCCGCGACGGCCGGCAGACCCCGGCCCGAGGTCACGGTGTTCCTGCCGTGCGCGTTCGGCGGGGACGGCGAGCAGCGGATCGCCGAGCACCGGCTCCGGTTCGACGTCCCGGCGGACGCGCCGACCACCGAGGTGTGGGGTGACCCGCAGCGGGTCGCCGAGGGGGTCCTCGCCTACGCCGCCGCCGGGGCCGACGCCGTCGCGCTGCTGCCCGTCGGGGACGCGGACCTGCCGGCGTTCACGGCCGCGGCCGGGGACGCCCGGGTGGCGCTGGCCGCGCACTGACCGACGCGGCGCCGGCTCAGCCCGGGGCGACCTCGTCGGACACGACGGTGACCCGGAGGACGACCTCCGAGCCGCGTCGGGACTCCAGAAGCACCGGCATGCCCGGCCGGAAGCGGTCGAACCAGTAGGTGTCGACCGCGTCGCCGTCGCTGACGGTGTACCGGAAGCAGTCGAGGTCGCCGAGTGGGTGCTCGAGGCGAGCCCGTGCCACCGTCGACCGCTCCCTGGGGAACGAGGCGTGCGCCTGGAGCGCACGCCACGTCGACCGGTCGCGGCCCGTCTCCGGGCCGGGCGTCCCGTCGGCGCCGAGCGGGGCGCGGACCTGGGTCGCCCCCTTCGCATCGCCGTCGACGAAGGTGACGGTCCGCGTCTGCGGAGCCTGCCCGGCCGGCTCGACCCGGATGACGAGGGTCCGCCCGTCGGGGCAGCCCCGGCGGATCTCCTCGGCGGTGAACGGGGTCGGCAGGTGCCCCGGCTCCACGAGGTGCGCGTCGGCGCCGCGGATCGTCACGGGTCCTTGCCTACCAGGCGGCGGGTGCCGGTGTCACGGTGTTGCGGTCAGCGACGCCGCTGGCAGTTGCCGCACCAGAACAGGTTGCGTCCCGCGACCACCCGGGTCCGGATCCTCGACCCGCACCGCTCGCACGGTCGCCCGTCCCTCCGGTAGACGTACGACGTCCGTTCGTGCAGCCGCGGGACCTCACCGCGGCCCAGCGCGGCCTCGACCGCGACGACCTGCTCCTCGACGGTGACGATGCGCCCGGTGGCCACCCCGAGCGGCATGAGCCGGACCAGGTCGTCCCACACGAGCCGCCAGGACGCCGGGCGGAGCCGACGGCCCTCGGTCATCGGTGAGAGCCGGTGCCGGAACAGCACCTCGGAGCGGTAGACGTTGCCCACCCCGGCGAGCACCGCCTGGTCCATGAGCAGCTCGCCGACGGTGCGAGCCGACCGCGAGATCCGCCGCCAGGCGAGGTCGGGGTCGGCGTCCGGACGGAGGGGGTCCGGGCCGAGCCGGGCGAGGACCGCCGCGACCTCACCGGGGGTCACGACGGCGCACAGGTTGGGGCCGCGGAGGTCCGCGACGTGCTCGGGGGTCGCGAGGCGCATCCGCACCTGGCCGACGACGGGCACCTCGGCCGTCCACGGCCGCTCGTCGATGGTGAAGGTGCCGATGAGCCCGAGGTGGACGTGGACCCACAGCTCGCCCTCGACCTCGAGGAACAGGTGCTTGCCGCGGGAGGTCGCGCCGAGGAACTGATGGCCGGAGACGCGCGCCGCGCCCTCGGCGAAGCGCCCCTGGGGGCTCGTCACCTCGGGGGCGGTCCCGGCGAAGGCCGCGTGCAGGTCGCGCGCGAGCGCGTACAGCGTGTGTCCCTCGGGCATGCCTCGCATTCTGCGACATGCCACGCCCCGGGGTCGGCAGCGGTGCGGGCTACCGGGTGCGAGGTGCGCTCAGGTGAGGCGTTCGAGCATGTCGTTCATCTGCCCGATCTGCTTGGACTGCGTCGCGGTGATCTCGGCGGCGAGCTCCTCGACCCGCTCGTCCGCGGCTGCCTCGGCGTGCTCGTCGACCATGGTCAGGGCCCCCTCGTGGTGGGCGATCATGAGCGCGAGGAAGAGCCGGTCGACGTCGGACCCCCTCGCCTGGTCCAGGTGCGCGAGCTGGGTCTCTGACGCCATCCCCGGCATCCCCGCGTGGGCACCGTGGTCGGTGAGCCGGGGGTTGGCCGCCTCGGGGGGCACGTCCTGGCCGCGGGCCTCGAGCCAGCCCGCCATCGCCGCGATCTCCGGGCCCTGCTCGTCGCGGATCCGTGAGGCCAGGCCGGCGACCTGAGTGTCGGTGAACCGGCCCCCGGCGGTGTCGACCATGACGATGGCCTGCGCGTGGTGGGCGATCATGTCCTGGAGGAAGCGGGTGTCCTCCGGGGAGGCGCTGGCGCTCACCACCGGCGTGGCGGCGGGGCCCGTGAGCGTCGTGTTGGGCTCGCCCGGGCTGCCCGGCTGAAGGACGGGGACGCTGCCGGCGCTGGCCGTGACCGCCGGCGTCGCATCGCCTGCGCTGCACCCGGTGACGAGCGCGGCGATCCCGGCCACGATGGCTGCGCCCGCAGGGTGGCGTCGGGTCGCGGGTCGGTGGATCGGCACGGCGTCACTGTATGACGCGACACCGGAGCCCTCGACACCACGTGACGGGCAGGGTCGTTCCTTGCCATTTCTTTACTCACGCCAGGGTGCGCGAGAGGCCTCGGCCGGGCATTGTGATGCGGACCCTCCCGAGGACGCTGGACCGTATGGGGCTTCGGCGCCTCCCCAGAGGAAGAGGTGGGTATGTCACGTTTCCGACGCATCGCGGCCATCACCGCGGGAGCAGTCGTGGCCTTGGGCGGCGGGGTGAGCGCGGCAGCCGCCGGTGACGGGCTCGGCCTGTCGGGCACCGACCTCGCCCCGGACCAGGTCGGTCACAGCAAGAACATCGAGCATCTCGCGAACGTCCCGCACGTCGGGCCCTTCACCGGCCAGTTCGGCACCGACATCGCCTTCCAGGGCGACCGGGCCTACGTCGGGAACTACCAGGGCTTCATCATCTACGACATCTCCGACCCGGCCGCCCCGAAGACCCTGAGCCAGGTCAACTGCCCGGGGTCGCAGAACGACGTGACCGTCTCGGGTGACCTGCTCTACCTGTCGACGGACAGCTCACGCAGCGACTCCTCGTGCGCGTCGACCAGCCAGTCGGTGACGATCAAGGACTCGTGGGAGGGCATCAAGATCTTCGATGTCTCCGACCCGACCGCTCCGCGGTACGTCAAGGCCGTCGAGACGGCGTGCGGCTCGCACACCAACACGCTCGTGCCGGCCGGGGACACCGACTACATCTACGTGTCCAGCTACTCCCCGCGCGCGGACTACCCGGACTGTCAGCCCCCGCACGACGCGATCTCGATCATCGAGGTGGACAAGGGCGACCCGGCCTCGGCCTCGGTCATCGCCGCCCCCAACCTGTTCCCCGACGGCGGCAACCCCGGCGGCACCGACTCCGAGGGCCACCGGTACTCGGCGACGACCGGCTGCCACGACATCACCGCCTACCCGGCGAAGAAGATCGCCGCGGGCGCCTGCATGGGCGACGGCGTCATCCTCGACATCTCGGACCCGGCCGCCCCGTCGGTCATCGAGCGGGTCACCGACACCGAGAACTTCGCGTTCTGGCACTCGGCGACGTTCAACCAGAAGGGCACCAAGGTCGTCTTCACCGACGAGCTCGGTGGCGGCGGCGCGGCGACGTGCAACGCCGACATCGGCCCGACGCGTGGGGCCAACGCCATCTACGAGCTGTCCAAGAGCAACGAGCTGACCTTCGCGTCGTACTTCAAGATCCCGCGGCACCAGTTCGACTCGGAGAACTGCGTGGCGCACAACGGGTCGATCGTCCCGGTCAAGGGCCGTGACGTCATGGTCCAGTCCTGGTACCAGGGCGGGGTCTCGCTGTGGGACTTCACCGACACCGACAACCCCCGCGAGCTCGGCTGGTTCGAGCGCGGCCCGCTGGCCCCGGCCAACGTCGGCGGCACGTGGTCGGCGTACTACTACAACGGCCACGTCTACAGCTCGGACATCCAGAAGGGCTTCGACGTCCTGAAGCTCACCGAGCCCAGCCTCAAGAAGGCTGCTGACGTCCGGCTCGACGAGCTGAACCCGCAGTCCCAGCCGCTCTACCGCTGACCGGCTGAGCACACCGACGACGGCCCGTCCCCCGGTGGGGGCGGGCCGTCGTCGTGCGCCGTCCCCGAATCGACCAATAGGTCACGCCAGGGACACCCTCATCCGTCCCCGAATCGACCAATAGGTCACATCAGGGACAGCCGACCGGTCACGAACCGACAGAGAGGTCACCTCTGGGCCGGACGACGGTCACGGTGTCGCCGGGGCGCACCCGCCCGGCGGTGACGACGCGCGCGTTGAGCCCGCGCAGCCGCAGCGGCCGCCCCACCGGCCCGTTGACGAAGCGCATGGCGTCGGCTCCGAAACGTTCGACGAACTTCGCGCAGCCGGTGTGCGGCTGGTCGGTGACCTCGATGACAGCGCCGCGGCGCGCCGGCTCACCGAACACGAGGCGGCTGCCGGCCGGCAGGTTCTCGTGCGAGAGGTCGAGGTCGAGGTACAGCTGGTCACCGGCGAGGGCTTGCTGGTCGCGGTCCACCGCGAGCAGGCCCACCATCCGCGCACTCACGACGTTGAGCTGCATGTCGGGGTGGGGACGGCCGTCCGGGGTGCGCTTGCTGCCTCGGTCGGCCCAGGTGTCCCCGACCAGACCGACGGCCGCGTCGAGCTCGCCTTCGGCGAGGACCTCCCGGGCGCCCACGGCGGGCCGACGAACGACGAGCTCGAGCGTCCCGACGTCCTTCGGAGCAGCGAGCAGCTGCGGCAGAGACGCTGAGAGCTCGGCGAGGGTGCGGTGCGCGCCGGCGGTCGTGGTCACCGTTGGAGTATGTCGGCTCGGAGCCGGGGCCACGTGCTGGTCACACGGGAAGGCGGAGGTGACCGGGGCCGGCGGGCTCGACGAGACCGTCCTCGACGAGCGAGGCGATGCACCGGTCGACCTGGTCCGGGTCATCGGCGACCCGCTCGAGGACGGCCCGAGGCACCGGGCCGGCGCTTTCGCGCAGGGCCTGCACCACCGCGCCGCGGACCTGCCGGTCGGTGCCGTGCCAGGCCTGGCCGCGCCGGGGCGGTCCCTCGTCGGCGGGGCTGCCCGCCGCCACCCAGGCACAGAGGTCGACGAGCGGGCAGGCCTCACACCGTGGCCCTCGCGCCCGACAGACCAGCGCCCCCAGCTCCATGACGGCGACGTTCCAGACGCTCGCTGCGGCAGCGTCCTCGGGGACGACGGACGCTGCGAGCCGGCCCTCGGCGGCGGTGAGTGCCGGTGCCGCCTGGGCGCGCCCCTGGAGGGCGCGGACCAGGACCCGTCGCACGTTGGTGTCGACGACCACCGTGCGGTGCCCGTGCGCGAACGCCGCGACCGCAGCCGCCGTGTAGGCGCCGACGCCCGGGAGCTCACGCAACGCCTCCTCGTCCGGCGGAACCTCGCCGCCATGGCGCTCGACCATGGCCGCCGCGGCCTCGTGCAGTCGCAGGGCTCGCCGCGGGTAGCCCAGACGACCCCACGCCCGCACGACCTCCCCGGGGGACTCAGTGGCCAACGCAGCGGGCGTCGGCCAGCGCCGCAGCCACTCCCGCCACACCGGCTCGACCCTGCCGACCGGCGTCTGCTGCGACATCACCTCGGACACGAAAACGCCCCACGGGGTGCAGGAGGGGTCGCGCCACGGCAGCGGGCGGGCGTGCTCGGCGTACCAGGAGAGCACCCGGTCGTGCAGGACCGGGACCGCGACCGCGCTCACGTCAGACGTAGCGCTCGAGGATGCTGGTCTCGGCGAGCCGCGACAGCCCCTCACGGACGAGGCGCGCGCGGCCCTCGCCGACGCCGTCGACGTCCATGAGGTCGTCGACGTTCGCCGCGAGGAGCTTCTGCAGCGACCCGAAGTGGACGACGAGCCGCTCGACGATGGCGCCGGGCAGGCGCGGGACCTTCGACAGCAGGCGGTGCCCCAGCGGGCTCACCGAGGAGTCGAGGGAGTCCCCGACGACGGTGAAGCCCATCGCCTTGGCTCCGGCAGCCGGGTCGAGCAGCTCGGTGCTGTCGATGTCGGTGAGGTTGGCGACGGCCTGGGCGTGCGAGTAGCCGGCCTTGGTCTCGGGGAGGTAGTCGCGGATGACGAGCCCGAGGTCATCCGACAGGCCTCCGGTGAGCTCCTCGAGCTGGAGGCTGAGGAGACGCCCGTCGGTGCCGAGCTGGACGACGTACTCGGCGATCTCGTCCTTGATCCGGCGCACCATCTCGAGGCGCTGGAGGACGTTCGCGACGTCGCGGACGGTGACGAGATCCTCGATCTCGAGTGCGGAGAGGGTGCCCGTGACCTCGTCGAGCCGGGACTTGTAGCGCTCGAGGGTCTGCAGGGCCTGGTTGGCGCGGGACAGGATGGCGCTGGAGTCCTCGAGGACGACCCGCCGACCCGCCACGTAGAGCTGGATGATCCGCATCGACTGGCTCACCGACACGACCGGCAGTCCCGTCTGGATCGCGACCCGCTCCGCCGTCCGGTGCCGGGTCCCGGACTCCATGGTCTCGATCCCGGCGTCGGGCAGCAGCTGGGTGGCGGCGCGCAGGATGCGCGTGACGTCACGGTCGACGACGACCCCGCCGTCCATCTTCGCGAGCTCGCGCAGGCGGGTGGCCGAGAACTCGATGTCGAGGCGGAAGCCACCGGTGGCGATCTGCTCGATGACCCGGTCGTGGCCGAGCACGATGAGGGCGCCGGTGCGGCCGCGCAGGATCCGCTCGAGTCCGTCGCGCAGCTCGGTGCCGGGGGCGACGGCGGCGAGGGTCGCGCGCAGGATGTCGTCGTCGCTCTGCGGCACGCTCACTCCACATCCCTTCGCCGGTTCGGGCCCTGCCACGCACGGCGGAATGCCGGAACGGTCACGCGGAATCCTAACCGGCGCTGATGTCACGGGGTGGTCTCGTTTGGGCGGGCCATCGCGCCGGGTGCCGGACCGGCAGACTCGCCCGCAGGGAGGTCAGGCGACGGGCACCGCGTGTAGGCCCCGCAGGACCGCCTCGGAGACCGTCCCGACCTCGAGGACGGAGATGGCGTCGGGCACCGGGCCGGCACCGAGGACACCTGGCGGGACGATGGCGCGGGTGAAGCCGAGCCGCGCCGCCTCGGCGAGGCGGCGGTGGGCGCCGGTGCAGGGCCGCACCTCACCGGCGAGCCCGACCTCGCCGAAGGCGACCGTGCCGCCCGGCAGCGGGCGGTCGGTGATGGCACCGGCGAGGGCGAGGGTGACGGCGAGGTCGGCGGCAGGCTCGGTGAGCCGGACACCGCCGACGGTCGACAGGTAGGCGTCACTCCCCCCGATCGGAGCCTCCGCCCGCTTGTCGAGCACGGCGAGGACCATGTTGACGCGGGCGGTGTCGAGCCCGCTCGTGGCCCGGCGGGGGGTGGCCAGGGTGGACCGGGTGACGAGAGCCTGCACCTCGGTGACGAGCGGGCGACGACCCTCGAGCGTCACCGTGACGCAGGTGCCCGGGACCGCCGCCGTGCGCCCGGACAGGAAGAGCCCGCTGGGGTCGGCGAGCCCGACGATGCCGACGTCGGAGAGGTCGAAGCAGCCGACCTCGTCGGTGGGGCCGAAGCGGTTCTTGACGGCCCGGACCAGCCGCAGCCGCGAGTGCCGGTCGCCCTCGAACTGGACGACGACGTCGACGAGGTGCTCGAGCACCCGGGGGCCCGCGATCGAGCCGTCCTTGGTGACGTGTCCGACGAGGAGGACGGCGATGCCGCGCGCCTTCGCGACCTGGATGAGCGAGGCCGCGACCTCACGGACCTGGGCGACGTTGCCCGCCGAGCCCTCGACGTCGCCGCTGGAGATGGTCTGGACCGAGTCGACGACGAGGAGCTCGGGCTGGACCTGGTCGACCTGCCCGAGCACGGTCGCGAGGTCGGTCTCGCTCGCGAGGTAGAGCGTGCGGGCCATCGCCTCGATGCGTTCGGCCCGGGAGCGGACCTGTGCCGAGGACTCCTCGCCGCTGACGTAGAGGACGCGGCGCTCGCCGTGCTCGCCGGAGCGGGCCGCCCGCCCGGCGACGTCGAGCAGGAGGGTGGACTTGCCGATGCCGGGCTCGCCGGCGACGAGGACGACGGCCCCGGGGACGAGGCCGCCGCCGAGGACGCGGTCGAACTCGGGGACCCCCGTGGGACGGGCGACGGCCCTGGTGACGTCGACCTCGCCGATGGGCACGGCGGGCCGCTCGACGGCCCCCGCCGCGGTGGTGCGCGTGGTGACCGCACCGGCCTCCGCGACCGAGCCCCAGGCCTGGCATTCGCCGCACCGGCCGACCCACTTGGCCGTCTGCCACCCGCACTCGGAGCAGCGGAAGGCCGCCTGCCCGCGCGCCCCGCGTCGTGTCGTCGTCCCAGCCATGGCGCCACCGTAGGCGTCGCCCCCGACAGCGTGGCCGACCGCCGCGCGGGTGGGCGGGCCGCGGGGCGCGCGGGCTCCCCCGCCGGGCCCGCCCCGACGGCCGGAGGCCCCACCGACGGGGTCGGTGGGGCCTCCGGGTGGCCCTGCGGGCACTGACGGTCGGGTCAGTGACCGGTCGGCACCTCGCGGGTCTCGGCCGGGTCCGGCGTGGCGGCCCTGCGGGAGCTCGGCGACCCGTTGCCGCTCACCTCCTCGCGCAGGCCGGGGGTCCGCGCGATGTGCCCGGCCACCTCGTCGGCGAGCAGCCGGCGCTCGGCCCGTTCGATGCGGCCGTGCTCGCGGAGCAGCGCCCGGGTCGTGGCGACCACCATGCCGATCATCACGAGACTGAACGGCAGCGCGAGGAGGATCGCCGCTGTCTGGAGGGCGCTGAGCCCACCACCGCCCGCGAGCAGCAGCGCAGCGGCCACCGCGCCCTCGAGGGTCGCCCACAGCACCCGGCTCCAGACCGGGGGCTCCGGGTCGCCACCGCTGGCGAGCATGTCGACGACGAACGAGCCGGAGTCCGAGCTCGTGACGAAGAAGATGACGACGAGGACGATGGCGACCACGCTGAGCAGCCCGGACAGCGGGAGGCCGTCGAGCAGCTGGAACAGCGCGCCCTCGGTGTCGACGGCGCCCTCCGGCCCGATGAGGCCGCCCGCACCGAAGATCTCCCGGTGGATGCCGGAGCCGCCGAAGACGGCGAACCACAGGAACGTCACGAGGGTCGGCACGAGGAGGACACCGGCGACGAACTCCCGGACGGTCCGGCCGCGGGAGATGCGGGCGATGAAGACACCGACGAACGGTGCCCAGCTCATCCACCAGCCCCAGTAGAACGTCGTCCAGCCCGAGAGCCACGCCGTCCCGTCGGCGCCCTCGAAGGAGAGGGTCTGGAACGAGAGACGGAAGAAGTTCGACACGTAGCTGCCGACCGACGACACGAAGTCGCCGAGCAGGAAGACGGTCGGTCCGAGGATGAGCACGGCGAGCATCAACGCCCCCGCGAGCCCCATGTTGACGTTCGAGAGGAACTTGATGCCCTTGTCGAGGCCGGTGACGACCGAGACGGTCGCCATCGCGGTGATGCCGATGACGAGCAGGACGAGCAGTCCGGTCCCGGCGGTGCCGACGGCGCCGAGGAACTCCAGGCCGGCGCCGACCTGGGTCACGCCGAAGCCGAGCGAGGTCGCGACGCCGAAGACCGTGCCGACGACGGCGATGACGTCGATGGCGTCACCGAGCCAGCCCTTGACCCGGTCGCCGAGCAGGGGCTCCAGGGCCCATCGGATCGACACCGGGCGACCCTTGCGGTGGATCGCGTAGGCCATGGCCAGGCCGACGACGACGTAGATGCCCCACGCGTGCAGGCCCCAGTGCAGGTACGTCACGTCGGTGGCGGCGCGGGCCGCCTCGGCCGGGGTGTCCCCGGTGCCGGGCGGGGGCGACGCGAAGTGGTTGAGCGGCTCGGCGACGCCCCAGAACACCAGGCCGATGCCCATCCCGGCCGCGAAGAGCATCGCGAACCAGGTCCGCAGCGAGAACTCCGGCGTCTCCTCGTCCCTCCCGAGGACGATGCGCCCCATCGGCGACACCGCGATCCACAGCGCGAAGGCGACGAAGCCGCTGACGATGAGGATGTAGTACCAGCCGAGGTCACCGACGACGGTGTCGCTCAGCGTGGAGAACAGGTCGCCCATCGCGCCCGGCGCGGCGAGCGCGAGGACGACGAAGGTGACGATGATGCCCAGCGCGGGCCAGAAGACCCGGGGGCAGGTGACGCGCCGGCCGCTGCGTGCCGGGGCGGGCGGCAGGTCCGCGTCGGTGACGCTGGACTCGGGGTGGTCTGAGACGGACACGGTCGTGCTCCTCCGTGAAGTGGCGGTCTGGGACGTCGCTCAGCCTTCGACCGTAACCACCCGCGGCGCGTCGCGCCAGTCCCGGCGCCGGCGCCTGTGCCATCGGAAGGCGTGGGCAGATGCCGCAACGGCCGACTCCCGCTGTGCAGCAATGGTTCTCGTCGACAGGTCCCGAGCGTGCCCCACGGGACCGTTGTGGACGCAGCCGACCCGCAGCCCCGCCGCAGCGGTGGCGCAGCCGGTTGGCGCACGGTCGGTGACGACAGCGCAACCGACCCGGAGGAGAACAGATGACCACCTCGACCGAGCGACGCCCCCGCCGTGCGTTCGCGACCCTCGTCGCCGGCGCGATCGCCGCCGCCGGCGTCGCCGCCGGCATGGGCAGCGCCCCGGCCGCCGAGGCCGCCACCACGACGTTCACGTTCGGCGTCGCGCAGCTGAACATCAAGCGCGACAACTCCGAGGCGCAGCAGCGGGCGGACCTCGCCAAGGTCCTTCCCGACGCCGACCTCGTCCACGTCAACGAGGGCTCCGGCGCCTCGCGGCGGTCGAGGCACTACAACGCCGCCCACGACAACCGCTGGCACGTCTTCGCGGGCGATGCGAACGTCGACGGCCACAAGGAGGAGATCCTCCTCGCCCGCAAGAGCGCGTTCTCCCCGGTGACCGGCGACGGCACAGCGAGCGGCAGCAAGCCGATCTGCGACCTCAACGGCCCGGGCGTGCCCTACCCGAAGGTCGTCAACTGGCGGACCTACGTGCACAAGGCCTCAGGGAGGCAGGTCATCCACATCGGTGTCCACCTGCCGCCGGCGAATCGACGACGGCGGGCGTCCGAGCGGCAAGGCGGCGAACGTGGCCTGCGCCGAGAAGGCGATCGACGCCGTCAAGGAGAAGGCGGTCGACCGGGCGAAGCGTACCGGCGCGGAGGAGATCGAGATCGTGGTCACCGGCGACCTCAACATCGACTACGAAGGACGACGCCCAGGTGAAGTACGCGCAGTTCCCGTTCGTGCGGCTCGACGAGAAGGACCACGCCGCCACCGTCCCCTCGCTGCGGTCCAACTGGGCCCGGTTCGGCACCGCGGGATACCCCGGCACCTTCGGCACAGCGGACAAGGCGCATCGACTACGTCTACTTCTGGAAGCGGCGCCGAGGGGCGGATGAACCTGTGGATGTCGAGCCAGCAGGTCGTCGGCCTGAACTCCGACCACCGGGCCGTCATCGGCGACGATGAGCGGTGCGCGGCTGACCAGGCACGGACGGCGACGCACAAGGGCCCCGGACCGTGACGGTCCGGGGCCCTCGGTGTGGCTGCGTCAGCCGGCGACGACGTCGAGGACGACGGTCGCCTGGACCTCCGGGTGGAGGCGGACGAGCGCGGTGTGCGAGCCCGTCGAGCGGATCGGGGTGGGGACCTCGATCTTGCGACGGTCGAGCTCGGGGCCGCCGCCGTCCTTGACGGCCGCGGCGATGTCGGCGGTCGAGACGGCGCCGAAGAGGCGACCGCTGCTGCCGGCGTGCGCCGTGACCTTGACCGGGGAGGACTCGAGGTTGCCCTTGATGGACTGCGCTTCCTCGAGGGTCTTCACGGCGCGGGTCTCACGGCCCTTGGCGATCGCGTCGACCTGCTTCTGGCCGCCCTTGGTCCACTGCGTCGCGAGGTTGCGACGGAAGAGGAAGTTGCGGGCGTAGCCGTCCTTGACGTCGACGACGTCACCGGCGGTACCGAGGCCGGTGACCTCGTGGGTGAGGATGACCTTCATCGTTCTGGCTCCTTCGGCGGGTCAGCGGGACGAGCTCGAGTACGGCAGGAGCGCCATCTCGCGAGCGTTCTTGACCGCGTTGGCGATGAGGCGCTGCTCCTGGACGGAGACGCCGGTCACGCGCCGCGCGCGGATCTTGCCACGGTCGGAGATGAACTTGCGCAGGAGCGCAACGTCCTTGTAGTCGATGTTCTCGACCTTCGCCGCCTTGAGCGGGTTGGCCTTCTTCTTCGGCTTGCGAATGGCGGGCTTGGCCATCGTGGTGCTCTCCTTCTGCCGGGGCGTCCCCGGCGGATGAGCCCTGGTCTCCCAGGGATGGTGTCTGGATCGTTCAGTGGGGTGCCGTCACGGACCGGGCGGTCGTGACGATCAGAAAGGGGGCTCGTCGTAGCTCGGCGCCTGGCCCCAGCCGCCGCCCTGCTGACCACCCTGGGGCTGCTGCTGCGGGGCCTGCTGGCCACCGCCCCAGCCGCCGCCCTGCTGCCCGCCACCCTGCTGGGGAGCGGAGCCGCCGGTGGCCCACGGGTCGTTCTGCTGCTGGCCGCCGCCGCCGCCGCCGAAACCGCCGCCGCCGGAACCGCCGCGTTCGGCCTTGGTGACCTTCGCGGAGGCGTATCGCAGCGACGGGCCGACCTCGTCGACCTCGAGCTCGACGACGGTGCGCTTCTCGCCCTCCTTGGTCTCGTACGAGCGCGACTTCAGCCGCCCCGACACGACGACGCGGGTGCCCCGGTGGAGGGACTCGGCCACGTTCTCGGCCGCGTCACGCCAGATGGAGCAGCGCATGAAGAGCGTCTCGCCGTCCTTCCACTCGTTCGACTGACGGTCGAACTGGCGCGGAGTGGACGCGACGGTGAAGTTGGCGACCGCTGCCCCGGAGGGGGTGAAGCGGAGCTCGGGGTCGGCGGTGAGGTTGCCGATGATGGTGATGACGGTGTCGCCTGCCATGACGAGTGTCCCTTCTGGGGTTGGTCGTGGACCGGTGACTGCGGGCTCAGGCGCCGGGGCGCATGAGCTTGGTCCGCATGACCGACTCATTGAGGCCGAGCTGGCGGTCCAGCTCCTTGGCCGTGGCCGGCTCGGCGGTGAAGTTGACGACGGCGTAGATGCCCTCGGGCTTCTTCTTGATCTCGTAAGCGAGCCGGCGGCGGCCCCAGACGTCGATCGTGTCGACGGTGCCACCGTCGGTCGTGACGACGCCGAGGAACTTCTCCAGCGAGGGCTGGACGGTCCGGTCGTCGA
Organism: uncultured Actinomycetota bacterium; assembly: GCA_963815545.1. Lineage (GTDB taxonomy): Bacteria > Actinomycetota > Actinomycetes > Actinomycetales > Dermatophilaceae > Phycicoccus. Next base: position 120,614 of record CAWFGY010000002.1, read on the forward strand.
GCTCGGGGTCGAGGATGACCATGAGTTCGTACTGACGCATGCGTTAACCCGCCTCCTTCGGTCTGAGCGGTCACGGTCCTTCCGTGACAGGAGGGTATGCACTGCCGCCCACAGCGCCCCGGGCTTTGTCCACAGGGCGCACGGTGGGCAACCGCTGAAGCGTACCCGTCCGTGGCGGATCCCCCCAACTCGCGCGCGCCCACACGACCCAGCCGAGCCGGGTCACCGCGAGGATCCGCAGCGCGAGCGCGGTGGCGTACCAGCCCGCGGGCAGCCCGTGCGAGGGGTCGGTCTGGGCCGACACCCACCCGAACCAGGCGACGAGGTGGACCGCCTCGGCGCCCGCCCAGACCAGGTGGTCGCGCCACGGCACCCCGGCGAGCGCGACGAACGGCACGAGCCAGAGCGCCGCCGTGACGGGCGCGGACGGTGCCGTGACGAGCGCGACGACCAGACCGACCAGGGCGACCCCGGCGACCGGCGGGGCGGGCCGACGGGCGGCCAGGAACGACGAGGGCAGCGGCGAGCAGCAGCCCGAGGACGGAGATCGCCGCGACCGGGCCGGGCCCCAGCGGGTGCAGCGCCAGCTCGGGGACGAAGAGCGGGGAGCCCGGGCCGGCGCCTCCCGTCCACCATGCGCGGAGCGGCCGGACGAGGGTTCCGAGGTCGAGCGCCGCCACGGGGCCCACGACCAGGAGCGCCGCGACGGCGGCCGAGGTGAGGAGCCGGCGCACCGCGTGCGGCACACCGGCTGGCGGCACGACGGCCAGGGCGAGGAGGACGACGAGGGCCTGCGGCCCCCCGAGCACGGCGAGACCGACCAGGACGCCGGCGAGCTCGGGACGGCGCCGGGACCAGGCCCACACGGCGACGACGGCCAGCGCCACGGGGACGAGGTCGGTCGAGAGGAGCACCGTCAGTGCCAGCACCGGCGAGAGCGCCAGCGCGACCGGGTCGGCATCGGGCGCCCCCCGGACCGTGCCGACGACCACGACGAGCCCGGCGAGGATCACCGCGGCGAGCAGGGTCCACAGGACGAGGACCCAGCGCTGCTCGCCGATGCCGGCGCCGGGGGCCAGGGTCGCGAGGCCCGTCACGACGGTCCCGCGCAGGACCGGCAGGTCGAGAGTCACCGCACCGGTGAGGTAGGCCCACACCCCGCGGCCCGCGTCATCCTGGACGAGCGAGGCGAGCAGCGGCGACGCGCACTGCCGCCAGACGGGCGCGCGGCCCTCCCAGCCGTGGTCCGCGCAGGAGGTCTGGCGCAGGGCCGCGACGACCAGTGGGAGGCCGAGGAGCAGCACGACCGGCGCGAGCCGCCCCGGCCCGTTCGCCCGGCCGCCGGTCCGGGCGCCACGCGCGCCCCCGAGGGCCGTCAGCAGACCCTCGGGGAGCCGCACCCGGGTGCCGGGGGACGCGAGCACGGGTGAGGCGCGCGGGTCAGCCGGGCGGCGGCGACCCGGCGGCCGACGGGCTACCGCTCGAGGACGGCCTGGGCGACCTGCTGGGGCCGGGCAGCGTGACCGTCGAGGAGGGGGACTCGGTCGGGCTCGGCGGGGCGCTCGTCGTCGTCGGCGGCGCGCTCGTCGTCGTCGGCGGGGCGCTCGTCGTCGACGGCGGGGCCGAGGACGTGGGCGGCGCGGTGGTCGACGGCGGCGCGGCGTCCTCGTTGATGAACGCCGGCTCCGGGAACTCCTGCACCTCCGTGCCCTCGAGCGCGGCCTTCATGTACGCCGTCCAGATCCGGACCGGGAAGGTGCCGCCGGTGATGCTGCCCGCGGTCGGGAGGTCCGTCATGGCCAGCTCGTCGCCGGTCTCGGGGTCGGAGCGGTACATCCCGACGGCGGTCGCCAGCTGGGGCACGTACCCGTCGAACCAGGCGGACCGGAAGTTCTCGGAGGTCCCGGTCTTGCCCGCCGCGGGCCGGCCGAGGTTCTCGCCGACGTAGCGCGCCGTCCCGCCGTTGACGGGCTCCTGCATCGCGTCGATGACGTCGCTCATGAGGTCCTCGTCGAAGACCCGCTTGGTCGTCGGCTCGGCCGTGATCGTCGGCAGGCCCTCGTCGAGGAACTTCACCTCCTTGACGAGGTACGGGTCGGAGCGGACACCCTGCGCGGCGATCGTCGCGTAGGCGTTGGCCATGTCCATGACCGTCACGTAGTCGGTGCCGAGGACGTCGGCGACGACGGGCTCGAGCTTGGAGCGGATGCCCGCGTCCTCGGCCGCCTTCATCGTGTTCTCGGCCCCGACGTCGATGTTGACCTTCGCGTACACGGTGTTCACCGAGTGGCCCGTCGCGGTGAGCATGTCGATGTTGCCGAACTGCTCGCCACCGAAGTTCTTGACCCGGCCCTTCTTCAGCTCGGGGGTCAGCCCGTTCGGGTCGGCGAACTCCTCGAAGAACTGCGGGCTCGCGCCGTTGTACCGGGTCTTGGTGCTCACGTCACCGGACTGCAGCGCGGCGATGAGGGTGAAGATCTTGAAGGTCGAGCCCGCCTGCATCTTCGCCTGGGTGGCGTCGTTGAGCGGGCGCTCGGCGAAGTCGTCGCCGCCGTACAGGGCGACGACCGCGCCGTCCCCGGGGAGGATCGAGACCAGGCCGGCGTGGATCTCGGGCTCGTCCTGCGGGCGCTCCTCGCGCACGGCGAGGTTCGCGTCGTACTGCTTGTCCTTGTCGATCGTGGACACCACGCGCAGGCCACCGCGCTGGATGTCGGAGTCGGTGAGCTGGTGCTTGCTCACGAGCTCCTGCTTCACGAGGTCGACGATGTAGCCGTTCGTCCCGCCGAGCGCACGCGGCTTGTAGGAACGCGGCTCCACGAAGGTCGCGTCGGCGCGCTCGGCGGAGCTCAGCCAGCCCTGGTCCACCATCGCGTCGAGGATGTAGGCGCTGCGGCTCTCGGCGTTCTTCAGCTGCTCGTCGCCGAGCTGCGGGTCGTAGAGCGAGGGGCCGCGGATCACCGATGCCAGGAGGGCGGACTCGGCAGGGGTGAGGTCCTCGGCGGACTTGTCGAAGTACGCCTTCGACGCGGTCTCGATGCCGTAGGCGCCGCGGCCGTAGTAGATCGTGTTGAGGTAGTTCTCGAGGATCTCGTCCTTGGACTGCTGCTTGTCGATCTTCAGCGAGATGAGGATCTCGCGCGCCTTGCGGGTGAGCGTGCGGTCCTGGGTGAGGAAGTAGTTCTTCACGTACTGCTGGGTGATCGTCGACCCGCCCTGCGTCGCCTGCCCGCCCTTGACCGCGACCCAGACCGCCCGCGCGATGCCGGTGGGGCTGATGCCGCTGTTCTGGTAGAAGTCCCGGTCCTCGGCGGCGAGGATCGCGTGCTGCATGTGCTCCGAGATCTGCGCGAGCGGCACCGACTCGCGGTTCCCGCCGTCGTCGGAGAGCCGGGCCAGCTCGGTCTTGCCGTCGCTGTAGTAGACGATGCTCGCCTGGGCCCGAACCATCTGGTTCGGCGCCGGGATGTCGGTCATCGCGTAGGCGATGCCGACCCCGATGACGCCGAGGACGAACGCCACGAGCGCGCCCCAGAGCCCGCGCTTCGCCCACACCCGTCGCCGGGACGGTCGGGACGCGGCACCGCGGGCCGCGGGACGGGTCCGGGACGCACCGGCTCCTGCGGTCGATCGGCTGCCGCGGGCCTTCTTGGCCTCGGCACGGTTACGTGGCTGTCGCTCGCTCATGGGCCTTCGGGGGATCGGGGCACGAGAAAAGGGGCGCTGACCACGCCCACCGTCCCGAGTATGCCGCGCGTTCCTGGGAAATCCCGCATTGAGCGACAGGGCTCATCGGCACCCACACTGTGGCCGCGATGTATCGCCCGATATATCCGTGCTAGCGTCGAAGTGACAAGGTCCGAGTTTGTCAGCCCGGACGAACCCGCGCACGAGAGGAGCCTGCTGTGGTCAGCCGCCGTTCCCAGCTCCTGGAGTTCGCCGTCCTCGGGCTGCTCCACGAGGGCCCCACGCACGGGTACGACCTGCGCCGGCGCCTCAACACGGCGCTGGGGCCGTTCCGGGCCCTGTCCTACGGGACGCTCTACCCGGCGCTGAAGTCGCTGCTCGGCCGCGGGCTCATCGCCGAGGCGGCCGACCCCGTCCACTCCGGCAAGCGCCCGCGCGTCGTGTACGAGCTGACCGCGACCGGCAAGGAGCACTTCGCCGACCTCGTGGCCCGCACCGACGCCACCGCCTACGAGGACGACGGCTTCGACGTGCGCTTCGCCTTCTTCGCGCGCACCGAGCACGACGTGCGCCTGCGCATCCTCGAAGGGCGGCGCTCCCGGCTCGAGGAGAACCTCGAGCGGGTCCGCGAACAGTCCGTCCGGGGCCGCGAGCGGCTCGACGCGTACACCTCGGCCCTGCAGCAGCACGGCGAGGAGACCGCCGAGCGTGAGGTGCGGTGGCTCACCGAGCTCATCGACACCGAGCGCCGGCACCCCACCGACCCCGGCCCCCAGCCGTAGGTGTTCCGGCGCTCGGCCCCCCGACGTCGGTACCTCACCGTCCCCCGTCCCCCGTCCACCCCCTCAGCACTTCCGTAGGAGAAAGTCATGGGTTCCATCCGAGTCGCCGTCGTCGGCGTCGGCAACTGCGCGTCCTCGCTCGTCCAGGGCGTCCACTACTACCGGGACGCAGACCCGTCCGCGACCGTGCCCGGTCTCATGCACGTCCGCTTCGGTGACTACCACGTCAGCGACGTCGAGTTCGTCGCCGCCTTCGACGTCGACGACAAGAAGGTCGGCAAGGACCTCGCCGAGGCCATCGACGCCTCCGAGAACAACACGATCAAGATCGCGGACGTCCCGACGACCGGCGTCACCGTGCAGCGCGGCCACACCCTCGACGGGCTCGGCAAGTACTACCGCCAGACCATCGACGAGTCCGGTGCCGAGCCGGTCGACATCGTCGCCGCGCTCAAGGACGCCGAGGTCGACGTCCTCGTCTCCTACCTCCCGGTGGGCTCGGAGCAGGCCGACAAGTTCTACGCGCAGTGCGCCATCGACGCCGGTGTGGCCTTCGTCAACGCGCTCCCCGTGTTCATCGCCTCCGACCCGGAGTGGGCCGCCAAGTTCGAGGCGGCGGGCGTCCCCGTCATCGGCGACGACATCAAGAGCCAGGTCGGCGCGACCATCACGCACCGCGTCATGGCCAAGCTCTTCGAGGACCGCGGCGTGCAGCTGGACCGCACCTACCAGCTCAACGTCGGCGGCAACATGGACTTCAAGAACATGCTCGAGCGCGAGCGCCTGGAGTCCAAGAAGATCTCGAAGACCCAGGCCGTCACGTCGAACCTCACCGGCTCGCTCGCCGGCAAGACCGAGGACCGCAACGTCCACATCGGGCCGTCGGACTACGTCGCGTGGCTCGACGACCGCAAGTGGGCCTACGTCCGCCTCGAGGGTCGCGCCTTCGGCGACGTGCCGCTCAACCTCGAGTACAAGCTCGAGGTCTGGGACTCCCCGAACTCGGCCGGCATCATCATCGACGCCATCCGCGCGGCGAAGATCGCCAAGGACCGCGGGGTCGGCGGCGCGCTGCTGTCGGCGTCGTCCTACCTCATGAAGTCCCCGCCGGAGCAGCGCCCCGACGACCTCGGCCGCGCGCGGCTCGAGGCGTTCATCGCGGGCGACGAGGAGCGCTGACCCGTCGGCTCTCCGCAGTGACGGTCGTGATCGCGACCGGTAGCGCCGCGTAGCACGCGACGTGGAGCGGGCGGGACCCCAGCACGGGGTCCCGCCCGCTCCGTCGTCCCCGGCCCGTGTCCGTCCCCCTGTCCATGTCAGTGCCCCTGCTTCTACCCTGGCCCCCGCCCGTACCGGACGCGACCAATAGGTCACGCCAGGTACGCGTCCGGACGTACCTGACGCGACCAATAGGTCACGCTGGGTACGCGTGCGGGCGTACCTGGCGTGACCTATTGGTCGATCTGGGGACGGTGGGCCGCGATGAAGAGCCCGACGCAGCGGCGGACGTGCGCTCGACGCGCAGCCGGCGACGGGACGGCGTCGTCGCCGAGCAGCATCGCGTCGTTCATCGGTTCGCCCATGACGAGCCAGTTCAGCTGCGCCGCCGCCGTCCGCGGATCGGGCACCCGCAGGAGCCCCCGTTCGTCGTGGGCCCTCAGCTGCTCGGCGATGAGACCGATGGCGCGGTGCGGCCCGTGCGTGGCCAGCGCCCTCGCCAGCGCCGGGAACCGGGCGACCTCGCCGATGACCAGCCGTCGGAGCTGCAGCAGACGAGGCGTCAGGACGATGTCGAGCTGGCGGTCGAGGTCGTCCTCCAGCGCGGCCCGCGCGTCGTCGACGGTCTCGGCGTGGATCAGGGTGAGGGCCACCCGGTCGCCGGCCTCCCGGGTCATCGACGTGACCAGCTCGACGAAGAGCCCTTCCTTGCTCCCGAAGTGGGCGTACACCGTCTGCTTGGCGACACCGGACCGTTCGGCGACGCGGTCCATCGTCACCGCGTCGTAGCCGAGCGCGAGGAATGCCTCCTCGGCCGCGGCCAGCACTGCGGTGCGCTTGCGCAACGACGTGGGTCTTGTCGTCATGGGACCTCCTTGACCAATCATACCCACCGGTCTAGAGTCATTTTGTGGACTGATCGGTCCAGAAAGCGGAGGGGTGGGATGACGACCAGCGCCGAGACAGCCGGCACGCCGGTGGCCGCAACGAGCGGTGGTGCCGACCGGGAGACCGTCACCCCGCGCGACGGAGGAGCCTGCTGATGCCGCACGCCACGTCCGTCGACGGCACGACCATCGCGTACGACATCGCCGGAGACGGACCACCGCTGGTCTACGTCACCGGAGCGTGCTGCTTCCGGCGCTTCAAGCCGGTGGCCTCCGACGCCGCCGTGTTCTCGACCCGGTTCCGGGTCATCACCTACGACCGGCGCGGCCGTGGCGACTCCGCCGACGCGGGTCCTTGGTCGCTGGATCGCGAGGTCGAGGACCTCGAGTCGATGATCGACGCGCTGGGCGGGGAGGCGTTCGTCTACGGGCACTCCTCCGGCGCGGTCCTCGCCCTGCATGCCGCCGACCGGCTCGGGGCGAAAGTTCTCGGTGTCGCTCTCTACGACGCGCCGTGGGTCCCCGACGAGACGGCCCGTGCGGAGTACGCCGTGCTCCGCACGGAGGTCGAGGAGCGGCTCGAGGCGGGTCGGCGGGCGGCCGCGCTGCGCCGGTTCCTCGTCGGGATCGGGATGCCCAAGGCCTTCGTGGCGCTGCTTCCACTGACCCCGGGATGGCGCACCATGACGGCGCTGGCGCCCACGCTGCGGTACGACCTCGCGCTCACCGCAGGTCTACCGCCCACCGAGGTGGCCGCGCGGCTGCGGGTGCCGGTGCACGTCCTCGTCGGGGAGAAGAGCCCGCCCGATGTGCACGAGGTCGCGCACACACTGGCCCGGGCCCTGCCGGACGGTGCGGTCACGACCCTGCCGGGCCAGGACCACATGGTGTCCGGGTCCGCTCTTCTGCCCGAGCTCGTCGCCCGGCTGCGCCCCGACTCACCGCTCGCCGCGCCGTAGCGACGGTCATGGTCCGACCTGTGTCGTCGATCCAGGGACGGTGCCGGGCGTACCTGTCGTGACCTATTGGTCGATGCAGGGACGGTGCCGGGCGTACCTGCGTGACCTATTGGTCGATGCAGGGACGGTGCCGGGCGTACCTGTCGTGACCTATTGGTCGATGCAGGGACGGTGCCGGGCGTACCTGGCGTGACCTATTGGTCGATGTGGGGACGGGCGGGCGGGCGGTACCGCGGGCCGGGCCGGGCCGGGGTACCGTCCGCCCCTTCGTCTCCCCGGGTCAGCAGTTGTTGGTGCTCTTGATGTAGTGCACGTCGTTGGGCTCGAAGAGGGTGCCCTCGACCTTGGCGTTGACGACGGTGTTGTCCTTGATCTGCTCGTAGTGCAGGTGCGACGAGCTCTGGTCACCGGTCTTGCCCACCCGGCCGATGAGCTGGCCCCGGGTGACCTTGTCGCCGGTGGCCACCGCGAGCGAGCCGTACTTCAGGTGCGCGTAGCGGGTCTTCCACCCGTCCCCGTGCTTGATGAGCACCGTCCGGCCGTAGCCGCCCGAACCCAGCCCCGCGAACGCGACGGTGCCGCCGGCCGAGGCACGCACGGCCTTGCCGTTGTCGTCCTCACCCGAGCCCCAGTTCCAGTCGACGGACTTCATCGGGTCGTGGTCCTTCCCCTGGTAGGTCGTCCACGCGCTGCCGCGCCAGGTCTCGCCACAGTTGAACGGCGCCTTGAAGGCGGGCCGTGGGCCGGCGGCCTCGGCCGCCATCGGCGCCACGGCGATCACACCAGCGGTGAGGGTGCTCGCTGCGAGCAGCGAGGTGAGGGTGCGCTTCATGATGGATCTCCTTGGTTCCCCCCGGAGCCGGTCCCCGGTTCGACACCGACCCTGGTCACCCGCGCTGCGGATCTGCTGCGACGGCACTGCCGAGCCTCGCCGGGGAGCCGACCCGCAGACGCCGCCACCGGGCGCCGGGCGAGGTCCGCTCCCGGCCGACCAGGAGCGGCCGCGGGTCGGCGTCGGAGCGCAGCCGGGCCCACCGTCCGGCTCCGGCGCGCAGCGTCGAACGGGCCGCCTCGGCCTGGGTGTGCACCGCCGTGCCGGCCCCAGGGTCGCCGTCCCCGGGACCGAACACCACCGCGTCCACGGCCGCCGCGACCGCCGCCGCCGACACCGCGTCCGCGGGGAGCACGGCGTCCCCGGCCGTCTCGCCCGGCGTGCGAGCGGCGCCCGCGAGCGAGGCCGCGACCGCGGCGTCGATGCCGACGGCCTGTTCGCGCCGGGTGGCTCCACGCGGGACGGCCACCCCGAGCGAGCGGGTCTCGGCGACCAGGTCGCGCCACACCCACGAGGCCCGGCCGGGCACCGGCCCGAGGGACGCATGGCGCCGACGGCGGCGCGCCTTGAGCCGCCGCAGCACCAGGACGTACAGCGCGGCGAGGAGCAGCGGGACGAGCACCGCGAACACGAGGATCTTGAGCCACAGCGGCCAGGCCGCGACGTCGAACGGGCTCTTCTTGCGCTTCGTGACGTCGGTGGCGTTCTGCGCCTGGTCCGGGCCCTGGAGCACCGACGGCGGGCTGACCCCGGCCGGGGGCGGCACCTGGGCCCCCACCTGCTGCTCCTCGGTCCGCAGCTGCTGCTCGCTCGGGGTCTTGTCGCGGCTCGGCACGAAGGTGTCCCAGCCGAGCGGGAACCACGAGCCGTCACCGAGGCGGACCTCGACCCAGGCGTGCACGTCCTTGCCGCGCACCTCGCCGCCCGTCGCCGGCACGGCCCCCATGACGACGCGGGACGGGATGCCGAGGCGCTGACCGACCAGCGCGAGCGTGGCCGCGTACTGCTCGTCGTTGCCCGCGAGCTTGCTCGACCCGACGAACCGGGTGAGCCGCGACATGGCGTGCCCGGGCAGGTAGACCTTCTCGAAGCTGTTCGGGGTGCCGCCGTCGGTGTACGTGCCCTCGGTGCGCATCGCGGTCGCGAAGGCCCGCAGCTTGGCCCAGGAGCCTCCCTCGGCGCGGCTCGTCCAGGCATCGATCCGGGAGTCGAGGAAGTCGACGTCGACGCCGGCCGAGGCGCCCGAGGCCACGTCGAGGTCCTCGGGCAGCTCGGCGGCGGGCGCGGCCGGCGCCAGGGCGGCCATCCGGTAGGTCTCCCCCCGACGAGACCGGCGGGCACGATCGCGGTGTCGGTGTCGGTGTTGAGCCACAGGGCGCCGGCGAGGTCGTCGGCCCGCGGCCCGTCGAACTCGATGCGGGTCGGCGCCCCCACCGTCGGCAGCCAGGTGCCCCGGTACCCGCCGTCGGGCACCGAGACCTCGACCTCGACCGGCGTCCCCCGGCCGGACGCCGCGATCCGGGACCCCACCTGCTGGAAGGGCACCCCGTCGGCGCTCCGGTCGGCGGCGCCCCAGACGAGCCCGTCGTACCGGTCGAGCGTCGCGAAGCGCACGACCTGGCCCTGGGGCAGGCCCCGGACCCGGAGCACGACCTCGTCGTACAGGTCGGCGTCGTTCGGCTCGGTGTACTGCCGGTAGCCGGGCAGCGGGCTCGGGTACTGCGACACGTCGAACGGGGGAACGAGCGCGGTCCGCACGACCTCGCGTCGCTCGGCCGCGGCGTACCCCGGCAGGAGGGGGCCGGCGAAGAACCCTCCGAGGAGCGCGACGACCGCCAGGCCGGCTCCGGTGATGACCCGGGCACGGGCACCGGCCCCGTTCTGGATCGGCGCTCGGGTCCGGTGCGACCGGACGACCAGCCAGCCGACGAGCACCGCGGCGAACCCGACCCCCTGGACCAGCACGGCGGCCGGCTCGAGCGTCCCGAGGGCGATGGACGCCGCGAGCAGACCGAGCGGGGCGAGCGCGCTGAGCGGCACGCTCGCCCACCGTCGTGCGACACCGAGGGTCAGCGCCCCCCCGAGCAGTCCGGCGAGCCACGGCAGCGCCAGGACCGGACCGCGCGCGTCGACGGGCGGGAGCAGGGTCAGCCACTGCTTCCATCCGGTGACCGCCCACGTCGCGAGGTCGACGAACGTCTGCGGCGTCGGGACGACCCCGACGACCAGGGAGTCACGCACCGCGAGCGGCCCCCCGAGCAGCAGGTACACCGCGGCCAGGACGAGGAGGGTCGTGAGCGCCATCCACCGGAACACGGCGGCCAGGTGGCCCACGGCGAGCCCGAGGACGAGCCCCGCCCACGCCGCGACGACCCACTCGACACCGAGGAAACCGGTGCGCAGCCCGAGCAGCGCGATGCTCACGAGGACCGCGGCGAAGGCGAGGTCGACGACGGCGTCGCGGTCGGGCACGGCCCGGCGCAGCATGCCGGGCGCGCCAGGGTCGCGGGGCGCACGCCGGGCACCCCCGCCGCGCAGCGCGGCCGCGAGGCTGGGCGGGGCCTGCGCCGCCGGCCCGCCGGCGGGCCCGCTCATGCCAGCGCCCCGGAGAACAGGACCCGCCGCACGTCGGTGAGCTCGCGGACGTGGAGGATGACGATGGAGCCCAGGCGCCGCACCCCGACCGGCACGTCGGCGTCGACGACGAGGGCGACGCGCACCACCTCCGGCTCGAACTGGTCCAGGGTGCGCTGCACCTGGATGAACGGCCGGTCGACCCCCGTGACGAGCACCGCGACGCTGGCGTCCGGGGCGAGGGCGGCGGCCTGCCCGACCGAGGCGTAGAGGTCGAGCGGCCCGACGTCGGCGCGAGCGAGCGCGTCGAGGGTGAGCGGGGCGGTGGTGCGGGACGCGGTCTCGCCGCGACAGACGACCGTGGTGTCCTGCTCGTCGAGGATCGAGCGCAGGGCCAGCGAGGCCGCACAGGAGATGCCCACCTCGACGTCGTCCTCACCGCCGGTGTAGACCTCCGGGCTCGTGTCGACGACCACCGCGAGGTGGGACCGGCGGGTGTCGAGGAACTGGCGCACGAGCAGGCGGTCGTGCTTGGCGGAGGAGCGCCAGTGGATGTACCGACGGTCGTCGCCGGGCTGGTACTCGCGCAGCGCGTGGAACGCGAGGTCGGACATCGACAGGTCCGGCGTCACCTGGCCCTCGAGGTCGCGCAGCAGGCCGGCGCCGAGGCTCTCGAGCGAGATCGTGCGGGGGTGCACGACGAGCTCGGTGCGCTCGGTCCAGGCGACGGTGCGCCGGACGAGGCCGAGGGGGTCGCCGTGCACGGTCGTCGCGGGCCCGACCGGTACGACGCCGCGGGCACCGGTCGGCACGACGAACAGCTCCTCGTGGGTGCGGCCCGCGCCGAGCGACGGGAGCGTGAACCGGGCCGCGGTCCGCCCGACGGGCAGCTCGAGGAGCAGCGGCATCGTGCCGCGCGCCGACTCGTTCCGCACGGTCACCCGGCCCGTCGCCGGGTCCCCCACGGTGACCCGGCTCGGCTCGACCTCGGCCCGGATCCGCAGCTTCGCCCGACCGACGGCGAGCAGGACGCACGCGAGGACGAGGACGAGGCAGGTGGCCGCGACCATCGACAGCTCGAGCCAGGCGTACCGGGCGGTCATCCACCACGCGAGGAGCCCGACGGCCAGCACCGTCCACCCGAGCGGGGACACCCAGCGCAGCACCTCGAGGACCGGGCGCCACACCGGTCGGGTCTGCTGCGCCAGGGGTCTGATCCGGCTTCCGGTGAGCACGAGGATGCGGGCCCCGGTGTCGGTGAGGGCGGTCGGCACCTGGACCCGCGGCAGCGTGATGGTGCGGGTCTCGCCATCGACCCGGCTCCGGCGACGCGGGGGCTGCCCGGGGCCGGGGGCGGCGGCGCGACGCGCGGCAGGCGCCTCCGCCCGCGACGCGGGAGGAGGTGTCAGGTCGGAGCGACGGACGGTCGACTCGGCCTCGTCGGGCAGGCCCACCTCGCTCATGCCGGAACGCGCTCCGTGGGGGGCGTCACCTCGGCGAGGATCTGGTCGATGACCTGCGGGGTGGTGATGCCCGCGAACTGCGCCTCGGCCGTGACGAGCAGCCGGTGGTTGAGCACCGGCTGGGCGAGCAGCTTGATGTCGTCGGGGACCACGTGGTCCCGGCCCTGGCTGATGGCCCAGGTCTTCGCGCAGCGGACGAACGCGAGGCACCCGCGCACCGAGAGCCCGAGCCGGACGCTCACGTGCCGTCGGGTCTCCTCCGCCAGCCGGGAGACGTACTCGAGGATCGCCGTGTCGACGTGCACCTCGTCGGCGAGCTCGGCCATGTCCGTCACGACCTGGGACGTGACGACCGGCTCGAGCCCGCGGGTCCGGTCGCGCACCTTCGCGTCGCGCAGCACCCGGACGGTCGCCTCGTGGTCCGGGTAGCCCAGCGTCGTCTTCATGAGGAACCGGTCGAGCTGGGCCTCGGGCAGCCGGTACGTCCCGGCCTGCTCGATGGGGTTCTGGGTCGCGATGACCATGAACGGCTCGCCCACGCTGTGCCGGGTGCGGTCGACGGTGACGTGCCCCTCCTCCATGACCTCGAGCAGCGCCGACTGGGTCTTCGGGGAGGCGCGGTTGATCTCGTCGGCGAGGACGATCGTCGCGAAGATCGGGCCCTGGTGGAACTCGAACTGCTTGGTGTTCGGGTCGTAGATCGTCACCCCGGTGACGTCGCTCGGCAGCAGGTCGGGGGTGAACTGGATGCGCGAGTTCGAGCCCTTGACCGTGCCGGCCATCGCCCGCGCGAGCTGGGTCTTGCCCGTGCCCGGGAAGTCCTCGAGGAGCAGGTGCCCCTCGGACAGCATGCACGTCAGGGCGAGGCGGATGACGTGCTCCTTGCCGAGCACCGCCTTGTCGACGTTGGCGACCATGGCGGCGAAGGTCTGGGCGAACCAGGCGGCCTGGTCGGTCGTGACGGTCATGCGAGAGGTTTCCTTCCGTGGGGCTGATGGGCCGGTGGCGGGGGCTAGCCCCAGTTCGTGCTGCCGGAGTGCGACCCCGACCCGTTGAAGAGCCGGACGGTGACGGTGCCGACGTTGTTGCCGAACAGGCACCGGCCCGACCAGGCGTAGCTGTTGCCGCCGGGGGCGACGGTGAGCCTGGAGCTCGAGGTGAAGCCACCGGCGTTCGTGCTGCGGCACTCCACGCTCCACACCGACCCGCCGGGGAAGTCGCGGATGTCGAAGAGCACCTCGGGGCAGCCCGGGCTGTAGCTGCATGAGCCCTGGCCGCCCGGGTCGACGTAGCGCTGCTGGCTCTTGCGCACGTTGTAGACGTCCGGCGGCGGGTTGGGCACGGTGACGCTGCGGAACGCCGTCCACCCCGACCAGCCCGCGGCCGAGTGCGCCCGCACCCGCAGCTGGTAGGTGCCGGGGCCGCGGTTGATGGACTCGGAGGTCTTGTTGCCGCCGAAGGTGCCGTTGACGGCGCCGTCGAGCTGGACCTGGTCGACGTTGCGGCCGTTCTCGGGCAGGTTCCACGTCCACGTGACGGTGTCGCCGTTGCGCGACCCGGTGAACGCGGTCGGGGTCAGGGTGTCGCCGTACGGGGTCGCGCCGTCACTGACCCGGTTGGACTCGTTGCCCCCCGAGTTGACCGTCCACACGGTGACCGTCCGCGCGCTCGTCGGGCTCGTCTGGAACGGCCCCACCGTGAAGGTGACCTGCGACCCCGCGGCGCACCCGCACGAGTGCGTCCCGTTCTGGCCGTCGCTGGCGCGCCACCGGATGGCGGTGAAGCTGCCGGCCCGCGGCTGCCCGACCGAGACCGTCACGTCGATGCGCTTGTTGCTCGCCGGCGTCGTCGCGCGCACCGTCGGCGTCGACGGGATGCCGTTGGAGGTGAACGAGGACGAGTTGCTGCGGGGGGACTCCAGGTCGGCGCCGTTGGTGAGGGTCGCGGTGTACCGGTAGGTGCGCCCGTCGTAGGGGATGACGACCTTGGCGCTGCGCACGTCGGGCGCGGTGTCGGTGACCCTGGTCCACGCCCCCTGGTCCACCGACTGGTAGAGGGTGTACTTCGTCGTCGGCGGCCCGTTGGGCGTGCCCTGCTCCCAGGTGACGGTGAGCGTGGCCGAGTCCTGCGCCGGGCCCGGGCCGCTGGCGGCGATGCCCGGGGCGGCCAGCGCGGGCGGGGTGCCGGCCGACTGCATCGTGACGGCCGGGCCGAACGGCCCCGCCCCCAGCTCGTTCCAGGCCTGGACCTGGACGTCCTGCTCGGCCATGTTGTCGAGGCCGGTGACCGTCGCCTGCCGGGTGGGCGCGGCGACGTCCTGGGTCTTGGTCTGTCCGGTGCTCGAGATGAGCCGCACGACGTACTTGCGCAGCGCGCTGCCCTCGTTGACCGGCTCCTCCCAGGCGATGGTGAGCGAGCCGTCGCCGCGCGAGACCATCCGGACGCCGGTCACCTGCTCGGGCAGCCGGTCCGGGCGGACCGCCGGCGTCGGCGCCGAGGGCTCCCCCTCGCCGACGCCGTTGACGGCGGCGACGGTGAAGCGGTAGTCCTGCCCGTTCGTCAGGCCGGTCACGGTGCACGGGGACGCCGTGCACGTCGTGCTGCCCGAGGAGCCCCCGGTCCAGCGGACGACGTAGGAGGTGACGACCGACCCGCCGTCGTACGTCGGGGGCAGCCAGGACACCCGGGCCTGGCCCCCCGAGTCGCGGTCCGCGACCGCGGCCACCTGCCGGGGGACCGACGGGCGGCCGAGCATCGTGACGGTGATCCGGCCCGGGGCCTGGCGGCCGGGGCCGTCACTGACGACGATGCCCACCTGCGCGGTCTGGGACGGCTCGGCCCCCACGGCGAGCGTCACGGAGCACCCCGAGGCCGACGCGGTCAGCCCGGAGCCGGACTCGACGGCGGCGGAGGTGACGGTGCAGCGCGGCTCGGGCAGGGGCGAGTCGAGGTACGGGCCGATGTCGACCGTGCGCGACTGCCCCTCCTCGAGCCCGGACACGTCGATGGGCCGCACGCTCGCCGGGGGGACGGGGCTGCCGTCGTCGTCACCGCCGGAGGCATCGGCGGAGCGGCCGAGGACCCGCACGGCGATCGTCGACGGCTCGTCGAGGCCGGGCGAGGTGACCGACAGCGACCCCTGCGAGGTCGAGGCGTCGGGGCCGGCCCGCAGCGTCAGGGTGCGGTTGCCGGGTCCGTCGACGGTGAGGTCGACATCCGGCTCCTCCTGCCAGCGGGTCTCGAACTGCACGTCGTCCAGGGTCATCCCGACGGGCAGCCAGGCGTGGCAGAAGGTCGGGATGTCGACGACCCGGTCGAGCCCGCCCGCGGTCACGGTGACCGCACCGTCGGGGCAGCGCAGGAGCGGGACCTTCGGGCCGATCTGGACCGGGACCGACACGTAGGCCGTGCCGTAGTCGGTCTGGTCGACGGCGTCCTGGTCGGTGACCTCGAGCATGACCGCGGCGGGTCCGACGTACCCGTTCGAGGAGGTCAGCTCGAGGGTCCGCTGGTCGGTGAGCGACACCGACAGGTGCTCGGCGGGCGAGGCCGACAGCGTCTCGGCGGTCGTGACCGACACGACCCGCCCCCGCGGGGACGTGACGTGGTCGTTGACCGGGACCGTCCTCGTCGAGTCCGGGTCCATCTCGACGAGCGACCCGGCGACGACGAACGGCTGGCCGTTGGCGCCGGTGGGGACGTGGATGAGCGCCATCGCCTGGGCGCCGTCCTCGTCCTCGATGACGTACGGCACCGAGTGCGGGTGGTCCAGGATCTGCACCCGCACCTGGTTCGTCGCGGGGTCGTAGGCGGCGTCCGGGGACAGGACCTCGACGATCCGCAGGGTCTCGGGGTCGGAGTCGACGTCGGTGTCGTTGGCGAGGGCGTCGACGAGGGTGCCGGTCTCCCCCGGCTTGGGCGCCGCGACGTCGTCGTTGGCGACCGGGGGGTTGACGTACCCCGGCACCGGACGGACCAGGATGCTGGCCCGGGACGGGTCGAAGAGGCCGTCGCTGATGCCGTAGACCAGCTGGTGCAGCGCGGTGACGTCCTCGGGGACCTTCGTCGTCACGGTGTGGTCCTCGTCGACCTGCCACCGCTCGAGGGTGCCGGGGTCGTTGAGCGAGGCGGTGTCGACCTCCACGACGTCACCGCGGGCGATGAGGTCGTTGACGAGGGGCCGGACCGTCACCGTCTTGCCGGGGGAGGCGAACACCTCGTCGGGCACCGCCACCGGCGGCTGCGGGTCCCCGGGCTGGACGACCCCGACCCGCACGAACGCCCGGCTCGTCGCGCCGAAGCGGTCGGTGACCTCGTAGGTGATGACCTCGGTCCCCGCGGCGAGCGGGTAGGCCTCGTACCTGATCGTCGTCGGCCCGATCGCGACGACCCGCCCGAAGGTGAGGTCGACGGGGCCACCGTCGGCCCCGACCACCCCGGCGACCGACACCGAGTCACCGTCGGGGTCGACGCCGAACGACGGGATGGTCATCGTGATGGGGTCACCGGCGGTGACGGTGGCCGTGAAGCTGCGGGCCACCGGCGACTGGTTGATCCGCTGCGCCGTCGGCAACGGGGTCACCTGCACCCGGACCCGGGCGGACTGCGCGCGCTCCTTGCTGCCCTCGGCGTACGCCGCGTACTCGATGGTGACGAACGACGACGCCGTGAGCCCCCGGGCCTCGGGCACGTACCGGACGACGTTGCCGGAGGCGAACGCCCGCTGCGCGCGGCCCTTGCTCACGACCTTGACGCTGGCGGGGTCGAGCCGCAGCGGGATGCCGTCGGCCATCGTGTCGTTGTCGAGCACCGGGATCGAGACGGTGTCGCCCTCCCGGACGGTGGCCTCGTCGTCGACGACGATCGGCAGCGCGTCGGTGAGGGCCCCCTGCTGCAGCACCGACACCTGACCGGTGACCCGCTGCGTCCCGTCGCTCACGGTGTAGCGCACCACCCCGCGCCGACCCTGCTCACCCGTCGGGGCCGGCTCACGGGCCTCGAGCCGGACCCAGCGGCCCTGGTAGATCGACGGCTGGATCCACGAGGCGTCCTCGTCCGACTCCACCGACGCCGTCACGAGGACGTCGCCGCGCGGGGAGTAGTCGTTGGCCAGCACGTCGACCATGGCCGGGGCCTGGTCGTGCAGGGTCGCGGTGTCGGGCACCGACACCGGTGGTGCCCCCTCGGGCGGTGCGACGAGGTCGACCCGGATCCGGCCCGGTGCCGCGCCGGCGCCGGTGACCGCCGAGTAGGAGAGGTCGTAGGTGCCGGGGGTCGACCCGGTGACCGTCACGGTGCCGGTGGCGAGGTCCGTGTCGACCTGCAGCGGGCCGACGGGACGCACCTCGCTGCGCAGGGTCAGCACGGCGTCGGGCTCGCCGGGGTCGGCCCCGGCGATGTCGTTCCCGAGCGGCTCCACCTGCAGCGGCTTGCCGACGACGCCGCGGACGGCGTCGGGCTGGGTCCGCGGGGCGACGAACCTGCTCTCGCCGTCGGTGCCGATCACCTGCGCGTTGACCGTGCCCTTCGTCGTGCCGCCGCGGCCGTCGGTGACGACGTAGGCGACGGCCTGGCGGCCCACCTCGAGCGGAGCGGTGAGGGTCACCCGCCCGGCACCGTCGATGACACTGCCCTCACGGTCGGCCCGGGCGGCGAGGACGTCGTTCTCGGGGTCCCGCCAGTCGGCGAGCACCGGCACCGACAGCCGCTTGCCGGCGATGACGGGGTAGGCCTGCTGGGCCAGCGCCGCGCCCTGCCGCAGCCGCGGCGACCCGTTGACCTCGTCCCCGACGATGCGCACCGACACCGTCGCGGACTCCTTGGACACCGCCTTGCCGTTGTTCACCTTGTAGGTGAACTGGAACTGCTGGTTCTCGGTGCCCTCGGGGACCGAGACGTCGACGGCCTGCCCGTCCGAGCTCACCGTCGCCGCCACCCCACGCAGCGAGGGGGCGCTGACGTCGCGCTGGTCGATCGCGAGGACGGAGCCGGCCACGTCGGTGTCGTTGTCGAGGACGTGCAGCTTGCTCGTGCGCCCCGGGCGGACCGTCAGCGCGTCGGGCACGGCCTTCGGCGGCTGCTGGAGGCTCGCCTCGTCGAGCAGGTTCTCGTCCTTCTTCTCGTTGTCGTCGTCCTGCCGGGTCGGCGGCGTCAAGGCGTCCCAGTTGTCGATCTTCGTCGGCTTGTCCTCGAGGTCCCAGACCCCGCCGTTGTCGAGGTCGTTGAGGACGAGCAGCCCGCGGTTGACCCGGAAGGCGACCCCGTCGCGGGTCGGCTCCTCGCCGTCCGCCGGGAGGGTGGCCGTCGGCTCGTCGTCGACCCGGCCGCAGTTGGCGCCGTAGAAGACCCGGTTCTGCTCGGCCCACGCGGCATGGAGGCAGCCGTCGAGCACGACCGGCCGGGTGACGAGGGTCGCTCCCGGCACCCGGTTCACCTGTTCGCCGACCACGACGCCACCCGGGGTCGCGTCACCGACGAGCGGCACCTGCGCCGCCCGGGACGCCGACGCCACGACGACGGAGCCGGCCTCGGGCCCCGGGACCTGCAGGGCCGCGAGCCGTTCACCGTCGACGGTGACCTGCGCGTCGGCGCCGTCCGGGCGTGCCGCCGTATAGACCGTGTCGGTCTCGGCGTCGTAGGCGACCCAGTCGGCGCCCACGGCGGTGATGTCGGGCAGGTCGCTGCGCAGCGCCGTCTCGACGACGACCGGGGCGGCGAACCCCTGCGGGGTCGGCGCGATCGACGTGACGGTGCCCTCCGCGCCCGAGACGACGTGGATCACCCCGTCGAGACCGACGGCGAGGGCCCCGTCGCCGCCGACCTCGGCGACCGGCTCGGCGCCGACGGCGAGGCCGGGGAAGCTGTCGGTCCCGGCCTCGGGGTCCACGCGTTCGGCGTACACCGTGCCCTCGGCCGGGTCGAGCATCGCGAGGGTGCCGCCGCGCAGGTCGACCGGGCGCGGCACGAAGCGTCCGCGGCCACCGGTGACGGCGGGCACGGTGGCGGCCGGGTCCCCGGCGGTCGAGGTCCGCACGTCGATCGGGAGGAGCTCGCCGGTGGCGGCGCCGAGACCGAGGACGACCGCGCCGTCCTGGAGCACGTCGAGCCCGCCACCGGCTCCGGCGTCGGTGGCCACCCCGGTGTCGAGCTGGCCGATCGGGACGTTGGCCCGGGCGAACTTCGCCTGGGCGCCCGAGCTCACCCACACCCCGGCGTCGTTGAGGTCGGCCTCGTGCACGGTGGTGCCGTCACTGGCGACCGCGGCGTAGCCCAGCCCGGCGGCGACGAGCACGACCGTGAGCGCGCTGGCGGTGCGCCGCCGCGCGGTGTTCCTGGCCGCGCGGACGCGCGGAGCAGCAGCCCGGGTCACGTCCCACTCCTTGCTCGTCGGTCACCCACGAGGTGATCGGCCCCCCACGTCCTCAGTCCCCCGCGCCCAGGGTAGGCGACGATCCCCGCCCAGATGCCGGGATGGGGCGGGGAGCACTCCCCTGCGCCGGAGCCCGCCCTACGGCACGGCGGGCAGGAGGACCAGATCGGCCTCGGTGACCATCCGGGTCGAGAGCGCGTGCTCGACGAGGCGCGCCTTGCGGTTGCTCGCGAGCTTCCCCGGCCCTCCGTGCAGCCCGCGGGTGCCGGCGTCGGCCAGCTTCTGGCACACGTTGTCGAGCTTGCGGTTGAACTTCGTGACGGTCCAGCCGAGCCGGGCGGCCGCGTCCGCCGACGACGGGATGTGGCCGCCGCCGGCATAGGTCGTGCGCAGGAAGCTCTCGCAGAGGGCGAGAACGAGGAGCTTCTGGTCGGGGGTCATCGAGACGCGACCGACCGTCGTCTCGGCGGCGCCGTCCTCGGGCGCGAGCTCGGCGGCGGTCTCGACGGACACGAACGGGGTGTCGGTGACGGCGAGGTCGAAGTCGTAGGTGGTCGGCCCCGCGGTGAACCACACCGTGAACGCCTCGAGCGCCAGGGGGATCCGCGCGCCCGGCGACAGCCAGGCCTGGAAGAGACCCTTGGTGTCGGCCACGGTCGCCGTGAGCGTGGACCCGACGTTCGTCAGCCACCACAGCCCGTGCTCGTGGTGCACCTGGAGGAACACCCGGTGCAGGTACGGGTTGTCGTCGATCTCGACGTCGGCGACGCGCCCGATCGTCAGGGGGCGGTCGTCCGGCGCGACGAACTCCTCGCCGCAGAACTCCACGGTCACGCCCATGGCGCGTTCCTTCCTCCGGCGGTCATCGGGCGGCCTCGCACCGGATCGGGGACCGGGGCGAGGTGATCCCGGACTCCCGGGACACCGTCACCTGGGCGCAGACCGTCGACCCGGGGGCGGCCCGGACCCGGTACGAGCTGTCGTCCCGGACCGTGACGACCTCGGCCCCGGCGAGCTCGGCCTCGGAGTCGCCGACCCGCAGCTGGTAGAAGTCCCCGCTCTCGGCGCCGACGTAGTTCCACGAGAACGTCACCGCCCCGGCCGCGGCGCGGGCGTCGATGGCGGGCTGCTCGGGGTAGTCGACGGCCCGGCTCGGCGGGGCCGTGCGGGTCACCGTCCCCTGCGCGGGCGCGGGTGGCGACTCCTCGTCGCCCCGGCCGACCGCCCAGACGACGACCGCGACCGTCACCGCGACGAGCCCCGCGAGGACCCCGAGCACGACCCCGCCGCTGATCGTCGGCGGCTGGTCCGCCGCGTCCTCCTCGGCCGGACCGGCGGGGGCGGGGACCGGCGCCGCCGCGGGGAGGGACACGGCGCGCACGCTCGTGCGGTCGGCGTCGTCCGCGCCGCGGCTTCCCGGCAGCTCGCTGACGGCGGTGTTGCCCGACTCGTCGAGCACGACCACGGGGGTGCTCGCCAGTCGCTGCTCGCGCTCGACGGCCTGGAGCCCGCGCGCCAGCTCCAGGGCGGTGCCCGGACGGAACTCCGGGCTCTTGGCCATCGCCTGGGCGAGGAGGCGCTCGAGCGAGAGGGGGACGTCGGCCCGTCCGGTCGTGGGGACCGGGGTCGCCCGGATCCGCGGCATCAGCGCGTACGCGGAGTTGTCACCCCCGGGCTGCTCGAACGGCGAGCGCCCCACGAGCAGGTGCCACAGCGTGGCGCCCAGGGAGTACACGTCGCTGCGGGCGTCGCCGTTGGACTGGCCGTAGAGGACCTCGGGGGCCGACCACGGGACCGAGACGCCCACGTCCTCGTCGACGTCCTCGGCGTGACCGCCGCGCCCGGCGATGCCGAAGTCGGTGAGCCCCGGCTGGCCGTACTGGCTGACGAGGACGTTCGCCGGCTTGATGTCCCGGTGGATGATGCCCGCGCGGTGCGCGGTCTCGACGGCGCTCGCGAGCTGGATCCCGGTGCGCAGGACCTCCTCGACCCCGAGCCGTTCTGCCTTCGCCCGCTGCGCGAGGTTCGGCGGCGGGTAGTACTTCATGACGAGGTACGCGCCGCCGTCCACGGTCTGCTCGGACCGGAAGACCTGGACGATGTACGGGTGGTCGGCGAGCTGGGCCATCGTGGTGGCCTCGTCGACGAACTGGCGCCGGATCGCGGTGGTCAGCCCCTGCCGCTTCAGCACCTTGACCGCGACGTTCATGCGTGGCGACTGCTGCTCGTACAGGTAGACGTCGGCGTACCCGCCCGAGCCGAGCGGACGCACGAACTCCAGCCCGGGGATGTCCGGGGCAGAGCCACCGCTCATGCGTCGACCTCGTAGGTGAGCGAGACCTCGTCGGCGAGGGTGATGACGGCGCCCGGCTCGATGCCCTGGTCCTCGGTGGGGCGCAGGCGCACGGGCTCCTCACCGGGGAGGGTGACGGTGGTCCCGTTCGTGGAGCCGAGGTCGCGGACCAGGACGTGCCAGCCCTCGAGGACCACCTCGGCGTGGTTGCGGCTGATGTCGCGGTCGACGCTGCCGACCCGGATCAGGTGCGGTCGCTGGTTCGGTGCCAGCTCCTCGTTGACCCGTGGCGCGCGTCCGAGCAGGACCCCGCGGTCGAGCGTCACGACACCGCCGGTCGAGATCCGCAGGACGCCGAGGGCCGGGCGCGGGATCGGGACGGGCTGCTGGGGCGGGATCGCACGCCCGCAGCCGCGGCAGTGCCCGGCGTGGGGTGGCGAGTGATGGCCGGCCGGGCAGAGGACGGCGAGGACGACCGGACGGTCGAGATCCTCGTCGTTGCGCGGCAACGACGCCCGCGCGGTCGTGACCTCGACCGGGGCCTGCTGCTCGGCGGGCGCCGCCTCGGTGGGCGCCGGCTCGGCGACGTCCGGCACCGCCGGCGGGTCCTCCGGAGGGGGCGCGACGGCAGGCTCGCCGTCGGGCGCAGCGGCCTCCGCGGCCGGGAGCGCGGCGGTCGCGAGAGGTTCGGGGGCCGGCGCGGCCGGGTGTGCCGCGGCACCTCCAGCGCGACGCCACGGCACGGAGTCGATGAGGGCGCTGTCCGGCGCGGGGCCGGGCGGGACCCGCTCGGCGGGGCTGCCGCCGGAGCCCTCTGCGGGCGGCGGCAGGGTGAGGTCGGCCGGCGGGACCGGTGGCCGGACCTGCTCCGGCGTCGGCTCCGGCTCCGGGACCGGCTCCGGCTCCGGGACCGGTTCGGGGTCCGGGTCGGGATCGGGCTCGCGCGCTGCGGGGGCGGCCGCTGCGGGAACGGCGGCAGCGGCAGAAGTGCCGAGACGGGCCGGGCGACGCCACCCCCGCGCCACGACGGGCTCGGGCTCCGGCGCGGCGAGGGTGACCTCGGCCCCGGGGTCCGGGACGTCGAGGTCTGCCCAGGGCTCGCGCTCCCCGGCGGTGAGGACCCGCCCGTCCTCGAGCTCGACGCGCACCGCCCCCCGCAGGATGGCGCGGACGGCCGGGCCGTCGGTGGCCACGACGCCGAACGCGGGCAGGACGAGCAGCCCGCGGGAGCAGAGCAGGTCGAGCAACGGGACGAGCCCCTCGGCCGCGGCGGCGGTCAGGGCGTCGGCGTGCCGTTCGGCCACCTCGACGACCGCGCTGATGCCGGGCCCGGTGATCTCGACGAAGCCGTCGGGCACCGACGCACGGACCGCGGTCAACGGGGGCTCCTCACGGACTCGAACGGGCGGGGGCGAAACAGGCTTCAGCGTAATGGGGTCGGCCGCTCGGGTCGCGGGAGTCAGGCGAACCCGTCGCCGTCGCACCGTGTTGACGCGTCCTGCCCGAGGATGCGACCTCGAGGTGCGACGATGTCCGCGGCCACCATCGACCGAACCCGGAGGACCGCTGTGCACGTGTCCGTCGCGATCCTCCCCCCCGAGGAGATCCGCGCCGACATCGCCGCCCTCGTCGGGAGCGTCCCCGGGGTCGACCCGGAGCTCGAACGGGTCACGGCCGACGCGATGCGACTGCGGCTCTTCGGTCTCGGCAACCTCACCCGGCTCGACGTGGACGCCCTGTGCGAGAACCTCGCTCGGCAGATCAGCGACATCGGGGTCCGACCGCGGATCCACCTCGCGGGGGTCTGGGCACTCGAGGACAACGCGGACCCGAGCATCGCGCTGCACGTCGCCGGCGACGTCGGCGGCGTCGTGACACTCGCCAACGCGCTGCCGCCGCTGGTCATGGCCCACGGCTTCTTCGTGGACCGCCGGCTCTTCGTGCCGCGGGTCACCGTGGCCCGGGTCACCGACGCGACCTCGGTGAAGGTCCTCGAACGGCTCGTCAAGGCCCTCGAGGGCTACCGGAGCGGGGAGTGGGAGGTGGACGCGGTCGACGTCATCAGCCCCATCCGCCGCGACGGCACCGGGGCCTTCGAGACCGTCTACTCGTTGGCGACCACGCGCTGACCTCGGGCGTGCGCGTCCCTCAGGGTCTGGCGAGCCCGGCCCGGGGCTGGGTGTCGCCGTCGGCGTCGTCGTCCCCCGCCTCGACGGCGACGACGACGACCGAGACGTTGTCGTGCCCACCCGCCTGGACCGCCGCGGCGACGAGCGCGTCGGCCGTGCGCTGCGGGTCCGGGTGCTGGCGGGTGAGCAGCATGATGTCGCGGTCGTCGAGCTCGCCCGAGAGCCCGTCGCTGCACACGACGAACGTCTCGCCCGGGGTGGGCGCGAGGACCCACACGTCCGGTTCGGGGCCGGGGTCGGTCCCGAGCGAGCGGGTGATGACGTGGCGCAGCGGGTGGTGGGCCACCTCGGACGGCTCGAGCAGTCCCGCGTCGAGCAGCTCGCGGACCTCGGAGTGGTCCCGGGTGACCTGGTGGATCCGGTTCTCTGCGACGCGGTAGACCCGGGAGTCCCCGACGTTGAACACGACCCAGTGCTCGCGGCCCCCGGCGTCGACGACGGTGACCCCCGTGGCGGTCGTGCCCATGCCCCGGAGCTCGGGATGGTCGGCCTGGGCCCGCAGGATCCGCCGGTTGGCCTCGCGCAGGGCGTCGGCGACGTCGTCGGGGCGGGAGGCCGGGTGGTCCTCGAGCTCGGTGAGCACCTCGACGGCGATCCGCGAGGCGACCTCGCCCGCCGCGTGCCCGCCCATCCCGTCGGCCACCGCGAACACCCGCGCCCCGGCGACGAGGCTGTCCTCGTTGTGCTCGCGCACCCGGCCCACATGGGTGGCACCGGCGGCTCGCACGAGCAGCGAGCTGCCGCGCAGGACCCGACCCGCGGGGGTCATCCGCGCACCTCGTCGACGACGAGGGACTCCAGGACCGCCTGGAGCGCGTCGTAGTCGGCGTCCAGCCCCGCGCCGCGGGCCCGCCCCACGGCGAGGACATGGCGGCTCACGACCTCCGTGGGGTCCAGGGCGGTGGCGAGGTGGACCTCGACGACGGGCGTGCCGTCCTCGTCCCACGAGACGTTGCGGGCGTGCCACTCGCGGCCGCCGAGCTCGACGACGAAGGGCTCCTCCACCTGGCCGGCTCCCGCGGCCGCCCGCGACGTCGAGTCCTCGACGAGCGCATCGCTGCCGAGCGCGGGGTCGCCCGAGAGGTGTCGGACGGCGATCTCGACGGCGTCCCCACGGGCCCCGGTCCCGGTGGCCCGGAGCAGGGCGTCGCCGGACGGCTGTGGCTGCCAGCCGTCGGGGACCTCGAACCGCACGGCGGGCGCGGGCGGGGCGCTCGGGCCCGGGTGGGCGACAACGGGCATGTGCGGCTCCCCCTCGGGACGACAATGGTTCGCACGAGCCTAGACCGGGGTGCGCGCCATCCCCCATGGGGAGCACTCCCCGGCGGTCGGCCGCGGGTTCGGGATGCGACCCGTCAGGTGCGGGACTCGGGCTGGTCCGCCCACCAGGCGAGGAGGCGCTCCCGGGCCACGTCCCTGCCGACCGGGCCGTCGTCGGTGCGCACCTGCAGCAGGAACTTGTAGGCGCGGCCGAGCACCGGGCCGGGCCTGATCCCGAGCAGCTCGGCGATCTCGTTGCCGTCGAGCTCGGGACGCAACGCCTTGAACTCCTCGGCCTCCAGGAGCCGCTCGATGCGGTCCTCGAGGTCGTCGTAGGCCGCACCCAGCCGCCGGGCCTTCTTGGCGTTGCGGGTCGTGCAGTCGGCGCGGGTCAGCCGGTGCAGGCGCGGCAGGAGGTCACCCGCGTCGGTGATGTACCGGCGCACGGCGGAGTCGGTCCACTGGCCCTCGCCGTAGCCGTGGAAGCGCAGGTGCAGCTCGACGAGGCGGGCCACCTGCCGGGTCGTCTCCTTGTCGAAGCGCAGCGCCTTCATCCGCTTCGCGGCGAGCTTCGCCCCGACGACCTCGTGGTGGTGGAACGAGACCCCGCCGCCCTCCTCGAAGCGCCGGGTGGCGGGCTTGCCGATGTCGTGCAGCAGGGCGGCGAGACGCAGCACGAGGTCGGGGCCCGGGACCGACTCCGGCGGCCCCCCGAGGGGGCCCTCCAGGTCGATGGCCTGCTCGAGGACGATCATCGAGTGGTCGTAGACGTCCTTGTGGCGGTGGTGCTCGTCGACCTCCAGCTGGAGCGCCGGCAGCTCGGGCAGGACGACCGCCGCCAGGCCCGAGGCGACGAGCAGCTCGAGGCCCGCCCGGGGGTGCGGGGCCAGGAGCAGCTTGACCAGCTCGTCACGGACCCGTTCGGCGGAGACCCGCTCGATGGAGCCGGCGAGGTCCCGCATCGCCTCGAGGACGGCGGCGTCGGGCACGAACCCGAGCTGGGCGACGAAGCGGGCGGCCCGCATCATCCGCAGCGGGTCGTCGCCGAAGGACACCTCGGGCGTCGTCGGGGTCCGCAGGACCCGGGCCTGAAGGTCGTGCAGGCCCCCGTTCGGGTCGACGAAGGTCAGGTCGGGCAGCCGCAGCGCCATGGCGTTGCACGCGAAGTCCCGCCGGACGAGGTCGTCCTCGAGGGAGTCGCCGAACGCGACGGCCGGCTTACGGGTCACCCCGTCGTAGGCGTCGGCCCGGTAGGTGGTCACCTCGACGATGTCGTCGCCCCGCCGGGCCCCGATGGTGCCGAACGCCCGGCCCATGTCCCAGGTGGCCGACCCCCAGGACGCGAGGATCGCCTCGGTGTCGTCGGGGCGCGCCGACGTCGCCAGGTCGAGGTCGCTCGCAGGCCGGCCGAGGAAGGCGTCGCGGACGGGCCCCCCGACCAGGGCCAGCTCGTGGCCGGCCGCGGCGAAGCGCTGCCCGAGGTCGGTGAGCACGGGCAGGGCCGGGGCGAGGTGCGCGACGGCCTGCCGCAGCAGGGCGGCCGGGGGCTGGCGGGTGGACACGAGGGACAAGCCTAGGCGCTGGCGTCCGACCCGCCGCACGTCCCGCCCGGGGCCCGGGCGAGCGGCCGCGACCCCGTGCGCGTCGCGCCCCGGTCGACGGTTTCGGGGGCACCCGGGTCGTTACAGTGACCAGATGAGCCACGCCGCCGCCGATCCGACCGGGGCGCCCGTGCGGCGGCTCCCGGCGGTCGAGGAGCGCAGCGCGGGCGGCGTCGTCGTCGACGTCCACGAGGGGCAGGCGCGGATCGCCGTCATCGCCCGTCGCAACCGGGCCGGCCGGGTCGAGTGGTGCCTCCCGAAGGGCCACATCGAGGGCGAGGAGACCCTGCCCGAGACCGCCGTCCGGGAGGTGGCCGAGGAGACCGGCATCGAGGGCCGGGTCCTCATCGAGCTCGGCACCATCGACTACTGGTTCGCCGCCGGCGACCGGCGCATCCACAAGTACGTGCACCACTACCTCCTCGAAGCCACCGGCGGCTACCTCACCATCGAGAAGGACCCCGACCACGAGGCCATCGACGTCGCGTGGTTCCTCCTCAGTGAGGCCCACCGGCACCTCACCTTCCCCAACGAGCGACGGATCGCCCGGCTCGCCTGGCAGCGGTTGGCCGGGGACGCCGGGTGAGCCCGCCGGCCCAGAGCATCGGACGCTCCGGGGCGGTGATGGCGGCGGGGACGCTCGCCAGCCGCGTCGCGGGGATGCTCCGCGCGTCCCTGCTCGCGTCGGTGATCGGCGCCTCCGGCCTGGCCGCCGAGGCGTTCACCGTCGCGAACACCCTGCCCAACAGTCTCTACCTGCTGCTCGCGGGCGGCACGCTCAACGCGGTCCTCGTGCCGCAGATCATCCGGGCGCGGACCCGCCCCGACGCGGGCGAGGACTTCGTCAACCGGCTGCTCACCGCCGCCATCGCGCTCTTCGTGGTCTCGACGATCGTGCTCACCGCGCTGGCCCCCGTCCTCGTGCGGGTCTACTTCGACACCGGCGACGCGCAGGCACTCCAGCTCGCGACGGTCTTCGCCTTCATCTGCATCCCCCAGGTCCTCTTCTACGGGCTGTACACGATCTTCGGGCAGGTGCTCAACGCCAACGGCCGGTTCGCCGCGTTCACGTGGGCCCCGCTCGTCGCCAACGTCGTCGCCATCGGCGGGCTCCTGTGGTTCCGCGGCGAGGGGCTGCCTCTGCGCGCCGACCCCGGGTCGTGGACCCCGCGGATGATCGCGATCCTCGCCGGGACCGCGACGCTCTCGATCGCGCTGCAGGCCGCGGCCCTCGTGGTCCCGCTGCGTCGGATGGGCTTCCGCTACCGGCCCCGGTGGGGCCTGCGCGGCCACGGCTTCGAGGGCGTCTCGGATGTCGCGAAGTGGAGCTTCGGCTCGATCGTCATCGTCCAGATCGGGTACCTGGTGACGACCAAGGTGCTCACCAACGCCGCGAGCGAGGCCGACCGGAACGGGCTCACCGGCGCTGCCGGCATCGCGGCCTTCAACCCGGCGCAGCTCCTCATGATGCTGCCGCACGGGCTCGTCACGGTCTCGCTCGTCACCGCGCTGTACACCCAGCTGTCGGAGGCGGCGAGCCGCGGGGACCATGCGACGGTCATGCGCCACCACGAGCAGGGGCTGCGGATCCCGGCCGCGCTCCTCCTGCCCGTCGTGGCCCTCGTCCTGGCGACCGTCCCGCTCGTCACGGCCACGTTCTTCTTCGACAACCCGCTCACCGACACCGAGGCCATCGCGGCCGTGCTCGTCGGGCTGTTCGGCGGCATCATCCCGCTCGGCTGGGTCTACCTCAACGACCGGGTGTTCTACGCCCAGCAGCAGACGTTCTGGTCGTTCCGCACGCAGTTCGTCGTGACGAGCATCTCGATCACCGTGGCGCTCGGAGCCGCTCAGCTCTCGCCGGTGTGGACCGGGACGGTGCTCGCCTTCGGGCAGACCTTCGCGTACGTCGTCGGGGCGGCGGTCGGCTGGGCGGTGCTGCGCCGGCAGCACGGTCGCATCGGGCTGCGCGGCGCGGCCTCGGTCTACCTGCGGATCGGCGTGCCGGCGGCCGTGACCGCCGTCGCCCTCGGGCTCGCGATCCGAGGGCTCTTCCCGGACTTCGGCGTCGACCGTGGCGTCGGGGCGCTGGTGGACGGTGCCGTGATCCTCGGCGTCGCGGGGGTCGTCCAGGTCGTGGTGACGTGGGGTGTGGCGCATCTGCTCGGCGTCCGGGAGATCGCCCGCCTGCTCGATCCGCTCACCCGGCGGGTGCGCGGACTCCGTCGTCCCTGAGCCACCCCCTACGATGGACGGACCCCACCGCGTGACCGGTGGGGCAGCCGTGACGGACGACCGGAAGGAGCCACGGTGAAGGGTGTGGGACCCGGCACCGTCCTCGGCGGGCGCTACACGGTGCATCGCCGCATCGCCCAGGACCGGGGCACCGAACGGTGGACCGCCGACGACACGACCCTCGGACGCCAGGTGTCGATCCTCGTCGTCCCGCTCGAGGACCACCGCACCGCGTCGTTCGTCGACGCCGCCCGGCGCGCCTCCTCGGTGTCCCACGCCGTGCTCGTGCGCATCCTCGACGTCGGCCAGGACGACGACGTCGCCTTCGTCGTCGAGGAGGTCCTCGACGACGCCCGCAGCCTCGGCCAGATCGTCACCGACGGGGGCATCCCCGGCGACGAGGTCCGCCGCATCACCGGGGAGGTCGCCGCCGCGCTGGAGTCCGCCCGCCAGCGTGGGATGCACCACCTCGACCTCACCCCCGACGACGTCCTGCGGACCCCCGACGGGGAGGTCCGTCTCCGAGGCGTCGAGATCGCCGGCATCCGGGCCGGCGAGGACGCGCTCGACCCCGACGAGGCCGCCCGTCGCGACGCCGTCGGCGTCGTCGCCCTCGCGTACGCCGGGCTCACCGGCCTGTGGCCGCTCGGGGCCGGCGGCTCCGGGCTCGGGCCGGCTCCGCGGGTCCCGGCCGGGGTCGCCGCCCCCTCCGAGATCGCGGCCGGGGTTCCGCGCGACATCGACGCCATCTGCCGCCTGACCCTCAACGACGACCAGGGCCCGACGACGCCCGGCGACTACGCCCGCCAGGTGGCGCCCTGGCCGTCCCGGCAGGTCGTCGGCCGCCCCGTCGTCCCCGCCATCGCGCGGGCCGAACCGGCCGAGACCGGCCGCGACCGCCGACACCGCGACGGCCCCCGACGCCGGCCCCGTGACATCCGAGGAGGCCGAGGAGGCGGCGGCCTCCCCGTCGTCCACCGCCGACGACGGCCTCGCGTCCACCGCGACCCTCCCGGTCATCGTGGCCGGCGCCCCGGCCGCCGGTGAGGCCCCGCCCGCCGCCGAGCCGGCCGATCTCACCGATCCGGGCGAGGACGCACCCGCTCCGGTGCGACCGGACGCCCCGTCGTGGCTCGCCGCCGGCGACGACCCCTTCGAGAAGACCGCGGTGGCCACCGCCGCCGGGACCGCGGGCGCTGCCGCAGCGGCAGCGGCAGCAGCGTCGCCTGCCGCCGGCCCGACCGTCGACGAGCCGCCCGCCCGGCGCTCCTGGTTCGGCGGCGCCGAGCCCGGCGTCGACGAGGGCCTGTGGAGCAGCGACACCGGCTCCGCGGACGACGACGAGTGGGACGACACCGCGTGGGGCTCCGGGGACTGGGACGACGAGCGTGAGCCCCGTGCCGTGGCCCGAGCCGACGACCGCGGCGTCGGGTCCGGCTCCGACGACCGGGACGATGACGACCACGACGCACGCGGCCAGGCGGCCGCCGCCGGGGCCGCCGTCGCCGAGGCGTTCGGCACCGTCAGCACCCGGGTCTCCGGCTTCGCGCGGCGCGCCGTCGACAAGGTCACCGAGCTCAGCCCCGACACCGAGCGCATCCCCCGCGAGTTCGACGACGAGGCCCCGACGGCGATGGTGCCCGCCGAGCCCCTGACCCGCGACGAGTCCAAGCTGGCGATCGGCATCGTCGCGGCCTTCCTCGTGCTCGCGCTCGTCATCGGGATCTGGGGCGTCATGCAGATCGGGTCGCGCACCGACCTCGGTCTCGACGGCCCCGCCGGCACTCCCGCGGCCGGCTCGGCCGCGCCGAGCGGGTCTCCCGAGGCCACCGGAGGCGAGGGCGAAGGCGACGGCGAGGGTGGCGGGGCCGCCGAACCGCTGGCCATCCTCAAGGTCGAGGCCTACGACCCGCAGGGCGACGGCGCCGAGAACAACAGCCTCACGCCGAAGACCTACGACGGCGACACCTCCACCGGCTGGAACTCCGAGAACTACCGCACCGACCCGTTCGGCGGCCTCAAGAAGGGCCTCGGGCTCATCGTCGACCTCGGGCCGAACAAGAAGCCCCAGGAAGTCCAGCTCGACATTCCCAAGAATGTCGACCTCGAGGTGTGGGTCGGCCCCGACGCCTCCCTCGACGGCGCGACGAAGATCGGCGAGAAGGCCGACAGCAAGGGCGGGTTGGATTTCGCGGTTCCCGACGACGTGACCGGTCAATACATCATCATCTGGTACACCGGCCTCCACCCCGACGAGGACGGCAAGCGCCGGGCGTGGCTCAACGAGGTCGTCGTCACCGGCTGATCGGGAGGCCGCGTGCCCACGGAGAACCGCGATGCGGGTGCGCTCGACGCGCTCGTGGACCTCGACGATGCCGCGCTGCTGGCGCGGCACGTCCGCGGCGGTGACGACGGGGCCGCGTTCGGGGAGCTGTTCCGCCGGCACCGGGA
Organism: uncultured Actinomycetota bacterium; assembly: GCA_963815545.1. Lineage (GTDB taxonomy): Bacteria > Actinomycetota > Actinomycetes > Actinomycetales > Dermatophilaceae > Phycicoccus. Next base: position 152,414 of record CAWFGY010000002.1, read on the forward strand.
CCGCATGTACGCGGTCGCGATCCGCACCACCGGCCACCGCGAGCTGGCCGCCGACGCGGTCCAGGAGGCGTTCATCTCGGCGTTCCGCCGCGCGGACGCCTTCCGTGGCGAGGCCGCCGTCACCACCTGGCTCCATCGCATCGTCGTCAACGCCTGCCTGGACCGGCTGCGGCGCGAGAAGAACGCGACCGTCCGGCGCGCGGGCGACGTCGCCGAGATCGACCTGCCCGACCGGCACGACCACCACGGGGCCACGGAGACCGCGATCGTCGTCCGGGACGCCCTCGCCCGGCTCCCCGAGGCCCAGCGGCTGGCCCTGGTCCTGGTCGACATGCAGGGACTGTCGGTGGCGGAGGCCGCGGCGGTCCTCGAGGTCGCCGAGGGGACCGTGAAGTCGCGGTGCTTCCGTGGTCGTGAGGCCCTGGCCCGGATCCTGAGGCCGCCCTCAGCCACCGGGCCCGGCCCGGCGGAACCACAGGAGGCCACATGACGTCACACCCTCGACCGGACCCGCACCCCAGGCCCGTCCGGTCCTCACCCGTCCGCGGCCACCGTCGGAGCAGCTCGTGAACCACTCCCACGACGACACCGACCCGACAGAGCTCGATCCCACCGGGATGCGCGCCCTGCTCGGGAGCCTGCCCGACCCCGCCCCCATGCCCGCCGACCTCGTCGAGCGCATCGAGGCCGCCCTCGCCGACGAGGCCCGCCGCGGCGACGGCTGGGTCGTCCCGGAGTGCCCGCCCGAGCTCCGTGCCGCCACGCCGGACACCCCCGCCGGTGTCGTCGTCCCCCTGCGCCGCCGCCCCGTCTGGCGGGGGCTCGGCGCGGCCGCTGCTGTCATCGGCGTCCTCGGCGTCGGCGGTCTCGTCCTCGAGACGACACGCCCCGGGGGGCTCCAGGCCGCGCTCGGCGTCGCGGACGACCTGGCGGGCGGAGGCAGCGTCTCGGGCGCCGAGTCCGACGGCGCGGCCGGCGGGTCCGACGGGTCGGGCAGCCGTGGGGCCCCGGTCCAGCTGCTCGCCGCCGACCCCGCCCTCCGGGTGCAGGTCCTCGAGGGCGGCTCGGTCATCTCCTCCCCCGACCTCGCCGACGCCGCACGCCAGGTGCCGAGCGCCCCGGAGAAGGCAGCACCGGCGGCTCCCACGGACCAGGGTGTCTCGGACGCCGCGGTGGCGACGGCGGAGGGCGCCAGGGCCTGTGCCACCGGGCTCGGCGTGCCCCGCGGGGACGCTGTCGTCGTCGAGCTCGGTGTCGTCGACGACCGCCCGGCCGCGCTCGTCGTCGCGACCTCTCCCAGCGGCGCCCGAACGGCCTGGGCGGTGCTGCGGACCTGTTCTCCCGGTGACCCCGGAGTGCTCGCGGGGCCGGTTCCGGTCGGCTGAGACGACCCGCCGGCAACCCGTCGCGGCGCCACCGGCGGGGCGACGCCCGCGCGGGAACATCCCGGCTCTAGGATCGGTTGACGACAACACCGCATGTAGCGGTCATCATCTGCTTCCACCACCACAGGATGTGTTCCGTGACCTCTGACGTCCGCAACGTCATCATCATCGGCTCCGGCCCGGCCGGCTGGACCGCTGCCGTGTACGCGGCGCGGGCCAACTTGGAGCCGCTGATCATCGAGGGCGCGGTCACCGCCGGTGGCGCCCTGATGAACACCACCGAGGTCGAGAACTTCCCCGGCTTCCGCGACGGGATCATGGGCCCGGACCTCATGGAGAACATGCGCGCCCAGGCCGAGCGGTTCGGCACCGAGATCGTCACCGACGACGTCGAGCACGTCGAGCTCGAGGGTGACGTCAAGCTCGTGCGCGACTCCGCCGGCAACGAGTACCGGGCGCGCGCCGTGATCCTCGCGATGGGCTCGGCCTACCGCGAGCTGGGCCTGCCCGACGAGAAGCGCCTCTCCGGGCACGGGGTCTCCTGGTGCGCGACCTGCGACGGCTTCTTCTTCCGCGACCAGGACATCGTCGTCGTCGGCGGCGGGGACTCCGCGATGGAGGAGGCGACGTTCCTCACCAAGTTCGCCAGGTCCGTCACGGTCATCGTCCGACGCGACGAGCTGCGTGCCAGCGCGATCATGGCCGAGCGGGCCATGGCCAACGAGAAGATCACCTTCCGCTGGAACAGCGCCGTCGACGCGATCCACGGCGAGAGCAAGCTCACCGGAGTCACCCTGCGCGACACCGTCACCGGTGAGACCAGCGATCTGGCGGTCACCGGGCTGTTCATCGCCATCGGGCACGACCCGCGCAACGAGCTCGTCAAGGGGCAGGTCGACCTCGACGCCGACGGCTACGTGCTGGCCGAGGGCCGGACCTCCAGGACCAACCTCCCCGGCGTCTTCGCCTCCGGCGACCTCGTCGACCACACGTACCGGCAGGCCATCACCGCGGCCGGCTCCGGCTGCGCCGCCGCCCTCGACGCCGAACGCTTCCTCGCCCACTGACCGGGCCCGGCACCCTCCTCCACCCCGGCCCGCACGGGCCACGAAAGGAACTCCCCATGGCAGACGTCACGACCACCTCGGACGCCACCTTCGACGCCGACGTCATCAAGAGCGACAAGCCGGTGCTCGTCGACTTCTGGGCGCCCTGGTGCGGCCCGTGCCGTGCGGTGGCCCCCGTGCTCGAGGAGATCGCGCGCGACCACGGCGACAAGGTCTCGGTCGTCAAGCTGAACACCGACGAGAACCCGCAGATCACCGGCAAGCTCGGCATCACGAGCATCCCGACGATGCACGTCTACCTCGGCGGCGAGATCGTCAAGACGATCATCGGCGCCCGCCCGAAGCCGGCGCTGCTCCGCGAGCTCGAGCCGTTCCTCGGCTGAGGCTCACCCCCGACGTTCCGTCGAGCGCCGACAGGCCCGGACCCTCGTGGTCCGGGCCTGTCGGCGTCCGGCTTCAGTTGCGCTCTGCTGCAACGGTTTTCAGTCGGAACGGGGAGCAGTCAGCGCGGCGTCGACCCGGGGATGTTTCACGTGGAACGTCGGCGACCGACCTGTCCGGTCAGTGACGCACGGAGCCGACGGGGTGCTGGACCCCGTCGGCTCCGTGGCGGCCGTCGGCTCCCGGGTCAGGGCTGCTCGCGCAGGCGCATCACGTCGAGGATGCGGTTCAGGTCCTCCACCGACGCGAACTCGACGGTGAGCCGCCCCTTCTTCTGGCCGAGCGCGATCCGCACCCGCGTCTCGAGCCGGTCCGACAGGTCGGAGGCCAGCTCGTCGAGCTGTGGCCGCCGCCCGCCCGCCCGCGGCGCGGTCCGCCGGGTGGCAGCCGGGTGGTCGTCGTCCCCCACCGCGACGATCTCCTCGACCGTGCGGACCGACATCCCCTCCGCCACGATGCGCTGGGCCAGCCGTTCCATGGCCCCGGCGTCCGGGACCGCCAGCAGAGCCCGAGCATGCCCGGCGCTGAGCACACCGGCCGCGACGCGACGCGCCACGGGCGGGGGCAGGCGGAGGAGGCGCAGCGTGTTGGAGATCTGGGGCCGGGACCGTCCGATCCGGCCGGCGAGCTGTTCCTGGGTGCAGCCGAAGTCGTCGAGGAGCTGCTGGTAGGCGGCTGCCTCCTCCAGCGGGTTGAGCTCGCTGCGGTGCAGGTTCTCCAGGAGCGCATCGCGCAGGAGGTCGTCCTCGTCGGTCGAGCGCACGATCGCCGGCACGGTCTCCCGGCCCGCTGCCCGCGACGCGCGCCAACGCCGTTCGCCCATGATCAGCTCGTAGCGCACCGCGCTGTCCGGCCGGGCATCCGGGGCGGGACGCACGACGATCGGCTGCAGCACCCCGATCTCGCGGATCGAGTACACGAGCTCGGCCAGCTCCTCCTCGTCGAAGACCGTGCGCGGCTGCTTCGGGTTCGGGCGGATGGCGTCGAGCGGGATCTCCGCGAACTCCGCACCCGGGACCGGCTGGAGCGCGACGGCGTCGACCTCCGGGGCCGGCGCCGTGAGGGTCGTCGTGCCGTTCCGGCTGCCGTGCTCGGCAGCGCCCACGTCGGGGACGTCCTCCCTGGTCACTCCGGTCTGGCGCTCCTTGAAGAAGACGTCGACGGGTCGGTCGGTGGCCGGGGTGCTCGGGATGAGGGCACCGAGGCCGCGGCCGAGGGCGCGGCGCTTCTCGCTCATGCGGACTCCTCCGTGGTCGTGCGGGCCACGCCGCGCTCGGCGAGCTCGACGGCCGCCTCGAGGTAGGACAGGGCACCACTGCTGTTCGGGTCGTAGGTGATGACGGTCTGCCCGTGGCTGGGCGCCTCGGAGATCCGGACGGACCGCGGGACCGTGGCCTTCAGCGTCTGGTCGGCGAAGTGCGTCCGCACCTCGTCGGCCACCTGGGCCGACAGCCGGGTGCGGGCGTCGTACATCGTCAGCAGGATCGTCGAGACGTGCAGGGCCGGGTTGAGGTGGCTGCGGATCATCTCGATGTTGTTGAGGAGCTGCGACAGCCCTTCGAGCGCGTAGTACTCGCACTGGATGGGGATGAACACCTCGGTCGCGGCGACGAAGGCGTTGACCGTGAGCAGCCCCAGGCTCGGCGGGCAGTCGACGAGCACGTAGTCGAGGGCGTCCTCCGACGCGGTCCGCCCCTCCACGTAGGCCGCGATCGCCTTCTGGAGCCGGGTCTCGCGGGCGACGAGCGACACGAGCTCGATCTCTGCCCCCGCCAGGTCGATGGTCGCGGGGGCACAGAGGAGGTTGGGGATGTCGGGGCACGCCTGCACGACCTCCCCGAGGTCCTGCCCCTCGACGAGGACGTCGTAGACGCTCGGGACCTCCGCGTGGTGGTCGATGCCGAGGGCCGTACTGGCGTTGCCCTGGGGGTCGAGGTCCACGACGAGCACCGTGCTGCCGGCCTGAGCCAGGGCGGCGGCGATGTTCACCGTGGTGGTCGTCTTCCCGACCCCGCCCTTCTGGTTGGCGACGGTGAGGACCCGGGTGCGCGAGGGGCGCGGCACGGACCGGCCCGTGAGGGTGATGCGCTTGCGCGCGTCCGCGGCCGCCGCCTGGGCCAGCGGGGTGAAGGAGTCGGCTGCTGGGATGGATGCGGCGATGGCTGCTCGCTCCTCGCTGTCGTCGGTGGTCTGGGGCGCGGCCGGTGGCGTGGTGGTCACCGCAGCCGTCGGTGCCGCGGAGTGGGCCGAGGCCGACACCTTCGCCGCACCGTCGATCGGGTCACTCACCGGCATCGCCGGCGACCCGTCCGTGGCTTGCGGGAAAGGCATCTCACGGGAGGGCGCGGACGATGTTTCACGTGAAACGGTGGCAGGCCAGCCGAGCGCGCTCTCCGGCCGGCCCTCCGGACGAGGAAACCCCAACCCTGCCGCCACGGACTGCTCCCCCACCGGGTTGGGCGCTGCGTCCACTTCGTACCTCCTCCTGAACCGGCCCCCATCCAACAGCACAGATCGGCGACACGCCAAGCGGGCGTCCCCCTGTGGACAACGTGTGCATTGTCCGCGCCCCCTCCCGGAACAGCGGGCGGCTGTTTCACGTGAAACTCGCGAAACGGCGCGGATTGGCGGCCGGAAATGATAGGAGACGCTCCCCGGGGGCGTGCACATGGTCGGGGGATAACCTGTGGACAACTTCGCCGGGGCCTCCCGCCCGCACCGACCTGTTGTGCCCCTCGGTCCCCGCGCCGGGCCCGCTCGGGAGCCGTTTCACGTGAAACATCCGTCGGCGTCACGCCGCCTGTCGACCCCATTTCCCGGACCGTGCGACATGTCCGTTCGGGCGCGGTGCGACCTTCCCGATGAGGGACGCCGGCTCACGCACGGCCGGAGCGACCGCCTCCGCGCCCCTGGCGGCGGCGTCGCGTCGCCCCATCCCCCGTGGGGCGTCGACCCGGTCGCCCACTCCCGCTCCGGTCGAAGACCAGATCCACGGTGAGCACCGGCTCGTCGAGCACCGCACCGCCATGGCCGGTGACCGTGGCCGAGACCATGCCCAGCTTGGTCAGGGCGGGCCGGTCGGCCTCGAGCTCGTCCGGGGCGCTACGACCCTTCATCGCGACGAGCGTGCCGTCCGGCTCGAGGAGCGGGGTGCACCACCGAGCGAGCTTGTCGAGGCGGGCCACCGCTCGGGCCGTCACCCAGGGGGCGGCCAGGGACCCCGCGAGGTCCTCCGCCCGGCCGCGGTGCACGGTCACGGCCTCCAGGGCCAGCTGCTCCACGACTCCGGTCAGCCACGTCGTCCTGCGCTCCATCGGCTCGACGAGGTGGATCTCCAGGTCGGGCCGCGCGATCGCGAGAGCCAGCCCCGGGAGGCCGGCCCCCGACCCGACGTCGACGAGCCGCGCCCCGACCGGGAAGGCGTCCTCGATGACGGCGCAGTTGAGGATGTGCCGGTCCCAGAGCCGGGGGACCTCCCGCGGGCCGATGAGCCCGTGGCTCACCCCGGTGTCCGCCAGGACCGCGGCGAACCGCTCCGCGAGCCCGAGCCGGTCGCCGAAGACAGCGGCCGCACCCTCAGGTGCGGCCGCTGCCGTTCTCGGGGCGTCCCCCTCATGTTTCACGTGAAACGGACCCTCACGCCGACGGGCTGATGACGACGTACCGCCGGGGCTCGCTGCCCTCGGACTCGGAGGCGAGGCCGGACGCGAGGACCTCGTCATGGACCACCTTGCGCTCGAAGGCCGTCATCGGGGACAGCGACTTCGCTTCACCGGACGTCTTCACCTCGGCGATGGCGTCCTTCGCGAGGGAGACGAGCGCGGCCCGCCGCTCCGCGCGGTGGCCGGCGACGTCGAGCATGAGGCGGCTGCGCTCGCCCGTCTCGGACTGCACTGCGAGCCGGGTCAGCTCCTGGAGCGCCTCGAGCACCTGCCCGTCCGGGCCGACGAGCCGCCGGGGCACGCGACCGTCTTCGCTGTCGACGATGGCCACCGCGGCGCGGTCACCGTCGACATCGACGTCGAGGTCGCCGTCGAGGTCGCAGATGTCGAGGAGGTTCTCGAGGAAGTCGGCCGCCACCTCACCCTCGCGCACGAGCTGCGCCTTCCGGCCACCCGGACGACGGGCCCCGGCCTCGCCGGCTTCACCGTCGTCGTTGTCGTCGTCGTCCTCGCCGGCAACGTCCGTGGCGGCCTCCGCCGCGTCGACGGACGCCTCGTCGTCGGAGTCGGTCGAGGTCGGGGCCTCCGCCGACGCCTCAGCGGCCTCGTCGACGGGCGCCGAGGTCGACGGCTCGCTCGACTCGGTGGGCTCGTCCGTGCTGTCGGCCGAGACGAGCTCGGTCTCCTCGATGCGCTGGTCGCTCATGGGACTCTCCAGGTCTGTCGTGATGGTGCAGGTCAACGGGGGCGGTGGGTCAGGACCCGGGCGTGGAACGCTGGCCCTGGGTGTTCCGCTTCTTCTTCTTCTTGCCCGACCCGGGGCCCTTCGGCGGCGTCGTGCCGCTGCCCTTGGGAGCGGCAGCGGGGGCCTCGGCGGCCGCCGCGTCCGTCGGCGTGGCGTCGGGGGCCGCTGCGTCGTCGCCGGCTGCGGGCGCGTCGGTCGCCGCGGGACCGGTGTCTGCCGCGGGCTTCCCGGCCTTGGCGCCACCCTTGGCGCGCTTCTTCGACTTGGGCTGGACCCGCTGGCCGGTCTGCGGCGCCTCGGGCTCGTCCGTCTCGGTGGCGGCGACGGCGCCCGGGATCGGCTTGCCCTTGCGCGCCAGGCGCTCGTGGTAGGCCCGCTCGGCTGCCGACCCGGGGGCCGGCATCCGACGGATGACGTAGAACTGCTGGGTCATCGACCACACGTTCGTCGTGAACCAGTAGATGAGGACACCGATCGGGAAGTTCACCCCGGACACGGCGAAGATGACGGGAAAGATGTAGAGCAGCATCTTCTGCTGCTTCGCGAACGGGCTGTCCAGTGCCGACTGCGGCATGTTCTTGGTCATGAGCTGCTTCTGCGTGAGGAACGTCGTCGCAGACATGAGGATGACGAGGATGACGGTGACGACCTGGGTCGACAGCCCGTCGGCGCCGAGGAAGGTGTCGGACAGCTGAGCACCGAAGATGGTGGCCGACTCCGCCTGCGCGGCCACCGCCTTGGACATCGGCCCGATCGGCTCGGTGGAGCCGGAGGCGATCTCGTCGAGGCCGTTGAGCACGCGGAAGAGACCGAAGAAGAACGGGGACTGCACGAGGATCGGCAGGCACGAGCTGAACGGGTTCGTGCCCTCCTTCTTGTACAGGCTCATCGTCTCCTGGGTCATCGCCTGGCGTGACTCAGGGTCGGTCTTGCCCTTGTACTTCTTCTGGATCTTCTGGATCTCGGGCTGGATCATCTGCAGCTTGCGCGAGGCCTTGATCTGCTTCACGAAGAGCGGGATCATCGCCGCGCGCATGACGAGGACGAGCCCGACGATGGACAGCGTCCAGGTCCAGCCGGAGGCCTCGGGCATCCCGATCCCGGTGAGCAGCTCGTGGAAGCTGAACATGATCCAGGCCACGAGCCACTCGATGGGGCTCATGATGGTGTTGAACAGTTCGACCATGATGTCCTTCGACGGGCCGGCCGAAGCCGGCAGCTGATGTCACCCGTGGGTGACGTGAGGTCAAAGCTGGGACGCGTCCGGGGTGGTCCCGGATCCGGCATACGGTTTCGGCCCGGTCGTCCCCGGCACGGGGCGGCCCGTCACCGGGTCACGGTCGGGGACGTGGTCGACCCCCCCGGGGGTCCACGGGTGGCAGCGGAGCAGCCGGGCCGCGGCCATCCACGTCCCCCGCAGCGGGCCGAACCGCTCCAGCGACGTCACGGCGTAGGCCGAGCACGACGGGTAGTAGCGGCAGGTCGGCGGTCGCAGCGGGCTGATGAAGCGCTGGTAGAGGCGGATGAGCCAGAGCACCGGCGTGACAAGCACTCGCCCGGGACTCATCTCGTGACCTCGATCTTTCCAATTACCCTGTGCAGCAACGGTTTCAGCGTCGACTCGAGCTCGGCGGACGTGGCCGTGCCGGCGGGCGGGATTGGCTCGCACGACGACGTCGACCCCGGGCGGCACGGCCGCGAGGCGCCCGGCCACGACGGCCCGGAGCCGGCGCTTGACCCGGGTCCGGACGACGGCCCCACCGACGGCCTTGGACACCACGAAACCGACCCGCGGCGGGAGTCCCGCTCGCGCGTCGGTCCGGGTGGCGTGCACCACGAGGAGTCGTGAGCCGGCGCGAACACTGCTGCGGCCTCGGACCGCCGACGTGAAGTCCGACCGCTGCCGCAGTCGGTTCGGCGCCGGCAGCACCGAACGGCCTCAGGCCGAGAGCTCGGCGCGGCCCTTGCGACGCCGGGCGGCGAGGATGGCGCGGCCGGCGCGGGTGCGCATCCGCAGACGGAAGCCGTGCGTCTTGGCCCGGCGGCGGTTGTTCGGCTGGAAGGTCCGCTTGCTCACGATGATCTCTTTCGCACTGTTCGGGCCGGTTGGCCCAGGTGGTCAGGTATGCCTGGTCGGCGGTCATCGGAGGCCCGGGACGTGAAGATCGCGCGGCACGGACGGGCGAAAACCGCCGACAACAGACCGCATCAAGGTACCGGAGCCACCGGCCGCCGACCAAACCAGCGGATCGGCTGCGCGAGATGCCCGGGAACCCTCTACCATCGCACGGAGCATCGACCGGCCGCGGTAACGACACACGAGGTGTCGTCGCCCTATGTCGTTCCCACAACCTGTGGACAATGGTGTGGATGACCCACACCCGCTCGGTGCCTGTGCACCTCGACGAGCGCACACCGACAGGACGGGGACGACGTGCCGGACACGATGATGGCCCAGCTGTGGAGCGCCACGCTCGACGCCCTCGACGAGGACGGGATCCCCATCCAGTCGCGGGCCTTCCTCAGCCTCGCGCGCCTCGTCGGGCTCCTCGACGACACGGCCCTGATCGCCGTCCCGAACGACTTCACCAAGGACATGGTCGAGACCCGGCTCCGGGAGCCGGTCACCCAGACCCTGAGCGCCCGGCTCGGTCGTGAGGTACGGCTGGCCGTCACCGTCGACCCCTCGCTCGCCGACGTCCAGCCCGAGCCCACCGACCTGGCGGGCCCCGACGACACCGCGGACGGCACCACCGAGGCCCACGACCAGCGGGCCGCCGACCGCCGCCAGCAGATCCACGACCTCGAGCTCGACGACGACACCGACGGCCACGGGCCGGGCGCCGGCCAGGACGGCTCGCCGTCCGACGCCGCCCGTTCGGGTCTCGTCGAGGTGCCCGGCATGCGGCGGCCCCGCCCCGGCACCGCGGTCCCCGAGCAGGTCGAGCTGACCCGGCTCAACCCGAAGTACACGTTCGACACCTTCGTCATCGGTGCCTCCAACCGGTTCGCCCACGCGGCCGCCGTCGCGGTCGCCGAGGCCCCGGCCAAGGCGTACAACCCGCTCTTCGTCTACGGCGACTCCGGGCTGGGCAAGACCCACCTGCTGCACGCCATCGGCCACTACGCCCGGGCGCTCTTCCCCAACGTCAAGGTGCGCTACGTGAACTCCGAGGAGTTCACCAACGACTTCATCAACAGCATCCGCGACGACAAGGCCGCCAACTTCCAGCGCCGGTACCGCGACGTCGACGTGCTGCTCATCGACGACATCCAGTTCCTCCAGGGCAAGGTGCAGACCCAGGAGGAGTTCTTCCACACGTTCAACACGCTGCACAACGCGAGCAAGCAGGTCGTCATCACCAGCGACGTCCCGCCGAAGCTGCTCACCGGCTTCGAGGCGCGGATGCGCAGCCGTTTCGAGATGGGGCTGCTCACCGACGTCCAGCCGCCCGACCTCGAGACCCGGATCGCCATCCTGCGCAAGAAGGCGATCCAGGAGCGGCTCAGCGTCCCCGACGACGTCCACGAGTTCATCGCCTCGCGCATCTCGACGAACATCCGCGAGCTCGAGGGCGCCCTGATCCGGGTCACGGCGTTCGCGAGCCTCAACCGCCAGCCGGTGGACATGAGCCTCGCCGAGATCGTGTTGCGCGACCTCATCCCCGACGACTCGATGAGCCAGGTCACGCCGGCGACGATCATCGCCCAGACCGCCGCCTACTTCGGGCTGACCATCGAGGACCTCCAGGGCCAGTCCCGCAGCCGCGTCCTGGTCACCGCCCGCCAGATCGCGATGTACCTGTGCCGCGAGCTCACCGACATGTCGCTGCCCAAGATCGGCCAGCAGTTCGGCGGCCGCGACCACACGACGGTCATGCATGCCGACAAGAAGATCCGCCAGCTGATGGCCGAGCGCCGGGCGATCTACAACCAGGTGACCGAGCTGACGAACCGGATCAAGCAGCAGTCCCGCTGACCCGCTCCACCCCTCCCGTCACACCGGGTCCGGACGCGGCCGCCCGGTCGTCCACAGGGCGAACCTTCGACAGTCCCCCGTTCGTCCCCAGGTTGTCCACAGCCCCACGGCGCCCGCAGGGGTGACCAGGCCACGCATGGCTGAGCACGACGGGGCTGCGTCGAACCTGCCGACCAAGGTTAGACAGCGGCTGTCCACGCATGGGCACAAGCCTGTGGACAACTCCACCCTCAGTCAGTGGCCGACACCTCCGTCCGTCCCGGGTTGTCCACAGGGGCTGTGGACGGGTGTGGACAAGGGCCCTCCCTCGGTGGACGACAGGCCACCCACCGGTGGACCGGATGTGAACGCCCGCCGGCCGTCACCAGGCAGGCCCCGTCGTCCACCGCTGCGTCCCCGCTCCGTCCACATCCACGCCACGCGGCCTGACCTGGGTCGACGGTCCTTCGTCCACAGCGTCCACAGCACCTATGACAACGATGAGACCTCTCCATATATCGATCCACCCCGATCACGACCCTGCTGTGCCCCTGCCCCGACCCGGGCCCGAGGAGCCCGTCGTCCGTTCCCCGCCAACCGGTACCGCCGCACGGTGCGGTGCACTAGTGTCGTCCTCCCGTCCGACTCGGGGTCGCCTCGGTGCGTCCGGGGGCGGGGGTTGCACGACACAGCACGACTCGTTGGCGCGCAGACGACGCGCCGGATTGGGCGGTATCCGTGAAGTTCCGCGTCGAGCGCGACGTCCTGGCCGAGGCGGTCACCTGGGTGGCCCGCGGGCTGCCCGCCCGCCCCCCGGTCCCGGTCCTGGCCGGCATCCTGCTCGAGGCAGCGGACGACGGCACCCTCACCCTCAGCGCGTTCGACTACGAGGTCTCGGCCCGGGTCACCGTCGCCGCCGACGTCGCGGAGTCCGGCACGGTGCTCGTCCTCGGCCGCCTCCTCGCCGACATCTCGCGCAACCTGCCCGACCGCCCGATCGACGTCGTCACCGAGGGCAGCAAGGTCCAGGTCACGTGCGGGGCGTCCCGCTTCAGCCTGCTCATGATGCCCTCGGACGACTACCCGACCCTGCCCTCCAGCCCCGAGCCCACGGGCTCGGTCGACGGGCACCTCTTCACCCAGGCCGTTGCCCAGGTCTCGGTCGCGGCCGACCGCGGCGACACCCTGCCGATCCTCACCGGGGTCCGGGTCGAGGTCAACGGCGACACGATGACGCTGCTCGCCACCGACCGGTACCGCCTCGCGATGCGCGAGCTGCACTGGAACCCCACCGCCACCGACACCAACCACGTCGTGCTCATCCCGGCACGCACCCTGTCCGAGACCGCACGCAGCCTCGGCGCCAGCGGCTCGATCGACGTCGCGCTCGGCGCCACCGCCGGGGGCGACGGGCTCGCCGGGTTCGAGGCCGGGCGCCGCCGCACGACGACCCGCCTCCTGGACGGCGAGTACCCCAAGGTCTCCTCGATCTTCCCGACGACGTCCGACACCGACGCGGTCATCAAGACCTCCGAGCTCGTCGAGGCCGTCAAGCGCGTCGCCCTCGTCGCCGAGCGCAACACCCCGGTCCGGCTGCGGTTCAGCGACGGCCAGGTCGCCATCGAGGCCGGGACCGGCGACGACGCCCAGGCGTCCGAGGCCGTCGAGTGCACCCTCACCGGCCCCGAGATCGAGATCGCGTTCAACCCCACCTACCTGCTCGACGGGCTCGGGCAGGTCGGCACCGACTGGTCGCGCATCTCGTTCACCCAGGCGTCGCGGCCCGCGGTGCTGTCGGGGCAGCCCGAGCAGGACGGCGAGGCCGACACCTCGTACCGGTACGTCCTCATGCCGGTCCGCTACGCCTCCTGACGGCACGGGACGCCCGAGCCGCCGCCACGGCCGCCCAGTAGCCTGCTGACCGCGCACGCACTTCCGACGACGCACACGAGGAGCACCGGATGCAGCTGGGACTGGTCGGCCTGGGGAAGATGGGCGGCAACATGCGCGAGCGGCTCCGCCGCGCAGGCCACGAAGTGGTCGGGTACGACCGCAACAAATCCGTCTCGGACTCCTCGAGCCTCGCCGACATGGTCGCCCGGCTCGACGCCCCCCGCGTCGTCTGGGTGATGGTGCCGCACGGGGCGCCCACGCGGGACACGGTCCTTGCCCTCGCGGACCTCCTCGACAAGGGCGACCTCGTCATCGACGGCGGCAACAGCAAGTGGACCGACGACGTCGAGAACGAGAAGCTGCTCAAGGCGGCCGGGGTCGGCTACGTCGACTGCGGCGTCTCGGGCGGCATCTGGGGTCTCGAGAACGGCTACGGGCTCATGGCCGGCGGCACGAAGGCGAACGTCCGCCGCGCGATGCCGATCTTCGACGCGCTGCGCCCCGAGGGCCCCCGCGACGAGGGGTTCGTCCACGCCGGCAAGGTCGGTGCCGGCCACTACACGAAGATGGTCCACAACGGCATCGAGTACGGGCTCATGGCCGCGTACGCCGAGGGCTACGAGCTGCTCATGAAGAAGGACATCGTCGACGACGTGCCCGGGGCCTTCAAGGCCTGGAGCCGCGGCACGGTCGTGCGGTCCTGGCTCCTGGACCTCATGGTCGACGCCCTCGAGGAGGACCCGACCCTCGAGAAGGTCTCCGACTACACCTCCGACTCCGGCGAGGGCCGGTGGACCGTCGAGGAGGCCATCGAGCTCGCGGTGCCGATGCCCGTCATCAGCGCCTCGCTCTTCGCCCGGTTCGCCTCGCGGCAGAAGGTCTCGCCCACGATGCAGGCCGTGGCCGCGCTGCGGGGCCAGTTCGGCGGGCACCAGGTGATGACCGTCGCCGAGGGCGAGGCGCTGCGGGACGAGAACGCCACCGGCCCGGCCACCGCGGCCGCCGCGTCCCGCGCCGCCTCCCGCAAGGAGAAGAAGCCGACGAAGAAGACGGCCGCGAAGAAGTCCGCCGAGGCCACGACCGCCGGCCCCGCGTCGCCCGGCCGCTCCGGGCCGCCGCGCAAGCGCGCCACCAAGAAGGGCTGAGCGGGCCGGTGCACGTCCGGCACCTGTCGGTCGCCGACTTCCGCAGCTACACGACGGCAGAGCTCCCGCTCGAGCCCGGCGTGACGACCCTCGTCGGCCTCAACGGCCAGGGCAAGACCAACCTCGTCGAGGCGATCGGGTACCTCGCCGCGCTGTCGAGCCACCGGGTCGCCACCGACGCCCCGCTCGTCCGGTTCGGCGCGGAGCGGGCCGTCGTCCGCGGGGCCGTGATGAGCAACGGTCGCGAGACGATGGTCGAGCTCGAGATCACCCCGGGGAAGGCCAACCGGGCCCGGCTCAACCGGTCGCCGGTGCGCCCGCGCGACGTGCTCGGGTCGCTGCGGACCGTGCTGTTCGCCCCCGAGGACCTCGCGCTCGTCAAGGGGGACCCCGGCGAGCGCCGCCGGTTCCTCGACGACCTGCTCGTGGCGCGCCAGCCGCGCTGGTCGGGGGTGCGCCAGGAGTACGACCGCATCGTCAAGCAACGCAGCGCCCTGCTGAAGTCGGCCCAGCCCTACCTGTCGCGGCGGGCCCGGGGCCGGCGGCCGCGGCCCGGGGCGGAGGCGCTGGACGCCTCGGCCGAGGCCGCGTCCGCGCTGCACACCCTCGACATCTGGGACACCCAGCTCGCCGGCGTCGGGTCCCAGCTGCTGTACGCCCGGCTGCGGCTGCTGCGTGACCTCGGGCCGTACCTCGCGAAGGCCTACGACGAGGTGAGCAACGGGCAGTCCGACGCGCGGGTGGCGTACCGGTCGTCCCTGCGCGAGGAGACGGCCGAGCGGCTGGCGGCCGGGGAGGTGCCCGAGGTGGACGAGCTGCACGCCGAGATGCTGGCCTCGCTCGTTGCGGTCCGGGACCAGGAGGTCGAGCGGGGGGTGTGCCTCGTCGGCCCGCACCGCGACGACGTGGTCCTCACCCTCGGCGAGCTGCCGGCGAAGGGGTACGCGAGCCACGGCGAGTCCTGGTCGTTCGCGCTCGGCCTGCGGCTCGCGTCCTTCCAGCTGCTGCGCACCGACCTCGGCGACGACCCGGTGCTCGTCCTGGACGACGTGTTCGCCGAGCTGGACTCCGGGCGGCGCGAGCGGCTGGCCGCCATGGTCGCGGACGCCGAGCAGGTGCTGGTCACCGCGGCCGTCCCCGAGGACGTGCCGGCGGCCCTGGCCGGCCGGACGTACCGGGTGACCCTCGGTGCGGTCGACGTGGGGACTCCCGATGCCCCCTGACCCGGACGTCCCCGTCCCGCAGGAGGGCGCGCCCTCGGCCGACGCGCCGCTGGATGACGAGGGCCTGGCCGCCGCCGAGGCCCTCGCGCGGGCCCGGGCGGCCGCGCGGGCGAAGGGGCTGCGTCCCGGCCTGAAGCCCCGCCGCCGGCAGCGCGACCTGCCCGGCGACCGGAAGCGCGACGGCGGTCGCGACCCCCAGCTGCTCGGCGACCAGCTGGACCGCTTCGTCGCCGAGCGGGGGTGGGCCGCCGAGGTCGCCGTCGGCTCGGTCATCGGGCGGTGGCCCTCGATCGTCGGACCCGACGTGGCCGCGCACTCGCACCCGACGGACTTCGTCGACGGCATCCTCACCGTGCGCGCGGACTCCACCGCCTGGGCGACCCAGCTGCGGCTCCTGGAGTCCTCGCTGATGGCCCGGCTCGCGCAGGACGTCGGGGAGGGGACGGTGACCGAGCTGCGCATCGTCGGACCCAGCGCGCCCACGTGGTCGCGCGGTCTGCGCCGGGCCCAGGACGGGCGCGGCCCGCGCGACACCTACGGCTGACCTGGCGCGGCTAGGGTCGGGGCCGTGAGCGACGATGCGACGCGGCCCGACCCCCACGCCCCCCTCGTCCGGCGCGAGGACGACGACCGGATCGCCGTCCTGACCCTGGACTCACCGCACAACCGCAACGCGCTGTCGCGCCGGCTCGTCGCCGAGCTCACCGGCCACCTCGACGACCTCGCCGCCGACGACGGGATCCACGGGGTGCTGCTCCGCTCGTCGCACCGGGTCTTCTGCGCCGGCGCCGACCTCAAGGAGGCGGCCACGGTCGACATGGTCGAGTCGGCGCGAGGCATCATCGGGGTCCAGCGGCGGCTCGCCGCCCTGCCGGTGCCCGTCGTCACCCGGCTCGACGGACCGGTGCGTGCCGGGGGTCTGGGTCTCGTCGCCAGCGCGGACGTCGTCGTCTGCCGGGACGACGTGACGTTCGCGCTCACCGAGGTCCGGCTCGGGCTGGCCGCCGCCGTCATCTCGATCCCGCTGCGGCACCGGCTCACCGCGCGGGCCGCCGCCGACTGGTTCCTCACCGGCCGGGCCGTCACCGCCGCCGAGGCCCGCGACGGGGGCCTGGTCACCCACGTCGTCGACGAGGGGGGCATCGACCAGGCCGTCGCGGCCGTCCTCGGCGACCTGCGGGCCGGTGCGCGGCAGGGGCTGACCGCCGCGAAGCGCCTCCTCGGCGCCGACCTCGTCGCCGCGTTCGACGCCGACGGGGAGGCGATGGCGCGGCTGTCCGGCGACCTCTTCCACTCCGCCGTCGCCCAGGAGCGGATGGCCGCCGCCCTGTCCCGGGGCGGGGCCGCCACCCCAGCGCGTCATGACTGACGCGGTCCCGGACGCCCGGCCGCTCGTCCACCTGACCCCGGAGACGGGGTGGGTCAACGACCCCCTCGGCCTGACCTGGACCGGCGGTCGCTGGCACCTGTTCACCCAGTTCGTCCCACACCAGGTCGAGTGGGCGGCGGCGTGCCACTGGGCCCACGCCGTCAGCGAGGACCTGCTCCGCTGGAGCCACCGCCCGGTGGCCCTGGCCCCCGGCGACGGGGACGGCGGGGTGTGGTCGGGCAGCGTCGTCCTCCCCCGCGACACCGGCGCCGACGAGCCGGGCCCGCAGCTGTTCTACACGGCGGTCGACGTCGAGGACGTCACCGTGGGCCGGGTGCGGGTCGCGACCCCGGTCGACGACTCGTGGGACCGGTGGGCCAAGGGGCCCGTCGTCGCGCAGCTTCCGCCGGGAGTGGAGGTCGCCGCGTTCCGCGACCCGTTCGTCCTGCACGACGGGACGACGTGGCGGATGGTCCTCGGCGGTGGTCTCACCGACGGGACCGCGGTCGCGTGGACCTGGACCTCCCCGGACCGCCGCGCCTGGACCTTCGCCGGCGAGCTGGTGCGCCGCGCCACGACCGAGCGCGACCCGGTCTGGACCGGCGCCGGCTGGGAGTGCCCGGTGCTCGTGCCGCTCGACGGGCGCTGGGTGCTCGTCATGTCGGTCTGGGAGCCGGGCGCGCTGCACTGGGTCGGGTACGGCGTCGGTGACCTCGTCGACGGGCGGTTCGTCGCGACGGCGTGGGGCCGCCTCGGCTACGGACCGTCCTACTACGCGCCCTCGACCTTCCGCGACCGGGAGGGCCGGCCGGGCCTCGTCCACTGGCTGCGGGGTGTCCAGGATCCCGACGGTCGGTGGGCCGGAGCCGCCAGCGTCCCGCAGGTCCTCACCCTGCGGGGCAACCGGCTGGTCGCCCGGCCCCACCCGGTCGCCACCGGCGGCACGGTCGTCGGCACCGCGCGCGAGGGGTCGCCGGCCGCGGTCCCCGAGGCGGCCTGGCTGACGTGGAGCCGGGGCTCCGCGCTGACCGTCACCTCCGGCGGCGTGCCGCTGCTGCGGCTCACCCGGGAGGGCGACATCCTGGTCGTCGCCGATGACGTGCGGCACTTCGTCCCGCTGGACGGCGGGGACGAGGTCGGCATCCTCGTCGACCGGCTCGTCGTCGAGGTGTTCACCGACGGGGGCATCCTCGCCGTCCCGGTCCCCCCGGCCGCCGACCTCGCCGTCGAGCCGAGCGGGCCCGGGCAGGTCGTCGTGCGCCAGGTCGGCTGACCGCGCGCACCGGTCGCGGCTGTCGGAGGCCGAGGGCATCGTGGGGGCATGACCTCCTCCGCAGCCCCCGCCCGGCCGCCGGCCCCCTGCTGCACGATCGTGCCGCCCTACCTCCTCGCGGCGCTCGCGGCGTCGGGCGACTCCCGGGTCGCCGAGCCTGCCGTGGCCACGCTGCGGGTCGACGACCTCATCCGGCGTGGGCGGGTCACCGCCGAGCTGTTCCCCGGGCGGTCCGGGCCCGAGCCCGCCCTCGAGCCGGGCACCGAGGCGGCGCCGCAGCGCACCATCCACGACGCCGAGCAGGGCACGAGCCTGCCCGGCACCGAGGTCCGCGGCGAGGGCGACCCGGCCACCGGCGACGAGGCCGTCAGCCAGGCCTACGACGGCCTCGGCGCCACGTGGGCGCTGTGGCGGCAGGCGTACGGCCGCAGCTCCCTCGACGACAAGGGGCTGCCCCTCGTCGCGACGGTGCACTACGGGCGCGCCTACGACAACGCGTTCTGGGACGGCCGCCAGATGGTCTTCGGCGACGGCGACGGCGTCGTCTTCCTCGGGTTCACCCGCAGCCTCGACGTCATCGCCCACGAGCTCGCCCACGGCGTCACCCAGTACACCTCCGGGCTCAACTACCAGGGCCAGTCGGGGGCGCTCAACGAGTCGGTGTCCGACGTGTTCGGGGTCCTCGTCAAGCAGCACGTCCTGGGCCAGAGCGCCGACCAGGCCGACTGGCTCGTCGGCGCCGAGCTCCTCGCCCCGGGGGTGCAGGGGGTCGCCCTGCGCTCGATGGCCGCGCCCGGCACCGCGTACGACGACCCCCGCCTCGGCAAGGACCCGCAGCCGGCGCACATGAGCGACTACGTCTCGATGTCCGGGGACAACGGCGGCGTGCACGTGAACTCGGGCATCCCGAACAAGGCCTTCCACGACCTCGCGGTGGCGCTCGGCGGCAACGCCTGGGAGGTCCCCGGCCAGATCTGGTACGACACGATCGTCGGCGAGATCCGCGCCGACTGCGACTTCCTCACCTTCGCCGGGCTCACCCACGCGGCCGCGCGCGCCCGGTACGGCGACGGGTCCCGCGAGGCCCAGGCGGTGGCCGCCGCGTGGGCCGGGGTCGGGTTGGCCCTCGACGACGCACCGGCCGGGGGCGACACGGGCGAGGTCGACCCGCAGGCCCCCGAGGTTCCGGAGGCACCGCAGTCCCCGGACGAGCCCCCGGTCCCGCAGGCCCCCAGCCCGGGCACCGAGGTGACCGTCCGGCGCACCGGCGGGATCGCCGGGATCGTCCGCGAGCGCACCGTCCCGCTGGCCGACCTGCCCGACGCCGACAGCCACCAGTGGCGCACGCTGCTCGAGCAGGGCCGGCTGCGCCGCATCGCCGAGGCCGCCGACGACGCGTCCCGCAGCCGGCCCGACGCGTTCTGCTACGGCGTCTCGTGCGCCCAGCCGGTGCTCGACGTGCAGCTGCCCGAGCCCGTCCTCACCGACGAGGTCCGCGACCTGCTCGAGCGCACCCTCGGCCCCGGCGGGGCCTAGGCCCCGACGGGCCGGCACCGCCGCGGGCGTCAGAACGGGGCGAGCGAGGAGCGCAGCACCTGCTCCACGCGCTCGGCCTGCTCGGCGTCCCCGTGCGAGACGGTGATGAGAGCCACCCCGCCCGGGCCCTTGACCCCCAGCTGGCGGCCGTACGCGGTCGTGCCCGCCACCTCGAGCCGGTAGCTGGTGACGCGCCCGGGACCCAGCGGCGTCGTCACGTCCTGCACGTCCTGCACGTCGGCGCCGATCGCCGTCAGGCCCGCACGCATCTGCTCGGCGCTCGGCACCTCCTCGACGGGTGAGAGCTGGACGTTGACGTTCGGGGCGAAGTTCGCGGTCGGCGGCCCGAAGACCCCGAGGTCGGTGTTGCGCGCGGCGGCCCGGAACTGGCTGGCCGTCAGGTTCATGCCGTCGGCCGCCGCCTCCAGCTCGTCCGCGTCGGCCTGCTCGAGCAGGGCGGTGAAGTCGACGAGCTCCCACGAGTCGGGGACCGCGAACCGGATCCGGGCACGGCCCGCCTCGACGACCGTCGTTCCGGCCGGTGCGCTCGCCGGCGCCCCGCCGGCCTCGTCCGTGGTGGACGGCGTTGCCGCCGAGGCCGCCGTGGGCGAGCCGGTCGTGGCGGGTCCGTCCGAGCCGAACCGGGCGACGAGACCGCACCCCGACAGCGCCAGCACGACCGCGGTCGCAGCCGCCGTCCCGGCCGTCGGACGTCCCATCCACCCCATGCGCCGACGGTAGCCGAGCCGCCCGCGCGGCACCCCGGGTTCGGGGTGGATGGGTCGTCAGCACGTCGTCGCGGGGAAGGCCGGTCAGGGCCGCTGGGGGCCCCGTCCGCGTGTGGGGAGTCGTCGGGCACCGGGAACCGGCCGGAAAATGCCCGCCACGGGCCTCCCAGCGGGTGATCTGTCCGATCTGACCGGTAGACTGGAGGCCGACACCGCGCCCCGGGTGATTTCGCACCCGTGGGCGCGCGCCATGTGCCGCTCCGACCTGCGCGTCGGGCCGGCCCATCCTCGAAGGAGACCCGTGGCCGACCAGCCCGACCAGACCCCCGACGTGCCCGTGCAGCCCCCGGTCCCGGTGGTCGAGGGTCCCGCGTACGACGCGGGGTCCATCACGGTGCTCGAGGGCCTCGAGGCCGTCCGCAAGCGCCCCGGCATGTACATCGGCTCCACCGGCGAGCGCGGTCTGCACCACCTGGTCTGGGAGATCGTCGACAACGCCGTCGACGAGGCCCTCGCCGGGTACGCCGACACCATCGACGTCACCCTCATGGAGGACGGCGCCGTCCGGGTCAAGGACAACGGCCGCGGCATCCCCACCGACATCCACCCCACCGAGGGCGTCAGCGCCGTCGAGCTCGTCCTCACCCAGCTGCACGCGGGCGGCAAGTTCGGCGGTGGCGGCTACAAGGTGTCCGGCGGTCTGCACGGCGTCGGCTCCTCGGTGGTCAACGCCCTGTCGAGCCGCCTCGACGTGTGCGTCCGGCAGAAGGGCTTCGCCCACCGGATGAGCTTCCAGGGCGGGGTCCCCGTCAAGCCGCTCACCCGTGAGGAGGAGACCGACCGCACCGGCACGACCATCACGTTCTGGGCCAGCGAGGACATCTTCGAGACCACCCACTACGACTACGAGACGCTGCGCTCGCGCTTCCAGCAGTACGCCTTCCTCAACAAGGGGCTCACGATCACCCTCGTCGACGAGCGGGTGCCCGACGCCCCCGCCGCCGACGTCGACCTCGACGCGATCGACGAGGTCGAGCAGGTCGAGTCCACCGACGACGCCTCCGGCGAGACCCGCACCACGACCGCCAAGAAGGTCAGCTACCGCTACGACGACGGGCTCGTCGACTACGTCAACCACCTCAACGCGTCCAAGCGCACCGAGCCGGTGCACCCCGACGTCATCTCGATCGAGGTCGAGGACACCGAGCGCGCGCTGTCCCTCGAGCTCGCGATGCAGTGGACCACCTCGTACAGCGAGTCGGTGCACACCTACGCGAACACCATCAACACCCACGAGGGCGGCACCCACGAGGAGGGCTTCCGTGCGGCGTTGACCAAGCTCGTCAACGACTTCGCGCGCAAGCAGAACCAGCTCAAGGACAAGGACGACAACCTCACCGGTGACGACGCCCGCGAGGGCCTGACCGCCGTCATCTCGGTCAAGCTCGGTGAGCCCCAGTTCGAGGGCCAGACCAAGACCAAGCTCGGCAACTCCGAGGTCAAGGGCTTCGTCCAGCGTGCGATGACCGAGTCCTTCGGCGCCTGGCTCGACAGCCACCCGAACGAGGGCCGCGAGATCGTCCGCAAGGCCATCCAGGCGGCCACCGCCCGGCTCGCCGCGCGCAAGGCCCGCGAGGCCACCCGCAAGCGGGTGCTCGAGTCCGGGGGCCTGCCCGGCAAGCTGCGCGACTGCCAGGCCAAGGACCCGGCCGTCTCCGAGGTGTTCATCGTCGAGGGTGACTCCGCCGGCGGCTCCGCGGTCCGCGGTCGCAACCCCTACGCGCAGGCGATCCTCCCGATCCGCGGCAAGATCCTCAACGTCGAGCGGGCCCGCCTCGACAAGGCCCTCGCCAACCAGGAGGTGCAGGCGCTCATCTCGGCGTTCGGCACCGGCATCGGCGAGGACTTCGACCTCGAGAAGGCCAGGTACCACAAGATCGTGCTGATGGCCGACGCCGACGTCGACGGCATGCACATCCGCACCCTGCTGCTCACGCTGCTGTTCCGGTTCATGAAGCCGCTCATCGAGGCGGGCTACGTCTACCTCGCGCAGCCGCCGCTGTACCGGCTCAAGTGGTCCAACGCCCCGCACGAGTTCGCGTTCACCGACCGCGAGCGCGACGCCCTGGTGGCCGAGGGGCAGAGCAAGGGCCGCCGGCTGCCGAAGGACAACCCGATCCAGCGCTACAAGGGTCTCGGCGAGATGGACTACCAGGAGCTGTGGGAGACCACGATGGACCCCGACCAGCGGGTGCTGCTCCAGGTCACCCTCGACGACGCCGCGGCCGCCGACGAGATCTTCTCGGTGCTCATGGGCGAGGACGTCGAGTCCCGGCGCTCGTTCATCCAGCGCAACGCCCGCGACGTCCGCTTCCTCGACATCTGAGGCTCCGGCCCGCACGCCCGTCCGACCGCACGACCACTGACGAAGGACCCCGATGACCGAGCAGCCGCCCGTCGAGACCGACCGCACGGAGCCGATCGACCTCAACGCCGAGATGCAGCGGTCGTACATCGAGTACGCGATGAGCGTCATCGTGAGCCGCGCGCTCCCCGACGTGCGCGACGGCCTCAAGCCGGTGCACCGCCGCGTGCTCTACGCGATGTACGACGGCGGGTACCGCCCCGACCGCGGCTTCAACAAGTGCAGCCGCGTCGTCGGCGACGTCATGGGCCAGTACCACCCGCACGGTGACAGCGCCATCTACGACGCCCTCGTCCGGCTCGTCCAGGACTGGTCGCTGCGCTACCCGCTCGTCCAGGGCCAGGGCAACTTCGGCTCCCCCGGTGACGACCCGGCCGCCGCGCCGCGGTACACCGAGTGCCGGATGGCGCCGCTGTCGATGGAGATGGTCCGCGACATCGAGCAGGAGACCGTCGACTTCAAGCCGAACTACGACGGCAAGACCCTCGAGCCCGAGGTCCTCCCCAGCCGCTTCCCCAACCTCCTCGTCAACGGCAGCTCCGGCATCGCCGTCGGGATGGCCACCCAGATCCCGCCGCACAACCTGCGTGAGGTGGCCGCGGCCGCCGAGTGGGTGCTGCGCCACCCCGACGCCTCCCGCGACGAGATGCTCGACGCGGTGATGCGCGAGATCCCCGGCCCGGACTTCCCCACCGGCGCGCTCATCATGGGCCACCAGGGCATCGAGGACGCCTACCGCACGGGCCGCGGCTCGGTCATCATGCGGGCGGTCGTCGAGGTCGAGGAGATCCAGGGCCGGCAGTGCCTCGTCGTCACCGAGCTGCCGTACCAGGTCAACCCCGACAGCCTCGCCCAGAAGATCGCCGAGCACGTCAAGGACGGCCGGCTCGGCGGCATCGCCGACATCCGCGACGAGACCTCGGGCCGTACCGGCCAGCGCCTCGTCATCGTGCTGCGCCGCGACGCCGTCGCGAAGGTCGTGCTCAACAACCTCTACAAGCACACCCAGCTGCAGACCTCGTTCGGCGCGAACATGCTCGCGCTCGTCGACGGGGTGCCGCGCACGCTGCCGATCGACGCGTTCATCCGGCACTGGGTCGACCACCAGATCGAGGTCATCCGCCGGCGCACCGAGTACCGGCTGCGCAAGGCGGAGGAGGAGATCCACATCCTCCGGGGCTACCTCAAGGCCCTCGACCTGCTCGACGAGGTCATCGCGCTGATCCGCCGCTCCCCCACCGTCGAGGAGGCGCGGGCCGGGCTCATCGCGCTGCTCGAGATCGACGAGATCCAGGCGAGCGCGATCCTCAACCTCCAGCTGCGCCGGCTCGCGGCCCTGGAGCGGCAGAAGATCATCGACGACCACGACAAGCTGCAGACCCAGATCGAGGACTTCACCGACATCCTGGCCCGCCCCGAGCGCCAGCGGGACATCGTCTCGGACGAGCTCGGCGCGATCGTCGAGAAGTTCGGCGACGAGCGGCGGACCACGATCATGCCGGGCGACGGCGACATGTCGATGGAGGACCTCATCCCCGAGGAGGACGTCGTCGTGACGATCACCCGGGGCGGGTACGCCAAGCGCACCCGGGTCGACGCGTACCGCTCGCAGCGCCGCGGCGGCAAGGGCGTGCGTGGCGCGTCCCTGCGCGGCGAGGACATGGTCGGGCACTTCTTCACCACCACCTCGCACCACTGGCTGCTGTTCTTCACCAACCTCGGCCGGGTGTACCGCGCCAAGGCCTACGAGCTGCCCGACGCCGGGCGCGACTCCAAGGGCCAGCACGTCGCGAACGTCATGGCGTTCCAGCCGGGCGAGGAGATCGCCCAGGTGCTCGCGATCCGCACGTACTCGGACGCGCCGTACCTCGTCCTCGCGACGCGCAACGGCCTGGTGAAGAAGACCCGCCTCGCCGAGTACGACAGCCCCCGCACGGGCGGGCTCATCGCGGTCAACCTGCGTGACGGTGACGAGCTGGTCGGGGTCGGGCTCGTGGAGTCCGGCGACGACCTGCTGCTCGTCTCCCGCAAGGGCCAGTCGGTGCGCTTCCACGCCGACGACGCGACGCTGCGCCCGATGGGCCGGGCCACCTCCGGGGTCACCGGCATGAAGTTCAAGGACACCGACTCGCTGCTGGCGATGTCCGTGGTCACCGCCGGCACCGACCCCGACGTCTTCGTCGTCTTCGAGTCCGGGCTCGCCAAGCGCTCGAAGGTCCACGACTGGACCGTCAAGGGCCGCGCCATCTACGGCGTCGCCGTCGCGAAGCTGTCCGAGAAGGGCGGCGACCTCGTGGGCGCGCTGACCGTCGACGAGAACGACGAGGTGCTCGTCGTGTTCGAGCGCGGCAACATCGTCCGGTCCCGGGTCGACGAGGTGCGCCTCACCGGCCGCAACACGATGGGCGTGCAGTTCGCCAAGCCCGGCAAGAACGACGCGATCGTCGCGGTGACGCGCAACCCTGAGAAGGAGGTCGAGGAGGCCGTCGAGGCGGCCGAGGCCGAGGCCGAGGGTGCCGCCGACGCATCGGCGCAGGTCACGGGTGGCGTCGTCGTGGGCGAGGTCGTCGAGGAGTCCGGTGACGAGTCGGTCACGAGCGCTGAGACCCCGGTTGTCGAAGTCGCCGACCCGACGGCCGATGCCGTACCGTCGGACGACGACGAGTCCGATGATGCAGGAGGCCCTGAGTGAGCACCGCAGACCACGCGGGGCGCCCGGTGCGCTCCTCGACGCCTCCTCGTCGCGGCCCCTCCGCGCAGGGCGCTGACGCCGGGCGTCCGGGCTCTGGCGCCCGCCCGCGACGGCGGCACGGTCCGGCGCGACGCCGGGTCGTCCGGCTCCGGTCCGGCCCGCGACTCCTCGCAGCGCACGGCGGCACTGCCGGCCAAGGGGCCGGCGGCCGGGCCCGTCCAGGAGCGTCCGGGTGGCCCGATGCAGCGTCCGGCCGGTGCCGGCGCTCCCCGTCGCATCTCGGCCCGCCGGGTGCGCCTGACGGTCTCGCGGATCGACCCGTGGTCGGCGATGAAGATGTCGTTCCTGCTGTCGGTGGCGCTCGGCATCGCGCTCGTCGTCATGACGGTCGTGCTGTGGACCGTCCTCGACGCGATGGGCGTCTTCGACCAGGTCAACGGGGTCGTCGGCCAGGTCATCCAGGACGACGGGCAGACCTTCGACATCCTCGACTTCGTCGGCTTCACCCGCGTGGTGTCGCTGTCGATCGTCATCGGCGTCGTCGACGTCATCCTCTTCACCGCCATCGCGACGCTCGCGGCGTTCCTCTACAACGTCTCGAGCGCCCTCGTCGGCGGTGTCAGCCTCACCCTCACCGACGACTGACCCCCAGGCCTCGCCCGTTTTGGGCGAGGTGGGTCGGGTGGGGTAATCTCGTGCACCGCGCCCTCCTCGACGGGGGGCGCCGCCGGTCGGCGAACGGGCCTATAGCTCAGACGGTTAGAGCGCTTCCCTGATAAGGAAGAGGCCACAGGTTCAAGTCCTGTTAGGCCCACCACCGACCCCTTCCCCCTCCAGGTAGGTGTTGTTCGTGAAGAAGCTCCTCGTCCTCCTCGCGTCGGCCGTCGGCGCGCTCGCGATCACGAAGCAGATCAAGGACAAGCAGGCCGAGAACCGGCTCTGGGCCGAGGCCACCGACTCGCCCCGCAGCTGATCCACCTGGCGCCGTGCGCCCGCGGGACCCGCGGGCCGGCGCACCCAGGGGCCATGGCGCAATTGGTAGCGCACCTGCTTTGCAAGCAGGGGGTTAGGGGTTCGAGTCCCCTTGGCTCCACCGCAGGTCAGAGGCCCTTTCCGCTCGTCGGGAGGGGCCTCTGTCGCGTCCGTACCCCAGTGAAGTACTGCAGCGGCTGACCCTGGCCCTGGCCAGGGTGATGCCAACGTCAGACCGCCTCGACTCTCGTTGCTCCCTGCCCTCGAAGGCGGCGGCGCCTCTCCGAGCGGACTGCATTCAAGCACGGCGGCTGCCGCGTGCTGCGGCGGATAGCCGTGCCGTCCAGCTCTTGGCGCGCTGCCAGGGATCGATCGAGTCCGTTCGCCCACTTAGCCTGCGTCGCTCCGCCCACGATGACGCGAATGGATTGTCCTGCAGATCCCGCTACGAGCATTAACAGACCGCGACGGGTTACACGAAGCTGAGCTGACCCGCCGCTGCCCGTGTGATCGTCACCGTGGCGCCTTGGAGGGTGAAGTCGAGTAGCAGGCCACTGTCGAGCACCGCTGCGACGCCGGCGTGATCACGCGCCACGATCACACCGAGGACCGAGCGATCTTCGGCCAGGATCCTGAGCTCATCACCGTCGTCGGACGCGACTACGGTCACCGGCACCGGGTCAACGGGCTCGTCGCCCTCGAGCCGGGACTGAGCAGTGACAGCGCCGGTTGCCATCATCTCGGCCAGCTTGTGTCGGTCTCTGCCCTGGACGTACTGGAGCAGGTCGAGAACATCCGTCGGGGTCGCTCCGAGGTCGGCGCGCCACCCCTGGATGTGCTGCTCGCTCAAGTACTCGCGCAAGCCCTCCTCGTCCAGTCCGGCATCTTCGGCAAGGCGCCCTAGGTGCTGCGCCAGCGTCCGGGACTTCACGTCTCGGACGAGGAGGTCGATGGCGAGGGGCGTATCGACGCCGTAACGCAGGTGGGCAGCAGTGCTGGCGAACAGCTGCACGGGGCTGAGGCGCGACAGGAGGATGTCGTTGGCCTGGGCGATGACGAGGCCGACGGTCCACGACAGGTAGTGCTGTACCCCTTCGCTGATCCCGTCGACCATCTGCTCGAGTCGAAACGCCGAGTCCTGCACCGCGGTGAGGTGGGTGTCGGCCAGTTCGGTGAGGGTTCGTCCTGCGATCCAGTCACGAACCACGGCGTCGGTGTCGACCTCGATGTCCGCGCCTCTGGGTGACTTTCGGAAGCGCCAGTACTTCTTTGCTTCTGGCAGCTCCAGGAGCTGGGTGTACACGGCCTGGTCGGTGAGAACGTCGAGGGTTTCCTCGAGTGTTTGCTCGTCGAGACCGCCGAGCTGCTGCACATGGTCGGCAAGCTCCTCGGCGATCGACTCGATCACGGCAGCTGACGCCAGGCTGGTTCCGGCCTGTGCCCAGCGTCGACGTGACGCGGGTGGTGTCTGCTCGTACTGGCTCGCGACGAGTTCAGCGAGTGCCAGCCACCGCTCCTTGAGGTCTTCGGGGAGCTGGGTGAACGCGAACAGGCGCTCCACGACGTCGCGCCAGGTCCGGGTGCTCGCGAGGTCGGGCACGTGGTCCAGGACGTGGAGGATGAACCAGACGTAGTTGACGAACCCTCCGGTCTCCTCGTCCGGGGTCAGCCGCAGGATCGCGTCCTGGGTCTGTGCCACCAGCGCCTCGGCTTCGGCGAGAGCTTCGAGTGCGGGCGGCTTGGCTACGGTCGAGCGGACCTCCAGCTCGTCGGGGCCGGGGGTGAGCCGGTCGAAGTCGCTGCCGCTCAGGTTCTTCTGCAACGCCAGCACGATCCAGCCTTCGGACTCCTTTCCGGCGCGGCCGGCGCGGCCGACGGCGTTGAGAAGCTGGGCGGCCGACATCCGGAACGCGGGGTCCTGACCGTCGTACTCGGTGGTCGCGATGACGACGGTGCGGACGGGCAGGTTCACGCCATCGGTCAGGGTGCTGGTTGCGACGACGGCCTTGATGGTCTCGTTGCGGATCGCGTCCTCGACGGCTTCTTGCACCTCGACGGGCAACCCGGCGTGGTGGTAGGCCACGCCCTTGCGGACTGTGCCGACGAGGGGATGGTCGTCGCCGAGGCGTGCGGCGAGCGCGTCGGCAAGGCCTTGGGAGCGCGGGTCTTCTTCGAGCTCGTCGGCCATGACCTTCGCGGCGTCGCGTGCGGTGGCTCGTTGGGAGACGACCAT
Source organism: uncultured Actinomycetota bacterium (assembly GCA_963815545.1). GTDB lineage: Bacteria > Actinomycetota > Actinomycetes > Actinomycetales > Dermatophilaceae > Phycicoccus. The sequence continues at coordinate 181,161 of CAWFGY010000002.1, forward strand.
GAGGAGGCTGCCGGCGCGGAGCAGCAGCGTGGCTGTCTTGGCGGTTGTCGAGTAGGCGGTGGAGGTGTTGCCGTTCCCGGTGATGCGCTTGTTGTCGGGGCCGAGGACGAGCTGACCGATGGGGGTGTCTTTGCTGGTGGCCAGGTGCCGCTCGGTCGCACTGGTGGGGCGGACCGCGAGGTGGGCACGCAGGTCGTACCGGGTCTTGTCCTTGCCAGCCCGCGGCGGGCAGCAGGGATGATCGGTCCGGCTCTCCTCGATCTTCTCGGTGCCCATGAGGACGTGCAGCCGTCGTGGCGCTCTCCACTCGTCGGTGAACAGCACTTCTGCCTGTCCGGTGGAGGTCCACGCGGCGAGGGATGCGGCGTTGCCCATCACGCCGGAGAGGAGGATGAGTCGTGCGCCGCTGGCGTCGAGCAGGGACAGCAGTCCTTCGAGCAGCAGTCCGCGGCCGCCGGACTCGGCGATGAGGTGGACCTCGTCGATGATGAACAGGCTGAACCGGCTCAGGACTTCCTGTGGGTTCTGCCGCAGCGCGTTCATGAGCCGTTCGGGCGTCATGACCTCGACCTGCGGCAGCTGACCGGTGCCGTCTTCCGTCGGTGGTGTCGTCGCCGAAGAGGTCTTGGGCGCCGAAGCCGTCGGGGAGGTCTGCGCCGAGGCGCCGGTCGAGGTAGCGCAGGCGGGGTCGGAGTCCTTGTCGCATCTCCCGGCCGAGGCTGCGCAGCGGGGTGACGTAGCAGACGTCGCGGTCGTCGCGTGCGGTGTGCGCGCAGATGATGAGCTGTGCGAGCAGCGTCTTGCCGGCGCTGGTCGGGACGGAGACGAGCAGCCTGGAGGTCGCCGGGTCGAGGGGACTGAGGGTCGGGTGGGCGACGAGGCTGCGCTGTGGCGGCCACAGCGTCAAGATGGGCTGCTGGTCGAGGGTGAACGCCTGCTTGACGGCTGCGGGGAGGTCGGGTGGGAGGACTGCCCAGATGCTGCTGTCGGCGAGCCCGTCGGCGAGGGCGAGGAGGTGTCCGGCTACCCAGCGGGTGTCGAGGTCGCTGAGGCCAACTTCGTCGTCGACGACGAGGCGCAGGTGTCCGCGGGCGGTTTCGAGCGCGTCGGGGCTGCCTTCGCGTAGGTACTGGACGAGGTCGGCGACGCCGCGCAGGAGCCGCTGGGTCGGGCCGAACATGGTGCCGTCGAGGCTGTCGAGCTCGGTTCCGCGGGTCAGTGTGGCGGCGGCGGTCGCCCAGGTGCGTAGCCGCCGGTTGAGGGTGGCCATGTCGAGGCCGAGGAACAGGATTCCGGCTTGGAGTGCGACGTCTGCGCTGTCGGTGAACTCGGCCGGCTCGCCCACGGCGTCGCGCATCTTGCGGTAGATGGCGCCGGCGTTCGGGCTCTCGTCGGCGCGGTGGTAGCCGACCTGGGCGGCGAACGCGGTGGCCAGTCGCTCGCGGCCTGTTTCGGCTGGGTCTTCGAGGAGGAGGTCGAGGACGTGGGCGCTGACGGCGAACGCGCGGCGACGCTGCTCGAGCGGGTATCGGAAGCCTTCGGCGGTGGAGGCGATCCCGTGCAGGTACCAGGCGGTGCGTCGCAGCGGTGTGAGGTCGGCGCGGAACCCGGTGTCGGTCAGGCCGCGGACGAGCTCGATCTCGAGCTCGGCGATGAGGTCGGTGAGCTCGGCGACGGTGGGGAGCTCGGTGAGCTGGTCCTCGCCGAACGCGGCGTTGAGGTGCTCGGCGGCTAGAGCGCGGTCCACGCGTACCTCCGCACCGTCTTGGCGAGCTCGTCGTAGCAGCTGATGCTGGTGGCCAGGCCGCGTAGCTGCCCGGGCTTGTTCAGCAGCGGCAGCTTCTTGCTCATCTTCTTGAACGGCTTGCCGGGCAGCGGCTGGTGGGTCGCGAGCGTCACACCGGCGCCGACCGGCTCGTCGCCTTGGGTCCACGCGGCGGGCACCTCGGCCATGAAGGCGAGCGTCTCGGCGTCGTGGGAGCCCGGCGTGAAGGTGCCGACGATCTTGGCGACGTAACGCTGGCCGGAGGTCGCGATTTGCTGTGTACGCCTTGTTGAGGCTGGTCGACAGCGACCCGGAGCCGGTGTTCTTCTTGCTCTCCCAGAGCCGGAACCGCAGCGCGCCCGCGGGGTTCTCGTAGATGGAGAACCCGTCGGCGCCGGCGTCGGTGACGTCGCCCTTCGGGTCGGGTTGGACGCGGACGGCTGCGTTGTCCTTGGTGAGCAGGTGCCAGAGCCACTCGCCGACGTGGCCGTGCAGGTGGTCCTCGCTCTTCGGCTGCGTCCGGCAGCCCGAAGACCGGCTCGATGAACGACGCGATGGTCTCCTTGTCCGGCGACGGGATCTTGGTTCCTGCAAGGGTGTGCTCGCGCCACGTGTCGTACAGGCTGGTGGCGGGGCCGAAGCGGACCTGCATCATCGTGTCGATGAGCACCCAGGCGAGCGCGCCCGCCTCCTCGGGGGTGAGGCTGGCGGCGATGTGCGAGCTCCACTCGCACTTGCTTGCCTCGGCGGCGCCGTCGTGGAAGGTCTGGGGTAGGTAGTCGTGGATGCTCAGCCGCTGATGGGTCGGGCGAACTCTTCGGACTTCGCAGGGGACAGAGCAGCAAGAGTGGTGGCCGCCTGGTTCTCGGCGGGCGCCTTGGCTTTCGTCACTGCTGCTCCTGAAGTAGTTGCCCGAATACGGCAGCACGGAGACACCCTCCGCCGAGACTGATCGACGACACGACGGTCCCATTATCGCGCCAACCGAGGCAGCAGATTGCCGCCGCGCGGTAGCCCGCTGTTGCCCACGCTCAGAGACTGTGCACGGAGACGTACGGATCGCCCTGGATTGACGCCGCCCGCACCTTGGTTCTCAGCGCGTCGGTGAAATCGAATCGGCCCTAGAGGATCCATGCGAGGTCTGCTCCGTCGAACAGCACGAGTATCGAAGGTGCGACTTTTCACCGCAAAGGTGCGCGTCCTCCGAGGTCGTGAGAACCGTTGACGGCGAGTGTGGCCGTCGGTGTGTGAGCCTCGAACGGCGCGTAGAGCGAATCTCCTGCGGAATCCCTGCGGAATTTGGCCCACTTCGGGCTAACGAAAACGGCCCCCGATCCTGCGTTTCCGCAGGTCAGGGGCCGTTTCCGGGTTACGACGTCTGTCAGATGTCGTAGTAGAGCTCGAACTCGTGCGGGTGCGGACGCTGCTGCACCGGCAGGATCTCGTTGGTGCGCTTGTAGTCGATCCAGGTCTCGATCAGGTCGGGCGTGAAGACGTTGCCCACCGTCAGGAAGTCGTGGTCGGACTCGAGGGAGTCGAGCACGGCGTTGAGCGAGGTCGGGACCTGGTTGATGTTGGCCATCTCGTCCGGCGGCAGCTCGTAGATGTCCTTGTCGATCGGCTCGGCAGGCTCGATCTTGTTCTGGATGCCGTCGAGGCCGGCCAGCAACAGCGCCGAGAAGGCGAGGTAGGGGTTGGCCGACGGGTCGGGGCAGCGGAACTCGATGCGCTTGGCCTTCGGGTTCGAGCCGGTGATCGGGATCCGCACACAGGCCGACCGGTTGCGCTGGCTGTAGACCAGGCTGATCGGCGCCTCGAAGCCCGGCACCAGACGGTGGTAGGAGTTCACCGTCGGGTTGGTGAACGCCAGCAGCGACGGGGCGTGCTTGAGGATGCCGCCGATGTAGTGGCGGGCCATGTCGGAGAGGCCGGCGTACCCGGTCTCGTCGTAGAACAGCGGCTCGCCCTCGTTCCAGATCGACTGGTGGCAGTGCATCCCCGAGCCGTTGTCACCGAAGATCGGCTTCGGCATGAAGGTCGCGGTCTTGCCGTTGCGCCAGGCGACGTTCTTGACGAGGTACTTGAACTTCATCACGTCGTCGGCGGCCTGGAGCAGCTCGGCGAAGTTGTAGTTGATCTCGGCCTGGCCGGCGGTGCCGACCTCGTGGTGGGCGCGCTCGACGTGCAGGCCGGCGCGCTCCATCTCGATGACCATCTCGTCGCGGAGCTCACCGAAGTGGTCGTACGGCGCGACCGGGAAGTAGCCGCCCTTGTACTTCACCTTGTAGCCGCGGTTGTTGTCCTCGGAGCCGCTGTTCCAGGCGCCGGCCTCGGAGTCGATGTGGTAGTACCCGGCGTTCGCCTTGGTCTCGAACCGGACCGAGTCGAAGACGTAGAACTCGGCCTCGGGGGCGAAGAACGCCGTGTCGCCGATGCCGGTGCTGGGCAGGTAGGCCATCGCCTTGCGGGCGATGTTGCGCGGGTCGCGCGAGTAGGCCTCGCCGGTGATCGGGTCGTGGATGAAGAAGTTCACGACCAGCGTCTTGGCGACGCGGAAGGGGTCGATGTAGGCGGTCGTCGGGTCCGGGAACAGCGACATGTCGGACTCGTGGATCGCCTGGAACCGCGGATCGAGGAGCCGTCGAAGGCGAGGCCGTCGTCGAAGACGGACTGGTCGAAGGACGAGACCGGCACGGTGAAGTGCTGCATCACGCCGGGCAGGTCGCAGAAGCGGACGTCGACCATCTCGACGCCCTCGTCCTTGAGGTACTTCAGCAGCTCGTCGCTGTTCTGGAACATTCGTCCTCCTTGGCCGCGCGGGCGACCGCGTGGAAATGGTGAGGTGGCGCGCGCATCGCTGCGAACGCGACCACGCGAACCTACGGCAGCCGTTGCACGACCGTATCGACATTGTTTCCGAGATGTAACAGGGGCCCATGGGTGACCAATGCTGGCCAGGCGGCCGGTAGGCTCGCCGCGTGCCTGACTACGCGTCCTGGCCACGGCGGATCGCCGCGCTGGTGATCGACTCGGGCTGCCAGCACGTTCGTGACCGTGGGCGTCATCGGGGCTCGGCGACTATCTCGACGAGACCCAAACTCCGGCTGGTTGGTCATCGGCGTATTCGCGCTGGAGGCCTCTTGCTGACCACTTTGGCCGGCGGCTCGGTCGGCCAGCTGCTGACCGGCGTCCGGGTGCTCGCCACCGACGGCCGGGCACTGAACCTGCTGATGGCATTGGCGCGCGCGCTGCTGATCTGTGTGGTGGTCCCGCCGCTGGTCTTCGGGTGGGAAAACCGGCCGGGGACTGCACGACATGTGGACGGATTCCGCCGCCTTCGTCCGTTGAG
>CAWFGY010000003.1:0-54707 GCA_963815545.1 uncultured Actinomycetota bacterium
CGAGGACGCGGCGGGTGTCGAGCGGGTCGATGATGCCGTAGTCCCAGAGGCGGGCGGTCGAGTAGTACGGCGACCCCTGGTGCTGGTGCTGCTCTCGTGATGGGCTCCTTGAAAGCTCCTCGTCCTCGGCCGACCACTCACCGCCGGCCCTCGATCCCGTCGCGCCCGACGGTCGCGAGCACCGAGGCGGCCTGCTCACCGCCCATCACCGAGATGCGCGCGTTGGCCACATCCACAGGAAGCGGGGGTCGTAGCCTCGGCCGCACATGCCGTAGTTGCCGGCGCCGAAGGAGCCGCCGATCACCACGGTGAACTTCGGCGCCGCCGAGCAGGCGACGGCAGTGACCAGCTTGGCGCCGTCGCGGGCGATGCCGCCCTGCTCGTACTCCTTGCCGACCATGAAGCCGGTGATGTTCTGGAGGAACACGAGCGGGATCTTCCGCTGGGCGCACAGCTCGATGAAGTGCGCGCCCTTGCGGGCCGACTCGGAGAAGAGGATGCCATTGTTGGCGACGATCCCGACGCGTGGCCCCAGATCCTGCGCGAAGCCGCAGACGAGCGTCTCGGCGTACAGCTGCTTGAACTCGTGGAACCGGCTCGCGTCGACGATCCGGGAGATGACCTCGCGGACGTCGTACGGCGTGCGGGTGTCGGTGGGCACGACCTCGTAGAGCTCGCGCGGGTCCTTGACGAGCTGGTTCCACGGCCTCGACCGGCACCTCGCTCTGGCGGGGCAGCGTGGTTCACGATCGAGCGGACGATCTGCGAGAGCGTGGGCTCGTCCTCGGCCAGGTGGTCGACCACGCCGGGACTTGCGGGCATGCATGTCGCCCCGCCGAGTTCCTCCGCGGTGACCACCTCGCCGGTGGCCGCCTTCACCAGCGGCGGCCGCCCAGGAAGATGGTGCCCTGCTCCTTGACGATCACCGACTCGTCGGACATGGCCGGGACGTAGGCGCCACCGGCGGTGCACAGCCCATCACCGCGGCGATCTGGGGGATGCCCTCGGCCGACAGGTTCGCCTGGTTGAAGAAGATCCGGCCGAAGTGCTCCTTGTCGGGGAACACGTCGTCCTGCATCGGCAGGAAGGCGCCGCCGGAGTCGACGAGGTAGATGCACGGCAGCTTGTTGGCGCGCGCGATCTCCTGCGCGCGCAGGTGCTCCTTGACCGTGATCGGGTAGTAGGTGCCGCCCTTGACGGTGGCGTCGTTCGCGACGATCACGCAGTCCCGGCCCTCCACGCGGCCGATGCCGGTGACGATGCTGGCGCTGGGCACGGCGAAGTCGTCGGTCTGCCCGTCCTTGCCATCGCCGTACATCCCGTACGCCGCCAGCGGGCTCAGCTCGAGGAAGGGGCTCCGGGGTCGAGCAGGGCGTCGATCCGGTCGCGGGCCAGCATCTTGCCCCGGTCGGTGTGCTTGGTCCGGGCGGACTCGGAGCCGCCCTGGTGGACCCGCGCCGTCCGGTCACGCAGCTCGTCGACGAGGGCGTGGAATTCTGAGGTCACCGACCCATGTTAGCGATCGTTAACATGGAGCGCTAGGGAACGCCCCGCCGCTGTTTCGCGTGCCAGTTAGCGACCGCTAACCTAGGTGTCGTGACGCGGCGCCAGCAGATCCTCGACATCGCAGCGAGCTCTTTGCCCAGAAGGGCTTCCACGGCGTCTCCATCGCCGAGCTCGGTGCTGCCTGCGGGTTCTCCGGCCCGGCCCTCTACCGGCACTTCCGCTCGAAGGACGCCGTGCTCGCCGAGATGCTGGTGAGCATCAGCGACGAGCTGCTCTCGGTCGGGCGCGAGCGGGTCCGCGCGGCCGACTCACCCGCCGCCGCACTGGAGGCGCTGATCGACTGGCACGTCACCTTCGCGCTCGACCACAAGGCGCTCATCGTCGTCCAGGACCGCGACTGGGCGGCGCTGCCGCTCGAGGCGCGGGAGAAGGTGCGCGAGACACAGCGCAAGTACGTCGAGGTGTGGGTCCGTCAGCTGAGGACGATCCGGCCCGAGGTGAGCGCGAAGGAGGCCCGCGCCGGCGTGCACGCGGCCTTCGGTCTGCTGAACTCCACCCCGCACAGCGCCTTCCTGCCGGCCGACGAGATGCGCGCACTGCTCTCCTCGATGGCCGTGCGAGCCCTCGGCGTCAACGAGGGCGCGGTGTCGGTGGCCGCTCGCTGACCGACGTCAGAGCAGTCGGCTGACCGCTTCGTCGTACGCCGCGACGGCGGCATCGGCGAGCCCGTGGCCGGCGGGTGCGTCCTCGGACAGGGCGAGGACCTGTGCCGCCCGGATCCGGACCTCCTCGCGCTCCTCGGCGCCCGGAGTCGGCACGCCACTTGCGAGGGCGGCCACCTCGGCCAGCAGGTCCTCACGCGTGCGTCCGCGCAGCAGCATCAGCACGTAGGGGTCGCGGTCGACCTGCCAGGCCAGCTGGTAGAGCAGGGCGAGGCAGTGCACGCACGGCTGCGCCCACGCGTCGCACTCGCAGGCGGAGTCGATGTCGCCCGGTCCGGGGATCAGCTCAACGCCGGCCTCGTCGGCGTGCTCGACGAGGTCGGCCGGCAGCTCGCCGCCTCGAGGGCTGCGGCGTGCCCGCTCTCCCGGGCGGCCTCGCGAGCGAACGTCGTCCACGCCTCCGCGGTGAGCCGGTCCACCTTCACCTGCGCCATCAGCGGGTTGGCGCTGCCCGGATCGACCACCGCCGAGGCCATCGCCTCGAGCACCACGATCGCGCCCAGTCGGCCCGAGCGAGCCAACGACCGCCCGCGGCCGAGGTCGTCGGCCTCGAGGGTCATCTCCTCGAAGGACCGGACGAACGCACGGCCCCACCACGTGGAGCTCCGGGCCGTCGCGCCACGGACGCGGGCGAACCGGCGTAGCACGATCGGGTCAGGCATGGCAGGGGACCGAGCGAGCGCTGCGGAAGGCGAACCGTGGATCGGGTGCGGCACCCTCCACGAGGTCCGCGACCCGTACGCCGACGAGCGGTGCGAACTTGGCCCCGTGACCCGAGCAGGAGCAATCGGTTTATGTCGTCTACTTGGTTCAGGTTGGTCTTGCTATCGCAAACTATACCTGCAAGAGCGATCACCGTAATACCTGTGGTACCACCACCGATATCAATGATAATCTCCGCCCGGCTCCTCTACATCGATTCCGATACCGAGTGCTGCTGCCATTGGCTCGTGAATAAGGTATACTACCTTGCACCAGCCTGCTCAGCACTATAATCGCTCTCTCGCCGCGCACGTACTTGGCTCAGTCGTCTAGCTCGCGCGCAGGAGCCCGAGCACCTCCGAGGCCCGGCTGGGATCCAGGCTCGACACGGGCTCGTCGGCGAGGACGAGCTCGGGGTCCTGCACGAGGAGCCGGGCGATGGCGACGCGCTGCCGCTCGCCCCCGGACAGCCGTTCCGTGCGCTCGTGGACCGCCCAGCCGAGCCCCACGGCCTCGAGCGCGGACACCACGACGGGGTCCGGACGGGGCAGAGCCAGGGCCGCGAGCGACCGTCCGGTACTCCACCGGCCGAGCCGCCCGGCGTTGACGTTGTGCAGGACTCGGACCTGGTCGACGAGGTCGAGGCGCTGGCCGATCGTGCCGACCCGGCGCTGCACCGCGCGCAGGGCGGGGCCGGTGAGGGTCGCGAGGTCCTCACCGAGCACCTCGACCGTCCCGCTCGTCGGTCGCTGCGAGGCGTTGAGCAGCGCCAGCAGGGTGCTCTTGCCCGCGCCGCTGGGCCCGAGCAGGGCGACCCGCTCACCCCGATGGATCGTGAGGTCGACCGCATCGACGGCGATGCGGTCACCGAAGCGGCGGGTCGCCCCGGCGAGCCGCACGGCCGGGCCGGCCTCGGTCATGCGAGGAGCCCCAGCTCCTCGGCCACCGACTCGATCTGGTCGTAGTTGGCGTTCTCCGTCGGGACGAAGGTCGTGGCGCCGAAGAGGTCGAGCACCTCGGCGTCCTCGGGATCCGCCGGGTCGAGGGCGAGCAGGGCGTCGGTGATCCGCTGCGTCGTGCCGTCGCCGAGGCTCTCGTCGAGGTCGGGCCGGGCGAGCCAGTGGTAGTCGGCGTAGCCGGGGGTCCGCCAGAGCTCGACGACCTCGGTGAGGTCCACCTCGCCGGCCTCTGTCGCCGCGGTCCACACCTGCTCGTTGACCGCACCGGCCTCGAAGCTGCCCGAGGCGACGGCCTCGATGGTCGCGTCGTGCGAGCCCGAGAAGCCCGGTTCGCCCTTGAGGTCGGCGATGTCGAAGCCGCCCTGCTCCATGAAGTACTGCGGCATGAGCCGGCCCGACGTCGAGGTCTCGCTGCCGAAGGTGAAGGAGTGCCCGGCCAGGGCGGTCAACCCGGCCGCCTCGGTGAACGGCGCGATCCCGGCCGCGGTGTTGGCGATGAAGAGGCTGTGGAAGTCGGCGTCGATGTCGCGCTGGGCGATGGCCTGGGCGCCCTCGACCCGGGAGCGAGCCTGCACCCCGGTGAGCCCGCCCATCCAGGCCAGCCCGATGTCGCCGACCTCGAACCCCCGGACCACCGCCGGGTAGTCGGTGACCGGCCGGTAGGTCACCTCGAGCCCCGTGGCGTCGGCGAGCAGCGTCGCGAGCGCCGGGTAGAGGCGGCCGAGCTTCTCGGGGTCCTGGTCGGGGATGGCCGAGATCACGAGGGTGCCGCCGGCGCCGGCGGCGGCGCCCGCCGCGGGAGCGGTGGCCTCGTCGTCGGTGCCGCAGGCAGCCAGGGCGAGGACGCCGGCCGTCCCGACGAGCAGGTGGCGGCGGGGCAGGGGGGTGCTCATGGCCGCTCCCTTGGGTGGGGGGCGGCGCGGACGGCCCGGAGGCGGACGAACGCCACGAGCGCGAGGGTCATCAGCAAGGTGGCCGAGGTGCCGCCGCCACCGAGTAGACGGTCGGCGAACCCGGCCTGGATGCGCATGAGCAGCGCGGCGAGCAGCGCGACGACCAGCGCGCCCTGGGCCGCTCGGGCACCCATCCGTTCGATGCCCAGCAGCAGGCCACCGACGACGAGCAGGATCGCCCCGCCGAGGAGGTTGAAGGACCCGAGCCCGACCTCGAGGCTCGAGGTGCCGATCTGCGCGCCGGAGTCGGCGAGCGGGTCGCCGAACGAGCCGAGCACCCCGACGAGGCCCGCCGCGAGCGCGACGCCGCCGGCCACCCGGCCCAGGGTGCGGCCGTGATCGAGCCCGGCCCGGACCGCGTCGACGGCCAGGTACCGCCCGGACGAGGACGCCAGCAGCGCGACGTGCGCGCCGATCATCAGCAGGTAGGCCCACGGCCACTCGTTCGGGGCGAAGGCGACCGAGAGGCCGATCGCCAGGCTCTGGGCGACGCCGAGCGCCGCTGCCGCCCGGATCCACAGGCCCGAGAGCAGCAGCACGGCCAGGGCGGTCTCGGCGACGATGACGCCCCACCCGAAGACGGCCAGGTTGGGCAGGACGACGTGCTCGACGACGGAGGAGTAGGGCGGGAGCACGGGGTCGCTCACCGCGAACGCGGTGAACTTGTAGAGCCCGCGCTGGCCCGCCTCGCCGAAGTCCGGGGGGATCTTCCAGTTGACGTTCCACAGCCACAGGAAGCCGAGGAGGATCCGCAGGAACGTCGCGCCGACCGCCTGGTGCCGGGGCACGGCCTCGGTGGCGGGCGCCAGGAGCCAGTCGACGGCGGACCGGGCGCGGTCCAGCATGGTGGTGGGTGCACGCGTGTCGGAGTCAGGCACAGCGGAACACCTCCCGTCCGGATCGAGTGGCGGCGTCCTGCACCGCCACGGTGTCGGTGACGACGCCGAAGACCTCCGCGAGGGGGAGCGGAGTGTCCGCGATGCGCATGTTCGGGTTCGTGACGGCCACCGGGTGCCACCAGGCGCCGTCGGCGGTGATCGTCGGCTCGGGCTCGAGGCTGTCGATCGAGACGTGGATCCCGGTGTCGGCGAACCCTTCCTGCGCGACGGGCCGGATGACCCGGTCCTCCTTCGCGATCCCCTCGTCGTCGAGTCGGCGGTGCAGGGCCCGAACCCCCTCCGGGTCCTCGTCGTAGAGCGTCGCGGCCACCCGGACCCGGAAGCCCAGGGCTCGCGCCTCGCCGATGCCGGTCAGCGCCTTGGCCCACGAGCCGGCCCCGCGTTGGGCGTCGTGCAGGTCGGGGGTGGCGGAGTCCAGGCTCACCTGCAGCGCGACGTCGCGGTCGAGGCCCTCCAGGGTCTGCCGGCGGGTGCCGCGGGCGAAGATCATCGCGTTGGTGAGGATGGTCCGCTCCAGGCCCACGCCCGCCGCCACCAGCTCGCCGAGCTCGGGGTGCATGAACGGCTCACCGCCGGTGAGGAACAGCTCGCGTCCGCCGAGGTCGCGGAACTCGTCGAACGCGGCGCGGGCCACGTCGACGGGCAGCCGCCGGGACAGGGCCTTCGGTGAGGACTGGGCGCAGCAGTAGGCGCAGGCGAGGTTGCAGTCGAAGTTCGTGTACGCCCAGAGCCGGCGGCCCACCGGCGTGCGGGTGCCGACGGTGAACATCGTGTCGGCGGCCGGGCCGACGACCTTGCGGACGGCGAACCACCACGGGCCGTCGGCGGTCTCGGTGTGCTCGGCGGTGACGTCGTGCCCGACCAGCTCGGCCCAGACCGGCAGGTCGGTGCACACCGAGGGCTCGGCGCTGCGGACGGCCAGCAGGTCACCGTGCTCGAGCCGGCGCATCGCCCGGGTGATGAGGAGGAGCAGCCCGCTGCCGCAGTCCATGTCGCCGCCGTCCACGACCCGGGCGACGTCGCCGAGGGGGGTGCTGACCGGTGGTGCTCCGGTGGGGGCCATGCCTCGACCGTAGGCCGTGCCGGGCGCGAGCGCACCGACCCTGTGGGTGACGGAGTCCTTACGGGGCTCCCGGAGGCGCCGGAGCGGGACTACCGTCGTCCCATGAGTGACGAGGCGAGCGACCTCTGGCGACCGGCGGACACCGGCAGCCGCCAGGACTTCTGGGAGGGGGTCCACGACTCCAAGGACGTCGACGGCGTCTCGTGGTGGCAGTCCGTGCCCGAGCTCTCGCTCGGGCTCGTCGACGCCACCGGCATCGGCCGCGACGAGCCCGTCCTCGACGTCGGCGCCGGGTGGTCCACGCTCGTCGACCACCTTCTCGAGCGGGGCTACACCGATCTCACCGCCATCGACCTGTCCGCCACCGCGCTGCAGACGGTGCGCGACCGGCTCGGGGACGCCGGGAGGCACGTGGTCCTCGACGTCGCGGACGTCCTGGACCTCGACCCGGGCCGGCAGTACGCGCTGTGGCACGACCGGGCCGTCTACCACTTCCTCACCGAGCCCGACGAGCGCGAGGACTACCTCGCCTCGCTCGAGCGCTGCCTGGCCCCGGACGGCTGGGTCGTGGTGGCCACCTTCGGGCCCGACGGCCCGACGACGTGCTCGGGGCTGCCCATCGTCCGCTACACCCACGACGAGCTGGTCGCGCAGTTCCCGGGCTTCACGCTGGTGGCCACCGCCGGCGAGGACCATGTGACCCCCTGGGGGAGCACCCAGCAGTTCACCGCGGTCCTGCTGCGCCGCTCGGCGGGACGCTGAGCGTGCGGGTCGCACTGATGGCGACGTGCCTCGGGGACGCGATCTTCCCCGAGGCGCCGCGCGCGACGGCCCTGCTGCTGCGGCGGCTCGGGGTCGACGTCGAGGTGCCGCCGGCGCAGACCTGCTGCGGGCAGCCGATGGTCAACACCGGCTACCTCGACGAGGCCGTGCCTCTGGTGCGCACGACGGTGGAGGCCTTCGAGGGCTTCGACGCCGTCGTCGTCCCGAGCGGGTCGTGCGCCGGTTCGGTGCGCCACCAGCACCGGCTCGTGGCCGACCGGGCGGGGGACGCTGCGCTCGCCGACGGCGTGGGCCGCCTGGCGCCCCGGACCTACGAGCTGTCCGAGTTCCTCGTCGACGTCCTCGGGGTCACCGACGTCGGCGCGTCCTTCCCGCACCGGGTCACCTACCACCCGACGTGCCACTCGCTGCGGATGCTGCGGGTGGGGGACCGGCCGCTGCGGCTGCTGGAGGCGGTGCGGGGCATCGATCTCGTGGACCTCCCGCGGGCCGAGGAGTGCTGCGGCTTCGGAGGGACGTTCGCGGTCAAGAACGCCGACACCTCGGTGGCGATGGGCGCGGACAAGGCCCGGCACGTCGTCGGGACCGGCGCCGAGGTGCTCGTGGCCGGGGACGCGTCGTGTCTCATGCACATCGGGGGGTTGCTGTCCCGACAGCGGGCAGGTGTGCGGACCATGCACCTCGCCGAGGTGCTGGCCTCCACCGCCGACGACCCCGCGACACCGGAGACGACCCGATGAGCGCCGCTCCCGTCCCGACATCGACCAATAGGTCACGCCAGGTACGGCCTGCTGTCCCGACATCGACCAATAGGTCACGCCAGGTACGGCCTGCTGTCCCGACATCGACCAACAGGTCACGCCGGGTACGGCCTGCTGTCCCGACATCGACCAACAGGTCACTCCGGGTACGGGGTGCGGGGGTGGGGCGCTGATGGGACGCACCTTCGTCGGGATCCCGCCGTTCCCGGACGCGGCACGCGAGGCGCTCGCCGACAGCCAGCTGCGCCGCAACCTCGCCCACGCGACCGGGACGATCCGGGGCAAGCGCGCCGCCGTCGTCGCCGAGCTCGCGGACTGGGAAGACCTGCGCGCCCAGGCCGCCGCGGTCAAGGACGAGACCCTCGCCCGCCTCGACGAGCACCTGCTCGCCCTCGAGGAGGCGCTGACCGCGCGCGGCGCCACGGTCCACTGGGCGCGGGACGCCGCGGACGCGTGCGCCGTCGTCGCGGACGTGGCGCGCAGCCACGGCATCGACGAGGTCGTCAAGGTCAAGTCGATGGCGACCCAGGAGATCGGCCTCAACGAGGCGCTGGCCGAGCAGGGGATCGCCGCCTGGGAGACCGACCTCGCCGAGCTCATCGTCCAGCTCGGCGACGACCTGCCGAGCCACATCCTGGTCCCGGCGATCCACCGCAACCGCGCCGAGATCCGCGACATCTTCCGCACCCGGATGGCCGCTGCGGGTCGCCCGGCCCCCGACGGCCTCACCGACGACCCCGCCGCCCTGGCCGCTGCCGCGCGACTGCACCTGCGCGAGAAGTTCCTCTCGGCCCGGATGGCGGTCTCGGGGGCCAACTTCGCCGTCGCCGAGACCGGGACCCTCGTCGTCGTCGAGTCCGAGGGCAACGGCCGGATGTGTCTGACCCTGCCCGACGTGCTCGTGTCCGTCGTCGGGATCGAGAAGGTCGTGCCGAGGTGGCGTGACCTCGACCTGTTCCTGCGACTCCTGCCCCGATCCTCGACGGGCGAGCGGATGAACCCGTACACCTCGATGTGGACCGGGGTGACGCCCGGTGACGGGCCCCAGGAGGTGCACGTCGTCCTCCTCGACAACGGCCGCACCCGAGCCCTCGCCGACGAGTACGCCCGGCAGGCGCTGCGCTGTATCCGCTGCTCGGCCTGCCTCAACGTGTGCCCCGTGTACGAGCGCGTCGGTGGCCACGCCTACGGCTCGGTGTACCCCGGCCCGATCGGCGCGATCATCAACCCCCTGCTGCGCGGCGTCGGTGACGACCCCCAGCTCGACGCGCTGCCCTACGCCTCGACGCTCTGCGGCGCGTGCGGCGACGTCTGCCCCGTGGCGATCGACATCCCGGGGGTGCTCGTCCACCTGCGGACGGCGGTCGTCGACGCCCACCGCACCGACACCCGCCCCACGGCCGAGGCGCTCGCGATCCGCGCGGCCGCCTGGACGCTGGGTGACGCACGCCGACTCGCCCTGGCCGAGAAGGCGGCGGGCCTCGCCGGCCGCTCCCGCCGCGGTCGGGGCATGCCCGGCGGGCGCAGGGCGGTGTCGTGGCTGCCGTTCTCCGGCTCCCGCTGGACCGGCGCACGTGACCTGCCGCTGCCGCCGCGCGAGTCCTTCCGCGCCTGGTGGCGCCGCAGTGGGGGCAC
The DNA here is from genome assembly GCA_963815545.1 of uncultured Actinomycetota bacterium. GTDB lineage: Bacteria > Actinomycetota > Actinomycetes > Actinomycetales > Dermatophilaceae > Phycicoccus. The sequence goes on from CAWFGY010000003.1 coordinate 9,984, forward strand.
CGAGGAGGGTCGTCGATGAGCGCCCGCGACGACGTGCTCGCCGCCGTCCGGACAGCCCTCGGGCCGGACCACCGACCCGATGTCCCCGTCGACCGCACCTACCGCGACCGCGACCCGCTGCCACCGGGCGCGGACGTCGTCGACCTCTTCGCCGAGCGGGTCGCCGACTACCGGGCCACCGTCACCCGCTGCGCCCCCGACGAGGTCGAGGCCGCCATCGCCGCAGCCCTCGGACCCGCCACCAGGGTCGTCGTCCCGGATGGGTTGTGGCTCGACGTCCCCCGGTGCGTCCCCGACCACGGTCTGTCCGGGGCCGACCTCGACGCCGTCGACGCGGTCGTGACGCGCGCGAGGCTCGGCGTCGCCGAGACCGGGACTGTCGTCCTCGACCACGGGCCGGGGCAGGGGCGACGCGCCATCACCCTCGTCCCGGACCTGCACGTCTGCGTCGTGGCCGCGGACCAGGTCGTCGCCGGGGTCGTCGACGCCGTGGCCGCTCTCGACCCCACCCGGCCGCAGACCTGGATCAGCGGACCGTCGGCGACGAGCGACATCGAGCTTGACCGGGTCGAGGGCGTCCACGGGCCTCGGCGCCTCCACATCGTGCTCGTCACCGGCTGAGCCGCCCCCGGTCCGCGGCGTCGGTCAGCGCCGGCTGAGCTCGATGACCGGGATGACCCGGGTCGTCTTCTGCTCGTAGGACCGGAAGCCCTCGAACAGGGTGGTCATCCGTGACCACCCGGCGTCCCGTTCGGCGCCCTCGAGCACCCGGGCGCGGACCTCGACGGTGCCGTCGTCCGGGGTCTCGATCGTCACCTCCGGGTTGGCCCGCAGGTTGTGGAACCACGCGGGGTTGTCGGGCGCACCGGCCTTGGAGGCCGCGATGAGCCAGGTGTCGGCGTCGGTGTGGACGGCGGCGGCCGGGGTCACCCGCGCGGTCCCGCTCTTCGCGCCGATGTGATGGAGCAGGACGAGGTGGCGCCCGAAGCCTCTCGTGGTCACCGTCCCGCGATTGGCGCGGAACTCGTCGATGATCTGCTGGTTCCAGTCGGGCATCGGTCTTCTCCTCGTCAGCGGTGACGTCAGGGTCAACGCCCGACACGCACGGCCGGTATTCCGCCGGCGTGCGGCTCAGACGCGGATGGCGGCCGGGATGCCGTCCGAGAAGACCTCGGGCGGGTCCGGCAGCGAGTGCGACAGCCCGGACGCGTGACGGGCCGCCGTCCACCCGACGGCGCAGGCGTCGAGCACGTCGTCGGCGGCGTAGCCCCGCCCCTCGAGGACGGACGGGCGGGCGATGCCGGCGGCGGCGAGCGCCGCGACCCGGGCGTCGCGGCCATCAGGGGTCTTCTTGCCCGCCAGCACCGGGGCGCCGGCCATCGCGGCGAACGAGACCTCGGGGTGCACCTCGATCACCTCGAGCGTCGGGCGCGTCCGCAGCCACGCGTCGACCTCGAGGATCTTGGCCCGCAGGGCGAAGGCCTGCGCCCCCACACCCTGCCCGCTGCCGGCACGGTTGACGGCGTCGGCGGCCTCCCGGTCGGGCTGCCCGTACGCGGCCCGGGTGAGGGTGGTGAACACCGAGGCCGCCTTCCCCGGCAGCGCCCGTCGGGCGAGTGCGTCGGCTCGGCGGGTCGTGGTGTCGGGGAGGCCGATCGGGATGTCGATGCCGACGACGCGCAGCGCCGCGGACTCCCGCGCCGTCTCGACGAGGGCGGTGATGGTGGGTGCGACGAGGACGCGCGGGCGCGGTGCCCCGGGCTCGAGCAGGGCTCCGACCCAGCCGGCCGCGCATCCGTCGACGCCGAGGACGGGGGCGGTCACCTCGATCGGCTCCAGTCCGCCGTCGGCGCCGAGCGTGGCCCGGTGCTCCGCCAGGGCCCGTGCCACCCGGTCGACGAGGTCCGCCGGGTACCCGGCCCGGTGCAGCGCCGACACCGCCTCCCGCGCCGCTCGCTCGAGGCCGGCCGGCACCGGTCAGCCCACCGGGCCGCGAGCGAGCACTGCCGCGCTCGACCACGGGTGACGAGTCCCGTCGGCCGCCACGGCGCGCACGCTCACGGTGTGCCAGCCCGGGGTGACCGCGCCGGACCACCTGGTGCCGTCGACGCGCTCGGGAGGTCCGTGATCCACCGCCACGTCGTACCCGGCCGCAGCGACGCCGGCGGGCGGCTGCCACCACGCCGTCACCGTTGCTCCGACGTGACCGACGGCGAGGCCGGTGACGGCGGTCCCCGACGAGACCGAGACGCTCGCACCGGTCGGGTCGGCTCGGAGCAGGGTGATGCGCGACCCCGTGAGCGGGTCGACGATGCTGCCGCCGACCTGGAGGGGCGCGTCGGTGGCGGAGGTGGTCGAGGGGCGGGAGTCGACGAGGTAGGTCGCCACCCCGGCCCCGTTGTCGACCCGCACGGTGACCCCGGTGACCACGGGGTCGCTCCCGGCGAAGGTGTCGAAGACTCCGGTCGGACGCCGGTACTCGACGGTCAGCCAGGTGCCGTCGCCGCGGTCGACGCGGAGCTCGCGCACCCCCGAGGTCGAGTCCGCCGGAGCGAGGCGCACGGTGCGCGCCTCGCCGGGAGAGAGCGTCCGCGGGGCGATGAGGAGGTAGTGGTGGCGGGCGGTCGCGTGGTGGAGCCGCACCGTGCCACCCATGACCGAGAAGGGGTCGCCGTACTCGGACACCTTGGCGCACTGTGACGGCCGGCCGAGGGCCACCTTCGTCCCGTCCACCGTGCACCGGTACGTCGAGGCGTGGCCCTCGCCGAAGTTGTGCCCCAGCTCGTGCGCCATGACGTACACCGACGGGGTGGACTCGTTGACCCACGTGACGTTGCCCGGCACCTGCCCCAGCCCGGCCCAGACGCACGAGACGCTCCCGGCCGGCAGGACGACCATGTAGTGCGTGTAGGCGCCCGTGTCGACGCCCTTGTCCGCCGCGGCCTCGACGGCGGCGTTGGCCCAGGCGTAGTAGTCGGCCGAGGTGCAGCCTCCGCCCGCGGGCCGGCTCACGGTGTACGGGCCCACGACCTTGCCCGACACCGTCCACAGCCCGTCCGAGACGTCGGCGTAGTAGCCCTTGACGCTCGAGGACCCGCCGAAGAGCCGAGCCGACACCCCGCTCGTCGACGGTGTCGCCGCCGACGGGTCGTCGGCGAAGCGGATGGCGACCGCGAGGACCTTGACACTGCGCGGTCCGGTGGGGCCCGCCACGGTGGCGGCGGCCTGCTCGATGGCGCTCGGGGGCGCGCCGGTCGACCCGCTCGGCCCGGCGGCGGCCACGCCGGAGCGGGCGGCCCGGATCGCCCCGCCCGCCGCGCTGGTGCCCCGCGCCCGCACCCGACGGCCGACCAGTGTCGCCACCTCGTCCCGGCCGAGCCCGACGAGAGGCACGGCCCGGCCGTCGCCGTCGCGTCGGACCGCGAGCTCGGTGGTGCTGCGGTCCCGGGCGAAGTCGTCGGCCACCTGCGCGACGAGCACCCCGGTCACGGCCGCGGGGTCGCTCGACCCCGCGGCGGCACCCGAGGGCGCCACCTGGGTCAGGAGGAGTGCGGTGGCGCCGCAGAGGAGGGCGGCGAACCGGGGGTGGGCACGCATGCGATGAGGCGCTCCGGGCAGAGGGGGGAACGGCAGGGGTGCCCCCAGGATAGGAACAGCGGCGGCCCGGACGAGGGAGGTCGGTGGGGACTCTCGGCCGAACGGCCCTCCCGACGGCGGCCGAGCGGGAGCCCAGACCTACGCTTCCCTCATGACGACCAACGCCCGCCGCGCCCAGCGCATCGGCCGGGTCAAGGCCGCCCTCGACGGCCCCGACGGGCTACGTCGGGGGATGAACCTCTGGCCACCCTTCCTGGCCAGCGGGATCCGTATCCTCGAGATCTCCGAGGGCTTCGAGCGGGTCGTCGTCCGGCTGCGCCGGTCGCGGCTCACGTCGAACTACGTCGGGACGCTGTTCGGGGGCTCGCTCTTCGCGATGACCGACCCGTTCTGGATGATCATGATGATGCGCAACCTGGGGCCCGGGTACGTCGTGTGGGACAAGGCCGGGGAGATCGACTTCGTCGCACCGGGCCGCTCCTCGGTCACCGCGGTGTTCGTCCTGGACCGGGCGGTCGTCGACGAGGTGCGGGCCGCGGCCGACGCCGGTGAGACGGTGCTGAGGTGGTTCCCGGTCGACCTCACGGCCCCCGACGGCACGGTCGTCGCCCGGGTCCGCAAGCAGCTCTATGTGCGCCGGTCCGCCCCGCCCGCACCCGCCTAGGCTGGCCGCATGGACCCGCGCCGCCACCCCCTCGCCGACTCCCCGTACGTCTCGCTCACGACCTTCCGCCGCAGCGGGGCGCCGGTGAGCACCCCGGTGTGGATCGCGCCCGCCGTCGACGGCACCGAGCATCTCGTCTTCGTGAGTGTGGACGACACCGGAAAGACCAAGCGCCTCGCCCACACCCGGCAGGTGGAGCTGCGGCCGTGCGACCTGCGGGGGCAGGTGGCCGACGAGGCGCCGATGTACCGCGGCGAGGCCGAGGTGGTCCGCGACGGCGCGAGCGTCCAGGGGGTCCGCGCGGCGCTCGCCGCGAAGTACGGCTGGCAGGCCCGGCTGCTGAGCGCCGCCAACGCCGCCGCCGACCTGAGCGGCGTCCGGCGCAAGCCTCGGGCCGCCATCGTCATCGAGGTCGAGGACCTGCCGGCCGCCTGAGCAGGGCGGGGCCCGACCCCGGACGCACGACCGCCGCCCGGCGGAGCCGGACGGCGGTCGTGGGTGCGCCTCGCGGCGCGGGTGGGGCGATCGTCAGGAGATGACGGTGATGTTCGCCGCCTGCGGGCCCTTCGGGCCCTGCTGGGTCTCGTACTCGACCTTGGCGTTCTCGTCGAGCGAACGGTAGCCGTTCGAGTTGATCGCCGAGTAGTGGGCGAAGACGTCGGCGGAGCCGTCGTCGGGGGCGATGAAGCCGAAGCCCTTTTCGGCGTTGAACCACTTCACGGTGCCAGTAGCCATGGGAGGCCTTCTTTCTGTCTGAGCGGACCGACTGTCGGAACGCCCGGAGTTGGTGATGCCTGGTGCGTACCTCTGCTCAGAAAGTGCCTCGGGCCCCGACGGGACCATGCTGCTACTACGTCACAAACGGAAAGCTCAACAACTGGAGCCGAGCCTAGCGGTAGTCGACGGGTTTGCGCGATTCGGGGGTCAGGCGGGTCTCACGAGGCGGCCCAGCGCCCACCGGGCGACCGGGGCGTAGCCGAGGACGACCGGCCACAACGCGTGCACGTCGGCCCAGGCCAGGCTGCCGGCGCCGCGCTGCTCGACGCCGTGCTCGAGCCGGACCCGCAGCGGTCCCGAACGCACCGACCAGGCCCAGGTCCGGGCCTCGTGGTCGACGGCCTCGATCCGGAAGACGGCGACCACCCCGCCGACACCGGTGACGCGGCCGCTCGTGCCCGGCACCACCACCTCGTGCGGGTAGTCCACCTCGCGGATCTGGGGTGCCCACGCCGACCAGCGGCGCGGCTCGGTGTAGCAGGCCCAGGCATGGTCCGGGGCGCGGTCGCCGGTCGCCGAGATGCGCAGCGCGCCGTGGAGGGGGTTCACCCTGTCCATGATGCTGCACGTCGTCGAGACCGTGGCCCGACGGGGTGGTCGGATCGACGGTGACGGGGTTAGCGTGGCGGGGTGAGCCTGCTGCGCGTCGACCGGTCCTGGCGCGAGGACGTGCGCCGTCGCATCCCGGTGCGGTACCTCCCCCAGACGACGCCGGCCCACCTGCGCGGCACGTGGCGCCAGGCGAAGCCGGCCCGGATCGAGCGGGCGCTGGCCGCGGCCCTGCGCCGACCGACCCACGGCTGGCTCGTCGCCGGTGCGTCCACGGAGGTGCCGACGGCACGGTCGATCATGCGGACCGTGGCCGGGCGCGAGGTCGCGCTGTGGCGCGACGCCGACGGGTCCCTGCTCGCGGGCCCTGGCGCCTGCCCACACCTCGGGGCCCGGCTCCACGACTGCGACGTCGTCGACGGGACCGTGCTGTGCCGGTGGCACGGGATGCCCCTCGGCCGCGACACGGACCCGCCGTGGCACACCTACGCCGCGCACGACGACGGGGTGCTCGTCTGGGTGCGGCTCGGGCCGGTCGAGGAGGGCGCCGAACCCACCGACCGTCCGGTGCTCGCGGCGCGCCCACGGCCCGAGGGGTCCATCGCGTCGGTCATCTCGCTCGCCGCGACGTGCGAACCCCGCGACATCATGGCCAACCGGCTCGACCCCTGGCACGGGGCCTGGCTGCACCCGTACGCGTTCAGCGACCTGCGGGTCGACGACGACGCGTCGTCCGACGACCGTCTCGTCCTGGACGTCGCGTACCGGTTGGGCCGGACCTTCGCGGTGCCGGTCCGGGCCGAGTTCACCTGTCCCGACTCGCACACCATCGTCATGACGATCACCGACGGCGAGGGCATCGGCAGCGTCGTCGAGACGCATGCGACGCCGCTCACCGAGCCCGGGGTGCACCCGGCCCGCACCGTGATGACGGAGGCGATCGTCGCGACCTCGGACCGGGTGGGTTTCGCGGTCGCCCGGCGGGTGGCGCGGCTCGTCCGGGTCGGGATGCGGGCCTCGGCGACGCAGCTGTGGGCCGACGACCTCGAGTACGCCGCCCGTCGCTACGAGATGCGACGCCGGGACGCGGCCGACCGGGGTCGCTGAGCCGGAGTGCTCAGGCCTCGCTCGAGCGTCGGCCGAGGTGCTCCGCGTTCGCGTGGAGGAAGGCCGGGCCCGTCCTGGAGACGCCGAAGGTGCGGTACAGGAAGCCCAGCAAACCCGAGGCTCGGACGTCGCTGACGACCATCCGCAGGGTGACGCCCGACTCACGGGCGGCGAACTCGTCACGGAAGTGTGAGGTGGCGGTCACCTTCGACCCGGCCTCGTACTCCTCGTCGAGCTCGATGACGACGCGGTCGGCGTCGATGGTGGTGACGATGTTCGTCCTGCGCATCGTCCCCTCGTTCGTCGTGATCGTCACCGAGTCCGCCGACTGGTCGACGAGCTCGACGGACGACAGCCCCGGCATGCGGCTGACGACCCCCACGTAGTGCGTTCCGAGGTCCGCGACGGACCGCTTCACGTCCTCGATGCTGCAGTCGATCTCGATGTCGCCCTCGTACCGAGCCGTCATGGTCGTCCTCGCTCCCGTCGGACACCTCGCGACGTCCGGAGTCGATGCCCCGACGCGGGCGTGCGTCCCGTGCGGGTCGAACTGCTGTCGACCCTACGCGACGCGGGGCTGGGCCCCAGCCGGCATCCGACGGACCGCGCGCCCGGCGGCGCGGCAGTCCGGGCCGGACCCGCGGCCGTGGTTCAGCCGAGGGAGCGGACCCACAGCTCCGGGCCGAAGCCCTCCGCCGACAGGTCGACGACCTTGCCGACCAGCTCGACGTGCTGGTCGACCAGCCGGTCGAGGCGGTCCTCGACGGCCGGACCGTAGACGGGGAGGGCGTGCCCGGCGACGAGTAGGCGGTACGGCAACCGGTCCCGACCGCCGGGTGTGCTGAGGGCAGGGGCCGCCCTCAGCACACCCGAGACGGACTGCTCGGGCTCGGTCCGCTCGTCGTACCAGCTCTCGCTCATGGGTCCTCGGGACAGCCGTTCACCGGGTGCGAACGTGGGCTGCCCAGTACACGGTAGGCACCACCGACGGGACCCGGTAGCCCCGGATCCGCAGCTTCCAGGTGCCGTTGGCGATGCGCCCGCCGACCCGCGCCCGCTCGAAGACGCTGGGGATCGAGATGCTCGACGCCCGCGTCGACCCCGAGGGGTCGATCAGGTGGAGGTCGACGTCGCTGTGCCAGTCGAGCTGGAAGCCGAAGATGCGGACACCGCCCTCGGGCCACCACAGGGCGGCATCGAGGGTGTTGGCGCTCTCGGCGTTGACGGTGAGGGGGATGTCGACGTTCTCGCCGTCGCGCACGGTGACCTTGCCCCACCAGGCGACCCCGTTCGTCGGCAGCTCGATCGGGCCGGCCCCCTCGGTGTTGCTGAAGGGGTACGGGTTCTGGCCCGACAGGATCATCTGGGCGTAGACCTGACCCGGGTCGATCGAGCCGGTCGGCCGACGCAGCCAGTTGCGCAGCAGCGCGGCGGCACCGGCGGCGTACGGGGTGGCCCCGCTGGTCCCGCCGAACACGCGGCGCGCGGTGTCGGAGGCGTTGCTCGCCGTCTCGGTGTTGGTGGGGGCCTGGATGTCGGGCTTGAAGCGACCGTCGGGTGCCGGGCCCCGGCTCTGGCTCGCCACCTGGGTGCCCGACTGCACGTCGAAGTTCCCGACCCCGAGGGCCTTGTGGGCGTTGGCCGGGACGTTGACGGTGGAGGCGCCCGGCCCGTTGTTGCCGTTCGCGGCGATGACGACGGCGCCCGCGTCGAAGGCGTTGTCGGCGGCCACCGCGATGGCGCTGCGGTCGTCGCCGGATCCCTGCATCTCGGCCACGATCACCCGGTCGAGCACCCGGACCGCGTTCTCGAAGCCGCGGACGGCGGCCGTGACGTTGAGGAAGCCGTTGCAGTTTCCGGCGGCGTCGACCGAGCTCGGGTAGACCTTCCAGCTGTCCAGGGTGATCCCGGTGACCCCGCGGAAGGCGTCGCCCTGCCGGGTGTTGGCGGTGATGATGGCGGCGCTCGACGTGCCGTGGTTCCAGCAGTCGTCGGCGGGGTTGAGCGCGGTGCCGGTGTTGCAGTCGGCCCCTCCGTTCACGCAGTCACGCATGAAGTCGATGTGCGACGGTGAGTTGAACAGCACGTGGCTCCGTCGGACCCCGGTGTCGAGCAGCCCGATCCACCCGCTGGTGAGGCCGAGACCGAAGTAGGGGTCGGAGACGATGTCCCGCCTCCCGTCCACCACGTCGTCCTGCGGAGGGGCGTCCTCGGTGTCGTCCGGCTCGATGTAGAGGACCTCCTCGTCCTCGGCCAGGGCCTCGATGCCGGCCAACGGCATCCGGGCCTGGACGCCGCGGATCAGCCAGAAGGTGTCGGTCACCTTCGCGTCGACGCGTCCGAGGCGTTCGGTGAGCTGCTGGTAGTCGTCCGCGCGTCGGCGCCGCACGGCGTCGGCGAGCGCATCCGCCCGCTCGAGCTCACGCGTGTTGTCGCAGCAGTCGCGAGGCTGGTCCACGTCGGGCTCGGGGAAGCGCGGCATCGCCAGCTCGTCCCGGAAGGTGACGACGACCGTCTCGATCGCGTCGCTGTCGCGCTTGCCCCTCCACTCCCGCAGGAGAGGGTGGATCTTCGACGCCGGGTCCTTGTGGTCGACGGGCTCGACCGCCGGCTCGTCGGCGCACTTGTCCTCGACGTCCTTCTCACGGTGTCGAACGTCGTCCGGCAGTCGCGTGGCGCCGTACCGGGCCAGCTCGCCGCCGGTCAGGACCGCCTCGTGGACGACGTCGAACTCGTCCTCGTCGGCCGCCAGGCCCTTGAACGGGTCATCTGTGGTCATGGCTCCTCCTTGGTGTCACCCGACAGGAGGGCGGCCGAGCCGCGGAGATACGCGTGCGGGCCGGTGACGTGCGGCCCGCTCGGCTCAGTCCTGGGCGCCCAGCTCCTGGAAGAGCGTCAGGTGGATGCCGCCAGGCGCGTCGAGCCGGGCGTTGACCGAGTCCCACGGGGTGCGGGTCGGCGGGGCCACGGGCGCTGCTCCGCCGTCGACCGCCGCCTCGTTCGCGGCGATCGCGTCGTCGACCTCCAGAGCCACCCGCCAGGCTCCGGCGACCTGTCGGCCGACCTCGACGGTGTCGATGTACCGCTGCTGGGCGGGGTTGGCGATCTCGAGCGTGGCCCGACCGGCGTCCAGGATGGTGACGCGAGCACCGTCCGGGCCGTCGAAAGCCTCCTCCTGGGGCATGCCGAGGACGTCGCGGAAGAACGCCACGGCCGCCTCGGCATCGGGGGTGGAGACGACCAGTCGCAGCTGGCGGACTGTGGCGGGATCGGACATCTGCTCACCGTACGCCGGGGCGCTCGCGGCTACGATTCGGTATGGGCGCGCCCGAGGAGGCCAGAGCCCGACGGCTCGCCGAGTCCGGGTCGTTGGTCGAGCGGCTGGCCGCCTCCGCCGACCCCGTCCTCGCCTACCAGGCGAGTCTGCTGAGCGGGCAGGACCCCGACTCGGCGACGGCCCGGTCGATGCGGGACCGGATCGGCGGCTCGACGATGTCGGCGGCGTTGCTGCGGGTCCTGGAGCAGGACCCCAAGACCCTGCACCACACCTACCGCAAGTGGCAGGGCCCGCACTGGACGCTGACCTGCCTGGCGATGATCGAGCACCCGGAGGGCGACGAACGCCTGCGACCTCTGGTCGGCCGAGTCCACGACTGGTTGTTCTCGACGCACTTCCTGGAGCCGCCGTCGACCGCCGTCCACCCCGGTCAGGAGGACCGGGTCCGGCACTGCGCCTCGATGGACGGCAACGCGATCTGGTACTCGGTGCGGCTCGGGCTGGAGGAGGACCGGACGCGGGAGGCGGTGGACCGGCTCATCGGCTGGCAGTGGCCCGACGGCGGCTGGAACTGCGACAAGCGTCCGGAGGCCGCCCACTCCTCCTTCCAGGAGTCGCTGATCCCGGCCCGCGGGCTGTGGGCGTACGGGAAGGCCCACGACTACGCCCCGGCGCTGCGGGCGGCGCAGCGGGTGGCGGATCTGATGATGCCGCGGCGCCTGCTGTGGCACCGTTCGGACGGCACCCTGATCGTGCCCGACTGGGCCGGCACGCCGGGCCCGGACCGGATCCACTACCCGATCCAGTTCTTCGACGTGCTGTTCGCGCTGCAGGTGATGGCGGACCTCGGGCGCCTCGGGGACACCGGCTGCTCCGACGCGCTCGACCTGCTCGAGTCCAAGCGGCAGCCCGACGGCGGGTTCCCGCTGGAGGCCCCGACCACGGTCACCTCCGACCACGTCGTCAGCCGCGGCAGCTACGCCGACTGGGGGCCGTCGGGGCGGCGGCGCAGCAACCCCCTCGTCTCACTCGCCGTCCTGGCCGTGCTCCGCGCTGCGGGACGTCACGGCGCCGACTCCGAGGGCTGACCCGGGCGACGGGCAGCGCGGGCTGCCCGGATGCCGCGGCGGGCCAGGGCCGGGAACCGGCCGAGGCGTGAGGTGAGCGGCACCGACCACACGCCGTGACCGGGGAGGCCCCAGCCGGTGAGGAGGCGGTCCGCGGCGAGCCAGCCCGTCGTCGCCGCGCGCTCCATGAGGGCCACCGGTAGGTCGCAGCGGATCGCGTCGCCGGCCAGCGCCAGTCGCGGGTCGGGGGTCGCGACCCCGGGCCGTGTCGCCCAGGGCTCCAGCCCCACGAGGACGCAGTCCTGCTCGACGAGCCACTCCTCGTGGACCGCGACGAGCCGGGCCGTCTCGGGGTAGATGCGGTGCAGCGCCGCCCGCATCCGCTCCCGCAGGTCGGTCTCGCCCGTGCCCTCGGGGACCGCGTACGCGTGCAGCTCGACGACCGACCCGCCGTGCACCGCGGACCAGCCGGCGGCATGGTCCTCGAAGCGCTCCAGGACCGAGACGTTGTCGAGCGGGCCGTACCCGCTGGTGCCGAGGAACGGCGGCCGGTCGGCCCGCACCGGCCCGTCGAGCCAGAGCCGCCACACGGCGAACGCCGGAGCCGACCGCACCTCGGCCACCTGCCCGCGCCACGCTCGCCCGGCATCGCCGGACCCGCCGAGCCGCGGGGAGCCGGCCACGACCTCGCGCAGCCCCACGGGGTCGAGCGCCAGGACGACGGCGTCCGCGTCGAGCACCTCGCCGGTGTTCCCGCCCCCGGCCTGCCGGTGGTGCGCCACGAGCCGGCCGCCGGTGCCGTCGAGCACGGTCGTGACCTCCCGGCCCACGCGGACCTCGACGCCGAGGTCGTGCAGGTGCGCCCCGAGCGGGCCCCACAGGGTGCTGTCGTAGTCGTCGCGCGGGACGTCGAAGAGCAGTCCCTCGGCCGATCCGACGAAGTACAGGTGGAACATCGCCAGCAGCTCGGCGCCCGAGAAGTCGCTCGGCTCGGCGAAGAAGCTGCGCGCGAAGACCTCGAGCGCGAGATGGCGGGCGTCCTCGGGGAAGCGGAGCCGGTCGAGCAGCTCGGCCGCGCTCACCCCGTCGAGCTCGGCGAACGTCGCGGGGAAGTCGACGTCGAGGAGCCCGAGCGCCTGCTCGACGTCGACTCCGCGCAGCCCGGCGAGGTCGAAGCTGGGGCTGCGGGCGACGAACGCCGCGAGGTTCCACGGCGGGGTGCGGGGGATGCCGGCGAAGGAGTCGGCGACGCCGCCCTCCCGCACGAGCGGGTAGTCGGCCAGGGGCCGGAGCCGGTCCAGCGCGGGGTCGGTGCGCCGCAGCACGGCCCGCAGGTTGTAGTACTGCCGGAAGAACGCGTGGAAGCCGCGGCTCATGTGCGACGGGCTGCCGTCCGCGAGGGTCACCGGCCAGGACGCCACCCGTCCGCCGAGCCGCTCGGACCGCTCGAGCAGGGTGACCCGGACCCCCCGTTCGGCGAGCCCGAGCGCAGCCGTCAGCCCGGCGATGCCGCCCCCGACGACGACGACGTGCCGCTCGTCGGCCGGTACCCGGTCACTCGCGTCCCCGGCCGGCTCGGGAGCCGGGTGGAACACCGCCCGGGGGTCACGGCCCGGTCGGTAGCGGGGCGTGCGTGGCCAGGGCGTCACGCGGGCGCGCTCCCGACGACCGTGTGGACGACGCCGTCCTGCCACCCCGGGTAGGAGCGGTGGCGGACGTCGACGAGCCCGGCGGACTGCAGGCGCCCGCAGATGCGCTCGACCGAGTCGAAGTCGCGCACGCTCGTGTACAGGTACCGGTGCAGCGGCACGTCCGACCGCTTGACGGCGGCCAGGGGGATGATGATGCCGTGGCAGACCGCCGCCCAGATCGCCCGGGCGCGGACGCTGCCGGCCACGGAGTAGTCGTGGACGGTGAACGCCCCGCCGGGGCGCAGCACCCGCCCCACCTCGGCGACGAGCTCGGCCCGGTCGGGCACGTTGCGCAGGAGGTAGGCGCCCAGCACGCCGTCGACCGAGGCGTCCGGCAGCGTCCGCAGGTGCGTCACGGCATCGGCGACGACGAGGTCGACCCCCCCGGGCCACGTCTTGGCGCGGGCCTGGTCGACCATCCCCTGGGAGGCGTCGACCCCGGTGACCTCGAGCGTGGCCGGGTCCCGCCCGGCGGCAGCCCACGCCTCGAGCACCGCCCGGGTCGACGCGCCCGAGCCGCAGCCGAGGTCGAGCACCGCCGCCGGGCGACCGCCGGAGGCGAGTGGCATCCGGCCGACGAGCGCCTCGGCCGCCGTCCGCAGCTGGTCGTGGTACCCCGGCGACAGGGCGACCATCGCGTCGTACGTCGGGGCCGCGCGGTCGAACGCGTCCGCCAGCACCCAGTCCTGGCCGGTCATCCGGCCACCTCCTCGTGTCGTCGGCCGCGGCGAACCCAGAGCAGGATCGTCAGGGTGACCATGCTGAACCCGAAGAGGTAGTCCTCGACGGGGATGTCCCAGGGCACCCGCACCCCGATGGTCTGGCTCTCGTCGTAGATGACGACGGGTGCCGACAGCTTGGTGAGCCAGCCGTCGACCGGCACCTGGAAGGCGAAGACGATCGCCATCGCCACCCAGTACCGCGCCGTGCGGAAGACGCCGGTGCGCAGCCAGAAGCGTTCCGCCGCAACGGTGGCCAGCACCGACACGGCGGCCAGGACGGTGTACTCAGGCATCCTGCCCCCGCCACCGGCGGACCCAGCCGAGGACCGTGCCGACGGCCTCGAAGGTCAGCAGCCCACAGATCGGGATGACGACGAAGAAGACGAGCTCCTCGAGCGGGACGTCCAGCGGCAGCAGGATCCCGGTCGTGTAGCGCTCGCTGTACGTCCAGTGCTCCCGGACGATGCCGAGCACGTCCCAGGCGACGAAGAGCGCGACGACGGGCAGCAGCGCCGCGAGCAGCCGCACCGGGCGCCGGTACACCCGGGCGCGGAGCACGAACTCCAGGGGCAGGGTGATGGCCACGCACCCGGCCATGAGCAGCAGGTACTGGTACCGGTCGTCCACGGCCGCCTCAGCCCGCCTCGACCGGATGGCTCAGCACGGCCGCCGGCGGGAGCTCGGTGCGGTCGGCGGTCGGCCAGGCGAGCGGGACGGGGCCGAGCGCGGCGAGCTCCGGCACCTGCTCGGCGCACCACGGGGAGACGGTCCGCCGTCCGGCGAGGACCTCGGCGCAGAAGTCCGCCCACGGCACCCACGCCAGGTCGTCGACCTCCTCGGGGTCGGGAGCCGTCGCCCCGCTGGCGGCCCGGGCCACGAACACGGGGCACAGCTCGTTCTCGGCGACGCCGGCCATGAGCGCGCGGTAGCGGAAGTTGGGCAGGACGAGCCGGACGTCGGTGACGTCGACGCCGAGCTCGGAGCGGGCCCGGCGCCGCACGGCCTCGTCCAGGGGCTCACCCGGGCGCGGGTGCCCGCACACCGTGTTCGTCACGACGCCGGGGAAGCTCGGCTTGCTCGCGGCCCGGGTCGTGACCAGGAGCCGGCCCGCGTCGTCGACGACGTAGCACGAGAACGCGAGGTGCAGCGGGGTCGCGTCGTGGTGGACGGCAGACTTCGGGGCCGTCCCGACGGAGGCGCCGTCGGCGTCGACGAGCACCACGTCGTCGTCGGAGACCCACCCGAGATCGGCGCGCTCGGCGGCTCGGTCCCGGCCGACGAGCCGCAGCGGGTCACGGGTCAGCACCATCCGGGTCGCGAGCGCCGCCTTCGCCCGGGTCGGCACCCGGGCCCGCTCGGCGAAGACGTCGTGGTCCGCGGCCTCGATGCGGTCGAGGATGCGGGCGTACAGCACCCGGGCGGTGGCGACGCACCGGCGGGACGCCGGCGGCAGGGCGGCGAGCCCCGCGTCGGCCTCCCGGTAGAGGCGCCGGTTGCGCTCGATCTCGAAGGCCATGAGGGCGCGCCACTCGGGTGTCGCGACGCGGGCCTGCGGGTCGGCCCCGAAGTGGCGCAGGTCCTCCTGCGGCACGTACACCCGGCCGCGGTCGAGGTCCTCGCCGACGTCGCGCAGGAAGTTCGTGAGCTGGAAGGCCAGGCCGAGGGCCCGGGCCGGGGCCAGGGCGTCGACGCTGGGGTGCAGGACCGGCAGCATCATCTCGCCGATGACGGCGGCGCTGCCGTCCATGTAGCCGAGCAGGTCGTCCCACGTCTCGTAGGTGCGCCGGGTGAGGTCGGTGCGCATCGCGCCGAAGAAGCGGGTGAAGCACTCGTCGGGGATGGCGCGCTCCCGGACGGTCGTCGCGACGGCCGCGAGCACCGGGTCCTCGGAGGTCCCGGCGGCGACGGCCTCGTGGAAGCGGTCCTCGAACGCGTCGAGCGCGGCCGCGGTCTCGGGCCCCGGGTCGGGGCCGGCGAGGTCGACGATGTCGTCGGCGAGCCGGGCCAGGGTGTAGACGGCGAAGACGTGGCGGCGGTCGTCGCGCGGCAGCAGCCGGGCGCCCCAGTAGTACGTCGTGCCGTGCTCGCGGGTGACCCGCGCGCATCGGGCGTACCCGGCGGCGAGGTGGTCGGCCGGGGCGCTCACGGCGCGACCCGGGCCGTGGACCGAGGGGCGGGTCGTGCGGCGCCGGCGTACTGCTGCACCCGTTCGGCGGCGAGCTTGCCACTGACGAGCACCATCGGGATGCCGACCCCGGGCGTCGTGCCCGACCCGGCGAACACGAGCCCCGGGACGCGCCGGTCGATGTTCGCGGGGCGGAACGGCCCGGACTGGGTGAAGGTGTGGGCGAGGGCGAACGGGGTGCCGAGGTGCATGCCCTGCGCCTCCCAGTCGACGGGGGTCACGAGGCGCTCCTCGACGATGTCGGTGGGGTAGCCGGCCGTCTGGAGGAAGGCGAGCAACCGGTCGCGCATCGGCCCGGACTCGCGGTCCCAGTCGATGCCGGACCCGGTGTGCGGCACCGGCTCCAGGACGTAGAGGGTCGAGCACCCGTCGGGGGCGGCGCTCGGGTCCGTGACCGTCGGCACCGTGACGAGGCGGGACGGGTCGGGCATCAGCTCGCCGCGGTCGATGAGAGCCTCGAAGGCGGTGTCCCACTCGCGCCCGAAGTGGATGTTGTGGTGGCCGACCTGCGGGCCGGGGGTGCCGCGGACACCGAGGTGCCACACGACCGCCGACGGCGAGTAGTCGCCCCGCCGGACCACCCGGGGGGCCGGAACGCCCGGCAGGAGGCGGTCGTACACGACCGGCAGGTCGACGGTGCAGACGACGGCGTCGGCCGCGATGCGGGTGCCGTCGGCGGTCGCGACCCCGGCGACGGCGCCGTCGCCGCGGCGCAGCACCTCGGCGACCTCGACCCCGAGGTGGACCGAGCCGCCGGCGTCGGTGAAGGCCGTGGCCATCGCCCGGGGAGCGGCGTGCATCCCGCCCTCGGGGTAGTAGACGCCGCGCACCGTGTCCATGTACGTGATGACCGCGAAGACCGCCCGCGCCGCCGCCGGCGCCACCCCGGCGTAGAGCGCCTGGAAGCCGAAGATGCGCACGAGCCGGTCGTCGTCGAAGAACGAGGCCACCTTCGGCCCGAGCGCCCCGAGGCCGCCGAGCCGCAGCAGCCGCGCCGCGGTGAGCGGCGAGCGGACGAGGTCGAGAGGGGAGTCGAAGTTGTGGTCGATGAAGGTGTCGAACTCGACCTCGTGCAGCTCCTCGAGCCAGTCGAGGAACCGGTCGAAGGCCGCGGCGTCGCGCTCGCCGGAGAGGCGGCGGATCTCCTCACGCAGGTCGGCCATGTCGGCGCGCACGAGCAGCTCGGACCCGTCGGCGTAGACCGCGCGGTACGCCGGGTCGAGCCGCCGCATCGGGGCGAGCACCTCGGGGTCGCCGCCGACGGCGCGGATCGGGGCGTGCAGCAGCTCGGGCATCGTCATGACGACGGGGCCGGGGTCCATCCTGAAGTCGCCGAGCCGCAGCAGCCCCGCGCGCCCGCCGACGACGTCGTCGCGCTCGAGGACAGTGACGTCGTGCCCGGCGGCGGTGAGGTGGCACGCGGCGGCGAGGCCCGAGAGCCCGGCGCCGACGACGACGACCCTCATGCCGACCGCCAGGCGATCGAGCGGACGAGGTCGTCGAGTGCGGTCGCGGCTGCGGCGTCGCCACCGAGCTCGGGCAGGCCCGCCAGGGCTCGCTCGGCGAGGGCGGTGATCTCCTGCTCGGCGCGCTCGCGGACCCCGGCCCCGGCCATCGCGGCCTGCAGGGCCCGGACCCCGTCGGCGTCGAGGGTGCCGTCGTCACACGCCGCCAGCAGGGGCCGGTCGCTGGAGGCCAGCATCTCGTGGGCCCAGCTGAGCAGGATGGTCGGCTTGCCGGAGCCGAGGTCGTCGCCGGCGGGCTTGCCCGTGACGGCGGGGTCGCCCCACACGCCGAGCACGTCGTCGCGCACCGCGAAGGCGTCGCCGACGAGGTCGCCCCAGGCGACGAGCCGGTCGACGTGGGCGCGGTCGGCCCCCGACACGGCGGCGCCCAGCTCGAGGGGGCGGGTGATCGTGTACCGGCCGCTCTTGAAGCGGGCGATGCGGCGGGACGTCGGGACGTCGCGGCCGCGGCCCGCGGTGTGGGTGATGTCGAGGAGCTGGCCGTCGACGAGCTCGACGGTCATGAGCCGCCAGACCCGACGGACCGGCGCGGGCAGCGGCGCGACGAGGCTGGCCGCTTCGCTGAGCGCGAGGTCGGCGACGAGGACCGCGACGCTGTCGCCGAACAGCGCGGGGTCACCGAGGCCGTCGGCGCTGCGGTGGCGGCGCCCGGCCTGGACGTGCAGCGCGGTGCGGCCCCGGCGGGTCTCGGAGCGGTCCATGACGTCGTCCTGGACGAGGGCGAAGAGGTGGAGCAGCTCCAGGGCGGCACCGACCCGGACGAGGGAACGCCAGCTGGTGGCGTCCGCGTCGCCCGCGAGGGCCCAGCCCCAGTGGGCCAGGCGCGGCCGGATCCGTTTGCCGGGGTTCGCGAGCTGCCCGGCGAGCTCGCGCACGAGGTCGACGTGCAGCGGGCCGGGCTCCGAGTGGTCGCCGCTGCGGCGGACGCCGGCCTCCTCGAGCAGCCCGCCGAGCGACTCGAGCGCGGCGTCGAGCACGGAGTCGACCCCGCGGAGAGTGTCCTCGACCCGCAACCGACCGGGTCTCGTGTGCACCTCGAACGCGGTGACCTCGGCACTCATGAAAGCCCTGCTCCGTCCTGTCTCGGGCCTCGATTCAACCAGAGGCCGCTACGGCGTCCGCAGAGCCTAGACAGGCGAGGACGCCCTCGATCCAGGGTGCCCTGCTTCGGCCGCTGCGCCTAGGGTCAGTCCGTGGACGCCGACGTGATCGTCATCGGAGCCGGCCTGGCCGGGCTCCGCTGCGCCGACCGCCTCGCCGAGGCGGGACGCGGCGTCCTGCTGCTCGAGCGGGAGCCGGTCGTCGGGGGGCGGCAGCGGACCGACGAGGTCGACGGGTTCCTCCTCGACCGGGGCTTCCAGGTGCTCAACCCCGCCTATCCGGCGGTCCGGCGCTGGGTCGACGTCGACGACCTCGCCCTGCGGCCCTTCGGTGCCGGTCTGCTCGTGCGCCGCGACCGCGGTCTCGTCGAGCTCGCGCATCCGCTGCGTGACCCCCGGCGCATCCCGGCCACCCTGCGCAGCGGGCTGCTCACCCCGGCCTCGGTCGCGGCCGTGGCCCGGTGGGCCGCCCCGGCCCTGCTGACCCCTCGCCGGGTCGTGACCGGCCCCGACCGGACCGTGCGCGAGGGGCTGGACGCCGCGGGCGTCGTCGGCCCCCTTCGCGAGGAGGTCCTCGAGCCGTTCCTCGCGGGAGTCGTCGCCGAGGACCGCGGCGAGACGTCCGAGGCGTTCGTCCGGCTCCTCGTGCGGATGTTCGCGCTCGGGGTGCCGGGGCTGCCGGCCCGCGGCATCCAGGCGCTGCCCGAGTGGCTGGCCGACCGGGCCCGGCGCCGCCCGGGTGGCCCGGACCTGCGGCTGTCGACCGGGGTCGTCGGGCTCCGCCCGGGCCGGGAGCCGGCCGTGGAGTGCCTGGACGGGACGACGCACACCGCCCGCGCGGTGGTCGTCGCGGTCGGCCCGGAGGCGGTCGCGGGTCTCGTCGAGGTTCCGGCGCCGGTGACCCGGGGGCTGCGCACCTGGTGGTTCGCCGCCGACGAGGCCCCCACCCGCTCCGACCGGATCGTCGTCGACGGCCGGCGCCGCGGGCCCATGGTCAACGCGGCCGTCGTGAGCAACGCCGTGCCCTCGTACGCCCCGGCGGGCAGCCACCTCGTCGAGGTGACGACCCTGCTCGGCGGCGGGGTCGACCCCGCGGAGGACGACGTCCGGCGCCAGGCAGGAGAGGCCTTCGGGGTGTCCACCCGGGGGTGGCGGACGATCCGGCGCGACGACATCCACGACGCGCTCCCGGCCCAGCCCGCCCCCCTGCGGGCCGCCGCCCCCGCGCGGGTCGCGGAGGGGGTCTACGTCGCCGGTGACCACCGTGACACCGCCTCCATCCAGGGGGCGCTCGTGTCGGGTCACCGCGTGGCCGAGGCGGTCCTGGTCGACCTCGCCCACACCTGAGTCTCCGCTCCGGAGGCCGCACGCCGCACCGGGCGTCGCACGCGGCTCGCGTCGGTGACGGTTCCGCCCCCACGATCCGGTCCCACCCCCAGGGATGGATGTGACCGGGCCGTGCGTTGGCCCCCCCGAAGGCCCGACCCGACGACAGGAGACGACGTGCCGGACACCGCAGCGACCGAGGGCACCGCGCAGATCGCCGTGACGGGGCTCGCCGTCATGGGCCGCAACCTCGCCCGCAACCTCGCCCGCAACGGCTTCCGGGTCGCGGTCCACAACCGGACGACGAGCAGGGCCGAGGCCCTCGTCGAGGAGTTCGGCCACGAGGGTGACTTCACGCTCGCCCGCTCGATGGAGGAGCTCGTGGCGTCGCTCGAGCGCCCGCGCCGGATCCTCGTCATGGTCAAGGCCGGTGTCTCGACCGACGCCGTCCTCGACGAGCTCCTCCCGCTGCTCGACGAGGGCGACATCGTCGCCGACGCCGGCAACGCCTACTGGCGCGACACCGTGCGCCGCCACGACGCGCTCGCCGAGAAGGGGGTGCGGTTCGCCGGGGTCGGCGTCTCCGGCGGCGAGGTCGGCGCGCTCGAGGGCCCGTCGATCATGCCGGGGTGCGACGGCGACACCTACGGCGAGCTCGGGCCCTTCCTCGAGATCATCTCCGCCCACGTCGACGACGAGCCCTGCTGCACCCTCATCGGCCCCGACGGGTCGGGCCACTTCGTGAAGATGGTGCACAACGGCATCGAGTACGCCGACATGCAGCTCATCGCCGAGACCTACGACCTGCTGCGGGGCCCCGCCGGCCTGGACCCCGAGGCGATCGCGGACACCTTCCGGGCGTGGAACGGCACCGAGCTGGAGTCCTACCTCGTCGAGATCACCGCCGAGGTCCTCGCGCACACCGACTCCCGGACCGGGCGTCCGTTCGTCGACGTCGTCCGCGACGTCGCCGAGCAGAAGGGGACCGGGCGTTGGACGGTGCAGACGGCCCTCGACCTCGGGGTGCCCGTCACCGGGATCGCGGAGGCGACGATGGCGCGCGCCGTCTCGGGCGACACGGCCCGCCGCACCGCGGTCCGCGAGGCCCTGGAGTTCGGCGAGGAGCCTCCCGGCGGCGCCGTGACCGTCGATGACCTCCGGCAGGCCCTGTACGCGGCGAAGGTCGTGTCGTACGCCCAGGGCCTCGACATGGTGCGCGAGGGCTCGCAGCAGCAGGGCTGGGACGTGGACCCGGCCGACCTCGCCCGGATCTGGCGCGACGGCTGCATCATCCGTGCCCGGCTCCTCGGCGACATCACCGAGGCGGTCGAGGAGCACCCGGACGCGCCGAGCCTGCTCGCCACCCCGACGTTCGCCGCGGCCGTCTCCGACCGGCTGCCGGCGCTGCGCCGGGTCGTCACCGCGGCCGTCGGGTCGGGAGTGCCCGCGCCGGTGTTCTCGTCGGTGCTCGCCTACGTCGATGCGCTGCGGGCCGAGCGGCTCCCGGCGGCCCTGGTGCAGGGGCTGCGTGACTACTTCGGGGCGCACACCTACGAGCGGGTCGACCGTGACGGCACCTTCCACACGCTGTGGTCCCGGGACCGCTCGGAGCTGGCGGTCGACTGACGGGGTCGGGGTGAGGCAGGCCACGACCCGCCGGGTCACGCCGTGGCGACGGACGCCTCCAGCTCGTCGAGGGCCTCGCCGGTGTGGACCGCCAGGCGCTGGAGGTGCGGCAGGGCCTCGCGGTCGCCGACGAAGCCGATGTTCAGCGTGCCGGCGTACGACTGCGCCGTGATGTTGAGGGCCATGGAGTGCCCGGGGATCGACATCGGGTACGTCGCCTCCAGCCGCGCACCCCGCCAGTACAGCGGCTTGGTGGGGCCGGGGACGTTCGAGATGCAGACGTTGAGGGTCAGCGGCACCGGCAGCGGCACCCCGGTCATGGCCCGGGCGACCTGGAGGCCGGCCGGCGCGAGCAGCATCGCGCTGTACGCGATGACCGCGTCCCCGGTCATCCCGCGCATCCGCGCCTTCGCCGCGCGCGAGGATGCGGCGATGGCCGAGAGCCGTGCCGACGGGTCCTCGATGTCGGTGCCGAGCGAGACCAGCGTCGCGCCCACGTAGTTGCCGCCGCCGTCGCTGTCCTTGGCGCGCACGTTGACCGGGACGAAGGCGATGAGCGGGCGGTCGGGCAGCTCGTCGAGGTCGCCGAGGAAGCGCCGCAGCCCGCCCGCACAGATCGCCATGAGGACGTCGTTGAGGGTCACGCCGCGGCTCCGGGCGATGGCACGGAGCCGCTCGAGGTCGTACTGCTGCGTCGCGAACCGGCGGGAGCGCCCGGTGCGCCCGTTGAGCACCGACATCGGGGCCTGGTACGACGTCACGGCCCGGGTCGAGGTCTGGCCGCGTCGGATCTGGGTCTCGGCCAGGGTCCGCGCGACAGCCGGCAGCGCCGTGAGGGACGCCGACACGCTCGCGAGAATGGCGGCGACGTCGCCGACCGGCTCGGGCGGGGCGTCGGCGACCCGGGGCCGGCGGGTGAGGCTGAAGAAGTGCGGATGCGCGCGGTCGCCGGGGTCCTCGGTGAGCCCGCGCTGGAGGAACCGCATCCCCGTGTACCCGTCGACGAGGCTGTGGTGGATCTTGACGTACACGGCGAACCGCCCGGCGCCGACGCCCTCGATGAGGTGCAGCTCCCATGGCGGGCGACGGAAGTCGACCTGGTTCGAGTGCAGCCGCGACACGAGCACGCCGAGCTCACGCTCGCCGCCCGGGGCGGGCAGCGCCGAGTGCCGGACGTGGTACCCCATGTCGACCGTGGTGTCCTCGACGAACCGGTGGATCGGCTGCCGCATGACCCGCCGGGTCTGCAGCCGCAGCGACCATGGCGGCTCCACCGGGGCGGCGCGCAGGTCGGCGGCGAGGTCGCGCAGGAAGGTGTCGTCCTCGCCCTGCGGGTAGGAGAAGTGCAGGAGGGACCCGACATGCATGAGGGTCTCCGGGCTCTCGGCCAGGAGGAACACGGAGTCCAGCGGCGAGGCCCAGCGGTGACGACCCACCCGCTCAGCCTGCCTGGTCGTGGGCGCCGGTGTCGAGGGTGAACGGGACGATGGGCTCGGCTGCCGGTGCCCACGGCGTCCACGCGCCTTCGGGCTGGGCGAGGCGGTCGGCGAGCACGCGGAGGGTCTCGAGGTGGTGGCCGTAGCCCAGGTGGGTCGCTCCGACCTCGACGTTCTCGGTGTGCGGCGCCGGGTCGGCGACGCAGCACTGCCAGGCGACGATGCCGTCGCCGCGGGAGTAGATGCTCGTCGTCGGGACCGGCAGCGGCGCGGCGCGGGCCGCGATCGCCTCGGGGGTGAACAGCGCGTCGCTGTCCGGGCCCCGGTTGAGCAGCCGGTACATCGCCCAGGCCCGGGTCGAGACCGGGTGGCCGCGGAACGGGCTGCCGAGCGTGACGACCGAGCGGGTGTAGTGCGGAAGCGCCCTGGCCAGCTCGCGGGCGTAGATGCCACCGGCGCTCCAGCCGACGACGCTCACCCGGCGCCCGTACCGGTCGTACAGCTCCAGGAGCAGGTCCTCGAGGTGGGCGGTGAGGTCCGGGGTGACCCCGAGGTTGCGGCCGCGCCGCCAGTCGTGGGCCCGGTAGCCGAGGCGCCGCAGGTGCTGGCGGAGGAAGACGGTGGACTCCGGGCCGGCGAGGAAGCCGGGGATCACGAGCACGGGATGGCCGTCGCCCGCGGGCCAGTCGGCGAGGTCCCGGGTGGCGACGGCCGAGGCGGCGAGGTCGAGGGCGGTGCGCCACTCGCGCCGGGTGGCCCAGAACGTCGGCGCGTCGACCCGGGCGTCGTCGGTGCCGTCACGCGGCAGGGGTGCCGTCGACATCGCGCTCCTTCCGGGTCGGACGCGTCGCGACGGGCTGCCGGCCGCGACGCTGCGATGGGCAGGTTCGCAGTGTCGCAGAGCGGGGCTCGTCGCGGGGATGTCGCGCCGCGCGTCCCCGCTCCGTCACCGAGCCGTGACCTGGTGGTGGCCGGGCATACGGTGGGGTGATGGCGACCGAGCACGAGGACGGCGGGGCGGCGACCCGGACCGAGACCGACACGATGGGGCCCGTCGAGGTGGCGGCCGACCGCTACTGGGGCGCGCAGACCCAGCGCAGCCTCGAGCACTTCGACATCGGCCGCGACACGTTCGTGTGGGGGCGGCCGGTCGTGCGCGGGCTGGGGCTGCTCAAGAAGGCCGCCGCGCTCGCCAACGCCGACCTGGGCCTGCTGCCCGAGGACCTGGCGGAGGCCGTGGTCGAGGCGGCCGACGAGGTGGCCCGCGGCGACCTCGACGACCACTTCCCGCTCGTCGTCTTCCAGACCGGCTCGGGGACCCAGAGCAACATGAACACCAACGAGGTCGTCGCGAACCGGGCCATCGAGATCCTCGGCGGGCAGCTGGGGTCGAAGGACCCGGTGCACCCCAACGACCACGTCAACCGCAGCCAGTCGAGCAACGACACCTTCCCCACCGCGGTCCACGTGGCCGTGGCCCTCGAGCTCGCCGAACGCCTGCACCCGGCGGTCGACGCCCTGTGCGGGGCCCTCGACGCGAAGGCCGCCGAGTTCGCGGACGTCGTCAAGGTCGGCCGCACCCACCTCCAGGACGCGACGCCGGTGACCCTCGGGCAGGAGATCGGGGCGTGGGCCGGCCAGCTGCGCGAGGCCCAGGCCGACGTCCGGTACGCCGGCGAGCGGGTGCTGGCGCTCGCCATCGGCGGGACGGCCGTGGGCACCGGCCTCAACGCGCCCGCGGCGTTCGGGCCCAGGGTGGCCGAGCACCTCGCCGCCGAGACCGGGCTGGCCTTCCACCAGGCCGGCAACCTGTTCGTCCAGCTCGCCTCCCACGACGCCCTCGTCGCGGTGTCGTCCGCCCTACGAACGCTGGCCGGCGGGCTCATGAAGCTCGCGAACGACGTGCGGTGGCTCGCCTCCGGGCCGCGCACCGGCATCGGCGAGCTGCGGATCCCCGAGAACGAGCCGGGCTCCTCGATCATGCCGGGCAAGGTGAACCCCACCCAGTCCGAGGCGATGACGATGGTCGTCACCCGGGTGTTCGGCAACGACGCCACGGTGGGCTTCGCCGGGTCGCAGGGCAACTTCCAGCTCAACGTCTTCACCCCGGTCATGGCGCACGCGGTGCTGGAGTCGGTCCGGCTGGTCTCGGACGCGTGCCGCTCGTTCACCGACCACTGCGTCGTCGGGCTCGAGGCGGACCGGGCCCGCATCGCCGAGCACCTCGAGGCCGACCTCATGCTCGTCACCGCCCTCGCCCCGCACATCGGCTACGACCAGGCCGCCGCCATCGCGAAGCAGGCCCACCGGGACGGCTCGACGCTGCGCGAGGCGGCCGTCGCCTCCGGCGCGGTCACCGACGACGACTACGACCGCTGGGTCGACCCGGAGGCCATGACCCGCCCCGACTGACCGCCCCGCGCGAGGTCCCGACGGCCCGGAGCCCGAGCGCCTCAGCCGGAGAGGAGGTTGCGCAGGTCGTCGGCGGTCAGGGCCGTCGACATGGCGGCCCCCTCGTCGACGACCCGGGTGAACAGGTCGCGCTTGCGCGCCTGCAGCGCCACGACCTTCTCCTCGACGGTGTCGCGCGAGACCATCCGGTAGACGTTGACCGGCTGGGTCTGCCCGATGCGGTGAGCCCGGTCGATGGCCTGCGCCTCGGCCGCCGGGTTCCACCACGGGTCGAGCACGAAGACGTAGTTGGCCTCGGTGAGGGTGAGACCGAAGCCACCGGCCTTGAGCGAGATGAGGAACACCGGAGCCTCGCCCTCGCGGAAGGCGGCGATGCGGTCGGCCCGGTCGCGGGTGCGTCCGTCGAGGTACTCGTAGGCGATGCCCTCGGCGGCGAGGCGCTCGCGGACGATGCCGAGGAAGCCGGTGAACTGCGAGAACACCAGCGCCCGGTGGCCTTCCTGGGCGAGCTCGGTGACGTGCTCGACGAGCGCGTCGACCTTCGCAGACGTGGCGAGCCCGGCGTACTCGGCGTCGACGAGCGCCGGGTCGAGCGCCATCTGCCGCAGGGCCGTGAGGGCCCGGAGCACCGCCATCCGGTTGCCGTCGAGGTCGTCGATGAGGCCGAGGAGCCGCTGCCGTTCGCGCTGCAGGTGCCGGTCGTAGACGGCCCGGTGCCGGGGGTGCAGGTCGACGGTGAGGATCTGCTCCTGCTTCGGCGGCAGCTCGGTGGCCACCGCCTCCTTCGTGCGGCGCAGCATGAGCGGGCGGATGCGCCGCCGCAGGGTGCCGAGGCGGTCGGCGTCACCGTCGCGCTCGATCGGCGTGGCCCACTGCTCCTTGAAGGCGCCCGGCCGCGGGTGGAGCCCGGGAGCGACGATCGAGAGCAGCGACCACAGGTCCATGAGGGAGTTCTCGAGAGGGGTGCCCGTGATGGCGAACTTCGCCCGAGCCGTGAGCCGCCGGACCGCCTGGTACGTCTTGGCCTGGTGGTTCTTGACGAACTGCGCCTCGTCGAGGACGACCGCCGCCCACGGCCGCGACCGCCACGCCGCCTCGTCGATGCGCGCGACCGTGTACGACGTGATGACGAGGTGGGCGCCGTCGATGGCGGACTCCAGCGACCGCCGCTCCTTGCCGCGGGTGCGCTCGACGACGACCGTGCGCAGCTCGGGAGCGAACCGCGCCGCCTCACCCGCCCACGTCGACAGGACCGACGTGGGCGCCACCACGAGCACGGGGTGCTCGAGCTCGCCGCGTTCGTAGGCCCGCTGCACCATCGCCAGCATCTGGACGGTCTTGCCCAGACCCATGTCGTCGGCGAGCACGCCGCCCAGCCCGATGTCCCACAGCAGGGACAGCCACCGGAACCCCTCGATCTGGTAGGGCCGCAGCGTCGCGTCGAGGCCGGCGGGCAGCTCGGCCTGCTCGACGCCGGTGCCGTCGACGAGCCGGCCGACGGTGGAGCGCCAGCGGTCGCTCTGCTCCTCGACGACGCCGAGGGCCGCGAGCTCCTCCCACAGCCCGACGTGGACCGCCGAGATGCGCAGCGGGTCCGACGGCTTGTCCTGGAGCGATCGGGCCTCCTCGACGAGCCGGCGCAGCGACTCCAGCTCGGGACGGTCGAGGGCGAACCACGTGCCGGAGTCGAGGATGAGGTGCTCGTGCCCCCGGGCGAGGGCCTCGATGAGCGGCGCGAGCGGCACGTCCTCGCCGGCGACCGTGACCGAGATGCCGAGGTCGAACCAGTCGGTGGCGGCTGCGCCGCGGGTGTCGGTGGCGGAGACCTGGATGAGCGGGGCCTCGTCGACCTCGCTGTAGTCGGCGACCTCGCCGAGGACCGTCACGTCGACGTCGGGCAGGTGCTGCAGAACGGGGAGTACCTCGCTGAAGCCGATCGTCGCGAACCCGTGGAGGCGGACCTCGGGCACGAGGCGTGGCTGCTGGGCGAGGACCTGCCACAGGGGCTCGAAGCCGGCGACCTCGGGGACCGCGTGCAGGGCCTCGACGAGGCGGCGTTCGGCGCCGCGGTCGCGCATGGGGTCGGGGTCGTCGGAGCCGAGGGCGACGTGCACCCCGGTGGGCCCGCCGTACCGGAAGCCCCACTGCAGGTGCGTGCGGTGACCGGGCTCGGCCGTGACGGTGAGCGAGAGCCGCGGCGGGACGGCCTCGGGCAGGTCGAGGCCGGGGGACAGGCTGCGCACCCGGGCCTTGCGGCGCAGCCCCGGGAGGTGGGTGACCGTGAAGCGCGCCCAGTCGGCCTCGGGGACCTCGACGGTGCCGAGGTCGAGGAGTCGCTGGCGGGTGGCGTCGAGCGGCTCGGCGAGCGCCCCGAGCACGAGGGTGTCGTCGTCGCGGAGCCAGAAGCCGGTGGCCGGGGAGCCCACGAGATGGGTGTCGGTGCCCGGGGCGACGGGCAGGTCGAGGTGCGGCCGTAGCTGCGCGCCGTCGTCGGCCGGCGAGATGTCGATGACGAGCTCGGCGGCGTCGGGCGCGAAGGCCACCCGGCCCCGGCCGGTGAGGTCGGCCAGCAGCCGGACCCCGGCGCGGTCGGCGGCGCGGAGCAGCGAGACCCACCCCGAGCCGAGGTGGTCGAGGAGGATCGCGTCGGGCATCCGGCCGTACCCGTACGCCCGGACCGAGCGGCGGTGGGCGTCGGCGACGGCGGTGAGAGCGTCGCGGTGGTCGTCCGAGAGCGCCACCGCCCCGAACCCGTAGTAGCCGCCCGCGAAGGTCTCCCACGAGACACCGGTGCGGATCCACGCACCGCGCACACCCGGCACCACCGGGCGCAGGCGTAGCTGGCTGCGGCCGCTGCCCTCGCCGGCCCGGGCCCGGCCCGCCACGGTGGCGGGCTCGAGCAGGAGCCCGACGGGGGTGATGTCGGCCGGGACGTCGTCGTCGAGGACCCCTCCCAGTGCCTGCTCCCACGTGGGGGTGGGGGCCGCTGCGGGGGCGGCGGTGGCGGGCTCGAGCGCGCGGACCGCCGCCGCCACCGCGACGGCGTGCTTGCAGTCGCCGGAGACGGGGCAGGAGCAACGGCTGTGCCACCGGCGCAGCGGGCGGCGGGTGGACGGCTCCTCGGTGGGATGCAGCGCGATGTGGGTCGTGTACGTCTGCCCGGTGCTGCCGCCGACCCAGCCGGTGGCGTCGGTGCCGTCGGGGGAGAGCTCGACGTCGACGACGCGGCCCTCCTTGGCGTAGGCGAGGCCCCGAGCGACGGTGACGGTGCCGCAGAGCTCGCCGAGCTCGCGGTTGGTGAGCGCGGCGAGACGGTCGACGGCGACGACTCGAGCCATCGGTGACCTCCTCGGACCCAACGCACGCCACCGGCCCGGTACCGGCGACCCCGAACACCCCACCGTACGTGGAGCCGGCGACATCCGCCGACTCCATCCACAGGGTCAGACCGGGAGGTCGAGCGTGACGACGGTGCCCCGGCCCGGGCCGGAGTCGACCCCGACGCGACCGCCGTGCGCGCGGGCGATCGCGTCGACGAGGGCGAGCCCCAGCCCGGACCCGCCGCTGCCCGACGAGCGCGAGCGGTCGACCCGGTAGAACCGTTCGAGGAGGTGGGGGAGGTGCTCGGGCGGGATGCCCGGGCCCGCGTCGGCCACCTCGATCCGCGCCCGTCCCGGCGACGTCGCCAGCCGCAGCTCCACCGGGGTGCCGGCCGGAGTGTGTCGCACCGCGTTGGCGGTCAGGGCCACGACGGCCTGGACCACCCGGTCGCGGTCGACGGTGGCGACGGCGGAGTCCGGGGCGTCGAGGGTCACCTCGCGTTCGGGAGCGACGACGCGCAGGTCGGAGACGACGTCGCGCAGCAGCGGGACGAGGTCGACCGGGGTGCGGCGCAGCGCGTCCGGGGACTCCAGGCCGGTGAGGTCGAGCAGTCCGTCGACGAGCCGGCGCATCCGCGCGGCCTCGTCCTCGATCCGGCGCATCGCGTCGTCCACGTCGGCGCGCCCCGACGCGTCGAGCGGGCCGGGGGGTCGGGCCGCGTGCAGCGCCGCGTACCCCCCGACCGTCGTCAGCGGCGTGCGCAGCTCGTGCGAGGCGTCCGCGACGAAGCGCCGCATCCGCTCGTTCGTGGCCGTCGTCGCGTCGATCATGGTGTTGAGCGCCTCCCCGAGCCGGGCCGCCTCGGTGCCGCGCGGTCCCGGAGGCACCCGGGCGTCGGTGTCCCCCGCGGTGATGGCGTCGGCAGCGGCGGTCATCTCGGCGATGGGACGCAGCCCCAGCCGGTCGACCCAGGTGAGGAGGAGCCCGACGAAGCCGGCGACGACGAGTCCGGTGAGCAGGAGGGTGACCGCGAGGCGCCGGGTCGTGACGTCCGCGGAGGTCGTCGGGATCGCGATGACGGCCTGGGCGCGGCCGGCAGCGAGGGGGACGGTGACCACTCGTACCCGCCGCGCCACCCCGGACTCGGTGGCGCGGCCCTGCGGCGTCGGGATCGTCTCGCCCGGGGCGATGGCGGGGACCAGGGCCGGGTCGGCCTCCGGCGCCAGGACGGTCGTGAGCCGGCCGTCGGCGGTCAGCCGGCCGACGTACACCTCCCCGAGCGCCGTCGCGGCGAGGGTGTCGGGGGCGCGCTGCGACGCCACCAGCACCGCGCGCGGGCTGCGGGCCAGGGCCGAGATCTCGGCGTCGAGCCGCCCCACGAGGAAGGCCCGCTGGATGAGGACCACCGCCAGGCCCGCGACGACGGCCAGGACGGCGAGCACCGAGACGGCGACGACGAGACGCCGGCGCAGCGTCATCACGGCTCCCGGACGGAGTAGCCGACGCCGCGCACGGTGTGGACGAGCTTGGGCTCGGTGGCGTCGACCTTCTTGCGCAGCGTCGAGACGAAGGACTCGATGATCGCGGTCTCGCCGGCGAAGTCGTACTGCCACACGTGGTCGAGGATCTGGGCGCGGGTGACGACGCGGCCGGCGTTGACGAGCAGGATCCGCAGGAGGTTGAACTCGGTGGCCGTCAGGTGGACCTCGGTGTCGCCGCGCCAGACCCGGTGCTGGTCCTCGTCGAGGACGAGGTCGTGCACCTGGTGGCGGGCGCTCGGAGCGGCGACGGCGCCCCCACGGCGCAACGCGACGTGGACGCGTGCGACGAGCTCCTCGAGGGCGAAGGGCTTGGTGATGTAGTCGTCGCCCCCGCTCGTCAGGCCGCGGACCCGGTCGGCGGTGTCGGTGCGGGCGGTGAGGAAGAGCACGGGCGCCGTGCTGCCGCCGGTGCGGAGGCGGCGCAGGACCTCGAAGCCGTCGAGGTCCGGGAGCATGACGTCGAGGACGACGGCGTCGGGGTGGAGGCGGGCCGCGGCCTCCAGTGCCTGCGTGCCGGAGGCGGCCGTCGTCACCTCCATTCCCGCCAGGCGCAGGGCCGAGGCGACGAGGTAGGCGATGTTCTCCTCGTCGTCGACGACGAGAACGCTGGGGGTCTCAGGCGTGGCCACGGGCCCACCGTCCCACGGGTGGTCGGGCCCTGTCTGGAGGAAACCTCGAGACTTCCTGGAGGCGGCGACGGGGTGGGTCCCCAGGAAGTCGCGAGGTTCGGCTGCGGTCGCCACCAGGGTCGAGCGACACCGTGGTGGGTGTCATCGAACCGGACCGAGCCAAGGAGCATCCGATGCCCGCCCTCCGCACCGCCCTCGTCACCGTCGCCGCCGGCGGCGCCGTCGTCGCCACGGGAGTCGTCGCGACGACCGCCACCGCGGCCCCCGCCCCCGTCGCCGCCGTGGCTGCGGTCCAGGCCGACCCCGCCGACGCGTCGAGCGATTCGACCGCGGGCGACCGCCCCGGCCGCCCCGGCGCCCGCCAGTGGTGGAAGGGGCTCACCGACGCCCAGCAGCAGTGCCTGAAGGACGCCGACCTCACCCGCCCGGTCGGGCCGCTCGACGACGCCGAGCGCGCGGCTCTGCGCGAGCAGGTGACCGAGGCGGCCGACGCGTGCGGTGTGGAGCTGCCGTTCGCCACGGCCCGCGCCTTCTGGGGCAACCTCACCGACGAACAGCAGCAGTGCCTCAAGGACGCCGACGTGACGCGGCCGTGGGGTCCGATGACCCGGGAGGAGCGCCAGCAGGTGCGGGCGGACCTGCGCGACGCCGCCGAGGCGTGCGGCGTGGAGCTGCCGGAGCGCAGGAGCGCGGACGCTACCGCCTCCTGAGCCGGACGGCCGCGGCGACCCCCGGCCGGGCGCCCGCACCATGTTCTGTCGCGGAACTCTCGTTCGCCCCACGCCCGGGGGCGAACGAGAGCCGTTGCGGGGACCTGTCGTTCGCCCCACCCCCGGGGGCGAGCGAGAGCCGTTGGGGGGACCTGTCGTTCGCCCCACATCCGGGGGCGAGCGAGAGCCGTTGGGGGGACCTGTCGTTCGCCCCATATCCGGGGGCGAACGAGAGCAGCGGCGGAATGCCTTTTCGGGCGGCGGGCCGGGGGTGGAGGCGGCTCAGACGGGGGCGCGGTTGCGGAGCAGGACGTCGAGGCGGCTCATCGCGACGGCCCCGGCGGCCGGTCCGATCGCCAGCATCGCGACGGCGACCCGCCAGCCGACGAGGTCGACGACGACCGGCACCGCGTTGATCGTCAGCACGGTGAGCAGGAAGCCGATCGCGGTCTGGGTCGTCAGCGCGGTGCCGACGTAGCGGGGGTCGACGACGTCGGCCACACAGCTCGAGAAGAGCCCGGAGTCGGCGATGACGGTGACGCCCCACGCCAGCAGGACGGGCACGACGAGCCACAGCGGCGCCCCGAACACCAGCGCGGCGAGGACGCAGCACACGGCCGACCCGCGCATCGCCCAGCCGGCCACCCGGGCCCTCCCCAACCGGTCACCGAGGCGCCCGCCCGCGAGACAGCCGAAGGCCCCGGCCACCCCGATGACGACGAAGGCGGTGACCCCGACGACCGTCCGCCCCGGGGCCACCCCCGACCGGGCCACGACCGACGCGGTGAGGAAGGCGGGCACCCAGGTCCACATGGCGTACAGCTCCCACATGTGCCCGAAGTAGCCGAGGTTGGCGAGCAGCGGGCCGCGCTCGCGGAACAGGGTGAGGACGAACGCGGGCGCGAGCGGCGGCGCGGGCCGGGCCAGCGGCCCCGGGCGGACCCGCACCAGCGCCACGACCGCACCGAGCGTCGCGAGCCCTGCGGACACCCCGAGCACCCCCCGCCAGGGCAGCGCGGCCACGCCGGTCACGAGCTGGGGCAGCGCGCTGCCCAGCGTCAGCGCCCCGACGAGGACCCCGAGCGCGAAGCCCCGGCCCCGGTCGAACCACGACGTCATGAGCTTCATCCCCACCGGGTACACCCCGGCCAGCGCCATCCCGGTGACGAACCGCAGCGCCACGGCCCAGGTCAGCCCGTCGACGAACAGCGCGATGGCCGCCGTGGTCGCCGCCGCGACCAGCGCCGACGCCCCGAGCACCCGGTGCGCGGGGAAGCGGTCCGCGAGGTTCGTCGCGGCGGAGGCCACCGCACCCGCGACGAACCCGAGCTGCACGGCGACGGTGAGGAGCGTCGCCTGGAGCGTCGTGACGTCCCACTCCTCGCGGAGCGCCGGCGCGACCGCCGACGCGGCGAACCAGCAGCCGAGGACGAGCACCTGGACGCCGGCGATGAGGCCCAGCTGCCGGCCAGGTGTCGTCGTGGCAGGCGCCACGGGCTCAGACGACGTACGCGTCGGTGACCTGGAGGGCGCGGTCGAGGATGTCGAGGCCCTCGGCGACCTCCTCGGCGGTCGTCGTGCAGGGCGGCACGACGTGGGTGCGGTTGAAGTGGGTGAACGGCCAGAGCCCCTCGGCCTTGCAGGCGGCCGCGAACTCGTTCATCGGCGCCGCCGCCGGCCCCGCCGCGTTGTAGGGCACGAGCGGCTCGCGCGTCTCGGGGTCCCGGACCAGCTCGAGGGCCCAGAAGTACCCGAGGCCGCGGGCCTCCCCGACGCTCGGGTGCTTCTCGGCCATCTCGGCGAGCCGGGGGGCGATGACGGTGTCGGACACCGTGCGGACGTGCTCGAGGATGCCCTCCTCCTCGAAGATCCGCATCGACGCGACGGCCGAGGCGCACGCCAGCGGGTGGCCCGAGTAGGTGAGGCCGCCGGGGAAGGCCCGGTCCTCGAACGTCGCGGCGATCTCGGCGGAGATGACGACCCCGCCGAGCGGCACGTACCCGGAGTTGACGCCCTTGGCGAAGCAGATGAGGTCGGGGGCGACGCCCCAGTGGTCGACGGCGAACCACTGACCGCAGCGCCCGAACCCGGCCATCACCTCGTCGGCGATCCAGACGATGCCGTACTCGTCGCAGATCTCGCGGACCCCGGCGAGGTAGCCGTCCGGCGGGACGAGGATGCCGTTGGTGCCGACGACCGTCTCGAGCATGATCGCGGCGATGGTGTGCGGTCCCTCGACCATGATGACGTCGCGCAGGTGCTGCAGCGCGCGTTCGCCCTCCTCCTGCGCCGTGCTGGAGTGGAACGGGGACCGGTACGGGTACGGGCCCCAGAAGTGGACGATGCCCGTCATCCCGGGCTCGTTCGCCCAGCGTCGCGGGTCGCCGGTCGCGACGATCGAGCCGGCCGTGGCCCCGTGGTAGCTGCGGTAGGTCGCGAGCACCTTGTGGCGGCCGGTGTGCAGCTTGGCCATCCGCATCGCGTTCTCGGTCGCCTCGGCCCCGCCGTTGGTGAAGAAGACCTTGTCGAGGGAGCCGGGGGCGCGCTCGGCGATCATCCGGGCCGCCTCGGAGCGGGACTCGTCGGCGAAGCTCGGGGCGATGGTGCACTGGCGGGCGGCGGCCTCCTGGATGGCCGCGACGAGCTTGGGGTGCTGGTAGCCGATGTTGACGTTGACGAGCTGGCTCGAGAAGTCGAGGTACTTCTTGCCCTCGAAGTCCCAGAAGTGGCTGCCGGAGGCCCCGGCGATCGGGAGCGGGCTGATCTGGGCCTGAGCCGACCAGGAGTGGAAGACGTGGGCGCGGTCGTCGGCGGCGACCCGGGCACCCTTGTCGGGGTCGGGCTGCACCGCGGTCGCAGCGAAGTCGGTCATCCTGGTCCTCCTCGACCGGTCGTCGGTGTTCTCGGGACTCTAGCGGCGGCCGGGACGCGCACGGCCACCGCGCCCGGCCGGGTCCGGCTCATCCGGGCAGCGTGAAGATCGTGCGGTGCCAAGGCTTGCGCGCCTCGCCGGTGAGGTCGTGCATCACGTGCTTGACCTGGGTGTACTCGTCGAAGGAGTACGCCGACATGTCCTTGCCGAAGCCGGAGTGCTTGTACCCGCCGTGCGGCATCTCGCTGATGATCGGGATGTGGTCGTTGACCCAGACGCACCCGGCCCGGATCTCGCGGGTGGCCCGGCCGGCCCGGTAGGTGTCGCGGGTCCAGGCCGAGGCGGCGAGACCGAACTCGGTGTCGTTGGCGAGCCGGATCGCCTCGTCGTCGTCGTCGAACGGGACGACGACCAGGACCGGCCCGAAGACCTCGTCCGTCCACAGCTCGGAGCCCAGGGGCACGTCGGTGACCAGGGTCGGCTCGTAGTAGGAGCCGCGGGCGAGGTCCCCGGTGGGCGTGGCGCCCCCGGTGACGACCTTCGCGTAGCCGCGGGCGCGCTCGACCATGCCGGCCACCTTCGCCTGATGCGCGCGCGAGGACAGCGGGCCGAGGTCGGTGGCGGGGTCGGAGGTCGGGCCCATCCGGACGACGGCGAAGAGGTCGGCGACGCCGCGGACGAAGTCGTCGAGGACCGAGCGGTGCACGATGGCGCGCGTCGCTGCCGTGCAGTCCTGGCCGGTGTTGATGAGCGACCCGGCGACGGCGCCGTGCACGGCGGCCTCGAGGTCGGCGTCGTCGAACACGACGAACGGGGCCTTGCCGCCGAGCTCGAGGTGGACGCGCTTGCCGGTCTGGGCCGCGGTGGCCATGACGCGGCGACCGACCGCCGTCGAGCCGGTGAACGAGGTCATCGCGACGTCCGGGTGCCCGACGAGGTGCTGGCCCGCGACGGGCCCGGTGCCCGTCACGATGTTGACGGTGCCGGGCGGGGCGCCGGCCTCGGTGAACGCCTCGGCGAACATCAGCGACGTCAGGGGGGTGATCTCGGCCGGTTTCAGCACGATGGTGTTGCCGGCCGCGATCGCGGGGAGGACCTTCCAGGCGGCCATCTGCAGCGGGTAGTTCCACGGGGCGATGGAGCCGATGACGCCGAGCGGCTCACGGCGGATCGAGGAGGTGTGGTCCCCCGAGTACTCGGCGCTGGCCATCCCGTCGAGTCGGCGCGCGGCGGCGCCGAAGAAGGCGGTGTTGTCGACGGTGCCCGGGACGTCGAACTCGCGGGCCAGGCGGATGGGCTTGCCCGCCTGCCTCGACTCCAGTCCGGCGAGGTCCTCGGCCCGCTCGTCGAGCAGGGCGGCCGCCTTGGTGAGGACCGCCGCTCGCTCGACCGGCGTCGCACGCGACCACTGCGCGTATGCGGCCTGCGCTGACGCGACGGCGGCGTCGACGTCCCCGGGCCCCGCCAGGGTCACCGTCTCGAGGACCTCGTCCGTGCTGGGGTCGAGGACCTCGAACGTCTCCCCGGTCGTCCCCGCCCTGCGCTCGCCGTCGATGTACTGATGCATGGCGCGAGCATACGGGGCGCCTCCACTGCCGGAAAGAGCAGCAAGGGCGGCACGGCCCTTCGGAATCCGTCGTCAGGATGGGCCGATCGTGCCGGGCTCGGTGAGAACAGCGAACGGGGCGCCGACCCAGGAGGTCGGCGCCCCGTTCGGCGCGATGTCGCAGGCGTCAGCCGTTGACGGCACGCTTCAGCTGCGCGGCGGCCTTGAAGCCCACCGAGGTGGACGCGGCGATCTGGATCTCCGCGCCGGTCTGCGGGTTGCGGCCGGTGCGGGCGGCGCGCTTGCGGGTCTCGAAGTTGCCGAAACCGGCGAGCTTGACGTCCTCACCCTTGGCGAGCGAGCCGCTGATGATGTCGAGGGCGGCGTTGACGACGTCCTCGGCAGCGCTGGCGGACAGGTCGGTCTGCCCGGCGAGGGCCTGGGCGAGTTCCTTCTTGGTCATGGCTGTGCTCCTTCTCGTGCTGCTGGCTTTCCTGCAGAACCTAGCAAGGACGGGGCCCAGGCTCGCGCAGGGCACCCCCGAACGCGTCGGCGTGGCGCGGAACCGTCATCCGCCGGCGTCCCGCCAGGTGTCCCCCCACGACGCGTCCCGCGCGGCCCGGTAGCGCTCCCGGTCCCGCTTCGTGACCACCTCGGGGCCGGCGGTGCCGTCGGCCCGGCACACCTCGAGCGTCACCATGCCCTTGCGTGTCCGTGGGTGACGCAGCACGCGGGCCGGGCTGGGGGGCAACGGATCCCGGGATGCCAGCACGTACGAGTACTTCTCGTCCTCGTGCCCCAGGGTGGCTCCCTTGAGCCGACGGTGCAGTGCGCTGCGGTCGAGCCGGGCCGAGAAGTGACACCAGTCCCCGTCCCGTGGGGCGACCGGGCACGGGCCCGGCTGAGGGCACGGGGCGACGAGGTGCCAGCCGGCGGCGACGAGCCGGTCGCGCGCGGCGAGGACCGCGGCGAAGCCGCGGGGAGTGCCCGGTTCCGCCACGAGCACGAGGCCGCCGGCCCCCATCGCCGCGTCGAGGACCGCCCCGTGCAGGGGCTCGGCGAGCTCGCCGAGGACGTAGGAGATGGTCACGAGGTCCGCTGTCGGCAGCGCGGCCCGGGCGCGGAGGTCGGTGCGGAGCCACGTGGCACCCGCCACGGACGGCGGGCCATGCCGGGCGACCCGACGGCCGATGTCCAGGGCGTCCTGGGAGCCGTCGAGCACCGTGGCGGACTCCAGCCCGGGCACGGCGTCCGCGGCGGCCCAGGCCGCGGCGCCCGTCCCGCCGCCGAGGTCGAGCAGGCTCCGGACGCCGTCGAGCGCTCCGAGCCGGTCCGCGTCCTGCAGGATCCGGACCAGGGCGGCGTGGGTGGCGGGCATCCGGTAGGCGGCGTACGCCGTCGCCGCCACGGGGTCGGCGAGGATCTGCGTGGTCGGAGGCGCCCCCGACCGGTACACCTCGACGAGCCGGGAGGTGGCCCGGTGCAGCGCCTCGGTGTCGGCGGAGTCCAGCACGGCCTCCAGCGCGCGCGGCAAGGAGAGGGTCACGCGCGCATCCTCCTACGCTGAGGTGCAGGACGGACAGTGGAGGTCGTCATGGGACGTCGGGTCCTCGTCGTCGACGACGAGCGCGAGATCCGCAGGGTGCTGCGCGCCTACCTCGAGGCCGAGGGTCATCTCGTCACCGAGGCCGCCACGGGCGCCGAGGCGCTCCGCCTCGCGCTCGCCACCGACGGAAGCGCCCCGGACCTCGTCCTGCTCGACATCGGCCTGCCCGACCTCGACGGACTCGACGTGCTGCGCACCCTGCGGCGCGACTCCGATGTCTACGTCATCCTCGTCACGGCGCGTGCCGAGGAGGCCGACACCCTCATCGGGCTGTCCACCGGCGCAGACGACTACGTCACCAAGCCGTTCAGTGCGCGCGAGGTCGTCGCGCGCGTCCGCACGGTGCTGCGTCGCACCCGAGACGCGGCCGTCGCCGAGCCGCTCGACGACATCCTCCGCTTCGCTGGCCTCACTCTCGACCCGCGCCGACGCGAGCTGCTCGTCGACGGGCGTGGGGTCGTCCTCTCCGCCCTCGAGTTCGACCTGTTGCACTCGCTCGCGGCCTCCCCGGGCCGGGTGTTCAGCCGCGCCCAGCTCCTCGAGGAGGTCTGGGGCCACGACTTCTACGGGGACGAGCGCGTCGTCGACGTCCACATCCGCAGCATGCGCCGGGCCCTCGGTGACGACGCCACCGCCCCGCAGGTGATCGGAACGGTCCGGGGCGTCGGCTACAAGTTCCTGCTCAGCCCGCAGGAGGGCCCCGGATGAACCGCCTCGCCACCCGTCTCGTCGTGTCGCACCTGCTCGTCGCCCTGCTGGGCGGCCTCACGACCGTCATCGTCGTGCGCGCCCTGGCCCCGGTGATCTTCGACCGGGCGATGGGAACGGCCGGGAACACCTCGATGATGGGTCGGGGCCCGGGATCGCAGGGCGCGCTGCGGACCGAGGTGGCCGACGCCGTGACCCAGGCCGTCGCGGTCGGGCTCGTCGTCGGGGTCGTCGCCGCCGGGCTCTTCGGAGCCCTCGCTGCGGGCCGCCTCGTCCGTCCGCTGCGACGGGTGGGTGAGACCACCCGGCAGATCGCCGCCGGGCGCTACGACGTCCATGTCGACCGCCCCCGGGAGACCGAGCTCGCGGCTCTCGCCGACGACGTCAACACCTTGGGCCGGGCCCTTGGCGAGACCGAGGGGCGGCGGACCCGGCTGCTGGGCGAGGTCGCGCACGAGATGCGCACCCCGCTCACGGTGGTCGACGGCTACGTCGAGGGGATGATCGACGGGGTGCTGCCCACGACCGCCGCCGAGCTCGGGAAGCTCAGCGACGAGGTGCGCCGGCTGCGCCGGCTCTCGGACGACCTCTCGGCGCTCTCCCGCGCCGAGGAGGGCCGGCTCGCCCTCGTGCCCCGCGACGTCGACCTCGCGCGGGTCGTCGGCACGGCGGTCGACCGGCTGCGCCCACAAGCCGACGACGCCGGGGTGGCGCTCGCGGTCGAGGCCCCCGCTCCGGTCCCGGCCCGTGTCGACCCCGAGCGCCTGGCGCAGGTCGTGACGAACCTCGTCGGCAACGCCCTGCGGGCGACGCCGGCGGGCGGGTCGATCCGGGTGGGCGTGACCACGGCCGACGGCTTGGCCGTGCTCGACGTGGCCGACACCGGCGAGGGGCTCGCCGCCGCGGACCTCGAGCGGGTCTTCGAACGCTTCTACCGCGTGCCGAGCCGCCGTCGCGAGGGTGGCAACGGCGGCTCCGGCATCGGCCTGACGATCGCCCGGGGCATCGTCCGTGCGCACGGGGGTGAGCTGGTGGCGCGGTCCGAGGGCCCCGGCCGGGGGGCGACCTTCACCGTCCGGGTCCCGTCGGGGGGCGGTCAGTCGCCAGCCAGCGGGCAGTCCTGACCGGTGCGGTCCTGGGCCGTGCCGCGCAGCATCCCGGTGCCGTCGCCCATCCCGGCGCCGTTGCCGTTGCCGTTGCCGTACCCGTGGGTGCCGCCGGAGGCGGCCGGACCGGCGACCTGGCCGTCGGCCGCTGCGGTGAACGCCTGTAGGTGCATCTGCGACCCGTTGAGGAGCCGGGCCAGCGTGGCGTCGACGTCGGCCGGGAGGTCCGCGGCGATCGAGTCCTTCAGGTCCGCGATGTCGCGCTGCTCGAGCTCGACGCCGACGGTGTAGGCCTCGTCGAGCGAGGTCCGGGCCCGGGCCAGCCACGCGTCGTAGAGCTGCTGGATCACCGGGTCGGCGTACTCGCCGGCCGGCAGCGAGTCGGCGGGGTCGGCCACGCCGTAGCGGTCGAGCAGGGCCCCGACGGCGTCGAGGTGGCGCTGTTCGCTGTTCGTGATGGTGCTGAACGGCCGGGCCCCGTCGTAGAGGTCGGCGATGGTCGCGTAGAGGTCACGGGCCATCCGCTCCTCGTCGCTCGCGAAGACGAGCGTGGGAGCGAGGTCGGGACCCGCGGCCGAGCCGGTGGTCGGCGTCGGGGTGGGGGGATCCGCGGGGGTGCCCATCGCCTGCGAGGCGGCGAGGCCGCCCGCGAGCAGGGTGCCCACGCCGAGCGCGGCGATCGTGGTGCGGAGTGTGTTGGTCATGGTGCTCACCTCTGTCGGTTCGGAGTTCGTCCTACGACAGAGCAAACGCCGTACCCGTGAAGCGCCGGGCGGGGCGTTCGTGAAGCCTTCGTGAAGCAGCGCCGCCTCGGCGGGGGCAGGTCCCCGAGGCCTCGCGAGCAGCGCCTCGTGGGGGCGGCGGGCCGCGGGCGGGACGACGCCACGGAATGATTGCCGCCGCCGTCGGCGTTCCCCCTGCTGACCAGATGCCGGGAAATATACCCCGAGGGGTATTATGTTGGCATCCATGGACCGTTTCCCCCAGTAGTCAGAGGAGTCCAGACATGGCCACCGTGAACCTCACGGCCGAGACCTTCGAGCAGACCATCACCGGCGAGGGCGTCGTCCTCGTCGACTTCTGGGCCGCGTGGTGCGGCCCCTGCCGGCAGTTCTCCCCCACGTTCGAGGCCTCGAGCGAGAAGCACGACGACGTCGTGCACGCCAAGGTCGACACCGAGGCCGAGCAGCAGCTCGCCGGCATGCTCCAGATCACCTCGATCCCGACCCTCATGGGCTTCCGGGACGGCATCCTCGTCTTCCACCAGGCCGGGGCGCTGCCGCCCGCCGCGCTCGAGCAGGTCGTCCAGGGCATCAAGGACCTCGACATGGACGAGGTCCGGTCCAAGGTCGCTGCCGCTCAGCAGGCCGGCTGACCGACGGGACGAATGGCGCGAATCATACCCCAGGGGGTATCATGTCGGGTATGACCCGCACTGTCGACATCTCGACGCTCGCCAGCCGCCATGCTGACGGGGCTTTCGTTCTCGACGTCCGGGAGCCGGGCGAGTACGTCCAGGGGCACGTCCCCGGTGCCGTGCTCGCCCCGCTCTCCCGGGTGACGTCCGTTCTCGGGTCGCTGCCCAAGGACCGCACCGTCCACGTGATCTGTCAGAGCGGCAACCGGAGCCGGGCCGTGACCGACCTGCTGCACGGGTTGGGATACGACGCGGTGAACGTCGACGGCGGGACGTCCGCCTGGGCGGCCGCCGGCCGCCCGGTCGTCAGCGGCGCCAAGGCCGCGTGAGAGGAACCCCAATGAGCACCCCCACCAGCGCCCGACCCGGCTCCGCCGAGAACGCCATGGACGCGCTGGCGTCGGTCATCCCAGGAGGCCCCAC
Source organism: uncultured Actinomycetota bacterium (assembly GCA_963815545.1). GTDB lineage: Bacteria > Actinomycetota > Actinomycetes > Actinomycetales > Dermatophilaceae > Phycicoccus. The sequence continues at coordinate 50,925 of CAWFGY010000003.1, forward strand.
GATGGAGCTCGACCCCGCCGAGATGCAGGCCGTCGTCAAGCGGCTCAGGCGGGCCCAGGGGCAGATCGGCGGAATCCTCAAGATGATCGAGGACGGCCGCGACTGCCAGGACATCGTCACCCAGATGGCGGCGGTCTCCAAGGCCCTCGACCGTGCCGGGTTCGCGGTCATCGCGCTCGGGTTGCGGCAGTGCATCACCAACCCCGAGGCCGGCTCGATGGACGTCGAGTCGATGGAGAAGCTCTTCCTCACCCTCGCGTGATGGACGCCACCGCCTGGGACGAGCGCTACTCCGGTGCCGACCTCGTCTGGTCGAGCACCCCGAACACCTTCGTCGAGGAGGTCGTGGGGCCGATGGCGCCCGGTCGAGCCCTCGACGTCGCCGGGGGCGAGGGGCGCAACGCGTTGTGGCTCGCCGAGCGCGGGTGGGACGCCACCTCCGCCGACTTCTCCCCGGTCGCCGTCGAGCGGGCCCGGCAGATCGCCGCGACCCGGCTCGGCGCGGCTGCCGGGCCGTTCCGGGCGGTCGTCTCGGACGCGCTGGAGGCCGCGCCGGCGGTGCCCGGTGCCCCCGGGTACGACCTCGTCCTCTTCGCCTACCTCCAGCTGCCGGAGGCCGAATGGGCCCGGGCGCTGGCTCATGGGGTCGAGGCCGCGGTTCCCGGCGGCGTCGTGCTGGTCGTCTGCCACGCCGAGCGCAACCTCGCCGACGGGGTCGGCGGGCCGCAGGACCCGGCCGTGCTCCATGACCCGGATGCGGTCGTCGAGTCGGCGACCGGGCTGCCGGTCGAGGTCGTGTCTGCGGAGCTGCGTGAGCGGGCCGTCGACGGCGCCGAGCGGCCGGCTCTCGATGCCGTCGTCCTGTTCCGCCGAGTCGCTACCTAGATACCCCATGGGGTATTCTGTTCCCGTCTGAAACCCCGTCCCGAAGGAGAACCACCCCCATGTGCCGAGCCGTGAACTGCCGCAAGTGCGGAAAGACCACCTGGGCCGGATGCGGCCAGCACGTCGACCAGGTGATGCGCGGCGTGCCGTCCGGCGACCGCTGCCAGGGCCACGAGGGCGAGCCGAGCACCGGCTTCCTCGCGAGGATGTTCGGCCGCTGACCCCGCGACCATGACGCCGCGCCACCCGTCGGGTGGCGCGGCGTCGTCGTGCCAGGGGTGGTGGGCGTCCGGATCCCGCCGCCACCGAGCCGTTCGAGCGCCATGGCGGCCAAACGGGTGCATGGCGTCCGGATCTCGCCGCCATCGAGCCGTTCGAGCGCCATGGCGGCCAAACGGGTGCATGGCGTCCGGATCTCGCCGCCACCGAACTGTTCGAGCGCCATGGCGGCCAAACGGGTGCATGGCGTCCGGATCTCGCCGCCATCGAGCCGTTCGAGCGCCATGGCGGCCGAACGGGGAGGGCTGGCGCGGCGGAGACGTGTCAGCGGCGCGGCGGCCTCACGCGGGGCGGGCGGTGCCGGCGACGAACCAGCCCCAGGCACGCAGCGGACCCGGAGCGATGTAGCGGGACTGCTCGAGGTCGACCGCGAAGCCTGCGGCCTCGATGATCCGGGGGAGGTCCCGGTCGACATGACAGCCGCCCGCGACCCGGCCCCACACGGGCTGGACGGCGCGCTGCAGCCGCACGGTCCCAGGGTCCGGGGCGAGCGAGTGCTCGACGAAGTGGAACTCGCCTCCGGGGCGCAACACTCGACGCGCCTCGGCGAGAGCCGCCGTGAGCTCCGGAACCGTGCACAGCGCCCACGCCGAGACGACGGTGTCGACGGAGTCGTCGGCCACAGCGGACAGGTCCGCGGCGTCCCGGCTCACCCGGTCGACGGGCCGGCCGAAGTCGGCGATGCGTCCGGCTGCGAGGTCCCAGGCGAGGTCGGAGGGCTCCGCCGCCAGGACCCGCGTGACGGCGTCGGGGTAGTGCGGGAGGTCCGGACCCGAGCCGAAACCGATGTCGAGGACGACTCCGGTCGCCCGCAGGCACACCGGACGTCGCCACGTGTCGATGTCGTCGCCCTGGCAGACCCGATGGGTCAGGTGCGGCAGGGCGCGCTCGTTCCAACGGCTGCGCAGTCCCATGGGCACAGTGTCGCCCACGGGGGTCCCGACGCTCCGCTCCATATACCCCCGAGGGTATGCTTGGAGCATGGTTGACACGTGGAGGGGGTTGCCGCGGTGGCGACGAGTGCTCGCAGTCGTCGCCCACCCCGATGACGAGTCCTTCGGACTGGGAGCGCTGCTCGACCGGTTCGTCGCAGCCGGCGCGCAGGTGTCCGTGCTGTGCCTCACCCGGGGCGAGGCCTCGACGCTGGGCGACGTCGGCGGCGACCTCGCCGAGGTGCGGGACGCCGAGCTGCGCTCCGCCGCGGCCGCGCTCGGCGTCGGTGACGCGACGATGTGCGCCCACCCCGACGGTGGGCTGGCCACCGTCCCGCTCGAGCGGCTGGTGGCCGACGTGGTCGAGCAGGCGCACCGGGTGGAGCCGGACGGCCTGCTCGTGTTCGATCCGGTCGCCGGCGTGACCGGCCACGAGGACCACGAGACGGCCTCGCGGGCGGCGATCGCCGCGGGGGAGCGGCTGGGGCTCCCCGTCCTCGGCTGGGCCCTGCCGGAGGATGTCGGGGCGACCCTGCGCGCCGAGACGGGAGGTGGCTTCGCCGGGCATCCCAGGGAGCTGCTCGTCGAGGTCCCCGTCGACCGGTGTCGCCAGCTGGAGGCGGTGCGTTGCCACGCCACCCAGGCGGTACCGGGCAGCGTGCTGTGGCGCCGACTGGAGCTGCTCGGCGACGTCGAGTACGTCCGCCTGCTGGTGCCCGGGTCGGTGCCGTCAGCGTGACGGGTCGACGAGCACCATCCCGCGAGAGGCGGTCCGGCCCATCGTGGTGAGAAGGCGGCCGGCCTGCTCGAGCCCCACCGGCTCCCCGGGGGCCAGGAGCGCGTCGAGGTCGAGGCGGCCCGCCGCCACGTCGGCGAGGAGGTCCGCGTAGTCGGCGGCGGCCATCCCGTGGCTGCCGAGCACGTCGAGCTCCCAGCCGATGACCCGCTCCATCGGCACGTCGGGGCGGCCCGCGGCCGGGGGGAGCAGGCCGATCTGCACATGCCGTCCCCGCCGCCGGAGGGCGAGCACGCCGGTCCGGCACGTGGCGGGGGAGCCGACCGCGTCGACGGCGAGGTGGACCCCGCCCCCGGACCAGTCGTGCGCGGCGGCGACGAGCTCGGCCTCGGGCAGGGCGCCGTCGAGGGTGTGGTCGGCGCCGAGGGCGCTCGCCCGGGCCCGGGAGGCATCGTCGACATCGACCGCGCAGACCCGCGCCCCGCGACCGACGGCCACCTGGACCGCAGCGAGCCCGACCCCGCCGCACCCGAGGACGAGCACCGCCTCGTCGGGGGTGACCCGGCCGCGCGCCACGACGGCCCGGTGCGCCGTGGCGACCCTGCAGCCGAGCCCGGCCGCGGCGGCGGGGTCGATGCCGTCCGGGAGGGTGACGAGGTTGGTGGCGGCCGCGTGCACGACGACCCGCTCGGCGAACGACCCCGGGTCGGTGAACCCGGGCTGGCGCTGGTGCGGGCAGACCTGGCCGTCTCCGGCGGCGCAGACCTCGCAGGCGCCGCAGGCGAAGACGAACGGCGCAGTGACGGGTCGGCCGACCCACGAGGCGTCCACGCCGGCGTCGACGGACTCGACGACCCCCGACAGCTCGTGCCCGGGCACGTGCGGGAACGTCGCGATGTCGTCGTCATGGCCCATCCAGCCGTGCCAGTCGCTGCGGCACAGCCCGCTCGC
>CAWFGY010000004.1:0-52186 GCA_963815545.1 uncultured Actinomycetota bacterium
GCCCGCCCCCGACACCGATCCGCCGCCTGAACGGCGCGGGGCGTCCCCTCAGTGCCGGACGACGGGGTTCGAGAGCGTGCCGATGCCCTCGACCTCCACCTCGACGCGCTGGCCCGCAGCCACCGGCCCGACCCCGGCCGGGGTCCCGGTGAGGATGACGTCACCGGGCAGCAGGGTGAACGCCTTGGAGGCGTGCGAGACGAGCGCTGCGACCCCGTGCACCATGTCCGCGGTCGAGCCGTCCTGGACGACCTCGCCGTCGAGCCGGGTCACGAGCCCGAGCGCCGAGGGGTCGAGGTCGGTCTCGACCCACGGCCCGAGCGGGCAGAACGAGTCGAAGCCCTTGGCGCGCGCCCACTGCCCGTCGGACTCCTGCAGGTCACGCGCGGTCACGTCGTTGGCGCAGGTGTACCCGAAGATCACCCCGAGGGCGTCGTCCGGCTCGACGTCCTTGCAGAGCCGGCCGATGACGACGGCGAGCTCACCCTCGTAGTGCACGTCGGAGCTCTGCGGGGGCAGCACCACCGGGTCCCCCGGGCCGACGACCGCGGTGTTCGGGATGAGGAACATCAGCGGCTCCGCCGGGGCCTCACCGCCCATCTCGGCGGCGTGGTCCGCGTAGTTCCGGCCGATCCCGATCACCTTGCTCCGCGGGATGACCGGCGCGAGCAACCGCACGTCCTCGACGAGGTGCGTGGCACCCGTCAGCTCGATCCGCTGGTAGAGGGGGTCCCCGGTGACCTCGGCGATCTTCTCGCCCGCCCCGTCGACCAGCCCGTAGACGGGGTCTTCCCCGGTGGTGAACCTCGCGATACGCATGCGCCGAGCCTACGACCCGCGACGCCTCCGCGAGCACCCCACCCGAGCGCTCTGCGCCCGGGTCAGGCCACGCCGGCCTTCGTGGCGGCGGCGGCCAGCACCCGGCCGACCACGGCCGCGCCCTCGTCGGTGAGGTGGATGTCGAACGCCGTGCAGATGTAGGTGAGGGTGCACACCTGGGCCACGTTGGTCGGGACCTCGCGGCCGCCGAACGTCGTCGGGGTCGCGTCGTCGAGCTTGAAGGCCGACGTCAGCGGCACCGGGGTCGCGCCGGCCTCGGTCGCGGCCTTGATGATCGCGGTGTCGAGGGCGGTGTACGCCGACGTCGCGGCGTCGAGCTGACCCTCGCCCTCGCCGAGGTAGGAGGCGGCGAGCCACGGGTTGTAGTAGCCGAGGACGAGCACGGGGACGTCCTGGCCGGCGGCGGCTCGCAGCCGGTCGAGGATCTCGGGCAGGTTGTCGGCGACGCCCGCGAGCCCCGTCTTCGTGCACGCGGTGTCGACCGACGTCTCGCGCACGCAGCGGAGCAGGTCGTTGCCGCCGAGGTCGATCGTCACGAGGGCGACGTCGCCGGCCCGCTCGGCGAGCACCGCCTCGGCCTGCGCCATCTGGCTGCCCTCGGCGTAGTCGCACTTGCCGCCCTCGAGGAAGGAGGTGGTGGTCTCGCCGGAGCACGCGAGGTTCTCGAGCGTCAGCTCGGCTCCGGCCCGGTCCAGGCGAGACAGCGCGAGCGCCGGGTAGGCGCTGTCCCGCAGCTCGGTGCCGCCCGGCTGGTAGCCCGCGGCGAGGGAGTCGCCGAGGGCGAGGTAGGTCTGCCCCGGCGGGTCCTCGGCGGGACCGGAGGGGTCCTCCGTCGGGGTCGCCGAGGGCGCCGGGGCGGATGCGGCCGGAGCTGCCGGCGTCGCGGCCTCGTCCGCCCCACCGCAGCCGGCGAGGACGAGCACCGCGGCGAGCACGGACAGCAAGAACGGGCGTCGCACCTACAGCACCTCCGGGATCAGGACACCATCCTGCCCCGCCCAACGACCGAGGCCCGCACCGTGTCCCCGCGCGGGCTACCGTGGCGGCGTGCCCGTCGTCCTGTCCCGCGCCGAGTGGACGGCCCGCGCCGACGCCCACGCGGCGCGCGTCGACGCCGCGACGGCCGGCCACCGGGACCGTCGCACCGACGGACGCGCCCACCCGGTCGAGGACTTCCTGTTCCGCTACTACAACCACTCCCCCGCCAGACTCCGCCGCTGGCACCCCGGCGCGAGCGTCGCCCTCGAGGGAGCCGCCGACACCGAGCGGGCCGCCTGGCGGCACCACCGCGTGGTCGGCGACGACGTCGTGCTCGACGTCCGGTCCTTCCTGGCCGCCCGCGGGTCCACCGTGGCGTTCGTTCAGGACCTGCTCGCCGCCACCCTCTCCCGCCCGGCCCACCTCGGCTGCTTCGGGCTGCACGAGTGGGCGATGGTGCACCGCCTCCCCGCCGACGACGTGCGGCACGCACGCTGGCCACTGCGCCTGGGCGCGGCCGGCACCGACGAGGTGCTCGAGCGGCACACCGTCCGGTGCTCGCACTTCGACGCCTACCGGTTCTTCACCGACTCGGCGGCGCCCCGAAACCAGCTGCGCCCGACCCGTGCGGACCAGGTCGCCCACGAGCAGCCCGGCTGCCTCCACGCCGGGATGGACGTCTACAAGTGGGCGTTCAAGCTCGCGCCCCTGGTCCCCAGCGCCCTCACCGCCGACGCGTTCGACCTCGCGCGCGAGATCCGCGTCCTCGACATGCAGGCCTCCCCCTACGACCTGCGCGAGCTCGGGTACGCCCCGGTCCCGATCGAGACGGCGGAGGGGAAGGCCGAGTACCTCGAGCGCCAGCGCGCCTTCACCGGCCGCTCCAACGCCCTGCGCCGGCAGCTGCTCGACGTCCTCGACGCGGTGTCACCACCCACGACGGGTCGGGCCTCGGGCCAGCGCGCGGGCACCCGGGCCGTCCCGTAGCCTCCCCCGGGTGCCCGACTGCTTCGTCTGCTCCGAGAACGCCCGCACCGACCTGCCGCCGCGCGAGCGCGTCGCCGTCACCGACCACTGGCGCGTCGCCCATGCCTTCGACACGTCCCTGCCCGGCTGGCTCGTCCTCGACGCCAGGACGCACGTGAGCGCGCTCGACGAGCTGCCCGCCGCGGCCCACGCCGAGCTCGGTGACCTCCTCGGGCGGCTCACCGCGGCCCTGCGCTCGGAGCTCGGGTGCACGAAGACCTACGTCATGCAGTTCTCCGAGGCCCAGGGCTTCGGGCACCTGCACGTCCACCTCGTCCCCCGCATGCCGGACCAGCCGGAGGAGTCACGGGGCCCGGGGATCTTCCGCCATCTCGGCCCGGGGGCCGTCGGGGCGCCCGTGACCGAGGCCGAGCGGGACCGCATCGCCCTGCGCCTCGCCGCCGCGCTGCGCCCGAGCATCGCCGGCCCCCAGCCGCCGGTCACCGTCCCCGACCCCCAGCCCCGTCCCCATATCGACCAATAGGTCACGTCAGGTACGCACCGACCCGTACCCCGCGTGACCTATTGGTCGAAGTTCGTACGCACGGAGCCGTACCCCGCGTGACCTATTGGTCGAAGTCCGTACGGGGGCCGGTCAGCGGGGGGCGACGCCGGCCCGGACGAGGCCGTAGGTCACCGACTCGACGAGGGCGTCCCAGCTGGCCTCGAGGATGTTCGCCGCGACCCCGATCGTCGTCCAGGACGTCGTGCCGTCGGAGGTCTCGATGAGCACCCGGGTCACGGCGTCGGTGCCGTGCGCCGCGTCGAGGATGCGCACCCGGTAGTCGATGAGCTCGAGGTGCCCGATCTCGGGGTAGGTCGCGGCCAGGGCCATCCGCAGCGCGTGGTCGAGCGCGTTGACCGGGCCGTTGCCCTCGCCGGTCTCGACGTGCCGCTGCCCTGCGGCCCGGACCTTGACGGTCGCCTCCGAGAGCGCGTCGTCCTCGCCGCGGGCGTCGGTGATGACCCGCCAGGACTCGACCTCGAAGAACCCCGGCAGCTCCCCGTCGACCTCGCGACGCAGCAGCAGCTCGAAGCTCGCGTCGGCCGCGTCGAAGGTGTACCCCCGCAGCTCCTTCTGCTTGACCGTCGCCAGCACCCGACGCAGGGTGGCGGCGTCGGCCTCGTCGGTGGCGTCGAGGTGGAAGCCCAGCTCGCGGGACTTCAGCTCGATCGAGGCCCGGCCGGCCATGTCGGACACGAGCATCCGCATGTCGTTGCCGACGTGCTTGGGGTCGAGGTGCTGGTAGAGGTCGGGGTCGACCTTGATCGCGCTGGCGTGCAGGCCCGCCTTGTGGGCGAACGCGCTGGAGCCGACGTAGGGCTGACGCGAGTACGGGGGGACGTTCGTCACCTCGGCGATGGCGTGCGCGATGCGGGTCGCGTCCTGCAGCCGGTGCGGTTCGAGCAGCTCCCGGCCCTGCTTGAGCTGGAGGTTGGCGACGACCGTCAGCAGGTCGGCGTTGCCGGTGCGCTCGCCGTACCCGTTGATCGTCCCCTGGATGTGCGTCGCCCCCGCCTCGACCGCCGCCATCGAGTTGGCGACCGCGCAGCCGGTGTCGTTGTGGCAGTGGATGCCGACCCGGGCCGCGGTCGTGCGGACGACGTCGTCGACGATCTCGGCGACGTCGCCGGGCAGGAGCCCGCCGTTGGTGTCGCAGAGCGCGACGACCTCGGCCCCGGACTCGACCGCCGCCCGGACGGCCTCGAGGGCGTAGGCGCGGTCGGTGCGGTAGCCGTCGAAGAAGTGCTCGGCGTCGAGGAAGACCCGCCGCCCCTCGCCGCGCAGGAACGAGACGGTGTCCCGGATCATCGCGAGGTTCTCGGCGAGCGTGGTCCGCAGGGCCCGCTCGACGTGGCCGGTGTGCGACTTGGCGACGAGGGTGACGACCTCGGCCTGGCTGTCGAGCAGCGCCCGCACGAGGGGGTCGGTGTCGGCCTTGCCGCCGGCGCGCCGGGTGGCCCCGAACGCGGCGAGGGTGGCGTTGCGCAGGGTGAGGTCTCGCGCCGCCCGCGCGAAGAACTCGGTGTCCTTGGGGTTGGCCCCCGGCCAGCCGCCCTCGATGTAGCCGACCCCCAGCTCGTCGAGGTGCGCGGCGATGGCGAGCTTGTCGGCCACGGAGAGGTTGAGCCCCTCCTGTTGGGCCCCGTCGCGCAGCGTCGTGTCGTACACGTGCAGGTCGGTCATCGTCACTCACCGTGCTCGGGCCGGTCTCCCGGCGTCCGGGCCCCGGCCCGTGCGGGCCGGGGCGTCGACGCGTGCCGTCTCGTGTCCATTCTCGCCTCGCGCCGCCCGGGCCGCCCACGGGGTGGGTGGGTGGACCGGTCCGCCGGACGGGCCTCCACCGGGGGGTGTGACGCCCGTTCCAACAAAAAGACCCCCCGGGTGTGGGAGGTCTGCGCGACGAGGAGGTCTCGTCGCGCTAGCCGATAATGATCGCGGTGGTGGCCGCGTCACGGAACGTCACAGGCCCAGGGTCCCACGGGCCGGGGTGCGTGACCACGACGTGTCCACATCGTGGCCGGGGTCAGCGCACCGGCACCGGCGCCGCGACGGCCTCCCACCACGGCTCGAGCGGCGCCGGAGCGGACACGTCGAGGCGGTCGCCGACCCGGGGCACCACGACCGGAACCCCGGCGGCGGTCGCCGCCGTGAGCAGTCGCTCGACCGGCTCGGCCCACGGGTGCGGGGCCAGGACGAAGGTGCACCAGTGGATCGGGACGAGCAGCCCGCCGTCGAGCTCGACCGTCGCGCGGACGGCCTCCTCCGGGTCGAGGTGGATGTCGCGCCAGGCCTCGTCGTACGCGCCGACCGCCATGAGCGAGACGTCGAACGGCCCGTGCTCGGCGGCGATCCGTGCGTACCCGTCGAAGTAGCCGGTGTCGCCACTGAAGAAGACCGTGCCGCCCGGCGAGGCGAGCACCCAGGACGCCCACAGCGTGCCGTCGCGGCGGAGACCGCGACCGGAGAAGTGCTGGGCCTCGACCGCCGTGACCCGGACGGGGCCGACGTCGTGCGACTCGCCCCAGTCGCGCTCGACCACCCGGCCGCTCGGCACGCCCCACACGTCGAGGTGCGCACCGACACCGAGGGGAACGACGAAGACCGCGTCCGTGGTGTCGGCCAGGGTCTGGATCGTCGCCATGTCGAGGTGGTCGTAGTGGTCGTGCGAGATGACGACCGCGTCGACGCGGCCGAGCCGCTCGAGGGACACCGGCGTCGCGTGGAGCCGGCGCGGGCCCACGTGCCGGCTCGGGGAGCACCGCTCGCTCCACACCGGGTCCAGGAGCAGCCGGACCCCGTCGATCTCGACGAGGCAGCTGGCGTGGCCGAACCAGGTGACATGCAGGCCGCTCGTGGCCGGCTCGCGGTGCGCGCTGACGACGGGGATGGGCCCGGGCGGGCGGCGCGTCTCGGAGTTGGCCCGGTACCGCTCCAGGATCTCGCGTTGGGTCACGGGGAGCGTGGCGACGCCGCGGCGCCTGTTGTGGAAGGCCCCGGCGCGGTACTGCGGCGACCGGCGCATCCGCTCGAGGCGGGCCCCGTCCGGCCTGGCCCCCATCGCGGCGCCGATCCCGCGCCCGGCCGCGGCGAGCGCGCCGAGGGCGCTCGCGGCCCCGGCGGCCACGGCCAGCCTGTTGATCCTGCTCATGGACGCATTCTCCCCCAGGGCGATCGAGCGGCAGCGCGTATCCTGATGAGTGGGACGACACCCCCCCAACGCATGGAGCGGTCGATGAGCGACCACGGCGGCGACCTGACCCGCACCCCACTCGCCTACCCGGGCGAGCCCGTCACCGGACCCCGCCTGGTCGTCGGGGACTGCGCGCACACCGTCCGCCCCAGGCCGTCCCGCTCCCTCGGTTCCGCACGCTCGGACGGCTGTGTCCGGTGCGACCTCCCACCCGGGGCGGGGCCCGACTCCCTCGACCGCCTGCTGCGCCGGCTGGGCGCCACCCCGCTCGCGGAGCGGACGCCGGTCCTCGCCGTGGGGTCCAACGCCGCGGCGTCGGTCGTCCGCCACAAGCTGACCCGCCGCGGCGTCGGCGTCGTCGTGCCGCTCCTGACCGGGGTGGTGCGCCACCTGGCGGTGGGGCACACCGCCTACGTCTCCCGCGGCGGTTACGTGCCGGCCGCGCCGGTGCACCGGTCGCGCGCCCGCACCCCGGTCGTCCTCCAGCTGCTCGACGACCACCAGCTCGCCGCCATCGACGCCACCGAGCCCCACTACGACCGGGTCGAGCTCACCGGGACGCGCTACCCGCTGGTGCTGGCCGGAGGGCTGCGTCCCGCGAGGTACCACGTGTACGAGGCGAGCGGCGGGGTCCTGAGCCTGCCCGTCCACGGCCGCCGGCTCCTCCCCCAGCCCGAGGTCCTCGGGGCGCTCCGTGACGAAGGCCTCCCGCACACCGACCACGAGGACCCGTCGGCGATCGCCGAGCGCCTCGCCGGCTCGGCCGCCCACCGGGACGACGTGCGCGAGGGGCTGGCCGCGCGCGGCCTGACGCGGGGGTCCGGGCTCACCTCGACGCCCGCCGGCCGGCTCCGCTGGCCCGAGACGGTCAGGGCCGTCCGCGCGCCCCGTCGGCAGCAGCGTCGGCAGCGGCGCTGACGAGGGCCGCGAAGAGCTCCGCGCCCTCGGCCTCCTCGGCGTGCCACTGGACGGCGAGCCGGAACCGCGCGGCGGGCCACTCCATCGCCTCGAGCGTGCCGTCCTCGTGCCACGCCGCGGGCACCCAGCCGGTTCCCGCGATGCTCTCGGGCACGACCGCCTGGTGGTGGTACGTCGGGACGTCGAGCGGCTCGTCGCCGACGATCCGCGCGAGGCTCGTCCCGGCCACCGGGGTCACGTGGTGCGAGGTGTAGACCCCGAGGCGTGGGCTGTGCGCGTCGTGCCCCACGTGGTCGGGCAGGTGCTGCACGAGCCGCCCGCCGGTCGCGACGGCCATCACCTGCATCCCCCGGCAGATGCCGAGCGCCGGCACGTCCAGGGCCTCGGCCGCCCGCACGAGGGCGGTCTCCCACGCGTCCCGGTCCGGGCGGGACGCCTGCGCGGACGGGTGGGCCGGCTCGCCGTACAGCCCCGCCTGCAGGTCCGCCCCGCCGGCGACGACGAGGGCGTCGACCCGCGCGAGCACCGCCCGGGCCAGGTCGTCATCGACGTCCGGCCGGGGCGGGAGCACCACCGCGATGCCGCCGGCGGCCTCGACCTGCGCGACGTACCGGTGCGGCAGCACCGCGCTGCGCTGACCGACCCACGGTGCGCGGTCGATGTCCTCGACGTAGGACGTGATGCCGACGACCGGCCGGACGCTCACCGACGGCTCACAGGGGTGTGACGTAGGCGCCCGAGATGCCGCCGTCGACGAGGAACGTCGACGCGGTCATGAAGCTCGACTCGTCGGAGGCGAGGAACAGCACCGCGTTGGCCATCTCCTCCGGCTCGCCGAAGCGCCCCATCGGGACGTGGACGAGCCGCCGGTCCGCCCGCTCCGGGTCGGAGGCGAAGAGCTCCTGGAGGAGCGGGGTGTTGACCGGTCCGGGGCACAGCGCGTTGACGCGCACCCCCTGCCGGGCGAACTGCACCCCGAGCTCGCGGGTCATCGAGAGCACCCCGCCCTTGGAGGCCGAGTAGCTGATCTGGGACGTCGCCGCCCCCATGACCGCCACGAAGCTCGCGGTGTTGATGATCGACCCGGCGCCCTGCTCGATCATGATCGGCAGCACGGCCTTGCAGCAGAGATAGACCGAGGTGAGGTTGATCTCCTGCACCCGGCGCCACGCCTCGAGGTCGGTGTCGAGGATGGAGTCGTCCTCGGGCGGGCTGATCCCCGCGTTGTTGAAGGCGATGTCGACGCGGCCGTACCGCTCGAGCGCCGTCGCGAAGAGCCGGTCGACGTCGGCCTTGTCGGCGACGTCGCAGTGGACGTAGGTGCCGCCGATCTCGGCGGCGAGCGCCTCACCGGTGTCGTCTGCGAGGTCGGCGACGACGACGGTCGCGCCCTCCTGCGCGAACCGGCGGACGGTCGCCAGCCCGATGCCCGAGCATCCGCCGGTGACGACGGCGACCTTGCCCGCGATCCTGCCTGCCACGGTGTCTCCTTGGTGTGGGTGGGGTGGTGGTGAGTGGTCCGCGACGGTCAGTCGTCGGTGGAGATGAAGACGTTCTTCACCTCGGTGAACGCGTCCAGGGCGTCCGGCCCGAGCTCGCGGCCGAGCCCGCTGGCCTTGAACCCGCCGAAGGGGGTGGCGTAGCGGACCGCGCTGTTGCTGTTGACCGAGAGGTTGCCGGCCTCGACCCCGCGCGCGACGCGCAACGCCCGCCCGACGTCGCGGGTCCAGATGGAGCCGGCGAGCCCGTAGGCCGTGTCGTTGGCCTTGGCGACGGCGTCCGCCTCGTCCTCGAACGGCAGCACCGCCACGACCGGCCCGAACACCTCCTCGTTCCAGATCCGGTCCTGCGTGCCGCCCGGGAGGACGACGGTCGGCGGGTACCACCAGCCGGCCCCCTCGGGGGCCGTGCCGCGGAAGGCGACGTCGACGGCGTCGTGCCCGTCGGTGCCGTCGACGTACCCGCGCACCGTCTCGCGCTGGCGGGCGCTGACGAGCGGGCCCATCTGGGTGGCCTCGTCGCCGGGGTCGCCGACCACGACGTCCTGCAGGGCCGTCTCGAAGCGCTCCATGAACGCGTCGTACACCGAGCGCTGGACGAGGATCCGGGTCCGGGCGCAGCAGTCCTGGCCGGCGTTGTCGAGGAAGCCCATCGGGGCGGAGGCGGCGGCCTTGTCGAGGTCGGCGTCCGCGAAGACGATGTTGGCCGACTTCCCGCCGAGCTCGAGCGTCACGCGCTTGAGGTGCTCGGCCGCTCCGCGCATGATCCCCTGACCCACGGCGGTCGAGCCGGTGAAGCAGACCTTGCGGACGTCGGGGTGCGTGACGAAGCGCTCGCCGACGACCCGGCCCGCGCCGGGCAGCACCGTGAGGACGCCCTCGGGGATCCCGGCCTCGAGCGCCAGCTCGCCGATCCGCATCGCGGTGAGGGGGGTGAGCTCGGCCGGCTTGAGGACCACGGTGTTGCCGGCGGCCAGCGCGGGGGCCATGCCCCAGCCCATGATCGGCATCGGGAAGTTCCAGGGCACGATGATCCCGACGACGCCGAGCGGCTCCTTGAACGTCACGTCGAGCCCCCCGGCCACGGGGATCTGGCGCCCGAAGAGGCGCTCCGGGGCGGCGGCGTAGTAGCGCAGGACGTCGACGACGTTGCCCGCCTCCCAGCGCGCGTTGCCGATGGTGTGCCCGGCGTTGCGGACCTCGAGCCGCGCGAGCTCCTCGCGGTGCTCCTCGACGGCGTCGGCGAACCGGCGCAGGAGCATCCCGCGGTCCGCCGGGCTCACGGCGCGCCAGGCGGGGCCGACCTCGACGGCGCGGGCGACCGCGGCGTCGGTGTGCTCGACCCCGGCGAGGTCGATCGTCGTGACGACCTCCTCGGTGGCGGGGTCGATGACGTCGTGCGTGGTGGTGCTCATCGTGGGGTGCTCACAGCCTCTCGAATCCTCGGACCCGCTCCCAGTCGGTGACCGCGGCGTCGAACGCGGCGATCTCGACGTCGGCGGCGTTGACGTAGTGGTCGACGACCTCGTCGCCGAACGCGGCCCGCGCGACCTCGCTCGTGGCGAGGAGGTCGCGGGCCTGCGCGAGGGTCGTCGGAACGTGGTCGTAGTCACCGACGTAGGCGTTGCCGTCGCATCGCGGCGGCAGGGCCAGCTGCTCCCGGATGCCGTGGAGCCCACCGGCCATCATCGCGGCGACCGCGAGGTAGGGGTTGACGTCGCCGCCGGGGACCCGGTTCTCGACCCGCAGCCCCGCCCCGTGGCCGACGACGCGCAGCGCGCAGGTCCGGTTGTCGGTCCCCCAGGCCACCGCGGTCGGGGCGAAGGACCCGGCGGCGAAGCGCTTGTAGGAGTTGATGTTCGGCGCGTAGAAGTACGTGAGCTCGCGCATGGTGGCGAGGATCCCGGCCATGAAGTGGTCGAACAGCTCGGACCTACCCCCCTCGCGCTCGTCGTCGGCGAAGACCACGGCGCCGTCGGTGCCCCGCAGCGACAGGTGGATGTGGCACGAGTTGCCCTCGCGCTCGTCGAACTTCGCCATGAACGTGAGGGACTGGCCGTGCCGGGCCGCGATCTCCTTCGCCCCCGTCTTGTAGACGGTGTGGTTGTCGCAGGTGCGGAGCACGTCGTCGAAGAGGAAGCCGATCTCGTGCTGCCCGAAGTTGCACTCGCCCTTGGCCGACTCGACGGTCATCCCCGCGCGGTACATCTCGTTGCGCACCTCGCGCAGCACCGGCTCGACCTTGCTGCCGCCGAGGATGGAGTAGTCGACGTTGTAGCGGTTGGCGCCGGTGAGCCCCTGGTACCGGCGGTCCCAGGCCTGTTCGTAGGAGTCCTCGAAGAGGATGAACTCGAGCTCGGTGCCGGCGTAGGCGGCCCAGCCGCCGTCGCCGGCGGAGGCGACCTGTCGCTTGAGGATGCTGCGCGGCGACTGCAGCACCTCGCCGGACCCGTCGAGCCACGAGAGGTCGCTCTGGATCGTCACCGAGGCCGGGTGTCCGGGGGTGCGGCGCAGGGTGTCGAGGTCCATGTCGAAGAACATGTCGCCGTAGCCGCGCTCCCAGGACGAGATCGCGTACCCGTCGACGGTGTTCATGTCGACGTCGACCGCGAGCAGGTAGTTGCACCCCTCGGTGCCCGCCTCGAGGACATGGTCGAGGAAGTACGCGCCGTGCAGCCGCTTGCCCTGGAGCCGGCCCTGCATGTCGGTGAAGGCGACGATGACGGTGTCGACCGTGCCGTCGGCGATGTCGGCGCGCAGCTGCTCGAGGGTCAGCTGTGGCGGTCCGCCGCGGTGGATGGAGCTCGGCATGGTCGTCCTCCCGGTCATCCGATGAAGCCACGCAGCAGCGCCGACGTCGCGTCGCAGTGCTCCTCCATGGCCGAGCGGGCCGCGTCGGCCGCCCCGCACAGGATGGCATCGACGATGGCGTCGTGCTGGTCGTGGGAGTGCTGGATGTTCGTGCGCAGGACGGGGATCGCCGCGAGCAGCTCGCCGAGCGCGGACTGGGCCCGGGTCACCGCCTCGACGAGCATCGGCGACCCCGAGGCGGTCGCGATCGCGAGGTGCAGCCGGCTGTCGGCCAGCCGGTGGGCGCTGTCGCCCTCCGCGGCGCGGACGTCGTGCACGGCCGCGACGAGCCCGGCCCGCTGCTCCCCGCTGATCGGCTGGAGCGCCGCGAGGCGGGCGGCCCCGGGCTCGACGACCCGGCGGAAGTCGAGGGCGTCGGCGAGGGCGATCCCGACTCGAGGACGCGGCCCCTCGGCGGTGGCGACCGACGGCCCGGCGTAGGTGACGACGGTGCCCCCGCCGCGGCCGCGGCGGGTCTGGACCAGGCCCGCCTCACGCAGCGCGGCGATGGCGTCGCGCAGGGTGTTACGGGCGACTCCGAGGCGGTCCGCGAGCTCGCGCTCCGGCGGCAGGTGGTCGCCGTCGACGAGCACCCCGAGCCGGATCGCCGTCGCGAGCTGCTCCACCGTGGACTCGAAGACGTTGGTCCCGCGCGCCGGACGCAGCACCGTCTCGACGAGCTGCAGATGCGGCTGCACGGTCATGGCACGTGAGTCTCCGGCGCACCCGGTGCCGCTGTCAAATGGTGCGACTCCACACCTTTCTCACGCCCAACCTATGGACGAGAGCCGCCTGGCGGGTCTAACCTCCGAAAAGTTCGGCCCAGTCGTGCACCGCCCGGCGGTGTTCGACGCCCCACGGCCGGACCCCGGCCCGGCGGGCCGTGGCTCTGAGAACGAGAGGACGGTCAGCGTGTCGCAGAACCCCTCGGGCGGTCGGCCCGTCCGCACGACCTCGGGCGTGACCTATGCCCACGCCGACGCGAGCTACTTCGAGCAGCGGGGGCTCACCCGGCACGCAGGCGCGTGGTCGCTCTGGGCCCTCGGGGTGGCCGCGGTCATCTCCGGGGACTTCTCCGGATGGAACCTCGGCATCGGCGAGGCCGGATGGGGCGGCATGCTCATCGCGACCGTCGTCATCGGTCTCATGTACCTGCTCATGGTCTACTCCATCGCCGAGATGTCGGCGGCGATGCCGCACACCGGCGGCGCCTACTCCTTCGCCCGCTCCGCGATGGGCCCATGGGGCGGCTTCGTCACCGGGCTGGCCGAGTCCATCGAGTACGTCATCACGACGGCCGTGGTCGGCGTCTTCGCCGGCACCTACGCCGACGCCATCACCCAGGACCTCATCGGCTTCTCGATGCCGCTCTGGCTGTGGGTCATCGTCTTCTACGTCATCTTCGTCGGCCTCAACTCGGCCGGCGCTGCGGCGTCCTTCAAGTTCGCGGTCGTCATCGCCATCATCTCGCTCGCGGTCCTGGCGCTCTTCTCCGTGCTGGCGGTGACCTCGGGCAAGTTCTCGTGGGACAACCTGTTCGACGTCGGCGACGGCAGCTTCCTGCCGTTCGGCGCCGGCGGCGTGCTCGCCGCACTGCCCTTCGCCATCTGGTTCTTCCTCGGCATCGAGGAGCTCCCGCTGGCGGCCGAGGAGACGCACACGCCGCAGAAGGACATCCCGCGCGGCTCGCTCATGGGGATGTTCACCCTGCTGACGACGGCCTTCCTCGTCCTCGTCCTCAACCCCGGCGTCGTCGGCGCCGAGAAGATCTCGGGCAGCGGCGAGCCGATCCTGGACGGCTTCCGGGCCATCTTCCCCAACAGCAGCATCGCCTCGCTGCTGGCCCTGTTCGCGCTGGCCGGGCTCGTCGCCTCCTTCCAGGGGATCATGTTCGCGGCCGGGCGCAACCTGTACTCGCTGTCGCGGGCCGGGTACTACCCGAAGGCCCTGTCCCTCACCGGCAGCCGCAAGGTCCCCTACGTGGCACTGCTCGCCGGGGCCACCATCGGCGTCTTCCTCGTCGTGCTCCTGACCCTGGTGCGCAACGAGCCGGGCGAGAGCGCCTACGACGCGACGGTCGTGGTGGCCGGACAGCTGCTCAACATCGCCGTCTTCGGCGCGGTCATCTCCTACGTGCTGCAGATGGTCGCCTTCGTCCTGCTCCGCCGGAACTTCCCCGACGCGGAGCGGCCGTACCGCAGCCCGGTCGGGATCGGCGGGGCCGTCGTCGCGGCGGTCATCTCGTTCGGGACGCTCGTGATCCTGCCGTTCAACCCGGACTACCGCTCGGTCATCGTCGGCGTGGCGGTCTTCTTCGCGATCGGACTGGCCTACTTCGCGATCCGCGGTCGGCACCACCTCGTGTTCTCCCCCGAGGAGGAGTACGCGCTGTCCCGCGGCACGCACGGCGCGCACCCCGAGAGCGAGGGCTACGACGTCACCGACCGGGAGGCCGACGCCCGCCACGAGGACGAGGTCGGTCGTCCGTAGGGGGCACCAGGCACGAGCGCCCCGACCTGCCGTCACGGCGGTCGGGGCGCTCGTCTGCGTGGGGTCAGGCCGTGGGGTCGCGCCGCTCGGCCGGGGCCACCGGGGCGCCGTGGCCGTCGACGCGGTGGCCCTCGTCGTCGGTCGGGACGTCGGGGTCGTGCTCGTCGGCCAGCCGCAGCTGCTCCTCGCGGTCCTCGCGCACCGCCCCCGCGGCGGCCGCACGGTCCTGCGCCTCGGCGTCGAGCCGCTCGGCCTCCAGCTGCTGCTTCTCGGCCTCGGCCCGGGCCAGGTCGGACTTCGCCCGGGCCTCGGTCGCCGCGACCTCCCGCTCGCGCAGCTCGTGGTCGTGCTCGGCGGCCTGCTCGCGCAGCTCCTCGGCCTTGGCTCGCTGGGCGTCCTCGTGGCGCGCCCCGCGCTGCATCGAGAGGTAGGCGAGGACGCCGCCGATCGCGGCGGCCACGAGGACGACGAGGACGATCTGGGTGAGGGTCATGGGGTCTCCTGACGGACGGGATGGGCCGGTTCGTTCGAACCTAGCGTGGCCACGATCCGAGTGGAGCCCCCGTGACCTGCGACAACGCCGCGACGGGGTACGTCAGGCGAGCCGGGTCATCCAGCCGCGGGTGTCCTCGGCCCGGCCGTACTGGATGTCGAGCAGCGCCCGGCGGATCGACCGGGTCACCTCGCCGCCCTCCTCGCCGGCGGTGGACGGCGCGTCGCCGCCGTCCCAGCGCAGCTCGCCCACCGGGGTCACGACCGCGGCCGTGCCACAGGCGAAGATCTCGCGGATCGTGCCGTCGCCGACACCCTGCTTCCACTCCTCGATCCGGATGCGGCGCTCCTCGGGCTCGAGGCCGAGGTCCTTGGCGAGCTCGAGGATCGAGCTGCGGGTGACCCCCTCGAGGATGGTGCCGGTCAGCTCGGGGGTGACGAGCCGGCCGTCGTCGGTGACGAAGAACAGGTTCATCCCACCGAGCTCCTCGATGGTGGTGTGCGTCGCCGAGTCGAGGAACACGGCCTGGTCGCAGCCGTGCTCGATCCCCTCGAGCTGCCCGGCCAGGGACGAGGCGTAGTTGCCGCCGGTCTTCGCGGCACCGGTGCCGCCGGTGCCGGCGCGGGCGTAGTGCTCGGAGATCCACAGCGTCACCGGCTTGAGCCCGCGCGGGAAGTACGCGCCGGCCGGGGACGCGATGACGGAGTACGTCACCTCGTTCGCCGGGCGGACCCCGAGGAAGGCCTCGGAGGCGTACATGAACGGCCGCAGGTACAGGCTCGTCTCGCCGGTGCCGGCGGCCGGGACCCACGCCCGGTCGACGTCCACGAGCGCCTTGAGCGAGGCGAGGAACTCGTCGGTCGGCAGCTCGGGCAGGGCCAGGCGCCGGGCGCTGCGCTGCATCCGCTCGGCGTTCGCCTCGGGGCGGAAGGACCAGATCGAGCCGTCCTCGTGCCGGTAGGCCTTCAGACCCTCGAAGACCTCCTGCGCGTAGTGCAGGACGGCCGCGCTCGGCATCAGCGTGATGGGGCCGTACGGGTGCACCCGCGCGCTGTGCCATCCCACGTCCTTGGTCCAGGTCGCCGACGCCATGTGGTCGGTGAAGTGGACCCCGAAGCCGGGGTTGGCGAGGATCTCGGCTCGTCGCTCGTCGCTCGCGGGGTCGGGGCGACGCTGGAGGTCGAAGGTCAGGCTCATGGGGACGGGTCGGTCCTTTCCTCGGGTAGCGACGGTGCTGCTGCCGCAGAGGCTACCCGGACGAGCGGTGCGAGATCGGACGGGCGGACCGGGGTGATGGCCGCGCTCAGAGGCGGGCGGCGATGGCGTCACCCACGGCGCTCGTGGAGCGCGGGCCGGTCCCCCGCTCGGCGAGGTCGGCCGCGACCGCCTCCTCCACGCGCCCTGCTGCGTCGCCGAGCCCGACGTGGGCGAGGAGCATCGCCACCGACAGCACGGTGGCGGTGGGATCGGCGACCCCCTGCCCGGCGATGTCCGGGGCGGAGCCGTGCACCGGCTCGAACATGCTGGGGTAGCGGCGCTCGGGGTTGATGTTGCCGCTCGCGGCCAGGCCGATGCCGCCGGCGATGGCGGCCGCGATGTCGGTGATGATGTCGCCGAAGAGGTTGTCGGTGACGATGACGTCGAAGCGCCCGGGGTCGGTGGCGAGGAAGATCGTCGCGGCGTCGACGTGCTGGTACGCCGTCTCGACGTCGGGGAAGTCGGCGCCGACCTCCTCGACCGTGCGACGCCACAGATGGCCCGCGTGGGTGAGCACGTTGTGCTTGTGGACGAGAGTGAGGTGCCGGCGGGGGCGGGCCTGGGCCCGGGAGAACGCGTCGCGGACGACCCGCTCGACCCCGAAGCGCGTGTTGACGCTCACCTCCGTCGCGATCTCGTGCGGGGTCCCGGTGCGCAGCGCGCCGCCGTTGCCGACGTAGGGACCCTCGGTGCCCTCGCGGACGACCACGAAGTCGATGCCGCGGGGCGCGACGCGCTCCACCGCGAGCGGGCTCTGCACCCCCGGGTACAGCTTCGCCGGGCGGAGGTTGACGTAGTGCTCGAGCGCGAACCGGAGCGGGAGCAGCACCCCGCGTTCCAGCACCCCGCTGGGGACCGCAGGGTCGCCGATCGCCCCGAGGAGGATCGCGTCGTGCTCCGCGACCTCGGCGAGCACCGAGGCGGGCAGGGTCTCGCCCGTCGCGTGCCAGCGCCGGGCGCCGAGGTCGTACTCGGTCGTCGTGACCTTCGGGCCTGCGGACCCGACCGCGGCCTCGAGCACCTTGAGTCCCTCGGCGACGACCTCCGGGCCGATCCCGTCCCCCGCGATGACCGCGAGGTCGAGGGTGGTCGGGGTCGGGGCGTCGGCGGTCAGCGCGGCGTCGGTCATGGTGTCACCGTAGGGGTTTCGTCCGGGATGCGGACGGCCGTCCCAACGCGTGGAAGCGTCGGGACGGCCGGGCCCGTGCGGGCTCAGTCGTCGGTGTGGCCCTGGTCGCGCAGGTCCATCGACTCCTGCAGCGCCTGGCGCGCCATCGTCGCCTCGTCGAAGGTGCTGGTCTCGTTCATGGTGCTTCTCGCAATCCGCGGCCTCGCCGCACGTCCTGGATGGATCGGTGCTCGAACCGGTGGTGCACCGGCGAGCGGTCAGCGGGCGTCGCGGGGTCTCCGCGGCGAGGGTGCTGACTACCGAGCCTCGCCGCGGCCGGGAATGAGGAGTACCACGAGCCGCGTCATGCCTCGACGATAGAAGGACGTCCAACTATCCGGCACCCCACTTCCACGATGTGGACCCCACCCACGAGGCGATCCGCGCCACCTGCACGGTCCGGCCACTGGATCCGCAGCCACGACGCCGGCTGCGGGCGCGGTTCCGTCGCGGGTGACATGGCAGCGGCGGGCCGCCCCCGAAGGAGCGGCCCGCCGCTGCGTGGCGCCCGGCGACTCAGCCGAGGTCGACGACCCGCACGCTGTCGGAGCCGATCTCGGAGCCGATCGCGGCGACGATCTCGTCGGGGATCGCACTGTCGACGGTGAGGGCGACGAGCGCGGTCTCGGAGGCCTCGTCCGGCGAGACCTGCATGGCGGCGATGTTGATGTGGCCGTCGCCGAGCAGGCGCCCGATCGCGCCGATGACGCCGGGGCGGTCGACGTAGGAGAAGAAGGCCATGTGCCGGCTCAGCGGGACCTCGAGGTCGTAGCCGTTGACCCCGATGATCTTCTGGACGAGCTTGGGGCCGGTCAGCGTGCCCGCGACCGAGACGACGGTCCCGTCTGCCAGGGTGCCGTGCAGCGTCGTGACGTTGCGGTACTCCTCGCTGTTCGCGTCGGTGACGAGCCGCGACGCGCAGCCCCGTTCCTTGGCGATCAGCGGCGCGTTGACGTAGGTGACGGGGTCCTCGGTGACACCGGTGAAGACCCCCTTGAGGGCCGAGAGCTCCCAGATCGAGACGTCGTGCGAGGTGATCTCGCCACACACCTCGACGTCGAGCTGCACGGGCACCGAGCCCGCGAGCGCGGTGAAGACCCGACCGAGCTTCTCGACGAGGTCGATGCCGGGGCGCACCTCCTCGGCGACGGTCCCACCGGAGACGTTGACCGCGTCCGGGACGAGGTCGCCACCGAGAGCCAGGCGCACCGACCTCGCGACGGCGACGCCGGCCTTCTCCTGGGCCTCGTCGGTGGAGGCCCCGAGGTGCGGGGTGACGACGACGGACTCGAACGCGAACAGCGGGCTGTCGGTGCAGGGCTCCTTCGCGTAGACGTCGAGGCCCGCCCCGGCGACGCGACCGTCGGCGATCGCCTCGGCGAGCGCCTCCTCGTCCAGGACCCCGCCGCGGGCGGCGTTGACGATCCGCACGGTGGGCTTGACCTTGGCGAGCGCCTCCTTGCCGATGAGCCCGAGCGTCTCGTGCGTCTTCGGCAGGTGGATCGTGATGAAGTCGGACTCGGCGAGGAGCTCGTCGAGGGTGACGAGGCGGGCCCCGAGCTGGCCGGCACGCTGGACCGAGACGTAGGGGTCGTACGCGAGGATCTCGACGCCGAAGCCCTTGAGCCGCTCGGCGACGAGCTGGCCGATGCGACCGAACCCGACGATGCCGACCTTCTTCTCGAGCAGCTCGGCCCCGCCGTACCGGCTCCGGGCCCAGGTGCCGCCCTTGAGTGCCTCGTTGGCCGGGGCGATGTTGCGGGCGCAGGCGAGAAGCAGGCCGATGGCCAGCTCGGCGGCGGAGGTGATGTTCGAGGTGGGGGCGTTGACGACCATGACGCCGGCCTTCGTGGCGGCGTCGACGTCGACGTTGTCGAGACCGACCCCGGCACGGGCGATGACCTTGAGGCTCTTCGCCGCCGCGATCGCCTCGGCGTCCATCTTCGTCGCGGAGCGGATGAGGACGGCATCGACGCCGGCGAGTGCCGGGAGCAGCTGGGAGCGGTCGGCGCCATCGGTGGTGCGGACCTCGAAGTCGGGTCCGAGGGCGTCGATGGTCGCGGGCGAGAGCTCCTCGGCGATGAGCACGACGGGCTTGGTCACGAAAGGTTCCTCTTTCGATGCGGGGCTGGGGGTCCACCGAGGTGGGTTCCGCCCGGCACGCCGCTGTGCCGGGGGTTCCCATCGTAGGACCCGGCCACCATGTGGACACCCATGCCCACCATGCGGTCAGGCGGGGGGTTCCGATGCCGGGGGCGGGCGGCTCTCGGACCGGGCGAGCGTCCTGGCCCCTGCGACGACCGCGACCAGGCCCACGAACCCCACGAGGACCCACCACCACGAGAGCCCGCCGAGCCAGGCGTCGACGACGGCGAGTCCCACCGTCGTGTAGAGGACCGCCCACGCCAGGGCGCCGAGCGTCACGGCGGGCAGGAAGAGGCGCAGCGGCATCCGGAGCATGCCGGAGGAGATGTTGATCGCGCTCTGCAGGCCGACGGTCAGGAACCCGAGGGTGACGGCGGGCGGGCCGACCCGCTGCACCAGCCGCTCGGCCCGGGCCACGGACGGGCGGTCGAGATGGTGCGCCCACCGGGACCGCGCTCCCCCGGCCCGCACCCCGCGGCCGACCCAGTAGGTGGCAGTCCCGCGGGCGAACGCCCCCAGCCAGAATGCGACGAGGACGACCCAGAACGGCCAGCCGTCGACGAGATCCTGCACCCCGCCAGCCTAGAGCGGCGGGACTCCCCCACCCCGACCTCCCCACTTTTCATGCTGACGGCCGCGCGACACGCCGTCTGGACGGCGTGTCGCGCGGACCGCAGCATGAAAAGTCGGGAATCAGCGGGCGGCGGAGCCCTCGACGTAGTCGGCGTCCCGGTCGGTGTCGACCCAGGCCATGAGCCCCCGCAGCTCGCGGCCGGTGGCCTCGATCGAGTGGGCCGCACCCTTGGCGCGCAGCTCCGTGAACTCCGGCGCCCCGGCGTCCTGGTCGTCGATGAAGCGCTGCGCGAAGGCACCGCTCTTGATGTCCTCGAGGACGGCCTTCATGTTGTCCTTGACGTGCGGGTCGATGACGCGCGGCCCGGAGACGTAGTCGCCGTACTCGGCCGTGTCGGACACCGACCAGCGCTGCTTGGCGATGCCGCCCTCGATCATGAGGTCGACGATGAGCTTGAGCTCGTGGAGGCACTCGAAGTAGGCGACCTCGGGCTGGTAGCCCGCCTCGACGAGGGTCTCGAACCCGTACATGACGAGCTGGCTGGCGCCCCCGCAGAGGACGGCCTGCTCGCCGAACAGGTCGGTCTCGGTCTCCTCGGTGAAGGTCGTCCTGATACCGCCGGCGCGCAGCCCACCGATGGCCTTGCCGTAGGACTTCGCGAGGTCCCAGGCCGAACCGGACGCGTCCTGCTCGACCGCGAGGAGCACGGGCACACCCCGGCCGTCGACGTACTCGCGCCGCACGATGTGGCCGGGACCCTTGGGGGCGACCATGAGCACGTCGGAGCCGGCCGGCGGCGTGATGTAGCCGAAGCGGATGTTGAAGCCGTGCCCGAACAGGAGGGCGGCACCCTCGCGCAGGTTGGGCTCGATCTCGGCGGCGTAGAGGCCACGCTGCACCTGGTCGGGGGTGAGGATGACGACGAGGTCGGCCTCCCCCACCGCGTCCGCGACGGAGGTGACCGTGAGCCCCTCGGCCTCGGCCTTGGCCCGGCTCTTGCTGCCCTCGGCGAGGCCGACGCGCACGTCGACGCCGGAGTCGCGCAGGTTGAGGGCGTGGGCGTGGCCCTGGCTGCCGTAGCCGATGACCGCGACCTTGCGGCCCTGGATCACCGCCAGGTCGGCGTCGTCGTCGTAGAACATCTCGGCCATCGGAGCGGCCTCTCCTTCGATCTCGGGGGTGCTGCTGGGGTCTGGTTCAGGACTCTAGGCGCTGACGCCTCAGGCGCTGCGGAGTGCCCGGTCCGTGATCGAGCGCGGCCCGCGGCCGATGGCGACCATCCCGGACTGGACGAGCTCGCGGACGCCGAACGGCTCGAGCACCTCGAGCAGCGCGGACAGCTTCTCGGTGGTCCCGGTGGCCTCGATGGTCAGGGAGTCGGTGGCGACGTCGACGATCTTCGCGCGGAACATCTGGACGAACTCCAGCACCTGGCTGCGGGTGGCGGCGTCGGCCCGCACCTTGATGAGCATCACCTGGCGCTGGACGGCCGAGGAGGGCTCGAGCTCGACGACCTTGAGCACCTCGACGAGCTTGTTGAGCTGCTTGGTCACCTGCTCGAGCGGCAGGTCCTCGACGTCGACGACGACGGTCATCCGGGACACCTCGGCGTGTTCGGTCTCCCCGACGGCGAGGCTGTCGATGTTGAAGCCGCGCCGCGAGAAGAGCGCGGCGATCCGGGCGAGGACGCCGGGCTTGTTCTCGACGAGGACGGACAGGGTGTGCTTCGACATGGCGGTCTCCTCAACGTCCGTCGTGGTCGGCATCGGTGGACTGTTCGACGGCCTCGGACTCTTCACGGTCCCACTGGGGCGCGGTGTCCCGGGCCACCTGGATGGCGTCGTTGCTGACGCCGGCGGGGACCATCGGCCACACCATGGCGTCGCGGTGCACGACGAAGTCGACGACGACCGGGCGGTCGGTGACCGCCATCGCCGCGCGGATCGTGTCGTCGAGGTCCTCGGGCCGCTCGCAGCGGAACCCGGCGCAGCCGTAGGCGTCGGCGAGCTTGACGAAGTCCGGCACCCGCGAGCCGACCGAGGTGTGCAGGTCGGTGTTGGAGTACCGCTCGTTGTAGAAGAGGGTCTGCCACTGGCGGACCATCCCGAGGCTGCTGTTGTTGATGATCGCGACCTTGATCGGGATGTTGTTGATGACGCAGGTCGCGAGCTCCTGGTTCGTCATCTGGAAGCAGCCGTCACCGTCGATGGCCCACACGGTGCGGTCCGGCTCCCCCACCTGGGCGCCCATGGCCGCGGGCACCGAGTACCCCATCGTGCCGAGGCCGCCGGAGTTGAGCCAGGAGTTGGGTCGCTCGTACTGGACGAACTGGGCCGCCCACATCTGGTGCTGGCCGACGCCCGCGGCGTACACGGCCTCGGGGCCGGCGATGGCGCCGAGGCGCTCGATGACGAGCTGCGGCGAGAGGGTGCCGTCCTCGGGGGCGGTGTACCCGAGCGGGAAGGTCCGCTTCCACCCCGCGGTCCGCTCGCGCCACGCCGCGTAGTCGCCGCCGGTGCCCGCCTCGAGGTCCGCGTCGACGGCCTCGGCGAGGTCGACGAGGACGGCCTTGCAGTCGCCGACGATCGGCACGTCGGCCTTGCGGTTCTTGCTGATCTCGGCCGGGTCGATGTCGGCGTGGATGATCCTGGCGTCCGGCGCGAACGTCGAGAGCTGGCCGGTGACGCGGTCGTCGAACCGCGCCCCGAGGGCGATGATGAGG
This sequence comes from uncultured Actinomycetota bacterium, assembly GCA_963815545.1. Classification (GTDB taxonomy): domain Bacteria; phylum Actinomycetota; class Actinomycetes; order Actinomycetales; family Dermatophilaceae; genus Phycicoccus. The sequence goes on from CAWFGY010000004.1 coordinate 22,656, forward strand.
TCGGACTTCTGCAGGCCGGTCACGGCGGCCACCGACCCGTGCATGCCGGGCATCCCGAGATGCAGCGGGTGGCTGTCGGGCAGGGCGCCGCGGGCCATCAGGGTCGTGACCACCGGGATCCGGGTCAGCTCCACGAAGCGACGGAGCTCGGCGCTCGCGCGGGCCCGGATGACGCCGCCTCCCACGTAGAGGATGGGGCGCTCGGCCTCGGCGATGAGACGGGAGGCCTCGCGGATCTGCTTGCCGTGCGGGCGGGTCACGGGGTGGTACCCGGGCAGGGCGATCTTCGGCGGCCACGAGAAGGTCGTGCGGGCCTGGAGGGCGTCCTTGGCGATGTCGACGAGCACCGGCCCCGGCCGCCCGGTGGCCGCGATGTGGAAGGCCTCGGCGATGACCCGCGGGATCTCGGCGGGGTCGGTGACGAGGTAGTTGTGCTTGGTCACCGGCATCGTGATGCCCCGGATGTCGGCCTCCTGGAAGGCGTCGGTGCCGATGGCGGCCGAGCTGACCTGACCGGTGATCGCGACGATCGGGACCGAGTCCATGTAGGCGTCCGCGAGCGGGGTGACGAGGTTGGTGGCGCCGGGGCCGGAGGTGGCCATGCACACCCCGACCCGGCCGGTGGCGGCGGCGTAGCCCTCGGCGGCGTGGCCGGCGCCCTGCTCGTGCCGCACGAGGATGTGCCGCACCTTGACCGAGTCGAGCAGCGGGTCGTAGGCCGGCAGGATCGCGCCGCCCGGGATGCCGAAGACGGTGTCGACCTCCATCGCCTCGAGCGAGAGGACGAGGCTCTGCGCGCCGGTCACCTCGACGGGGGTCTTGGCCCGCGCCTGCTGGGCCACCTGGGCCGGCGAGGGTGCCGGGGCCGGGTGGAGGGGTGCCGGGGTCGCCGGTCGGGTGTCGCTCACGAGGGGGTCACCGCTCTCTGGTCGCCATGGGGGCTGGTCCGTGGTCCACACACAAAAAAACCCTCCAGTCCCGGAGCGGGACGACGGAGGGAGCGCGCCTGAGTGGTGCAGGTCAGGCGCGCCGGTGAAGTACGAGGACTCGGGCCATGCGCTCACTGTCCACGCCGCCCGCGGCGGTGTCAACCGGCGAGACAGCGGGTCCCAGCATCCGGAACGGTGACGTCGGCCACGTCCTGCGGGCGCGGTTCAGCCGGCCGCGACGGGGGCGATCTCGCGCCGCCAGCCGTGCGGGTCCGGCACTGCTCCGGTCTGGACCGCGATGAGCCGCTCGCGCAGCGCCGTCGTGACCGGCCCGGTGCCGCCGTCGCCGATCGTCCACTCGGCACCACCGCGACGGACCCGGCCCACGGGCGTCAGCACCGCCGCCGTTCCGCAGGCGAAGACCTCCGAGATGACCCCGGAGCGCGCGTCGGTCTCCCACTCCTCCATCGAGACACGCCGCTCCTCCACCTCCAGGCCCAGGTCGCGCGCGAGGGTGATGAGGGAGTCGCGGGTGATCCCGGGCAGCAGGGTGCCCGTCAGCTCGGGCGTGACGAGGGTGGGGCGCTCACCCCCGCGGACGAACACGAGGTTCATGCCGCCGAGCTCCTCGACCCACCGGCGTTCCACGGCGTCGAGGAAGACGACCTGGTCGCATCCCTGCGCGGCCGCCTCTGCCTGCGCCGCGAGCCCGGCGGCGTAGTTGGCGGCGCACTTGGCCGCGCCGGTGCCCCCGGGGGCCGCCCGCACGAAGTGGTCGGCCACCCAGACCGAGACCGGGGTGAGTCCCCGGGGGAAGTAGTCGGCCGCCACGAAGGCGGTGAGCACGAACAGGCACTCCTCCGACGGCCGGACGACGAGCTCGGGCTCGCTGGCGAAGAGCAGCGGACGGATGTACAGGGTGTGGCCCGGCGTGGTGGGGACCCACGCGTGGTCGTGGGCGACGAGCAGGTCGACCGCCTCCACGAACACCTCGACCGGCAGCTCCGGCAGGCACAGCCGCCGCGCGGACGCCCGGAAGCGCTCGGCGTTGGCCTCGGGACGGAAGGCGGCGATCGAGCCGTCGGCGCCGCGGTAGACCTTGAACCCCTCGAAGACCGACTGCCCGTAGTGCAGGGCCACCGTCGCCGGGTCCAGGACGAGCGGACCGTACGGGCCGAGCCGGGCGTCCTGCCATCCGCCGGCCCGGGTCCACCGGATGGTGACCATGTGCTCGGAGAACACCCGCCCGAACCCCGGTTCCCGCATCCGCTGGGTCCGCTCGGCATCGGTCAGTGGCGTCGTGGTCCGGGCGACGTCGATGGGCAGGTCGCCGACCCGGGCCCGGGCATCCGCGGCGGGGACGGTCATGGCGCCTCCACCGGAAGGGTCCCGGACTGACGTGCGATGAGCGCATCGATGCCCAGCACGTCGTCGACGCCCGCGCCGGTCTCGAAGCCGGCCCGCCACTCCTCCTCGCGACGCGCGACCGCCCGGGTGCGCTCGAGCACCTCCTCCAGGGCACCGACGGGCACGACGACGACCCCGCTGCGGTCCGCGCGGACCACGTCCCCGGGGTGCACGACGACCCCGCCGCACTGGAGTCCGACATTGAGGGCCCCGGGCCCGACGACCGACCCGGTGGCGGGATGCGCTCCCCGGGCGTGCACGGGAAGGCCGAGCGCCTCGATCCCGTCGACGTCGCGGACGGCTGCGTCGAGGACGACGCCCGCGCAGCCGCCACGGTGGAGCAGCCCGCCGATGATGTCCCCGAAGACGGCGGCGTCCAGCCGGCCCCCGCCGTCGACCACGAGGACGTCCCCGGGCCGGACGAGGTCCGGTGACTTCAGGATGTAGAGGATGTCCCCGGGCGAGGTCCACAGGGTGACCGCGGGACCGCACATCTCGGTCGCCGAGACCATGGGCACGATCCCCGGGCCGACCACCCCGATGGGTCCACCACCGTCGGCGATCTGGGTCGTCGGGAACCGGGCCAGCTCCGCCACGAGGGCCGGGTCGGGGCGCGGGACCTCCGTGACGATGCTCCAGGCCTGCGGGTGCCAGCGGCTCACGGGATGCTCCTCGGGTCACGGTCGGGGTCGCCGCGTCGGCGTCGCGGGGCGACCTCCGACGAGGCACAGGTCGCCATCATCGGGGCCGTCCGCGCTCCGGGCAAGCACTCCTCGCCAGGTGGTCGCGGGTCGTGGCGCGGGCCCGTCGGCTCACATCTGGGCCTGGGCGAGCTGGCCGAGCATCTCGGGGGCCCTGCGGTCGAGCCGCCGCCCCCCGACGACGACGCCGGCGAGGAGGAGCGTCAGCCCGTACCCGGTGCCGAGGGCGAGCACGACGAGCTGGCCGACCGGGCGGCCCGAAGTGACCGCGACGCCGACGACGACGGGCAGGACGAGCACGACGGGCCCGACGAACGAGATGAGCGCCGTCAGGCACCCCTGCGCCGCTCCCCCACTCGTCGCCGCGAACGGGTTGCCCCCGGTGCGCGGGGCCGTGCCGGGCAGGTAGGCCCCGACGCCCACGGCCAGGCCGAGGCTCGCGAAGAAGGCGGCGAGGACCACGGCCAGCCACTGCACGGGTGCGGTGAGGATCCCGAGCGCGACCGCGACGACGAACGTCAGGAGGACGACGGGGCCGAAGACGACGGTCGACGCCAGGGCCCGCCCGGCCCGGTCCTCCCACCCCCGCAGCCCGGTGGCGACGTGCAGCCACCAGGCGGGGCCGTCGAACGCGAGGTCGTTCATCAGGGTGAGTCCCGCGAAGATCCCGAGCGTCACGACCCCGACGCCCGCGAGCTCGGAGGTGCCGGTGAGCAGCGCCTGCGCGACGAAGAACACCGGCAGCACGGCCGTGCGCAGGGCGATGGCGACGAGCCTGCTGTCGCGGTACCACGCCCGGATCCGGCGGGCCGCCACGCTTGCGACCGGTGAGTGACCGAGGACCGCGGGCAGCAGCCGCCCGGCGCCGATGCGCTGCCCGCCGCCGCTGGTCATCGGCGAGGTGAGGACCTTCTCGAGCTGGGCGACCCACACCCGCCACAGGACGGCGAGCAGGCCCACGGCGAGCAGCAGGTGCGCCGCCGCGGCGCCCCAGTCGCCGGTCGCCACGTCGAACGGCAGCGCCCACGCCCACCCGACCGGGGTCCACGACGCGATCTGCGCGGAGCCGCGGGCGTCGAAGCGGGCGGGGTCCAGCCCCACCGAGCCGGTCGTGAGGACGAGGTTGAGCACGAGCGGAAGGAGCGTCGCGAGCGAGACGACGGCGGCTCCGACGACACGCCCCCCGCGCGAGGTCATGACCCGGGCGAGACCGCTCGTGACGGCCCGCGACCCGAGGACGGCGGTCAGCGTCCCGAGGACGGCGGCCACTGCGGCAGCCGGGACGGCGGCCGGGTGCCCGGCCCACGCGACGACCTGCGCGAGTGCGAGCACGGAGAGCATGACGGCGGGAATGCCGGTGCAGGCCGCCGCCAGGAGGCCGCGGGCCAGCCGAGGCGCCGGCAGCGGCAGGACGGCGAACCGCGCCGGGTCGAGGACGTTGTCGACGCCGGCCGCGACGAGGCTCAGCACGACCCACATGAGGGTTGCGAACGCGAAGAAGGGCACGGTCAGCGAGGTGAGCTCGATCGGGCGGGCGGCGAGGAGCGCGATGCCCGGGCCGAGGATGAGCACGGTGCCGAGCGCACCCAGGGCGCCGAGGACGGACGAGGCGAGGTGCAGCGAGCTGCGCGACATCGCCGTCCACCACATCCGGAACCGCAGGCGGACGACGAGCGCGGTCACTCAGGCCTCCGGGGAGGCGCCGAGCCAGTCGAGCCCGTCACCCGCGACCTCGCGGGCGCCGACGAGGTCGAGGAACCGGTCGTGCAGGGTGCCGCCCATCGTGAGCGCGGGCACCGTGTCGGTGGCCAGGACCCGCCCCGCCGCGAACACCGCCACCCGGTCGCACAGCCCCTCGACGAGCTCCATGACGTGGCTCGACATCACGACGGTGCCGCCGGTCGCCACGTACCGCCGGAGGATGGTCCGGATCGCCTGCCCGGACACGGGGTCGACCGCCTCGAACGGCTCGTCGAGCACGAGGAGCCGGGGCGCGTGGATGAGGGCCGCGGCCAGCCCGATCTTCTTCGTCATGCCGGCGCTGTAGTCGGCGACGACCGTGCTCGCGTCGCCGGCGAGGTCCAGGATGCCGAGCAGCTCGTCGGCCCGTTCGGCGATGACGTCGCGGGGCATCCGGCGCAGGGCGCCGACGTAGCGCAGCAGCTCGCGGCCGGAGAGCTGCTCGAACAGGCGCATGCCGTCGGGCGCGACCCCCATGACCGCCTTCGCGGCCGCCGGGTCCGCCCACACGTCGATGCCGAGGACCCGCGCCGTCCCGGAGGTCGGGCGCAGCAGCCCCGTCGCCATCGACAGGGTCGTCGTCTTGCCGGCGCCGTTGGGCCCGACGAGCCCGAACAGGGAGCCCCGGGGCACGGTGAGCGAGAGGTCGTGGACGACCCGCCGGCCACGGAACTCCTTGACGAGGCCGACGAGCTCGAGTGCGGGCCCCCCCTGGCCGGTCTCAGTCACACACGGCGCCCGTGCTCGCGCTGCCGACGAGCCGGCGGTACTTGGCGAGGACCCCGCGGGTGTACTTCGGCTCCGGGTGGGTGACGCCCTCGGCCCGGCGGCGGTCCATCTCGTCGGCGTCGACGAGCAGGTCGAGGGTGCCCTGGGCGACGTCCAGCCGGATCGGGTCGCCGTCGCGCACGAACGCGATGGGCCCCTCGTCGACGGCCTCGGGGGCGACGTGGCCGACGCACAGGCCGGTGGTGCCGCCCGAGAAGCGGCCGTCGGTGAGCAGCAGGACGTCCTTGCCGAGCCCGGCGCCCTTGATGGCGCCGGTGACGGCGAGCATCTCGCGCATCCCGGGCCCGCCCTTGGGTCCCTCGTAGCGGATGACGACCACGTCACCGGCCCGAGCGACCCGTCCTCGACGGCGTCCATGGCGCGGCGCTCACCGTCGAAGACCCGCGCGGTGCCCTCGAAGACGTCGGAGTCGAAGCCGGCCGACTTCACGACGGCACCCTCGGGGGCCAGCGACCCCTTGAGGATGGTGATCCCGCCGGAGCGGTGGATCGGCTCGCTCATGGCGCGCACGACCTTGCCGTCGACGTCGGGGGGAGCGATGTGGGCGAGGTTCTCGGCCATCGTGCGGCCCGTGACGGTGAGGCAGTCACCGTGCAGGAGGCCGGCGTCGAGCAGGGCGCGCATGACGACCGGCACGCCGCCGACCCGGTCGACGTCGGTCATGACGAACTGCCCGAACGGCTTGACGTCGGCGAGGTGCGGGACCTGCCTCCCGACCCGGACGAAGTCGTCGAGGGTGAGGTCGACGTCGGCCTCGTGGGCGATCGCGAGCAGGTGCAGGACGGCGTTCGTGGAGCCGCCGAAGGCCATGACGACGGCGATGGCGTTCTCGAAGGCCTCCTTGGTCATGATGTCGCGGGCCGTGATGCCGCGGCGCAGCAGCTCGACGACCGCCTCGCCGGACTTGCGGGCGAACCCGTCGCGGCGGCGGTCGGTGGCGGGCGGCGCTGCCGACCCTGGCAGCGACATCCCGATCGCCTCGGCGACCGAGGCCATCGTGTTGGCGGTGTACATGCCGCCGCAGGCGCCCTCGCCGGGGCAGATGGCGCGCTCGATGGCGTCGACGTCGGCGCGGCTCATCAGGCCGGCGGCGCACGCACCGACGGCCTCGAAGGCGTCGATGATCGTCACGGTCTTCTCGGTGCCGTCGGACAGCTTCGCGATGCCCGGCAGGATCGAGCCGGCATAGAGGAAGACCGAGGACAGGTCGAGCCGGGCGGCCGCCATGAGCATGCCGGGCAGGGACTTGTCGCAGCCGGCGAGCAGGACCGAGCCGTCGAGGCGCTCGGCGTTCATGACCGTCTCGACGGAGTCGGCGATGATCTCGCGACTCACGAGGGAGAAGTGCATGCCCTCGTGGCCCATCGAGATGCCGTCGCTGACCGAGATCGTCCCGAACTCCAGCGGGTAGCCGCCGCCGGCGTGGACCCCGTCCTTGACGGCCTTGGCGAGCCGGTCGAGGGAGAGGTTGCACGGGGTGATCTCGTTCCACGAGCTGGCGACCCCGATCTGCGGCTTGGCGAAGTCGTCGTCCCCCATGCCGACGGCCCGCAGCATCCCCCGGGCCGCGGTCTTCTCGAGGCCGTCGGTGACGTCGCGGCTGCGGGGCTTGATGTCGGGGGACGGGCTCATGCTCGCCATCCTAGGTTCGCCGGGTCGCTCCCGCCGGAGCATCCCGCGAGGCGACCGGTCCGGCATCCCGTATCCGCGCTGGCCGGTCCGTACCCTGGCCCGGTGAGGCCCTCCCGATGACCGCCTCGACGGCGGAGCGCACGCCGCATCAGGTGACCCGGGGCGCGCGGTGGCGGCGGGACGTCGAGGGCCTGCGGGCCCTGGCCGTCGGCCTCGTGCTCGCCTACCACGCGGGACTCGGCCCGCCCGGGGGCTTCGTCGGGGTCGACGTCTTCTTCGTCGTCTCGGGCTTCGTCATCACCACCCAGATCGTCCGGGAGGTGGAACAGACCGGCCGCCTCCGCATCGCGGCCTTCTACGCACGGCGGGCCCGGCGGCTCCTGCCCGCCGCGGGCCTCGTGCTCGCGACGACCGCCGCGGCGACCTGGTGGCTCGCCCCGCTCACCCAGCGAGGGGTCTTCGGCAGCGACGTCGCGGCCGCCGCCAGCTACGTCGTCAACTGGCTCTTCGCGAAGCGGTCTGTCGACTACCTCGCGGAGGACCTCGAACCGTCGCCGGTGCTGCACTTCTGGTCCCTGTCGGTCGAGGAGCAGTTCTACCTCGTCTGGCCGTCCGCCGTCGTCGTTCTCATCTGGCTGCTGACGCGCAGCCGCCGCCCGGTGTCGCGACGGGCCCTCGGGGTCGGCCTGACCGCGGGCATCATCGTGCCGTCGCTGGCGTTCTCGATCCTCTACACCGCCGTCGAGCCGGGTCGTGCCTTCTTCGTGACCCCTACCCGGCTGTGGGAGATGGGGATCGGCGCGCTCGTCGCCCTCGGGGCCCACCGCTGGACCCGGGTGGCCCCGAGAGTGGCGGTCGCGCTCGGCTGGCTCGGTGTGCTCGCCCTCGCCGCGTCGGCGCTCCTCGTCGACGCCTCGACCCCCTGGCCGGGCTCGGCCGCGCTGGCCCCCACGCTGGCGACGGCGGCGGTGATCGTCGCGGGCTTCGCCGCGGGCCGCCACGGGCCCGAACGTCTCCTCGGCCGGCCCGCCGTCGTCTGGGTCGGCGGGCTGTCGTACTCGTTGTACCTCTGGCACTGGCCCGTCCTGCGCGTCGCCGACTGGTCGGGCGTGGAGACCGACATCGGCGGCGGCAGCCTCCTCGCCGGGAGCGCAGCCATCGGGGTCTCCGTCGTCCTCGCCTGGCTGTCCTACCGGTTCGTCGAGCACCCGATCCGCACGAGCGAGGCGCTGCGCTCGCGGGTCCGCGCCTCGCTCGTCATGGGCGCCGTCATCTCGGTCCTCGCGGCCTCGATCGGCGTGCTCATGTACGTGGCGTCCGAGGCCGACGCGGCCCGCCGCGGCCACCGCACGACGGCCGCGCTGCCCGGGCAGACGCTCCAGGTGCCCGCGGCCCTGACCGGGGCGCACCCGCCGCCGCTCTTCGACCGGCTGACCCCCACCCCGCTCGGGGCCACCCGTGACCTCGACCCGGTCTACGCCCGGGGCTGCCAGACCGAGACCACGTCGAGCGAGGTGGTCGAGTGCGTCATCGGCGACCCCGACGGGTCGCTCGAGGTGGCGGTCGTCGGCGACTCGAAGATGGGCCAGTGGGCGTCCCTCGTCGGCCGGATCGGTGAACGCCAGGGGTGGCGGGTGAGCGTGTACACCAAGAGCGGCTGCCCCGTCGTCGGTGCGACGGTGCCCATCGACGGCGAGCCGTACCGGACGTGTCAGGTCTGGGGCGAGCGGGTCATCGGTCGTCTCACCGGGGCCGCGGCGCCCGACGTCGTGGTGACGACGTCCGCGCACAGCACGGCCTTCGCGCCGGACGGGAGGACCTCCCGGCAGGAGTACACCGCGGCGCTCGGCCGGACGTGGGAGCGCTTCGTCGCCGCCGGGGCGGTCGTCGTCGCGATGTCCGACACCCCGTCGCCCGACCGCGACGTCCTGCCCGTGTACGAGTGCGTCGCGCACCACGAGCAGGACCCCGGCGCGTGCACGTGGCCGGCCCGGACGAGCCCGGGCTCGCGGGTTCTCCGCGCCGCCGCGGAGGCCACCGCCGGTGCGACGTACGCCGACCTCGACGCGTGGGTCTGCCCGGGCGGGCTGTGCCGTGGCCAGTACCGCAACGTCCTCACCTACCGGCAGGGGTCGCACATCACGGCGACGTACGCCGCAACGCTGGAGGCACCTCTCGAGGCGGCACTGGACGCGGCTGTCGATGAGGCGAGGAACGAGCGGTAGGGCCGGCAGCGACCCTCCGGAGCTCCTGTGTAGAAACTTTGTCGAATCTAGTGCATCCGTCGGGCCGCCGGCGGCGGAATCAGGGGTGTCAGTACCTCCCCGAGCATTAAGGACACCGTCATGCGACGCACCCTGGCAGTCACCGCCGCCCTGACCCTGGCCCTCACCGTCGCGGCCTGTGGCACGGACGACCCCGAGCCCGCCACGACGACCTCGGCGGCCGCCGCGACGACCGAGGCGCCCACCCCCACCGAGACCGCTGCAGCGGCCGACATCGTCGACACCGCGGTCGCGGCCGGCGACTTCACGACGCTCGCGACGGCCCTCGAGGCCGCGGGGCTCGTCGAGACCCTCAAGGGCGACGGGCCGTTCACGGTCTTCGCCCCGACCGACGACGCGTTCGCCGCCCTCCCCGAGGGCGCGGTCGACGACCTCCTGGCGGACCCCGAGGGCGCCCTGACCGACGTCCTCACCTACCACGTCGTTCCGGGCAAGGTCATGGCGGCCGACGTCGTCGGTCTGGACGGACAGACCGTCGAGACCGTGCAGGGCGGCACCCTGACGGTCGGGGTCGAGGGCGACACCGTCACCCTCACCGACGCCGCGGGTGGCACCGTCACCGTCACCCAGACCGACATCGAGGCGAGCAACGGCGTCATCCACGTCATCGACGGCGTGCTCATGCCGCAGAGCTGACCACCCGCACGACGACCCGAGCGCCCCGGACCACCTGGTCCGGGGCGCTCGGCGTCGTCGGCCCGGCCGACCCGCACCGCTGGGTCACGTATGTACCCTTGTAGTTACGTACCCAGTTGGGTACATTCATCCCATGGACGCGGTACTGCAGGCCTTGGCCGACCAGAGCCGACGCACGGTGCTGGAGATCCTGCGGGATCACCCGGCCTCGGCCGGCGAGCTGGCCGAAGCGCTACCGATCGCCCGACCGGGCGTCTCACGGCATCTGCGGGTCCTGCGGGAGGCCGGTCTCGTCGACGTCCGGCACGAGGCGCAGCGCAGGATCTACAGCCTGCGGACGGATGCACTCGTCGACGTCGACGAATGGCTGGGGAACTACCGGGCGCTGTGGGAGAACCGGCTCGCCGCGCTGCACACGGAGATCGCACGAGGGAAGAGGGACCCGACATGACGACCGTCGACACAGGGGAAGAAGGAACGGGCATGAGGATCACCGGCGCGATGCGGGCGCTCGACGGCACGCGGGGGGCGGTGCGGGTGGAGGACCTCTACGACACCGACATCGAGGACCTGTGGGAGGCGTGCACGTCACCGGCGCGGCTGGCCCGGTGGATCGCCGAGGTCTCGGGCGACCTGCGCGTGGGCGGGACGGTCCACGCCGTCTTCACGAGCACGTGGTCCGGGCCGCTGCGGATCGAGGTGTGCGACGCCCCGCACCACCTGGTGCTGACGATGGACGCCACATCCGATGCTGCGACCCAGGTGGAGGCCTGGCTCACCGCGGAGGGGACCCGGACCCGTCTGGTCGTCGAGGAACGCGGCCTGCCGGTCGGCCAGCTCCCCTTCTACGGGGCAGGCTGGCAGGTCCACCTCGAGGACCTTCGACGGTCCCTGGTCGAGGACGGGCCTGCACATGTCGGCGGCTGGTCGGCACAGGCACCTGCTCCCGCGTGGGACGCGCGGTGGACCGAGCTCACTCCCGCGTACCAGGACCGGGCGATCGGCTAGTCAGAGCGCCAGCGTCCCGCGGGCCAGGCTGTCGCCGGAGTGCTCCGGCTTGGTGTCGAAGCCCTCGCGGGAGATGTCGACGATGACGTAGCCCTGCTCGATGAGGGACTCGTCGATGGCGAAGCGCTGGGCGCTCTCACCCGGGCGGAGCACACCGATCGACACCATCCTCTTGAGGTCGCGGTTGATGAGCCAGACCTCGAGGTAGCCGTCTCCGGGGTCGAGGCTGGCCGTGCGCACGTCGATGTCGAGCTCGGGGCCGACCCGGACGGCCTCGGCCGAACCGAGCGCGGTCCCCGCGTCGAGGGTGTCCAGGCTGGTACTGGCGAGGACGGTGGTCTCGGCCGGGGTTGCGCGGTCGGGCTCGAGGGCTCGGGTCCCGACGGCGCCGAGGAGGACCCCGGCGGCGGCGGCGCCGGCGATCCAGCCCAGCGGCAGCCGTCGGTCGCGGCGGGCCCGCCGGTCGGCGAGGTCGGCGACAGCGGTCTCGGCCGTCTCGCCCGCGGGGGCGGGGCGGTCGTCCGGCGACGCGGCCAGGTCCTCGTCGAGCGCGGCGAGGACGGCGGTCCGCACCGAGGACGGGGGCGCGATCAGCTCCGGGGTCCCGCTGTGGACGAGACTCAGCGTGGAGCGCAGCGCATCGACCTCGGACGCGCAGGTGGCGCAGGTGGCGACATGGGCAGCGGTGGATGCGTCAGCGGTCTCACCGAGCGCGATGGCGGCCAGGGAGTCGTCATCGGGGTGGTTCACGGTGTGCCTCCTCCATTCGGTGTCGCAGGTGGATGAGCCCTCGGCGGACGTGGCTCTTGACGGTGCCGAGCGGGAGCTCGAGCCGGCGCGAGATCTCGTCGTGGGTGAGGTCCTCGATGAAGGCCAGCCGCACGATGGTCGAGCGCGGCTCGCCGAGGTTCTCGAGCGCGTCGGCGACGAGGAGCCGGGCCGCCAGCTGCTCGTCCGGAGGTGGAGCGTGCTGGTCGGGCAGCGCCCGGGTGGCGGCGGCGCCGAGGTCCCGCACGTGGCGGGCCCGGGCGGCGTGGAGGTCGGCGATCTTGTGTCGGGTGATGCCGACGAGCCACCCCGGGACCGTGCCGCGGTCCGGGCGGAGGGTGTGCCGCCCGCGCCACGCCGCGACGAAGACCTGCTGGGTCACGTCCTCGGCGTCATGGTGGTTGCCGAGCGAGCGCACGGCCAGGGTGTGCACGAGCGAGGACCATCGGGAGTAGGCCTCCTCGAGGGCCTCGCGTGACCCGTCCCGCAGTCGCTCCGCGAGGTCGTCGGTCGACGCCGCCTCGGTCTCCTGCTCTGTGTGCACAAGTCTCACGATAGGGCCGAGGTGCACCGACGCGCGGTACGCCCCCCACGCCGCAGCGGGAGGGCGCGCCAGCATGGTGGCGGCGTGGTGAGGCACGGCGGCTCCCTCCTTTCGTGCTGCGGGCTCGGTCGGCTGTACTCCATGAGGAATTCGGTGCGGACCCCCTCTCCGGATGCACCGGGGACCGATCCTGTCCAACCTCGCCCCACCGGGCTCCCCGAGGAGAGGGGGGAGCCCGGCGGCTCGGGGTGCGGGCTCAGAGGTCGAACGGGCGCAGCACGAAGACGATGCCGTGCGCGATCTGCTTGTTCCCCGCGTTGATGTCGAGGGCCCGCGGGTTGAGGAAGGGGTTGATGTCGTCGCGGTCCTGGTCGCGGAGCACGATCACCGGGACCGACCGGTTGTAGACCTTCACCGTGATGGTGCCGCCCTGGGCGGTGGTCAGGGTGGCGCCGTTCGCGGCGACGGCGTCCTTCTTCGTGATCGTCGCGTCCGGGACGACGTGGTAGAGCAGGACCTGCTCGACGCCCTCGACCCCGACGGCGTCGACGAGGGCGCTGAAGACCTGCGACTCCGAGGTGTACCAGCGCTTCGTGAGGTCGCGCACGAGCACCTGGAAGGCGCGGTCGTTGGGGATGAACGCCGTCAGCGGCGTGCTGCCGTCGGCCAGGAGGGCGACCCCGCTGTTCGGGTTCGCGTCGAGAACGGCGAGGACGGCCTCGGTGACGAGGTCGTAGTCGTACCAGTTGCGGTCGAAGGTGTTGCCGTCAGCGGTGAGCACGGCAGCGAGGCTGCGCTCCCCCGGCGTCGTGCCGGCCATCGCGGACGGGGCGATCAGTGCGGTGGCCAGACCGAGGGCGGCGGTGGCGGTACCGAAGCGACGAAGCGACATCAGAGGTGTCCTCTCTCACAGGTGGCGTCGCGGCACTGCGACGTACCCCTCCTTCCCTCCACCGTCGGTGCACGGATGCACCCGGGTCGGTCCGGACCTGCGCACTGCACCGCCGTCGCCCGCCGCGGAGCGGCTGGGTAGATTCGGTCCGAGGATGACCCACCGAGAGCGTCAGTGAGTGAGCACGATGAGAGACCGTTCGGCATCGCACGAGCGTCCCGTGGCCCTCGGCCTGGCCCGGGCGGTCGACACCCTCCTGGACCGCACCGTCGCCCCGGGCTTCACGAACCTCGGCCTCGCGGTCCGACGACGGCTTCCAGGGTGGCCCGCGGACCCCTCGCCGGGTGCGCTGGCCGGTCACGACGTCGCCGTCACCGGGGCCTCCTCGGGCCTCGGCCGCCGGACCGCCCTCGACCTCGCCGCGCTCGGCGCCACCGTGCACCTCGTCGTCCGCGACACCGACAAGGGCGAGCGGGTCGCCGCCGAGGTGCGCGCCGCCACCGGGGCCGAGGCCCGGGTGTGGCGGTGCGACGTCGCCGACCTCGAGTCCGTCGACGCCTTCGTCGAGACGTTCCTCGCCGACGAGCCCGCGCTGCGCGGCATCGTGCACAACGCCGGCGCCCTCCCCCCGGAGCGCACCGAGTCCGCGCAGGGCCACGAGCTGACCCAGGCCCTTCACGTGCTCGGGCCGGTCCGGATGACCGAGGGGCTGCTCCCGGCGCTCGAGGCCGACGCGGGGCGCGTCGTCCTCGTGACCTCCGGCGGGATGTACACCCAGCGCCTGCCCGTGGACGATCCCGAGTACACCCGGGGGACCTACAGCGGGTCGGTCGCCTACGCCCGGAGCAAGCGCGGCCAGGTCGAGCTCCTGCCGGTGCTCGCCGCCCGCTGGGGTGGTCGTGGGGTGTCCGTGCACGCGACCCACCCCGGCTGGGCCCGCACCCCCGGGCTCGACGCCTCGCTGCCGGCGTTCTCGCGGGCGATCGGGCCGGTGCTGCGCTCGGACGCCGGGGGCACCGACACCACGACCTGGGTCCTGGCCACCGAGCCCGTCCCGCCGTCCGGTCGGCTCTGGCACGACCGCCGGTCGCGGCCGACCTCCGTCGTCCCCCGCACGGGTGCGACCCTCAGCGACCGGGCGCGCTACTGGCGGTGGGTGGCCGACGCCACCGACCTCACGCCCTGACCGGGCGCCACCACAGGCGCCCCGACAGCGGCTCGACCGCGAGCACGGCACCGAGCGCGAGCAGGCAGCCCAGCGTGACCACGGGGTCCCCGCCGCGGGCGACGCCGACGGCGACGCCGACCGCCGCCACGAGCGGCCGCACCCAGGTGAACGGGCCGAGGATGACGGCGGAGGCGAGGTAGCCCCACCGCCAGCCGAGCACGACGTAGACCAGCAGGGCGAGCAGGGTCACGACCGCGTACGGGACGTAGACGGCGAGCATGCCCGCGCCCGCCCGCACGTACGCCTCGGCCGGCCACCGACCCGGTGCGAGGGCGTGCAGCCCGGCGGCGAGCGCGACGGGCAGCAACAGCACACCCATGAGCAGGAGCCCGCGGCGGGCGGCCACCCGGTCTCGGGCCCGGTGCTCGACCGCGCCGCTGCGCCCCAGGGAGGAGCGGAAGCCGGCGAGCGTCCCGTCGAGCAGCCCGAGCACCGCGAGCGCCGACGCGACGCCGACGACGCTCACCGGGCGATCCCCACCAGGGGCCGGACCACGTCGATCGCCGCCGGATGCCAGCGTGGGCCCTCGCGCACGGCGTGGTCGTACCCGGGGGCCCCCG
Source organism: uncultured Actinomycetota bacterium (assembly GCA_963815545.1). Classification (GTDB taxonomy): domain Bacteria; phylum Actinomycetota; class Actinomycetes; order Actinomycetales; family Dermatophilaceae; genus Phycicoccus. The sequence goes on from CAWFGY010000004.1 coordinate 37,775, forward strand.
CGCGCGCGGTCGCGATCAGCACCTCGGCCGGGTGGGCTCGACGTGCGGACAGGACGCCGTCGTGGCGGGACACGGACTCGCGCATCCGCGCCTGGTGGAAGATCCACGCCCCCAGCGTCGACCACCGGCACGGGGCGATGTCCCAGTGCGCCCACGCCGCGAGCCCGAGCCCGGCCTGCGCCCGGGCGAGGTCGGTCAGCGCGGCCACGTTCAGATGGTGGAGCACCCCGCTCGAGATGACGACCGTCCGCGCGGGGTCGTCGACGGCGACCCCCGGCGCCAGCGCGTTCCCGTGGACGAAGCGACAGTCGAGGCCTTCCACCCGGGCGAGCCGGTCCGCCTCGGCGACGAGGACGGGGTTGAGGTCGACGCCGACGAGCTCGACGCCAGGGCCGAGCAGCCCACGGTGTGCGAGGGAGCGCACGACGTAGCCGAGCCCGCACCCGAGGTCGACCACCCGGACCGGGCCGGCGCCGTTCGTCCGGAGGTCGTCGAGCAGCGGCCCGAGCAGTGCTGCGACCCGACGCGGGAACTGCAGCTCCTCGACGAGGCGCTGCAGCTCACAGTGCACGCGCAGGCCGAGCGCGTCGACCCAGGCGTCGTCGAGCACGTCGCCGGTGGCGGGCATCCGCGCGACGATCCGGGCCGCCCGGTGCTGGCGGCTCGCTCGCAGACGCCCGACCACCGCCGATCGGTGCACCGGGAGCCGGCGTCCGGCCTCGTCGACGTTCCAGAGGAGGTCGGTGATCTCCACGACCTCGGGTCGCGGGGCAGGGTCGGGCCCTCGATGGCCACGCACGCGTGCCGTCGAGACCTGGCTCACCCGGTCAGTCCTCGGCGCGGGCGACGTGGAAGCGCTCGAGACGGGCATCGCCGTAGGCGAGGTCGGACCACCGCCCCGCGTAGTGCAGGACGGCGATCCCGCAGGTGGCGAAGCCCTCGGCGAGCGCCCGGTGCCCCTCGGCGCTCCCCTCCCCGTCGGCGAGCAGCTCGGTGAGGGCGGGCAGCCCCGGGGCGTGTCCGACGACCATGAGGACGTCCGCGTCGTCGTCTGCGTCGTGGATGGCGTCGAGGATCGCTTCGGGGCTCGCGTTGTAGATGCGCCGGTCGTGCCGGACCTCGGCCTCGGGGCAGCCCGACTCCCACACCGCCTCGCAGGTCTGGAGCGTGCGCTCGGCGCTCGAGGAGAGGACCTCGTCGATCCCGATGCCGTGCTCGTGCAGCCAACGCCCGGCCGCATTGGCGTCGCGCCGCCCCCTGGCGGTCAGCTCGCGCTCGTGGTCGCCGTCGGGGTTGTCCCCCTCCGCCTTCGCGTGGCGGAGGAGGACGAGGGTGCGGTCACGGGCGGCGACGGTCATACCCCGATCATGCACCCGAAGGCCTCCCCAGCGGGGCGGGTCAGGACTGGCCGAGCCGCTCGAGGATCAGCTGCCGGGCGGCGGCGGCGTCGGCCTGGCCCTTCATCTCGCGCATCACCTGGCCGATGAGCGCACCCACCGCCTGGACCTTGCCGTCGCGGATCTTGTCGGCGACGTCCGGGTTGGCCGCGATGACGTTCTCCACGGCGGCGTCCAGCTGCCCACTGTCCTGGACCAGCTCGAGCCCGCGCGCGTCGGCGACCTCCGTGGGGGTGCCCTCGCCGTCGAGGACGCCCTCCCAGGCCTGGCGGGCCATGGAGTCGTTGAGCCGGCCACCGGTGACCAGGCCCTCGAGCTCGACGACGTGCGCCGGGGTGACCCCGAGCCGGGCCGCGTAGGTCGGCACGTCCTCGCCCTCGCCGTTGGCGCGCCGGGCGATCTCGCCCGACCACCACTTGCGCGCGGCCGTCGGCGACGCGCCCGCGGCGACGGTCTCGCCGATGAGGTCGACGAGCCCGGCGTTCAGCACGTCGCGCATCTCGAGGTCGCTGTAGCCCCACTCCCCCTGGAGCCTGCGGCGGCGTGCCGCCGGCGGCTCGGGCAGCGTCGCGCGCAGCGCCTCGACCATCTCGTCCGACGGGGCGACGGGCACGAGGTCGGGCTCGGGGAAGTAGCGGTAGTCCTCGGCGTCGGACTTGACCCGCCCGGACGTCGTGATGCCGGTGTCCTCGTGCCAGTGCCGGGTCTCCTGGGTGATCGACCCGCCCCCGGAGAGGATCGCGGCATGCCGGCCCACCTCGTAGCGCACGGCCCGCTCGACCGAGCGCAGCGAGTTGACGTTCTTGGTCTCGGTGCGGGTCCCGAGCGTGCCGGCCCCGGCGGGGGCCAGCGACAGGTTGACGTCGCAGCGCATCGAGCCCTGCTCCATCTTCACGTCCGAGACCTCGAGGGCCTTGAGCAGGTCGCGCAGCGCCGCCACGTAGGCCTTCGCGACCTCGGGGGCCCGCTCGCGCGCGCCGAGGATGGGCCGGGTGACGATCTCGATGAGCGGGATGCCGGCCCGGTTGTAGTCGACGAGGCTGTGCGTGGCGCCGTGGATCCGCCCGGTGGAGCCGCCGACGTGCAGCGACTTGCCGGTGTCCTCCTCCATGTGCGCGCGCTCGATCTCGACCCGGAAGGTCGACCCGTCCTCGAGCTCGACGTCGAGGTACCCGTCGACGGCGATCGGCTCGTCGTACTGCGAGGTCTGGAAGTTCTTCGGCATGTCCGGGTAGAAGTAGTTCTTCCGGGCGAACCGGCACCAGGACGCGATGGAGCAGTTCAGCGCGAGGCCGATCCGGATCGCCGACTCCACCGCCACCTCGTTGACGACGGGCAGCGCGCCCGGCAGCCCGAGGCACACCGGGCACACCTGGGTGTTCGGCTCGGCCCCGAAGCCGGTCGGGCAGCCGCAGAACATCTTCGTGTTCGTCCCGAGCTCGACGTGCACCTCGAGTCCCATCGCGGGGTCGAACGCGGCCAGGGCCTCGTCGAAGGAGAGCGTGGGCTCCGCACCGGTCGTCGTCGTCATCGGGACACCTCCGTCAGCTCGGGCGCGCGGCCCAGGATGGGACCACCCCAGGCGGCGGTCAGCCGGGCCTCGAGGGCCGCGCCCACCGAGTACAGCCGGTCGTCGGCCATCGCCGGGGCGAGGACCTGGAAGCCGGCCGGGAGCCCGTCCTCGTCGGCGAGGCCGCTCGGGACGGACAGGCCGGGGATGCCGGCGAGGTTCGCGGGGATCGTCGCGATGTCGTTGAGGTACATCGCCATCGGGTCGTCCAGCTTGTCGCCGAGCCGGAAGGCGGTGGTCGGCGCCGTGGGGCTGACGAGCACGTCGGCGGCCTCGAAGGCCTTCGCGAAGTCGTCGGCGATGAGCCGCCGCACCTTCTGGGCGGAGCCGTAGTAGGCGTCGTAGTAGCCGGAGGACAGGGCGTAGGTGCCGAGGATGATCCGACGCTTGACCTCGTCGCCGAAGCCGGCGTCGCGGGTGGCGGCCATGACCTGCTCGGCCGAGGGGGCGTCGATGCCGTCGGGGGCCACCCGCAGGCCGTAGCGCATCGCATCGAACTTCGCGAGGTTGCTGCTCGCCTCGCTCGGGAGGATCAGGTAGTACGCGGCGAGGGCGTAGGTGAAGCTCGGGCACGAGACCTCGACGACCTCGGCGCCCGCGTCGACGAGGTGCTGCACGGCCTCGTCGAAGCGGGCCTGCACCCCGGCCTGGAAGCCCTCGCCGGTCAGCTCCTTGACGATGCCGATGCGCATCCCGGTGACGTCCGCGCGGCGGGCGGCGGCGACGACGGGCGGGACGGGGGCGTCGATGGAGGTGGAGTCCAGCGGGTCGTGGCCGCCGATGACCTCGTGGAGCAGGGCCGAGTCCAGGACGGTGCGGCTGCACGGCCCGGCCTGGTCGAGCGACGATGCGAGGGCGACGAGCCCGTACCGGGACACCCCGCCGTACGTCGGCTTGCACCCGACGGTGCCGGTGACAGCAGCGGGCTGGCGGATGGAGCCGCCGGTGTCGGTGCCGATGGCGAGCGGCGCCTGGAAGGACGCGACGACCGAGGACGAGCCGCCACCGGAGCCGCCGGGGATGCGCTCGAGGTCCCACGGGTTGCGGCTCGGGCCGTACGCGCTGTGCTCGGTGGAGGAGCCCATCGCGAACTCGTCCATGTTCGTCTTGCCGAGGATCGGCATCCCGGCAGCCCGGAGCCGCGTCACGAGGGTCGCGTCGTACGGCGGGACCCATCCTTCGAGGATCCGCGAGCCGCACGTGGTGGGCAGGCCCCGGGTCGTCATGACGTCCTTGACGGCGATCGGGACCCCGGCCAGGGCGTGCAGGGACTCGCCCGCGGCCCGTCGGCGGTCGACGTCGTCGGCGGCGGCGAGCGCCCCGTCGGCGTCGACGTGGAGGTAGGAGTGGACGGCCCCGTCGACGGCGGCGGTGCGGTCCAGGAGCGCCTGGGTCACCTCGCGGGAGGAGGTGCTGCCGGTGCCGAGCAGGTCGGCGAGCTCGGCGGCGGTGGCGCGGGTCAGGTCGGTGGTCACGATGAGGTCCTCAGGAGATACGGCGGCGGGAGACGAGGGGGGCGGCGGGGCGCCCGCTCACTCCTCGTCGAGGATGCGGGGAACGCTGAAGCGCTGCTGCTCGGCCTCCGGCGCGCCGGCCAGCGCCTCGTCGGGCGTCAGCGACGGCCGCACGACGTCGGGACGGGTGACGTTGACGATCGGCATCGGGTGGCTCATCGGCTCGACGTCGGCGATGGGCGCCTGCTGCACGGTGGCGACCGCCTCGAGGATGACCCCCAGCTCGCCGACCATCTTGTCGAGCTCGGCGTCGGACAGGTCGATCCGGGCGAGCCCGGCGAGGTGTGCGACGTCGTCGCGGGTGAGGTCGGCCATGGCGGCCAGTCTATGGGTGGCTCCCGGGCCTGGGAGAATCGCCCGGTGCTCACCGACACCACCTCGATGCAGACCGTTCTCGACGTGTGCGGCGTCTTCGTCTTCGCGCTGTCGGGGGCGCTCGTCGCGGTCCGGCGCGGGCTCGACCTGTTCGGCGTCCTCGTCCTGGCCTGGGTCGCCGGACTCGGCGGCGGCATCATCCGCGACGTCTTCCTCGGCATCACTCCCCCGGTCGCCGTCAGCGACTGGCGGCTGCTCGCGGCAGCAGCCGGTGCCGGCATCGCGGTCTTCCTCCTGCACGGGTCCTGGGTGCAGCACAGCTCGCGGCGGCCGGGTGGCCGTCGGCGCCTCGTGAGCCGCGCGGTGCGGCTGCTCGACGCGGCCGGCCTCGCGCTCTTCGCGGTCAGCGGCGCGCTCGTCGCGCTGGGCCAGGACGCCGGCCCGCTCGCGGCGACACTCATCGGCGGGATCACCGCAGTGGGTGGCGGGATGCTCCGCGACGTGCTCGCCCGCCAGGTGCCGGAGGTCCTCCAGCGCGAGCTCTACGCGCTGCCCGCCCTCGCGGGGGCCGCGCTCGTCGTGCTCCTGGACCACCTCGGTGCGCTGTCGCCCGTCACGGCCTGGGTCGCGGTCGGGCTCGTCTTCGGCATCCGCGTCGTCGCGGTCACCTTGGACCTCAACGCCCCTCGCCCGCTGCGCACCGAGGCCTGACCTGTCCGGACGCCCGCCTCACCCGTCGGAGGCCGCCGCGAACAGCGCCTCGGTCCGCTCGTCCCCCACCAGGTCGGGCCGTCGCCGGACCCACGTGAGCAGCATCGCGAGCACCGCCGGCCACCGGGTCTCGCTCGGGCGGAAGGTCGCCACCACCTCTCCGTACGGGCCCCGGAGTACCAGGGCACCGGGGGCGTCCCCGGCGATACTGCGCGGCCGCGAGCCGAGCGCCTCGACCCGGGCGACGTCCTCGAACGGGGTGCACCGAGCGAGCCAGAGGAGCCGCCACGACACCTGCCGCTCGTCGAGGGCGACCCGGTAGGACCACAGGGCCCACAGCGCGAGCACGGAGCCGACGAGGACGAGCACCGACACCACCCAGCCCGCGGCCACGGAGGCGCTCCACCCCGTGCCGCCCATCGGTGCCCCCGGGTCGCCCGACCCGACCGCGGCCAGCAGCGCCAGCGTGATCCCAGCGGCGAGCGGAACCAGCAGGACGGTGCCGCCGAGTCGCAGCCCCGGCTGGACTCCGAGCACCACGGGCTCCGGGGCCGGGAGCCCCCCACCGGTCGGCCCGCTCGCTCGCATGGACCGACGATACGTCGGGGACGCGGGGCCGCACCTGCGTCGGTACGCTCGCCCCCATGGCTGGATCGAGCTACGACGGCTACGGGGACATCGACGCGCAGGTGCGCGCGGCCCGCGACCGCGCGGACCGGGCCGACGCCTGGGCCGCCGAGGTGCAGCAGCTGCGCGCCCGCGGCACCGCCCTGCGCGGTGGGGTCACCGTCGAGGTCGACCAGTCCGGGGCCATCACCTCGATCGGGGTCTCCGACTCCGCTGCCGCGCGCGGTGGCGACGCCGTCGCCGCTGCCGTCCTGACGGCCAACGAGCAGGCCCAGGCCGAGCTGCGCCGGCTCGTCGAGGAGTCGGCGGCCGGCATGTTCGGCCAGGGGTCGGCGACCACGGCGGCGGTCGCCGAGGAGGTCCAGCGGCACACCCCCGCAGCTGACCGTCGCGACGACGGCGCCGGCCCCGAGCGCGGAGGTGCCTGGTGAACTTCGACGACCACGGCCACGTGGACGGCCTGGGCCAGACCGAGCTCGACCGGCTCGCCGCACGCGCCCGCACGGCCCTGGAGTGGCGCCGGCGCGTCGAGGCGATGGAGGGCACCGGCGAGGTGGACGGGGTGCGGGCCACCGTCAACGGCGCCGGCTCGCTCACCGACCTGCGGGTGGCGGCCTCGGCCGTCACCGACGGTGGCGACGCCGTCGCGGAGCGGATCAGCGGTGCGGTGGCGGCGGCGCGCGCCGACGTCGCCCGCGTCGTGGCGCGCTCGGGCGCGGAGACCTTCGGCGAGGACTCCACCGAGGCCGCCACGATCCGCCGCACCTGGGAGGGCGCAGCGCAGAGCCGCGCCGCCGTGGTGCGGACCGCGGACACCCCTGCTCCCGAGGCCGGGCCGCGGCGCAGCACGCCGCCGCCCGCTCCGCCCGCTGCCGGGATCTGGTAGGCGGTCGGTCAGTCCAGCGCCTGCCAGCCCACGGCAAGCAGCCGGACGACGCGCACGAGGACCCCGACCGAGCCCGCGACGAGCAGCACGCTCATCAGCGACCAGAACCCCCACCGCGCGGCCAGCCCGCCGGTGCTGCCCGGCGCCTCGGCCCGCGCGAGCGCCCACCAGTGGTTGCGGACCAGCGGCCCCCAGTCACCCCGGGCGTCCGGCAGGAAGGGCAGCCACCAGTCACCCGCAGCGTTGGCCCGGACCGCCTCGGTGACCACCGGGCGGACGACGACGAGGAGCACCAGGGCGAGCATCCCCAGCACCCCGAGCCCCACGACGACCAACAGAAGTCGAAGCCCCCACTCCACCGCAGCACCTTCCGATCGGGGTGGCCCGTTCGGGCGCACGGGGACCGCTCCCCATCGTGCCGGGCCACTGATGTCCGTACTGTACGGCGCAGGCCAGCACGACCGACCGGGGAGGAAGACGAGATGGTCCGAGACGGCTACGAGGTGAGCACCGGCGCGGTCCGGCAGCACGCCGTGAGCCTCGCAGGGATCCGCGGGGACGTCGCGTCGTGTGCGTCCGCCGCCGACACCACCGTCGACCCGATGGCGTTCGGGCTCGTCAACGCGCCGCTCGCGGCGATGGCCAGCAGCCTCGCCGGCGCCGTCCAGGACGCGATCTCGAACACCGCCGAGGACCTCCAGGAGACCGTCGAGGTGCTCCGGGCCCAGGCCCGGCAGTACGACAGCGACGACGCGTCCGCCCGCTCGCGCGTGCGCGGAGCCGGCACGTGACCGGCGGGCTCGTCGTCCAGCCGGGCGAGCGCGACGCGTTCTCGGGGACCGGGCTGCTGGAGTCCGGGACCTCCATGTGCCGCGCCATCTCCGACGGCGACTGGGTCGACATGGCGCTCTCCGGGGTCGCGATGGGCTTCGACGTCTATGCCACGGCGATGGACCCGCTCGGCAGCCTGTTCGCGGCCGGCATCGGCTGGATCATCGACCACCTCCAGCCGATCAAGGGCTGGTTCGACGACCTCGCCGGCAACCCCGAGTCCGTGATGGCCCACGCCGCCACCTGGCTCAACGTCGCGAACTCGCTGTCGGCCTCCGGCACGGCGTTCTATCAGGGCGCCCACCACAAGCTCGACGGGATGACCGGGTCGAACGCCGACCGCTACCAGGTGCACGTCGACGAGATGGTCGACAAGCTCTCCTTCGTCTCGGGGGCCGCCCGGGCGATGTCGGTGGGCACCGAGACCGCGGCGATGATCGTCGGCTTCGTCCACGGCCTGCTGCGGGACGCCCTGGCCCAGATCGCGGGAGCGATCTGCAGCTACGTCGCCGAGCTCGTGTTCACCCTGGGGCTCGCGACACCGCTGGTCATCTCGCAGGCGTCCTCACGGGTGTCGGCCCTCGCCGCCGAGATCGGGCCCAAGCTCAAGGGGCTGAAGACCTCGGTCACCGACCTCGACAGCCTGATGAGCGAGCTGCGGGACATCCTCAACGACATCCCCCGCTTCCTCGGCGACCGGTACTCCACGCCGAACCTGCCGGGCGTGCGGTGGCGCACCATCCTCGACGACCCGATCGGCGGCCTCCACGCGTTCAGCGTGCGCCAGCGCCTCGCCCTCGTCGAGGCGAACCCGCGGTACGCGCACATCGTCACCGGCGACCCGGCACTGTGGAGGAAGGTCGTGAACGATGCCTTCCAGGACGCGACGCCCAACACCGTCAACGACCTCGTCAAGGCCCTCAACGACGCGCTCGAACGGCAGCTCGAGGCGTCCGGACGCTGACCGCCGCGCGGCCGAGACGTCGGGTCAGTCGGGGCTGCCGGTCTCGAGCAGGCGCCGGAACCGGGCCTCGTCGAGGACGGTGAGCCCCAGCTCGCGCGCCTTGGTCTCCTTGGTCCCGGCGTTGGCGCCGACGACGACGTAGTCGGTCTTCTTCGACACCGACCCCGAGGCCTTGCCGCCCCGCGCGAGGATGGCCTCCTTGGTCTCGTCGCGGGAGAACCCCTCGAGCGAGCCGGTGACGACGACGGTGAGCCCCTGCAGGGTCTGCTCGACGCTCTCGTCGCGCTCGTCCTGCATCCGGACCCCGTCGGCCGCCCACTGCTCGACGATGCGCACGTGCCAGTCCGAGCCCTCGCCGTCGAACCACTCGCGGACCGCCTCGGCGATGACCGGCCCGACCCCCTCGACCGCGGACAGCTCCTCGACCGTTGCCGCGCGCACCGCGTCCATCGACGCGAAGTGCTGGGCCAGGGCGCGGGCAGCGGTGGGGCCGACGTGCCGGATCGACAGGGCGACGAGCACCCTCCAGAGGGGTTGCTCCTTCGCGGCGCCGAGGTTGTCGACGAGCCGCTGCCCGTTGGCCGAGAGCACCCGGCCGTCGACGACGGCGCCCTCGGGGTCGGTCTTCTTCGCTGCGCGCGTGTAGAGCGGAACCGTGGCGACCTGGTCCGCGCTGAGCGAGAACAGCCGTGCCTCGCTGGGCCCGCCGAGCTCGGGGTCGTCGAGGACACCGGACTCCAGGAGTGCCGTGGAGCCCTCCCAGCCGAGGGCCTCGATGTCGAACCCGCCGCGACCGGCCAGGCTGAACAGCCGCTCGCGCAGCTGGCTCGGGCACGACCTCGCGTTGGGGCAGCGGATGTCCTTGTCGCCCTCCTTCTCGTACGCGAGCTCGGTGCCGCAGCTCGGGCAGTGCGTGGGCATCTCGAAGGCGCGCTCGGTGCCGTCTCGCAGCGCGACGACCGGGCCGAGGATCTCGGGGATGACGTCGCCGGCCTTGCGCAGGACCACGGTGTCGCCGATGAGCACGCCCTTGCGGACGACCTCGTGGGCGTTGTGCAGGGTGGCCATCGAGACGGTCGAGCCGGCGACCGTGACCGGCTCCATGACGCCGAAGGGCGTGACCCGCCCGGTGCGCCCGACGTTGACCTGGATGTCGAGGAGCCGGGTGTTGACCTCCTCCGGCGGGTACTTGAACGCCATCGCCCAGCGCGGGGCACGGCTCGTGGACCCGAGCTGGCGCTGCACCGTGATCTCGTCGACCTTGACGACGACACCGTCGATCTCGTGCTCGACGCTGTGCCGCTGCTCGCCGTAGGTGTCGACGAAGCGCTGGACCTGCTCGATGGTGTCGAGGACCTGGTAGTGGCTGCTCGTCGGCAGACCCCAGGCCTGGAGCAGGTCGTAGGCCTGCGACTGCCGGGTGATGTCGAAGCCGCGGCGGGCGCCGATGCCGTGGACGAGCATCCGCAGCGGGCGGGTGGCCGTGACCCGGGGGTCCTTCTGGCGGAGCGACCCCGCGGCGGCGTTGCGCGGGTTGGCGAACGGCGGCTTGCCGGCCTCGACGAGGCCGGCGTTGAGCTCGCCGAAGGCCTCGATGGGGAAGAAGACCTCGCCGCGGATCTCGACGAGCTCGGGGACGTCGTCGCCGTGGAGCTCGGTGGGGACGCCGTCGACGGTGCGGACGTTGAGGGTGACGTCCTCGCCGGTGCGGCCGTCGCCCCGGGTGAGCGCCCGGGTCAGTCGGCCGTCCTCGTAGAGCAGGTTGACCGCGAGCCCGTCGATCTTCAGCTCGCACAGGTAGTGCAGCACCGCTCCCCCGGCGTCGCGCTCGACGCGGGCCGCCCAGGCCGCGAGCTCCTCGGCGGAGAAGGCGTTGTCGAGGCTGAGCATCCGCTCGAGGTGGTCGACGGCCGTGAACTCGGTGGAGAAGACCGCGCCGCCGACCTGCTGGGTGGGGCTGTCGGGGGTGCGCAGGCTCGGGTGCGCCTCCTCGAGCGCGTTGAGCCTGGCCATGAGCGCGTCGTACTCGCCGTCGCTGATCGTCGGCGCGTCCTTGACGTGGTAGGCGAACTGGTGGCTGCGGGCCTCCTCGGCGAGGCTCTGCCACTCGTGCCGTGCGTCGTCGGGGACGGCGTCGGCGGGCGTCTGCGCGGCCGGGTCGGCGGGGGTCTCGCTCACCCGGTCATCCTGCCGCAGACCACCGACGGGAGGTGGGCTCAGCCCCGGCGGGCGAGGAGGACGTCGCGGGTCACCTCGAGCTGGCCGAGGTGCTGGGCCAGCTCCTCGTAGACGTGCAGCAGCACCGCTCCCTGCGTGCCGACGTCGTCGCCGTCGGCGGGCGGGTTCGCGGGCAGGTCGCGCGGGGCGGCGGCGTCGACGTCCTCGTGGAGGGCGGCCCGGCCTCGCACGAGAAGGGCGAGTGCGTCGTCGACGCTTCCGGCGGCGGTGAACTCGGCGTCCCGGTCGCGCGGGACCAGGATGCCCCGGTTGACGGTCCTCCCCCACCGCGCCATCACGCCGACGACGTGGGTGACGAGGGCGAACGCGCTGTTGGACCCGGGCACGTCGTCGAGCCGGGCGTTGACGAGGTCGTCGCCGAGGTCGCGGCAGACGGCGGCGTACTGGTCGAGGGCGGTGTCGCAGTAACGGAGGTACTCCTCGGTGCTGATCACGGCAGGAGGCTATCGCCGGGGCCCGGCAGACGGCCTACGCTCGATGCACAAGGGCCGGGCCGAGGACTTGGGAGGCTGCCGTGGCCGGACATCGCATCTTCACGACGAGCTTCGCGAGCATCTACCCGCTCTACGTCGCCAAGGTGGAGCGCAAGGGGCACGACAAGGCGGAGGTCGACGAGGTCATCCACTGGCTCACCGGGTACGACGCGGCCGGGCTCGACGAGGCCCTGGCGGACGGCAGGGACATGGAGACGTTCTTCGCCCGGGCGCCCCGCCTCAACCCCAACGCGGCACTCATCACCGGGCTCATCTGCGGGCTCCGCGTGGAGGAGATCGAGGACCCGCTCATGCAGCGGATCAGGTACCTCGACAAGCTCGTCGACGAGGTCGCCCGGGGGAAGAGGATGACCAGCATCCTGCGCGGTGGCAGTCCGGCGCCCCAGAGGTAGCCGATCGGGCTCCGGCCCTACTGGCGCGGGGCGTCCGTCGAGATGGCCCGGCGCAGCCGCCGGACGGCCCACACGCCGAGCACCGGCCCTGCCAGCAGGATCACCACGGTGGCGACTCCGACCACGGGGTTCTCGCGGAACACCTCGGCGATGCTCGCCTCGTAGCCGCGGTCGATGCCCGAGAAGATCACGACGTTGACCGCGACGATGCCGCCGAGGACAGCCCCGGGGATCCCGCCGAGGAGGACGTCGATGAGCCATCCCCGGGTCCGGCTCCTCGTCGTGGAGGTCATGCCTCCATTGTCCGCCGCCCCGGCCCGTGCACCACGTGCCTGTGCCCGTCGTCACCACCGCCGGGGCAGCGAGCGCCGGTGGTGGTGACAACGGGCAAGCGTCCTGTCGTGCCGATGTGCGCTGACCCTCGAGACCGCGTCACACCGCCCAGAAGGGGCTACCTCCGAGGGACGCCCGATTCACTCACATGCCGATGAGCGCGGTCGACCGCAACTCCGGCGGGACAGGGCGCCTACCAAGCGCCCAAGGCCTTACGACCTGCCGAGGGATGCCTCGTCCGGCGGCGAGACGGTGTAGCCCATGCTTCTAAGTTGCTGGCAAGCCTCTTCGGGGAGCGAACGGACGGCCGCTCGAGTCTGGATGCGTCGCCATTCAGCCCGTTCGCGGTCAACGGCCTCTCGCCAAGTAGGCAAAGCATCGAAGTGGCAGTCCACGATCAGAAACTGCGCGACATCCTCAACGTTGGGGCGAAAACGCGCCCCGCCCGTCGGAAGGTGAAGCGCAGACATGTTGTGCGGAGACCGTGACCTGTCTGCGACAGCAAGTGCGCTAGTGCTCCACGCTCGCCATGTACTTGAATGTGCGAGTGTGGAACCCAGTCGGCGTCGTACAGGTACTCGAAGCGAAATATCGGCGTCGAATCGACGGCTGCGACAATCCAGAGCTGGACTTGTCGATCGCGAGAAACTCGGATGTCGCATCAAGTCGGCAAAGGAAGTCCAAGCGCAACCAGGCAAGTTTCTGCCCGCCGGCAACGAGCGGGACGCCGCCCTGCTTGTCCGTCTGACCTTCCGGACTCAGGCTCGCGCGCGTTCCCTTCGTGCTCAGGACCATCGAGGGTGCGCCCGAGAAACAGGACCCCAGTAAGTCGGAGACCTGCTCGAGGAAGTCAGTCACTTGGTCCAGCAGGGCTTGCGACGGCTGGCTAGTCACGCTCGAGGAGGTAGTCGATGTCCTCGATCTCTGACCAGGCCCCACTCGCGACCGGTGAGCCCACCGACTCGAACCTTTCCCTGCAGTTCGTCATCCGTCAGGCCCAGTTCGTCGAGGATCTCGGCGCGGCGGGCTGCCAGGTCGCTTTCAGTGACATGTCGGATCTTGGTGGACATGTAGCGAGGGTAGACCTCAGGTCCACAGTCCGGCAGGACCCCGGGGTCCGGCCGTGCCGCTCGCGACGCGTGTACCCGACCAAGGCGCCTTTACAGTGGCGGTGTGAGCGAGTTGAAGGACCACCTATTGCGAGTGCAGGAGATTGCCGACCGAGCGCGGGACTTCCAAGGTCATGAGGGCTCGGACCCGAAGGCCTTCACCAAGTTGGTCGTCGAGGACTTGGGCGATCTAGCCGAAGCTGTGGCGGAGCTCATCAAGCGCTCCGGGCCCTGAGACTCCCTCCGGGATCTGAAGCACTGGACGGAGCCATACGCCCACCCCGCGGACCCAGCGCCCACAAGGTGACCAGAGACCTGGCTGGAGGAGCTTCGAGTCAACCGACCGGGATCCCGTCGGAGCTCAGTGTCTCAGGAAGAGGGGAGGCGTCCCACTGGACAACCCGTTCTCGCAGAATGCTGACGATCTCCGACCATATCGTTGGGCACACGGTGTTGCCTCCCGTCCTGGACCTCGCCAACGAGCCTCTTCACGACCGCGGCCTGTCTGAACGATCCGCCAGCCGCGAAGTAGGCCCGGAGCCACTCGTCCGTGTCCGGCGCGTAGCCCTCGCTCTTGAACGCTCGAAGGAGCTGAATCACGGTCGCCTTGCCGTTCCCTGTGGACAGTCCGTTGTACTCCTCGTTAACCATCAACTCGCACGCTGCAACACGGAAGATGGTGCGGGTGCGTCGGCCGCACCTCCGGCGTGGAGGTCAACAGCGCCGAGCCCCTCGACCCAATGGCGCACCATGTCGTTGCGTGCCCAAATCTGCACGTACACCCTGCCTAAGCGACCATCCTGGACGACTGTCCGCAGGGCCTCACAGTCCTGGTCGTCATGGGGGTGTAGAGCGACGATTGAGAGATGCGTGGCCGAACCGTGCGACGCGACGGCAGCTAGCCCAGCGAAGCCCACGACAGGACGCGTGGACTGCGACCCGCCGATGTAGACCGCGGTCTCACGATCGGCGCTGCGGACGGTGTCGTGAAACTCCTCGGGCTTACCTACGACCCATACGGTCCGGGCGCC
>CAWFGY010000005.1:0-446073 GCA_963815545.1 uncultured Actinomycetota bacterium
GGGTCCGTAGACTTGACCGGCGCCGACGGCGACGAGAACGAGAGGACGTACGGTGAGCGAACACCAGAACCGGCCCCGCGGGGCCGACGGAGCCGGCGGCGGTGGGCGACGGGGCGGACCGCCCGGAGGCCGGTCCGGGAACGCCGGCGGTCGCGGCCGCCCGGCGGGCCGCGATGCCCGGGGTCGCACCGGCGGGCCCGACCGGGCCGCCCGGCCGGCGAACGACGACGGACGTGACGACGGTCAGCGCGGCGGCAGCCGTCTCGCACCGCGTGGACCTCGCCTGCCGGAACCGCGCATCCCGGACGAGGTCACCGGCAAGGAGCTCGACCGCTCGGTGCACCAGCAGCTGCGGACCCTGTCGAAGGAGAACGCCGACGGGGTGGCGAAGCACCTCGTCATGGTGGCCGTCTTCCTCGAGGCCGACGAGGTGGACGCCGCGTTGGCCCACGCCGAGACCGCGGTGCGGCGCGCGGGACGGGTGCCGGCCGCGCGCGAGGCGCTGGGGATGGTCGCCTACCGGACCGGGGACTTCGCCCGCGCGCTCACCGAGTTCCGCACGGTGCGGCGGCTGAGTGGCTCCTCGCACCTGCTGCCGCTCATGGTCGACTGCGAGCGTGGTCTGGGGCGTCACACCCGAGCCCTCGAGCTGGCAGCCAGCCCGGAGGCGCGCGACCTGACCGAGGCGGAGCGCGTCGAGCTCGCCATCGTCGTGTCGGGGGTGCGCCGTGACCTCGGCCAGCTCGACGCGGCGCTGCTGGCGTTGCAGCTGCCGGCGCTCAAGCGTGGCCCCAAGGCCGGGGTCCACCGGCTCCAGTACGCCTACGCGGATGTGCTCATGGCGCTCGGGCGGCCCGCCGAGGCGCGCGAATGGTTCCAGCGTGCCGTCGAGGGTGACGTCGAGAACGAGACGGACGCGGTGGAACGGCTCGACGAGCTCGACGGCGTCGAGCTCACGGACCTCGGGAACGACGAGGACTCCGCGGGGACGGACCAGGAGCCCCCGGTCGAGCGGTCCGGGCGTGTCGACGGGGACGGCCCGGCGGCGTGACCTCCCTGGCGGAGCGGTACGAGGCCGTCGTCTGCGACCTCGACGGGGTCGTCTACCGCGGCCCCAGCGCGGTGCAGCACGCGGTCGAGGCGCTCAACGCCCTCTCGGTCCCCGTCGTGTACGCGACGAACAACGCCTCCCGGACGCCGGCGGAGGTGGCGGAGCACCTCGGTGCCCTCGGCGTGACATGCACTGCGGAGCAGGTGGTGACCAGCAGTGACGCCGCCGCGTGGCTCCTCGCCGACGAGGTGGCTGCGGGAGCCGAGGTGCTCGCGGTGGGTGGTGCCGGTGTGGCGGTGGCGCTGGAGGCCGCAGGGTTCGTGCCGGTGCGCCCCGACGGGGCGGCGGAGCGGGCAGTGCCGGCTGCCGTGGTGCAGGGGTACGGCCCGGCCGTCTCGGCGGCCGACCTCGCCGAGGCGGCCTACGCCGTCGAAGCCGGTGCGCGGTGGGTCGCGACGAACACCGACGCCACGTTGCCCACGGACCGGGGCGTCGCGCCCGGGAACGGGTCCCTCGTGGCCGCGGTGGCCCGGGCCGTCGGGCACGACCCGGCCATCGTCGCGGGGAAGCCGCACCCGCCGCTGTACCTGCTCGCCGCTGCCCGTCTCGACCTCGACGTGAGCCGGGTCCTCGCGGTGGGGGACCGCCTCGACACCGACATCGCGGGTGCCCGCCGTGCAGGGATGGACTCCCTCCTCGTCCTCACCGGCGTCGACGACCTCGAGGCCGCGGTCGGGTCCACCCTCGACCAGCGCCCGACGTTCGTCGCCCCGGACCTGCGCTGGCTCCATCGGGACCCGGACGCGGGGGAGCCCTCCGTCACGTCCCTCGGGGCGGCCGTCGAGCGGGCTCGGGAGGCGCGACCTGACGACGACTCTCGGCTCGTCGAGGCGTACAGCCTGCTGTCGGGGTTGTCCGACGAGTAGCGTGGGTCGTCCCGCGGCACCAGCCGCCCTTCCGAGGAGGACCGCATGGTCATGCGCACCATCCGCGCCTATGCCGAGCTCGCTGCCGGGCTCGGGGAGGTCACCCGTGCCCGCGCCGTCGAAGCGGCTCAGGAGATCGTCGCCATCGCCGGCAGCGACGCGTCACCGAAGAAGATGGCCAGGCAGGTCGCCCGCCTCGCCGACGACCTCATGAAGGCGGCCGAGCACAACCGTGCCCAGGTGGTCTCCCTCGTCCAGCAGGAGGTGGACGCAGCGGTGGGCCGGATGGACACCGGACGCATGCTCACCGACGTCCAGGCGCTCGGTGCGACCGTGGCAGCCCTGGCCGCGCAGGTCGACGACCTCGCCCGAGCCGTGGGCGCGCGAGCCGGTCTGGCGACGGTCCCGGCGAAGCGGGCAGCCACCCCGGCGCCCGCGACGACCACGGCCCCCGCGAAGACGGCCACGACGTCGACCGCCAAGAAGTCGGCGGCGGCGAAGAAGTCGACCGCGAAGAAGTCGACCGCGAAGAAGTCGGCGGCGAAGAAGTCGACCGCCAAGAAGTCGGCGGCGAAGAAGTCGACCGCCAAGACGTCGACCGCGAAGAAGTCGGCAGCCAAGACGTCGACCGCCAAGAAGTCCGCAGCGAAGGCGTCGGCTCCCGCGAAGAAGACGGCGAAGACGTCGACCGCCAAGACGTCGACCGCCAAGACGACGGCGAAGAAGTCGGCGCCCGCGAAGACGACGGCGAAGAAGTCGGCGCCCGCGAAGAAGTCGGCGCCCGCGAAGACGGCGGCGCCCGCCAAGAAGTCGACCGCCACGAAGTCGACCGCCAAGAAGTCCGCAGCGAAGACGACGGCTCCAGCGAAGACGACGGCGAAGAAGTCCACGCCCGCGAAGACATCGGCAGCGAAGGCGTCGGCTCCCGCGAAGAAGGCGGCCACGACGTCGACCGCGAAGACGTCGACGGCCACGACGTCGGCTCCGAAGTCCTCGGCACCGGCGGCCTCGGCGCCGACGACGCCGCCGGCGCAGCCCGCGTCGACGCAGTCCTCGACGGCGGCCACCGGGGGGTCCGGCGCGTGAGTGGAGCCCCCCACGACGACGTCCCGGACGACGCGTCCCCGCCTGAGACCGGCGACCTCGTCGTCGACGCAGCCCTCCGCGACCTCGCCGGGGTGCCGGACGACGACCTGGACCGGCAGCTCGAGGCGGGCGAGCACGTCCAGCGCACCCTGCGCTCGCGGCTCGGCGACCTCGGCGGCTGACATCGCTCGTCTCGACTCCGAGCTCGTGCGGCGCGGGCTCGCGCGATCCCGGGGCGAGGCGCGCGACCTCGTCCTCGATGGCGTGGTCCACATCGGGGAGGTGCTCGCCCGCAAGCCCTCCCAGCCCGTCGACGGTGCGACGCCGCTCACCGTCGCCGCACCCGGTCCGCGATGGGTGGGCCGCGGCGCCGTCAAGCTGCTGGCCGCGCTGGACACGTGGGGGCCGGACGGGCTGTCGGCACGCGGCCGGCGGTGCATCGACGTCGGGGCGTCCACGGGTGGCTTCACCCAGGTCCTGCTCGAGTCCGGTGCCCGCCACGTCGTCGCGCTCGACGTGGGGCGGGACCAGCTCGCCGCCGAGATCGTCGCCGACCCGCGGGTGCTCGACCTGCCGGGAACCACGGTGCGAGGGCTGACCCCGCAGGACGTCGGCGGACCGTTCGACCTCCTGGTCACCGACCTGTCGTTCATCTCCCTGACCCTCGTCGCCCATGAGCTCGCAGGTCTGCTCGGCCCCGAGGGCGACCTCGTCGCCCTCGTCAAGCCCCAGTTCGAGGTCGGCCGCGAGCGGCTCGGCCGGGGCGGGCTCGTGACCGACCCCCGTGCGCGGGCCGACGCACTCACGCAGGTGGTCGCCGCCTTCCGGGCCGAGGGGCTCCACGTCCGTGGGCTGGCGACGAGCCCCGTGACGGGCTCGACGGGGAACGTCGAGTACCTCCTGTGGGCCCGGTCGGACAGGTCCGACACAATGACCGAGGACGAGGTTCGGGCCGCAGTCCGAGCGGTCGGCCACGACAGCACCGGAGGAGGACGATGACCACGCCAGAGCGCCGGATCCTCCTCGTGACCCACGCGTCGCGCGCCGAGGCCCAGGAGCTCGCGGCGGCCGTCGCCACCAGGCTCCTCGCGTCCGGCATCGGTGTGTCCGCGCCCGCCGCCGACCTCGAGGGCACACCGCTCGCCGCCGTCGAGGGGGTCGAGGCCGTCGACGAGACCCGCCACGACCTCGACGTCGAGCTCGTCTGCGTCCTCGGCGGTGACGGCACGATCCTGCGCGGGGCCGAGATCTCGCGGGGCTCGGGGGCGCCCCTGCTGGGTGTCAACCTCGGCCATGTCGGCTTCCTCGCGGAGGCCGAGCGCGAGGCCCTCGACGCCACCGTCGAACGCATCTGTGCGCGCGACTACACCGTCGAGGAACGCATGACCCTCGAGGTGCGGGCCCGGGTCAACGGGTCCGAGCCGTTCGCCTCGTGGGCCCTGAACGAAGTGACCGTCGAGAAGGCGTCGCGGGAGCGGATGCTCGAGCTCACCGTCGAGATCGACGGCCGCCCGCTGTCCACGTGGGGGTGCGACGGCATCGTCATGGCGACCCCCACCGGGTCGACCGCCTACGCGTTCTCCGCCGGTGGGCCGATCGTGTGGCCCGATGTCGAGGCCCTGCTGCTCGTCCCGATCAGCGCGCACGCGCTGTTCGCCCGGCCGCTGGTCGTCGGGCCTCGCTCGCACCTCGCCGTCCAGCTGCTCCCCGACGCCGATGCCGGCGCGGTGCTGTGGTGCGACGGCCGCCGTGCCGTGTCGCTGCCGCCGGGGGCCCAGGTCGAGGTCGAGCGCTCGGACCTGCCGGTGCGGCTCGCCAGGCTCTCCGAGGCGGTCTTCACCGACCGGCTCGTCGAGAAGTTCGACCTGCCCGTGTACGGGTGGCGTGGTGCGGCCCGCCGGCAGCGCGCCGCCGAGCAGGTCACGGCCCGCGGGGAGGGCCCCGCGCAGTGATCGACGAGATCCGCATCCGGGACCTGGGGGTGATCGACGAGGCGGTCCTGCCGCTCCACCCCGGCCTCACCGTGCTCTCGGGCGAGACCGGCGCGGGCAAGACGATGGTCGTGACGGGCCTCGGGCTGCTCCTCGGGGGCCGCGGCGACTCCGGGCTCGTCCGGGCCGGGACCGGCCGGACCGTCGTCGAGGGCGTCATCGACCTTCCTGCCGGGCACCCCGCTCTCCAGCGGGCCGAGGAGGCCGGGGCCGACGTGTCGGACGGGCTGGTCCTCGTGCGCACGGTCCAGGCCGACGGCCGGTCCCGGGCGCACGTCGGCGGCCGCGCTGCCCCCGTCGGGGTCCTCGCCGACCTGGCCGAGCATCTCGTGGCCGTCCACGGGCAGGCCGACCAGTGGCGGCTCCGCCGGGCCGACGAGCACCGCGAGGTGCTCGACGCGTACGCCGGGGCGGACGTCGCCGACGTGCTCGCCACCTACCGTTCGGTCCACGCCGAGCTGAGCGCCGCCGAGGCCGAGCTCGAGGCACTGCGCGCGGCAGCGGCCGAACGGGCCCGCGAGGCCGAGACGCTGCGCGTCGGCCTCGAGCGGATCGAGGCGCTCGACCCCCAGCCGGGGGAGGACGACGTGCTGCGGGCGGAGTCCGAGCGACTCGGCCATGCCGAGGAGCTGCGCACCGCGGCCGGTGCGGCCCACGACATCCTCAGCGGCGCCGACGACGACGCCGCGGCGGGGCAGGGGATCGTCGACGCCCTCGCGACGGCCGCCTCCCGGATCGACCTCGCCTCGCACAGCGACCCGGCCCTGGCCGCCCTCGGGACCCGCGTCGACGAGCTGCGTTATCTGGCCGTCGACGTCGCCGCCGACCTCGGGTCCTACCTCGCCGGCGCCGACGTCGACCCCGCGCGTCTCGACCAGGTCGAGCAACGCCGCGCCGCCCTCACCGAGCTCACCAGGCTCTACGGCCCGAGCGTGGACGACGTCCTCGCCTGGGGTGCGGACGCCGCCGTGCGGGTGGCCGCGCTCGACGGCACGGGGGACCGGATCGACGAGCTGGCCCTGCGCCTGGACGCGCTCGTCGCCGACCGTGAGGTGGCCGGCACCCGGCTCACCGCCGCCCGGAGCGCCGCGGCCGATGCCCTCGGTGCCCGGATCACCGACGAGCTCGGCCACCTCGCGATGGGGTCCGCCACCGTCACCGTCGCCGTGGAGGACGCCGGGCGGTTCGGTGCCGACGGGCGGGACACCGTCGAGATCCGGCTCGCTGCGGGCCCCGGAGCGGCACCGCGGTCGGTCACCAAGGCGGCCTCCGGCGGTGAGCTCTCGCGCGTCATGCTCGCCATCGAGGTCGCGACCGCGCAGGAGTCGGCCTCGGTGCCGACGTTCGTCTTCGACGAGGTCGACGCGGGTGTCGGTGGCCGCGCGGCGCTCGACGTCGGGGCGCGGCTCGCGGCGCTGGCCCGCCACGCCCAGGTCATCGTCGTCACCCACCTGGCCCAGGTGGCCGCGCACGCCGACCGGCATCTCGTCGTCGAGAAGTCCGACGACGGGCACGTGACCCGGAGCATGGTCCACGAGGTCGAGGGGGAGCACCGGGTCGCGGAGCTCGCCAGGATGCTCGGCGGCTCCGGCACCCGAGCCGCCCTCGACCACGCGCGCGACCTGCTGGCGCGCGCCGAGCACTGACCCGAACGTGGCACGATGGTGCAGATGTCCATCCGCCTGCTCTCCCGCCGGGACCGCGACCCCTCCGACGGGTCGGGCCCTGCCCGGGTCGACCGACGGACGAAGAACCTCACCAAGCGCCTGAAGCCCGGCGACATCGCCGTCATCGACCACGAGGACATCGACCGGGTCAGCGCCGAGGCGCTCGTCGCCTGCCGCCCCGCGGCCGTCGTCAACGCCGCCGCGTCGATCTCGGGCCGCTACCCGAACCTCGGGCCCGAGATCATCGTCTCCGCCGGGGTGCCGCTCCTGGACCGGGCCGGCCCGGACGTCATGCACGTCAAGGAGGGGGCGCCGCTGCGGATCGTCGACGGGCGGCTCCTGCACGGCGACGAGCCGGTCGGCGACGGGAGCCTGCTCGAGCCCGAGGCCGTGCAGGAGGCGATGACGATCGCCCGGGCCGGGCTGTCCGACGAGATCGAGGCGTTCGCCGCGAACACGATGGACTACCTGCGCAAGGAGCGCGAGCTGCTGTTCGACGGCGTCGGGGTCCCGGAGATCACGACCGACCTCGACGGCCGGCACGTCCTCATCGTCGTCCGCGGGTACCACTACAAGGAGGATCTCGAGATCCTCCGGTCCTACATCCGCGAGTACAAGCCGATCCTCATCGGCGTCGACGGCGGGGCCGACGCGCTCATCGACGCCCGGCACACCCCCGACCTCATCGTCGGCGACATGGACTCGGTGTCCGACAAGGCGCTGCGGTGCGGCGCCGAGATCGTCGTCCACGCGTACCGCGACGGTCGCGCGCCCGGGCTCGAGCGCGTCCGCGACCTCGGCGTGGAGCCCGTCGTGTTCCCGGCCACCGGCACCAGCGAGGACGTCGCGATGCTCCTCGCCGACGACAAGGGCGCCAGCCTCATCGTCGCCGTCGGCACCCACGTCACCCTCGTCGAGTTCCTCGACAAGGGCCGGTCGGGGATGGCCAGCACCTTCCTCACCCGCCTGCGCGTCGGCGGCAAGCTCGTCGACGCCAAGGGCGTGAGCCGCCTCTACCGCACCCGCATCTCGTCCTTCAGCGTCGTCCTCATGCTCCTCGTCGGCATCTTCGCCCTCGGCGCCGCACTGTGGTCGACCGACGGGGGACGGGCGATGCTCGAGATCTTCGCCGCCCGCCTCGACGACCTGTGGGCCGCCGCCCGAGGAGTGTTCCCGTGATCGACTTCCGCTACCACATCGTCTCGATCGTCTCGATCTTCCTGGCCCTCGCCGTGGGCATCGTCCTCGGTGCCGGTCCGCTGCAGAACGAGATCGGCTCGACCCTGCAGGGCGAGATCGCGGGACTCCGCGACGACAAGGCGCAGCTCAACACCGAGCTCGAGCTCAGCCGGGCCGAGATCGAGCGGCAGGACTCCTACCTCGCCGCGGTCTCGACCAGGGTCCTCGCGGGCGCGCTCGAGGGACGCACGGTCGCGGTCGTCGTGCTGCCCGGTGCGGACGCCGCCGTCGGCGAGGCCGTCGTCGAGGCCATCGGAGCCGCAGGCGGCCGGGTCGCGTCGACGACCTCGGTGACCTCGGACTGGGTGAGCACCGACGAGGACGTCGCGGCCGCGCGTGACCGCACCATCACCGAGGTCGCCACCCAGGCCGGGACCGACACCGGGGCCGCGGACCTCACCCCGCGCGACGCCCTGCTGGCGACGCTGCTGACCCGCTCCGCGCCGGCCGGTGACAGCGGCCCCGACGACACGACCGCACGCACCGGCCTCGACGCGCTCGCGGAGGCCGGCCTCGTCTCGCTGGACGCGGACGAGTTCACCCGGGCCGAGCTCGTCGTCGTCGTGTCCGGCGCGGCCGCCGACGGTGACGAGGCCGCCAACGCCGAGTCCGCCGGCCGGTGGGTGGACCTCACGATGGCCCTGGACGCACCGTCGCGCGGTGCCGTGCTGGCCGCCGACGTCGACACCGAGACCGAGGGGGTGTCGGTCCTCACGACGCTGCGGGAGGAGGCCGGTGCCGACGCGAGTGTCTCGAGCGTCGACGACGCGGCGGGTCCGGTGGGCATCGCCAGCGTCGTCTTCGCGCTCCGGGAGCAGGACGGCGGCTCCTCCGGCCATTACGGGCTCGCGCCCGGAGCCGACGCGCCGTACGCCCCGGTCCCCGGGTCGTGAGCGCGGCGCGGGTCCTGGCCGCCGGGGTCGCCGGCGCCCTCGGCTCTGCGGTGGCGCACCGCGTCCTCGTCGACCGCGTCCGGTCCCCCCGCTGGACGCGGACGAACCACGCGGGGGCCCCCGTGACGCTGCTCGAAGGCCCCTCCTGGGTGGCCGGCGGTGCCCTCGGGGCCGCCGCGGGCGGGCTCCCGGGCGTGGTCGCGGTGCTCGGTTCGGGCGGGTTCGGGGCGCTCGACGACCTCGCCGGGGACGGGTCGTCCAAGGGCCTGCGCGGGCACCTGGGTGCTGCGGCGCGCGGCGAGGTCACGACGGGCGCGGTGAAGGTCGTCGGGCTCGGTGTCACCGGCCTGGTCGCCGCGGCGCTCGCCGACCGGACACGGCCGGACGTGACGATGGTCGACTCCCTCGTCGGCGGCGCGGTCGTCGCCGGCGCGGCCAACCTGGCCAACCTCCTCGACCTGCGGCCGGGCCGCGCCCTCAAGGCGACCGTCCTGGCCGCCCTGCCGCTGCTCCTCGCGGGCGGTGAGCCCGGGGCCCGGGCCCGTCCCGCCGCGGCCGCCGCCGTGGGAGCCTCGCTCGGGGTCGCCTCCGAGGACCTCGCCGGGCGGGCGATGCTCGGCGACACCGGCGCCAACGCCGCGGGGGCCCTCATCGGCACCGCCCTGCTCGCCCGGTCGGGTCGATGGGGGAGGCTGGGGGCGCTGGCCGTGCTCACCGGGCTCACCCTCGCCTCCGAGAAGGTCAGCTTCACGGCCGTCATCGAGTCCACCCCGGTGCTGCGCGAGATCGACGCGTGGGGACGCCCGCGGTGACGCGCCAACGGGCCGCGCTGGGCATCGCCGGCGCGGCGGGGCTCATCGCGCTCATCACCCTGCTGGCCCGGGCGGCCGGCGTCGCGCGGATCTTCGTGTTCGCGGACGCGGTGCGCACCGGCGGCGTCGGGAACATCTACCAGACCGTCAACGCCCTCCCCAACGTCGTCTTCGAGGTCGCGGCCGGCGGGACGCTCGCCGCGGTCGCGGTCCCGCTCATCGCCCAGCGCCTCGGTGCCGGGGAGCCGGACCGGGCGGACCGGCTGGCGTCGGTGCTGCTGACCTGGACCGTCGCCGTCCTCGTCCCGCTCGGTGTCGTGCTGTGGCTCCTCGCGGGCCCGGTCGTCGGCTGGCTCGTGGCCGAGCGCGACCCGCAGTCGCTCGAGGTCGGGCGCACCCTGCTGCGCATCTTCGCCGTCCAGGTGCCCCTCTACGGGGTGGGGATCGTCCTCACCGGGCTCCTCCACGCGCACCGGCGGTTCCTCACCGCGGCCGTCGCTCCGCTGCTCTCCTCGGTGGTCGTCCTCACGAGCTACCTCTGGTACGGCTCGATCGTCGACGGCGAGACGGCCCCGTCGCAGGTCTCGGACTCCGCGCTCGCCGTCCTGGGCTGGGGCACCACGCTCGGCGTCGTGGTCCTCTCGCTCCCGCTCGTGGTCCCGGCGCTGCGCACCGGATGGCGCTGGCGGCCCGCGTTCCGGCTCGACCCGGACGACCGTCGGCGGATCGGCCAGCTCGCCGGTGCCGGCGTGCTGGCGCTCGTCGCCCAGCAGGGCAGCGTGCTCGTCACGGCGTGGCTCGCGCAGCACTCCAGCGACGGCGGGGTCTTCTCGACCTACGTCTACGTCCAGGCGGTCTACGTCCTGCCGTACGCGGTGCTCGCCGTCCCGATCGCGCAGAGCACCTTCCCGGCCATCGCGCGCGGCGCCGCCGGAGGAGCCGACGTCGCGCCGACCCTCGGCCGGTCGCTGCGGGCCGTCGTCGTCCTCACCGGGGTCGCCGCAGGGGTGCTCATGGCCGCCGCCCCCGCCGTCGGCGGCTTCTTCGGGATCCTGGACGCCCGCCGCGGCGCCGAGGGTGCGAGCCCGGAGGCCATCGCCGCGCTGCCGGGGGCGCTGCTCGCCTACGCCCCCGGGCTCGTCGGCTTCGGCCTCGTCGCCCTGTTGACGCGGGCGCTGTACGTCCGGGGGCGCCCCCTGGACGCGGCCGTCGCGACAGCCTTCGGGTGGGTCGTCGCGGCGGTCCCGCCGCTCGTGCTCGTGGGCGGGGGAGCGTCGGCGGTCGTGGTGCTGCGCACGCTCGGGGTCTCCTCGAGCATCGGGATGACCCTGGCGGGGGTCGCGCTCGTCCTGCTCGTCCGCCGGGCCTGGGGGCCGGAGGCCACCCGGGGTATCGGGCGCACCACCGGAGCGGTCGTCGTCGCGCTCGCCCTCGCGGTGGCCGTGGGCGACGTCGTGTCGCGGGGTCGGACCTACGACGGCCTGCTCGAGGCGGTGCTGGTGGGGCTCGCCGCCGGCGCAGCGGCTCTGCTCACCGGGGTGCTCGCGGTGTTCTACGGTGACCGGAGCATGATGGGCGAGATCCGCGACCGGGGGCGGGCGCGACGACGGCGAGGAGACGCGACGTGAGAGTGCTGTTGGTCCTGGGGACGAGCGCCGGCGGTGTCGGGAGGCACGTCCAGGGGCTGGCCGGGCTGCTCGCGGGGGCCGGCCATCACGTCCTCATCGCCTGCCCGGCCGCCGTGGCCGCGGCCTTCGACCTCGACGAGCACGCGACGGTCGTCCCCGTCGAGCTCAGCGACCGGCCCCATCCGCTGCGCGACGCCCTGGCCGTGCGCGACCTCGCCGGCCTCACCCGAGGCGCCGACGTCGTCCACGCGCACGGGCTGCGCGCCGGGGGCCTCGCGGTGCTCGCGACGACGAGGAGCCGGACGCCGCTCGTCACGACGTTGCACAACGCGGCGCCCTCGGGGGCGGTCACGGGGTCGGTGTACGCCGCCCTCGAGCGGGTGGTGGCGCGCGGAAGCGACCTCGTCCTCGGGGTGTCCGCCGACCTGGTCGCCCGGATGGACCGGCTCGGAGCGCGCCGCACCGGGGCCGCCGTCGTCCCCGCACCACCCGGCCGGCTGCCCTCCGCCGACCGGTACGCGGTCCACGCCGGGCTGGGGCTCGACGCCCGGACCTCGCTCGGCGTCGTCCTGGCGCGGCTCGCGCCGCAGAAGGGCCTGGACCTGCTCCTCGACGCGCACCGCGACCTCACCGACCTCGACCTGCTCACCGTGGTCGCGGGGGACGGCCCGATGCGGGAGCACCTCCAGCAGCGGATCGACAGCGAGGACCTACCGGTGCGGCTCCTCGGCCGCCGTGCGGACATTGCGGACCTGCTCGCCGCCGCCGACGTCGTCATCTCGAGCGCGCTCTGGGAGGGGCAGCCGGTGGGCCTCCAGGAGGCGCTGCACGCGGGCGCCGCCATCGTCGCGACCGACGTCGGGGGGACGGCGGCCGTCGTCGGCGACGCCGCGGTGCTCGTCCCGGGCGCCGACGCCGTGTCGTTGTCGCGGGCGATCCGAGACGTCGTGTGCCACGGGGGAGTCCGCGACAACCTGCGCTCCAAGGCGGTCGAGCGGGCCGGTGAGCTGCCGACGGACGCCGATGCCCTCGCGGCTGCGGTGGCCGCCTACGCCCTCGTCGGCGCTCGGGACTGAGTCCGGTCCAGCCCGCGGGTCTCACGCGGTGCGTCGCCGCACGAGTCGTCCGCTCGATGACGTATCGTTGAAGCCCGTGGTGCTCCAGACGAAACAGATCTTCGTGACCGGAGGCGTCGCCTCTTCGCTCGGCAAGGGGCTCACGGCCTCGAGCCTCGGACACCTGCTGCGGGCCCGCGGCCTGCGGGTGACGATGCAGAAGCTCGACCCCTATCTCAACGTCGACCCCGGGACGATGAACCCGTTCCAGCACGGTGAGGTGTTCGTCACCGACGACGGCGCCGAGACCGACCTCGACATCGGGCACTACGAGCGCTTCCTCGACGTCAACCTCCAGGGCAGCGCCAACGTGACGACCGGGCAGGTCTACAACCGGGTCATCACGCGGGAGCGGCGCGGGGAGTACCTCGGCGACACCGTCCAGGTCATCCCGCACATCACCAACGAGCTCAAGGAGCGGATGCGCGCCCAGGCGGCGGGCTCGCCGGGCGTCGCGGACCGGGACGCCCCAGACGTCATCATCACCGAGATCGGCGGCACGGTCGGCGACATCGAGTCGCTGCCGTTCCTCGAGGCCGCGCGCCAGGTGCGCCACGACCTCGGCCGCGACAGTGTCTTCTTCCTGCACGTCTCGCTCGTGCCGTACCTCGCCCCGAGCGGGGAGCTGAAGACCAAGCCCACCCAGCACTCCGTCGCCGCCCTGCGCCAGGTCGGTATCCAGCCGGACGCGCTCGTGCTGCGCGCGGACCGCGAGATCCCCGAGTCGATCAAGCGCAAGATCAGCCTGATGTGCGACGTCGACAACGAGGCCGTGGCGGCCGCCGTCGACGCGCCGAGCATCTACGACATCCCCAAGGTGCTGCACCGCGAGGGTCTGGACGCCTACGTCGTGCGCCGGCTCGGCCTGGTGTTCCGCGACGTCGACTGGACCGAGTGGGACACCCTCCTGGACCGGGTGCACCGCCCCGAGCACCAGGTCGAGGTGGCCCTGGTCGGCAAGTACATCGACCTCCCGGACGCGTACCTGTCGATCACCGAGGCGCTGCGTGCCGGTGGCTTCCACCACGACGCGAAGGTCCACATCCGGTGGGTGGCCTCGGACGAGTGCGAGACGGACGCCGGAGCCCAGCGGGCCCTCGGGGGCGTCGACGCGGTCCTGGTCCCGGGCGGCTTCGGCATCCGGGGCATCGAGGGCAAGGTCGGAGCCCTCCGCTGGGCGCGCGAACGCCAGGTCCCCACCCTGGGGATCTGTCTGGGCCTGCAGTGCATGGTCATCGAGTACGCCCGCACCGTCGGCGGCATCGACGCGGCGAGCTCGACCGAGTTCGACCCCGACACCGTGGCCCCGGTCATCGCGACGATGGAGGAGCAGAAGGCCTTCGTCGAGGGGGCGGGTGACCTCGGCGGCACGATGCGGCTCGGGAGCCAGCGGGCCCGGCTCCTGCCGGGGTCCGTGGTCGCCGAGGCGTACGGGGCGACGACCGCCGACGAGCGACACCGTCACCGGTACGAGGTCAACGAGAGCTACCGCGAGCAGCTCCAGGCCGCCGGGCTCGTCATCAGCGGTACCCACCCCGACCTCGGGCTCGTCGAGTTCGTCGAGCTGCCGAAGGACGTGCACCCCTACTACGTCGCCACCCAGGCACACCCCGAGTTCAAGTCCCGTCCGACCCGGGCGCACCCCCTGTTCGCCGGGCTCATCGGGGCCGCGATCGAGCAGCAGCGCGCTGCCCGGCTCGTCGAGGTCGAGCGCCCGCGCACCGCGGAGCCGGCCGACGCCCGTGCCTGAGCCCCTGCGCGACCGGCTCGAGCGACGCCCCGTCCTGGACTCCACGCGGTCCTTCCGGGGGCGGGTGTGGGACGTGCGCAGCGAACGGGTCGACCTCGGGGCGGCCGGGGTCGTCACCCGCGACTTCGTCGACCACACCGGCGCCGTCGCGGTCCTCGCGCTCGACGCGGACGACCGCGCGGTCGTCATCCAGCAGTACCGGCACCCGGTCGGTGCCTACGACTGGGAGATCCCGGCCGGGTTGCTGGACGTCGACGGCGAGCCGCCGGAGGTCACCGCGGCCCGCGAGCTGCACGAGGAGGCGGATCTCACCGCCGGACGGTGGGCCACCCTGGTCGACCACTGGTCCTCACCCGGCGGGTCGAGCGAGGGGCTGCGCATCTACCTGGCCCGCGACCTCGCGCCGGTGCCGGTGGCGGAGCGTCACGAGCGGTCCGGTGAGGAGCTCGGGATGCCCCAGCGGCGGGTCCCGCTCGAGGACCTCGTCGACGGCGTGCTCGGCGGGCGGCTGCACAGCCCCACCCTCGTCATCGCCGTGCTCGCCGCGCACGCGATGCGCGCCCGGGGGTGGGACGGGCTGCGGCCCGTCGACGCGCCGTGGCCGGAGCGCAGCCCCGGTCGTCGCCCGCGCTGACCGAGGTGTAGGACCCGCCCGGTCCGGGTACCGGGGACGCGTGACGATCACGCGGACGTGGGACGATGGCCCGGTGGGCGAGATATTCGGCGCGACCAAGGGGTCGGCCGCCTGGCTCAAGGCATCCGGTGCCGCCCTGGACGCGGTCGACCCCAGGTCGCCGTGTCCGTGCGGCGGGGCACCGGTGGGCGCGGCCATCGGCGAGTGCTGCGGGCCGGTCATCGAGGGCGAGCGCCGACCCGAGACCGCCGAGGAGCTGATGCGGTCGCGCTACACCGCCTACGCGCTCGCCGACGGCGAGCATCTCTTCCGCACCTGGCATCCGCGGACCCGACCGCCGAGTGTCGAGCCCGAGCCCTGGGTCCGGTGGGTGCGGCTCGAGGTCCTCGACGTCGTCGACGGCGGGCCGCACGACAGCACCGGCGTGGTGGAGTTCCGCGCTTCGTGGGTCGCGGGGGAGGGGCGCACCCTCCAGCGGGGGGAGCTGCACGAGCGGAGTGGGTTCGAGCGCCGGGCCGGGCGGTGGCTCTACACGGGAGCGGACCCCGCAGTCACTGGTAGCTGATGAAGAAGGGGGTCGGCTTCACCCGGGCCACCGTCTCGGCGGGGGTGAGCATCGGCAGGTCCTCGTCCTCGAAGTTCTTCCAGCCGAGGAAGACCCCGTCGGGCAGGTCCTGACGCAGCGCGTCCCAGGTCGAGCGCTTCGCGCCCTGCCCGCCCTGGCCGTCGGCGTGGACGAGCCACTGCACCTCGTCGAGTCCGGTGTCGAGGTCCGCACGGCCACGGATCATCGAGGTCCGGAACTGGTGCAGCGTGAGGACCTTCGGTGGCAGGTCATGCTCCCGCACGAGATCGGCGAGCCACCGCCCGACCCGGTTCACCTCGTCGACGTCGACGTGCCCGATCTGCTGCAGGGGCTTCTCGCTCGGCCCGAGCCGCCACTCGGGGTCCAGGGCCAGGCCGACGTGCGGCTCCCGGAGCAACGACTCGTAGGCCTTCGCCTGGTCGAGGAAGTCCGAGCGGCCTGGCTGCAGGTCGAGGACGACGTAGACCCCCGCCTTCTTCGCGGTCTGCACCCAGGGCCGCAGGATGCTGACGGGGGTGCGGCGCGAGTACTTCCCGTCGTCACCGGCCGAGGCCGCGGCCACCGTCGCGATGAGCTCGAACGCCGGGACGACGGGGTCCCCGGTGAGCCGCTCGTACTCCTGCGCGTAGGCCTGGGCGCGGCGCACCGAGGCCTCGCGCCCCTGCTCACCGAGCATCCCCAGGTCCTTGGTCTGCGGGTGGCCGTAGAGCGCGACCATGCGACGGGCCGGGAACGGCAGGTACCCACCGCCGGGGACCTCCGGTGCCCGGCGCACGGTCCGCACCCGCTGCGTGAAGTGGTCGCCGAGCCCGCCGACGCCGACGACGAGGGCCTCCGGGGCCGCACGGAGGGGCTCCCAGACCGCGCTGTCGGTGCGGGGGTCTTCCTCGGTCATCCGGTGCCGGCCTGCGTCACACAGGGTGAGGAGCGCCTCGACCTGGGGCGGGACGTCGGTGTCGGCGGCGAGCAGGGCCAGGACCTCGCCCGTGGGTCCGTCGGCGGGGAGCCCCGCGATCTCGGGCACCCCGGTTCGGGGAGCGTCGACGACCTCGCGGTCGCCGAGGTCGGACGGCACCGGCGACGGGGTCGCCGACCGGCTCGTGGTGGTGCTCGGGGTCGGACCGTCCGTTGCGGCGTCGGCCACGCCGGCAACCCGGACCACGGTGCGCACCCCCAGCCGGTCGAGCTCGTCGGGCAGGCCGGGACCGGCGACGAGGTGGGGCAGGCCGAGGGTGCTGGCGATGCCGACACCGGCCCGGACGTCACCGTCGCCGGCGCCGCTGACGACGACGGCGGTGGCTCGGGCGAGGAGCGCGCTGCTCGCGGCGACCGACGGTTCCGTGGCCGGGTCGAGGGCGACCGCCCGCCCGTCGTCGAAGAGCGCGATCTCGTGCCGGACCGGCACCCGGGGCGCCGTGGACCCGGGGACGGTGCTGCTCTCGCCCGGCGCATCCTCGGTGCACCCGGCGACGGCGCCCGCCGCCGCCAGCCCGAAGGCGGCTCCGGCGGCGCCGCGCAGTGCGGTCCGCCGCGGGAACATGCTGGTCAACGGGCCCTCCTGGGGTGACGCGGTTCGTCCTACCGTCGCACGTCCGGGCGGTGTCGGCGACCTCCGCCCCCGGATCGGCGAGTGTCGGAGGTGACCGGTCGATGGTAGGACGGTGCCGTGTACCTCGAGAACATCGCCGTCGACGCCGCCGACCCGGACCGCCTCGGGCGGTTCTGGGCCGCGCTGCTCGGCGCCTCGGTCCTCACCGACACCCCGGACCTCCTCGAGGCCCGGCTGACGGTCGCTGGCGGTCCGGTGCTGGACCTGTGCTTCCCGCGGGTCGCGGAGCCTGTCGTGCCCGAGCCCCGGCTGCATCTCGACCTGGCCGGCGGAGACCGCCAGGACGAGGTGGTCGAGCGGGCGATCGCCCTCGGCGCGCGGCCTCTCGACATCGGGCAGGGCGACGTCCCGTGGGTCGTGCTCGCGGACCCCGAGGGCAACCCGTTCTGCGTCATGGAGCACCGGGACACCTACCGGGGGACCGGACCCGTCGCCGCACTCCCGCTCGAGAGTGCGGACCCGGAACGGGACCGGCGGTTCTGGCGGGCGCTGACCGGTTGGGTCGACGACGACTCCGGGTTCACCCCGGCGCTGCGGCACGCCAGCGGACGCGGGCCGGTCCTCGAGCTGTGTCCCGAGCGGCGCCCCGCGGCGCCGCCCGTCAAGAACCGGCTCCACCTCGATGTCCGGCTCGACCCGGGGGAGGACGCCGACGATGCCGTCGCCCGGGCCGTCGCGCTGGGTGGTGTCGAGATCGACCCCGGTTGGGGCCCCCTGCCGTGGCGGGTCCTGCACGACCCCTCCGGGAACGTGCTGTGTGTCCTGCCCGCCGGTCCCTGACCGGGACCGTCGGTGGTCAGCGGCCGGTCAGCCGCCGCCAGCGAGATCGCGACCCGACACCGTCGCCGCCGTCCTGCTCGTCGAGGGGCTCGGGGGGCAGGGGGAGGTCGTCGGGGTTCCGCGCGGGGTGGCGCACGACGCGGGCGAGGTCGACCCCGCCGTCGATGTGGGCCAGGCTCGCGTCGTCGACCTCCCACAGCGTCGGCTCGACGTGCACCTGCACGCCGTCGGTCCCGACGAGGTGGCGGCCGCCGTCGGCGAAGCTCTCCATGACGGCGACGTCGTCGTACAGCACGGTCGACACCGTGTCCGTCGCGGTGACGCTCACCCCCCGGCCGCCGACGACGAGGCTCTCGTGGTGCCCGTCCCTGCCGGGCAGCGGGTCACCGGCGACGACCTCGCCGGACCCGAGGTGCGCCGCGTGCCACCCGGCCCAGCCCAGCCCGACCTCGGGCACCTGAGCGATCGCGCTCCGGTGGAACGCCTCCGCCACCCGCTGCACGTCGGCCGCCGTCACAGCCCGGTAGTCGGCGGCCAGGCGGTGCGGCTCGGGGAAGGTGAGGCCGAGCAGCGAGCTGACCGCCCGGGGGACGATGGTGTCGACGTCGTCGGACTGCTCGTCGACGGCCGTCGCGGCGGCGCTGGTGACCTCGGTCAGCTCGTCGACGGACACCTCGCCCCAGCGGAGCCGCGCCAGGGTGTCGACGACCCCGCCGATGACGGCGCCCCGCTGCTCGGGCAGGCAGTCGGCCGTGACGGCGATCACCGCGGACGCCGGGTCGCGGACCGTGTAGGTCGCGCCCGCCGAGTACGACACGGCGTCACGCTGGCGCAGGTCGTGGTGCAGGGCGCCGTTCAGCACGTCGGCGAAGATCGCGGCCGCCGGTGAGGGCGGGACGACGGCCGTCACGTGGACGAGGTCGGACCCGTCGACCACGGACCACGCCGGGGTGCTCGCCCGCGGCTTGCTCGCGGCGGGCACGGGCTGGCGCGAGCCTTCCGGAAGGGTGAGCTGGAGGTTCTCGGGCATCCGGTCCCCGGTGAACCAGAGCATCGCGTTGCCGACGGTGAAGGCCTCGCCGACCCACACCTGGACGAGCCCGGGTCCGATCTCGGGCAGGCCGACCTCGGGGAAGGCAGCGAGCCCGTGGTCGTGCGCGCCGTACCGGAGGAGGGCGGCGACCCGTCCCGCGCCGTCGGGCCCCCGCTCCTCGGCGCGCAGGGCCTCCTTCGTGACCTCGAGGCGCCCGACCGGGGGGTCCCGGAGGGCCTCGCACAGGCCGTTGAGCATCCGTGCCACCTGCTCGGGCGAGCCGCCCCGGGTGTGCACGTGGGTGTAGGTCGCCGTGACCTCGGAGTGGCGGTGGACGTCGGCGACGAGGTCCCGCAGCACGAGGTGCTGCACGAGGTGGGTCAGCCCGCGCACGGCGAGGTTCTCGTCGGCCCACCCCACCCGGAAGAGGATCCCGCCGCTGTACACGCCGTCGGTCCGCTCGGCGAACAGCGCCGGGATGCCGTCGACCTCGACGCGGCTGAGCGTCATCGGCGACGGCCTTCCGCCAGCACCGAGGCGCGCATGGTCTGCAGGTCCTGCTGGTAGCGCGCCGCCGCGGCCCAGGGCCCTTCGGCCAGGGCCGGCCCGAGCGCCGAGAAGTGCTGGCCGGCGCGGACCCGGCGCCCGGCCACCCCGAGGAGGACGGCGATCTCGGTGTGCGGCTGCACCCAGGCGTACGTCGAGGGCGGCGGTACCGCCAGGAGGCGGTCCGAGGCGTCATCGAGCTCGGCGAGGACCTCCGGCTGGAGCAGGTAGTCGTTCTGCCCGCCGCCACCCTCGGCGAGCCAACGGTCGAGATGCGCGGTGACGACGAGCGCCCCCTCGACGCTCCCTTCGGCGCCGGTGGCCGACACCTCCCGCGCGTAGCCGAAGGCGGCCTCCCAGGACCCGCCCCACCGGGGCTGCAGGGAGCGCAGGATCTGTCGCTGCGCGGGGGCGTGGTGCGGGTCGACGGCCGCCAGCCGCCGGTAGCGACGTCGCGACTCGCTCCACCCCAGGCCGAGGCCACGGGCGGTGACGAGTCGGAGATACCACGCGTACCGGTCGGTGGGGTCCTCGGCGCAGAGCCGGATGAGGGTCTGCTCGGCGGTGGCGAGGTCGGCCGCCGAGTCCGCCCGGGTCGACGCGGCCGGGTCGGCCGCGCTCCCGGCCGAGAGGATCGTCCGGTGGGCGTCCAGGGTGCGCGCCAGGCGATCGTCGGGATGGGCGCGCAGGTGGGCGGCGAGGTCGTCGTCGATGCCCTCGGACTCGGCCACCAGCTCCGTGACCGTGATGACGTCCTCGGCGAGGCCGGTGCTCCGGGCCCGCACCTCGGCGAGGGCGCCCGGCAGGTCGCCACCCTGGGCACGCGCCCGGATCGTCATGAGGTCTGGGAAGACCTCCGCCAGGTCCGTCTGGACCGGCGGCATGCTGGCCGACATGGTGCGAAGCCTAGGGCGCCGGAGCCTCCCGCGCTCGACCTATCGGGTGTTTCGGGGCTGCCGTGGACAAACTCGGTGCGGGAGGCGCCACAGCGGTCCGTAGGATGGGACGCCGACCGGTGGCCGTCAGGACCCGTCCCGGCACCGGACCCCGAAACGAATGTCGTCGAGACGAAGGACCTCCACCGTGCTCCGCACCCACGAGGCCGGCACCCTGCGTGCCGGCCACACCGGCCAGACCGTCACCCTCACCGGCTGGGTGGCGAAGCGGCGCGATCACGGCGGGGTGGCCTTCGTCGACCTCAGGGACGCCAGCGGCGTCGTCCAGGTGGTGGCCCGGGACGAGGTGCTCACCGGGGCGGCCCACGACCTGCGCAGCGAGTACGTCGTCCGGGTCATCGGCGAGGTCACGGCGCGCGAGCAGCGCAACGTCAACCCCGACCTGCCGACCGGCGAGATCGAGGTGGTCGCCTCCGAGATCGAGGTCCTCAACGCGAGCGCGCCGCTGCCGTTCCAGGTCGACGAGCGGGTCACGGTCGGTGAGGAGGCCCGCCTCAAGCACCGCTACCTCGACCTGCGCCGTCCCGGGACCCGCTCGGCGGGGCACGCCATCCGGCTGCGGAGCAAGGTCAACGCCGCCGCGCGCTCCGTGCTCGGCGCCCGCGACTTCGTCGAGATCGAGACCCCGACCCTCACCCGGTCGACGCCCGAGGGCGCCCGGGACTTCCTCGTGCCCGCCCGCCTGGCTCCCGGCAGCTGGTACGCCCTGCCGCAGAGCCCGCAGCTGTTCAAGCAGCTGCTCATGGTGTCGGGGATGGAGCGGTACTACCAGATCGCGCGGTGCTACCGCGACGAGGACTTCCGCGCCGACCGGCAGCCCGAGTTCACCCAGCTCGACATCGAGATGTCGTTCGTCGAGCAGGACGACGTCCTCGAGCTCGGCGAAGCGGTCGTCAAGGAGATCTGGCAGCTCATCGGCGTCGACCTCGACACGCCCTTCGAGCGGATGACCTACGCCGACGCGATGCGCCGCTTCGGCAGCGACAAGCCGGACCTGCGCTTCGGCCAGGAGCTCGTCGAGTGCACCGACTTCTTCGCCGACACCTCCTTCCGCGTCTTCCAGGCCGAGTACGTCGGCGCCGTCGTCATGCCTGGCGGGGCGAGCCAGCCCCGCAAGCAGCTCGACGCCTGGCAGGAGTGGGCCAAGCAGCGCGGCGCCAAGGGCCTCGCCTACGTCCTCGTGCAGGAGGACGGGTCCCTCGGCGGCCCGGTCGCGAAGAACCTCTCGGCGGCCGAGACCGCCGGACTCGCGGCGCACGTGGGGGCCCAGCCGGGCGACTGCGTGTTCTTCGCGGCGGGCCCCACGAAGGCGTCCCGGGCGCTGCTCGGGGCCGCCCGCCTCGAGATCGGCACCCGCTGCGGCCTCGTCGACGAGGACGCCTGGAGCTTCCTCTGGGTCCTGGACGCCCCGCTCTTCGAGCCGGCTTCCGAGGCGGTCGCTGCAGGTGACGTCGCCGTCGGTGGCGGGGCGTGGACCGCGGTGCACCACGCGTTCACGTCACCGAAGAAGGAGTTCGAGGACACCTTCGACACCGACCCCGGCCCGGCCCTCGCCTACGCCTACGACATGGTGTGCAACGGCAACGAGATCGGGGGCGGCTCGATCCGTATCCACCGGCGCGACGTCCAGGAGCGGGTCTTCCGCGTCATGGGCCTGTCGCCGGAGGAGGCGCAGGAGAAGTTCGGCTTCCTCCTCGACGCCTTCCAGTTCGGCGCCCCGCCGCACGGGGGCATCGCCTTCGGCTGGGACCGCATCGTCATGCTCCTCGGCGGGTTCGACAGCATCCGCGACACCATTGCCTTCCCGAAGTCCGGCGGCGGCTACGACCCGCTCACCGACGCGCCGGCCCCGATCACGCCGGAGCAGCGCAAGGAGGCCGGCATCGACGCCGCGCCGTCGACGCAGACCGCGCCGTTGGGCGCGCCCGAGGTCAACCCGACGCACGGCTGAGTCCCGGCCGAAGCGGGATCGCAGCGGGGCCGCAGCGTCGGCGCCGAGGCTGGTCGTCAGCCCGGGGCGTCCTGCCCCGAGGCCTGACGATCCTCCGAGGAGCCCCAGATGTCCCTGCGTTCCACCCTCACCGTCGGCGTGTCCGCCGTCGCCCTCGCCGGCTCGGTGGTCCTGGCCCCGGCCGCCAGCGCCGCACCGGTGGTCCAGAACGGCTGCGCGCCGATGGCCAACGGCATCGAGCGCTGCGTGATGTTCTTCTACAGCGCGGGCGGTGGCGGCATGGGCGCCAAGGCGTCCATCAGCGACACCGAGGCGGGTGGCGACTTCGACGTCAAGGTCACCGACGTCAGGCTCCAGACCTGGTCCGGCGGTCAGTGGTCGCTGTACCTGCAGGAGGACGACTTCGACGGGTGGCACGCCGACTCCGACGTCGCGAAGACCGAGACGCGCAACACCTGTTCATTCCCGCAGACCCGGCTGCGGGTCAGGGCCACGTTCGCCTGGCGGGGCAGCGACGGGGTCGTCCACTTCAAGGACCTCGTCACGGACGGCACCGCGCGCGCGATGGAGTGCTGAGGCGTCAGCGCCGGAGGAAGTCGAGCAGGACCCGGGTGAACTCCTCCTTGTGCGAGACGTTGATCCCGTGCGGACCCTGCTCCACGACGTGGAGCTCGGCCCCGGGCACCTGCTCGGCGGTGCGCTGACCCGACACCTCGAGGGGCACGATGGCGTCGGAGTCGCCGTGGATGACCAGCGTCGGGACGGTCGTCGCGCGCAGCCCGCCGGTGAAGTCCTCGACCCACGACCGGATGCACTGGACGGCGGCGTGGGTGTCGGCCCGGCGTGCCAGGGTCAGGGCCTCCTGCCGTTCCTCCTCGGTGACCTTCAGCTCACCGCCCGCCGAGAAGAAGTTCGTGAGGAAGCCGTCCAGGAAGCCTGCCGGGTCCTGTGCCAGGCCGTCCTGCATGCCCTCGACGGTCGCGTCGTCGAGGGCGCCGTCGGGGTGGGCGTCGTCCTTCTTCAGGCACGGCGGGATGGCCGCGGCGTAGACGACGCTGTGGAGCCGCTCCTCACCGATGTTCTCGATGTACCGGGCGACCTCGCCACCGCCCATCGAGAACCCCACGAGGCTGACGTCGGTGAGGTCGAGCTCGCGCATCAGGGCGTCGAGGTCGCCGGTCAGGGTGTCGTAGTCGTAGGTGGAGGTGTCCCCGGGTTTGGCGGACTGCCCGAACCCGCGACGGTCGTAGGTGACGACGCGGAAACCGGCGTCCGTGAGCGCCGGGACCTGGTGGCTCCACGACGCGCCGCTCAGCGGCCACCCGTGGATGAGGACGACGGGGCGGCCGGAGCCGCCGTGGTCCTCGTAGTGGATGTCGACGGTGCCGCTGCTCAGGGTGGCCATGACTCAACTCTCGTGGAGGGACTCGATCTCCTCACCATAGGCACCGCTCGGCCCCGGTGGGGGCGCGAGCCACCGGCTTCGCCACTCCATGCCGGTGACGAACCCGAGGCGCTCGTACACGCGCCGTGCGGCGGGGTTGTCGGCGAACATCCCGAGGGCGCACGCGCCGACCTCGGCGACGGCTCGGCGGGCGAGCTGGGCGGAGACGGCGGCTCCGAGGCCGGTTCGCCGCAGCTGGCCGGCGACCGCGATCCCCGCCAGGGTCGGGGTGCCGGCGCTCGACGGCTCGCTCCCTCCGCACGCGATGAGCCGCCCGTCCGCGTCGCGCACTCCCACCCACACCTGCCCGGGGCGCGCGAAGGGCTGCCCGTGCGTGCGGGGGCTCTCGGCGGTGAGGAAGGCCGTGGCCTCCTCCCGGTCGGCCGGGGTGAGGGGCACCACGCGGTCCTCGCCGGCGACGGGCGGAGGAGCGGTACGCGTCCACATCCAGTCCCAGTCGCCCCCGCGCTCGCCGAGGTCGAGGTGCCGCTGGACCAGGTGCTGGTGCTCGCGGGGCGCGCTGAGGTGCTGGGCACCGCTGTCGCGGAACCAGCCCCGAACCTCGGCGTCGGCGAAGAGCGCGTCGATGCCCGGGCCGTCCCCGAGGACCGCGGCTCCCGGGACGCCGTGGTCGGACCGGCGGGGGAACACGACCGCGCGCCCCTCGGGAGCCTCGAACGCCCAACCGGGAGGAGTGAACCCCGAGCCGACGTCGAGGACCGCGACGACATGGTGGCCGGTGGCGATGAGGAGGTCCTCGACGGAGTCGAGGCGGCGGACGGTGCTCACTCCGTGATGCCGAAGCGCTCGTGGAGGCGGCGCAGCGGCGCCGGCGCCCACCAGTTGGCCCGGCCGAGGACGGCCATCGTGGCGGGGACGAGGAGCATCCGCACGAGCGTGGCGTCGATCGCGATGGCGAGCACGAGCGCGACCCCCATCTGCTTCATGATCAGGAGGTCACCGGCAGCGAAGCCCGAGAAGACGATCACCATGAGCAGGGCGGCCGAGGTGATGATCCGTCCCGAGCGCTGGAGCCCGAGCACGACCGCGTCGCGGGTCCGGCGGCCCTGGGCGTGCAGCTCGACGATGCGCGACAGCAGGAAGACCTCGTAGTCCATCGACAGCCCGAACCCGAACGCGACGACGAGGACCGGAACGGTGTTCTCGACCCCGCCGGCCGACGCGAAGCGCAGCAGGGACTCCAGGTGGCCCTCCTGGAAGATCCAGACGGTGAGGCCCAGGGCCGCACCCAACGAGAGGACGTTCATGACGAGGGCCTTGACCGGGACGATGACCGACCCGGTCATGAGGAACAGCAGGACGAGGGTGGCGAGGACGACCGCGCCCACGGCCAGGGGGGCGCTGTCAGCGACCGCCTGGCGGAAGTCCAGGATGCCGGAAGCCTGCCCGACGACCCAGGACTCGAAGGGCGGCCGCTCGGCCCGGAGGGAGTCGACGAGGGCCCGCGACGCCGCGCCCGAGCCGCTGTCCCCGGTCTGGAACGGCACCGTGACGACCCCGCCCTCCAGCTCGCTGACCGGGTCGACCGCGGTGACCCCCGGCCGGTCGGCCGCCGACCCGGCCCACTCCCGGACCTGGGCCACCGGGGCCTTCGCGACGACGACGACCTGGGCGCCGGCGAGTGTGGGGTACCCGGCCCGGAGCTCCTCGAAGAAGGTCCGCTCCGGGGTGCCCTTGGGCAGCAGCTCGGCGCCGGAGGCCGTCAGCTGCATCCCGCCGACCGGTGCCGCGAGGAGGACGAGCAGCCCGGACACGACGCCGATGACGAGCCACGGGACGCGGTAGACGCGCTCCGCGAGGCGCGAGAACACCCCCGTGTCGGCTCCGACCTCGGTGCTGCCACGCACCAGCCGCCGGGCCCCGAGGACACACAGCGCCGGCACCAGCGAGAGCGCCACGGCGAGCGCCACGACCACGACCGACACCCCGGCGAGGGACACGGCCCGGATGAACGCGATGTCGAGGAAGAGCAGACCCGCAAGCGAGATCGCGACCGTCACCGCCGAGAACACGACGGTCCTCCCGGCACGGTCGAGGGTGCGGCCGGCGGCGTCGACGACCTCGTCGGCTGTCGCGTCGGCGGCCGGGCGTCCCGCGAGGGCGGCCCGCATCTCCTCGCGGAAGCGGCTGACCACGAGCAGGCCGTAGTCGATGCACAGCCCGAGAGCCAGGACGGTGACGACGTTGACCGCCGACGCGTCGAGGTCGAGGAGGTAGGAGAATCCGAGGAGCGAGGCGAGCGCGCCGGCGATGGAGGCGACCGCCCCGAGGACCGGGAAGCCGGCCGCGAGGAACCCGCCGAAGACGACGACCATGACGGCGAAGCTGACCGGCAGGGCGATGCCCTCACCGCGCTGACCGTCGACCTTGACCTGGCGCACGATCCGGTCGACGAGCTCGCGCAGCCCGCCCCGCTCCGAGGACGAGGCGCCGGTGT
Source organism: uncultured Actinomycetota bacterium (assembly GCA_963815545.1). Taxonomy (GTDB): domain Bacteria; phylum Actinomycetota; class Actinomycetes; order Actinomycetales; family Dermatophilaceae; genus Phycicoccus. The sequence continues at coordinate 26,156 of CAWFGY010000005.1, forward strand.
CCCGGACGAGGCGGTCGAAGACCCCGTCGACCTGGGCCGCGGCGGCGTCCTCCTCCTCGCCGGTGGCTCCGGCGTCGAAGGTGACGACGGTCGCGAAGCCGCCGGTGGTCGGGTCACCGTCGAGGACGAACGGCTCGGCCTGCGTGCTCGCAGCGCCACCCGGGACCACGAACGGGGAGACCGCGGACTCCACGCCCTCGACGGCGAGCAGGTCGCGCACGGCGCCCGCGGCGGCCTGCGCGACCTCCGGGTCGGCGAGGTCGACCCCCTCGACGAGCAGCGTGTGGGTGCTGAACCCACCGCGGCCGGCGGCGTCGAGGACGTCCCGTCCCTGCTGGTTCTCTCCGTCGACGACGATCTCGCCGGTGTCGATCCGGTCGAAGAGGCTCTGGGTGCCCAGGCCCCCGAGCGCGACCCCGAGGCCCGCGACGACGAAGAGCAGCCAGCCGACGAGGGCGACGCGCGCGTGCGCGGCGACGAACCGGCCCCAGCGCTCCAGCGCCGGCCTGCCGTGTCCCGCACGCCTCGTCATGCTGCACAGAATCCCATGGGCCGGTGGGGCACGTCGGGGGTGGTCGTTAGCCTGCGGGGGTGAGCCAGGACGGGACCGACCTGTTCGGCGCCGCCGCGCAGGGTGCTGCCGGTGCCGCCGGCCCGTCGGCGACGATGGCGCCGCTCGCCGTCCGGATGCGGCCGCGCTCGCTCGAGGAGGTCCGTGGGCAGGGCACCGTCCTGCGCCCGGGCAGCCCGCTGCGCCGCCTCATCGAGGGCGGAGGGGGAGCGGCGGGCCCCCTGTCGGCGATCCTGTGGGGGCCGCCCGGCACGGGGAAGACCACCCTGGCGCACCTCGTCGCCACCGCCTCCGACCGCGAGTTCGTCGAGCTCTCCGCGGTCACCGCCGGGGTCAAGGACGTGCGGACCGTCATGGACGGCGCGGCGCGCACCCGCGACCTGTACGGGCGCCAGACCGTGCTCTTCCTCGACGAGATCCACCGGTTCACCAAGGCCCAGCAGGACGCCCTGCTGCCCGGGGTCGAGAACCGGCTCGTCGTCCTCGTCGCGGCGACGACCGAGAACCCGTCGTTCTCGGTCATCGCCCCCCTGCTGTCCCGCTCGATGCTCGTCACCCTCGTCCCGCTCACCGACGAGGAGGTCGCCGACGTGCTGCGCCAGGCGGTCAGCGACGAGCGCGGGCTGGCCGGTGCCTATGCGCTGGCGGACGACGCGCGCGAGCACCTGGTGCGGCTGGCCGGCGGCGACGCCCGACGCTCGCTGACGTTCCTGGAGGCCGCGGCCGGGGTGGCCGAGGACTCCCTGGCCCCCGGCGCCGAGCGGCCCGAGGTCCTCGAGGTCACCCTGACGCACACCGAACAGGCGGTGGCGCACGCCGCGGTCCGCTACGACCGCACCGGTGACCAGCACTACGACGTCGCGTCGGCGCTCATCAAGTCGATGCGCGGCTCGGACGTCGACGCGGCCCTGCACTACCTGGCGCGGATGCTCGAGGCGGGGGAGGACCCCCGGTTCGTCGCCCGGCGGATCGTCATCGCCGCCTCCGAGGACGTCGGCATGGCCGACCCCACGGCGCTCCAGACAGCGGTCGCCGCGATGCACGCCGTCGCGCAGATCGGCATGCCCGAGGCGCGGATCATCCTCGCCCAGGCGGTCGTGCACAACGCGCTCGCCCCGAAGTCCAACGCCGCCTACGCGGGCATCAACGCGGCGATCGCCGACGTCCGGGCGGGCAAGGGCGGGCCGGTGCCGCTGCATCTGCGGGGGAGCGGCTACGGGGGTGCCGCCCGCATCGCCGAGGCGTCGGCTGCGGCCGCGGGGCGGGGCCGGGCCCCTGCCTACGTCTACGCCCATGACGAGCCCGACGGCGTCGCCACCCAGCAGTACCTGCCCGACGACCTCGCGGCCGGCACCGACTACTACCGCCCCACCGACCGTGGCTTCGAGGCGCGGCTGCAGGAGCGCTGGCGCTGGCTCCGGGAGCGGCTCGGCCGCTGACCCGGCCCGTGGCTGGTCGCGACGCCTAGGCTGAGGCGATGGACATCGACGCGACGCTCGCCGAGCAGGAGGACCGGCTGGTCGGCGAGCTCGCCACGCTGACCACCCCGCCCGAGGAGATGGGGAGCATCTCGTTCGGGAAGCGCATCGGCGAGGGCACCTCGATGGCGGTCGACCGGCTGGCCGCGGTCGCCGTCCAGGAGCAGCTGCTCGACACCCTGGCCCAGGTGCGGGCCGCCCGGACCAAGGTCGCCGAAGGCACCTATGGGCTGTGTGAGGTGTGCGGGGAGGCGATCCCCCCGGGGCGGCTCGAGGCGCGGCCGTGGGCCGTCCGGTGCGTCCGGCACGTCTGACCCGGCCCGGCGGGCGTTCCCGTCAGCTGCCGGGAAAGCCCGCTGAGGAGAGCCGACGGCGTCGGCGTCCGGTGCAGTCGTCGGGCACCCGCGGAGCACATCCGGCTCGTCCCGGGCGTCGACGTGACCTGCGGAACAGGGGGCTGTCGCCCGCCCGGCCGGGTGCCACGATGGAGCCGGAGGTGGTCGCATGACCTCGGACCCGGTCGTCCGCAGCCCCCGTCGAGCGTGGCCCCGGGCCGCCCTCCTCGGAGCCGTCGCCCTCGCGACGCTGCTGCTCCTCGCCGCGTGCGCGGCCGGCCCGAACCCGGCCCTGGGCACCGGCACCGACCCGCCCGGGTTCTGGCTCGGCCTGTGGCACGGAGTCATCGTGCCGGTGACGTTCATCGTCTCGTTGTTCACCGACTCGGTGAGCGTCTACGCGGTGCGCAACTCGGGCAACTGGTACGACGCCGGGTTCCTGCTCGGGCTGCTCGTCTCGCTCGGGGGCGCGGGCGGATCCAGCCGGCGACGCCGCTGAACCCGGTTCGGACCGCCCGATAGGGTCGGCGGTATGGACGTCACGCTCGGAGGGATCGCAGGGCTCGTCGCCGCGGTCGCGTTCGCCTACCTCGTCGTACGTGTCGCCGGCCTCGTCGGCAAGGCCGGGCGGATCCTCGACGAGACCCGCGAGAGCCTGCGCACGACCACCGACAACGTGCAGCCCACCCTCAAGAGCCTCACCGACACCGTCGGTCTCACCAACGACCAGCTGACCAGGGTCGACGCCATCACGAGCTCGGTGTCGACGATGACGACCAACGCGTCGGCGCTCACCTCGGTGTTCGCGGCCACGGTGGGCTCCCCGCTCATCAAGGTGGCGGCGTACAGCTACGGCGTGCGGGTCGCGGTCTCGAACCTGCGCAAGGCGGCCCGATGAGGGCGCGCACGCTGCTGTTCGGGGCCGCCGCGGTCGGCCTCGGCTATGCCGTCTGGCGGCTGCCGGCCACCCAGCGGTTCGTCACGACCGTGCGCGACGCCGCCCGCGAGCGCGAGGCCGACCTGCGTGAGGCGGTGGAGGTCGCGGTCCGCACCGACGCGACGACCCGGGCCCCCCGCCATGCGGCGGGTTCAGCCGTCCCCGAGCTCGACGTCCCCTCCGGCTGGGGCGAGCGCGACCGTGGCCCGGCCGTGAGCCTCACCGACGGCGACCCGGGCCGGTCGCTGTCCCCCGAGGAGGCGCGCGCGCTGCTCCTCGACCCCTCCGGCCCCGCCGGCGGTGGCCCGGCCGGCGACGGGCGAGCTCGGTAGGGGCTCGACGCCCCCGCCTCCGCCTGCCCACCCGACCTTCGGACGCGGCCCCGGCATACGATGTCGGCCTGCCCGCGCCCGGCCCACCCCACAGGACTGACACGACATGGAAACCGCTGAGATCCGGCGCCGCTGGCTCGACTTCTTCGCCCGCAACGGTCACACGATCGTCCCGAGCGCCTCGCTGCTGCTCGACGACCCCAACCTGCTGTTCGTCAACGCCGGCATGGTGCCCTTCAAGCCGTACTTCCTCGGGCAGGAGACCCCGCTGTGGGACCGCGCCACGAGCGTGCAGAAGTGCGTGCGCACCGGTGACATCGAGGAGGTCGGCAAGACCTCGCGGCACGGCACCTTCTTCCAGATGAACGGCAACTTCTCCTTCGGCGACTACTTCAAGGAAGGCGCGATCCGCCTCGCCTGGGATCTCGTCACGACCCCCCAGGGCGAGGGTGGCTACGGCCTCGACCCCGACCTCATCTGGCCCACCGTCTACGAGGACGACGACGACGCCTTCGCCATCTGGCACGAGCAGGTCGGGATCCCGGTCGAGCGCATCACCCGCCGCGGCAAGCTCGACAACTACTGGCACATGGGGGTCCCCGGCCCCGGCGGGCCGTGCAGCGAGATCTACCTCGACCGTGGCCCCGAGTACGGGCGCGACGGTGGCCCGGCCGTCGACGAGGACCGGTTCCTCGAGTTCTGGAACCTCGTGTTCATGCAGGAGGAGCTCTCGGCCGTCCGCGCCAAGGACGACTTCGACGTCGCCGGCCCGCTGCCCCAGCGCAACATCGACACCGGGATGGGTCTGGAGCGGATGGCGACGCTGCTCCAGGGGGTCGACAACCTGTACGAGATCGACGAGGTGTACCCCGTCCTCGACAGGGCGGCCCAGCTGTCGGGCACGCGCTACGGCGTCGAGTCCGGGCACATGGTCAGCGAGTCCCACCCCGACGACGTGCGGCTCCGGGTCGTCGCCGACCACGTCCGGTCCTCGCTCATGCTCATCGGCGACGGCGTCACCCCGGGCAACGAGGGCCGCGGCTACGTGCTGCGCCGGATGCTGCGCCGGGCGATCCGCTCGATGCGGCTCCTCGGCTACGAGGACCCCTGCCTGCCGGAGCTGCTCCCGGTCTCGCTCGAGCGGATGGAGCAGTCCTACCCCGAGCTGCGCACCGACTGGGACCGCATCTCGCAGATCGCCTACGCCGAGGAGGAGGCGTTCCGCCGCACCCTCACGGCGGGCACGACGATCCTCGACACCGCTGTCGCCCGCACCAAGGAGCGCGGCGGGGACGTCCTCGCCGGGGACCAGGCGTTCCAGCTGCACGACACCTACGGCTTCCCCATCGACCTCACCCTCGAGATGGCGTCGGAGCAGGGGCTCGAGGTGGACCGCGAGGGCTTCACCCGGCTCATGCAGGAACAGCGCCAGCGGGCCAAGGACGACGCCCGGTCCAAGAAGGTGGCCCACGGCGACACCAGCGTCTACCGGGCCCTGGCCGACGGCGTCGGCGCCCCGGTCGAGTTCACCGGGTACTCCGAGGTGACCTCCGAGGCGCGGGTCGCGGGCATGCTCCGCGACGGCGTGCCGGTCACCTCCGCGACCGCCGGCGACGACGTCGAGCTCGTGCTCGACCGCACCCCGTTCTACGCCGAGGGGGGCGGCCAGCTCGCCGACGGCGGGCTGCTGCGGCTCGGCAGCGGGGCGGTCGTGGAGGTGCGGGACGTCCAGTCGCCGATCCGTGGCCTCATCGTGCACCGCGCGACGGTCGTCTCCGGTGAGGTCGCGGCGGGCGAGCAGGCGTACGCGGAGGTCGACATCGAGCGTCGCCGGTCCATCTCGCGGGCGCACACCGCGACGCACATGGTCCACAAGGCGATCCGGGAGGCCCTCGGCGACACCGCCACCCAGGCGGGGTCCGAGAACTCCCCGGGCCGTTTCCGGTTCGACTTCCACGCCTCCTCCGCGCTGCCGGTGTCGGTGCTCGGCGACGTCGAGTCGCGGGTCAACGCGCTGCTCCTGGACGACCTCGCCGTCAACGCCGAGGTCATGACCCAGCAGCAGGCGCGCGACGCGGGCGCGATGGCGCTGTTCGGCGAGAAGTACGGCGACGCGGTGCGCGTCGTGTCCGTCGGCGACTGGGCTCGCGAGCTGTGCGGGGGCACGCACGCCGAGCGCACGACCCAGCTCGGGCTCGTCACCCTGCTCGGGGAGTCCTCGATCGGGTCCGGAGTCCGCCGGGTCGAGGCGCTCGTCGGCAACGACGCGTTCTCGTTCCTCGCGCGCGAGCGGGCCATCGTCGGCCAGCTCACCGAGCTGATGAAGGGTCGCCCCGAGGAGCTGCCGGAGCGGGTGGGCGGGCTGCTGACCCGGCTGAAGGAGGCCGAGCGCGACCTCGAGCGGCTGCGCACCGAGCAGCTCCAGGCCGCGGCCGGGTCGCTCACCGACCGGGCGCGCGACGTCGGCGGGGTCACCCTGCTGGCGCACGACGCGGGCGAGGCCGACGCGGGCGACGTCCGCACGATGGTCCTGGACCTGCGCGGCCGCCTCGGCAACGACCGCCCGTGCGTCGTGGCTGTCACGGGGATCGCGAAGGGGCGCCCCGTGGTCGTCGTGGCGACCAACGAGGCCGCCCGCGGGCGTGGCATCACCGCCGGCGAGCTGGTCCGGGTCGCGGCCGGCGCCCTCGGCGGTGGCGGGGGCGGCAAGGACGACATCGCCCAGGGCGGCGGTCAGGACCCCGCCAAGGTCGGTGAGGCGCTCTCGGCCGTCGAATGGCGCGTCGGGGAGCTCGCCGGCTGATGTCGGACGGCGAGGAGCGGCCGGCACCCGGCGTCCGCATCGGCGTCGACGTCGGCTCGGTCCGCGTCGGGGTGGCCCGCAGCGACCCCGACGGGCTGCTCGCGACACCGCTGGAGACGGTGCCCCGGACCGCCGGCGCGGCACCGCATCCGGGCGCCGACGACCTCGAGCGCCTCGCCGACCTGGTCGCCGAGCACGCGGCGGTCGGGGTGGTCGTCGGGCTCCCCAGGTCGCTCTCGGGTGTCGAAGGACCCGCTGCCGCGAGCGTGCGCACGTATGCTGGCGTGCTGGCGGCGCGTGTCGCCCCCGTCCCGGTCCGTCTCGTCGACGAGCGCCTGACGACGGTCGACGCGCACCGTGCGCTCACGGCGAGCGGAGTCGCCGGACGGCGGCAGCGCTCCGTGGTCGACCAGGCTGCGGCGGTGCTGATCCTCCAGTCGGCGCTCGACACCGAGCGTGCGACCGGTCTTCCGGCAGGAGAACCGGTCGGAGGACGACGGCGCAAGCCACGGACGAAGGGCACGAGGACGTGAGCCACGACTTCACCGACACGATCTTCGGTGACGACACCGGACGCCCCGCGGGGCGGTCCCGTCGGGACATCCACGGCCGTCGCCGACGTCGCAGGTCCGGGCGCGGGCGCGGCGTCCTGGCCGTCCTCATCGCCGTCGTCCTCGTCGGCGGTGCCGCGTACGGCGCCGTCAGCGTCCTCGGCCCGATGATCGGTGGCCTCGTCGGAGGCTCCGAGACCGACGTCGACTTCCCCGGTCCGGGCGAGGGCGAGGTCGAGGTCGTCGTGTCCTCCGGCGACACCGGCGAGGACATCGCGACGACGCTGCGCGACGCCGGCGTCACGAAGACCCGCACCGCCTACCTCGAGGCAGCGGCCGCCGACCCGCAGACGGCGGCCACGATCCAGCCCGGCACCTATGTGCTCCTCAAGGGGATGACCGGGCTCGACGCGTTCGGGGTGCTCACGGACCCCGCCAACCGGGTCACCGACCGCGTCACGGTCCGCGAGGGGCTGTGGACCTCCGAGACGTTCGCGGCCCTCTCGAAGGCCACCGGGGTGCCGGTCGAGGAGTACGAGAAGGCCGCCAAGGACACCAAGGCCCTGGGGCTGCCGTCGCAGGCGGAGGGCGACCTCCAGGGGTGGCTGTTCCCGGCGAGCTACGAGTTCTCCGAGGACACCTCCGCCACCGAGCAGCTGAGCGCGATGATCGACCAGACCATCAAGACCCTCGAGGGCGCCGGCGTCCCGGCGAAGGACTGGCAGCGCACCCTCATCATCGCCTCGATCGTCGAGGGTGAGGCCCGCGGCGACGCCGACCGGGGCAAGGTGGCCCGCGTGGTCGAGAACCGCCTCGACGACCCGAACGGCCCGACCGCCGGCTTCCTCCAGATGGACTCGACGGTCAACTTCGTCCTCCAGAAGCGCGGCAACCTCACCAAGAGCGAGTACGACAGCGCGAAGTCCGACCCGTACGACACCTACGGCTCCCCGGGGCTGCCGCCGGGGCCGATCGGCAACCCGGGCAAGGCGGCCATCGACGCCGCGGCCGACCCGACGCCGGGCGGGTGGTTCTTCTTCGTGACCGTCAACCTCGACTCGGGGGAGACCCTGTTCGCCGAGACGTACGCGGAGCAGCAGGCCAACGAGGCCAAGCTGCGTCAGTGGTGCTCGGACAACGAGGGGAAGTGCAGCGGGTGACCTGGTGCCGGTGCTGAGGGCTGCGGTCCTCGGGTCCCCGGTCGCGCACTCCCTCTCGCCGGCGCTGCACCGGGCGGGGTACGCCGCGCTCGGGCTGCCGGGGTGGGAGTACGACCGGCACGAGGTCGACGTCGACCACCTGCCGGCGTTCGTCGAGGCCCTCGACGAGACGTGGCGTGGCCTGTCCCTGACGATGCCCCTCAAGGAGGCGGCCCTCGCGCTGGCGACGCACACCTCGGACGTGGCCCGGCTGGCGGCCGCCGCGAACACCCTCGTGCGTCGCGAGGACGGCGGGTGGGACGCGACCAACACCGACGTCGCGGGTGCCGTCGCGGCGCTGCGCCCGCACCTGCCGGGCCCGGTGCAGCGTGCCCTCGTCCTCGGCGCCGGGGCGACCGCGCGGTCCTGCGTCCTGGCCCTCGCCGAGCTCGGCGTCACGACCCTCACCGTCCGGGCCCGCGACACCGCGAAGGCCGCCGACCTCCTCGCCTGGGCCCTGGACGCCGGAGTGGGCGTGCGCAACGGCTCCGTCGCCGCGATCGACCCGTGGGTCACGACCCGCGACGACGTCGTCGTCTCGACCGTCCCGCCGGCCGCCGGCGACGACGTCGCTGCCACCGTGCCGGCCGAGCACCCGGGGGTCCTCCTCGACGTCGTGTACGCCGGGTGGCCGACCCCCCTCGCGCGGGCGGCCACGGCCGCCGGGATGACGGTCGTCTCCGGGCTGGACCTGCTCGTGAACCAGGCGGCCGAGCAGTTCCGGCTCTTCACCGGCCGGGACGCCCCGGTCGAGGCCATGCGCGAGGCAGGCCTCGCCGCTCTCGGAGGTGGACTGTGACGCCCTGGTGGGTCGTCGTCGTCGCCGCCCTGCTCATGGGCGTCGTCGGGCACCTCACCGGTCGGCGGCTCGCCACCGGGGGGTACCGCATCGACGAGGACGACGTCGCCGGACCCCCCGGGCACCTCTGGTGGACCGGTCCGGCCACCGGTGCGCTGAGCGCCCTCGCCGTCCTCTCGGTGGGGGACTACGGGGCGTGGGCCGCCCTGCCGCCGTTCCTCCTCTTCGCCTGGCTCACCGTCGGCCTGGTGTGGATCGACCTCGACGTCCACCGGCTCCCGGTGGGGCTCGTCGTCCCCACCGGCGCCGCACTCGTCCTCCTCCTCGCGATCGCCTCGCTCGCGACCGCCGGGGAGGGCCGGTGGCTCACGGCGCTCATCGGGGCCGCCGTCATGGGCGGCACCTACCTCGTCCTCGGCCTGCTGCCGGGCGGCGGGGTCGGCGGCGGCGACATCCGCCTCGCGCCGGTCCTCGGTGCGCTCCTGGGATGGCTCGGGATCGCCCATCTCCTCCTCGGGCTCATGGCCGGCTTCCTCATCGGCGGGCTGACGGCGATCCTGCTCCTCGCGGGACGCCGGGTGGGGCTGAAGTCCTCCATCGCGTACGGGCCCGCCATGTGCCTCGGCGCCTGGGTGGCGATCGGCGGCACGTCCCGGATCCTGACCTGGCTGACCGGTGGCTGAGACACGCGTGGAAGGATCGGACCCATGCTGCGTTGGCTGACCGCGGGGGAGTCGCACGGCCCCGCCCTCGTCGCGACCGTCGACGGCCTGCCCGCGGGCGTCGAGGTGACCACCGCCGACCTCGCCGGGGCGCTGGCCCGGCGACGCCTCGGCTACGGCCGCGGAGCCCGGCAGAAGTTCGAGCAGGACGAGGTCGAGTTCCTCGGCGGCGTGCGGCTCGGGCGCACCCTCGGCTCCCCGGTCGCGGTGCGGATCGGCAACACCGAGTGGCCGAAGTGGCGCACCGTCATGAGCCCGGACCCGGTGAGCGAGGCGGACTACGCGGCCTCCGACGACGTCAACGCCGAGAAGGAGGTGGCCCGCAACCGGCCCCTCACCCGGCCCCGCCCGGGCCACGCGGACCTCGTCGGGATGCAGAAGTACGGCTTCGACGACGCCCGCCCCGTGCTCGAGCGCGCGTCGGCGCGGGAGACCGCCGCCCGGGTCGCGCTCGGTGCCGTGGCCGCCCGGTTCCTCGAGCAGGCGTACGGCATCCGGCTCGTGTCGCACACCGTGGCCATCGGGGCGGCCGGGGTCCCCGACGACGCGCCGCTGCCCGGGCCGGACGACGTCGCCGCGCTCGATGCCGACCCCATGCGCGCGTTCGACCCCGGCGGCTCGGCCGCGATGGTCGCCGAGGTCGACGCGGCCCGCAAGGACGGCGACACCCTCGGCGGCGTCGTCGAGGTCGTCGCCGTCGGAGTGCCGCCGGGTCTCGGGTCGCACGTGCACTGGGACCGTCGGCTCGACTCCCGCCTCGCGGCCGCGCTCATGGGCATCCAGGCCATCAAGGGCGTCGAGGTCGGCGACGGCTTCCGTACGGCGGCGCGGCGCGGGTCGCAGGCGCACGACGAGATGGAGCGCGACGCCGACGGGGTCATCCGGCGCGCCACCGGGCGGGCCGGAGGCACCGAGGGCGGCATGTCCGTCGGCGGTGTCCTGCGGGTGCGCGCGGCGATGAAGCCCATCTCCACGGTGCCGCGGTCGCTGCGCACCGTCGACGTCGCGTCCGACGAGGCGGCGACGGCCATCCACCAGCGCTCCGACGTCTGCGCGGTCCCCGCCGCCGGGGTCATCGCCGAGGCGATGGTCGCCCTGGTCCTGGCCGAGGCGTGCCTCGAGAAGTTCGGTGGCGACTCGGTCGCCGAGACCGCCCGCAACCACCGGGCCTACCTCGACGCCATCCCGGCGGCGATGCGCACGTGGGACGAGGACTGATGCCCCGCGTCGTCCTCGTCGGACCCCCGGGGTCGGGCAAGACCACGACCGGTCGTGCGCTCGCGGCCCTGCTCGGGGTCGACTTCCTCGACACCGACGTGGCCATCGAGACGGCGTCCGGACGCAGCATCAGCGACATCTTCGTCGAGGACGGCGAGCCCACCTTCCGCGACCTGGAGCGGGCCGAGGTGGCCCGGGCCCTCGTCGAGGAGGACGGCGTCGTCGCCCTCGGTGGTGGCGCGCCGGTCGACCCGCTCACCGAGCCACTGCTCCAGGGCCACATCGTCGTCTTCCTCGACGTCGGGATCGCCGACGCGTCCAAGCGGGTGGGCTTCGACCGCAGCCGCCCCCTCCTCGCGGTCAACCCGCGCGCCTCCTGGGTCCGGCTCATGGGCGAGCGGCGCCCGGTCTACGAGCGCGTGGCGACGCACGTCGTCGACACCGCGGGGCGGTCGGCCGAGGACGTGGCGGCCGACATCGCCGCGCTGATCGGGACGGGCGCGTGAGCGACCCCGTCGTCATCCCGGTCGGCGACCTCCACGACGTCGTCGTGGGGCGGGGGGTGCTCGACCGGGTCGCGGCCCAGCTCCCCGGCGGGGTCAGGCAGGTCCTCGTCGTGCGCCCCGAGGGGCTGCAGACCTACGCGGACACGGTCGCCGGGGCGCTGTCGGCTGCCGGGTACACCGTCTGCGTCGAGACCGTCCCGGACAACGAGCGGGCGAAGACGGCCGAGGTGGCCGCCGGCCTGTGGTCCGTGCTGGGGCAGCGGGCGTTCACCCGCACCGACGCGGTCGTCTCCGTCGGCGGCGGCACCGTCACCGACCTCGCCGGCTTCGTCGCCGCCACCTGGCTCCGCGGCGTTCCGGTCGTCCACGTCCCGACCACCCTGCTCGCGATGGTGGACGCCGCCGTCGGGGGCAAGACCGGCATCAACACCGTCGAGGGCAAGAACCTCGTCGGCGCCTTCCACACCCCGGCCGGCGTCGTGTGCGACCTCGACGTCCTCGCAACGCTGCCGCGGGCCGACCTCGTCGCCGGACTCGCGGAGGTCGTCAAGGGCGGCTTCATCGCCGACCCGCGGATCCTCGAGCTCATCGAGGCGGACCCCGAGGCTGCGACCCGCTGGGACGGCGACGTGCTGGCCGAGCTCGTCGAGCGGAAGGTGCGCGTCAAGGCCGAGGTCGTGGCCGCCGACCTCACCGAGTCCTTCCTGCGGGAGATCCTCAACTACGGCCACACCCTCGGGCACGCCATCGAGCAGGTCGAGCACTACGAGCGCCGGCACGGCGAGGCCGTCGCGATCGGGATGGTCTTCGCTGCCGAGCTCGGGCACCGCACCGGCACCGTCGACGACGCGCTCCTGGCCCGGCACCGTGCGGTGCTCGAGGCGGTGGGGCTCCCGACGCGCGACGTGGGCGGCCGCTTCGGGGACCTGCTCACCGCGATGGCCCGCGACAAGAAGTCGCGCGGTGCCACGATGCGGTTCGTCGTCCTCGACGGCCTGGCCCACCCGGTGCGCCTCGTCGGCCCGGACGAGGCGCTGCTGCGCGACAGCTACGCCGCCATCTCGCCCTGACGCCCGCCCCCTGTGAGCGGGCGGTCGGGGGAGGTGCGGGGGAGCGGTAGCATGGTCGGCGATCCCGACCCCTTCGCAGGGGTGACGCGCGCCCGCACTCCGGTGCCGTGACCCGTCCCAGACTCGAGAAAGACACCAGCCCGTGGCATCGACCAACGACCTGAAGAACGGCCTCGTCCTCAACATCGAGGGCCAGCTGTGGTCCGTCGTGGAGTTCCAGCACGTCAAGCCCGGCAAGGGCCCGGCCTTCGTGCGGACCAAGCTCAAGAACGTCCTGTCCGGCAAGGTCGTCGACAAGACCTTCAACGCGGGCGTCAAGGTCGAGACCGCGAGCGTCGACAAGCGGAACATGCAGTACCTGTACAACGACGGCACCGACTTCATCTTCATGGACGGTGACACCTACGACCAGCTGCCGGTGAGCCCCGAGGTCGTCGGCGACGCGGCGAAGTACATGGTCGAGAACCAGGAGGCGATCGTCGCCCGCCACGACGGCGCCGTGCTCTACATCGAGCTCCCGGCCTCCGTCGTCCTCGAGATCACCTACACCGAGCCCGGCCTGCAGGGCGACCGCTCCACCGGGGGCACCAAGCCGGCCACCCTCGAGACGGGCGCCGAGATCGCCGTGCCGCTCTTCCTCGAGCAGGGGACCAAGATCAAGGTCGACACCCGCGACGGCTCCTACCTCGGCCGGATCAGCTGACCCGTGGCCGCCCGCACCAAGGCCCGTAAGCGCGCCCTCGACCTGCTGTTCGAGGCGGAGCAGCGGGGCATCGACCCCGCGGACCTCCTGCGCGAGCGGCTCGCGGTGCCCGTCACCGAGCACGCCCTCTCGGAGTTCACCGCCGACCTCGTGACCGGGGTCTCCACCCACCGGGACCAGCTGGACGAGCTCATCACGACGTACTCGCAGGGCTGGTCGCTGCCGCGCATGCCCGCCGTGGACCGCGCCATCCTGCGGCTCGGCGCCTACGAGGTCCTGCACTCGCAGGACGTGCCGGAGCCCGTCGCGATCAGCGAGTGGGTGGCCCTGGCGACCGAGCTGTCGACCGACGACAGCCCGCGCTTCGTCAACGGGCTGCTCGCCCGCCTCGTCGAGGTGAAGCCCACCCTCGCCTGAGCGCGCACCCCCGAGGAACCCCGTTGCCCCGGCCGTGCGCCGGTGGCACCCTCGCCGGGTGACGTCGATCAGACCGGCCACCGCCGAGGACCTCCCGCTGCTCGCGGCCATCGAGGACGCCGGGGACCGGCTCTTCGCGGAACGCTTCGGCGGCGTCGACTGGCCGCAGGCGAGCACGGGGGAGGCCCGCGCCGCGGAGCCCGGCTTCCTGCTCGTGGCGACCACCCGAGGATCCGTCGTCGGCTTCGTCCATGTCCTCGACCTCGGGGGCCACTGGCATCTCGAGCAGATCGCGGTCGACCCGGACCGGCTGCGGAGCGGACACGGCTCGCGCCTCCTCGAGGGGGTGCACGCCGAGGTCAGAGCACGCGGAGGCTCGGAGGTGACGCTGATGACCTACGCCGACGTGCCCTGGAACGGCCCGTGGTACGCGCGCCACGGCTACCGCGAGATCGACCCGCCGGCCCGCCTCGCCCCGATGCTCGACGCGGAGCGGCGGCTCGGCCTGGCCCGGCACGGACGACGCGTGGCGATGGCCCGAGCGGTGTGACCCCCGGGTCAGCCCTCCATGCGGAAGCCGAGCTTGAGCCCCACCTGGTAGTGCGCGACCTTGCCGTCCTCCAGATGGCCGCGGATCTCGGTGACCTCGAACCAGTCGAGCCCGCGGACCGTCGTGTTCGCCCGGCCGACGGCGGTGGTGATCGCGTCGTCGATGGACGTCGTCGACGACCCGACGACCTCGCTGATGCCGTACGTGTGCGCCATGTCCGACCCTCTCCTCAGCGGCCGCCCCGGTGGTGGCCGATCCGTCGATGGTCGCGGCTCCCGCCCCGACACGCCAGGGTCAGCGGGCGCCGGCCGCGGCGAAGACGACCTCCGGCCACGGCGACGCTGCGAGCCAGCGCCGGTACGTCGCCGCGTCGGCGTCCCGCGGAGGGAAGAGGGGCTGGGGTGCGCCCTCGGCCCGCTGTCCCGGGCAGGTGGCCCCACCGGTCGTGGGTGCGCTGGTGATCTCGGGCATCGGAGCCTCCTCAGGGGGTGGGCCGGGGAACGGTGTCATCACAGTCTGTTATGTGTGGCATGCCTGTGCATTATGTGTCTCACGCTGCGGACCGGTGCGTCGCACACCCCCGCCGCCGTGGCTGGCGCGCACCCCCGAGGCGTGCTCAACTGCTGCCATGAGCACCCTCGGACCGCGGCTCGCCCGGGCGATCGCCGCGAAGGACGCCGAGGCCGTCCACCGCCTCGTCACCCCCGACCTCGACTTCCGCGGCCTGACCCCCGGCCGCGCATGGGAGGGCACCGGCCCCGACGATCTCGTCGAGGTCCTCTTCGGCAGGTGGTTCGGGGACGCCGACGAGATCACCGCCCTCGTCGACGTCACCGCCGGCGCGCCCGTCGAGGACACCCAGCGGGTCTCCTACCGGCTCGCCCTGCGCACGCCGGACGGCGCCTACGCCGCCGAGCAGCAGGCGTACTACCGCACCGACGGGGACCACATCGGGTTCCTGCGGATCCTCTGCTCCGGCTTCCGGCCCGTGGGCGCCAGCGCCGACTGAGCCGACACGGACTCCCGTCGTGGACGGTGTCGCCCGAGCCGCTCCGGACCAACTACAGTGGCGCCCGCCAGACATCCTTTAACGACCTGTCCCGTGAGGCAGGGAAGGAGGTCGCACGCGGATGACGCGCGCCGACGACACGCTGCCCCCCGGAGCCCTCGAGGCATCCGGCTCCGCCCGCACCGTCATGAGCGAACCGGACATCGCCCGGGCTCTGCGGCGCATCGCCCACGAGATCGTCGAGCGCAACAAGGGCGCCCACGACCTCGTCCTGCTCGGCATCCCGACCCGGGGGGTCGAGCTCGCCCGGCGTCTCTCGCGGCTGCTCCTGGAGATCGAGGGGGTCGAGGTCCCGGTGGGTGACCTCGACATCACGATGTTCCGCGACGACCTGCGCCACCAGCCGACCCGCGCCCCGATGCCGACCCGCATCCCGAGCAGCGGGGTCGACGACCGGATCGTCGTCCTCGTCGACGACGTCCTGTACTCCGGACGCACCATCCGGGCCGCGCTCGACGCGCTCTCGGACCTCGGCCGCCCCCGCGCCGTCCGGCTCGCGGTGCTCGTCGACCGGGGCCACCGCGAGCTGCCGATCCGGGCCGACCACGTCGGCAAGAACCTGCCCACCGCGCACACCGAGCGGGTCATGGTCCGGCTCAGCGGGGTCGACGACGCGCCGGAGTCGGTGACCATCGCCTCGGGGGAGACCCGGGCGGGCAGTCCGTCGACGCCGACCGCAGGAGGTGACCGGTGAGGCACCTCCTCTCCAGCGCCGACCTCAGCCGCGACGACGTCCGGATGCTCCTCGCCACCGCCGCCGAGATGCACGAGGTCCAGCGCCGCGACGTCAAGAAGCTCCCGACCCTGCGCGGGCGCACCATCATCAACCTCTTCTTCGAGGACTCCACCCGCACCCGCAGCAGCTTCGAGATCGCGGGCAAGTGGATGTCGGCCGACACCATCAACATCACCGGCAAGGGCTCGTCGGCGTCCAAGGGTGAGTCCCTGCGCGACACCGTCATGACGATCGACGCGATGAGCGTCGACTGCGTCGTCATCCGGCACATGGCCAGCGGCGCCGCCCACCAGGTGTCCCAGTGGGTCGACGCGAGCGTGGTCAACGCGGGTGACGGCACCCACGAGCACCCCACCCAGGCGCTGCTCGACGCGTACACGATGGAGCAGCGGCTCGGCCCCCTCGCCGGTCGCCGGGTCGCCATCGTCGGCGACCTCACCCACAGCCGGGTGTTCCGGTCCAACGCGATCACGCTGCGCACCCTCGGCGCCGACGTCACGCTCGTCGCCCCGCCGACCCTGATGCCGAGCGGTATCGGCTCGTGGGCGGCGGCCGACGGCCTGCACCTCACCGACGACCTCGACGAGGTCCTCGCCTCCGGCCCGGACGCGGTGATGATGCTGCGCGTCCAGCGCGAACGGATGAGCGGCGGCTTCTTCCCGACCCCCAGGGAGTACACCGTGGGCTTCGGCCTCACCCGCGACCGCCTCCGGGCGCTGACCGACGCGAACGGCGAGGCGGTCATCTGCCACCCGGGCCCGATGAACCGCGGGCTCGAGATCAGCGCCGACGCGGCCGACGCCGCCCAGAGCCTCGTCCTGGACCAGGTCTCCGCGGGAGTGGCGGTGCGGATGGCCGTCCTCTACCACCTGCTCGCGGGAGAGGAGGACGCGGCATGAGCGACCTGCTGATCACCGGGGTCACCTACCTCGACACCGACGGAGCCGAGCGCCGGGGCGACCTCGCGGTGCGCGACGGGCTCGTGGCCGAGGTCGGCCGGGTCGAGGACACCGGCGGCCTGAGCCGGCTCGACGCCGACGGCCTCACCGCCCTCCCGGGCTTCGTCGACCTGCACACGCATCTGCGCGAACCGGGCCGCGAGGACGCCGAGACGATCGCCTCCGGCTCGCGCGCCGCCGCAGCGGGCGGGTTCACCGCGGTCCTCGCGATGGCCAACACGACCCCGGTCACCGACACGGCCGAGGCCGCCGAGCGCATCCTCGACCTCGGGCGCGCGGCCGGGCTCGTCGACGTCGTCCCGGTGGGCGCGGTCACGAAGGGGCTCGAGGGCCGCGAGCTGGCCGAGCTCGGCCTCATGCACCGCTCCCGCGCCCGGGTCGGCGTCTTCAGCGACGACGGGCACTGCGTGGCCGACGGCCGCGTCATGCGCCGCGCCCTGGAGTACGTCCGGGCCTTCGGGGGTGTCGTCTCGCAGCACAGCCAGGACCCGACGCTCGCCGGGGCGCAGGCCTGCTGCCACGAGGGCGAGCTGTCCGGGCGGCTCGGCCTCCCCGGCTGGCCGCCGGTGGCCGAGGCCAGCATCATCGCCCGGGACGCGATGCTCGCCGAGCACACGCGGAGCCGGGTCCACGTCGCGCACGTGAGCACGGCGGAGGGACTGGACGTCGTGCGCTGGGCCAAGGCCCGGGGCATCGCCATGACCGCCGAGGTCACCCCGCACCACCTGGCGCTGGGCACCGACCTCCTCGCCGGCTACGACCCCGTGTTCAAGGTCAACCCGCCGCTGCGCCCGACCGCCGACCAGGAGGCGCTGCGGGCGGGCCTGCTCGACGGCACGATCGACGCGGTCGCCACCGACCACGCCCCGCACGCCCGGCACGACAAGGAGCACGCGTTCGTCGACGCGGCGTTCGGGATGCTCGGGCTCGAGACCGCGTTCGCTGTCGTCCACGACCTCCTCGTGACGACCGGCGCGATGGGGCTGGGCGACCTCGCCCGGGTCATGTCGGTCAACCCGTCCCGCATCGCGGGGCTGGCCGGCCACGGCCGCCCGCTCGCGCCGGGGGAGCCCGCCAACCTCGTCCTCGTCGACCCCGCCGCCACGGTCACCGTCGACCGCGCCGCCTCCCAGTCCCTGTCCCGCAACACCCCGTGGCACGGCCGCACCCTGACCGGGGCCGTCCACGCCACCATCCTGCGCGGCACCGTCACCGCGCGCGAAGGAGAGCCCGCAGCATGCTGACCCACCGCGAGCCCGCCGTCCTCGTCCTCGAGGACGGCCGGACCTTCACCGGCCGCGCCTACGGCCACCGTGGCGCCACCGTCGGGGAGGCTGTCTTCTCCACCGGCATGACCGGCTACCAGGAGACCCTCACCGACCCCAGCTACCACCGCCAGGTCGTCGTCATGACGGCCCCGCACGTCGGCAACACCGGGTGGAACGACGAGGACGACGAGTCGCGCCGCATCTGGGTCGCCGGCTACGTCGTCCGCGACCCCGCGCTGCGGCCGTCGAACTGGCGCTCGCGGCGCTCGCTCGAGGACGAGCTCGACGCCCAGGGCGTCGTCGGCCTCTGCGACGTCGACACCCGGGCCATCACCCGGCACCTGCGCGAGCGCGGGGCGATGCGGGTCGGCATCTTCTCGGGGGACGCCGCGTCGCGGCCGCCCGCCGAGCTGCTCGCCGAGGTCGCGGGAGCCCCCGAGATGGCCGGCTCGTCCCTGGCCGCCGAGGTCGCCACCACCGAGGCGTACGTCGTCCCGGCGGTGGGGGAGCGGCGCTTCACGGTCGCCGCCGTCGACCTGGGGATCAAGGCGATGACGCCGCGGATGATGGCCGAGCGCGGCATCGAGGTGCACGTGCTCCCGGCCACGGCCACCGTCGAGGACGTGCGGGCGCTGGCGCCGGACGGGGTGTTCCTCAGCAACGGCCCGGGCGACCCCGCGACGGCCGAGACCCAGGCCGAGCTGCTCCGCGGCGTCCTGCGCGACGGGACCCCGTACTTCGGCATCTGCTTCGGCAACCAGATCCTCGGCCGGGCGCTGGGGTTCGGCACGTACAAGCTGAAGTACGGGCACCGCGGCATCAACCAGCCGGTCATGGACCGCACGACCGGCAAGGTCGAGGTGACCGCGCACAACCACGGCTTCGCCGTCGACGCCCCGCTCGACCGGGCGACCGAGACCGAGTTCGGCACCGCCACGGTCAGCCACGTCTGCCTCAACGACGACGTCGTCGAGGGGCTCGAGGTGCGGGACGGCGAGCGGCTCGTCGCCTTCTCGGTCCAGTACCACCCGGAGGCCGCGGCCGGCCCGCACGACGCCGCCTACCTCTTCGACCGCTTCACCGAACTCATGCAAGGAGCAGAGAAGTGACGTCAACCGGTATTCGGGGTCCCCGCGAAGTATCGGAGCCGGGGCCCACGCTGTGCGTGGGAGGCACGAGCGCAGAACTTCGTGGGGTGAACTGATGCCAAAGCGCGACGACATCACGAGCGTCCTCGTCATCGGCTCCGGGCCGATCGTCATCGGGCAGGCCTGCGAGTTCGACTACTCCGGCACCCAGGCCTGCCGCGTCCTGCGGGAGGAGGGGATCCGGGTCATCCTCGTCAACTCCAACCCGGCGACGATCATGACCGACCCGGAGTTCGCCGACGCCACGTACATCGAGCCGATCACCCCCGAGATCGTCGAGAAGATCATCGCCAAGGAGCGCCCGGACGCCGTCCTGGCGACCCTCGGCGGGCAGACCGCGCTCAACTGCGCGATGGACCTGCACGAGCGCGGCATCCTCGAGAAGTACGACTGCCCCCTCATCGGCGCCAACGTCGAGGCGATCCAGCTCGGCGAGGACCGCGAGAAGTTCAAGGGGGTCGTCGAGCGCTGCGGCGCGGAGTCGGCCCGCTCGATGATCTGCCACTCGATGGACGAGGTGCTCGCCGCCGCAGACGACCTCGGCTACCCGGTGGTCGTGCGGCCCTCCTTCACGATGGGCGGCCTGGGGTCCGGCTTCGCCCACACCGTCGACGAGCTGCGCCGTATCGCCGGGGCCGGGCTGCAGTACTCGCCGGTCACCGAGGTGCTCCTCGAGGAGTCGATCCTCGGCTGGAAGGAGTACGAGCTCGAGGTCATGCGCGACCACGCCGACAACGTCGTCGTCGTCTGCTCCATCGAGAACGTCGACCCGGTCGGCGTCCACACCGGCGACTCCATCACGGTGGCGCCGGCGCTGACGCTGACCGACCGCGAGTACCAGCGGCTGCGGGACATCAGCATCGACATCATCCGAGAGGTCGGTGTCGACACCGGCGGCTGCAACATCCAGTTCGCGGTGGACCCCCGGGACGGACGGGTCATCGTCATCGAGATGAACCCGCGCGTCTCGCGGTCCTCGGCGCTGGCGTCCAAGGCCACCGGCTTCCCCATCGCGAAGATCGCCGCGAAGATGGCGATCGGCTACACCCTCGACGAGGTGCCCAACGACATCACCGAGGAGACCCCGGCCTCCTTCGAGCCGACGCTCGACTACGTCGTCGTCAAGGTGCCGCGGTTCGCCTTCGAGAAGTTCCCCGCTGCCGACGACACGCTGACGACGACGATGAAGTCGGTCGGCGAGGCGATGGCGATCGGCCGGTCGTTCACCGAGGCCCTCCAGAAGGCGCTGCGGTCGCTCGAGAAGGCCGGCAGCAGCTTCCACTGGGACGGCGCGACGCCCACTCCCGAGGCCGGGCACGCGCTGCTCGACTCGGCCCGGCGCCCCACCGACGGGCGCATCGTGCAGGTCCAGCAGGCCCTGCGCGCCGGCCTGACGGTCGAGGAGGTGCACGACGTCACCCGGATCGACCCGTGGTTCCTGGACCAGATCGCTCTCGTCAACGACGTCGCGGCGGCCGTGGGCGAGGCGGAGCAGCTGACACCCGACCTGCTGCGCCTCGCGAAGCGGCACGGCTTCAGCGACGTCCAGCTCGCCTCGCTGCGCGCGATGCCCGAGGCCGTGGTCCGCGGGGTGCGGCAGGCGCTCGGGGTGCGCCCGGTGTTCAAGACCGTCGACACCTGCGCGGCCGAGTTCGCGGCCCGCACGCCGTACCACTACAGCTCCTACGACGAGGAGTCCGAGGTCGCGCCGCGCGAACGCGAGGCCGTCATCATCCTCGGGTCCGGGCCGAACCGGATCGGGCAGGGTGTCGAGTTCGACTACTCCTGCGTCCACGCCTCCTTCGCGCTGCGCGACGCCGGCTACGACACGGTCATGGTCAACTGCAACCCGGAGACCGTCTCGACCGACTACGACACGAGCAGCCGTCTGTACTTCGAGCCGCTCACCCTCGAGGACGTCCTCGAGGTGGTGCACATCGAGCAGCAGGCGGGCCCGGTCGCCGGCGTCGTCGTCCAGCTCGGGGGCCAGACGCCGCTCGGGCTCGCGAAGGCGCTCAAGGCGGCAGGCGTCCCCATCGTCGGGACGAGCCCCGAGGCCATCGACCTCGCCGAGGACCGGGGCGCCTTCGGCCGGGTGCTCGCCGAGGCCGGGCTGCCCGCACCCAAGCACGGCACCGCGTACAGCGCGGCGGCGGCCGTCGCCATCGCCCGCGAGATCGGGTACCCCGTCCTGGTCCGGCCGTCCTACGTCCTCGGTGGCCGGGGGATGGAGATCGTCTACGACGACGACACCCTCGGTGCCTACGTCGAGCGGGCGACCATCGCGAGCCCCGAGCATCCGGTGCTCGTCGACCGCTTCCTCGACGACGCCATCGAGATCGACGTCGACGTCCTCTTCGACGGCGAGGAGATGTACCTCGGCGGGATCATGGAGCACATCGAGGAGGCCGGCATCCACTCCGGGGACTCCTCGTGCGCGCTGCCGCCGGTCACCCTCGGCGCCACCGAGATGGAGCGGGTGCGCGACTCGACCCGCAAGCTGGCCGAGGGCATCGGGGTCCGCGGGCTCATGAACGTGCAGTTCGCCCTCGCCCAGGACATCCTCTACGTCCTCGAGGCCAACCCGCGGGCGTCCCGCACCGTGCCCTTCGTCGCGAAGGCCACCGGCGTCGCGCTCGCGAACGCCGCGGCCCGCATCATGCTCGGCGCCACGATCGCCGACCTGCGCGCCGAGGGGGTGCTGCCCCAGCACACCGACGGCGGCCGGATGCCCGCGACGGCGCCGGTCTCGGTCAAGGAGGCCGTCCTGCCGTTCAAGCGGTTCCGGACCGCGGACGGCCTCGTCGTCGACAGCCTGCTCGGACCCGAGATGCGCTCCACCGGGGAGGTCATGGGCATCGACACCGACTTCGGCCGCGCCTTCGCCAAGGCCCAGCTCGGGGCGATCAGCGGCCTGCCCACGTCCGGCACGGTCTTCGTCTCGGTCGCCAACCGCGACAAGCGGGCGATCATCTTCCCGGTGAAGCGGCTCGTCGACCTCGGCTTCCGGATCCTGTCGACCTCCGGCACGGCGGACGTGCTGCGCCGCAACGGGATCGAGGCCGATGTCGTGCTCAAGCACGCCGAACGAGGTGCGGGCGGCACCTCGGTCGTCGACCTCATCAACGCGGGCGAGATCGCGATGGTCGTCAACTCCCCGAGCGGGCCCAGCGCCACGACCCGCGCGGACGGGTACGCGATCCGCGCCGCGACGACCGCGATGGACAAGCCGATCATCACGACCGTCCAGCAGCTCGCGGCGGCCGTGCTCGCCATCGAGGCGGTGCAGCAGGGCGGCCTCGAGGTCACCTCGCTCCAGGAGCACACCGCGGCGCTCGACCTGTTCGGTGTGGAGGCGGGGGCGTGAGCACAGGCGTCGTCCAGGTCGCCGGTGAGCTCATCGCGAACCGTCGGGTGGGGGCCTACCACCACCTCACGCTCGTCGCACCGGGGGTCGCGGAGCTGGCCGACCCGGGGCAGTTCGTCGCGTTGGCGGTGGGCGGGCCCACCTCGGCCACGCTTCTGCGCCGGTGCTTCTCGATCCACAAGGTCAAGCCGTCCGGCACCTACGGGGGCACCGTCGACATCGTCGTCGCCGCGCACGGCCCGGGCACCCGGTGGCTCGCGGGCCTGCGTCCGCACGACCCCGTCGACGTCGTCGGCCCGCTGGGGCGGCCGTTCCCGCTGCCGGCCGAGCCGGTGGCGTGCGTCCTCGTCGGGGGCGGCTACGGGTCGGCACCGCTGTTCTGGCTCGCCGAGTCCCTGCGCGACCGGGGCTGCCACGTCGAGATGGTGCTCGGGGCGGCCTCCGAGGACCGGCTCTTCGGGGTGGTCGAGGCCCGGCGCAGCGCGGACGCGGTGCACGTGACGACCGACGACGGGTCGGCCGGACGCCGGGGCTGGGTCTCCGACGTCCTCGGTGAGGTCGTCGACCGCACCGAGGCCGCGGTCGTCTACGCGTGCGGGCCGATGGCGATGCTCCGGTCGGTCACCGAGGTGGCCGGGCGGCACGGGGCCGTCGCGCAGGTCGCCGTCGAGGAGTCCATGGCGTGCGGCATCGGGGTCTGCATGACCTGCGTCATGCCGGTCACCGGGTCCGACGGCGCCACCCGGATGGTGCGCTCCTGTGTCGAGGGGCCGGTCTTCCGCGGCGACCGGGTCCGCTGGGACGCGATCGCCGACGGCGTCACCCGGGTCCCGGAGGACGCGATCGGCGCGCCGCGGGCGGGGGGCCACTGATGGTGGACATGAGCACGACGCTCGCCGGGATGCGGCTTCCCAACCCGGTGCTGACCGCGTCCGGCTGCGCCGCCAACGGCAAGGAGCTGCAGCGGTTCTTCCCGGTGTCCGAGCTCGGTGCCTTCGTGACCAAGACCGTGATGCGCGACCCCCGGTCCGGGCGCCCGACGCCGCGGATGGCCGAGACGCCGTCGGGGATGCTCAACTCCATCGGGCTCCAGGGCCCGGGCATCGACGCCTTCTCCACCCACGACCTGGCGTGGCTCGCCGAGCACGGGGCCCGGGTGCTCGTGTCGGTGGCGGGCACCACCGCCGAGGAGTTCGGGGAGGTCGTCGACCGGCTCGTCGCCAGCCCCGCGTGGGACTGCGTCGTCGGGGTCGAGGCGAACATCTCGTGCCCCAACGTCGCGAACCGCGGCCTCGTGTTCGCCTGCGACCCGGTGTCCTCGGAGCAGGTCGTGCGCATCGTGCGCGACCGGGTGCCCGAGGGCGTCCCGGTGTTCGCCAAGCTGACCCCGGACGTCACCGACATCGTCGCGATCGCGGCGGCGGCGCTGGGTGCCGGGGCGGACGGCCTCACGATGATCAACACGCTGCTCGGCATCGTCATCGACACCGACCTCCTGCGCCCGCAGCTCGCCGGCGTCACCGGGGGCCTGTCCGGGCCCGCGGTGCGCCCGGTGGCGGTGCGCGCGATCTGGCAGGTGACCTCGGCGATGCGCGAGGGGCGCCTGCCCACGGCGCCGGTCATCGGGGTCGGGGGAGTGCGCACCGGGACCGACGCCCTCGAGCTCGTCGCGGCCGGCGCGGCGGCGGTCCAGGTCGGCACCGCCACGTTCAACGACCCGTCCGCCCCGCGCCGCGTGCTCACCGAGCTCGAGGCCGAGGTGCGGCGGCACGGGTTCGACCGTTTCGCCGACGTCGTCGGCATCGCCCACGAGAGGATGGCCATCCAATGACCCCCACGCCCTTCGGTGAGCGCCTGCGCGCCGCGATGGACGCTCACGGCCCGTTCTGCCCGGGGATCGACCCGCACGCGGCGCTGCTCGACGCCTGGGGGCTGCCCGACACCGTCGAGGGCCTCGAGCGGTTCGCCCTGACGTGCGTCGAGGCGTTCGGGGGAGCCGTCGCGTGCGTCAAGCCGCAGTCGGCGTTCTTCGAGCGGTTCGGGTCCCGGGGCGTCGCGGTCCTCGAGCGCACCCTCGAGGCGCTGCGCGACGCCGGCACCCTGAGCCTGCTCGACGCCAAGCGCGGTGACATCGGCACGACGATGGCCGGGTACGCGCAGGCCTACCTCTCGGACGACTCGCCCGTGCGGGCCGACGCCGTGACCGTGAGCCCGTACCTCGGGTACGAGTCGCTGCGCCCGGCGCTGGACCTCGCCGCCGCCACCGGGCGCGGTGTCTTCGTGCTCACGCTCACCTCGAACCCCGAGGGCGCCTCCGTCCAGCACGCGGTCCGGGACGACGCCACGGTGGCCGCGTCGATGGTCGACGGGGCGCGCGCCGACAACGCGGGGGCCCGCACGAAGGGCACCCTCGGCAGCGTGGGCCTCGTCGTCGGGGCGACCGTGGGCTCGGCCGTCACCGACCTCGGGCTCGACCTCGCCGGCTCGGCCGCGCCGATCCTGGCGCCCGGGCTCGGGGCCCAGGGCGGGACGCCCGACGGGCTCCTGCGGACCTTCGGTGACGCGATGCCCCAGGTCCTCGGCAACAGCTCACGCGCCGTGCTCGGTGCCGGGCCGGGGGTGGCGGCGCTGCGCGCGGAAGCGCGTCGGACCGCGGACGACCTCGCGCACGTCCTGAGCGGCCGATAGACCGGATCTCGCAGGTCGCAGGCCCGTCGGTTAGAGTCGCGACCGTACCGCCGGGCGTTGAGCAGCCAGCGTCTGCAGTGACAGCAAGGATCATTCCGTGGCACTTCCCCCGCTCACCCAGGAACAGCGCAGCGCAGCACTCCAGAAGGCCGCCGCGTCCCGACGCGAGCGAGCCGAGGTCAAGCACCGGCTCAAGCACTCGAACGCCTCCTTGGAGCACGTGATCGCCGAGGGGCGTACCAACGACGTCATCGGCAAGATGCGGGTCTCCGCCCTCCTGGAGTCGATGCCGGGTGTCGGCCGGGTCCGCGCCCGCCAGATCATGGAGGAGATCGGCATCTCCGAGAGCCGGCGGCTCCGCGGCCTGGGCCAGAACCAGGTGACGGCCCTCCTCGACCGCTTCGGGCGGCAGTGACGACCCCGGCCCGCCTCACCGTCCTCGCCGGGCCGACAGCGGTCGGCAAGGGGACTCTTGCGGCATACGTACGCGAGCACCACCCCGAGGTGTGGCTGTCGGTGTCCGCGACCACCCGCCGGCCCCGCCCGGGCGAGATCGACGGCGTCCACTACCACTTCGTGTCCGAGGAGCGGTTCGAGGAGATGGCGCGCTCCGGCGACCTCCTCGAGTGGGCCGTCGTGCACGGCCGGGCCAAGTACGGCACGCCACGGCGTCCGGTCCAGGAGGTCCTCGCCTCGGGCCGGGCGGCGCTCCTCGAGATCGACCTCCAGGGCGCACGGCAGGTCCGGGAGACCATGCCCGAGGCCTTCTTCGTCTTCCTCGCGCCCCCCAGCTGGGACGAGCTGGTCCGCCGGCTCGTCGGCCGCGGCACCGAGGACGAGGAGGAACGGGCCACCCGGCTCGCCACCGCCCGGGTCGAGCTGGCGGCCGCAGCCGAGTTCGACGTGACCGTCGTCAACGACGACGTTCGGCGGGCGGCCGAGGAACTCGTATCATGGATGGGAACCCCCGTCCCCACGACGAATCGAGACTGACGCGTGTCCGGAACCATCGCGAACCCCATCGGCATCACCAACCCGCCGATCGACGAGCTCCTCGAGCGCGCCGACTCCAAGTACGCGCTCGTCCTGTACTCGGCCAAGCGGGCCCGCCAGATCAACGCGTACTACGCCCAGCTCCAGGAGGGCCTGCTCGAGTACGTCGGCCCGCTCGTCGACTCCGAGGTGCACGAGAAGCCGCTGTCGATCTCCCTCCGTGAGATCAACGAGGGTCTGCTGACCTCCGAGCCCATCCCTGAGGGCGGCGAGCAGCCCGCCCAGGGCTGACCGACGTGAAGGTCGTCCTCGGGGTCGCCGGGGGCATCGCGGCGTACAAGGCCTGCAGCCTCCTGCGCCTGCTCTCCGAGGCCGGCCACGACGTCACGGTCGTGCCGACCGCCTCCGCCCTGCACTTCGTGGGCGAGGCCACCTGGTCGGCGCTGTCGGGCAAGCCGGTGCACACCGACGTGTGGTCCGACATCACCGAGGTCCCGCATGTCCGGATCGGCCGCGAGGCCGACCTCGTCGTCGTCGCACCGGCCACCGCCGACCTGATCGCGCGTGCGGCCACCGGCCAGGCCGACGACCTGCTCACCAACGTCCTGCTCACGGCCCGCTGCCCGGTGGTCATGGCCCCGGCGATGCACACCGAGATGTGGGAGCACCCGGCCACGCAGGCCAACGTCGCGACGCTCTCCGAGCGCGGCGTCCACGTCGTGCCGCCGGCGTCCGGGCGCCTCACCGGGCGTGACTCCGGCCCCGGCCGGCTGCCCGAGCCCGAGGACCTCTTCGAGATCTGCCAGCGCGAGCTCTCCCACCCCCGCTCTTCCCCGACTTCTCATGCTGGCGACCGCGAGACACGCGGGACCGGCGGCGTGTCGGCGGACGGCAGCATGAAAAGTGCGGGAGGTCTCGGGGGGCGGCGGGTGGTCGTCTCCGCCGGTGGGACCCGTGAGCCGCTGGACCCGGTCCGCTACCTCGGCAACCGGTCCTCCGGGAAGCAGGGCTACGCCCTCGCAGCCGTCGCCATCGAGCGGGGGGCCGACGTCACGCTCGTCACGACGTCCGGGCTGCCGGTGCCGCCTGGTGCCACGGCCGTCCATGTCGAGACGGCGCTCGAGATGGAGGCTGCGGTCCGCGAGGCGGCGGCCTCCGCCGACGTGGTCGTGATGGCCGCCGCGGTGGCTGACTTCCGTCCGGCGCAGGTGGCGGCGCACAAGATCAAGAAGACCCACGAGGGCGACGCCGACGGTGAGCCGCACGACTCGGCGCCCACGGTCGCCCTCGTGCGCAACCCCGACATCCTCGCCGGGCTCGTCGCGGCGCGCAGCGGTGCGTCGAGCCCGGTGCTCGTCGGGTTCGCCGCCGAGACCGGCGACGGCACCGGGTCGGTGCTCGACCACGGCCGCGCCAAGCTCGCCCGCAAGGGCTGCGACGTCCTCGTCGTCAACGAGGTGGGCGCGGGCGTGACGTTCGGCAAGGACGAGAACACCGTCCACGTCCTGCGGCGGGGGAGCGAGCAGGTGCTCGACGTCGGCCCGGCGTCCAAGACCACGGTCGCCGGCGCCGTGTGGGACGTCGTCTCCGACCTGCTCTGAGGCCGGACCCCGGTGCACCCGGCGGCAGATGAGCCGCCGCCGGGTCCCGGCTCAGCGGCGCGCGGCCGCGTGCTTCTTCTTCTGCTTCCCACCCTCGGCGTGGCCCTGGTCCGTGGCGTCCGTGGCGTCCGTGGCGTCCGTGGCGTCCGTGCTGCCCGCGTCCTCGGGCTCGACCTCTTCGTCGGCGACCTCGACGACCGTCTCCTCGGTCGACGCGTCCTCGGTCGACGCGTCGTCGGCGGCCTCGTCGTCGGCCGACCCGGCCGAGGTGTGCTCACCGTCGGTGGCCGCCTCGTGGGTGACCGACTCGTCGACCGCAGCCTCGTCGGTGACCGGCTCCTCGGGCTCCTGGCCCGCCGGGGCGGCCTCGCCCGCGGGCTCCTCGGCGCTCGCGACGATCGCCTCGGCCGCAGCCGGTCCACCCAGGGTGGCCAGCATGTTGCGCACGTTGGACAGCTGCGCGGTGATGCTGTCGCGGCGGGCCGTCGCGGCGGCCAGCTCGCGCTCGGAGTCGCGGCGCACCCGCTCGGCCTGCTCCTTGGACACCCGGACGATCTCGGCGGCCTCGGCGCGGGCCGACTCCAGGATCCGGTTCGACTCGGCGAGCTTGGCGGTGTGGTCCTCGTCGGCCTCGCGGGCCAGCAGGTCCGCGCGCTCCTGGATGGCGCGCAGCGCGTCGTCCTGGGTGGCCATCTGCTCGTTGAACTCCGCCGCGGACCGCTCGCGCCGCTCGCCGAGGGTCCTCTCGAAGTCGGCGGCCTGTGCGGCGGCGGTGGCCCGCTGCTTCTCGTAGTACGCCTCGGCCTCCTCGTGGCGGGCGGCGGCCTCGCGGGCGGCGTCGTCGACGATCGAGTCGGCCTGCGCCTTGGCGCGCGAGAGGATCTCGGCAGCGTCGGTGTCGGCGCGGTTGCGCACCTCCTCGGCGTACCGGTCGGCCTCGGCGCGCACCAGCTGGCTCTCGTCGGTGGCGGCCCGGCGGACCTCGTCGGCCTGCGCCGTGGCGGCGTCGCGGATCGACCCGGCCTCCTCGTCGGCGAGCCCGAGCATCCGGCCGATCCGCTCGCCGAGATCGGCGAACGTCGGGTTGGAGACCTGACGGGACTGCTCCTCGAGCTCGGCCACCTTCGTGCGGTGCGACTCGAGCTCCTCGCTCGCGGACTCCCGGTCCTGGCGGGCCTTCGTCAGCTGGACCGAGTTCTCGGCCGCCTCCTGGCGCGCGGCCTCCGCCTCCCGGCGGGCCGACTCGACGGCCTGGTGCAGCGCGGCGACGTGGGCGTCGACCTGCACGGGGTCGTAGCCACGGAAGACGGTCGGGAACTCCGGCTGGTTCATCAGGACTCCTGTGGATCTGAGGTGGAGATGTGGGTCTGGTCGACGGCGGCGGCGTCGCTGTCGGCGTGTGCCGGGCCCGCGGACCCGTCGTGGACGGCCAGGGCCTCGATGACCCCGGACAGCCGCCCGAGCTGAGCGTTGATGGCATCACGGCGCGCTGCGAGTGTATGCACCTCTGCGCGTGCGCGCTCGACGGCGGCGTGCGCCTCGGCCCGGACGCCGTCCGCCCGCTGCCGGGCCTGCTCGGACGCCGTGACGATCTCGGCCCGGGCCGCGCGGTGGTACTCGTGGGCCTCGCGGTGCATGCGCTCGACGTCCTCGGCGGCCGCCTGGCGGACGAGCCGGGCGCCGTCCTCGGCCTCGCTGAGCCGTCGCTCGGCCCGGGCGTTGGCCTCGGCCTCCCGACGGCGGGCCTCCTCGACGAGTCGCGCGGCCTCCTTGGCGGCGGCGTCACGAGTGCGCTCGGCGTCGGCCCGGGCCTCGGCGAGGACGGACTCGGCGAGCTCGCGCATCCGCCTGGACTCCGACTCGGCCTCGGCAAGACGGTCGCGTGACTTCGCCGTCGCACTCCCGAGGATCGTCTGGACCCGCTGTCGGTGGGTGCGGGTGCGGGCGGTCAGCTCCTGGTGGTGGGTGCGGGCCCGGTGCTCGCGCTCGGCGTCGGCCCGGTCGAGGATCTCGCGCACCGTCCCCTGCGCCCAGGCGAGGTGCTTGTCCGCGGTGTCGATCGTGTCGTGAGCCTCGGCCTCCGCGTCGCCGACGAGCCGGGCCGCCGTCGCGCGCGCGTCCTCGACGAGCCGGTCGACGTCCGCCCGGGACTGCTCCTCACGCGTCGCCACGTCCTCGAGCCGGGCGAGCGCCTCCGCCTCCGCGGCACCGCGGTGCCGGGCGGAATACTCGTCGGTCTCCCGGCGCAGCGCGGCGAGCTCGGACCCGGTGGAGTCGCGCAGGCTCGCGAGCTCGGCGGTGTGCGCCGCATGCTCGGCCGCCCACCGCTCCTGGTGGGTCCGCTCCTCCTCGGCCAGCCGGGTCATCGTCGTCTCGTGCTCGGTCCGCGCGCGGTCGAGCAGTGCGGTCGCACGGTCCTGGGCGTCGGCGACGAGCGCGGCAGCCTGCTCCTCGGCGATGGAGATGGCCTCGTCGCTGGCCTTCGTCGCGCGGGCCCGCAGGAGCGAGGCCTGGTCGGCGGCGTCGGCGAGCATGATCTCGACCTCGGACCGGGTCTCCTGCAGGCTGCGCTCGGCGTCCGCGCGACCCTCCTCCACCCGGGTCGTCAGCTCGGCGAGCTCGTGCGCCGCGGCCGCGGTCTCGGCGCGGAGCCGGGCGGACTCCGCCCGGGCGTCGCTCAGCTCGCGGCCCGCCTCCTCGCGCAGCTGGTCGGCGAGCGTCTGGGCGCGGGTCAGCAGGGTGAGAGCCTCGTCGACCGGGCTCTCGGGCGCACTCGACCCGGAGCCGAGCGTCGTTGTCACACCGTTGGTCCCGTCAGACACGACCCCCATGATTACAGATGAAGCCCGGAGGTCGGACTCGCCGGGCGGCGCGCCCGGTGACAGGTAGATTGGGCCGGGTGCCCGCCGCCTCCCAAGCCGGCGGTCGCCGCCCCCCACACGAAGGAGAAGCCGCGTGTCCGCACGCCTGTTCACGTCCGAGTCCGTCACCGAAGGTCACCCGGACAAGATCTGCGACCAGATCTCCGACAGCATCCTCGACGCCCTGCTCGCGCAGGACCCGCGCAGCCGGGTCGCCGTCGAGACCATGGTGACGACCGGGCTCGTCCACGTCGCCGGTGAGGTCACCACGGAGGCGTACGTCGAGATCCCGCAGGTGGTGCGCGAGACGGTGCTCGGCATCGGCTACGACTCCTCGACGAAGGGCTTCGACGGCGGGTCGTGCGGTGTCTCGGTGTCGATCGGCCAGCAGAGCCCCGACATCGCCCAGGGTGTGGACACGGCCTTCGAGAACCGGACGGGCGGCGTCGACCCCCGGGACAAGCAGGGCGCGGGCGACCAGGGCCTGATGTTCGGCTACGCCTGCGAGGACACCCCCGAGCTCATGCCGTTGCCGATCTTCCTCGCGCACCGGCTCTCGGAGCGGCTGACCGCGGTGCGCCAGAGCGGCGACCTCTCCTACCTGCGCCCCGACGGCAAGACCCAGGTGACGATCGCGTACGACGGCGACACGGCCGTCTCGCTCGACGCCGTCGTCCTCTCGACCCAGCACGCCGAGGACATCAGCCTCCTCGGGCTGTTGGAGCCGGACATCCGCAGCCACGTCATCGAGCCCGTCCTCGCCGAGCTCGCCGAGGCCGGGACCGACCTGCGCACCGACTCCTACCGCAGCTACATCAACCCCACCGGCAAGTTCGTCATCGGCGGCCCGATGGGTGACGCCGGGCTCACCGGCCGCAAGATCATCGTCGACACCTACGGCGGCATGGCCCGCCACGGCGGAGGCGCGTTCTCGGGCAAGGACCCCTCGAAGGTCGACCGGTCCGCCGCCTACGCGATGCGCTGGGTGGCCAAGAACGTCGTCGCGGCGGGCCTCGCCCGTCGCTGCGAGGTCCAGGTCGCGTACGCCATCGGCGTCGCCCACCCGGTCGGGCTGTACGTCGAGACCTTCGGCACCGAGACCAAGCCCGTCGAGAAGATCCAGGCCGCCATCGACGTGGTCTTCGACCTGCGGCCCCTCGCGATCCTCGAGGACCTCGACCTGCTGCGTCCCATCTACAAGCCGACCGCCGCGTACGGCCACTTCGGCCGCACGACGGCACCGGGCGTCCAGGACGCGTTCACCTGGGAGCGCACCGACCGGGTCGAGGCGCTGCAGCGCGCCGTGGCCGGCTGACCGCTGCGTCGTCCACAGGTGGAGCCCGCCGCCCCGTCCGGGGTCGGCGGGCTCCGCTAGGTTCGGGAACGTGACAGCGACGAGCGACGAGGGCGAGCAGCTGGCCCTCCTCGCGGGGGCGCGGCCGGCCCGGCCGCGCCGGCTCGCGGGCGCCGACCCGGTCACCGACGACCGTCCGGTCGCGCTGGTCCAGGTCGACACCGGGCTCGCGCACCTCGACCGTCCGTTCGAGTACACCGTCCCCGAGTCGATGGCCCACGGGGCCGAGGCCGGCACCCGGGTCAAGGTGCGCTTCGCCGGCCAGGACCTCGACGGTTGGGTGCTCGAGCGTCGGAACTCCGCCGAGCACGTCGGGCGGCTGTCGGCGCTGCGGCGGCTCGTCTCGCCCGAGGCGGTCCTCACCCCGGAGGTGCTCGACGCCGCGCGGGCCGTGGCCGACCGCTATGCGGGGACCCTCGGGGACGTGCTCCGGCTCGCCGTGCCGCCCCGGCACGCGCGCGCCGAGCAGGCGCTCCCCGCCGACCCGCCCGAGCACCCCGCCCTGCCGCCGCACGAGTCGCGGGCCTGGGCGCCGTACGTCGCCGGTCCGGCGTTCCTCGCCCACCTGCGCGAGGGCGGGGCGCCCGCCGCGTCGGTCCTGGCGCTGCCCGCCGCCGACCCCGTGGCCGCCTGGCCCGCGCTCCTCGCCGACGCCGTACGGGTGGCCGTCGAGGCCGGACGCGGCGCCGTCGTGGTCGTCCCCGACCACCGCGACGTCGTCCGGGTCGAGGCCGCCCTCCTCGCGGCGCTCGGCCCCGGGCGGCACACCCGCCTGACGGCCGACCAGGGCCCCCAGGCGCGGTACACGGCGTTCCTCAAGGCGCGACGCGGCCACGCCCCCGTCGTCGTCGGCACCCGCGCGGCGGCCTTCGCGCCGGTCCGCGACCTCGGGCTCGTCGTGTGGTGGGACGACGGCGACGACCTCCTCGACGAGCCGCGGGCGCCGTACCCGCACGTCCGGGAGGTCCTCCTCGCGCGGGCGCGCCGTGAGGGAGCAGCCGTGCTCGCCGCCGGGCTCACCCGCTCCGCCGCCGTCGCCGACCTCGTGGCGCGCGACGTGCTCAAGCCGCTGACCGCGCCACGCGCGGTCGTGCGCGACTCCGTCCCGGCGGTCCACGTCGCGGGCGAGGGCAGCGACCTCGAGCGGGACCCCGCGGTCGCCGCCGCCCACCTGCCGTCCGTGGCCTGGCGCGCCGCGAAGGAGGCGCTGGGGAGCGGGCCCGTGCTCGTCCAGGTTCCTCGGCGCGGGTACCTGCCGTCCCTGACGTGCCAGGACTGCCGGCGGCCGGCCCGGTGCCGTGAGTGCTCGGGCCCGCTCGGGCTGGCCGGTCCCCAGGGCCCACCCGCCTGCCGGTGGTGCGGGCGGGTCGAGACACGGTTCTCGTGCCCCGCATGCTCCGGCTCCCGGCTGCGGTCCTCCGTCGTCGGGGCTCGGCGCACCGCCGAAGAGCTGGGCCGCGCCTTCCCCGGGGTCCCTGTCGAGCGGTCCGGTGCCGGGACCGTGCTCGACGAGGTCGGCTCCGGCCCGCGGCTCGTGGTGTCCACGCCCGGCGCCGAGCCGGTCGCCCCGGGGGGCTACGCCGCCGCACTGCTCCTGGACGCCTGGGCCCTCCTGGACCGGCCGACCCTCGACGCCGGCGAGGAGGCTCTGCGCCGCTGGTGCGCCGCGGCCGCTCTCGTCCGGCCCGCCGCCGCCGGTGGCAGGGTGGTCCTGGCCGGGGCGCCCACCCATGTCTCGGTCCCCGCCGTCGAGGCGCTCGTGCGCTGGGACCCGGTCTGGTTCGCCGACCGGGAGCTCGACGAGCGGCGCGAGCTGGCGCTCCCGCCCACCGCCCGCCTCGCCGCACTCACCGGATCGCGCGCAGCCGTCGGTTCGGCCCTCGCCGAGCTCGAGCTGCCCGCCTCGGCGTCCACGCTCGGCCCGCTGCCGACCGGGCCGGAGCGCTGGCGAGCCCTCGTCACCGTCCCGGTCCAGGACGGGTCAGCCCTCGCCCGCGAGCTCGGGGCGCTGCGCGCCCGGGCGTCGGCCCGCAAGGAGCCGGACCCCGTCACCGTGCGGGTCGACCCGCGCGACCCGGCGTCCTGACCTCGCCGGCGGCGCCTCCTAGACTCGCCGGGTGCGTCTCGTCCTCGCCGGAACCCCCACCACCGCCCTCCCGTCCCTGCGTGCGCTCCTGGCGTCGCGGCACGAGGTCGCGGCCGTCGTCACCCGCCCCGATGCGCGCTCCGGGCGCGGCCGCACCCTCGCGCCCTCGCCGGTCAAGGAGCTGGCGCTGCAGCACGGCCTCGAGGTCCTGACCCCGGGCACACCCCGCGACCCCGCCTTCCTCGACCGGCTGCGGGTCATCGCCCCCGACTGCTGCCCGGTCGTCGCGTACGGGGCGCTCCTGCCGCCGGTGGCCCTCGAGGTGCCCGTCCACGGCTGGGTCAACCTGCACTTCTCGCTGCTGCCGGCCTGGCGCGGCGCCGCGCCCGTGCAGCGCGCGCTCATGGCCGGTGACGAGGTGACGGGGGCGAGCACGTTCGTCATCGACGAGGGGCTCGACACCGGGCCGGTGCTCGGCGCCGTCACCGAGGCGGTCCGGCCCGACGACACGACCGGGAGCCTCCTGGGGCGGCTCGCCGACGTCGGCGCCGGGCTCCTCGTCGCGACGATGGACGGCCTGGAGGACGGCGCGCTGGCCCCGGTGCCGCAGCCCACAGACGGGGTGAGCCACGCCCCCAAGCTGTCGACGGAGGAGGCCGAGGTCCGCTGGGGCCTGCCCTCGCACGTCGTGGACCGGCACATCCGCGGCTGCACCCCCCACCCGGGGGCGTGGACGGTGTTCCGCGACGAGCGGCTCAAGGTCGGCCCCGTCGACCCGGCCCCGGCGCCGCCCCCGGACCTCCCTGCCCTGGGGCCCGGGCACCTCCACCCGACGAAGCGCACCGTCTTCGTCGGCACCGCGTCCGGCCCGGTGGCGCTCGGCGAGGTGCGCCCGCACGGCAAGAAGCCGATGGCGGCCGCCGACTGGGCCCGCGGGGTCCGGATCGCGCCGGGGGAGCGGCTCGGCTGACCCGTGCGGTCGCCGGGCGCGTCCCGGACCGGCACGGTCGAAGCGGCTACCGTCGCTGCCATGACAGGTGTCCGCAGGGTGCGGGCCGCCCGCCGGCGGAAGCGACGCCTCGCCGGCGCGGTCCAGGACCTCACGGCCCCGCAGTGGGCCGCGGTCCTCGACGCCTGGGGGCGGTGCGCCTACTGCGGCGCCGACGCCGGCCCGTACCAGCGGGACTGCGTGCTGCCGGTCTCCCGCGGCGGCCGGTACACCCTCACCAACGTGGTCCCGGCCTGCCGCTCGTGCAACGCGAGCAAGTGCAACGCCGAGGTGACCGGATGGATGCGGCGCAAGCGGCTCGACGAGCGGGCGTTCCTCGTCCGCCACGCGGAGGTCGTCGCGGCCCTGGGCCCGCGCTTCGCCCCGGACGAGCTGACCGGCTGAGCGTTGCGGGCGGCGCGGTGTTCTAGCGTCTGGGCATGATCCGCGACTCGACGGCCGCCCTGCTCCGACGCATCGTGCTGCAGCGTCAACGCGACGGACGGGTGCCGGGCATCCACGCGAGCGTCGTGCGCCACGGCGAGGTCATGTGGGAGGCCGGGGTGGGGACGGCCGAGGTCGGCACCGAGCGCGCCCCGGCGCGGGACGACCAGTTCCTCATCGCCTCGAACACCAAGACCTTCGTCGCGACGATGGTCATGCAGCTGCGCGACGAGGGCCGGCTCGACCTGCAGGACCGCCTCGCCGACCACCTGCCGGGGCTGGCGCACGACATCTCGATCCGCGACGCGCTCTCGCACCTGTCCGGGATGCAGCGGGAGCCGGTCGGGGACGTCTGGGTGACCCTCGAGCACCCCGACGCGCAGGCGCTGCTCGACCAGTCCGAGCAGGCCGAGCGCGTCCTCCGACCGGGGGACCAGTTCCACTACTCCAACCTCGTCTTCGCCCTGCTCGGCCAGGTCGTGGCCCGGCTCGACGGCCGCCCCTGGGACGAGTCGCTGCGGGCCCGCCTGCTCGACCCCCTGGCGATGACCCGCACCACGGTGGGCTTCGACGACGGGCCACGCGCCCACGGCTACTTCGTCGGCCCGTGGCACGACGTTCCGACCCCCGAGGCACTCATCGACCTGCGCGCCACGGGACCGGCCGGAGCCCTCGCCTCGACCGCCGGGGACCTCGCACGCTGGACGGCCTTCGTCGCCGCCCCCGACCCCGACGTCCTCGACCCGGCGACGATGGTGGAGATGACCCGGCCGCGGGCGTTCATCGACCTCGACGGCTGGCAGCTGGGGATGGGCCTCGGCTTCTTCCTGCTGCGCACGCCCGGCGGACGGGTCCTCACCGGGCACACCGGCGGCATGCCCGGGCACGTCACCGCGGTCTTCACCGACCGGTCCTGCGGGACGGCGGTGATCGTCCTCATGAACTCCTCCACCCCGCCCGACCCCTCGGCGTTCGCCGCCGAGCTCCTCGACACCGTCCTCGACCGGGACCCGGCCGAGCCGGAGCCGTGGCGCCCGGGCCGCGAGGTGCCCGACGACCTTCGCCCGCTGCTCGGCCGGTGGTACTCCGAGGGGAGTCCGTGGGACTTCTCGGTGCGCGGGGGCCTGCTCGAGGTGCGGTCGCCGTCGTGGCCGGCCGCCCGCGACTCCTGGGCCTTCGAGCGGGTCGGCGAGGACCTGCTCCGCGCGACCTCCGGGGCCGAGCGGCACGAGCCGTTGCGGGTGCTGCGCGGCCCGGACGGGCGCGTCGAGTCCCTGCGCTGGGCGACCTACCGGGTGACGCGTGAGCCGCTGGGCATCGGGCAGCAGCCGTCGGGGGACTGACGGCTCAGGCCCGGGACTCGAGGGCGTCCGCGTCCGAGGCATGGCTTCGTCAGCGCAGCACGAGCTCGCAGCCCCGGCCTGCCTGACATTCCGGGGTGACCCCGAAATGTCAGCGCGGCCTGGGGGTTCGGCGGCGGGTGCCTCGCCCGGCTAGCCTCCTCAGGTGCCCGACCGTCCCTCACGCCCCCACCGGGGCGGACCCCGCCGCCGGTCCGCCACGACCCCCGCGCAGCGCACCCGCGCCGCCGAGCCGACCCGGTTCGCCGCCTACACGCTCCTGCGGGCCGTCGCCGACGGCGCCTACGCCAACCTCGAGATGCCCAAGGTCATCCGCGCCCGACGGCTCGAGGCCCGGGACGCCGCCTTCGCCACCGAGCTCGCGTTCGGGACCATCCGCTGGCAGGGCCTCTACGACGCG
Organism: uncultured Actinomycetota bacterium; assembly: GCA_963815545.1. Taxonomy (GTDB): domain Bacteria; phylum Actinomycetota; class Actinomycetes; order Actinomycetales; family Dermatophilaceae; genus Phycicoccus. The sequence goes on from CAWFGY010000005.1 coordinate 63,670, forward strand.
ATCATCGCCGTCGCCGCGGACCGGCCGGCCGAGCAGATCGACGCCAACATCCTCGACGTGCTGCGGCTCGGGGTCCACCAGCTGCTCGGGATGCGGGTGCCCGCCCACGCCGCGGCCGACCAGACGGTCGGGCTCGCCCGCACGGTCGTCGGGCAAGGAGCCGCGGGCCTGGTCAACGCGGTGCTCCGGCGGGTCGGCGAGCGGACCCTCGAGGACTGGACCGAGGCCGTCGCCCCGGCCGACGGCGGCGCTCCCGCCCTCGCCGTCCGGCACTCCCACCCCGAGTGGGTCGTCGCGGCTCTGCGCGCCTCGCTCCTCGGCCACGGGCGCGCGACCCCCGAGACCGTCGACGCCGAGCTCACCGCCCTGCTCGCGGCGAACAACGAGCCCCCGCGCGTGCACCTCGTCGCCCGCCCCGGCCTGAGCACCATCGACGACCTCACCAGTGCCGCGGACGCCGAGCCGAGCCGCACCTCGCCCATCGGTGCGGTCCTGCGCAGCGGCGACCCCGGGCGGATCGCCGCCGTCCGGGACGGGCGCGCGGCGGTGCAGGACGAAGGCTCCCAGCACCTGGCCCTCGCCCTGGCCGCGGTGGACGTGCCGGCGGGGCTCCCGGACCGCTGGCTCGACCTGTGTGCCGGGCCGGGCGGCAAGGCCGGGGTCCTCGGCGCGCTGGCCGTGCAGTCCGGGGTCGACCTCACCGCCGTCGAGGTCAGCCCGCACCGGGCCGACCTCGTCCGCTCCGGGCTCGCGCTCGTCATCCAGCGGGCGGAGTCGGCCGGTCGCAGCATCGAGGTCCGCACCGCCGACGGCCGCGAGGTGGGGGAGGACGAGCCGGGTGCCTACGCACGGGTGCTCGTCGACGCCCCCTGCACCGGGCTCGGCGCGCTGCGGCGGCGGCCCGAGGCGCGCTGGCGTCGCCAGCCGTCCGACCTCGCCACGCTCGGCCCGCTCCAGCGCTCCCTGCTCGCGTCGGCGCTGGACGCGGTCGCTCCCGGCGGGGTCGTGGCCTACGCGACGTGCAGCCCGCACGTCGCCGAGACCCGCTTCGTCGTCACCGACGTCCTGAAGAAGCGCGCCGACGTCGAGCTGGTCGACGCCCGCCCCTTCCTCACCGACGCCGCCGGGGCCCCGCTCCCGGACCTCGGCGACGGGCCCACCGTCCAGCTGTGGCCGCACGTCCACGGCACCGACGCGATGTTCCTCGCCCTGCTCCGCAAGCGGGCCGATGGCTGACCCGGGCACGCCGGAAGGCGCCCAGGACGAGACCGACCGGGTCCGCCGGGTCGAGTCGGACTATGACGAGGCCTGGGGCCGCGGCGACGTCGACGGGATGCTCCGCTGCCTCACCGACGACGTGGTGCTCGTCAGCCCGCGTGGCGACGTGGCCCGTGGCTCCGGGGAGGTCCGGGCGCTGTTCGAGCAGCTGTTCGCGGGTTGGGCCCGAGGGTCCTCGCACCGGAGCACGGTGCTGCGCGTCGACCTGCTCACCGAGGACGTCGCCGTCCTCGACGGGACGGCCCGCCTCAGCGGGCTCGGGCCGCAGGCGCCCGGGGTGGGCTCGGACGGCACCATGGTGCACGGCTACACCGACGTCCTGCTCCGGCGCGACGGCCGCTGGCGTATCGCCCACGTCCGTGCCCGCCCCGGGGGCGAGGAACCCGCCGAACCTGGTCGCTAAGGTGGCGGTCGTGCTGATCTCGCCCTCGATCCTCGCCGCCGACTTCGCCAACCTCCAGTCCGAGCTGGAGGCCATCTCGACCGCCGACTGGGCGCACGTCGACGTCATGGACAACCACTTCGTGCCCAACCTGACGCTCGGACTGCCCGTCGTCGAGCGGCTGCGTGAGGTCAGCCCGGTCCCGCTCGACTGCCACCTGATGATCGAGGACCCCGACCGGTGGGCTCCGGGGTACGCCGAGGCCGGCGCCGGGTCGGTGACCTTCCACGTCGAGGCCGCCGCCGACCCGGTCGCGACGGCCCGGGCCATCCGCGCCGCCGGCGCGCGGGCCGGGTTCGCGGTCAAGCCCGGCACCGACTTCGCGCCGTACGCGGACCTGCTCCCCGAGGTCGACATGGTCCTGGTCATGACCGTCGAGCCCGGCTTCGGCGGTCAGTCCTTCATGGCCGACCAGATGCCCAAGGTGCGGCAGGCCCGCGAGGCGGTGCGCCGACACGGCGGCGACATCTGGGTCCAGGTCGACGGCGGCGTCTCGGCCGACACCATCGAGCAGTGCGCCGAGGCCGGGGCCGACGTCTTCGTCGCCGGGTCCGCGGTCTATGGCAAGGAGTCCGCGGCCGACGCCATCGCGGAGCTGCGCGCACTCGCCGAGCGGCACCGGCACTGACGGTGGCCACCCTCGCCGAACGGGTCGCCGACTCCGGCGGCTACCTGGCCGATGCCGACCTCACCGAGGGACTGGCCCCCGGGGAGGTCCTGGAGGGGGCCGAGTTCGAGGCGTGCCGGTTCGACGGGTGCGTCCTCGAGAAGGCGGTGCTCCGCTCGTGCACCTTCGTCGACTGCACGTTCACCGGCTGCAACCTCTCGATGGCCGACCTCGACGGGTCGCGCTTCACCGACTGCCGGTTCGTCGACTGCAAGGCGCTCGCCGTGGCGTGGAGCCGAGCGGGTGCCTCGCCGCTGTCGACCCGACCCTGGGACTTCGACCGCTGCCGCCTCGACCTCGGCTCCTTCCGCGACGTCGAGGCCGCCTCGTCCCGGTTCGTCGACTGCTCGATGCACGAGGTCGACCTCGCAGGCGCCGACCTGCGCCGCGGCGTGCTCACCGGCGCGGACCTCGCCGGGGCGACGTTCGCCGCCACCGACCTGCGCGACACGGACCTCACGGGGGCGTCGGGGTACCTCATCGACCCCACGGCGAACCGGATCCGGGGGCTGCACGTCGACGTCGTGGGGGCCGCCGGCATCCTGCGTGCGATGGGCGTCGTCGTCGAGGGCTGACCGGGGGAGGTCCGGCTGCTGTCAGCCGGCGGCCGGCTCCAGCCGGTGGCTCCAGCTGGCCGGGTCCTCCAGCTGCGCGTCGAAGTACCCACGCACCGACCTCAGTCCGACCCCCCACTGGCCGGCCGTCACGTCGGTGTAGCGGTACGGGTACTGCTCCCGGTAGCCGATGTCGGCGGTCTCCCGCTCGAGCGGGGGGTGGGGGAGACGGTCGCGGCACCAGGGGGCGACGAAGGCCCGGGCCGGGCGCCGCAGGTCCCCGCGGGTTGCGAGGTCCGCCACGACCGCGCCCAGAACGGAATGGTCGGGGTTCTCGTCGTGCTCGCTGACGACCCAGACCTCGGCGTCGGGCAGGCGGTCCACCCAGGCCGTGACGACCTCGTGGGTCGTGTCCCGGGTGAAGGACTTCTCACGCTGGCGTGGCGTCGCCGCGAACACGTGCGCCCGCGCTACCCCCAGGAGGTGGGCCGACACGGAGAACTCGCGGTCGCGCACCCGCCCGATCTCCTCCGGTGACGGCTCCCGCCCGAGCAGTCCGGGCATGTCACGGCGCCGGACGGCGGTCCCGTCACCCAGGCCGAAGAGGACGAGGTGGACCTCGCGACCGGCAGCGGTGGCGTTGCGCAGCGCTGCCCCCATGATGAGCAGCTCGTCGTCCTGGTGCGGCACGAGGGCGAGCACCGGAGGGGTCGAGGCCACTGCGCTAGCGTAGCCGTGACCGGCCGGGCATCCGCGAGTGGAAGGGACCACGTGGCGTCGAGGACACCGCGATACGAGCGTCTGACGACGTTCGCCCGCGACCTGACCGACCTGCCCGACCCCGGACCCGACCGTGGCTACCGGCTCGAGCGCGCCGACGAGGCACTGCTCGCCGAGTTCCACCGCATCGCTCCGAAGGGGCTGAACGCGCGCAAGCTCGCGGTGCTCCGCGAGCGGCTCGGCACCGACGAGCAGGTGTGGGTCGTGCGTGACGCGGAGGGGGCGTTCATGGGCTGGTGCCACCTGATCGCGGGCAGCGGCCCGAACTCGCGGATCGGGCACACCCTGCGGCTCCGCCCGGACGAGGTCTTCCTCTTCGACGACCGGACGCTCACGGGCTTCCAGCGGCGCGGGGTGCACGCGTTCACGATCCGGCGCCGGATGGAGATCGCCCGCGAGGCCGGGGCGCGCCGCGCCGTCACGACCATCACGAACGTGAACGCCGCGAGCCGGGCGTCCTACGGGCGGCTCGGCTTCACCCCCCGCAGCCAGCTCCTGCACATCCCCGCGCTGCACCGGACGGTCGAGCTGCCGGCCACCCCGGCCTGGCTCAAGGAGGTGGCCCGTGGACGTCGACGTCGTCGATGACACCTCCGGGCTCGACGCCCTGGAGGCCGAGTGGCGGCGCCTCGACGTCGCCGACCCGCGGGGCGAGTTCTACACGACCTTCGACTGCGTCCGGGGGTGGTGGGAGGCGTACGGCAGGCTCGACACCTTCGGGCTGCGGGTCCTGGTGGCACGGCAGAACGGCGCCGTGGTCGGCATCCTGCCGCTCGCGCTGCGGCGACGCCGCAGCAAGGGCCGGGAGGTGCACGTCCTGCGCTTCGCGAGCCACGGTGACTGGATGGCACCGGTCCTCGACCCCGCCGCGCCGGTGGCGACGGTCGTCAAGGCGCTGCTCGCGCACGTCGACGCCGACGACGCGTGGGACCGGCTCCAGCTCGACCACATCCGGGCCGGGTCGCACCTGGGCTCGGTCCTCCTCGCGTCCGACCGCTGGAACCGCCACCTGACGCACCAGGTCGAGCACCCCCGGATCCCGCTCGCGGGGGTGGCCGGGATCGAGGCGTTCGAGCGCGACCACGGGCTGCCGTCCAAGACCCGCAAGTACCGGAACAAGCTGGTCCGGGACCACGACGTGCGCTTCGTCGTGCACGACGGGGACGACGCGGACATGTTCCACCGGCTGGGGCGCCTGCACGTCGCCGAGAAGCAGCACCTCGTTCAGGACGCGGGCCGCGACGAGCGCCACTCCTGGTACGAGGACCCGCAGCGACGTACCCACTACGAGCGGCTCTTCGCGACCCCCGGGGCGGTGCGCACCTTCTGCTACGAGTCCCCTGGGGGTGAGCTCCTCGCGGCACGCTCGACCTTCCGCCACCGCGACACCCTCCTGTCGTGGACGAGCGCGTACGACCCGGCCCTGCGCGACTACCGCCTGGGCAAGGTCATCCAGTACGACGTCCTCGACCACGTGCTCGCCGACGGTGACGTCGCCGTCTTCGACTTCGGGTCTGGCCGCTACCCGTGGAAGTTCGAGTGGACCGAGGACTTCGACCACAGCTACACCCTGCGGGTCGAGCGCCGGGCGGCACCCGAGGCCGCACCGCTCGCTCCTGCGGCCCGGGGCGTGCCGGGCCCGGCGGGCACCGGTCCGCAGCGACGGGTCGGGACCCCCACCGGGCCCGGTGCCCTGGCCCGGGGTGCGGTCCGCACCGCCCGGTCGGCCGCTCGCCGGCTCGTAGGCCTCGCCACGGGACCCGCCTCCGCGCGCACGGACACCGAGGTCTGGTACCTGGCCCGGCCCGGGCACGAGCTGCTGGCGTTCGGGGCCGCCCTCGCAGACGTCCGCCCCGACCACCTGGTCCTGGTGCACGCCGGCGTCGGGCTCGACAAGGCACGCCGGCGCGCGCTGGACGCAGAGCTGCGCGAGCCCCTGCCCGACGACGCGCTCGCCGCGGCCGTCCGGGCGGAGGTGACCGACGCGGCCGCTGCGCTTGGGGTGTCGGCCGACCGCACGCGCCTCGCCGATGGTGGGTCCCGGGCCGCCGGGCGGGCCGTCATCGCCGCGGTCGTCCGCGAGCATCCGCGGGCGCGGCACCGGGTCGCAGCCGTCGACGACGAGGACGCCTGGGTCATCGACGCCGTGCGCGAGGCGGCGCAACGGATCGGGGCGACCGTCGACGTCGTCACCTCCGGCGCCGCGGCCACGCCGGAGTCGCGGACCCGCCGGGTCGCGGACGCGTATCGCAAGTGGGACCCGGACGCCGGGCGGTACGCCGTCAACCGCGCGGCCGCGTCGCGCTACCTGACCGCGGTGGGGCTCGACCCGGCCGACCCGCGCGCGCACGACCTCTGAGACCCGGCGGTGACCGACCGCACAGCAGGGCAGAGGTGTCCCGAACGGCACGGATGGCGCATAATGGCCGGGTACGTGCTCCGGGGTCGGTGCAATTCCGAGCCGGCGGTGACAGTCCGCGACCCGGCCGCAGCCAGCGGCCGGTTGACCAGGTGAAACTCCTGGACCGACGGTGAAAGTCCGGATGGGAGGCAGCACGTGCCGGTGGGACCCTCGGGTCCCGTCGGCGGCCGTGGCGACGGTGCACCTGCGTGGTGCGCCGCTGTCGGCCATCAGCCCGGAGCCCGACCGACAGACCGGTTCGCGGCACGAGGGCAGGACACGATGGACGAGCACACCGCGCTGATGCAGCGGGCGCTCGACGCTGCCCTGCTCGGCCCGGAGGCCGACCCCAACCCCCGCGTCGGCTGCGTCGTCACCGCCCGGGGCGGTCACGTCGTCGGCGTCGGACACCACCGCGGGGCCGGCACCGCGCACGCCGAGGTCGACGCCCTCGCGCAGGCCGGGGACGCCGCGCGAGGGGGCACCGCGTACGTCACTCTCGAGCCGTGCGACCACACCGGCCGCACCGGCCCCTGCACGGGTGCGCTGCTCGCAGCGGGCGTCGCCGCCGTCCGCTACGCCGTGCCCGACCCCGACCCGGCCGCCGCCGGGGGAGCGGCGCGGCTGGCCGCGTCCGGGGTCGACGTGGCCGCCGGCCCGCTGCGGGCCGAGGCGGAGACGGTCAACCGCACCTGGCTCTTCGCGCGGCGCACCGGGCGCCCCTGGGTCACCTGGAAGACCGCGTCGACCCTCGACGGCCGGGCCGCCGCCTCCGACGGGTCGAGCCGCTGGATCACCGGGGAGGCCGCCCGCGCGGACGTCCACCGGTTGCGCTCCCGGTGCGGCGCGGTGCTCGTCGGCACCGGCACCGTGCTCGCCGACGACCCCGCCCTCACGGTGCGACCCGCGGACGGATCGGTGCCCGGGCGGCAGCCTCTGCGGGTCGTCCTCGGGCGGCGCCCGCTGCCGTCCGGCGCCCGGGTGCTCGACGACGCCGCCGAGACGCTGGTCGTCGAGCGCCACGACCCGGCGGAGGCCCTGGCCGCCGTGACCGCTCGCGGGGTGCACCACGTCCTCCTCGAGGGCGGCCCCACGCTCGCGGCCGCGTTCCTGCGGGCCGGCCTCGTCGACGAGGTCGTGGCCTACGTCGCGCCGGCGCTGCTCGGCGCGGGCGCCGCCGGCGTCGGCGACCTGGGCATCACGTCCATCACCGACGCGCTGCGCCTCGAGACCAGCGACGTCACCGTCCTCGGTGGCGACGTGCGCATCACCGCCCGACCCACGACGACGAGGAGCTGACCCGTGTTCACCGGCATCATCGAGGAGCTCGGCACCGTCACCGCCATCGAGCGGGGCGCCGACTCCGCACGACTCACCGTCCACGGACCGCTCGTCACGTCCGACGCCGTGCACGGCGCCTCCATCGCCGTCAACGGCGTCTGCCTCACCGTCGTCGAGCACGGAGGCGGGGCGTTCACCGTCGACGTCATGGCCGAGACGCTGACCCGCAGCAGCCTCGGCGCGCTCGCGCCGGGCGCGCGGGTCAACCTCGAGCGGGCGATGGCGGCGTCCTCGCGCTTCGGCGGCCACGTCGTCCAGGGGCACGTCGACGGCACGGCCACGGTGACCGCCCGCGAGCCAGGGGAGCGGTGGGAGGTCGTCCGGTTCGCCATGCCTCGGGAGCTCGCCCGCTACCTCGTCGAGAAGGGCTCGATCACGGTCGACGGGGTGTCGCTGACCGTCGTCGACGTCACCGACGACACGTTCTCGGTCTCGCTCATCCCCACGACGCTCGAGCTCACCACCCTCGGCGGGACGGCGGTGGGTGACCTCGTCAACCTCGAGGTCGATGTGCTCGCCAAGTACGTCGAGCGCCTGCTCGACGCGCGCCTCGCCCGTACGGAGGTCTCCGCATGACCAGCCCACGCCCCACCCCCACCCTCGCCACCGTCGAGGAGGCGCTGACCGCCCTGCGCGCGGGCCGGCCGGTTCTCGTCGTCGACGACGCCGACCGCGAGAACGAGGGCGACGTCGTGCTCGCCGCCGAGACGCTGACCGCGGAGTGGACGGCCTGGACCGTCCGGCACACCTCGGGCTACCTCTGCGCGCCGATGCCCGACGTGATCGCCGACCGCCTCGGACTGCCGCTCATGGTCCGCGACAACCACGACCCGCTGCGGACCGCGTACACGGTGACGGTCGACGCGGCGGCGGGGGTGACGACCGGGATCTCGGCCGCGGACCGCACCCGGACCGCGCGGGTGCTGGCCGACCCGGCGTCGACCGCGCAGGACCTGATCCGGCCCGGTCACGTCATCCCGCTGCGGGCGCGCCCCGGCGGGGTGCTGGTCCGGCCCGGCCACACCGAGGCCACCGTCGACCTGTGCCGGCTCGCGGGCCTCCAGCCCGTGGGGGTCATCGGCGAGCTCGTCGAGGACGACGGGACGATGACCCGGCTGGGCGGTGTCCTCGCGCTCGGCGCGGAGCACGACCTGCCGGTGCTCACCATCGCCGACCTCGTCGCCTGGCGGCAGCGGCACGACCGGGTCCAGCGGGCCGCCGACACCACGATGCCGACCGCGCACGGGACGTTCCGCGCCCTCGCCTACCGGGACACGGTGACCGGGGACGAGCACCTCGCGCTCGTGAGCCCCCGCGGCCTCGGCGGCCGGGCTCCGCTGGTCCGGCTGCACTCGGAGTGCCTGACCGGTGACGTGTTCGGCTCGCAGCGCTGCGACTGCGGGCCCCAGCTGGACCGGTCCCTGGAGCTGGTGGCCGCCGACGGCGGAGCGGTCGTGTACCTGCGCGGCCACGAGGGTCGGGGAGTGGGCCTGGCCGACAAGCTCCGCGCCTACGAGCTGCAGGACCAGGGCCGCGACACCGTCGACGCCCAGGTCGAGCTCGGCCTGCCCGTCGACGCCCGCGACTACTCCGTGGCAGCGGGGATCCTCACCGACCTCGGGGTCGGCTCCCTCCGCCTGCTGACGAACAACCCGGCCAAGGTCGCGGGCCTGCGGGCGCACGGCATCGAGGTGTCGGCCGTCGAACGGCTGCGCACGGCCCCGCTGCCGACGAACGCCGCCTACCTGCGCACCAAGCGGGACCGGATGGGGCACGACCTCGTCCTCGACCCCGCCGACGACGCCACGTCCGCCTGACCCCCAGACACCGAGGAGACCCCACCGATGAGCGGTACCGGAGCACCCACCGTGCGAGCCGACGGACGCGGGCTCCGTGTCGCCGTCGTCGCGGCGTCCTGGCACGAGGAGGTCATGGACGGGCTCCTCGACGGGGCCCGACGCGCGCTCGCGGAGGCCGGCGTCGAGGAGCCGCTCGTCGTCCGGGTGCCCGGCACGTTCGAGCTGGGCGTCGCGTGTGCCCGTCTCGCGCCGACGCATGACGCCCTCGTCGCCCTGGGCGTCGTGGTGCGTGGAGGGACCCCGCACTTCGAGTACGTCTGCCAGAGCGCCACGGCTGCGCTCACCGAGGTCGCTGTCCGCACCGGGGTCCCCGTGGGCTTCGGGGTGCTGACCTGCGACGACGACGAGCAGGCCCGCGACCGGGCCGGGCTCCCCGGCTCGCGGGAGGACAAGGGGCACGAGGCCGCGACGGCCGCCGTGTCCACCGCGGTCACGCTGCGCGGAGTGCCCGGGTGAACGCGCTCGTCGCCGCAACCGACCCGTCGCACAACCTCTTCCAGCAGGTCATCGACGCCGCGATCCCGATCGGTGCCTACGAGCTGCACTGGCTGGAGGTGCTCGGGGTCACCATCGGCATCGCCTCCGCCTGGTTCGGGATGCGCCGGGTGGTGTGGGCCTGGCCCGTCGGGATCGTCGCGAACATCATGCTGTTCTTCGTCTACGTCGGCGCCGCGTTCGGCGCGGACGAGCGCGTCCCGCTGTTCGGCCAGTCCGGCCGGCAGGTCTTCTTCATCGTCGTGAGCATCTACGGCTGGGTCCGCTGGGCCCAGTACCGCCGGGCCACCGGGGGCTCCGGCGGCGCGCCCGCGGTCATGCCGCGGTGGATGACCGCGCGCGAACGTCTGGTCCTCGCCGGCGGATGGCTCGTCGGGACCGTCGTCGTCCACGAGGTCTTCGTCGCCCTGTGGAACCTGTCGCCGAACCCGTTCTGGGCGCCGCAGTGGTGGTTCTACTGGAGCGACGCGTGGATCTTCGTCGGCTCGATCGTCGCGACCTACGCGATGGCCCGGGGCTGGAACGAGTTCTGGCTCGCGTGGATCGGTGTCGATCTCGTCGGGGTCCCGCTGGGCTTCGCGACGGGCTACGTGCCGACGTCGGTCATGTACATCTTCTACGGACTCTTCGTCGTCTACGGGTTCACGCGCTGGGTCAAGGTGACCCGTGAGTCCGCGGCGGCGGCCACCCGGGAGCCGGCCCCGGTCGGCTGACCGTTCCCACATCGACCAATAGGTCACAGCAGGGACGGTCTGTGCCGTACCCGGCGTGACCTATTGGTCGGAGGGGGTACGGTTCGGGCGGCTCGCGCCGACCGGACAGCGCGCCGGAGAGCCGTCGTCGCCCCGTACCCTTGTCTCTCGTGAAGACCTTCGACGCGCTGTTCGCCGAGCTCGGCGAGCTGTCCCGCACCAGGCCCCAGGGCTCCGGCACCGTGGCCGCCCTCGACGCCGGAGTCCACTCGATCGGCAAGAAGATCGTCGAGGAGGCGGCCGAGGTGTGGATGGCCGCCGAGCACGAGGGCCGCGAGCGGACCGCCGAGGAGATCAGCCAGCTGCTGTACCACCTCCAGGTGCTCATGCTCGCGAGCGACCTGACCCTTGACGACGTCTACGCCCACCTCTGACCCCGAGGACCACGACCCATGCTGCGCATCGCCGTCCCGAACAAGGGATCGCTCGCCGACCCGGCCGCCGCCATGCTGCGGGAAGCCGGCTACCGCATCCGCCGCGACTCCAAGGAGCTCGTCGTCCGCGACGAGGCCGGTGACGTCGAGCTGTTCTACCTGCGCCCCCGGGACATCGCCGTCTATGTCGGCTCCGGCACCGTCGACTGCGGCATCACCGGCCGCGACCTCCTCCTCGACTCCGGCTCGGCCGCCGTCGAGATCATGGCGCTCGGCTTCGGGAGCTCGACGTTCCGCTACGCCGCGCGGCCCGGCACGGCGTCCCGCATCGAGGACATCGCCGGGCACCGCGTCGCGACCTCCTACGAGGGCCTCGTCGAGAAGCACCTCGCCGACCACGGGGTGAGCGCAGAGGTCGTCCGGCTCGACGGCGCCGTCGAGACCGCGATCACCCTCGGTGTCGCGGACGTCATCGCCGACGTGGTGGAGACCGGAGCGACCCTGCGCAGCCAGGGCCTGGAGGTGTTCGGCGACCCGATCCTGCGCAGCGAGGCCGTGCTCGTGCGGCGGAGCACCAGCGAGGACCAGGCCGCGATCGAGGTGCTGCGCCGCCGCCTGCTCGGGGTCGTCACCGCCCGGCACTACGTGATGCTCGACTACGACGTGCCGGCCGCCCTCGTCGACCGGGCGTGCGGCATCACCCCTGGCCTCGAGAGCCCCACCGTCTCGTCGCTGCAGAACCACGACTGGTGCGCGGTGCGGGCGATGGTCCCGCGGGCCGTGACGAACACCGTGATGGACGAGCTGTACGACCTCGGTGCCCGGGCGATCCTGGTCACCGACATCACCGCGTGCCGATTGTGACCCGGCCCGGGGTGGCCCTGGACGCACCCTTCCGTCCGCGCCGCGGCCGCGTGGTGCCACAGGTCGTCGGGTCGACCTTCATCCTGGTGTCGACCGCGGTCGCCGTCGGCATGGGCGTGAGCGGTCAGTGGAACGTCGTCGACCAGGGCGCCCTCGTGGCCTTCGGGCTCCTCGTCGGGGGCTTCATCTGGCGCTACGCCGGGATCCGCGCCGTGCCCGGGGCCGAGGGCCTCACCGTGCGCAACCTCGTGCTGACCACGACCGTCGGGTGGGACGAGATCGTCGAGGTCCGCTTCCCCGACGGCGACCCGTGGGTCACCCTGGAGCTCGAGGACGGCGAGGACCTCGCGGTCATGGCGATCCAGCGGGTCGACGGGCCGAGCGGTCGGGACGAGGCCGCGCGGCTCACGCGGCTCGTCGAGGCTCGCCGCCCGCGCCGTGCCACGGCCGGCTGACGTCAGGCGCCGGCCCGGTCCGGCTCGCGGCCACCGACCGGGGGCGACTCCGGCCGCAGGCGGATGACCGCGGCCAGCTGGGGGAGGGCGACGAGCGTCAGTGCGCCCCACAGCCACGCGTACGAGCCGGTTCCGTCGTGCACGGCCCCCATCGTCGTCGGGCCGGCCGACGCGACCGTGTAGCTGACGAGGAACGCCATCGCGGTGAGGCGGGCGCTGTCCCGCGGTGTCGCGGAGTACCGGACGAGCAGCCCGAGCCCGAGGGCGAAGCACGCGCCCTGACCGGCCCCGATGAGCAGCGCCCACATCCACGGGGCGGCGCCGGGGGCGAGCCACACCCCGGCCTGGCCCAGCCCGCCGAGCGCGGTCGTCCCGGCGAGCAGCATGCGGGGGTCGCGCACGCGGTCCAGCAGCGTCGGCGCCATCAGTCCCGACGCGAGCTGAGCCCCGGTGAAGACCGACATGAGCAGACCGGAGTCCCGGGCGCTCCAGCCGAACGACTCGTAGGTCGGGGCCAGCCACGCGAGCGCCGAGTAGAACTGCCAGGACTGGAACGACAGGTACGCGGCGAGGATCCAGGCGGTGACGCTGCCCCAGGGCAGGGCGGACGACCCGGTGTCCACCGGGCGACCCACCGCGCGGGTCCGGGCGAGCCGCAGCGTCGGCATCCAGGCCACGAGGGCGACCGCCGCGAGAGGCACCCAGGCCAGCAGCGATCCCGACCATCCACCGAAGGCCCCGGCGAGCGGGACGGCGGTCGCCGACGCGATGGCGGCGCCCCCCATCATCGCCATCATCGTCAGCCCGGTGCCGAAGCCCGAGCGGTGCGGCGGGAACACGGACTTCACGATGCCCGGCAGCAACGTTCCCGCGACGGCGATGCCGGCGCCCGCGACGAACGTGCCCGCGTAGAGCGACCAGACCTGGCCGCCGCCGACACCGCGCACCGCGAGGCCGACGAGGATGAGCCCGACGCCGTACCCGACGGCCGTCGAGGGCCCCACCCGCCGGCCGACCTGGTTCGCGACGGGCGCGAGCAGGCCCATGCACAGGACCGGCAGGGTCGTGAGGACGCCGACCATCGTGTTCGAGAGCCCGAGGTCGGCCCGGACGTCGAGGACCAGCGGCGGCAGGCTCGCCATGAGGGTGCGCAGGTTGGCCGCGACGAGGACGAGCCCCACGACGACGGCCCAGCGGGGGATCGGCGGGGTCCGCGGCTCGCTCACCGACGCATCGTGCCACCGCCGGGGTGCGAGCCACGTCGTGGCTCACGGGAGATGCGACTCCGGGACCAGCTGGAGCGCCTCGTCGTCGTCGAGACCGGCGACGACGAGGAGGTCGACGACCATCGACCGCACCTGGCCGCGGATCATCTCGGCCGACAGCCCGGCCGCGGGTTCGGCCCGGGCGGACAGCCCGGCCACCCGGGTGAGGACGACCCGGCCGCGCGCCGCGGGCTGGGTGTGCTCGTCGAGGACGCGCGCGAGGTCGTCGGCGGCCCGCGCGAGCTCTGCGACGAGGTCGACGTACCGCTCCGGCACCGGCTCGTTCCGACGGACGGCGACCGCGGCACGGCGCGCGAGCACCCGCAGGTTGCGGACGCACCGGTCGAGGGGCACGACGAGGGCCGAGGCCGCGACCGCCTGCGGGCGGTGGCTCCGCAGCAGGGGGGAGTGCCGGACCACGGCGATCCCCTCGGCCGCAGCCGTCCGCAGGTCCGCGAGCTGGTCCTCGATGGATCGGGCCTCCTCGAGCGCGGCGGCGGCCGCCGCCCGGTCGCCGGCACGCAGGGCGGTCGCGACGTCTCGCAGGGTCTGCCCGATCGCGCGGACCGTCCGGGCCGCCTCGGCGCGTGGCCTGGCCAGGGGAGTGGTGGGCGCCACGGCGCCGATGACGAGGGCGACGAGCCCGCCGAGCACGGCGTCCAGCCATCGGTCGACGCCCTCGGTGGTCGAGGACACGAAGGCGACGATGAACACCGACTGCACCCCGGCCTGGATGATGACGAGGGGACCGGTGGAGACGACGATCGCGATGGACATGGCCGCCATGACGACCAGGGCCATCTGCCAGCCACCGCTGCCGAGCAGCAGGACGACGACGTCCCCCACGAGGACCCCGATCGCCACTCCGAGGCTCACCTCGACGATCCGCCGCAGCCGCTGACCGTAGGTGAGGCCGAGGCAGAGGATCGCCGTGACGGGGGCGAAGAACGGCTGCGGGTGGCCGAGGACCTCACGGGCGAGCGTCCAGGCGAGGACGACGGCGACGCCGATCTGCGCGAGGAAGACGAGGCGGTCCCGGAGCCGGCGCAGGCCCCGTTCGAGGGCCACGCGGCCACCGCCGAGCGCCGTGCGGGCCCGGCCCGTCGCCGTCATGGAGGGCTGCCGGTGGAGACGACGACGTCGGCGCGCGCGCGGGTGCCGTCGGCCGTGAACAGCGCCGCCTCCTGAGCGGCCCAGCGCTCCCAGTGCGGCCGGTACGCCTCGCCGTCGCGGGCCAGGCCGCGGCGCATCCGCTCCGACGGTGGGGCCTCCACCCAGACCCGCACCGCGGCCAGGTCCCCGGCCACGCCGACGCTGGAGGCGCATCCCTCGACGACGAGCAGGGGGCCGGGCTCGACCTCGCGGGTGCCACCCCAGGTGCCGGCGTCCCAGTCCCACAGGCGGTAGCGGGCTCGCTCACCCCGGGAGAGGGGGAGCAGCACCTGGTCGACGAGCAGCGGCACCGCCTCGGCGAGACCGTCCCACCCCGGGAACAGCTCGTCCATGTGGACCACGGGGCAGGAGAGGGCCTCGACGAGGGCCTTCGCGAGCGTGGTCTTGCCGGAGCCGCTCGGGCCGTCGACCGCGACGACCCGGACCGCCCCGCACCGCGGCGCGGCTGCGCTCAGCTGGGTGAGGACGGCGTCGACGTCTACGGGGTCGGCGGGGTCCGTGACCTGGAACCACACGGAAGGTGACCCTAGCGTCGCGACTAGGCTGGCCCGGTGTCGGTCGCCGTCCGTGTCATCCCCTGTCTCGATGTCGACGCGGGCCGGGTCGTCAAGGGCGTCAACTTCCGCGGGCTGCGGGACGCCGGCGACCCCGTCGCCCTCGCCCGTCAGTACGGGCTGCAGGGCGCCGACGAGCTGACCTTCCTCGACGTCACCGCGAGCAGCGGCGACCGGGCGACCATGTACGACGTCGTCGCCCGGACCGCCGAGGAGGTCTTCATCCCCCTGACGGTCGGCGGCGGGGTGCGCACCGTGGCCGACGTCGACCGGCTGCTGCGCGCGGGCGCCGACAAGGTGGGCGTCAACACGGCGGCCATCGCCCGGCCGGCCCTCATCGCCGAGACCGCCGACCGCTTCGGGGCCCAGGTGCTCGTGCTGTCGGCGGACGTCCGGCGCCGCCGCGACGAGGCGGGCCGGGTCGTCGCGGGCTTCGAGGTGACGACCCACGGGGGTCGCACCGGCACCGGCGTCGACGCGGTCGAGTGGTGTGCGCGTGCCGAGGCCCTGGGGGTCGGCGAGATCCTGCTCAACTCGATGGACGCCGACGGCACCAAGGACGGCTTCGACCTCGAGCTGATCCGCCTCGTCCGGGCCGCCGTCACCGTCCCGGTCGTCGCCAGCGGGGGAGCGGGCGCCGTCGGTCACTTCGCGCCGGCCGTCGAGGCCGGTGCCGACGCCGTGCTCGCCGCCAGCGTCTTCCACTTCGGCGAGCTGACGATCGGCGAGGTCAAGGACGCCCTGCGCGCCGACGGGCTGCCGGTGCGCTGACCGGGCCCGCCCCGCGCGCAACGCCTCCCGCAGAACCGGATCCGCCGCCCCTACGCTGATCGGCGTGACTCCCCAGCGCGCGCGCCTCCTCCACCTGGTCGTGGCCCTGGTGGCCACCCTCGCCCTCGTGCTCCAGACCGCGCTCGTCGTCAGTGGGGCGTCCGTCCTCGACGAGACCGAGGTCCCCGGGCTCGCGACGCGGCTGGTGCGGCTCGTGTCCTACTTCACGATCCAGAGCAACGTCCTCGTCGCGGTCACCGCGTGGCAGCTGGCTCGTGACCCGGGCCGGGACGGCCGGTGGTGGCGACCGGTGCGCCTGGCGGCCCTCGTGGGCATCACCGTCACCGGCCTGGTCCACTTCGTCCTCCTCCGCCCGCTGCTCGACCTCGAGGGCGCGAGCCGGGTCGCCGACACCCTGCTCCACCTCGTCGTCCCGGTTCTCGCGCTCGCCGCGTGGGCCGTTGCGGGGCCACGCCCGCGGACGGCCTGGCGGACCGCGGCCGAGGCCGTGCTCTGGCCGCTGGCCTGGCTGGCGGTCACCGTCACCGTGGGCGTGGCGACCGGGTGGTACCCCTACCCCTTCCTCGACCACCAGGAGTCCGGCGTCGGCGGCGTCGTCGCCGTGAGCCTCGGGATCCTCGTCCTCTTCGCGGCCCTGTTCGCCGCCGTCATCGCCCTCGACCGCCGGCTGCAGCCCGCCCCGGACGGGGTGGCGGTCACCGGGGCGCGTCGGGTCGGGGCGGCCAGTCCAGATCTGTCACCTCGCCGCCCACGACGGTGACGGCGAGCGCGACGACGTCACCCGGGATCGGGCACAGCTCGTAGTCGCCGGCCTGGACCGACGGGTACACCAGGGAGTGCACGATCCGCCCGTCGGCGGGCCGGGCGACGACCCCGACGTGGGGGTAGTGAGGGTGGTCGTGGTGGCGGCCCGCGGCGGTCGCGCCGGCGGGGCGGAGCTCGACCTCGAGGCCGGCCGTGTCGGCGGGCATGGTGACGATCAGGGCGCCGACGTCGCCGCCGATGTCGAGCAGCACCGGGCCTTGGCCGGCGTGCGGGTTCTCCAGGGTCATGGCGGTCCTTCGGTGCGGGGTGGCTGCAGGGGGTCGGGGGGTGCCCGCGGCCGGCCGGGGGAGCGCCCGGCCGGCCGCGGGCGAGAGGGTGCCGCTACGAGGCGCCGCCCGGCGTTCCCGGCGTCGTCTGGTACCCCCCGGCGGGGGTGCCGAGGTAGGGGAACTCGTCGAGGAACGGCGGGTTGGTGTTCGAGGTGCCGTCGGTCAGCCCGCCGCTGGCCGCGTCCGGGGTGTACGACGGGTCGACGAGGGGGATCGTGGCCCCCGCGACGGCCCGCAGCTCGATCGCCACGACGTCGTCGACCGGCCGCCGGCCGTTGGGGAACCCGGCCGGGTCACCGGCGACCAGCCCGATGGGGTCGGGCTCGGCGGTCGGCGGGACCGCGACGTTGAGACGGAGCATGTCCGCCTGGTTGGTCCCGGTGTAGTTCTGGAAGCCCGGGACGACTCCGCCGGGGATCCCGGTGAGCAGGATCGCCAGCAGGTCGGCCCGGTCCTTGGCGTACCCCGCGAGGTTGGGGAACACCCCGGGATAGAGCACGGGCAGCAGCCCCGCCAGCTCGGGCCGCGCGACGTACGGGGCGTACCGCCGGTCGTCCTGGGGTGGCGTGGCGTTCCAGGCGTCCTTCTCGGCCATCGGGGTGATGACCTCGTTGAACAGCGGGTTGCCCAGCCGCGAGACCTGCTGGAAGGGGCCGGTGTTCTTCGCCTCGCGCCCGTCCTTGCGCAGGATGCGGGTCTTCTGCCGGCTGGCCGTGGCCCACACCCCGATGACCGAGGTGGCGGCCATCGGGTCCGTGGGGCGCACGCCGCCTGCGGTGAGGTCGGTGGCCGGTACCTGGATGGCGATGCTGTGCACGTTGAGGCCCTGGGTCCCGTTGACCCCGGCCGCGGTGGCGGAGGGGATCAGGTGCGCCATCTGGAACGGGCGCAGGGTGCCGAGGTCGAAGATGCTGCCGAGGTCGACGTGGAAACCCTCGGCCCGCTGCCCGGCGAACACCGTGCGGCCACCCCGGATCCGCTGGACGGCCTGGCCGGCCAGCTGCGAGTAGTTCGGGGTGCTGCGGGGGCCGACGTTGACCGGCGGGCAGGGGAGGCGATCGGCGAGCTGCGCCCACCCCTGTCCCTTCTGGTACCGGGACACCGAGTAGTACTGGGGCCGGTTCCAGGCGGTGTCGCTGATCGAGGTGATCGGCCCGGTGTTGTAGAGGAAGGTCTTGGCGTTGCGGATCTCGGTGGTGAACCGGAACCGGTAGGCCACGTCGGCTTCGCCGGCCGTGCCGGAGTTGCTGATCTTGATCTCGTACAGGACGTCGTCCCCGAACTCGAAGAAGTTCGGCCCGCCCTGGGGGTTCTGGAACGGGATGAAGTTCGCGATGAGGGTGACGGTGTCCGGCTTGTCCGGGCTGACGAAGGCGTAGACGTCGGTGTTGTCGGCGACCGGGTCCTTGGAGATCTCCGGGGCTTCGCGGTGGGAGGACATCAGGCCTTCCCCCCCGCTGCCGAGACCAGCTTGCGCACGAGCGCCGGGTCGTGGATCTCGACCTCGTCCTCGCCGACCATCAGCGAGATGATCCCGGTGCCCGGGTCCTCGATGAAGGCGACGAGGACCGCCCCGTCGAGCTCCCCGAGCGCCTCGTCCCGCGAGCGCGGGGCGGCGGCCGCCCGGCTCGCGGTGGCGACGACGGCGATGGCCGTCCCCGTCCCTGCCGCGGCCAACAGCCCGCGTCGTGATGTCCCTGCCATGGTGGTCTTCCCTTCGAAGGGGCGCGGGCCTGCACCCGCGCGTCGACGGGTCGCAGACCTGGACCACAGGGATCCACGACGACCCGCAGGAGTTCGGTGCGGGGCGCCGATCGGATGTCGTGCAGACCCACCTGGGCGGTCACGGCAGAATGGGACGGTGCCGACCTCCGACGCCGTCCTCGACCCCGCGGTCGCTGCTCGCCTCACCCGTGACGCCGCCGGCCTCGTCGCCGCCGTCGTGCAGCAGCACGACACCGGCGAGGTCCTCATGCTCGGCTGGATGGACGACGAGGCCCTGCGCCGCACCCTCACCGAGGGGCGGGTGACCTTCTGGTCCCGGAGCCGGCAGGAGTACTGGCGCAAGGGCGACACCTCCGGGCACGTCCAGCACGTGAGGTCGGTGGCGCTGGACTGTGACGGCGACGCCCTGCTCGTCCGGGTGGACCAGGTGGGCGCTGCCTGCCACACCGGCGACCGGACCTGCTTCGACGCCCTCGACCTCGGGGCCGCTGTCGGCGGTCCGGCATGACCGCCGCGGCACCGACCGCCGAGACCCCCGACCTCGCGTACGGGCAGACCTGGCCCGGGCTCGACACCTTCGGCGTCCTGGCCCGGGACCGCCGGGTCATTCCCGTCGTCCGCCGCCTCATGGGTGACGGCGAGACCCCGGTCGGGGTCTACCGCAAGCTGGCGGGGGACCGGCCCGGCACCTTCCTGTTGGAGTCCGCCGAGCACGGGGGGGTGTGGTCGCGCTGGTCCATCGTGGGGGCCGGGAGCCGTGCCACCCTCACCGAGAAGGACGGCCGGGCCCACTGGATCGGCGAGCCGCCGGTCGGGGTCCCCACCGAGGGCCTCGCCACGGACGCCCTGCGCGCGACGATGGAGGCACTCGCGACCCCGCCGATCGCCGGGCTCCCGCCGCTGACCGGCGGCATGGTCGGCGCGATCTCCTACGACGCCGTCCGGCGGTGGGAGCGGGTCCCCGCCGACCTGCCCGACGAGCTCGGCCTTCCCGAGCTCGCGATGACCCTCGCCACCGACCTCGCCGTGCTCGACCACGCCGACGGCTCCATCCTGCTCGTGGCCAACGCCGTCAACTACGACGACACCGACGACCGGGTCGAGCCGGCGTGGGCCGACGCCGTCGCCCGCCTCGACGCGATGACGGCCGCCCTGGCCGCCCCCGCGCCCAGCACGGTGGCCGTCGTCGACGTCCCGGGGGCCGAGGAGGCGCTGCGCCGGGTCCGGTCCAACACGACCCCCGAGCGCTACGAGGAGATCGTCGAGCTCGCCAAGGAGGACATCCGCGCGGGAGAGGTGTTCCAGGTCGTCCTCTCGCAGCGCTTCGCCCTCGACTGCCCGGCCGACCCGCTCGAGGTCTACCGGGCCCTGCGCGCGTCGAACCCGAGCCCGTACATGTACCTGTTCCGGCTGCCCGCCCCGGACGGGTCGTCGTACGCGATCGTCGGCAGCTCGCCCGAGGCGCTGGTGCGAGTCACCGGCGAGCAGGCCATCACCCACCCGATCGCCGGGTCCCGGCCCCGTGGCAAGACCCCCGAGGACGACGTCCGGCTCCAGGACGAGCTGCTCGCCGACCCCAAGGAGCGGTCCGAGCACGTGATGCTCGTCGACCTCGGCCGCAACGACCTCCAGCGCGTCTGCCGCCCCGGGACCGTGGACGTCGTCGAGTTCATGGACGTCCGCCGCTACAGCCACGTCATGCACATCGAGTCCACCGTCGTCGGGGAGACCCGCCCGGGTGCGTCGGCCTACGACGTCCTCGTCTCGACGTTCCCCGCCGGCACCCTGTCGGGGGCGCCCAAGCCCCGGGCCCTCGAGCTCATCGAACGCTACGAGCCCTCACGCCGGGGGATCTACGGCGGCGTCGTCGGGTACCTCGACTTCCACGGCGACCTCGACATGGCGATCGCCATCCGCACCGCGGTCGTCAAGGACGGCACCGCCTACGTGCAGGCCGGGGCCGGGATCGTCGCCGACTCGGTCCCCGTCCGCGAGCACGAGGAGTGCGTCGCCAAGGCGGCAGCCGTCCTGCGTGCGGTGGCGACGGCCGGTGCGATGCGGACCGTCACATGAGGCGGCTGACCGGCAAGGGCCCGGTGGTCCTCGTCGCGCTCGTCGGGTCGGGGGTGCTGCTCCTGGCGGGCCTGCGCCCCTGGGTGAGCGGGACCGTCGCCGACGCCGTCCTCGGGGGGAGCCGGGTCGTGGCCACCGGGGCCGAGGTCGCACCCGGGCTGTCGGCCGTCGCCCTCGCGGTGGCCGCCGCCGCCGTCGCGGTCGTGGCCACCGGCCGGGTCGGACGGGTCATCGGCCTCCTCCTGTGGGCCGCCTGCGTCGCCCTCGCCGCCGCGCTGACGCTCCGGGTGGTCCTCGACCCGTCCGCGGCGCTCGGGCCCGTCGCTGCCCGGCGGGTCGGCCGCACCGGGTCGGTCGAGGCGGTCGCCGCCACGACGGTCTGGCCGTGGGTGGCGCTGGTGGCGCTCGCGCTCGTCGTGGGTGCCCTCGTCCTGGCCGCCGTCGGCCGCCGACGCTGGGCAGCCCCGTCCCGCCGGTACGAGGCCCCGGCCGCGGGTGAGGGCCACGTCGCCGGCTCCCGCGGCGAGCGGGTCAGCAGCGCGTGGGACGACCTCTCGGCCGGACGCGACCCGACCGACGTCGGCGACGACCGCCGGACCTGACAGAATCGGTGACCGAGACAGGCGGGCCCGACCGCCGCCGGCCCACGAGACCTAGGGTGGACCCCATGGACGAGCACGAAGACCACGGCCACAGCGTGGCGGCCTGGACGGCGGTGGCGATCATCATCGTCGCGTCGACCATCATGTCGTTCGCGGTGGTGTTCCCCAACGTGTGGCTCTTCGTCGGCGGTGCGGTGCTCGCGGTCGTCGGCGGGGTGGCCGGCAAGGTCCTCTCGATGGCCGGGTACGGCGCCGCCGGACGCGACCCCGAGCGGGAACCGTCGATCCGGTGACGGCAGGTCACCCATGACCTCCGTCCTCGACGACATCGTCGCCGGCGTCCGCGCGGACCTGGCCGAGCGCGAGCGGGCCACGTCCCTGGCCGACCTGCAGGCCGCGGTGCTCACGGCGCCGCCGGCCCGCGACGCCGAGTCGGTGCTGCGCCGGCCCGGGCTCTCGCTCATCGCCGAGGTCAAGCGCGCCAGCCCGAGCAAGGGCGCCCTCTCGGACATCCCCGACCCCGCGGCCCTGGCCATGGCCTACGCCGACGGGGGAGCGAGCGCCATCTCGGTGCTCACGGAGCGGCGGCGCTTCGGCGGCAGCCTCGCCGACCTGGACGCGGTCCGCAGCGCGGTCGAGGTCCCGGTGCTCCGCAAGGACTTCGTCGTCACCGACTACCAGGTGTGGGAGGCCCGGGCCCACGGCGCCGACCTCGTGCTCCTCATCGTCGCGGCGCTGGACGACGCCACCCTGCGCTCCCTTCTCGCGCGGGTCGGCGAGCTCGGGATGACCGCGCTCGTCGAGGTCCACGACGAGGACGAGACCCAGCGCGCCGTCGACGCCGGTGCCAGTGTCATCGGGGTCAACGCCCGCAACCTCAAGACCCTCGAGGTGCACCCCGACACGTTCTCGCGGCTCCGCCCGATCCTCCCGCGCGGTGTCGTCGCGGTCGCCGAGTCGGGCATCACCGGCCCGGCCGAGGCGGCGTCCTACGCGGCCCAGGGCGCCGACGTCGTCCTCGTCGGGGAGGCCCTGGTCCGCACCGGCGACCCACGAGGAGCCGCAGCCGCGATCGTGCGGTCCGGAGCCATCCAGGAGGTCTCATGAGCAACGACGACGGGTCGGCGGCGGACCTGACCGTCGAGGACCTGCCGCCCGCGGGCCGCTTCGGTGAGTTCGGCGGCCGGTACGTCCCCGAGGCGCTCGTGCCGGCCCTCGAGCAGATCGACGAGGCGCGGCAGAAGGCCGCGGTCGACCCGGAGTTCCAGGCCGAGCTCGCCCGCCTCCACGCGACGTACACCGGCCGCCCGAGCATCATCACCGAGGTGCCCCGGTTCGCCGCGCACTGCGGCGGCGCCCGGGTCCTCCTCAAGCGCGAGGACCTCAACCACACGGGCTCGCACAAGATCAACAACGTCCTCGCCCAGGCCCTCCTCACGAAGCGGATGGGCAAGACCCGGATCATCGCCGAGACCGGTGCCGGCCAGCACGGCGTCGCCACGGCCACCGCCGCCGCCCTCATGGGCCTGGAGTGCACCGTCTACATGGGCAAGGTCGACACCGAGCGGCAGGCGCTCAACGTCGCCCGGATGCAGATCCTCGGCGCCACGGTCGTCGCCGTCGAGCACGGCAGCGCCACGCTCAAGGACGCCATCAACGAGGCGATGCGGGACTGGGTCACCAACGTCCGCACCACGCACTACGCCATCGGCACGGTCACCGGGCCGCACCCGTTCCCCGAGATGGTCCGCGACTTCCACGCCGTCATCGGCGAGGAGGCCCGCGCCCAGGTCCTCGAGCTCACCGGGCGTCTCCCCGACGCCGTCGTCGCCTGTGTCGGCGGCGGGTCCAACGCGATGGGCATCTTCCACCGCTTCGTCGGCGACGCCGGGGTCCGGCTCGTCGGCGTCGAGGCCGGGGGCGAGGGCATCGAGACCGGCCGCCACGCGGCACGCTTCGCGGCCTCGTCCGCGACGCGCGGGGTGCTGCACGGAGCGATGAGCTACCTCATGCAGGACGACGACGGCCAGACGATCGAGTCGCACTCGATCTCGGCCGGACTGGACTACCCGAGCGTCGGTCCCGAGCACTCCTTCCTGCGCGACTCCGGGCGGGCCGAGTACCGCTACGCCACCGACGACCAGGTCATGGAGGCGTTCTCCCTGCTCTCCCGGACCGAGGGCATCATCCCGGCACTGGAGTCGGCGCACGCCCTCGTCGGGGCCAGACAGCTCGGCGAGGAGCTGGGCCCCGACGGGCTGATCCTGGTCAACCTGTCCGGTCGGGGCGACAAGGACATGCACACGGCGGCCGCGTGGTTCGGTCTCGTCGAGGAGGGCACCCAGTGACGACGGCCGTCTCGGGGGTCGAGTCGGTGCTGCGGTCCTGCCGCGCCGAGGGCCGCGCGGCGCTCGTCGGCTACCTCCCGGTCGGGTACCCGACCGTCGAGGGGTCGATCGAGGCGATGCGCACGGTCGTCGACGCGGGCTGCGACATCGTCGAGGTCGGCGTCCCGTACAGCGACCCCCTCATGGACGGGCCGGTCATCCAGGACGCCGCCGCGACGGCGCTCGCCGGTGGGGCCCGGGTCGACGACGTGTTCACCGCGGTCGCGGCGGTCCGCGACGCCGGGGCCACACCGGTGGTGATGACCTACTGGAACCTCGTGCTCCACCGTGGCGTCGACCGGTTCGCCGCCGACCTCGCCGCCGCCGGCGGGGCCGGCCTCATCACCCCCGACCTCATCCCCGACGAGGCGCAGGACTGGATCTCCGCCAGCGACCGGCACGGACTCGACCGGATCTTCCTCGTCGCCCCGAGCAGCACCCCGGAGCGGCTCGCACGGGTCACGGCGGCCTGCCGCGGCTTCGTCTACGCGGCCTCGACGATGGGGGTCACCGGCGCGCGGACCAGCGTGGACTCCGACGCCAGCGGCCTCGTCGACCGGGTCCGCGCCGTCACCGACCTGCCCGTCTGCATCGGCCTGGGGGTCTCGACGCGCGAGCAGGCGGCCGAGATCGCGGCCTACGCGGACGGGGTCATCGTCGGGTCGGCCCTCGTGCGCGCCCTCGGCGGCGACGGGGACCTCGCCGAGCGCCTGCAGGCGCTGCACGCGCTGACCGCGTCCCTGGCCGAGGGCGTGCGGGCCGGCCGCCGATGAGCACGATCCTCGGTGAGCGGGACGCCGCGGCCCCGCCCTGGTACCGCCGGCGCGTCGTCCTCGACGCCGTCGGGCTGCTGGCCCGGCTGTTCCTCGGCACCGTCCTCATCGTCGCGGGCGCCGTGAAGGTCGGCCACCCGCTGACCTCGCAGCGAGCCGTCCAGGCCTACGAGATCATGCCGATGACGCTCGCGGGCTACGTCGGACTGGCACTGCCGTTCGTCGAGGTCGTCCTCGGCGTCCTCCTCGTCGTCGGGCTCCTCACCCGACCGGTCGCCGCCGTGTCGACCCTGCTCATGGTGGCGTTCGTTCTCGGGATCGCGCAGGCGTGGGCCCGGGGGCTCACGATCGACTGCGGCTGCTTCGGAGGTGGGGGTCAGATCGGCGCGAACGAGACGAAGTACCCTCAGGAGATAGCCCGCGACGTGAGTTTCGCCGCGGCGGGAGTGTGGCTCTGGTGGCGGCCCCGGTCGCTCGCTGCGCTCGACCGCCTCCTCTTCGGACACTGAAAGGCACGACCCCACCATGGCCAAGACGCCGCCGACCAAGGGCAAGAAGCCCGCCACCGCCCGCCAGGCCAAGATCGAGGCGGCTCGCGCCGGTGCCGGCGCAGGGGCCAACAAGATCGTCGTGGCGACCGTCGTCGTCATCGTCGCGATCATCGCCGTCGTGGCCGGTGTCATCATCTCCACGCGCGGGGACGACGCCCCCGCGGCGGGCGGCGGCGCCCTGCCGCCCGGGGTCTCGGCCATGGGCGAGGGCTTCCCCGCCTTCAGCGAGGTGACCCCCCAGCCGAACGCCCCGACGGTCGACCTCTACGAGGACTTCCAGTGCCCTGCCTGCGCGCAGTTCGAGTCCCTGGTCGGTCCGACGATCACCGGGCTCGCCGCGGACGGCAAGATCAAGCTCGTCTACCACGTGAAGAACTTCCTCGACGACAACCTCGGCAACGACGGCTCCACCCGGGCCGGCAACGCCGCGTTCTGCGCCGCCGACGCCGGCCGCTTCCAGGAGTTCCACGACCAGGTGTTCCCGGGCCAGCCCGCGCAGGAGGGTCAGGGCTTCACCGACGAGCAGCTCACCGGGTTCGCGACGAACGCCGGGATCGAGGGCGAGGCGCTCGCGACCTGGGAGACCTGCCTGTCCTCGGGTCGGTACGACGCCTACGTCGACTCCGTCGAGGCGACGAGCTTCGAGGACGGGGTGCGCGGCACTCCGACGGTGCGGATCAACGGCGAGGAGCAGGACCTCAACACCATCGTCAGCCCCGAGGGGTTCACCCAGGCCGTCGAGGCGGCCACGGAGTGACGTCGACGATCCCGAGTCCGACGGTCGGCGCGCTCGACCTCGGGCCGTTGACCCTGCGGGCGTACGCGCTGTGCATCCTCGCCGGCATCGTGCTCGCGGTCTGGCTCACCGGGCGGCGGCTCGTCGACCGGGGCTACGACTCCGCGGTGACCCTGGACGTCGCGGCCTACGCCGTGATCCTCGGCATCATCGGCGGCCGGATCTACCACGTCATCACCACCCCGGGCCCGTACTTCGGCGAGGGCGGCAGCCTCGTCGACGCCCTGAAGATCTGGAACGGGGGCCTCGGGATCTGGGGCGCCGTCGCCCTCGGCGCCCTCGGCGCGTGGATCGGCTGCCGCCGCGCCGGCGTCTCGTTCCTCGCGTTCGCGGACGCGGCTGCTCCGGGGGTCGCGTTCGCGCAGGCCATCGGGCGGTGGGGCAACTGGTTCAACAACGAGCTGTACGGCGGCCCGACGACCCTGCCGTGGGGCCTGGAGATCCACGAGTGGGACCAGGGCGCGGGTCGTGCCGTCACCGACGCCTCCGGTGACGCGGTGGTCCTCGGCACCTTCCACCCGACCTTCCTCTACGAGTCGCTCTTCCTCGTCCTGCTCGCCACCGCACTGCTCGTCCTCGACCGGCGCCGGCGCCTCGCCCCCGGGCAGCTCTTCGGCCTCTACATCGCGGGCTATCCGATCGGACGGATCGTCATCGAGAGGATGCGCACCGACGAGGCCGAGATGATCCTCGGCCAGCGGCTCAACGTGTGGACGAGCATCGCGGTCTTCCTCCTCGGCGTCTGGATCGTCTGGCACACCGGCCGCCGGGCCCCGACGGGCCCCGCCGACCCCGCCGCGGAGCCGCCGGACCGTCCACGGAACGAGGACCCCGAGTCCCAGGATGTGGGATAGCCCCGCTCGAATAGCAAGACGATCGGGGTCGGGGATAGCATTCCGGGACGTGGCCAGCGTCGTCCGCGCCTGACCTTGCCGAGCCCGGCCCCAGTGGCCGACGACCTCGAGGACGGTGATGCGACGTGAGCGTCGCCCGCTTCTCCGCCCAACCCGCCGACGTCGGCCTGTACCGCCGCGAGCACGAGCACGACGCGTGCGGTGTCGCCATGGTCGCGACGATGCGGGGCACTGCCGGGCACGACATCGTCGTCCACGCGCTCGACGCCCTGCGCAACCTCGACCACCGCGGTGCCACCGGCGCCGACCCGCTCGTCGGCGACGGCGCGGGCATCCTCACCCAGGTCCCGGACGCGTTCTTCCGGGCCGTCGTCGGCGTCGACCTCCCGCCGGCCGGGGCCTACGCCGCCGGCATGGCGTACCTGCCCACCGACGAGGCCGAGCGCACCGCCGCCGAACGCCGCATCGAGGACATCGCCGCGTCCGAGGGCCTGCGCGTCCTCGCGTGGCGCGACGTCCCCGTCGCCGCTGACCTCGTCGGGGCCGCGGCCCGCGAGACGATGCCCTGCTTCCGCCAGGTCTTCGTCGGCTCCGACGCCGGGCTCGCGGGCATCGAGCTCGACCGGGTCGCGTTCGCCCTGCGCAAGCGTGCGGAGCGGGAGGCCGAGGTCTACTTCCCGTCGCTGTCGGCGCGCACCGTCGTCTACAAGGGGATGCTGACCACCGGCCAGCTCGAGCCGTTCTTCCCCGACCTGTCCGACGAGCGGTTCGCCACCGAGCTCGCGCTCGTCCACTCCCGTTTCTCGACCAACACCTTCCCCAGCTGGCCGCTCGCCCACCCGTACCGCCTCATCGCGCACAACGGCGAGATCAACACCGTCAAGGGCAACCGCAACTGGATGCACGCCCGCGAGAGCCAGCTCGCCTCCGACGTCCTCGGCGGCGACCTGTCCCGGCTGTCGCCGGTCTGCACCCCCGGGTCCTCGGACTCGGCGTCCTTCGACGAGGTCCTCGAGCTGATCCACCTCGGCGGCCGGTCCCTGCCGCACGCGGTCCTCATGATGATCCCCGAGGCCTGGGAGAACCACGACACGATGGACCCCGCGCGCCGGGCGTTCTACGAGTTCCACTCCACGTTCATGGAGCCCTGGGACGGCCCGGCCTGTGTCGCCTTCACCGACGGCACGCTCGTCGGGGCGGTCCTGGACCGCAACGGTCTGCGGCCCGGCCGCTACTGGGTCACCGACGACGGGCTCGTCGTCCTCGCCTCCGAGGCCGGCGTGCTCGACCTCGAGCCCGGCAACGTCGTCCGGCGCGGCCGCCTGCAGCCCGGCCGGATGTTCCTCGTCGACACCGCCGCCGGGCGCATCGTCGGCGACGACGAGGTCAAGTCGGGCCTCGCGGCGGAGCACCCCTACGAGGAGTGGCTGCACGCCGGGCTCATCAGCCTGCCCGACCTGCCCGACCGGGAGCACATCATCCACACCGCGGCCTCGGTGGCCCGGCGCCAGCGCACGTTCGGCTACACCGAGGAGGAGCTGCGGGTCATCGTCGCCCCGATGGCCCGCACCGGCGGCGAGGCGCTGGGGTCGATGGGCACCGACACCCCCATCGCGGTGCTCTCGGAGCGGCCGCGGCTCGTCTTCGACTACTTCACCCAGCTCTTCGCACAGGTGACCAACCCGCCGCTCGACGCGATCCGCGAGGAGCTGGTCACCTCGCTGGCGAGCGCCATCGGCCCCGAGGGCAACCTCCTCGACGCCAACTCCGTGCACGCCCGGCAGGTGGTGCTGCCCTTCCCGGTCCTCGACAACGACGAGCTCGCGAAGATCGTCCACATCAACGCCGACGGCGACCTGCCCGGCTTCGAGACGGTCGTGATCCGCGGGACCTACGACGTGAGTGGGGGGGAGGCGGCGCTGCGCACGCGCCTCCACGAGATCTTCGCGGAGGTGTCGCAGGCCATCGCGGCCGGTGTGCGCTTCATCGTGCTGTCGGACCGCGACTCCGACCGGGACCTCGCGCCCATCCCGTCGCTGCTGCTCACCTCCGCGGTGCACCACCACCTCATCCGCGAGAAGACCCGGACCCAGGTCGGTCTCATCGTCGAGGCCGGCGACGTCCGGGAGGTCCACCACGTCGCGCTCCTCATCGGGTACGGGGCCGCCGCCATCAACCCGTACCTCGCGATGGAGACCGTCGAGGACATGGTCCGTCGCGGCGACATCACCGAGGTCACCGAGGAGCAGGCCGTCGCCAACCTCATCAAGGCGCTCGGCAAGGGCGTCCTGAAGGTGATGTCGAAGATGGGCATCTCGACGGTCGCGTCCTACCGCGGCGCGCAGGTCTTCGAGGCCATCGGGCTGTCCCAGGAGCTCGTCGACGAGTTCTTCACGGGGACCGTCTCGCAGCTCGGCGGCGTGGGCCTCGGGGTCCTCGCGGCCGAGACCGCGGCGCGGCACGGCCAGGCCTACCCGCCCGACGGCATCCGGCAGGCGCACCGCAAGCTCGTGACCGGCGGGGAGTACCAGTGGCGTCGCGAGGGTGAGCCGCACCTGTTCGACCCCGACACCGTCTTCCGGCTCCAGCACGCCACCCGGCAGCGCCGCTACGACGTGTTCAAGCAGTACACCCAGCGCATCGACGAGCAGTCCGGCCGGCTCATGACCCTGCGCGGGCTCTTCGAGCTCGGGGGAGCCGAGCCGCGTGAGCCCGTGCCGCTCGAGGAGGTCGAGTCGGTCGCCGACATCGTCACCCGGTTCTCGACCGGCGCGATGAGCTACGGCTCCATCAGCAAGGAGGCGCACGAGACGCTCGCGATCGCGATGAACCGGCTCAAGGCCCGGTCGAACACCGGTGAGGGCGGCGAGGACGCCGACCGGCTCATGGACCCGACCCGGCGCTCGGCGGTCAAGCAGGTCGCCTCCGGCCGGTTCGGCGTCACCTCGCTCTATCTCACGCACAGCGACGACATCCAGATCAAGATGGCCCAGGGCGCGAAGCCGGGGGAGGGCGGTCAGCTGCCCGGCCCCAAGGTCTACCCGTGGGTGGCCAAGACCCGGCACTCGACGCCGGGCGTCGGGCTCATCAGCCCGCCGCCGCATCACGACATCTACTCGATCGAGGACCTCGCCCAGCTCATCCACGACCTGAAGAACGCCAACCCGCACGCTCGGGTCCACGTCAAGCTCGTCTCCGAGATCGGCGTCGGCACCGTCGCAGCCGGAGTGAGCAAGGCGCACGCCGACGTCGTCCTCATCTCGGGCCACGACGGCGGCACCGGCGCCTCGCCGCTCACCTCGCTCAAGCACGCCGGCGGCCCCTGGGAGCTGGGCCTGGCCGAGACCCAGCAGACGCTCGTCCTCAACGGGCTGCGCGACCGGATCGTCGTCCAGGTCGACGGTCAGATCAAGACCGGTCGCGACGTCGTCATCGCGGCGCTGCTCGGCGCCGAGGAGTTCGGCTTCGCGACCGCGCCCCTCGTCGTGTCCGGCTGCATCCTCATGCGGGTGTGCCACCTCGACACCTGCCCGGTCGGCATCGCCACCCAGAACCCCGAGCTGCGGGCCCGGTTCTCCGGCGCCCCGGAGTTCGTCGAGACGTTCTTCGAGTACATCGCGGAGGAGGTCCGCGAGCACCTCGCCGCGCTCGGGTACCGCAGCATCGAGGAGGCCATCGGCCAGATCCAGCACCTCGACGTCGGCAAGGCCGTCGAGCACTGGAAGGCCTCCGGCCTCGACCTCTCGCCGATCCTCACGAAGGTCGACAGCCCCGACGGCTCGGGCATCCGGCATCGGGTGGCCCAGGACCATGGGCTCGAGAAGGCGCTGGACCACCAGCTCATCGCCGCGGCGCGGGACGCGATCGACCACGGGGAGCCGGTCGCGGCCAGCTTCGCCATCCGTAACGTCAACCGCACGGTCGGGACGATGCTCGGCCACGAGGTGACGAAGGTGCACCCCGAGGGGCTGCCCGACGGCACCATCGACATCGCGTTCACCGGGTCGGCGGGGCAGAGCCTCGGCGCCTTCCTCCCGGCCGGCATCACGCTGCGCCTCGACGGCGACGCCAACGACTACGTCGGCAAGGGCCTCTCCGGCGGCCGGGTCGTCGTGCGCCCCGCCCCCGGGTCGGCGCTCGTCGCCGAGGACAACGTCATCGCCGGCAACGTCATCGGCTACGGCGCGACCTCCGGCGAGCTCTTCCTCCGCGGCCGGGTCGGCGAGCGCTTCTGTGTCCGCAACTCCGGCGCCACCGCGGTCGTCGAGGGCGTGGGCGACCACGGTCTCGAGTACATGACCGGTGGTGTGGCGCTCATCCTCGGGCCCACGGGTCGCAACGTCGCGGCCGGGATGTCCGGAGGCGTCGCGTACGTCCTCGACCTCGACCCGTCGCTGGTCAACCCCGAGCTCGTCGACCTGCGCCCGCTGCGACCCGACGACGAGCTCGTCGTCCACGACCTGCTCGAGCGCCACCAGCGGTGGACCGACTCCTCGGTCGCGGCGCGGCTCCTCGCCGACTGGGGCAGCGCCCGGTCGGCCTTCACCCTGGTCCTTCCCCGCATGTACCAGCGCGTCCTCGATGTGCGCGCTCGGGCGGCGGCGGAGGGCCTCGACCCCGACGGCACCCAGGTGTGGGAGCGGATCATGGAGGCGTCCCGTGGCTGACCCCCAGGGCTTTATGAAGACCCGCGAGCGCGAGCTGCCCCGGCGGCGTCCGGTCCCGGTGCGGATCCGGGACTGGAAGGAGGTCTACGAGGACCAGCCGGTCCCCGAGCTCCAGCGTCAGGCCGGTCGCTGCATGGACTGCGGCATCCCGTTCTGCCACAGCGGCTGCCCCCTCGGGAACCTCATCCCGGAGTGGAACGACCTCGCTCGCCGGGGCGAGTGGCGCGAGGCGATCGAGCGGCTGCACGCGACGAACAACTTCCCGGAGTTCACCGGGCGGCTGTGCCCGGCGCCGTGCGAGGCGTCGTGCGTCCTCGGCATCAACCAGCCGGCGGTCACGATCAAGCAGATCGAGGTGTCGATCGTCGACCGCGCGTTCGAGAACGGGACGATCATGCCCGTCTCGCCCGAGCGGCTCTCGGGCAAGACGGTCGCGGTCGTCGGGTCCGGCCCGGCCGGGCTCGCCACCGCCCAGCAGCTGACCCGCGCCGGCCACACCGTCGCGGTGTACGAGCGTGCCGACCAGCCAGGTGGCCTGCTGCGGTACGGGATCCCCGAGTTCAAGATGGAGAAGGCGGTCCTCGACCGTCGCATCGCGCAGATGAAGTCCGAGGGCACCCGGTTCCGGACGGGCGTCGCGGTCGGCGAGGACCTCACCGGCGCCGACCTCAAGAAGCGCTTCGACGCGGTCGTCGTCGCCGTCGGCGCCACCGTGCCGCGGGACCTGCCGGTGCCGGGGCGGGAGCTCGACGGCGTCATGCAGGCCATGGACTACCTGCCGCCGGCCAACCGGGTCGCGCTCGGCCAGACCGTCGAGGGCCAGGTGACCGCCGCCGGCAAGGACGTCGTCGTCATCGGCGGCGGCGACACCGGCGCCGACTGCATCGGGACCGCCCACCGTCAGGGTGCGCGGTCGGTGACGAGCCTCGAGATCATGCCGCAGCCGCCGGGCGAGCGGGTGGAGCAGAACCCCTGGCCGACGTACCCGATGCTCTTCCGGGTCGCGTCCGCGCACGAGGAGGGTGGCGACCGGGTCTACTCGGTGTCGACGAGCGAGATCGTCGGCGACGAGGCCGGACGGGTGCGGGCGCTGCGCCTCCACGAGGTCGTCATGGGCGAGAGCGGCTTCGAGAAGGTCGACGGCTCCGAGCGGGAGATCCCGGCCCAGCTCGTGCTCCTCGCGATGGGCTTCCTCGGCCCGCAGGCCGAGGGTCTGCTCGAGCAGCTGGGCGTCGAGAAGGACCCGCGGTCCAACGTGGCCCGGGACGGTCACTTCATGTCGAGCGTGCCGGGAGTCTTCGTCGCCGGGGACGCCGGTCGCGGCCAGTCGCTCATCGTGTGGGCGATCGCCGAGGGCCGGTCCGTCGCCCACGAGGTCGACGCGTGGCTCATGAACAAGCCGTCGCGGCTGCCCCGGCCCGTCCACCCGACGGACCGGCCGCTCACCGCCTGAGGCGCGTCACCGGCCTCGACGCAAGGCTTCGTCAGCGAGACACGACCTCCGTGGTCGTGTCTCGCTGACATTCCGGGGTGACCCCGAAATGTCAGCGGCGGGAGGGGCGGGCGGGGGCTGCTCGGGATGTGGCCCCCGTCACGGTGCAACCGTTTCCACTTGTAGGCTCGATCGCATGCGTCGCGCCAAGATCGTCTGCACCCTGGGCCCTGCCACCTCCTCCGCCGAGCAGCTCCGCGAGCTCGTCGAGGCGGGCATGGACGTCGCCCGGCTCAACCTCTCGCACGGCTCGCACCGGGACCACGAGCAGGTCTACCGCGACGTCCGCAAGGCCAGCGACGAGGTCGGCCGGGCCGTCGGGGTCCTCGTCGACCTCCAGGGCCCCAAGATCCGCACGGCCCGCTTCCAGGACGGTCCCGTGCAGCTCGAGAAGGGCGCGACCTTCACGATCACGACCCGCGACGTGCCCGGCGACGTGCACGAGGTCGGCACCACCTACTCGGGCCTGCCGGGCGACGTGCACGCGGGCGACCGGATCCTCATCGACGACGGCAAGATCGCGCTCGTCGCCACCGAGGTCACCGACACCGACGTCGTCTGCGAGGTCGTCGAGGGCGGCACGCTGAGCAACAACAAGGGCATCAACCTGCCCGGGGTGGCGGTGTCGGTGCCTGCACTCTCCGAGAAGGACGAGGACGACCTGCGCTGGGCGCTGCGGACCCGCGCCGACATGATCGCGCTGTCGTTCGTCCGCTCGCCCGACGACATCCTCCGCGTCCACGAGATCATGGACGAGGAGGGTCTGCGGCTCCCCGTCATCGCGAAGATCGAGAAGCCCCAGGCGGTCGACAACCTCGACGAGATCATCCGCGCCTTCGACGGCGTCATGGTGGCCCGCGGCGACCTCGGCGTCGAGATGCCGCTCGAGCAGGTGCCGCTCGTGCAGAAGCGCGCCTGCGAGATCGCCCGGCGCCGGGCCAAGCCGGTCATCGTCGCCACCCAGGTGCTCGAGTCGATGATCGACAACAGCCGCCCCACCCGGGCCGAGGCCTCCGATGCGGCGAACGCGGTGCTCGACGGCGCCGACGCCCTGATGCTCTCGGGCGAGACGAGCGTCGGCAAGCACCCGTTCGCAGCGGTGCGCACGATGGCCAAGATCATCGAGAACACCGAGACCCACGGACTGCACCGGATCCGCCCGCTCGGGACCCGCCCCAACTCCAAGGGGGGCGCCGTCACCGCGGCCGCCGCCGAGATCGGCGAGCTCCTCGGGGTGAGGTTCCTCATCACCTTCACCGAGGGCGGCGACAGCTCCCGCCGGCTCGCCCGGGTGCGCCCGCGCATCCCGATGCTCGCGTTCACGCCGAACCAGGCGACCCGCAGCCAGCTGGCCCTCACCTGGGGCGTCGAGACCTTCCTCGTCGGCAAGGTCCGGCACACCGACGACATGGCGCTCCAGGTCGACGAGCTGCTGCTGTCGATCGGGCGGGTCAAGGAGGGCGAGAACGTCGTCATCGTCGCCGGGTCCCCGCCCGGGATCCCGGGCTCGACCAACGCCTTGCGCGTCCACCGGGTCGGTGACGCCAAGAACAGGGTCGCGCCCGCGTACAGCGATGCCGCGGCCGACGCCGCCGACGCCGCCGGACGGGCCTGAGGTCCGCCGCGGGTCGCTGGCTATGCTGACAGCGCCCCCGCCGGGGTGGTGGAACGGCAGACACGGAGCACTCAAAATGCTCTGCCCGCGAGGGCGTGCGGGTTCGAGTCCCGCTCCCGGCACATGAGTCAGAGTGCACCCACCCCCACCCGTGTCCTCGTCGCCGAGGACGAGGCGATCATCCGCCTGGACCTCGCAGAGATGCTCCGCGAGGCCGGCTACGACGTCGTCGGCCAGGCCGGCGACGGCGAACAGGCCGTCGAGATGGCCCGCTCGCTGAACCCCGACATCGTCATCATGGACGTCAAGATGCCCGTCATGGACGGCATCACCGCGGCCGAGACCATCGGTGGCGAGCGCATCTGCCCGGTCGTCATGCTCACCGCGTTCAGTCAGCGGGAGCTCGTCGAGCGGGCCCGCGACGCGGGGGTCATGGCCTACGTCGTCAAGCCGTTCACGGCCGGCGACGTCACCCCGGCCCTGGACATCGCGCTGTCCCGGTGGGCCGAGCTGAAGACGCTGGAGGCCGAGGTGGCCGACCTCGGCGACCGGCTCGAGACCCGCAAGGCCGTCGACCGGGCCAAGGGCGTGCTCATGACGAAGCTGAAGATCAGCGAGGCCGACGCCTTCCGCTGGATCCAGAAGACCGCGATGGACCGGCGGATGGGCATGCGCGAGGTCGCCGAGGCCGTCGTCGCCGGCATGGAGAACGCCTGACCCACTCCACGGGTCGCCGGTCGGCGAATTCCCCTGCTCGACCCCCTTTCGCAGGCCCACCCGGGGGGGACATAGTGTGCGGTGGTGACGATGGCGCGCCCCAGGCCGGGGCGCTCGAGCAAGGAGGCTCCGTGGGACGACGACCCGTCGAGGTCCTGCCGGTCGGTAGCGACCTGACCCACGTGACGGCCCTGTGGCTGGAGGCCCGGGTCGAGGCCGGCACCAGCCCCGATGTGTGCGCGCGGGCCGTCGCCGACGGCCGCTTCTCGAGTGCGCTGCGCCGCCCCGGCGTGCAGGCGTTCGTCGCCACGCTCGACGGCACCCCGGTCGGCTACGCCGTCACGACCGACAACCCTTTCGGCCTCGCACCCACCGCCGAGGTGGCCATCGAGCAGCTGTACGTCTGCGCCGAGGCGCGCCGGCACGGGGTCGCGAAGGCCCTGCTCGCCACCGTGCTGTCGTGTGCGGAGCGCGCCGGCTGCGAGCAGGTCGTGTCCAACGTTCCGACCACCAGCCGCGACGCCAACCGGTTCTTCGCGCGGCTCGGCTTCGGGTCCGTCGTCACCCGCCGCGTCGTCGCCACCGGCACCCTGCGACGGCGCCTCGCACCCGAGACCGCCGAGACGGGCCTGGAGCTGACCCGCCGCCGGCGGATCCTGCGGCAGCGGGCCTTCGTGCCCACCCGCTCCGCCTGAGACATCCGCGACGCGGCGTCACGTCCGGGCCCGCACCACCCCGAGGCGCGCGCTCGGGAGGCCGGGGAGCACCGTCCCGGCGGTCAGGCCGCAGCGCCGCTCGAGGATCTCGCCGAGCACCGACCGGTAGTCCGTCGTCGCCGGGAGGTCGCCGGCCAGGAGCTTGTCCGGGGCCAGGCCGGGCCAGGCGCCGTAGACCTTGCCGCCGTTGACCCCGCCACCGAGCACGAACGACACGTTGCCGTAGCCGTGGTCGAGGCCGCCCGAGCCGTTCTCGGCGACCCGGCGGCCGAACTCCGACAGCGTGACGACGGTGACCCGGTCGGCCGCGCTGCCGAGGTCGGTCATGAACGCCGCGAGCGCCTTGCCCACGGAGGTCAGCTGGTCGTGCATCCACCCGCCGTCGCTGCGGCCGAGGTCGGCGTGCATGTCCCAGTTGCCGGAGTCGATGGTCACGGCCCGCAGGCCGACCCCGGCCTTGACGAGCCGCGCCGTGTCGCGCAGGGCGTCGCCGAGCGAGCCGGACGGGTAGGACGCGCCACCGGCGGGGGAGTAGCCGGAGGCCTTGAGCGCCGTCGTCGTCGCGAGCGCGCCGAGGGCCGCCTCGGCCGGCACGGCGTACTGGTCGGCCGCCCCGTCGTGCAGCGCCCGCAGTGCCGTCGTCCAGCGGGCCACCTCGGTGGCGTTCCCGGCCCCGGAGAGCTGGAAGGAGTCGACCGACCGCAGCGCGAGCTCGACGGACGGGCCGAGGAAGGACCGGGGGGCGCTCGTGGCGCCCATCGCGGTCCCGGCGAACGTGCCCGGGGTGGTCGTGGCCCCGACCATCCGGTCGAGCCAGCCGGTCCGCAGCGAGGAACCCGGGGCGGCCCGCTCCATCTCGTCCATGTCGGTGAAGTGCGAGCGGGTCGGGTTCGGCTGGCCGACGGAGTTGACGACCGCCAGCTTCCCGCTCGTGTACAGCGGCAGCAGCGGCGCCAGCGCGGGGTGCAGCCCGAACCGGCTGTCCAGGGCCAGCGTCCGCGACGCGGGGATGGCGATGTTCGGCCGGGCCGCGTAGTACGCGGCCTCGGCGACCGGGACCACCGCCGAGAGCCCGTCGAAGCCGCCCCGGAACGAGAGCACCACGAGGGTGTCGCCGCCGTAGCCGCTGTCGGCGAACGTCAGTGAGGTCGCCGCCTGGGCGGCGGGACCCAGGGCGACCCCGGCGGCGAGGGCGCCGAGACCGGTCGCGCCGCCGAGCACGCCGCGCCGGGACAGGGCCAGGCCGGCCCGGACGTAGTCGGGGCAGCCGCACTCGCCGTCACCGGGCGGGGCGGCGGGGTCGACGGCGTCGGGCGGGGTGGCGAGGTCGGTCATGGGGGGCCTCAACGGGTCGCGAACTCGGGGCTGTCCAGGACGAGCGCCACGACGTAGGGCAGGCGCCAGCCGAGAACGGGGTCGGTGGACTTCAGGGTCGAGGCCGCCGTCTTGTCGAGGAACGCGCAGACGGCGTCCCGCTTGGCGGCCGGCAGCGGGTCGTCGAGCAGCCGGGAGGCCAGCGCGTCGACGAGGGCGCCGTACGTGGCGGGCAGGGTGTCGGGCAGCAGGGTGCGGAAGCTCGGGTACGTGACCCGGGGGGTCGAGCTCTGCATGGCCTCCCACCCCTGCGCCATGTGCCAGTTCCACGAGGCCATCGTCGTGCCGGCGCCGGCCCACGCGGCGGCCACATCGGGGAAGCCGTTGGGGGCGGGCCAGCCCATCGGCGCCTGGCCGGCGACCTTCGCGGACCAGACGAGCTCGGCGAGCCAGCCCTTGGTGTCCTGGCCCGGCTGGACCCCGAGGGTGCGGGCCGTCGAGATCATGTTCTCGAGCGGGCGCTTGGTCTTCTGGCCCGCCGCGGCCGCGAACTCCGCGGACAGCAGCAGCGCGCGCACGACGGGGGCGATGCGGGTGTCGTTGTCGAGGTAGACCTGGGCGAGCCGCTCGACCAGCGCGGGCGGCGGGTCGTCGGACACGAACCGGACCGCGAGCTTGGTCGCGAGGCGCTGCGCGGTCTTCGGGTGCCGGGCCAGGTAGGTGAGGTAGGACGTGGCGACCTTCTCGCCGTACGCGGAGGCGTTGGCGTCGGACCACCCGAGCACCGAGAGCTGGCCGCGGTGGTGGCGGATCTGGCGGTAGAGGTACTCCCCGCTCTCCCGCTCCGTCGAGAGGCCCGTCAGGACGAGGGCCGAGCGGAGCACGTCCGACTCGGGGTAGCCGCCGCCGACACCGACGGTGTGCAGCTCCAGCAGCTCGCGGCCGAAGTTCTCGTTCGGTGCGCGCTTGGTGGAGGAGCCGTTGTCGAGCTGGTTGAGCATCGCCGGGTGCTTCGCCGCCGCGACGAGGAGGTCCGCGTAGCGCCCCAGCGCGTGGCCCCGGACCACGTCGATGTGGTACCGGTGCACCGCGTCCCACGCGTCGCCCCACGGGGCGGTCACGACGAGGTGGTTGGTCCAGAAGTCGACCATGACCTCGAACAGCTGACGGCGCGACCACAGGGCCCGGGCCACGTAGGCCTGGATGACGTCGGCGCCGAGGTCCCCGGTGGAGTCGGGCCAGTACGCGTCGCGCACCTCCCAGATCGCCATGGCGAGGCGGGGCCACTGGGCGCTCACGAGCGACTCGGTGCTCTGGTCGGCGATGGAGGCCGGGTCGAGCTGGGCGTCGACCCACGCCGTGCGTCCCATGGACCGGATCTGGGCGACGAGGTCCGGGGTCGCCCCCCAGGACGCCCGGCGGGCGAGGTGCACCGCGGGGTCGAGGGTGCTGGCGGCGGAGGTCTGGCGGGTCGTGCGGCTCGTCGGCCGGACCGGGGGCTGCCAGGGGTAGGCGCGGTCGACGACGGCGTCGGCCGGGGCGGTCACGGCGACGGGCTCGGTGCCGTCGTAGGACAGCAGCGGCTTGGTCTCCTCGGTGGGGGGCGCCGGCGTGGGGGCCGTGGCGGTGGTGCTCGCAGCCTCCGCCTCGGCGGGGAGCGCCCAGACAGCGGCCGAGAGCGCGGCGAGGACCGACGAGCGGCGAGGGACATCCGTGGGCACGTCGTCGATGATCCGGGGCGGCCGGGCCCCTGACCTCACCCGTTCAGCCAGGTCCGAGTCGGTCGAAGGGGCCGCGACCCGTGGTTCTTGACCAGCGCTTGACCAGCACTTGACCGGACACTGACCGGTTCGTGGTGGAACCGGGAGGTTCGGGCCGGTCCGGCCCTCAGGCGCCGGGGGCCGCGTCCCGGATGAGGCAGGTGATCCGCGCGGTGCAGATCCGGCGCCCCTCGTCGTCGGTGACGACCACCTCGTAGCACGCGAGGGTGCGGCCCAGGCTCAGGGCCGTCGCCGTCCCGGTGACGTGCCCGGAGCGTGCGGCGCGGTGGTGGGTGGCGTTGAGGTCGAGACCGACGACGGCCCGGCGCTCCCCGGCGTGCAGCGCGGCGCCGATCGAGCCCAGGGTCTCGGCGAGCACGGCCGAGGCCCCGCCGTGGAGGAGGCCGTACGGCTGGGTGTTGCCCTCGACCGGCATGGTCGCGACGAGCCGTTCCGGGGTGGCCTCGACCACCTCGATCCCCATCCGGTCCATCAGTGAGTCCGGGTTCATCGCCCGCATCCGGGCGACGGCGGCCATGCGGTCGGAGGTGTCGGTCATGGTCGTTAGGCTGCCACGCGTGAAGCTCCTCCTCCTCGACGGACACTCGCTGGCCTACCGGGCGTTCTTCGCCCTCCCCGTCGAGAACTTCTCGACGAGCACGGGGCAGCACACCAACGCGGTCTACGGCTTCACGGCGATGCTCATCAACGTCCTCCGGGACGAGGCGCCCACCCACGTCGGGGTCGCCTTCGACGTGTCGCGCCAGACCTTCCGGCTGGAGGAGTACAGCGAGTACAAGGCCGGGCGGGCGAAGACGCCGACGGAGTTCTCCGGGCAGCTGCCGCTGCTGCGCGAGGTGCTCGACGCGCTGCGCATCCAGCATGTCGGCGTCGAGGGCTTCGAGGCCGACGACGTCATCGCCTCACTGACCCGGCAGGCCACCGAGGCCGGGGGAGAGGTCGTCATCTGCACGGGTGACCGCGACGCCTTCCAGCTCGTCAGCGACAAGGTCACCCTCGTCTACCCCGTCCGCGGGGTC
The DNA here is from genome assembly GCA_963815545.1 of uncultured Actinomycetota bacterium. GTDB lineage: Bacteria > Actinomycetota > Actinomycetes > Actinomycetales > Dermatophilaceae > Phycicoccus. The sequence goes on from CAWFGY010000005.1 coordinate 103,892, forward strand.
TCCGAGGTGTGGCGCATGGACCCGGCCACCGTCGAGCAGAAGTACCTCGTCCCGCCGGACCGGTACAGCGACCTCGCGGCGCTCGTCGGCGAGTCCAGCGACAACCTGCCCGGGGTGCCGGGGGTCGGCCCGAAGACCGCCGCGAAGTGGCTCGCCCAGTACGGCGACCTCCAGGGCGTCGTCGCCCACGTCGACGAGATCAAGGGCAAAGCCGGCGAGAACCTCCGCGCGCATCTCGACGACGTCCTGCGCAACCGCCGCCTCAACCGGCTCGTCGACGACCTCGACCTGCCGGTCGGGGTCGCCGACCTCGAGCGCGTCTCGTGGGACCGCGAGGAGGTGCACCGGGTCTTCGACGGCCTCGAGTTCCGGGTCCTGCGCGACCGCCTGTTCCAGACCTTCGACGTCGAGTCCGACGAGGTCGAGGGCGGCTTCGACCTCGACGGCGAGATCTTCACCGCCGACGACCTCGCGGTCCGGTTCGGGGACGGGGCCGCCGGTCGGCGGCTCCCGCACGGGGTCGTCGTCTCGGGGCAGTACCGGGCCGGGTCCGGCGACGCCGGGGCCGTCGCCCTCGCCGGTGAGGACGGTGCCACGGCCTACCTCGACCTCACCGCGCTGACCCCCGAACAGGAGTCCGTGCTCGCGGGCTGGCTCGCCGACGCCGACGCCCCCAAGATCCTGCACGACGCCAAGCCGCAGCTCCAGGCCCTGTCGACCCGCGGCCTGGCCGTGCACGGCGTCGTCAGCGACACCGCGCTCGCCGCGTACCTGGTCCGCCCCGACCAGCGCTCCTACGACCTCGAGGACCTCGTCGTCCGCCACCTGGGCCGCGAGCTCACCGCCGACTCCGACGCCGCGGGCGACCAGGGCCGGCAGGGCACGCTGTCCTTCGACGTCGACACCGACGACGACACCGCCGAGCGCGACGCGATGGTGCGCGCCCGGGCCGTGCTCGAGCTGTCCGCGGTGCTGGCCGAGAAGGTCGAGGAGACCGGCGGCACCGAGCTGCTCCGCGACCTCGAGCTGCCGCTCGTCGACATCCTGGCGCAGATGGAGCGCACCGGCATCGCCGTCGACGAGGACGCGCTCACCGCGCTCGAGGCCGACTTCGCCGCCAAGATGCGCCAGGCCCAGCTCGACGCCTACGAGGCGATCGGCCGGAACGACGTCAACCTCGGCAGCCCGAAGCAGCTGCAGGAGGTGCTGTTCGACCAGCTCGGGATGCCCAAGACGAAGCGGACCAAGACGGGGTACACCACCGACGCCGACGCGCTCGCCGACCTGTTCGCCAAGACCGAGCACCCGTTCCTCGAGGCGCTGCTGCGGCACCGCGACACGAGCCGCCTCCGGGTCACCGTCGAGGGGCTCATCAAGTCCGTCGCACCCGACCGCCGCATCCACACGACCTACCTCCAGACCATCGCGGCCACGGGCCGGCTCAGCTCCACCGACCCCAACCTCCAGAACGTGCCGATCCGCACCGAGGAGGGCCGGCGCATCCGCGACGTGTTCGTCGTCGGCGACGGCTACGAGTCGCTGCTGTCGGCCGACTACAGCCAGATCGAGATGCGGATCATGGCGCACCTGTCCGGTGACGAGGGGCTCATCGAGGCCTTCCGCACCGGCGAGGACCTGCACCGTTTCGTCGGCGCCCGGGTCTTCGGGGTCGAGCCGCAGGACGTCACCCCCGAGATGCGCAGCAAGGTCAAGGCGATGAGCTACGGCCTCGCGTACGGGCTGTCCGCCTTCGGTCTCTCCAAGCAGCTGACGATCTCCACCGGGGAGGCCCAGGGCCTCATGGACGAGTACTTCGCCCGGTTCGGGGGGGTCCGCGACTACCTGCGCGAGGTGGTCGCCGAGGCCCGGGCCACCGGCTACACGGCGACGATGCTCGGCCGCCGCCGGTACCTCCCGGACCTGCTCAGCGACAACCGGCAGCGCCGCGAGGGCGCCGAGCGGATGGCCCTCAACGCGCCCATCCAGGGGTCGGCGGCCGACATCATCAAGCTCGCGATGAAGGGCGTCGACACCGCGCTGCGGGCCGAGGGCGCCCGGAGCCGGATGCTGCTCCAGGTGCACGACGAGCTCGTGCTCGAGGTGGCACCGGGGGAGCGGGACGCCGTCGAGGCGCTCGTCCGCCGCGAGATGGGGGCCGCCACCGCGCTCGACGTCCCGCTCGACGTCAGCGTCGGCGTCGGCCGCTCCTGGCACGACGCCGCGCACTGACCCACGCCCCGTCATCGCCCTCGGCCGTGCTCAGCGCCTCGGCCACGGCATCGTCCTCCTCCAGCGGGACGGCCGGGTCGTCGGACCAGGTGACGACGAGCAGGACCGCCAGGAGGACCACGTCGACGCCGAGGACCAGCAGCAGCAGCCCCCGGCCGTCCTCGACGAACGGCACCCCGGCGAGCACCGCGACGAGGGCACCCCACACCCAGGCCACGGCGGTCCGGTGCTGGCGGGCGACGGCGGTCTGGACGAGCAGCTGGACCATCGCGGTGGCCGTGCCGAGGGTGGCGAACACCCACAGCTGCCCTCGCACGTCCGCGTAGGCGGGCCCCCCGACGAACGCGAGCCCGAGGTCGGGGAGGGCGAAGACGCCGCACACCGCCGCGAACCCGATGCCCAGGATGATGAGCAACCCGCGGTGGTGCACGTGCCGGTGGTGGCTGCGGCGGGCCAGCACCGGGTAGGCGAGCACCGTGACGAAGGTCGGGAGGAAGAGGACCGCCTTGGCGAGGATGAGGCCGGAGGCGTAGAGGCCGGCCTCGGCCGTCGGCAGCGTGGCCCGTGCGACGAACACGTCGACCTGGGTGAGGGCGAAGAACGCCAGCAGGAGGTGCGAGTCGTGCAGCACTTCGCGGACCACGCCGAGCGCCGACGCGCGGCGCGCCGACGACCCCGGCGGGTCGGCGACGAGGACAGCCCCCACCACCACCGGCACGAGCGCCCCCAGGGCGACCCCGGCCATCGCGCCGAACGCGGACGGCCACAGCCACAGCGCGGCTCCGCCCACGACGACCCGCCCGGTGCCGCTGGCGACGCTGAGGGCGGCGAACCGGCCCCACTGCCGCCGACCCTGGGCGAGCCCGAGCCGGACGCCCGTGACGGTCAGGGCGCCGGCGGTCACTGCGACGGGCGCCGCCGTCACCCAGGACTCGAGACGGAAGACGACCGCCGCGAGCGGTGAGAGGGCCAGGGCCGCGGCCGCGAGCACGACGGCCGCCCGGCGGCCCGCCGCGACGAGGGGGCCGGGGTCCCGGTCGGGGCCGGCCACCGCCACCCGCCGGGCCGTCGTCGCCTGGACCCCCAGGGCGATGACGTTGGCGACGAGCACGACTCCCATGAGCGCGGCGACGGCCGAGTACTCGGTGGGGCCGAGCCGCCGGGCCGCGACGAGGGTGAAGGCGTACGCGGCGACGTTCATCGCGGTCATGCCGACGGCGACGAGACCTGCCCCACGGGCCAGCGACCTGCGACCCGTCCGACTCGACACGGGTGCCAGGGTACGGCCCGCGGGTGCGGGCGCCGGAAACTAGGCTGGCGCGGTGTCGACCGAGCCCGCGCCCGCTTCGCGCCGGCCCGGTGCTCCGGTGGTCGCCGGCCCGGTGGCCGCCGTCGTCGGCACCCTCGTCGCCGTGGCCCTGCTCGTTCGTGGGTCCCTGGGGGACGGCCTCTACCTCTTCCGCGACTTCGTCGGGGTGCCCGCGCCGGCCGCGCCGGACGGGCTCCTGCCGACGACGTCGGCGGCGCTGCGCGCCTGGCCACTGGACGGCGTCACGTGGGCGCTCTCCGGGCTGGTCCCCGTCGGGCTGCAGCAGGCGGCGATCCTCGTCGGCGCGCTGCTGCTGGCCGGGCTCGGCACCGGCCTCCTCGTCGCTCGCTGGGGGCCGGCGCCGGCGGTGGCCGCCTCCTGGCTGGCCGTGTGGAACCCGTACGTCGCGGAGCGGCTGCTGCTCGGCCAGCCCCCCACCCTGCTCGGCTACGCGTGCCTGCCGTGGGTCGCGCTCGTCGTGCGGTCGCGCCGGTCCGGGCCGGCCCGGGTCGCGCTCCTGGTGCTCGTCGCGGCGCCGGCTGCGCTCACTCCGTGGGGTGGCCTCCTCGTCGCCGTCGCGGCCGTGCTCGCCGACCTGACCCGCAGCGACCGGTCGCTGCGCCGGGCCGCGGTCGTCGCCGGGGTGGGCCTGGCCTGGTGCCTGCCGTGGCTCGTGCCCGCCGTCCTCTCGGATGCCCCGGCGGCCGACCCGGACGGGGCCGTCGCTTTCGCCCTGGCCGACGACTCGGGCCTCGGCACCTGGCTGTCGGCGCTCATGGGCGGCGGTGTCTGGGCCACCGGTGCCCGCCCGCTGTCGCGCACCGACCCCGTGGCGCTCGCATCCTCCGCGGCGCTGCTGGTCCTCGCGGTCGGGGGCCTGCTCGCGGCGGCGCGCCGCCACCGCTCCCGAGCCCTCCTCGGCGCGGTGCTGCTCCTCGTCCCGGCCACGGCCGCGACGCTGACCTCCGGTCCGCTGGTCGAGGGGGCCGCATGGCTCCAGCGTGTTCCGGGGGTGGCACTGGTCCGCGACCAGCACCGCCTGCTGGCTCCGGCCGTGCTGACCGCCGCGGTCCTCGTGGCCGTCGCCGTCCGGTGGGTCGGCGCCCGCGGGGGCCGACCGGCGGCCGCCGCCGGCGCGGGTCTGGTGATGTTCCTCACTGTGGCGGCCGTGCCCGACCTGCCTCGGCTCGTGCGGACGGCCTACCACCCCGTGGCCTATCCGGGGGAGTGGGCCACCGTCGTGGCGAGCGTGCGCACCGCCGACGGCGCACCCCCCACGGTGCTGTCCCTGCCGTGGCAGCCGCTGCGGAGCGCCGCGTGGGCCGGCCCCGCGCCGTTCCTCGACCCGCTCCCGCGCGCGGTGCCCGGTGAGGTCCTGACCAGCAGTTCCCTCACCGTCCGGCGGGGGGAGTCGACGGTCGTCGTCGACGATGCGCCGCGGCCCGACGGCGCGGCCTGGGGTGCGGGCCGGGTGGGCCCGGAGTCGCTGCGACGTGCCGGGGTGACCCATGTCGTCGAGTGGCTGGGCACGCCGGGGCCGCCCGTGGCGGACCGCACCGGGTGGCGGCTCCTGCACCGCGGGGAGCACTTCGCCGTGTACGACGTGGCCACCCCTCGGTGAGTCTGTGCGGCCGGCGCCGTCCACCCGCTACCATGGCGCGTACTGACCAGTAGGAAAGGCGTTCGACACCCATGTCCCAGGCAGCCATCGCCGGCGGCGCGAGCCAGTCCGGAATCGTCCTGCTCGTCGTGAGCGTTCTCGCAGGACTGGGGATGTCGTTCGCCGCCACGGCCAGCATCGTGGCCTCCAACGGCCCGAAGGACGACGCAGCGGTCACCACCGGCCAGCAGACCGTCCTGTCCCCGGAAGAGATGCTCAACTACGGCGGCTGACCGCCCCACCCACCGCGTCGGTGCCGGACTCGGCCGGCAGGCCCGCGGCCCGATGCGCCAACAGCGTCTCCCACGCCCGCGTCGTCCGGTCCCAGCTGAACACCAGGGCGTGGCGCACGGCGGCCTCGCCGAGGGCCAGACGCTCCGCGGGGTCACCGAGCAGCCGGTCGACCACCGCCGTCAGCTCGTCGAGGTCCCCGACGAGGACCCCCGTGCTGCCGTCGACGATCGACTCCGACAGGCCTCCCGCGTCGCGGTAGGCGACCGTCGGAGTCGCATGGGATGCGGCCTCCACGACACACAGTCCCCACCCCTCCTTGACGCTCGGCGCCAGCGCGACCCAGGCCGCCGCGAGCTCGGCGTGCTTGGCGGCCTCGTCGACGTGGCCGAGCAGGTCGACGTGCTCCTCGAGGCCGAGCCGGTGCACCTCCTCGCGCACCCGCTCGCTCCACCACCCGTCGCCCACGACCCGCAGCCGCAGCCCCGGATACCGCTCGCGCAGCCGCGCCGTGACCTCGAGGGCGTGCTCGACCCGCTTGTGCGGCACGACCCGGCCGAGGACGACGAGACGCGGCTCGGGGTGCGGCGCGGTCCCCGTCGCCAGGGGAGGCTCGGTGCCGTTGTGGATGACGGTCACGGCGTCCCGGTCGACGCCCAGCTCGACGAGCTCGGTGCGGGTGCGCTCGGACACGGCGACGTACTGCTGACCGCGCAGGAGCCGGGGTGCCAGCCACGACTCGAGGAACCAGCCGACGCGCGCGGCGACCGGGCCGAACACGATCGGCCACTGCTCGCGGTGGACGTGGTGGACGAGGACGACGACCGGCGTGCGGGTGGCGAGGCTCGCGAGGAACGGGATGCCGTTCTGGGTGTCGACGACGACGTCGAAGCGTCCCTCCGCGCGTTCGAGGCGTCGCAGGCGCCGCAGCGACGCCGCGTACACCCCGAGCCGCCCACCCTGACGCAGGACCCGGTAGTGCTCCCGGGCCTCGAGCTCGGCGGCCCCGTCGGGCCGGGCGCACAGGAGGGTGACGTCGTGGCCGAGTGCCCCCAGCCCGGCACAGACGGTCTCGGCGTACTTCTCGGCGCCCCCGCCCTCGGGATGTGTAGAGTCTCGCCAGTTCAAGAAGGCAATGCGCACGTGAGTTCTTTCCAGACGGCCGGAGACGGATGCTACCCCAGGATCTCGCCCCCGAGCGGGCGGCCGGGGACCGGCTCACCCTGGGGCGGTCGGTGGCCCTCTTCCGCGCCTTCCGGGTCGAGCAGACGGATCCCGCCCGCTTCTACGGGGCCCTGGCGGACGACAGCGTCGCGCTCCTGCGCCGCTGGCTCCCGCTGGCCGGTGCGGCCGTGCTCGACATCGGGGGAGGGCCGGGGTACTTCGCCGACGCGTTCACCCGCGCCGGAGCCCGCTACGCGGGCCTCGAGCCGGACGCCGGCGAGCTGACGGCTCGCGGCGGGGCCACCGGCAACACGGTGCGTGGCTCGGGCCTGGACCTGCCCGTGGCCGGCGGCAGCGTCGACCTCGCCTTCTCGAGCAACGTCCTCGAGCACGTGCCGGACCCCCGCCGGATGGCGGAGGAGATGCTGCGGGTCACCCGTCCCGGTGGTGTGGTGTTCCTGTCGTGGACCCCCTGGCTGTCGCCGTGGGGTGGTCACGAGACCTCGCCCTGGCACTACCTCGGCGGACGCCGGGCCGCCGACCGGTACGCGCGCCGCACCGGGCACCGACCGAAGAACGACATCGGCCGGTCCCTCTTCCCGTGCCCGGTCGGTCCCATGCTCCGCTGGGCGCGAGAGGTCGAGGGCCGGGGTGCGGCCGAGGTGCTCGCCGTGCTGCCGCGCTACCACCCGTCGTGGGCGCACTGGGTCATCCGGGTCCCCGGCCTGCGCGAGGTCGCCAGCTGGAACGCGGTCATCGTGCTGCGCGCGGGTCGTCGGTGAGGGCCGCGACCGACCCCGCGACGAGGTGGCGTGCCCGGCTGGACCGTGCGCTGCCCACCGCGTTCCTGATCGCCCTCGCCCTGGTCCAGCGCCCCGGCTGGATCGCTGCCGACACCAAGCTCGACCTCGTCGTCGACCCCGGGGGGTTCCTGAGCCGGGCGCTCAGCCTGTGGGACCCGCTGGCCGCCGGAGGCCAGCTGCAGAACCAGGCGTACGGCTACCTCTTCCCGATGGGACCGGTCTTCTGGCTGGGCCATGCCCTGGACGTGCCCCCCTGGCTCGTGCAGCGGCTCTGGTGGGCACTCGTCCTCGTGCTCGCCTACCACGGCATGCGGCGGGTCCTCGAGCGGCTCGACATCGGGACCGGCTCGTCCCGCGTGATCGCCGCGTTCACGTACGCCCTCGCACCCCGGATGCTCATCGGGCTCGGGGCCATCAGCTCCGAGATCTGGCCGATGGCCATCGCCCCGTGGATCCTGCTGCCGCTGCTCGCGGTCGCCCCGGGACACGAGCGTGCGGCGGCGCTGCGCTCGGGGGTCGCGGTGCTCGCCCTCGGGGCCGTCAACGCGGTGGCCTCGCTGGCCGTGCTCGTGCTGCCGCTGTGGTGGATCCTCACCCGCCGGGGACGCGTGCGCCCGGTGCTCCTCGGCTGGTGGTCGCTGGCTGTGGTCCTCGCGACCGCCTGGTGGGTCGGTCCGCTGGTGCTGCTCGGCCGGTACAGCCCGCCGTTCCTGGACTGGATCGAGGACGCGCGGGTCACCACCGCGGTCGCGTCGGTCACCGAGGCGCTGCGAGGCACGACCCAGTGGATCGCGACGATCGGGGGCGGGCAGAACGCCGTGTGGCCGGCGGGCTGGGCGGTGATCACCTCCCGCAACGTCATCGTCGCCGGTCTCGTCGTCGTGCTCGCCGGCCTCCTCGGGCTCGCGCTCGCCCGGGGTCCGTGGGCCGGGTTCGCCCGCGGCGGGCTCCTGCTCGGCCTCGTCCTCGTCACGTTCGGGCACGTCGTGGGGCTCGCACCACCGTGGGCGCCGGCCCAGGCGGACCTCCTGGACGGCGTCCTGGCGCCGTTCCGCAACACCCACAAGTTCGAGCCGGTCGTCCGCCTGCCGCTCGCGCTCGGCGTCGCCCACGCCCTCCCGCTCGCCGCGGCCTGGCTGCGCCACCGTGGCGCCCCGTGGCCGGGGATCGCCCCGGCGATGGTGGTCCTGGCGCTCATCGGGCAGACCGCGGTGCCGGCCTTCGTCGGGGTCATCCAGCGGGGCCCGTTCGTCGCGGTGCCGGCCGCCTGGTCCGAGGCGGCGTCCTGGCTGGACGCCACCGACGACGGGGGCCGGGTCCTGCTCCTGCCCGGCGGGAGCGCCCCCGCCCGGTTCTGGGGAGAGCCGAAGGACGAGCCGCTCCAGCCGCTGGCCGGGTCGCCGTGGATCGTGCGCGACGCCGTCCCCCTGGGCTCGGCCGCCGCGACCCGCATCCTCGACGAGGTCGAGGCCCGGGTCGCCCAGGGCCGCGGGGGCCCCGACCTGCGGGCGTTGCTCGAGAGCCTCGCCGTCACCCGGGTGGTCGTCGTCGGCGACCATCAGCGCCCGAGCACCGGCAGCACGCCCCCCGTCGTCGTGCGGGCCGCCCTGGTCCGTAGCGGTGCGGAGTCCGTGGCCTCCTTCGGGGAGCTCGTCGGTGGCAGCCGGGACGTCACGCGGGCGTCGGACTGGGGGCTGGACCGGCCCCTGCGCGAGATCGAGGTCCTCGACGTCGCCACCACCACCTCGGTCGCGCCGACCGCCCGCCGGCCGGCCTCGTCGGTGGTCGCCTACTCCGGGGGTCCCGAAGGCGTCGCGGCCATCCCCGACATCGCTGCGGGGGTGTTCGCCGCGGACCCGGACTCGGCGCTGGAGGAGGTCGCGGCGGTCGTCACCAGCGACACCCTCCAGCGGCGCCAGGCCGGCTTCGCGACGGCGACCGACCTCTACGGGCCGCTGCTGGCGGCGGGGGAGGAGTACCCGTCCGCCCGGGCGGTGCACGACTACTGGCCGGCTCCTCTCACCGAGACCACGGACACGCTCACCGACGAGCAGACCGTGCGGCGTGACGACGGGGGCGCCCGGGCGACGGCGTCGTCGACGCTGGCGGAGCCCGCGCTGGGTCAGGGACGCGAGCTGGCGAGCGACGCCTGGCGGGCCTTCGACTCCAGCGGTGAGACCGGGTGGCGGTCCGCGGGCTACGCGGCGGACGGCCAGTGGGTCGAGCTCGGATGGGCCGACCCGGCGACGCTCCCGGCCGCGGTCACCGTCACCCTCGACACGGTCCGGGGCGCCGACGTCGCCGCGTTCTCGGTCGTCACCGACACGGGGACCGTCCGGACGCCCGTCAGCAGTCCCGACCTGGCGGGCGCCGAGGTGGACCCCGCACGGTATGCCGTGGACGTCCGCGTCCCGGACGGTGCGACGACCTCGCTCCGGCTCGTCGTCGAGGCCGTGCGTGACCGCGCGCCGACGGTGCGGGTGCTCGACGTGGGGGCCGGGACGCTACCCCGCGCCGAGCCGTGGGTCCGTCTCCCCGCGACCGACCGGGCGCCGGACCTCGTGCGCTTCCAAGCGGGCACCGACGACCGGTCCGCGTGCTACCCGCTGTCCTCCGGGGTGCTGGCGTGCTCGCCCGACCGGCGGCGGGTCGGGGAGGAGGCGACCCAGATGCGGCGCATCGTCACGCTGGCCGAGCCGCGGACCTACGAGGTCACCGGCACCGCGGTCGCGCGCGCACCCGGAGCCGACACGCTGCTGCGTCGCCTCGACGGGGTACGGGCGGCCGGCTCCAGCCGCTGGGTTCCCGAACCGGGCGTCTCCCCGGAGCTCACGGTCGACGGGGACCCCCGCACGTACTGGGCAGCGGCGCCGGACGACGCCGAGCCCACGCTCACCCTCACCTGGCCGACGACCCGCACCGTCGCCGGCCTGCGGGTCACCACGGACCCCGACGTCGCCGGGCGCCGGCCCCTCGAGGTGGACGTCACCATCGGCGGGCGGACCGTGCACCGGGTCCTGGACCGGGACGGCGTGGTCACGCTGCCCGAGACCCGGACCCGACGGGTCGTGCTGACGGTCACCGACGCGACGACCCAGGACGCCCTCACCTCCTCGGGCGTGCGGGCCATGCCCGTCGTCGTGGGGGACGTCGCCCTCGTGGGCGACGCCTGGCCGGCGGGTCCGGCACTCGAGGACCCCGTCACCGTGCCGTGCGGCTTCGGCCCTGCCGTCCAGGTCGGCGGCCGCACCCTGGCCACGGCGGTCTCGACGACCCGGGGGCAGGTCATCGGGCGCGACGACGTGCGCCTCCGGATCTGCGAGACCGTGGACCTCGCCGCAGGTGAGCAGCGCTTCCAGACGCTGGCCTCCGGGCAGTTCGCGGTGCGCTCCCTGGTGCTCGACGCCCGGGACGCGTCGGCCGCGGCGGACGCCGCCGGAGTCAAGGGCAGCTCCTCGGTGCGCGTCGCGGCGTGGGGCAACACCCGGCGCACCGTGGACGTCGGGGAGGCCCGCGACGTCGACACCCTGCTCGTCGTGCGCGAGAACGCCAACCCGGGGTGGACGGCCCGCATGGGCGAGGCCACCCTTCGGCCGATCCGGGTCGACGGGTGGGCCCAGGGCTGGGTGGTCCCGGCCGGCGCCTCGGGCCCGGTCGACCTGCGCTTCGCCCCCCAGGCGGCCCTGTCGGCCTCCCTCCTCGGTGGTGCGGGCCTCGCGCTCGTCCTGCTCGTCCTCGCCCTCGCGGCGCCGCGCGGGAGGCCCGGTCCGGTGCTCCCGGGTGTGGACGCGAAGGCGGGGCCGGCCCTGGCCGTGGTCGCCGTCGTGGCGGTCGGTGGCGTCGTGGGCGCTGCCGTGGCCGCCGCGGCCGTCGTCCTGCGGTGGGTCCAGGGGTCGGTCCGGCTCGTCGTCGGCGGACTCGCGGGACTGGCCTGGGTCGGCTGGGTCCTGTCGCGCCCGTGGCCCGCGCCCGACGCCACGAACCGCGATCTCGTCTCAGGAGCGCTCGGACTGCTCCTCGTGGCGCTCGCGTGCCTGGGGTCGCGTGGCGCCGCCGCTGGTGCGACGGCGGGCCCACGCCTGGACCGGCGCCTCCAGGAGGTGCCAGCTGAGGGCGGCGACGGCCACGGACGCGGCGAGGGTGAGCACGACGGTGACCCAGAACCCGTACGCGAAGACCTCGAGTCCGAGGGCCTCGCGCACCCGGAACATCAGGGGCAGGTGCCACAGGAACACCCCGTAGCTGATCGTGCCCCCGTAGACGAGGACCCGCGACGACAGCACCCGTGACACGACGGTGCGTGCACCGAGCACGGACGGGGCGATGACCAGGCCGGCCACGACCGTATAGCCGAGGTGCTTCACGCTCGCCTCGGCCGGTGTCGGCGGGGTGAGGTCGTAGGGGCCGGCCGTGCGGGTCGTCAGAACCCAGAAGACGCACGCGGCGAGCCCGTACAGGTGCCACGGCGAGCTGCGGACCACGGCGGTGACGGGCCCGCGGAGCCGCTCGTCGGCGGTGAGTACCGCGAGGACCATCCCCACGACGAACCAGTCGCCGACCGCGGGCAGGGTGCGGGTCCACGAGAAGCCGTCCGGGAGGGCGCCCACGCCGACCAGGATCCGGAAGCCCCACGTCGCGACCGCCAGGCCGCCGAGAGCGGCGAGGTGGACGCGAGGGCCCCGCCCCGAGCCGACCCGGGAGACGAGCACGGCGATGGCGGGCAGGGCGAGGTAGAACATCACCTCGGTCGACAGGCTCCACAGCTGAGCCAGGCCCGGCAGGTCCCACTCGAGCCGCAGGCTCTGCAGCTGGAGGACGTTCGCGACCCACGGGACCGTGCCGGCGGAGCGGGAGACGGGGACGAGAACGAGCGTGCCGGCGAGGACCGCGAGCCAGGCGGGGACGAGCCGCGCGGCGCGGCGCAGGGCGTAGGCGCGGGTCGGCGTCGGCGGGACCCCGCCGGCCAGGTGCCGGGCGTGCGGGCGGTACAGGAGGAAACCGCTGAGGACGAAGAACACGGCGACGCCGATGTCCATCCGGGCGAGGAACCCGGGCAGGACCTGCCGGCCGGTGGCCCCCGACAGGAACCCGGCATGGGTGAGGAGTACGGCGAGCGCCGCCAGGGCCCGCAGGCCCTCGAGCTCGGCGAGGTGGTGGGCCCGGCGAGCGCTGCGGGTGGCCGACGCCACGGACGTGGCCGTCACGAGCCCGGGTCCACGGTGAGCACCTGGGCCGACGTGACGCACACGCCGGCGGTGTTGCCGGTCTCGATCTCGAGGACCACCTCGGCGACCGCGACGCCGACGGGGACGACGGCGTGGATGCGGTGCGGGCCGCGCAGCAGCTCCGGGGGGTCCTCGACGAGGAGGGCGGACGTCGCGCCGTCGCGGCCCGTGACTCGCAGGTTGAGCCGCTCGGCGTCGCCGACGAGGACGCCGAGCTCGAGCATGGACCCGCGGTAGTACGGGGCGGCGCCGTCGAACGGGATCGTCAGGGACCGCTGACCGACCGGGACGACGAGACCGCAGAACCCCTCCGGGACCGGCGCCGCGGCGACCCGCCGCTGGACCGGCGCGACGAGTGAGCCATCCGGCCCGACGACGCGCGCCGAGCCGTCGCGGGCACCGGAGAGCGCGTCGGGGTTCAGCAGCCGCACGAGCGGACCGGTGGTGAACCCGGGGTCGACCCAGGCCGGGATGATCTCCGGTGGCACCGTGGTGGGGAGCACCTGCCCGGTGCCGGAGGTGACCTCGGAGCGCAGCGTCGACAGGTAGGCCGTGACGGGGGTGGCGTGCCAGCGCACGCCGAAGCCCACCCACGTGACGGCGGTGAGGGCCACCACGACTGCCGCACCGACGGCGGACAGCATCCGCGGGGGCCGCCGCCGCGGCAGCCCGCGCCGGTCCAGAACGGCGCCGAGGAGGGCCGCCAGCGCGAGAGCGACCGCGGCGCTCACGTCGGGCAGGAGCCGGAGGTCGTCGGCCGCGGCGATGTCGTCGACCTGTGCCAGCCGGCCGACGTAGACCATCGCCAGCACCGGCACCGCGTAGGCGGCGGCTCCGAGCAGCACCGGAGCCGCCGCCCGCAGGCTGCCGGCGGTGCGCCCGGCCACGGCCAGGGCCAGGGCGAGGAGACCCGCCGCGACGACGACGAGGACGGTCGGGGTGGCCGCGAACGAGTAGGGCCCGTTCCCGGTGCGCCAGAGCACGGGACCGCCGACGAACGAGGGGAGGAGGTCCACGAGCACCCACCGTCCGACCTTGACGACGGCGTCCAGGGCGCTCGGTCGCGAGCCCGCCGCCGTGTCGAAGTCACCGCTGAGGTAGGTGGCGAGGAACACGAGGTTCAGCAGGGTGTGGGGGAGGAGGACGAGTGCTCCGCGGGCGAGCCGCCGCACGGTCGTGGTGGGCCGGCGCGGTGCGGTGGTGAGCAGGACGGCGAGCACGACCACCGGCACGGCGAGGGCGCGCTCGGAGAACGTGAGGGCCACCGCGTGGCAGGCGACCGAGAGTGCCCACGGCTGCCACCGCCGGGTGCGCGCATGGTCGATGGCGAGGCTCGTCGCCAGGAGGACCAGGGCCAGGGGCAGCATCGTCGTCAGGGCCTGCCGGAACCACGCGAAGGTCGGGACGACCGACGCGGCGAAGAGCAGCCATGACAGCCCGGCGACCCGGGCCACGGGGTGGGTCACCACGCGGCGGACCAGGCCGGCGGCGGCGACCCCGTAGAGCGCCGCGATGGCGAGCGTGAGGACGGCGGCCGGCCAGTGCTCCAGCGGCGCGCGGGTGGCCATGAGCCAGTCGACGGTCCGGGCTCCCGGCGCGAGGTGGGTCGCGTTGCTCTCGACGACGAACGGCCAGAGGGGCCGGCCCGCGGCGTAGGCCTGGGCCCGCAGGTCGTCGATGAACAGGTCGCCGCCGGTGGTGAGCCAGCCGACCGCGAGGACGTGGAGGACGACGAGTGCTGCCGACCACGTCCGGACGGTGGGACGGCCTCCCGATCTCCACGGCGCCCGCCGGGTGTGCAGCGGCGCAGGGTCCGCCGTGACCAGGTCCACCGTCGTCCTTCTTCCGTCTACGGGTCCACGCCGCTCCCGCGCGGCTCCGCGGGGTCGAGTGTACGGATGGCCCGGGGCGCGGGCGGTTCGACCAAGGGTCGGTGGATCGTCCCGGTGTGGCGCGGACGACAGTCATGATCACCCGCCCCTACTCGCTGGTACGCTCCAGCGACTTCATCGAAGGGAACGACATGCGTCGCATCGCCGGCGGCATCCTGGTGGTTGTGGGTGCGCTCCTCCTGGGCATCGGCCTCCTCGCCAAGCCCTACCTCTACGACCGCCTCGCGGTCGTCCCCCTGGACCAGGACTCGACGTCGGTGTCCGTGGGGACCGGAGTCGACGCGATCCGGGCGCACGTCGTCGACGGTGAGAGCCGGATCGACAAGCTGACCGGCGTCGACGTGCGGAGTACCCGGACCATCAAGGGCATCCCGGGTGTGGTGCGCGACGTCGGCGTCGCCGACACCGACGCGTTCTGGCAGACCAGCGTCAAGTCCCAGGCGGAGGTCGGGGGCGAGTACGTCGACCTCAGCTACAGCGACGCCGGCGTGTCGGTGGACCGCCGGACCGGTGAGACCACGAACTGCTGCGGCGACTACGCCTCGGCGGGTGACCTCACGGACCCGACCCGCGTCGAGCCGCGCACCTACGAGGGTCAGTACTTCAAGTTCCCCTTCGACACCCAGCAGCAGGACTACCTGTGGTGGGACTCGGCCCTCCAGCGCGCGGAGCCCATCAGCTTCGTCCAGGAGGACGAGATCGACGGGCTCCCGGTCTACGTCTTCCGGCAGACCCTGGACCCCGAGACGATCGACGCCCTCGAGATCCCGGGCAGCCTGCTCAGCCCGACCGAGACGGGCAACGTCCCGGTCGAGGTCGTCTACTCCAACACCCGGACCCTCTGGGTCGAGCCGGTGACCGGCGTCCTCATCCAGGGCAGCGAGGACGTCTCGGCCACCTACGAGGCCGACGGGTTCGACCCGGTGGCCCGCACGGTCGGCACCATCGGCTTCTCGCCGGAGACCGTCGCCGACAACGTGGAGACGTGGGCGCCCAAGGCGGCGCTCCTGTCGTTCGTCCGCGACTGGCTGACCCTCGTCGGTGTCGTCCTCGGCGTCGTCCTCATCGGGGCCGGGGCGTTCCTCGTCCTCGCAGGTGGCCGCGCCCGACCGCGCCGCGGCTGACGCTCAGCCCGGGCGCTCGGTCACGAGGATCGCGGTACCCGGGATGAGCCGCCCCCGCAGCGGTGACCAGCCGCCCCACGTCTCGGCGTTGCGCTCCGGCCACTCCGGCTCGACGAGGTCGGTGAGCCGGAGGCCGGCGGCGACCACCTGACGCACCAGGTCGCCCAGGGTGCGGTGGTGCTCGGCGTACGTCACCACCCCCGCCTCGCGCTCGACGTAGGGCGTGCGGTCGAAGTACGAGCTCGTCGCGGTGAGGCCCTCGGGACCTGCCAGGTCGGGGAAGGCCCACCGCACCGGGTGCGAGGTCGAGAACACGAAACGGCCGCCGGGGCGCAGCACGCGTGCGGCCTCCCGCAGGACCGACCGGCTGTCGGCGACGAAGGGGATGACGCCGTACGCGGTGAAGACCCGGTCGACGGAGCCGTCCGCGAGGGGGACGGCCGTGCCGTCGCACTGCAGGAGCGGGACACCCGGCCCCTCGGCGCCCGCGTCGATGCGCCGCGCCGTGCGGAGCATCCCGGCCGAGAGGTCGCTCGCGACGACCTGCACGTCGCGGTGCCGGGCGAGCCACCGGGAGCACTGGGCCGCGCCGGCGCCGATCTCGAGCACCCGCATCCCCGGCTCGAGTGCGAGCAGCCCGAGCTCGTCCTCGGTCCACCCCTCGGGGCCCCACACGAAGCCGGCGTCGCCGAGGAAGCGCCCGTGCTCGGCGTGGTAGCCCTCCGCCTCGGCGTCCCACCAGGCGCGGTTCGCGGCGCGGGTCTCGGCGTCGTCGACATCGCCGCGGGCGGCCTCGAAGCTCATGTGTGCCCGCCGTGGTCCGGGGCGCGGACAGGCGTTTTGCCCGGTGGGTACGCACCCGAGTAGGCTGGGAAGGCACGCGTGTGCCCTGCGAGGCGCACGCGTTCACCCGAAGCATCCCACCGAGTCCATCTGTCCACATCGGAGTTCCTACTACATGACTGCCAGCACGGTCGACACGACCGCCCCTCAGATTGCCATCAACGACATCGGCTCTGAGGAAGACCTCCTCGCCGCGATCGACGCGACGATCAAGCACTTCAACGACGGCGACATCGTCGAGGGTCGCATCGTCAAGGTGGACCGCGACGAGGTCCTCCTCGACATCGGCTACAAGACCGAGGGCGTCATCCCCTCGCGCGAGCTGTCCATCAAGCACGACGTCGACCCCAACGAGGTCGTCGCCGTCGGCGACGAGGTCGAGGCCCTGGTCCTCCAGAAGGAGGACAAGGAGGGCCGGCTCATCCTGTCCAAGAAGCGCGCCCAGTACGAGCGCGCCTGGGGCACGATCGAGAAGATCAAGGAGGAGGACGGCGTCGTCACCGGCACCGTCATCGAGGTCGTCAAGGGCGGCCTCATCCTCGACATCGGCCTGCGGGGCTTCCTCCCCGCCTCGCTCGTCGAGATGCGCCGGGTCCGCGACCTCCAGCCGTACGTCGGCAAGGAGATCGAGGCCAAGATCATCGAGCTCGACAAGAACCGCAACAACGTGGTCCTGTCGCGCCGCGCCTGGCTCGAGCAGACCCAGTCCGAGGTCCGCACGACCTTCCTCAAGGAGCTCGGCAAGGGCCAGGTCCGCACGGGCGTCGTGTCCTCGATCGTCAACTTCGGTGCGTTCGTCGACCTCGGCGGGGTCGACGGTCTCGTCCACGTCTCCGAGCTGTCCTGGAAGCACATCGACCACCCGTCCGAGGTCGTCGAGGTCGGCGACGAGGTCACCGTCGAGGTGCTCGACGTCGACATGGACCGCGAGCGGGTCTCGCTGTCGCTCAAGGCGACGCAGGAGGACCCGTGGCAGCACTTCGCCCGGACCCACGCGATCGGCCAGGTCGTCCCGGGCAAGGTCACCAAGCTCGTCCCGTTCGGTGCGTTCGTGCGCGTCGACGACGGCATCGAGGGCCTGGTGCACATCTCCGAGCTCGCCGAGCGTCACGTCGAGCTGCCCGAGCAGGTCGTCCAGGTCGGCCAGGAGATCTTCGTCAAGGTCATCGACATCGACCTCGAGCGTCGCCGCATCTCGCTGAGCCTCAAGCAGGCCAACGAGGACGGCGCCAACCAGGTCGAGTTCGACCCGACGCTCTACGGCATGGCCGCCGAGTACGACGAGAAGGGTGACTACAAGTACCCCGAGGGCTTCGACCCCGAGACCAACGACTGGCTCGAGGGCTTCGAGAGCCAGCGCGAGGTCTGGGAGAAGCAGTACGCCGAGGCGCACTCCCGCTGGGAGGCGCACCGCGCCCAGGTCGAGGCGGCCATCAAGGCCGACGCCGAGGCCGCCGGCGAGGCTGCGACGACGTCGTACTCGTCCGACAGCGCCGACAGCACCCCGGCGGTCCGCCCGGCCGCTCCGGCCGAGACGGAGGGCACGCTGGCCTCCGACGAGGCCCTCGCCGCGCTGCGCGAGAAGCTCACCGGCAACTGACCTCAGCAGGTCCCCCGAGGGGCCCCGGACCGTTCGCGGTCCGGGGCCCCTCGTCGGTCCCCGGCCGGGTCGCCGGCAAGGACTGTCGACGTTCGCCCCCTCGACGGAACTCGTTCACTCGCTAGCCCCCGCACCGCAACTCGCCCCGCTACGTTGGCCCGGTGCAGCCGACGAGCCTCGACACCGACGCCGCGCAGGGGGAACGGACCGGCCCGCCTGCGCCCGTCGGGCCACCGCCGCGCCGCTCGAGCGGCCGCGCCTGGGAGTGGAGCCTCGCAGCGCTCCTCCTCGCGCCGAACCTCGTGCTGCTCGTCGTCTTCACCTACCGCCCGCTCATCGACAACATCCGGCTCTCGTTCACGGACTGGAACATCTCCGCGCCGGTCGCGAACCCCGTCGGCGTCGCGAACTACGTCGAGTGGTTCGGCCGGGCCGACACCCGCACCGTCCTCGGCAACACGCTGATCTTCACCGTCGCGACGGTCGGGGTCTCGATGGCGCTCGGCCTCGGGCTCGCGATGCTGCTGGACCAGCGGCTGCGCGGCCGAAACCTCGTGCGCTCGGCCGTCTTCGCGCCGTTCGTCATCTCGGGAGCCGCGATCGGGGTGGCCTTCCAGTTCGTCTTCGACCCGAGCTTCGGCCTGGTCCGCGACCTGCTCGCCCGGATCGGCGTGGAGTCCCCGGACTTCTACCAGCGCTCGGGCTGGGCCCTGTTCATGGTGACCTTCACCTACATCTGGAAGAACCTCGGCTACACCTTCGTCATCTACCTCGCGGCCCTCCAGGGGCGCCGGGCCGACCTCGACGAGGCCGCGGAGATCGACGGGGCGTCGCCGTGGGCGCACTTCCGCCGGGTCCTGCTGCCCCAGCTGCGACCCACGACGTTCTTCCTCTCGATCACCGTGCTGCTCAGCTCGGTGCAGGTCTTCGACATCATCAACGTCATGACCCGGGGCGGGCCGGTCGGGAACGGGACGACCACCCTCGTCTACCAGGTCTACCAGGAGACGTTCGTCAACCAGCGGGCCGGCTACGGCGCGACGGTCGCGACGGTGATGTTCCTGCTCCTGCTCATCGTGACGATCGTCCAGGTCCGAGTCATGGACCGGGGGCAGCGCGCATGAGCGCCCGCGCGCACGGCGCCGAGGCCGCCTCGCACCGCTCGCCCCTCAGAACGGTGGCGGGCTACACCGGCATGGTGCTCGTGCTGCTCGTCATCGCCGTCCCGCTGTTCTGGATCGTCATCACCTCGCTCAAGGAGCGCCAGGACATCTACGTCCGGCCGGCGCAGTGGTTCCCGCAGCCGGCGACGACGGCGAACTACTCCGACGTCACGACGCGCATCCCGTTCCTGGACTACATGCGCAACTCGATCGTCATCACCGCCGTCCTGTCGATGTCGAAGATCGTGCTCGGTGTCCTCAGCGCCTACGCCCTCTCGCTGCTGCGCTTCCCGGGCCGCGGCATCGTGTTCCTCGTCGTCATCGCGGCCCTCATGGTCCCCAACCAGATCACCGTCATCAGCAACTACGCGCTCGTCGCCCAGCTGGGCTGGCGGAACACGTTCCAGGGCATCATCATCCCGCTCGCCGGGGTCGCGTTCGGCACCTTCCTCATGCGCAACCAGTTCCTCAACCTGCCGACCGAGATCATCGAGGCGGCGCGCCTCGACGGGGCCGGCCCGCTGAAGCTGCTGTGGCGGGTCGTCCTGCCGATGTCGTGGCCGACCCTCGTCGCGTTCTCGCTCATCACCGTCGTCAACGAGTGGAACGAGTACCTGTGGCCGTTCCTCATGTCCGACGACGAGCGCACCGCGCCGCTGCCGGTCGGGCTCACGCTGCTGCAGAACAACGACGGCGTGACGAACTGGGGGCCCGTCATGGCGGGCACCGTCCTCGCGATGCTGCCCGTCCTCGTCCTGTTCCTCGTCCTGCAACGCCAGATGATCAAGGGGCTCACGGCGGGGGCCGTGAAGAGCTGACCACCGACGCACCACCGACGCACACCACGACGTACACACCGTGCCGGGCAGACCGTCCGGCCGACAGGGAGGGCACACCATGAACCAGTTCACTCGCCGGGGCTTCCTCGGCCTCGCCGGCACCGCAGGCGCCGCCGGACTCACCGCGTGCGCGGGCACCGGCTCGCCGGCGACGGACGGGGGCGGCAGCGGATCCAGCAACACCATCGAGTTCTGGAGCAACCACCCGGGGAACAGCAAGACGGTGGAACAGCAGATCATCGCGGCGTTCCAGAAGGAGAACCCCGACCTCACCGTCAAGCTCGTCGACGCCGGCAAGAACTACGAGGAGGTCGCGCAGAAGTTCAACGCCGCCCTCGCCGGGGGCCAGCAGCCCGACGTCATCGTCGTCTCCGACGTCACGTGGTTCAACTTCGCGCTCAACAAGCAGCTGACCCCCCTCGACGAGCTGCTCGCGAGCGCCGGCGTCGACACCGGGGACTACGTCGACGCGCTCTTCAACGACTACACCTTCGACAACGGGCACTTCGCGCTCCCGTACTCCCGGTCGACCCCGCTCTTCTACTACAACAAGGACCTGTGGGGGAAGGCGGGCCTCGAGGACCGCGGCCCGAAGGACTGGGACGAGTTCAAGGAGTGGTCCGAGGCCCTCAAGGGGGCCGTCGGGTCCGACAAGTTCGCCCTCGAGCTCGCCGACGGCTCGAACTACCTCGACTGGTACTTCCAGAACATGGCGTGGGGCTACGGCGGCGCGTACTCCCAGGAGTGGACACCGACCTTCTCCGACCCCGGCACGGTCAAGGCCGGGCGGTTCCTGCAGGACCTCGCCGAGAGCGGCGTCGTGAAGTTCAACGCCACCCCCGAGGCGGACTTCTCGGCCGGGCTCGCGGCCTGCATCCTGCAGTCCACCGGGTCGCTCGGCGGGATCAGCAAGGACGCGACGTTCGAGGTGGGCACGGCGTTCCTGCCGGGGACCGACAACTGCCCCACCGGGGGCGCCGGGGTCGCGGTCCCCGCGAACATCTCCGACGAGCGCAAGGCGAACGCCGTGAAGTTCGCCGAGTTCCTCACCAACGCCCAGAACACCGTGACCTTCACCCAGGCGACCGGGTACATGCCGGTGCGCAAGTCGGCCGTCGAGCTGCCGGAGGAGGTCGGCTACCTCGAGGAGAACCCGAACGCCAAGACCGCCATCGACCAGCTGCCGCACACCCGGTCCCAGGACCACGCCCGGGTGCTCCTGCCCGGCGGTGGCGCCCGCATCGGGAAGGCGCTGGACCAGGTGGCGCAGGGTCAGGACGTCGCGGCGGTGTTCGCGGCGCTCGACGCCGAGAGCCAGCAGGTGTTCGACAACCAGATCAAGTCCAAGCTCTGAGGACGGAGGCCCGATGGCCACGGTGTACTTCGACGCCGCGACGCGCCGCTACGCCGGCAAGGACGCGGCGCCGGCCGTCGACGCGATCACGCTCGACATCGAGGACGGTGAGTTCCTCGTCCTCGTCGGCCCGTCGGGCTGCGGCAAGTCGACGACCCTGCGGATGCTCGCCGGGCTCGAGCCCGTCGACGACGGGCGCATCCTCGTCGACGGGCACGACCAGGCGGGGGTGCGGCCGCGGGACCGCGACATCGCGATGGTGTTCCAGAGCTACGCCCTCTACCCGAACATGACGACCGCCCAGAACATGGCGTTCGCGCTCGACAACTCGCGGACGCCGAAGGCGGAGATCCGGGAGCGGGTGGCGGAGGCCGCGAAGATCCTCGAGCTCGAGGATCTCCTGGACCGCAAGCCGGGGCAGATGTCCGGCGGTCAGCGACAGCGCGTGGCGATGGGCCGGGCGATCGTGCGGCAGCCGAAGGTGTTCTGCATGGACGAGCCGCTGTCCAACCTCGACGCGAAGCTGCGGGTGTCGACCCGGTCGCAGATCGCCGGGCTCCAGCGGCGGCTCGGGATCACGACGGTCTACGTCACCCACGACCAGGTGGAGGCCATGACGATGGGGCACCGGGTCGCGGTGCTCCGCGACGGCCGGCTCCAGCAGGTGGACGCGCCGGAGGTGCTCTACGACAGGCCCGTCAACACCTTCGTCGCGGCCTTCATCGGCTCGCCCGCCATCACGCTCGTCGAGTCGGCGGTCAGCGACGGCCGGGCCGACCTGCACGGGCTCGCCGTCCCGGTGGACCGCGCGCTGGCCGCGGCCGCCACCGACCGGGTCGTCGTCGGGTTCCGCCCGGAGTCCTGGCGGATCGTGCCGGAGAGCGCCGACGACGCCCTGGAGCTCACCGTCGAGCTCGTCGAGGCGCTGGGCTCGGAGTCGTTCGTCTACGCGCGCCGACCGGGCACCGACGGCTCGGGGGCCGAGCGCGAGCGGGTCACCATCAAGACCGAGAAGCGGGCCGGGGTCGCGGTCGGCGACGTCATCCGGGTGCGGCCGGTCGAGTCCGAGGCGCACCTGTTCGACGCGGGGACGGGGGAGCGTCTCGGGGTCTGACCGCCCCGCCCGGCGTGGGAGGGTGGCCGACATGGCACGAAGCATCGCGACGACCACGACCGTCGGCCGGGACGAGCTCCTCGAGTTCGTCCGGCCACGGCACCGGATGGTCCTCCTCACGACCCGCGGGTCCGACGGCCGGCCGCAGGCATCACCGGTCACCGGTGGTGTCGACGACTCCGGCCGCATCGTCGTCACGAGCTACCCGGAGCGCGCGAAGGTCCGCAACGCCCGCCGGGACCCGCACGCGAGCGTCGTCGTGCTCTCCGACGACTTCGGCGGGGCCTGGGTGCAGGTCGACGGTGACGTCGAGGTCGTCGACGCTGTCGACGACGTCGAGCCGTTCGTCGAGTACTTCCGGAACATCGCCGGCGAGCACTCCGACTGGGACGAGTACCGGCAGGCGATGGTCGCGCAGGGCAAGTCGCTGCTGCGGATCACCCCGACCCGGTGGTCCCCGATCGCCACCGGCGGCTTCCCCGCCCGCCTCGCGGACGCCTGACCCGGCTAGGGTCGTCCGCATGCTGCGCGTCGGGCTCACCGGGGGGATCGGGTCCGGCAAGTCGACGGCTGCCGCGGTCCTCGGCGGGCTCGGCGCGGTCGTCGTCGACGCCGACGCCGTGGCCCGCGAGGTCGTCGAGCCGGGGCGGCCCGCCCTGGCCGAGATCGAGGGACGTTTCGGGGCCGAGGTCCTCGGGGACGACGGGAGCCTGGACCGGGCGGCACTGGGCCGGCGGGTGTTCGCCGACGCCGGGGCACTGCGCGACCTCGAGGCCATCACCCATCCGGCCATCTGGGCCCGCACCGCCGAGATCGTGGCTGCGGCCCCCGAGGACGCCGTCGTCGTCCACGACATGCCGCTGATCGTCGAGAAGGGCATGGCCGGGCAGTACCACCTCGTCGTCGTGGTCGGCGCGTCCGAGGCGACGCGCCTGCATCGGCTGCGGGCCGACCGCGGGATGTCCGAGGCGGATGCCCGGGCCCGGCTCGCGGCCCAGGCCGACGACGACGCCCGGCGCCGGGCCGCCGACGTCTGGCTCGACAACGAGGGGACGCCCGCGGCGCTCGAGGCCGCGGTGCGCCAGGTCTGGCACCGCCGCATCGAGCCGTTCGCGGTGAACCTGCGCACCGGCACCCGCAGCCGGCTCGTCGCCCCGGTGCTCAGCCCGTCGGACCCCGGGTGGCCCGACGCGGCGGTGCGGCTGCTGGCCCGGGTGCGCCATGCGGTCGGCGACGCGGCGGTGACCCTCGACCACATCGGGTCCACCGCGGTCCCCGGGCTGCCCGCCAAGGACGTCGTCGACCTCCAGGTCGGGGTGCGCTCGCTCGCCGCCGCCGACGAGCAGGTGTTCGTCGAGGGGATGGCGGCGATGGGCTTCGTCCGCCCGGCGGGGGAGTGGGCGGACAGCGGCAAGGACGGGACGCCCTGGCCGAAGCGGTTCCACGGCAGCACGGACCCCGGCCGGGTCGCGCACGTCCACGTCCGCGAGGTGGGCAGCCCGGGGTGGGAGTTCGCGCTGCTCTTCCGCGACTGGCTGCGGGCCGTGCCGGCCGAGCGTGACCGGTACGCCGCGATGAAGACCGACCTGGCGGCCCGCGTCCCGGGCATCGAGGAGTACGCCGAGGCGAAGGAGCCGTGGTTCGACGACGCGTGGCCGCGGGCCCGCGCCTGGGCGCGGTCCACCGGCTGGGCCCGGCCGGGCCCGGACTGAGGCGTCGTCAGCCGGCGACGGTGGCGACGGCGTGCGGGCCGAGCCGCTCCAGGGTGGCGACGAGGAGGTCGATGTCCTCGTCCCGCGTGCGGTGGTTGCCGATGGCGACCCGGATCGCGATCCGCCCGCCGAGGGTGGTCTCGCTGACGACGGCAGCCCCGCTCTCCTGGACACTCAGGACCAGCTCGCGGTTGACCGCGTCGACCAGGTCGGGGGGCAGCGTCGACGGCGCGTACCGCAGGCAGACGATGTCGCAGCCGACCGGGGCGAGCCGCTCCAGGTCGGGGTGCTGGTCGACGAGCGCGGCGAGGCGCCGCGCCTGCCCCATCGTCTGGTCCATGAGGGCCCCGAACGTGTCGGCCCCGTACGCGACGAACGCCATCCACACCCGGAGCGCCCGGAACCCGCGGCTGAGGTCGATCCCGTACTCGTGGAACCACACCTCGCTCGCGGCGAGGCCGCGGGTGGCGTGCCGCAGGTACTCCGGGACGACGGAGAACGTGGCCCGGTGCGCGGCCTCGTCGCGGACGAGGACCAGGCCGACGTCGATGGGCGCCTGCATCCACTTGTGGAGGTCGAGGGCGAGCGAGTCGGCGCGCTCGATGCCGCGGACCAGGTCGGCCCGCCCGCTGAGGCCGAGGAACCCGCCGATCGCGCCGTCGACGTGCAGCCAGAGCTGCTCCCGCGCCGCCAGCTCGGCCACCGCTTCGAGGTCGTCGACCGCGCCGGTGTTGATCGTCCCGACCGTCGCGATGACGGCGAGTGGCGTGATGCCGGCCGCCCGGTCCGCCGCCACCGCGGTGGCGAGGGCCGCGACGTCCAGGGTCAGGTCGTCGAGGACCGGCAGCCGGCGGAGCGCGGCGTCACCCAGACCGAGGAGCTCGCAGCTCTTGCGGTGGCAGCTGTGCACCTCGGCCGAGGCGTAGACCGCGACGGGGCCGAGCCCGGCGAGACCGTCGGTGCGCACCTGCGGGCCGAGCCGCGCGGTCCGCGCGACGGCGAGGCCGACGAGGTTGGCCTCCGAGGCGCCGCTGACGAGCAGGCCGCTGGCCCCGGCCGGGTAACCGGCCGCCTCCGCACACCACCGGACGACCTGCTGCTCGAGCGCCACCGGGGCGTGGTCCCCGCCGCCCAGGTTCGGGTTGAGGACGCTCGCGACCAGGTCGGCGAGGTTGCCCACGGGGTGGCCCGCGCCCATGTACCAGCCCCAGAACCGGGCGTGGTCGTTCCCCATGGAGTACGGAGCGACCCGCTGGAGCACCGCCTCGTAGGCGGCCTGCGCGCCGAGCCCGACGCGGGGCAGGCCGGTGGTGAAGGTGTCGCGGACGTCGTCGGGCATCGGCTGCCAGACCGGCTCGTCACGGCGGTGTTCCAGGCGGTCGACCATGTCGTCGACGACGCGGTGGGCCAGGCCTCGGAACGCGTCCCAGTCCCCGGGGTCGAGGGTGACGGGGCCGGGAGGCGGAGCGGTGCTCCTCGTGCGCACCGGGCGTTCCTCGGTCGTCATGGCCCCGATCGTCCCACCGGGGGCGCCGCACCACCAGGGCCGTCGGGGGACCGCGACCGTCCGGCGGGCGCCGACTGTCGGTGGCGCGGCATACCGTAGACGCATGCGTCCCACCACCGAGCTCCGGCGCCGCGTCGCGCCGTTCGAGGTCGTCTCCGAGTTCTCACCCGCCGGCGACCAGCCCAAGGCCATCACCGAGCTCACGGCCCGCATCAACGCGGGGGAGCAGGACGTCGTCCTGCTCGGCGCCACCGGCACCGGCAAGTCGGCCACCACGGCCTGGCTCGTCGAGCAGGTGCAGCGGCCGACGCTCGTCATGGCGCCCAACAAGACCCTGGCGGCGCAGCTCGCCAACGAGTTCCGCGAGCTGCTGCCGCACAACGCCGTCGAGTACTTCGTGAGCTACTACGACTACTACCAGCCCGAGGCCTACGTCCCGCAGTCCGACACCTACATCGAGAAGGACTCCTCGATCAACGACGAGGTCGAGCGGCTCCGGCACAGCGCCACCAACAGCCTGCTCACCCGCCGTGACGTCATCGTCGTCGCGTCCGTGTCGTGCATCTACGGCCTCGGTACGCCGCAGGAGTACGTCGAGCGGATGGTCCCGCTCCGGGTCGGCGACGAGGTCAACCGCGACGACCTGCTGCGGCGCTTCGTCCAGATGCAGTACACCCGCAACGACCTGGCCTTCACCCGCGGCACGTTCCGGGTCCGGGGCGACACCGTCGAGATCATCCCGGTGTACGAGGAGCACGCGCTGCGCATCGAGTTCTTCGGCGACGAGGTCGAGCGGCTCTACACGCTGCACCCGCTCACCGGCGAGGTGGTGCGTGAGGAGGAGGAGATGTACGTCTTCCCCGCGTCGCACTACGTGGCGGGCCCGGCCCGCATGGAGCGGGCCATCGCGGGCATCGAGGCCGAGCTCGAGGAGCAGCTCGCGACCTTCGAGCGGCAGGGCAAGCTCCTCGAGGCGCAGCGGCTGCGGATGCGCACCACCTACGACATCGAGATGATGCGCCAGGTCGGCTCGTGCTCGGGCATCGAGAACTACTCGATGCACATCGACGGCCGCTCGCCCGGCTCGGCGCCCAACTGCCTCCTCGACTACTTCCCCGAGGACTTCCTCCTCGTCATCGACGAGTCGCACGTCACGGTCCCGCAGATCGGGGCGATGTACGAGGGCGACGCGTCGCGCAAGCGCACCCTCGTCGAGCACGGCTTCCGCCTGCCCTCGGCCATGGACAACCGTCCCCTCAAGTGGGAGGAGTTCCTCGGCCGCATCGGGCAGACCGTCTACCTCTCGGCCACGCCGGGCTCCTACGAGCTCGCCAAGGGCGACGGCGTCGTCGAGCAGATCATCCGGCCCACCGGGCTCGTCGACCCCGAGGTCGTCCTCAAGCCGACGAAGGGCCAGATCGACGACCTGCTCCACGAGATCCGGGTCCGCACCGAGAAGAACGAGCGCATCCTCGTCACGACCCTGACGAAGAAGATGGCCGAGGACCTCACCGACTACCTCCTCGACAAGGGGGTCCGGGTCCGCTACCTCCACTCCGACATCGACACCCTCCGCCGCGTCGAGCTGCTCCGCGAGCTGCGGCTGGGCGAGTACGACGTCCTCGTCGGCATCAACCTCCTCCGCGAGGGGCTCGACCTCCCCGAGGTCTCGCTCGTCGCGATCCTCGATGCCGACAAGGAGGGGTTCCTGCGCAGCGCCCGGTCCCTCATCCAGACCATCGGCCGAGCCGCCCGCAACGTGTCGGGCCAGGTGCACATGTACGCCGACAAGATGACCCCGTCGATGGCCGAGGCGGTCGACGAGACCCAGCGGCGTCGCGAACGGCAGGTCGCCTACAACCTCGAGCACGGCATCGACCCGCAGCCGCTGCGGAAGCGGATCGCCGACATCACCGACATGCTGCAGCGCGAGGACGCCGACACCGAGGAGCTGCTGGGGTCCGGGCGGGCCAGGTCCCGGGGCAAGGCCGACGGCGGGCGGGGTGGCCGGGGGGCCGCTGCGGCGGACGTCGACGCCGCCCTCGGGGGGCGCTCGCGGCGCAGCGTCCCGGCGAGCGAGCTCGCAGACCTCATCCAGGAGCTCACCGTCCAGATGCACCAGGCCGCCGGCGACCTGCACTTCGAGCTCGCGGCCCGGCTCCGCGACGAGATCGGTGACCTCAAGAAGGAGCTGCGGCAGATGAGCGCCGCCACCGGGTAGCCCGTCCGGCGGGCCGGCGGTCCCTCAGCCGGTGTTCTGGAGCCCGGCGGCCAGGCCGTTGACGGTCAGGAGCAGCGGCCGGTTCCAGTCCGACCCGTTGGGGACGGGCGCGCCGGGGTCGCCGGGCGCGCGCACCTCGGTCAGGCCTCGCAGCAGCAGGTGGCTCAGCATGTCGACGAAGGGCCGGCGCAGCCCGACCGCGGTGTACAGGTGGGGCTTGTGCGCGAGCATCTCGTCCTGCTCGAGCAGCTCCAGCACCATCCGCCGGGTCAGCGCCAGCTCGGTGAGGACCCGCTCGGCGAGGTCGGGCCGGCCGCCGAGCGCCAGGAACTGCGCGGCGAGGTCGTCGTCGGTCTTCGCCAGGCTCATCTCGGCGACGTCGACGAGGGCCCCGAACACGGGCCATTCACGGTAGGCCGCGCGCGCCGCGTCGAGGGACTCGAGGGCCGCCAGCCCACTGCCGAGCCCGTACCAGCCGGGGAGGTTGACCCGGGTCATCGACCACGCGAAGACCCACGGGATGGCCCGCAGGTCATCGAGGCTGCGCCCCGACTCGGAGCCGCTGCGGCGTGACGGCCGGGACCCCAGCCGGAGGTCGGCGAGGAGGTCCAGCGGGCTCGACAGCGCGAAGAAGTCGGCGAAGCCCGGCTCCTCGACGAGGGCCCGGAAGGCGCGCCGGCTCGCCACGTCGACGACCTGCCCCATGTCGGCGAACCTGTCGAAGGCCTCGTCCCGGGCCTGGGCGTGGGCCGGGGCGTCGGTGAGCAGCACCGCCGAAGCGACCCGTTCCAGGTGCTGCTCGGCGATCCGGATGTCGGCGTACCGGGCGAAGATCACCTCGCCCTGCTCGGTGACCTTGAAGCGCCCGTCGACCGACCCCGTCGGCTGGGCGGCGATCGCCCGGTGCAGCGGGCCCCCGCCCCGGCCCAGCGAGCCGCCGCGGCCGTGGAAGAGCGTCAGCTGCACGCCGTGCTGCGCGGCCCAGGAGACGAGTCCGACCTGGGCCCGATGCAGCGCGATGGTCGCCGAGGCCGGGCCGACGTCCTTGGCCGAGTCGGAGTAGCCGAGCATCACCTCGACCTGCCGGCCGACGCCGGCCAGCCAGGTCGCGGTCGAGGGCAACGCGACCCACTCCTCGAGGATGCGGTCGGCCGCGTCGAGGTCGGCGCCGGTCTCGAAGAGCGGCACCACGTCCAGGGCCAGCGGCCGGTCGCCGACGGCGAGCCGGGCGAGTGCCCGCACCGTGACGAGGTCCGCCGCCGACTGGCTGAACGACACGACGTAGCGGCCACAGCTGTGGCGCCCCCACCGCTGCTGGAGCCACGCCATGACGCGCAGCGTGTCGAGCACCTCCCGGGTGCGGTCCCCCGGGCTCCCGACCAGCTCGGGCCACCCGTCGACGGCGAGCCGGTCGAGCACGGCGGGGTCGGTGGCGGCCGCGGCGGGGTCGGCAGGCCGCACCGCCTCGGGCAGGAGGGTGAGGGCCTCGGTGAGGGCGGCGCGATGGACCGCCGAGTGCTGGCGGACCTCGAGCTCGGCGAGGTGGAAGCCGAAGGTCTGCACCATCCACACGACGTCCTGGAGCTCGCCGTGGGCCGTCCGGGCGTCGCCGGCGGTCACGAGCGAGTGCTGCACGAGACGGAGGTCCGCGAGCGCCTCCTCGGGGTCGGCGTAGGCGGAGCCCGCTCGCTCCTCGCGGGTGGCCGCGAGGCGTGCCGCGACGACGAGCAGCTTCTGCCGGTGCGGCTCCTTGGGGGAGTCCTTGGTCACCTCCGCGAGGAGCCGCGGGTGGGCCGCGGCGTCGTTCGCGAGCGCGTCGCGCAGTGCCGCGGTCGGAGGCGTGGACTCCTCGTCGACGGTGATCATCCGGGCCACCCGGTCGACGGCGTCGTGCAGGACCTCGAGCGCCTGGTCGGCGTGGGCGCGCACCGTCTCCCGGGTCACCTCGGCGGTGACGAACGGGTTGCCGTCGCGGTCGCCGCCGACCCAGGAGCCGAAGCGCACGATGGGAGGCAGCGGGGTGCGGGTGGGTCGGACGTCGTCCCCGAAGGCGGCCTCGACGGCCCGCTGGAACCGGGGAACGGCATGGACGAGGGACTGCCGGAACACGGTGAGGACGGTCTTGACCTCGTCCGCCGGGGTCGGGCGGGTGATCCGCAGCGTCGAGGTGCGCTGGAGGATGTCGATGTCCTCGAGCATCCGGCGCCGCGCCCGGCCGCGCTCGGACGGGCCGGAGCCCCGGTCGTCGTGGCTGTCGAGGTGCTCGGCGATCCGCCGCAGCGCCGAGGCGACGGCCCGGCGACGGGCCTCGGTGGGGTGCGCGGTGAGGACGGGGTGGATGCGCATGCGCTCCATCCGCTCCCGGGCGTCCGGCCCGGCGGCGACGACGGCGGGGCCGATGTCGCCGGTCTCGGCGCCGCCGCGGTACTCGCCGTCCTCGCGGCGCAGCGACCGGGCCCGCTGCCGCTCCTCGGCGAGGTTGGTCAGGTGCAGGTGCACGGTGATGAGCCGGGCGACGCGGGCCGTCGTGTCCGGGTCGAGGGCCGCCACGAGCGCGGCCGGGTCGCCGTCCTCCTCGCCCCGGCAGCGGCGCTCCAGCGCGTCGGTGACCTCCAGGAGGTCAGCGCGCCCGGACTCCTCGACGACCTGTCGGTGCAGGCTCGTGAGCAGGGAGAGGTCTTCGAGCATGCTCGCCATGGCACCAGGGTAGGAGGGGTGGAGCGCCGCGCGCCGTGGCGTCCGCGCCCGGCTAGGCTGACGCGGTGCTGCCAGCGACCCTCTCCGCCGCGACGCCGTCCCTCGACCTCGACCCCTGGGTGTGGTGGGTCACCCTGGGCCTGGCCTCCGCGATCCTCGTCTTCGACGTCGTCGTCATCGCGCGTCGCCCGCACCGGCCGTCGACCCGCGAGCTGACCCTTGCCCTGTCGGGGTACGTCGGAGCCGCCGTGCTGTTCGGAATCGGGATGTGGTGGTTCGCCGGCGCCCAGCTGGCCGGCGAGTTCTTCGCCGGCTGGCTCACCGAGTACTCCTTGTCGGTCGACAACCTCTTCATCTTCATCCTCATCATGGCGAGCTTCTCGGTGCCCGAGAAGTACCAGCAGTTCGCCCTCATGGTCGGGATCGTCATCGCCATCGTCCTGCGCGGCATCTTCATCGCGATCGGCGCGGCCGCCATCAACAACTTCAGCTGGATCTTCTACGTGTTCGGGGCCTTCCTCGTCTACACGGCGGTCAAGCTCGCGAGCGGGGGCGAGACCGACGACGAGGAGTACGAGGGGAACCGTTTCATGCGCTTCGTCGCGTCGCGGTTCCGGACCACCCCGGAGTACGTCGGCACCAAGCTCTTCACGCACGTCAACGGCGCCCGGGTGGCGACCCCGCTCTTCTTCGTGATCCTCGCGCTCGGCACGACCGACCTGCTCTTCGCCCTCGACTCCATTCCGGCGATCTACGGGCTGACCCGTGAGCCCTACATCGTGCTCGTCGCCAACCTCTTCGCGCTCATGGGGCTGCGCCAGCTGTACTTCCTCATCGGTGGCCTGCTCCGCAAGCTCATCTACCTCAACCTCGGGCTCGCCGTGCTGCTCGGCTTCATCGGGGTCAAGCTCATCCTGCACGCCCTCCACGAGAACGAGCTGCCGTTCGTCAACGGCGGTGCCAACGTCCCGGTCCCGGAGGTGCCGATCTCGATCTCGCTCGGTGCCATCGTCGTCATCCTCGGGGTGACGACCGTGGCGAGCCTGTGGGCGACCCGGCGCAACCCGGACCTCATCAACCGCTGACCGCGCTCAGGTGGCCGTCGACTGGGCGGGGTCCTTGCGGGCACCCACCCCGAGGATCAGCGCCGAGGCCGCGACGACCAGGGCCATTCCGGCGAGCTGGCTGGGCGCGAGGCGCTGGCCCAGCACGATGAGCCCGGCGAGCGCCGCGAAGGCGGGCTCCACGCTGAGCAGGATCCCGAACACCTGCGCGCGCAGCCGTCGCAGCGCGAGCAGCTCGAGGGAGTACGGGAGCACGGAGGACAGCACGGCGATGCCGAGGCCCTTGGCGAGGATGGCGCTGTCCCACGACGGGACGCTCGCGACGCCGAACGGCAGGGTGACGACGGTGGCGACCACCATGGCGAGGGCGAGGCCCTCGAGCTTGGGGAACTCGGCACCGGTCCGGCCCGACAGGACGATGTAGGCGGCCCAGAAGGCCCCGGCCGTGAGGGCGAGGAGGATGCCGACCCACTCGAGGTCGGCGAACGGGACGTGCAGCGCCTCGGAGATGAGGACGACCCCGGCCGCTGCCGCGAGGACCGCGAGCCCGTCGACGAGGCGTCGGGACAGCACGGCGGCGAGGGCGAGCGGGCCGATGAACTCGATGGTCACCGCGACGCCGATCGGCAGGTAGGCGAGCGAGCCGTAGAAGGCGAAGTTCATCAGCCCCAGGGCGACGCCGAACGCGGTGACGGTGGCCCAGGCCCGGCGGGAGTGCCCGCGCCAGCGGGGCCGGACCACGAGGAGCAGGAGGGTGGTCGCGAAGATCAGGCGCATGACGACCGAGCCGCCGGCACCGATGACGGGCACGAGGGTCTGCGCCAGCGCGCCCCCGAACTGGACCGAGACGATCCCCCCGAGGACCAGCAGCGGCGCGGGCACCCGGTCGGCGGCGGTGGTCACCGGGTCAGGCTAGTCACGGCGTTCCCTGTTCGGGGAATCGTCCGCCGCGGAGGCTCAGGTCACCAGCCGCGCTCGCGCCACTCCTGCAGGTGGGGCCGCTCGGCGCCGAGGGTCGAGTCGCCGCCGTGGCCGGGGTAGAACCAGGTGTCGTCGCCGTACACGCCGAAGACGCGCTCGACGACGTCGGCGTACAGGGAGTCGAAGCTCTGGCCCGGGTCCGCGGTGTTGCCCACGCCGCCCGGGAAGAGCGAGTCGCCGGTGAACAGGTGGGTCACGCCGTCGGGGTCGCCCCAGCGCGAGCGCCACCGAGCCCGGGGTGTGGCCGCGCAGGTGGACGACGTCGAGCACGAGGTCGCCGACCCGCACCGTGTCGCCGTGGCGGAGGCGGACGTCCGGGGCGAGCGGCAGGGCGTCGGCGTCGTCGGCCCCGGCGTAGGTCCGGGCCCCCGTGGCACCGGCGACGGCGTCGAGGGCGCGGACGTGGTCCCAGTGCTGATGCGTCGTGACGAGGTGGTCGAGCCGGCCGGTGCCCTCGGCGACGAGGGCGAGGCAGCGGTCCGCGTCGTCCGCGGCGTCGACGAGCAGCTGGTGGCCGGTGGCGGTGCAGGTGACGAGGTACACGTTGTTGTGCATCTCGGACACCGACATCTTGCGGATGGTCGCCACCCCGAGGTCCCGGACGTCGCTGGGCCCGCCCGGGGTGACGGCGCCGGTGTACGCCATCAGCCCACCTGCTCGAGGTGGGGGAGCGGGTCGGCGGTCACCCCGGCGGTGTGCCCGCGGGTCAGCCAGGCGAGCAGCCCCGCCCGGGAGCCTCGCACCTCGACCGTGCCCGCGCCGAGCGACCACTCGTCGCCCTCGGCCGACCGGAGGGTCATGTCGGGGACGTCGTCGTCCCGCCGGAGCAGGCCGACCTTTCGGTCGATGAGGAGGGCCAGCAGCTCGGCCTCGAGGTCGGCGAACCCGAAGCCGGCATCGAGGTCGACGTGATGGATGACGACCTCGCGCAGCCTCATGTACGGGAGGTCCTCGGAGGCCACGAGGACCACCCCGGGGGTGCGTTCGAGGAGACGACCTGCGTGCTCGGGCCGCAGCCGCTCCAGTGCCGTCGCGCACCGCGGCCGCGGTGCGGAGGAGGTCCTCGCGCTGGGTGTCCCGGTCCCGCCCGGCCCCGGCCTCGATCTCGGCGTCGCGATCGGCGGAGGAGGTGTACATCGTGTCTCCGGTGCCGTCGACCGCGGCCCGGACGAGCCGGCCGATGGCCTCGGCGTTGCGGGCGAGATGGGTCACCACGTGGCCGCGGGTCCACCCGGCGCACAGGCTCGGCGCCCCGATGTCGTCGAGGTCGGCCACCGTACGGTCCAGCAGGGCGGTGTGGCGGTCGAGGAGGGCGAGGAGGTCCGGCTCGGAGGAGGCCATGGGCCGACGCTACTCCGCGGCGCGGGCCCGGTCGGCCTCCTCGATCGCGTCAGCCGCCTGCACGAGCGCGAGATGCGAGAAGGCCTGGGGGAAGTTGCCGACGAGCCGCTCGGTGTGCGGGTCGTACTCCTCGCTGAGGAGCCCGAGGTCGTTCGAGACCGCGACGACCCGCTGCATCATCGCGTGCGCGTCGTCGAGGCGGCCGCACCGGGCGTAGGACTCGGCCAGCCAGAAGGAGCACGCGAGGAACGGGTTCTCCTCGCCGTCGAGCCCGTCGACGCCGCTCTCGGTGCGGTACCGCCGGAGGAAGCCGTCCTTGAGGAGGTCCTCCTCGACGGCCTTGATGGTGCCCTGCACCCGCGGGTCGTCGCCGGGGAGGAACCCCACCGTCGGGATGAGGAGCAGCGAGGCGTCGAGCTCGTGGGTGTCGTAGTGCTGCGTGAAGGTGTTGCGGGCTGCGTCGTACCCGCGCTCGCACACCTCGGCGTGGACCCGGTCGCGCAGCTCGCGCCAGCGGTCGACGTCGCCGTGATGACCGTGCTCCTCGACGGCCCGGATGGCCCGGTCGAAGGCCGCCCACACCATGACCCGGGAGTGCGTGAAGTGCCGGGCCGGACCGCGGATCTCCCACAGCCCGTGGTCGGCCTGGTCCCAGTGGCCCGCGAGGTCGTCGACGAGGAGGCGCTGGACCTCCCAGGTCTCGTGGGACTCGCTGAGACCGGCCTTGCGGGCGCGGTCGAGCGCGATCATCACCTCGCCGAGCACGTCGCTCTGGCGCTGGTCGACGGCGCCGTTGCCGATCCGGACCGGGAGGGACCCCTCGTAGCCCGGGAGGTGGTCGAGCTCGCGCTCGGGCAGGTCGCGGGAGCCGTCGACCGCGTACATGATCTGGAGGTCGGCCGGGTCGCCGGCGACAGCGCGCACGAGCCAGTCGCGCCACAGCCTGGTCTCCTCGACGTACCCACAGCCGAGGAAGGCCTCGAGAGTCAGTGAGGCGTCGCGCAGCCAGCAGAACCGGTAGTCCCAGTTGCGCTCCCCGCCGATGTCCTCGGGCAGGCTCGTCGTCGGGGCGGCGACGATCCCGCCGCGCACCTCGTCGGTGAGGAGCCGCAGGACGAGGAGGGAGCGCGTCACCGCGTCGCGGTACGGCCCGTCGTGGCCGTGCCGGGAGGCCCAGTCGTCGAACTGGCGCACGGTGTCCTCGATCCGCGGGTCCAGGTCGAGGGCCTCCGGGACGTCACACCACGAGGGGACGCACGTCGTCGAGAACCACAGGCGCTCGCCCGCGCGGACCGTGAAGCGGTCCCGGTGGTGGTGGTCCTCGGGCTCGGGCAGCCGGTCACCACGCAGGACGAGCATGTCGGGCCCCGCGATGGCGCGGATGACCGTCTCGCCCTGCGCGTCCTCGATGCGCGACACCCAGGGCAGGATCTTGCCGTAGCCGGTCCGCACGACCCACTCGTGGACCATCTCGACCTCCCCGTCGAGCCCCTCCACGACCCGCACGAGGTCGGCCCGGTCGTCGTCGAAGGGCATGAGGTCGGTCACCCGGACCCGCCCGGACGCCGTCTCGTGCACGGTGTCGAGGACGAAGCTGTTCTCCCGGTAGGCGCGGGTCGAGCGGGCCTCACCGGCCGGGCCGAGGAGCCACCGGCCGTGCTCCTCCGTGCCGAGGATCGCCGCGAAACAGGCGGGGGAGTCGAACCGGGGCAGGCAGAGCCAGTCGACCGAACCGGCACGGCTGACCAGGGCCGCGCGCTCGGTGTCACCGAGCAGGGCGTAGTCGGCGATGGGGGTGCTCACCTGCCCGACCCTAGACGCCGGACCTCCGTGGACGGCCCTGTCGGTGTCTCCGCCTAGCATTGCCCGGGTGAGTCATGACCACCTCGTCGTCCGTGGTGCCCGAGAGCACAACCTCAAGGATGTCAGCGTCGAGCTTCCGCGCGACGCCCTCGTCGTCTTCACCGGCCTCTCGGGTTCCGGCAAGTCCTCGCTCGCCTTCGACACGATCTTCGCCGAGGGCCAGCGCCGCTACGTCGAGTCGCTGTCGGCCTACGCGCGGCAGTTCCTCGGTCAGATGGACAAGCCCGACGTCGACTTCATCGAGGGTCTGTCACCGGCGGTCTCCATCGACCAGAAGTCCACCAACCGCAACCCCCGCTCCACCGTCGGCACCATCACCGAGGTCTACGACTACCTGCGGCTGCTGTTCGCGCGGGCCGGGCGGCCGCACTGCCCCGTCTGCGGGGAGCCCATCACCCGGCAGAGCCCGCAGCAGATCGTCGACCGCCTGCTCGAGCTGCCCGACCGCACCCGGTTCCAGCTGCTCGCCCCCGTCGTGCGCGCCCGCAAGGGGGAGTACGTCGACCTCTTCGCCGAGCTGCAGACCAAGGGCTTCTCCCGGGCTCGCGTCGACGGCGAGGTCGTCTCGCTGGCCGACCCGCCGAAGCTCGAGAAGCAGGTCAAGCACACCATCGACGTCATCGTCGACCGGCTCGTCGCCAAGGGCGCAGCCGACACCTCGGCCAAGCGCCGCCTCACCGACTCGGTCGAGACCGCGCTCGGCCTGGCGGGGGGTGTCGTCGTCGTCGACTTCGTCGACCGGGACGCCGACGACCCCGAGCGCGAGCGGCGCTTCAGCGAGAAGATGGCCTGCCCCAACGACCACCCGCTGTCGATGGACGAGGTCGAGCCGCGCTCGTTCTCCTTCAACAGCCCCTTCGGCGCGTGCCCCGAGTGCACCGGGATCGGGACCGAGCTCGAGGTCGACCCCGAGCTCATCGTCCCGGACGACGACCTCAGCCTCGCCCAGGGCGCGATCGCCCCGTGGGCCACCGCCTCGGGCGCGGCCGACTACTTCCAGCGCGTCATGACCGCCCTCGCCGACGAGATGGCGTTCTCGATGGACAAGCCCTGGCGGTCGCTGCCCAAGCGTGTCCAGGAGGCGCTGCTCCACGGCAAGAACCACAAGGTGCACGTGCGGTACCGCAACCGGTTCGGTCGGGAGCGGTCCTACTCCACGGGCTTCGAGGGAGCCGTCCCGTTCGTCAAGCGCCGGCACTCCGAGACCGACTCCGACTGGAGCCGGGAGCGGTACGAGGGGTACATGCGGGAGGTCCCGTGCCCGACGTGCCAGGGCGCCCGGCTCAAGCCGGAGTCGCTCGCCGTCCTCGTCGGCGGCCGGTCGATCGCCGAGGTCTCCGGTCTGGCGATCGCCGACGCGGCCGAGTTCTTCGAGACGGTCGACTTCACCGACCGGGAGCGGCAGATCGCGGCGCGGGTCATCAAGGAGATCGACGCCCGGCTCGGCTTCCTCCTCGATGTCGGCCTCGACTACCTCAGTCTCGACCGTCCCGCCGGCACGCTCTCCGGCGGCGAGGCGCAGCGGATCCGGCTCGCGACCCAGATCGGGTCCGGGCTCGTCGGCGTGCTCTACGTCCTCGACGAGCCGAGCATCGGGCTGCACCAGCGCGACAACCACCGACTCATCGAGACCCTCACCCGGCTCCGCGACCTCGGCAACACGCTCATCGTCGTGGAGCACGACGAGGACACCATCGCCACCGCCGACTGGGTCGTCGACATCGGTCCCGGTGCGGGCGAGCACGGGGGGCAGGTCGTGCACGCCGGCACGGTGGCCGACCTCCTGACCCACCCCGACTCGCTCACCGGCAAGTACCTGTCCGGCCGTCGCGAGATCCCGACCCCGTCGCTACGGCGGCCCCAGGAGAAGGGCCGCGAGGTCACCGTCGTCGGGGCCACCGAGCACAACCTCGACAAGGTCACCGTCGGCTTCCCGCTCGGCAACCTCGTGGCGGTCACCGGGGTCTCCGGCTCCGGCAAGTCGACGCTGGTCAACGACATCCTCTACAACGTGCTCGCCAACAAGCTCAACGGCGCCCGGCACGTCCCGGGGCGCCACAAGACCGTCACCGGCCTCGACCAGCTCGACAAGGTCGTCCACGTCGACCAGAGCCCCATCGGCCGCACGCCCCGTTCCAACCCGGCCACCTACACCGGGGTGTTCGACCACGTCCGCAAGCTCTTCGCCACCACGGAGGAGGCGAAGATCCGCGGCTACCAGCCCGGGCGGTTCTCGTTCAACGTCAAGGGCGGCCGCTGTGACGCGTGCTCCGGCGACGGCACGATCAAGATCGAGATGAACTTCCTGCCCGACGTGTACGTGCCGTGCGAGGTGTGCCACGGCGCCCGCTACAACCGCGAGACCCTCGAGGTGCACTTCAAGGGCAAGACGATCGCGGACGTCCTCGACATGCCCATCGAGGAGGCCGCCGACTTCTTCGCCGCCGTCCCGGCGATCTCCCGGCACATGAAGACCCTCAACGACGTCGGCCTCGGGTACGTCCGGCTGGGCCAGCCGGCGCCGACGCTCTCCGGCGGTGAGGCGCAGCGCGTCAAGCTCGCCTCGGAGCTCCAGAAGCGGTCCACCGGCCGGACGGTCTATGTCCTCGACGAGCCGACGACGGGCCTGCACTTCGAGGACATCCGCAAGCTCCTCGGAGTGCTGCAGGGCCTCGTCGACAAGGGGAACACCGTCATCGTCATCGAGCACAACCTCGACGTCGTCAAGAACGCCGACTGGGTCGTCGATCTCGGCCCCGAGGGCGGCAACGGTGGCGGCCGGGTCGTCGCCGAGGGCACGCCCGAGCAGATCGCCGCACGCGATGACTCGCACACGGGCCGGTTCCTCGCTCCGGTCCTGGCCCGCACCGCGCGCACGACCGAGCCGAGGAGCGGTCCCGGGACGGCGAAGAAGCCCGCCGCGAAGAGGACCGCGGCCAAGGGAACGCCCGCACGGCGGGAGCCGACCCGCGGCAAGGGTTCCGCCACCCGGAAGGCGGGCTGACCCGGGTCCCACGCTGCGCGTGGGGACCCGGTCTCAGTCCTCGCCGAGGTAGGCCTTGCGGACGTCGTCGCTCTCGAGCAGCTCGCGACCCGAGCCCGACAGCACGATGGAGCCGACCTCGAGGACGTAGCCCTTGTTCGCCCGCTTCAGGGCAGCCTGGGCGTTCTGCTCGACGAGCAGGATGGTCGTCCCCTGCTGCTGGAGCGTCGTGACGGTCGTCATGATCCGCTTCATCATGATCGGGGACAGCCCCATCGACGGCTCGTCGAGCATGAGCATCTTGGGGCGGCTCATCATGGCCCGGCCCATGGCCAGCATCTGCTGCTCGCCGCCCGAGAACGTGCCGGCCGGCTGTGAGCGGCGTTCGCGCAGGATCGGGAAGAGGTCGAAGGCGGCCTCGAGGTCGGCGCGGATGCCCTTGTCGCGCCGCGCGAAGGCACCGAGGTTGAGGTTCTCCTCCACCGAGAGCTTGGGGAAGATGCGCCGACCCTCGGGGGAGTGCGCCAGCCCGAGCTGGACGATGTCGTGGGCCTGCACCTTCGTGAGGTCCTGGCCCTTGAACGTGATCGAGCCGGACACGGGCCGCAGCAGCCCCGAGATCGTCCGCAGCGTCGTGGTCTTGCCGGCCCCGTTGGTGCCGATCAGGGTGACGACCTCGCCCTCCTCGACGGAGAAGCTGATCCCCTTGACGGCCTTGATCTTGCCGTAGGACACGACGAGGTCCTTGACCTCCAGCATGGCGCTCACGCGTCCTCCTCGTCCTCGTCGTCGGCGTCGCCGCCGATGTATGCCTCGATGACCCGCGGGTCGGACTGGACCTCGCCCGGGCTGCCCTCGATGAGGACCTCGCCCTGGACGAGACAGAGCACCCGGTCGCACAGGTTGAAGATGAACCGCATGTCGTGCTCGATGACGACGACCGCCAGGCCGCTCTCGCGGATCTTGAAGATCAGGTGCATCGTCTCTTCGGTCTCGCGCGGGTTCATCCCCGCGGTCGGCTCGTCGAGCAGCAGGATCTGCGGGTCGGTGGCGATCGCCCGGGCGATCTCGAGCCGGCGCTGGTCGCCGTAGGGCAGGTTGCGCGCGAGGATCTCGGTGGAGCTGCCGAGCCCGACGTAGTCGAGCAGCTCCTGGGAGCGCTCGCGGGTCGCGGCCTCCTCGCGGCGGAACTTCGGCCCGCGCAGGATCGAGGTGAGCGCCATCGACGAGGTCCGGCAGTACCGGCCCACCATGACGTTCTCGAGCGCGGTCATGTTGTTGAACAGCCGGATGTTCTGGAAGGTGCGGGCCATGCCGGCGCGCACCACCTTGAGCGGCTTCGGCGGCAGGGTCGCGCCGTTGAGCGTGACCTTGCCCTCGGTGGGGATGTACAGCCCGGTGAGGCAGTTGAAGAACGTCGTCTTCCCGGCGCCGTTGGGCCCGATGAGGCCGACGATCTCGCCCTCGCGCACGGTCATGCTCACGGAGTCGACGGCGGTGAGGCCGCCGAAGCGCATCGTGACGTCCTTCGCCTCGAGGACGATCTTGTCGCCGATGTGGTGCTCGGACGACTGCGGGGACTCGGTGACGGTCACTTCGACTCCTCCAGGTGCTCGGTCTGGGCGAGCTCGACGAGATGCTCGTCGTCCTCGTGGAACTCCAGCTGGCGACGCTTGCTCGGCACGAGGCCCTCCGGACGGAACCTCATCATGAGGACGAGGAGCAGCCCGAAGCTGAACAGCCGGTAGTCGTTGACCTCACGCAGCTTCTCGGGGAGCAGCTTGAGGATCGTCGCCCCGACGAGGACCCCGGCGACCGTGCCCATGCCGCCGAGGACGACGGCGGCGAGCAGGAACGCGGACTCCAGGAAGATGTACTGGTCCGGCGTCACCGAGGTGTCCTGGTGCGCCTTGATGGTGCCCGCCAGCCCGGCGAGCGAGGCGCCGACGGCGAACGCGAGCAGCTTGAGCCCGAAGACGTTGACGCCCATCGCCTCCGCCGCTCGCTCGTCCTCGCGGATCGCGACCCAGCCCCGCCCGATGCGGCTGTCGTTGAGCCGTGAGAAGACGAGGATGACGAGCGCGACGAGGAGCAGCAGCAGGAAGTAGTAGTTGCTGAAGCGTCCCAACGGGATGCCGGCGACGGTGTGCGTCTCGCCGAAGTCGAACCCGAAGAAGTTGAGGTCCGGGATGCCGGGGATCCCGTTGGGGCCGTTGGTGAGGTCCGGGCCGTTGTTGCCGTCGAGGTTGAACATGGCGAGCCGGAAGATCTCACCGAAGCCCAGCGTGACGATGGCGAGGTAGTCACCGGAGACGCGCAGCGTGGGGGAGCCGATGATGAGTCCGAAGACCGAGGCGACGGCCATCCCGCAGAGCATGACGACGAAGAACGGGGGCTTCCAGCCGATCGTCGCGAACGTCGACTCCGAGAGCATCGCGCCGACGTAGGCGCCGGTGCCGAGGAAGGCGATGTAGCCGAGGTCCAGCAGCCCGGCGAGGCCGACGACGATGTTGAGGCCGAGAGCCGTGGCCGCGAAGATCAGGATCTGGGTGGCGATCGACATGTTCGCGTTCGAGCCGCCCTGGGTGAACGGGAAGAGGAACGCGACGAGGAAGGCCGAGAGCACGAGTGGGCGCCGGTTGTTCTGGCCGATGAAGCCGATGTACTCACCCAGGCCCGCCATGAGCAGCGCGATCGTCACGGTGAGGATCGTGACGAGGAGCGTCCCGAAGGTCGCGGAGTTGCCGACGTCGAGGGTGTA
The DNA here is from genome assembly GCA_963815545.1 of uncultured Actinomycetota bacterium. Classification (GTDB taxonomy): domain Bacteria; phylum Actinomycetota; class Actinomycetes; order Actinomycetales; family Dermatophilaceae; genus Phycicoccus. The sequence continues at coordinate 145,572 of CAWFGY010000005.1, forward strand.
TGCGGTGACGAACAGCAGCATGGCCAGCGCCAGCACGATGATGAGGATCTCGTAGGAGCTCTTGAGGCGCGGCCAGGTGCGCACGTTGATGTCGACGTCCTCGGCCAGAGCGCCGCCGGCGAGGACCAGGAGCGCACCGACCAGCGCCACCCAGGCGCCCTCGTTGACGTTGACCAGGCCACCCGCCTGGACGGAGATGGCGAGCAACGCACCGGCGACGAAGACGAGCGACCCGAGGCCGACCGCCTTCAGCCCCCGGCCCGGGTCGAGCCAGCCCGGGCGACGGAACAGGAGCGCCGCGAGCGCGATGGCGACGGCGCCGAGCACCATGACGTAGATCTGGATGCCCGCCGGGTAGAAGCGGATGCTGATGTCGCCGAGGATCCGGTCGTCGAAGGACCAGGACAGCAGGCCGCTGAGCAGCAGGACCAGGCCGCCGGCCAGGGCGAGTCCGGCTGCGCGCGGTGCGAGCCGCTGGCGCATCCCGTCGACCCGTGAGTCGTTGCCGTTGTCGAGGACGGTGCTCATGCCCGGTCCACCACCTTCGCGCCGAGGAGTCCTTGTGGTCGGAAGACGAGCACGAGGATGAGGATGGCGAACGCCCAGACGTCCTTCCACGGGCTCCCGCCGAACGTGCCGGGGACGAACTGGACGGCCATCGACTCCACGATCCCGAGGGTGAGGCCGCCGAGCACGGCGCCCCAGACGTTGCCGATGCCGCCGAGGACCGCCGCCGTGAAGGCCTTGAGGCCGGCGAGGAAGCCCATCTTGAAGTTGATGTTGGTCACCTGGAGGCCCTGGGCGACGCCGGCGATGGCCGCCAGGGTCGCGCCGATGATGAAGGCGACGACGATGATCCGGTTGACGTTGATGCCCATGAGCCGTGCGGTGTCGGGGTCCTGCGAGACGGCCTGCATGGCCCGGCCGGTCTTGGTCCGGTTGACGAAGATCCACAGGCCGATGGCGCACACGACGAGCGCGAGGATCGTGAACGCGGCGGCGCGCTGGATGACGATGTTGCCGGGGTTCCAGGACTGGCCGGTGATGCCGTCGATGACCGGGAACGGGACCTTCTGCTTGGCGTCCGGGAACCCGGGGACCCTGCCGTAGAGGAGGCGGACGCCCTCCTGGAGGAAGACCGAGATGCCGATCGCGGTGATCAGTGGTGCGAGCCGGGGCGCGCCCCGCAGGGGCCGGTAGGCGGCGCGTTCCATGATGACCGCGGTGACGACCGAGGCGGCGATGGCGCCGACGATCATGACGGGCAGCATCCACAGCGCGGTCTGGCCCTTGAAGAGCACGATCCAGGTCGAGAGGGCGCCGAACGCGCCGATCATGAAGATCTCGCCGTGGGCGAAGTTGATGAGCTGGATGATGCCGTAGACCACGGTGTAACCCACCGCGATGAGCGCGTACAACGACCCGAGGGTCAACCCGTTGACGAGCTGCTGGGCAAAGGCGTCCACACGAACTCCCGATGGTGACGTGCTGGCTGGCTGGAGGGACTGTAGCGGGCTGGGGGCGGTCCGACGTCACGCCACACGCCACCCGCGTCCGGCGGCACGGGAGCGCGCCGGGTCGGGCACCGACAGCGGGGGTGGTCGGTAGGACCACCCCCGCCGTCGGGTGTCACGGCTGAGCCGTCACGGGAGGTTTACTCGAACTCCTCCGTGTTGACCGCGTTCCACGCGTCGCCGTCCACTTCGTAGACGGTGAGGACGCGGGAGGTCGTGTCGCCGTACTCGTCGAAGGCCACCTTGCCGGTGACCCCGTCGAACGCCACGCTGCTCATCGCGTCGATGGTGCCCTGACGGGCTGCCTCGGCGGACTCGGCGTCCTTCAGCGAGACCTTGAGGGCCTCGATGATCGCGGTCGCCGCGTCGTACGCGTAGGCACCGTAGGCCTCGTACTTCTCGGCGTAGCCCGCCGCGTCGTACGCCGCCACGAAGTCCTTCGCCGAGGCGAGGGTGTCGGTCGGGGCGCCGATGGCCGTGCTGAGGTCGCCGTTGGCGGTGGAGCCCGCGAGCTTGATGAACTCGCCGGAGTAGATGCCGTCGCCGCCCATGAGCGGGACGTTGAGGCCGGCGGCCTTCATCTGCTGCGAGAACGGACCCGCCTGCGGGTACTCGCCGCCGTAGTACACGGCGCCCGGGTTGCTCGGCTTGATCTTGCTGACGACGGCGTCGTACTTGTCGTCGTCGGGGTTGATCGTCTCGGCTGCGACGACCGTGCCACCGAGCTTCTTGTACTCCTCGGTGAACGCGTCGACGAGGCCCTGGCCGTAGGTCTTCTTGTCGTGGACCGTCGCGACCTCCTTGACGCCCGCCTTCTCGTACAGGTAGCGCGCCGCGAAGGGGCCCTGGATCGAGTCGGTGGTGCAGGTACGGAAGTAGTTCGGGTACGCACGCTCCGGAGCCGTCGCGAAGTCCGCGCCCTGGGTCAGGGCCGGGTTCGTGTTGGCCGGGGAGACCATCGTGATGGTGGCGGACGCGAGGACCGGCTGCACGGTCTGGGCGACCGAGGAGTTGAGAGTGCCGACGACACCCACGACCTCGGCGTCCGAGGCCAGCTTCGTCGCGGCGTTCTTGCCCACGTCGGGGGAGGCCTGGTCGTCCTCGGCAGCGAGCTCGAGGGTCCAGCCGGGGATGGCGCCGGACTCGTTGGCCTGCTTGATGGCGAGGTCCACCGAGTGCTCGATGCCCTTGCCGAGTGCGGACAGGTCGCCCGAGAGGGGCGCGATGACGCCGATCTTGGCGACCTTGTTGTCGCTGGAACCGCCACCGGTTTCCCCGCCCTCGTCGCCGCCGCGCGTGCCGCAACCAGCGAGCGCGAGCGAGGCCACGAGGAGCGAGGCGCCAACGGCAACCACGGAACGCTGAGGCACGTTTCCTCCTGCTTGTGTCTGGATCTGGAGCAGACATGCTCCGGCTCGCGATGGCGAGCAGGAGGAAATGTATCCACACCAGGGGCCCGGAACCGAGCATTGGCGGGACAGTGGTGCCGAGTTGTTACCTGCCCGTGCGGAGCCTCGTGGATGGTCGGACGAGTCCGGGCCCGGGCCGGGGTTTCCCAGTCGATGGCGTGATACTGGGGGCACCGGCCACCGACGGAGAGGGCGAACCATGAGCATGGACCACGTCACGACCCCCGAACACGAGCAGGAGTGCGCCTGCGTGAGCCGGCGCCAGACCTTCCGGGCGGCCGGGGCTGTCGGTGCCTCGGTCGTCGGCGTGGGCGCGCTGGCCGGCTGTGGCGCCGGGGGTGTCGAGGAGGCGGCCAGCTCGGCCGCTGCGGAGGCCATCGCCGCCGCGGACGTCCCGGTCGGTGGCGGGCGGGTGTTCGAGAGCATCCAGACCGTCGTGACGCAGCCGACGGAGGGCCAGTACAAGGCCTTCTCGTCGGTGTGCACCCACCAGGGCTGTCAGGTCGGTGGGGTCGAGAACGGCGTCATCTCGTGCCCGTGCCACGGGAGCCAGTTCGACATCACGAGCGGCGCCGTCGTCCAGGGCCCGGCGACCAAGCCGCTGCCCGAGAAGTCCGTCACCGTGAGCGGCGACGGCCTCTCCGTCTCCTGAGCCCCCCCATTTCGGGGTCACCCCGCAATGTCAGGGTGGCGGGGGATCCGAACCCGTGCTGCGCTGACAAGGTCGTGCGTCGGGGCGGGTGAGCCTCGTCGTCCACAGGCGGCGGACCCGCAGCGTCGTCGTCCACAGATGCACCGGCCTGCGTTGGCACGGCGCCGACCGCGCGTCAGCGTTCCCCCATGGACGACATCTCGCTACTGGCCCAGACGGGTGGGGTCTTCACCACCGGCGGTGCTGCGCAGCTCGGCATCGGCCGTGAGCGGCTGAGCCTGGCCGTGCGGCGGCGGCTCGTCCGGCGGCTGGCGCGGGGCCTCTTCGCTGTCGGCCCAGCGCCGCACTCGCCCGAGCTGCGGCACCTCGAGCTGTGCCGGGCGCTGCTCCTCGAGTACCCGGACGCCGTGCTCGCCGGACGGTCCGCCGTGGTCGCGCTCGGGCTTCCGACCTGGCGGGTGCCGCTCGACACCGCACTGCTCCATCGCCCGGTGGTGAGCCAGGTCAGCAGGAGCGGAGCCGTCATCCGCCCGGGCGCCGGCGACCCCCAGGGCCCGAGGACCGCCACCGGGCCGGTCACGCCCGTCGCGCACGCTCTGGTCCAGCTCGCCTTCGACCACGGGGCGGCCGCCGGTGTGGTGAGCGCCGACGCGGCGCTGCACGCCGGGTCCGTCGCCGTGGTCGAGCTCGAGGCCGAGGTGGCGCGCCGGGCCGGGCACCGCCGGAGCCAACAGGGGGTCGCGATGACGCGACTCGTCGATGCGCGGTCCGAGAGCCCGGGCGAGAGCCGCCTGCGGGTGACGCTGGGTGTCGGGGCGATCGACCTCGAGCCGCAGTACGTGGTGCGGGACGGGGCGGGGGGCGTCGTCGCCCGAGCGGACTTCCGGGTGGCCGGCACTCGGGTCCTCATCGAGTTCGACGGCCTCGTCAAGTACCGGGACGGAGGCGTCGAGGCCCTGGTCCGCGAGAAGCGTCGCGAGGACCGGCTCCGAGCCCTCGGCTGGATCGTCCTCCGCTTCACCTGGGCCGACCTCGAGCGGCCGGACCTCGTCATCGACACCGTCCGTCGCGCGATCGCGGCCGACGCCCGGATGGCCGCCCGGGCCGGCTGATGCCGGCCGCGGCATCACCGGCACTCCGACACACGGGAACGTCAGCGAGGCAGCGCATCCGAAGCCGTGGGTAGCTGACATTCCGGGGTGACCCCGAAATGTGGAGGCGGGTGGGGGAGGGGGCTCGGGGTGTCGGGGCCGCGGCATAGGCTCGGAGCCGTGGCCGACCCGTCGACGTACCGCCCCCGTCCGGGCGAGATCCCCACCGACCCGGGTGTCTACCGCTTCCGCGACATCGACGGCCGGGTCATCTACGTCGGCAAGGCCAAGAACCTCCGCTCGCGGCTGTCGTCCTACTTCCAGGACATCTCCGCGCTGCACCACCGCACGGCGTCGATGGTCCGCACCGGCGCCAGCGTCGAGTGGACCGTGGTCGGCACCGAGGTCGAGGCCCTCCAGCTCGAGTACGCCTGGATCAAGGAGTTCGACCCGCGGTTCAACGTCAAGTACCGCGACGACAAGTCCTACCCCTACCTCGCGGTGACGATGGGGGAGGAGTTCCCCCGGGCCATGGTCATGCGGGGCTCGAAGAAGAAGGGCACCCGCTACTTCGGGCCCTACGCCCACGCCTGGGCGATCCGCGAGACGCTCGACCTCGCGATGCGGGTCTTCCCGATGCGGACCTGCTCGGCGGGCGTGTTCAAGCGCGCCGGCCAGGTCGGGCGGCCGTGTCTGCTCGGCTACATCGACAAGTGCAGCGCCCCGTGCGTCGAGCGGGTCGACGCCGCGCGCCATCGCGAGATCGCCGAGGACTTCTGCGACTTCATGGCCGGCAACAGCGGGCGCTTCCTCTCCCGGATGACACGCGAGATGAAGGAGGCCGCCGGCGAGCTGGACTTCGAGCGGGCCGCCCGGATCCGCGACGACATCGGCGCCCTCGAGAAGGTGCTCGAGAAGTCGGCCGTCGTCCTCCCGGACGCCACCGACGCCGACGTGTTCGGCCTCGCCGAGGACGAGCTCGAGGTCGCCGTCCAGCTCTTCCACGTGCGTGGCGGCCGGGTGCGCGGACAGCGCGGCTGGGTGGCCGAGCGCGCCGCCGAGACGACCCCCGAGGTCGTCGAGCACCTGCTGCAGCAGGTGTACGGCGGCGAGTCCAGCGAGGGTGTCCCGCGCGAGGTGCTCGTCCCGGTGCTGCCCGACGACGCCGACGCCCTGTCGGCCTGGCTCGCGGGCATCCGGGGCGGCCGGGTCGCGGTCCGGGTGCCGCAGCGTGGCGACAAGCGCGCCCTGATGGAGACCGTCGCCCGCAACGCCACCCAGAGCCTCGCCCGTCACAAGGTGACCCGCGCGGGCGACCTCACCAACCGCAGCCAGGCCCTCCAGCAGCTCCAGGAGGCGCTCGACCTCGAGGACGCCCCGCTGCGCATCGAGTGCTTCGACATCAGCCACGTCCAGGGCACCCAGGTCGTCGGGTCGATGGTCGTCTTCGAGGACGGCCTGCCGCGCAAGTCCGAGTACCGGCGCTTCATCGTCCGCGGCGACGAGACCGGCGCCACCGACGACACCGCCGCGATGCACGAGGTGCTCACCCGCCGGTTCCGTCGCGGCCGCAAGGAGGCCGAGGAGCACGAGCAGGAGGTCGCCGAGGGCCGCGACCGGCCGGCGCGGTTCGCCTACCGACCCAACCTCGTCGTCGTCGACGGTGGCCTGCCCCAGGTCAACGCCGCCGCCCGCGCCCTCGAGGACGCCGGTGTGGTCGACGTGGCCGTCGTCGGTCTCGCGAAGCGTCTCGAGGAGGTCTGGGTGCCGGGCGACCAGCACCCGATGGTCCTGCCCCGCACGAGCGAGGGCCTCTACCTGCTCCAGCGCCTCCGCGACGAGGCGCACCGGTTCGCGATCACCTTCCACCGGCAGCGACGGTCCAAGGCGATGACCTCGAGCGCGCTCGACACGATCCCCGGGCTCGGCGAGAAGCGCCGGAAGGCGCTGCTCGCCCGATTCGGGTCGGTCAAGCGCATCCGGGCCGCCTCCGTGGAGGAGCTGGCGGACGTTCCGGGCATCGGGCCTGCGCTCGCAGGGGTGGTTGCGGCAGAGTTGGGGTCGGCCGACACCGGGACCCCGGCGGTCGACCCCGCCACCGGCGAGGTCATCGAGGACTGAAGGAGCAGCAGTGGCTGAGGCACCGGCGGAGCCGGAGGACCGGGCGGACTTCCTCGTCGTCACGGGGATGAGCGGCGCGGGCCGCTCCACCGCGGCGAACGTGCTCGAGGACCACGGCTGGTACGTCGTCGACAACCTCCCCCCACAGCTCATCCCCGCCATGGGCGTGCTCGCGACGCAGGCCCGCGACGACGGCCACCGTGACCTGCGGATCGCAGCGGTCGTCGACGTCCGGACCCGGCCGTTCAGCAGCGAGCTGCGGGAGGGGCTGGCGGCGGTGCGCGAGCACGGCTGGCGGCCACAGCTGATGTTCCTCGACGCCACCGACGAGGCCCTCGTGCGCCGCTTCGAGAGCGTCCGCCGCCCGCACCCGCTCCAGGGCGAGGGCCGGCTGCTCGACGGGATCCAGGCCGAACGCGAGGTGCTCCGCGACCTCCGCGCCGACGCGCACGTCGTCATCGACACCTCCGGCCTCAACGTCCACCAGCTCGGGCGCAAGCTCACCCCGATCGTCGGGGTCGCCGGTGGCCCCAGCCTGCGTCTCGCGGTCATGTCGTTCGGCTTCAAGTACGGCGTCCCGCTCGACGCCGACTTCGTCTTCGACATGCGCTTCCTGCCCAACCCGTTCTGGGTGCCCGAGCTGCGCTCGCTCACGGGCGTCGACGCGCCCGTCTCCGACTTCGTCCTCGCCCAGGAGGGCGCCGGGTCCTTCCTCGACCGGGTGGTCAGCGTCATGGAGCCGGTGACCGCGGGGTACCGGCGCGAGGGACGCCGGTACGCGACGATCGCCGTCGGGTGCACCGGCGGCAAGCACCGGTCGGTGGCCGTCGCCCAGGCCCTGTCGGCACGCCTCGCGGACGACGACACAGCCACCTTCGTCGTCCACCGGGACCTGGGGCGCGAGTGAGCGGCCCCGTCGTCACCGCCCTCGGCGGTGGGCACGGGCTGGCCGCGACCCTGACCGCGCTGCGGTTCGTCACCGACGACGTCACCGCGGTCGTCACCGTGGCCGACGACGGGGGGTCCAGCGGGCGGCTGCGCGAGGAGTTCGGCGTCCTGCCGCCCGGCGACCTGCGGATGGCCCTCGCTGCGCTGTGCAGCGACAGCGAGTGGGGCCACACCTGGCGCGACGTCCTGCAGCACCGGTTCGCCGGGGACGGTCCGCTCGGCGGCCACGCCCTGGGCAACCTCCTCATCGTCGCCCTGTGGGAGCTGCACGACGACCCCGTCGCCGGGCTCGACCTCGTCGGGCGGCTCCTGCAGGCGCAGGGGCGGGTGCTGCCGGCCGCGGCGGTCCCGCTCGTCATCGAGGCCGAGGTGAGCGGCCTCGACCCCGCGGACCCCGCCGCCCGCACCGTCGTGCGCGGCCAGTCGCAGGTCGCCCGCACCCCCGGCACGGTCGAGGAGGTCCGGCTCGACCCCGCGGACCCGCCGGCGTACCCCGAGTCGGTGGCGGCCATCCGGTCCGCCGACTGGGTGATCCTCGGCCCGGGCTCGTGGTTCACCTCGGTGACCACGCATCTGCTCGTCCCGGAGGTCCGCGAGGCGCTCGAGGTGACCCGGGCCCGTCGGCTCCTCGTGCTCAACCTCGACCCGGCGTCCGGCGAGACCGCCGGCTTCGGCGCCGCCCGGCACCTCGAGACGTTCGCCGCGATGGCTCCCGGGCTACGGCTGGACGCCGTGCTCGCCGACCCCGAGGCCATCGACGACGGCCCGGCCCTCGCGGAGCAGGCGGCGCGCCTCGGCGCGACCCTGCACGTCGTGCCGGTCGCCCGTCGCGAGCACCACGGCGAGCACGACGCACTCCGATACGCCGCGGCGCTGCGGGACATCCTGTACAGCCCACGTCCGAGCCGCTGACGCGTGGCAGGATGACGAACATGGCGATGACGGCGAAGGTGAAGGACGAGCTGAGCAGGCACGTCGTGACCAAGCCCTGTTGCCGCAAGGCAGAGGTGGCCGCGATGCTGCGGTTCGCCGGGGGGTTGCACATCATCGGCGGGCGCATCGTCGTCGAAGCCGAGCTCGACACCGCGAACGCGGCACGCCGGCTGCGGCGCGAGCTCACCGAGGTGTACGGGCACACTCCGGAGGTCCTCGTCCTGGCGGCCGGCGGGCTGCGCAAGGGGAGCCGCTATGTCGTGCGCGTCGTCAACGACGGCGAGGCACTCGCGCGGCAGACCGGGCTCATCGACAGTCGTGGCCGCCCCGTGCGGGGCCTGCCCGCGAAGGTGGTCAGCGGCTCCGTGTGCGACGCCGAGGCGGCCTGGCGCGGGGCGTTCCTCGCCCACGGCTCGCTCACCGAGCCGGGTCGGTCGTCGGCGCTCGAGGTCACGTGCCCGGGCCCGGAGGCGGCACTCGCGCTCGTCGGCGCCGCCCGCCGGATGGGGATCCAGTCCAAGGCCCGCGAGGTGCGTGGCGTCGACCGGGTCGTCATCCGCGACGGCGACGCCATCGGGGCGATGCTCACCCGGCTCGGAGCCCACGACGCCGTCCTCGCCTGGGAGGAGCGCCGTATCCGTCGCGAGGTCCGTGCGACGGCCAACCGGCTCGCCAACTTCGACGACGCCAACCTGCGGCGGTCGGCCCGCGCGGCCGTCGCCGCCGGGGCCCGTGTCGAGCGGGCGCTCGAGATCCTCGCCGAGGACGTCCCGGACCACCTGCGCGAAGCGGGCGAGCTGCGGCTCCAGCACAAGCAGGCCTCCCTCGAGGAGCTCGGCCAGCTCGCCAGCCCGCCGATGACCAAGGACGCCGTCGCCGGGCGCATCCGCCGCCTGCTCGCGATGGCCGACAAGAAGGCCGACGACGACGGCATCCCGAACACCGAGGCCGGGCTGACGGCCGACATGCTCGACGGCTGACGGGGTTACCCGCCCGTACTCCGGACGGTTGATCGACCCTTCAGCACGGGGTCTAGGGTGTGAGGTGGACCACGATGTCGCGCCTCAGCCGCGGCACTCTCCGACCCCTGGAAGGCAAGTCACAGTGACCGTTCGCGTAGGGATCAACGGCTTCGGCCGCATCGGGCGCAACTTCTTCCGCGCCGTGCAGGCCTCCGGCGCCGACATCGAGATCGTCGCCGCCAACGACCTGATGGACAACAAGACCATCGCGCACCTCCTCAAGTACGACTCCGTCCTCGGCGTGCTCGCCGACGACGTGTCCTACACCGACGACTCGATCACCGTGGGCGACACCACGATCCGGATCTTCGCCGAGCGCAACCCGGCCGACATCGCCTGGGGAGACGCGGGCGCCGACATCGTCGTCGAGTCCACCGGCATCTTCACCGACGCCACGAAGGCCCGCGCGCACATCGACGGTGGCGCCAAGAAGGTCATCATCTCGGCGCCGGGCTCCAACGAGGACGCCACCTTCGTCATGGGCGTCAACCACTCCGACTACGACCCGGCGAACCACCACGTCATCTCGAACGCGTCGTGCACCACCAACTGCCTCGCGCCGATGGCGAAGGCGCTGCACGACGAGCTCGGCATCGTCCGTGGTCTGATGACCACGATCCACGCCTACACCTCGGACCAGAACCTGCTCGACGGCCCGCACAAGGACCTCCGCCGGGCCCGCGCCGCCGCGCTGTCGATCATCCCGACGAGCACCGGCGCCGCGAAGGCGATCGGCCTGGTCATGCCCGAGCTCAAGGGCAAGCTCGACGGCTACGCGCTGCGCGTGCCCACCCCCACCGGGTCCGCCACCGACCTCACCTTCGAGGCCGGGCGCGAGACGACCGTCGAGGAGGTCAACGCCATCGTCAAGGCCGCGGCCGAGGGCCCGCTCAAGGGCTTCCTCAAGTACACCGAGGACCCGATCGTCTCGGCCGACATCGTCACCGACCCGAGCTCGTGCATCTTCGACTCCGGTCTCACCAAGGTCATCGGCAACCAGGTCAAGGTCGTCGGCTGGTACGACAACGAGTGGGGCTACTCCAACCGCCTCATCGACCTCGTCGAGCTCGTCGGCGCGAGCCTCTGACGGGCGGGGCCGACCGACCCATGGCTGACATCGCCGCACTGGGCGACCTGCGCGGCAAGCGCGTCCTCGTCCGGTCAGACCTCAACGTGCCCCTCGACGGCACGACGATCACCGACGACGGCCGCATCCGGGCGTCGGCCCCGACCATCGCCCAGCTCTCCGAGGCGGGCGCACGCGTCATCGTGTGCGCCCACCTCGGGCGGCCCAAGGGCGAACCGGAGCAGAAGTACAGCCTGCGGCCGGTCGCCGGGCGGCTCGCCGAGCTGCTCGACCGGCCGGTGACCTTCGCCGAGGACACCGTCGGGCCGTCCGCCCGAGCGGCGGTCGACGCGATGGCCGACGGGAACGTCGTCCTGCTCGAGAACCTCCGCTTCAACGCGGGGGAGACCGCCAAGGCCGAGGCCGACCGTGCCGAGTTCGCCGACGCGCTCGCCTCGCTCGCGGACGCCTACGTGTCCGACGGCTTCGGGGTCGTGCACCGCAAGCAGGCGTCGGTCTACGACGTGGCGACCCGGCTGCCGGCGGCGATGGGCGGGCTGGTCCGGGACGAGGTCGAGGTGCTGCGGCGCCTCACCGAGGACCCCGCCCGGCCGTACGCCGTCGTCCTCGGCGGCGCGAAGGTGGCCGACAAGCTCGCCGTCATCGACAACCTCATGGGCACCGCCGACCGGCTGCTCATCGGCGGCGGGATGGTGTTCACCTTCCTCGCCGCGCAGGGCCACGAGATCGGCAAGAGCCTGTACGACGCCGACAGCCTCGAGGCGTGCGCGGGCTACCTCGAGCGTGCCGAGACCCAGGGTGTCGAGATCATCCTCCCCGTCGACATCGTCGTCGGGAAGGACTTCTCGGCGGACACCGAGACGGCCACCGTCGACGCGGGAGACATCCCGGCCGACACGATGGGCCTGGACATCGGCCCCCGCTCGGCCGAGATCTACGCCGCCAAGCTCGCCGACGCCGAGACGGTGTTCTGGAACGGCCCCATGGGTGCGTTCGAGATGGCGCCGTTCGCGGCCGGCACCCAGGCCGTGGCCCAGGCGCTCGTCGACGCGACGAGCCGCGGCGCGCTCACGGTCGTGGGCGGTGGCGACTCCGCTGCCGCCGTCCGACAGCTCGGCTTCACCGACGAGCAGTTCGGCCACATCTCCACCGGTGGTGGCGCCTCCCTCGAGTACCTCGAGGGCAAGCAGCTCCCCGGGATCGCCATCCTCACGAAGGAGAACTGACCCATGGCCACCGGCCGCACCCCCCTCATGGCGGGGAACTGGAAGATGAACCTGGACCACCTCCAGGCCACCCACCTCGTGCAGAAGCTGGACTGGACCCTGCGCGACGGCAAGCACGACTTCGGCGCCGTCGAGGTCGCCGTCCTGCCGCCCTTCACCGACATCCGCAGCGTCCAGACCCTCATCGACGGGGACCGCCTCGAGCTCAAGCACGGGGCGCAGGACCTGTCCGTGCACGACTCCGGCGCCTACACCGGCGAGATCAGCGGGGCCTTCCTCGCCAAGCTCGGGTGCACCTACGTCACCGTGGGCCACAGCGAGCGACGCGAGTACCACGCCGAGGACGACGCGGTCGTCAACGCCAAGCTCCAGGCCGCCTACCGGCACGGCCTCACCCCGATCTTCTGCGTGGGCGAGGGGCTCGAGACCCGTCAGGCCGGCACCCACGTCGAGCACGTGCTCGCGCAGGTCGAGGCCGGGCTCCAGGGCGTCACCGCCGAGCAGGCGAAGAGCGTCGTCGTCGCCTACGAGCCCGTCTGGGCCATCGGCACCGGCGAGGTCGCCACGCCCGAGGACGCCCAGGAGGTGTGCGCCGCCATCCGCACCCGCCTCGCCGAGCTGTACAGCGGCGACGTCGCGGACGGCATCCGGGTCCTCTACGGGGGGTCGGTGAAGTCCGGGAACATCGCGGCCATCATGGCCAAGGAGGACGTCGACGGAGCGCTCGTCGGCGGTGCCTCCCTCGAGGCCCCCGAGTTCGCGGCGATCTGCCGCTTCCGGGACCACCTCGCGACGTCCTGACACCCCGGTCGCCGCGCCCCCCGCCCGGGGGTCGCGGCGACCGAGCCGGTCAGCGGTTATCCTTGACCGGTTGTCCCGACCCCCACCCGAAGGAACCATCCGTGGACGCGGTTCGCATCGGCCTCCAGGTCCTCCTGGTCCTGTCCGGCCTCTTCATCACCCTGCTCATCCTGTTGCACAAGGGCAAGGGTGGCGGCCTGTCGGACATGTTCGGCGGCGGGATGTCCAGCTCACTCGGCGGGTCGTCCGTCGCCGAGCGCAACCTGGACCGGATCACGGTCGGTGTCGCGCTCATCTGGTTCACGACGATCGTCGGTCTCGGCGTTCTCGAGCGATTCGCCTAAGAGGGGTTCGACGATGGCTGGTGGTAACGCGATCCGTGGCTCGCGCGTGGGTGCGGGCCCCATGGGGGAGGCCGAGCGCGGCGACGCCGCACCGCGGCGGTTCGTCTCGTTCTGGTGCTCCAACGGGCACGAGACCCGGCCGAGCTTCGCCGAGGAGTCCGGGCTCGTCGTCCCCGAGCACTGGGACTGCCCGCGCTGCGGGCTCCCTGCCGGGCAGGACCAGGACAATCCCCCGGCGGCGCCCAAGGTGGAGCCGTACAAGACCCACCTCGCCTACGTGAAGGAGCGGCGCTCCGACGAGGACGGCGCCGCGATCCTCGAAGAGGCCCTCGAGACGCTGCGCGACCGCGGCCTCATCCAGTGAGGCGCTGACCCGCGTCCTCCGACGTCAGCCTCGGGCGATCCGCGCGAGGTGCCCGACGACGCCGTCGACCCACCCGGTCTCGCGTTGCATCCAGCGGAGCGCGACGAGCGTGCGCACGACGACCGGGACGCCACGACGAGGAGGCTCGACCGCGATGTCGGTCCCGAACGGGTCGGTGCTCATGACCCACCGGTAGCCGATGCCGACGAGGTGGTCGCCGATCGCCGTCGCGACGACCGTGACGACCTCGGCAGCCTCCGCCTCGTCCCCTGCCGCCACCGCCAGGTCCCAGGCGGCCGCGATGCTCGCGAGGTCTGCGGGGTCGATGCCGCGCGGCTCGTAGCGCAGCCGGTACGCCTCGAGGCGCGACTCCTCCTCGGCGGTCAGCGGACGGGTCGCGACCTCCTCGGGGGGCCCGTCGTCGAGGGGGCCCTCCACCACGGGCTCGGTCCCCGTGGCCGCGGGCTCGTCGCGGCGGCGCCACCGGTCCAGGAGTCCCATGGAGCTCAGCCCAGATCCGTGGCGGCGTCGGTGTCGACGAGCCACAACGTGCGTTCCTGACCGTGCACGTGGGCCGCGGGAGTCTCCGCGAACGGCGAACCCTCGACGCCACGGCGCACGGCGTCGGCCTTGTCGGCGCCGCTGACGAGGAACCACACCTCGCGGGATCGTTCGAGGCACTCGAGGGTCAACGAGACGCGGTCCGGCGGGGGCTTGGGGGAGTGGTGGACGGCGACGGCGATGGCGTCGGTGGTGCCGGCCGCGGGGTGATGCGGGAACAGCGAGGCGATGTGACCGTCGGGACCGACGCCCAGCACATTGACGTCGAAGGCCCCGGTCCCCGTGGAGCGCACCGTCCGGGCGTACGCCGCGGCCGCGTCCTCGGCGGAGTCCGTCTCGTCGGGTCCGGCCACCCGGTGCACGTTCGCCGGGTCGAGCCCGAGGGATGCCAGGCCGGCGGCGTCGTTCTGGGTGTCGTTGCGGTCGGGGTCCCCGGCGGGCAGGTACCTCTCGTCCCCCCACCAGACGTGGACCCGGCCCCAGTCGACCGCGTGCCGCGCGGGCTCGGCCGCGAGCGAGCGGACGATCTCGGAGCCCATCGACCCCCCGGTCATCGACATGTGCGCGACGCCACGGGCGCTGAGGGCGTCGACCAGGGCGACGACGAGGCGGGCCGCGCCGGCGTCGGCCAGGGCCTGCTTCGACGGGTGCACCACGACGGTGGCAGGTGCTGGGCTCATGATCGACGCTCCTCGGCCTCGGCGAGCTGGGTGGCGGCAGCCTTCTTCACGGTCTCGGTGTCGGCGTCGTCGGCGGGCATCGGCATCTTCTCGACCATCGCGCTGCTCCCCGCGGCCCGCGCGGCGCGGCGCAGGCGCTGGGTGGCCTTCTCGGCCTCGGCGGGGGAGGGCGCCACGCCTGCCCGGACGGCCTCGCTGGCGGTCCGCGAGGAACGGCGCACCCCGGCGAGCCCGGTCGTCAGGGCCTCGGCGTACACCTCGTCGGGGTCGAGCCGGCGCAGCTCGTCGGCGAGGCACTCGGCGTCACTGCGATGGTGCAGGGCGAGGGTGCGGTCGGGCTGGCCCGGCTGTCGCAGCATCGCGGTGTTGCCGTCGAGCGGCCGCACGAGGTCGACCGAGCCGCTGGCGCGCTCGAGGCGCACCGAGATGATGCCCGTGCCCTGGCGGGCGCGGGGCAGCGACACCGGGCAGCGCAACCGGGCCGCGAGCCACCCCGCGAGGAGCTCCCCGGACGGCGAGTCAGGGGCCGCGACGACGGTCGCCGCCGTCACCGGCTCGTAGGGCGGCTGGTCCAGGGCCGCGGCGAGCAGCGCACGCCACAGCGTCACCCGGGACCACGCGAGGTCGCTGTCACCGGGGGAGTAGGACGCGGCGAGCCGCTTCAGGGTCGCTCGCGGTGAGATGCTCGCGCGCGCGGAGTCGGTGATCCGCCGCTGTGCCATGGCCCCGACCGGATCGGCGGCAGGATCCTTGGGGCCGTCGGTGGGCCACCACACGACGATCGGGGAGTCGGCGAGCAGCAGGGGGGTGACCACGGATCGCCCGTGCCGTGCCAGCGGGCCGTACAGGCGCAGCACGACCACCTCGGACGCGCCGGCGTCGCCACCGACCCGGATCTGGCCGTCGAGCCGGGCGGACCCGCGGCGGTTGCCCATGACCACGACGATGATGCGGCACGGGTGCTGCCGGCTGGCGTCGTTCGCGACGTCGACCGCGTCCTCGGCCTCCGCCTCGTCGACGACGACGACGAGGGTGAGGACCCGCGAGAGGGCCATCGCACCGGTGTCGGAGCGCAGCTTGACGAGCCGTTTCGAGACGGCCGCGGTCGAGGTGTTCGGCAGGTCGACGATCACGGGAGCCTCCACTGGCGGCCGTCGCGGCGCATGAGCTCGTCGGCCGACTCCGGCCCCCAGCCACCGGCCGGGTACGGCTCGGGGGCCTTGCCGTTGCGGGCCCAGTGCCGCTCGATGGGGTCGAGGATCTGCCAGGAGAGCTCGACCTCCTCGTGCCGGGGGAAGAGCGGCGGATCCCCGAGCAGCACGTCGAGGATGAGCCGTTCGTACGCTTCTGGCGAGGACTCGGTGAAGGACCGCCCGTAGCCGAAGTCCATCGTGACGTCGCGGACCTCCATCTGGGCTCCCGGGACCTTGGCCCCGAACCGCATCGTCACCCCCTCGTCGGGCTGGACCCTGATGACGACCGCGTTCTGGCCGAGCTCCTCGGTCGCCGTGTCGTTGAACGGCAGATGCGGGGCCTGCTTGAACACGACGGCGATCTCGGTGACGCGCTTGCCGAGCCGCTTGCCCGTGCGGAGGTAGAACGGCACGCCCGCCCAGCGGCGGGTGTCGACGTCGAGCCGGACGGCCGCGTAGGTCTCGGTCGTCGAGCCCTCGGCCACCCCGTCCTCCTGGTGGTAGCCGACCACCTTCTCGCCGCCCTGCCAGCCTGCGGCGTACTGGCCGCGGGCCGTACCGGAGGCGAGGTCCTCGGGGAGGCACACGGCCGCCAGCACCTTCTCCTTCTCGAGGCGCAGGCCGTGGGCGTCGAACGACACCGGCTCCTCCATCGCGGTGAGCGCCAGGAGCTGGAGCAGGTGGTTCTGGATGACGTCGCGGGCGGCGCCGATGCCGTCGTAGTACCCGGCCCGGGCGCCGATGCCGATGTCCTCGGCCATCGTGATCTGCACGTGGTCGACGTAGTTGGCGTTCCACACCGGCTCGAACATCTGGTTCGCGAACCGGAGCGCGAGCAGGTTCTGGACGGTCTCCTTGCCGAGGTAGTGGTCGATCCGGAAGACGCAGTCGGCGGGGAAGACCTTCTCGACGATGTCGTTGAGCTCGCGGGCGGAGGCCAGGTCGTGGCCGAAGGGCTTCTCGATGACGACCCGGCGCCACGACCCGGTCTGGGGCTGGGACAGCCCGGACCGCTCGAGCTGCTGGCTCACCGTCGCGAACGAGCCCGGCGGGATCGACAGGTAGAAGGCGTGGTTGCCGCCGGTGCCCCGCTGCTCGTCGAGGTCGGCGACCGTCGCGGCGAGCAGGTCGAAGGCGGCGTCGTCGTCGAAGGTGCCGGGGACGAAGCGGATGCCCTCGGCCAGGGTGCGCCACACCTCCTCGCGGAACGGCGTGCGGGCGCGCTCCTTCACGGCCTCGTAGACGATCTTGCCGAAGTCCTGGTCGGCCCAGTCCCGGCGAGCGAAGCCGACGAGCGAGAAGCCGGGCGGGAGCAGGCCACGGTTGGCGAGGTCGTAGATGGCGGGCAGGAGCTTCTTGCGGGCGAGGTCGCCGGTGACCCCGAAGAGGACCATCGAGCACGGTCCCGCGATCCGCGGGAGCCGCTTGTCACGGGGGTCGCGCAGCGGGTTGGCGTCCGCGGTCACACGTGCTGGCCTCATTCGCCGCCCTGGCCGAGCAGGGAGCGGACCTGGGCGAGCCCGGCGTCGTGCGCGACGAGGTGGAGCCGCAGCACCGGCCGGTCGTGCTCGGCCAGCACCTGGGCGTCGCCGGCCGCCTGGGCCGCGATGAACTGGCCGAAGGTGAAGTCCCGGCCGGGGACCGGCAGGTCCTGCGCAGGGGCGGCCGTGACCTGGAGGTACACCCCGGTCGCCGGCCCACCCTTGTGGTACTGCCCCGTGGAGTGCAGGAACCGAGGGCCCCAGCCGAAGGTCACCGGCCGTCCGGTCCGCTCGAACAGGTCCCGCGCGACGTGCTCGAGGTCGGCGTCCGCCTCGCGGTCGAGGTAGGCCATGACGGCGAGGTAGCCGCGGTCGGGGTCGAGCCGGCCGAGGAGTGCGTCCAGCGCCTCGTCCAGGGTCGCCGCGTCGCCGAGCCAGTCGCCGCCGAGGGCGCGGACCTCGACGGCTCCGTCGGTGAAGGCCGGGGCGTCGCCCGAGCCGATGCCCTGACCGAGCAGGTCGCGGGCGGCGGACTTGGCGCTCTCGACGTCCGGCTGGTCGAAGGGGTTGATCGAGAGCAGCCGTCCGGCGACGGCCGTGGCCGCCTCCCAGAGCAGCAGCTGGGCCCCGAGCGGGCCCGCCACCGTGACGAGCGAGTCCAGGTCCGACCCGGACTCCGGGGCGTCGTCGGCCTCGCTCGACACGAGCCGGACGACGGTGCCGTCGGGATACAGGGTGGCGGGCTGGTCGCCGATCGCGACGACCGGGAGGATGCCGGTGCCCTCCTTGCCCGTCGACTCGGCGATGAGCTGCTCGGCCCACGCGGCGAAGCCGACGTTCTCGGTGCCGGCGTCGACGAGGACGAGCTTGTCGCGCAGCGGCCGGGTACCGGCCATGGCGGCACCGAGCCGGAGCGCGGGGTTGGCGTCGTCGTCCTCCGCCAGGAGGTCGGCGACGGCCTCGGCGTCGTCGAGCAGGGCCTCGATGTCGACCCCGGCCAGCCCGCTGGGGACGAGCCCGAAGGCGGTGAGCGCCGAGTAGCGGCCGCCGACCGCCGGGTCGGCGCGCACGACCCGGAACCCGTCGCCGCGGGACTGCTCCTCGAGCGGGCTCCCCGGGTCGGTCACGACGACCATCCGGTCGGTGGGGTCCAGGCCGGCGTCGCGGAAGGCCTGCTCGAAGGCGCGGCGCTGGCTGTCGGTCTCGACGGTGGACCCGGACTTGCTCGACACGACGACGACCGTGCGGTCGAGGTCGGTGAGGCCCGCCCGGACGACGTCGGGGTCCGAGGAGTCGAGGATGACGATCGGGACGCCGGCGGTGCCGCAGATGACCTCGGGGGCGAGCGAGGAGCCGCCCATCCCGCACAGGACGACGCGGTCGTAGCCGACGTCCTCGAGCTCGGCCTTGAGCGCGGCGACCTCGCCGACGAGGGGCCTGGAGGTGCGGGGCAGCCCGGTCCAGGCGAGGCGCTTGGACGCCTCGTCCTCGGCGGCCGGACCCCACAGCGTCGGGTCCTGCCCGAAGAGCCGGCTCGCGACCCGGTCGGCGACGAGCGTGGGGACGTGAGCGGCCACTGCGTCGGCGGCCGCGCCCACGGCGGCGACGTCGAGAGTGCTCACGCCACGGCCTTGTCGAGCTCGTGCGCCACGCCCTGGAGCAGCTCCTCCCAGGACTTCTCGAACTTCTCGACGCCTTCGCGCTCGAGCAGGTCGACGACCTCCGAGTAGGAGATGCCGAGCCGCTCGAGGGTGTCGAGGACCTCCGCGGCCTCCGCGTACGCGCCGGTGACCGTGTCGCCGGTGATCTCGCCGTGGTCGGCCGTCGCGTCCAGGGTCTTCTCGGGCATCGTGTTGACGGTGCCCGGGGCCACGAGCTCGGTGACGTACATCGTGTCCGGGTAGTCGGGGTCCTTGACGCCCGTGGAGGCCCAGAGCGGCCGCTGCGGGTGGGCTCCCGCGGACTCCAGCGAGGCCCAGCGCGGCGTCGAGAAGACCTCCTCGTACGCCTGGTACGCCAGCCGGGCGTTGGCGATGCCGGCCTTGCCCCGGACGGACCGGGCCTCGTCGCTGTCGATGGCGTCGAGCCGCTTGTCGACCTCACTGTCGACGCGCGAGACGAAGAACGACGCGACCGAGCGGATCGTCGAGAGGTCCTTGCCGTGCTCCCGGGCCTGCTCGAGCCCGGTGAGGAACGCGTTCATGACGGCGCGGTAGCGGTCGAGGCTGAAGATGAGCGTCACGTTGACCGAGATGCCCTCGGCGAGCACCTGCGAGATCGCCGACAGGCCGTCGACGGTCGCCGGGATCTTGATGAAGACGTTCGGCTGGTCGACGGCGGCGGCGAGCGCCTTGGCCTCGGCGACGGTCTTCGCGGTGTCGTGGGCCACGCGCGGGTCGACCTCGATCGACACCCGCCCGTCCTCGCCGTCGGTGCGCTCGAAGACAGGCTTCATGAGCTCGCAGGCGTCGCGGACGTCGGTGGTCGTCAGCGCGAAGACCGCCTCGTCGACGGGGGTCGCCGCTCGGGCGAGCTCGTCGACCTGGGCGTCGTAGGCGTCACCCTCGGCCAGTGCCGCCTGGAAGATCGACGGGTTCGTCGTGACGCCGACGACCCCGCGCTCGTCGATGAGCTCCTGGAGGTTGCCCGACTCGATGCGTTCGCGGGAGAGGTCGTCGAGCCACACGGAGACACCGTGGGCGGCGAGGTCCTGGAGGGGCTGGGGGATCGTCATGTCTGCAGTCACTTCCTCTTCGAGGTGGCGCTCTTGCGGCTGGTCGGGGTCTTGTCCCCACCGGCGCGGGACGCCTTGGCGCGGGGAGCGGTGTCGGTGACGGCCGGCACCCCGCCGGCCGCGCGGGCCGCCTTCAGCGAGTCCTTGGCCGCCTTGACGACGGCCTCGGGGGTGAACCCGAACTCGCGGAAGAGGCGTGCGCCGTCGGCCGAGGCACCGAAGTGCTCGAGGCTGACGCAGCGGCCGGAGTCCCCGACGATGTCGTGCCACCCCATCGCGACCCCGGCCTCGATGCTCACGCGGGCCTTGACCTCGGGGGGCAGCACCTTGCTCTGGTAGGAGCGCGTCTGCTCCTCGAACCATTCCCGGCACGGCATCGAGACGACCCGGGTGCGGATCTGCGCGTTCTCGAGCTTCTCGCGAGCCGCGAGCGCGACGGAGACCTCGGACCCGGTGGCGACGAGGATCACCTCGGGCGTCTCATCGCCCCCCGGCCCGCCGTCGACGAGGACGTAGGCGCCCTTGCGCAGGCCGCTGGCCTTGGCATGCGTGGAGCGGTCGATGGTGGGCAGCGCCTGCCGCGAGAGCGCGATGCCGGCGGTGCGCCGGCGGCGCAGGATCTCGGCCCACGCCTCGGCCGTCTCGTTCGCGTCCGCGGGACGGACGACGTCGAGCTGCGGGATGGCCCGCAGCGACGCCAGGTGCTCGACCGGCTGGTGCGTCGGGCCGTCCTCGCCGAGACCCACCGAGTCGTGGGTCCACACGAACGTCACCGGGAGCTGCTGAAGCGCGGCGAGCCGGACGGCGGGACGCATGTAGTCGGAGAAGATCAGGAAGGTCCCGCCGTAGGGGCGGGTCAGGCCCTCGAGGGCGATTCCGTTGAGGATCATCCCCATCCCGTTCTCGCGGACGCCGAAGTGCAGGGTGCGGCCGTACGGGCCGCCCTTCCACTGGGACGTCTGCTTCCCGGAGGGGACGAACGACGGCTCGCCGGCCATCGAGGTGTTGTTGGACTCGGCGAGGTCGGCGGACCCTCCCCACAGCTCGGGCAGGGCGTCGGCGAGGGCACCCAGCACCTTGCCGGAGGCGGCCCGGGTCGCCAGGCCCTTGGGGTCGGCCTCGAAGGTCGGCAGGGCGTCGGCGAAGTCCGAGGGCAGCTCACCGGAGACGAGCCGGTCCAGCAGGACCGCGGTCTCGGGATGGCCGGTGCGCCACGCCCGGTAGCTCTTGTCCCACTCCCGGTGGGCGGCCTTGCCACGCTTCTTCACCTCGCGGGTGTGGGTGAGCACGGCCTTGTCGACCTCGAAGGTCTTGGCCGGGTCGAAGCCGAGCAGCTCCTTGGTGGCGGCCACCTCGTCGTCACCGAGGGCCGAGCCGTGCGCCTTGCCGGTGCCCCGGGCGTGCGGTGCGGGCCACGCGATGACCGTGTGCAGCCGGATCAGGGTGGGGCGCTTGCCGGGACGGCGGCTCTTCTCGAGAGCGACGAGGAGTGCGTCGACGTCCTCGGTGTACCCGGGCGTCCCCGCGGGGTCCTCGGACTGGCGCCAGTCGACGTCGACGACGTTCCAGCCGTAGGCCTCGAAGCGCTTGCCGACGTCCTCGCTGAACGCGATGTCGGTGTCGTCCTCGATGGAGATCTGGTTGGCGTCGTAGACGACCGTGAGGTTGCCGAGCTCCTGGTGACCGGCCAGGGAGCAGGCCTCCGAGGCCACCCCCTCCATGAGGTCGCCGTCGGAGGCGAGCACCCAGACGTGATGGTCGAACGGGCTCTGCCCGGGCTTGGCGTCCGGGTCGAGGAGGCCGCGCTGCCGGCGCTGGGCCATCGCCATCCCGACGGCGGAGGCGAGCCCGGAGCCGAGCGGACCGGTGGTGATCTCGACGCCTGCCGTGTGGTGCACCTCGGGGTGGCCCGGGGTCAGCGAGCCCCAGGTGCGCAGCGCCTTGAGGTCTCCCAGCCCCAGGCCGTAGCCGGAGAGGTACAGCTGGATGTACTGGGTGAGCGAGGAGTGCCCGCACGACAGGACGAACCGGTCGCGCCCCAGCCAGGCCGGGTCGCTCGGGTCGTGGCACATCACCTGCTGGTAGAGGAGGTACGCGACCGGCGCCAGGCTCATCGCCGTGCCGGGGTGACCGTTGCCGGTCCGCTGGACGGCGTCGGCGGCGAGGACGCGGGCGGTGTCGACGGCGCGGACGTCGAGGTCGCTCCACTTCGCCTTCTTCGCGACGGGCCGGCTCAGCTCCGGAGAGCGGCCGGCCAGGGGGGAGTCGGAGCGCGTGCGGCTGGTGGTGCTCAAGGGGAACCTCTCTCGCGGGGACGTGCTTTCGGACGTCGCCACCGGCTGTGAGGGCGCCGTGTGACGCAACTGGCGACCACCCTAGTCCCGACCCGGGCCCCGCGGTCAGGGGTGGTCGGGACGGTCCTCCGCCTCGGCAGATAGAATCGGCGGGCACCGAACCGGTCGACCCGAAGGACGACGTGGCCACCACCCCCGTGACGACCGCACCCGCGGCTGCCACCACCCTGTCCGCACGCAGGCGGGTCGCGGTGTTCGTCGCCCTCACCAAGCCCCGGATCATCGAGCTCCTGCTCGTCACGACGGTGCCGGTCATGTTCCTGGCCGAGCGGGGCGTCCCGTCGCTGTGGCTCGTCGTCGCCACGCTCGTCGGCGGCATCATGAGCGCGGCCGCGGCCAACACGTTCAACTCGGTGTACGACCGTGACATCGACCGGCTCATGCACCGCACGAGCAGCCGGCCCATGGTGACCGGCGAGGTCGGGGTCCGGGCCGCGCTGATCTTCGGCGGGGTCCTCACCGTCGCGTCGACGGTGTGGTTCGCGCTCGTCGTCAACCTCGTGTCGGCGGCGCTGTCGCTCCTGGCGATCGCGCTGTACGCCGTCGGCTACACGATGCTGCTCAAGCGCCGCACGTCGCAGAACATCGTCTGGGGTGGCATCGCGGGCTGCATGCCGACCCTCATCGGCTGGTCCGCGGTCACCGGGTCGGTCGCCTGGCCGGCCGTCGTCCTCTTCCTCGTCATCTTCTTCTGGACGCCCCCGCACTACTGGCCGTTGTCGATGGCCTTCCGCGACGACTACGCCACGGCCGAGGTCCCGATGCTCCCCGTCGAGCGCGGACCGGTGGCGGTCGGCCGGCAGATCGTGGCGTACTCCTGGGTCATGGTGGCGACCTCGCTCCTGCTCGTCCCGGTGGCCCCGATGGGGTGGCTGTACGCGGGCACCGCCGTCGTGGCCGGCGCGCTGTTCATCGCCGAGGCCCACCGCCTGCTCGGGGCGGCCAAGCGGGGCGTCGTCGGCCCGGCCCTGAAGCCGATGCGGCTCTTCCACTACTCGATCACGTACGTGACGGTCGTCTTCCTCGCCGTCGCGGTCGACCCGCTGGTGCACCTGCCTGTCGGTTGACCCTCCTGAGGTACCTCACCGGCACCCGTAGCGCCCCAGGTCACGCACTTCGCCCGATGTGGCGGGGTGCCTCACCCAGCGACCGTGGAGGGTGTCGGTGGCACCCGGTCACCGGCTCCGAGCAAAGGACGCTGGCCATGAGCATCGTCAACTCCGATCCGCTGTTCATCCGTGCCGAGGTCGCCTACCGCCAGGAGCGGTTCGGCGTCGGGGGCGCCGGCACCCACTCCGACCCGGGGCCCTCGCTCGCTGGGGCGCTGCGGCGCTGGAGAGCCCGGCGCCACCCGGCCCGCCCCGCGCCGGCCGCGCCCGGCGTGCGCGGTGCCCGCGTGACGGGACGCCCGCGCCACCCGTGACCGGTGCCATGATCGGGACCGTGTCCCCGGTGTCCGCGTCCGAGCTCGTCGGGCGAGACCGTGAGCTCGCCCGGCTGACCGGGGCGCTCGGGATGGCCGGGGCGGGCGGCGCGGTCCTGCTCGGCGGCGATGCAGGCATCGGCAAGACGGCCCTCGTCGGGCGGCTCGTCGACGCGGCCGCCGACCGCAGGGTGCTCGTCGGCCACTGCGTCGGGGAGGGCGGCGCGAGCCTGCCCTACCTGCCGTTCGTCGAGATCCTCGCCGCCCTCGACGCCCGGGAGCGGGACCTCGTGGACGAGCTCGTCGCGGCGCACCCCGGGCTGGCCCCGCTCGTGCCGCGGACCGGGCTGGGGACCCGCGGCGACACCGACCGGGCCGGACTCGTGGAGGCGGTCCACGGGGCGCTGGCCGACCTCGGACGGCGAGGTCCGCTGCTCGTCGTCGTCGAGGACGTCCACTGGGCCGACGAGTCCACGCGCGAGCTGCTCACCGTCCTGTTCACCCGGCGCCGGCTCGAGGGCGTCGGCCTCCTCGTCACCTGGCGCAGCGACGACGTCCACCGCCGGCACCCGCTGTCGGGCACGCT
This sequence comes from uncultured Actinomycetota bacterium, assembly GCA_963815545.1. Taxonomy (GTDB): domain Bacteria; phylum Actinomycetota; class Actinomycetes; order Actinomycetales; family Dermatophilaceae; genus Phycicoccus. Next base: position 170,096 of record CAWFGY010000005.1, read on the forward strand.
CGCCGTGTGGTCCCGGCTCCCGGAGCTCAGCCGGCTCGACCTCGGGCCGCTCCCGGAGGCGGACCTGCAGCTCATCGTCCGCCGGGCCCGCCCCGACCTGCCCGCCCACTCCGTCGAGGACGCCGCCCGTCGAGCCGAGGGCAACGCCTACTTCGCCGAGGAGCTCGCCGCCGCGACGGGCACCGGCAGGGCCGATCCCGGCGACCTCGGGCGCCTGCTCCTCGCGCGCGTCGACCGGCTCGACGAGGACGCCCAGGCCCTCGTCCGCGTCGCCGCGGTCATCGGCCGCCGGGTCCCGCACGGCCTGCTCGCCCGGGTCTCCGGGGTGGACGGTGCGACGCTGCGAGCAGGGCTGCGGGCCGCCGTCGAGCACCACGTCCTGCAACCGTGGGACGAGCGGGGCTACGCGTTCCGGCACGCACTGCTCGCCGAGGCGGTCTCGGACGACCTGCTCCCCACCGAGCGGCTGGACCTGCACCGGGCCTGCGTCGAAGCCCTGCGTGAGGACGAGTCGCTCGGGACGGCCGCCGACCTCGCGCGGCACGCCCTCGCCGCGGGCGACCGGGCGAGCGCTCTCGACGCCTCGGTCCGGGCCGGCGAGCAGGCCCGGCGGATGGGCGGCCCGGCGGAGGCGCTGGCGCAGTTCGAGGTCGGCCTGACCCTCGTCGACGAGGACCCCGCCGCGGCGCACGCCCTCACCCTGGCGGCCGCCGCCGCGGCGAACGCCGCGGGCCGAGCCCCGCGCGCGATGTCGCTCCTGCGGGCCCGGCTCGCCGATCGCGACGTGACCCCGCACCAGCGCGCCGAGCTGCTCGGCGCGCTCGCCTTCGCGGCCCGCCTCACCGAGGACCACGTGGACCGGCTGGCGCTCGCCGACGAGGCGCTGGCCCTCGTGACCGACGACGCCCCGCTCCGGCTCCGGGTCGGCCTGCTCACCCGGCGCGCGGAGGCCCTGGCCGACCTGGGCGACGACGAGGAGGCACTCGCGGTGGCCGAGCAGGCGCTGGCGCTGGCGGTCGAGCACGACCTCGTCGCCGACCGCGTCGACCTCACGACGATCCTCGCGCGGCTCGCGGAGGTCGCGGGCGACCCCGGGGCGTCCATCCGGCGGCTCCAGGGCGTCCTCGAGGACCGCAGCCTCGAGCCCGACCTCGCGCTCCTGCGGGCGATGCACATCCTCGCGTCGATCCACTACCGCCAGGCCGACTTCGGCGCCGCTCTCGCGGGGTACGAGCGGACCGCGACGACCGCTCGCCGCGCCGGTCTCGCGTCGTCGGTGTACGGAGTGGACTCCGTGGCGATGGCCGTCACCGTCGCCTACGAGATGGGGGAGTGGGACCGCGCACTCGAGCTCGCCGAGGCGTCCCGGTCCGACGCGCTGCCCGAGGGCGGGGCCGCGAGCGTGGAGGCGGCGGCCGCGTACGTCCGGGCCGCGCGGGGTGAGCTCGACCCGGGGCTGCTGTTGGCGTCGACCCGGCCGTGGTGGACCGAGGACTCCCGGATCGCCGTCCAGGCGGGCTCGGTCGCGATCGAGGTGCACGGTCGGCGCGGCGAGGTCGACGGGCTGCTCGCCGTGCACGACGAGGTGGTCGACCACCTCCGCGCGGCGTGGGGGCGACCGCACGTCGCGACCGAGGTGCGGCTCGGGGCGCTCGTCGTCGGCCACCTCGCCGACCGGCTGCGCCACGCGCCCTCGGCGGACCGGACCCGGCTCGCGGGGACCGGTGAGCGGATCGCCGCCTCGGCCGGTCAGGTGTGGGGACCGGGCTCGACGCTGGCCCCGCCGACCCTCGAGGGGCGCCTGTGGCTCGCCCGGCTCGAGGCCGAGACGGCTCGCCTGCGCTGGGTCGCCGACACCGGCACCGACCGCACCGACCTCGTGGCCGCCTGGCGCGCCGCACTCGGGCTCGCCGAGCAGCAGGGCGACGCGTACGAGATCGCCCGGACGCGGGCCCGGCTCGGCGAGATCCTCCTGGCCGCGGGCGAGGACGAGGCGGCCGGGCTCCTCGACGGCGCCCGGGAGGTGGCGCAGCGACTCGGGGCGGTCCACGTCCTCGCCGCCCTCGACCGCGTCGCGCGACGGCCCGCCCGGCCTGCCGGGACCCTCACGAGGCGCGAGGCCGAGGTGCTGGCGCTGCTCGCGCAGGGCCGGTCCAACGGGGACATCGGGCACGCCCTCTTCATCAGCACGAAGACCGCGAGCGTCCATGTGTCGAGCATTCTCGCCAAGCTGGGGGTGGCGAGCCGGGGCGAGGCGGTCGCCGTCGCGCGCTCCCGAGGGTTGCTGGACGACGGGCCGGGCTGAGAGCTCGGTGTCAGCCGCCCGCGCCGGCGCGGGCCCGGTGCGGTGCGGCGACCTGCTGGGCGGCTCCCGGGGAGCCGAGGACCCGCAGCAGCAGCCACGTCGCGGCGGCCACGAGCACCGCGGCTCCGAGCAGGTGCAGGGTCACGAGGGGCACGGGCAGCCCGGTCCAGTACTGGACGAACCCGACCGCGCCCTGTGCGAGCTCGACCCCGAGGACGACGGTGGCCGCGCGGCGCAGCGACGTGCCCCGGACGGCCCACCAGAGGGCGAGGGTCACCGCCACGAGGCCGTAGACCGCGAGGGCGTGGATGTGGCTCCAGGTCTCCGGCGCGAGCCCGTTGCGGGGGGCGTTCGCGTCTCCGGCGTGCGGGCCGCTGCCCGTGACGACGGTCCCGAGGTACACGGCGACCCACACGAGCACGTACAGAGCGACGGCGAGCCGTCGGACGTGACGGTCCGCGGCCGGCGTCGCCTCGCCGCGGACGCGCACGACGAGCCACACCGAGAGCGCGACGAGGACGAGCGACAGCAGGAGGTGGACCGCGACGATCCACGGGTTGAGGTCGGTGAGGACGGTGATGCCGCCCACGACGCCCTGGAGCGGGATGCCGAACGCGATGACGAGGGCGTGCTGGCGCAGCGAGCGGTTCGTGCCGGCCCAGCGCCACACGGCGACGACGGTCGCGAGGACCACGGCGATGAGGACGTAGGTGAGGAGCCGGTTGCCGAACTCGATGAGGCCGTGCGCGCCGAGCTCGCGGTGCGGGACGAACGAGTCGTCGGTGCAGCGGGGCCACGTGGGGCAGCCGAGGCCCGAGCCGGTGAGCCGGACGAGCCCGCCGGTGAGGATGATGACGACGTTCGCGACGAGCGTCGCCCAGGTCCAGCGCCGCACCCACACGGACGAGACGGACTGTGGCAGGAGCGTCGCGGTCACAGCCTCGATCGTACGTCGGGGGTGTCCGTCGCCCGGACGGGCTCCGCCTCAGCCGGACCAGCGGAACCAGCGCGTGGCGGCGGCTGCGGCCGCGAGGCCCCAGGCCGCCAGGACGAGCCACTGCTGCCAGGGCCAGGTGCCGTGGAGCAGGGACGCCCGCACCGCGTCGCCGAGCGCCCCCGACGGCAGCGCGCGGGCCAGGCCTCCCAGCGTGCCGGGCAGCTCAGCCGTGGGCAGCAGGACCCCGAGGCCGAGCAGCAGGATCCACGCGAGGTTCGCGAGGGCGAGCACCGCCTCGGCGCGAACGGTCCCGGCGAGGAGCAGCGCGAGCGCGACGAACGTGCCGGCGCCGAGCAGCAGGCCGAGGAGGGCCGGCAGCAGCCCGCCGGGCTCCGGCCGCCACCCGAGCGCCGCGCCGAGGGCACCGATGACGGCGAGCTGGACGGCCAGCACCGTCAGCACCGCCACGGCCTTCCCGGCGAGCAGGCCGCCGCGCCCGAGCGGGGTGGTCCCGAACAGGCGCAGGACGCCCGCCCGACGGTCGAACCCGGTCGAGATGGCCTGGCCGGTGAAGGCCGTCGAGACCACGGCGAGCGCCAGCGTGCCGGCGGTGGCGACGTCGACCCGGCGCCCGGGACCGAGGTCGGGGACCGCGGCGAGGGCGAGGCCCGCCAGGGCGAGGGCGGGCAGGACGAGCGAGACGAGCAGCTGTTCGCCGTTGGCGAGGAGCGTGCGGGTCTCGAAGCGCGCCTGGGCGAGGACGCGTCGGCGGGTGGGCGCCGGGGTGGCGCTCATCGGGCGTCCCGGGTCAGGGCGAAGTAGACGTCCTCGAGCCGGCGGCCGCTGCGCACCTCGTCGAGCGTGCCGTCGGCGACGACCCGGCCGCGGGCCATCACGACGACCCGGTCGGCGAGACGCTCCGCCTCCTCGAAGGAGTGTGTCGTGAGGACGACCCCGGCGCCGCGCCGGGCCTCCTCGCGGACGAGGTCCCACACCTCGAGCCGGGCGTGCGGGTCCAGCCCGGCCGTGGGCTCGTCGAGGAAGAGGACGTCGGGGCTGCCGACGAGGGCGGCGGCCAGTGCGACCCGCTGCCGCTGCCCGCCCGACATCCGGCGCACCGCGGTGCGGGCGAACCCGTCGATGTCCAGCCGCGCCGCGAGGTCCTCGACGGGCCGTGGCGTGCCGTGCAGGGCGGCCAGATGGGCGAGGAGGGGCAGGGGGCGGGCGGAGGTGGGGAGACCGCCGTCCTGGAGCATCACGCCGACCCGTGCGCGGTGCTCGGCCGAGGCCCGCCACGGGTCGGCGCCGAGCACCCGGACCGACCCGGCGTCGGGGCGCTGCAGGCCCTCGAGGCACTCGATGGTCGTCGTCTTGCCGGCACCGTTCGGGCCGAGCACGGCGGTCACCGAGCCTGCCGCTGCGCTCCACCCGGCGCCGTCGACCGCGACCGTGCCACCGAACACGCGGCGGAGGTCGCGCACCGCCACCACCACCGTCATGGCTGCTCATCCTAGGGTTGGGCCCATGCCACGCATCGACCGGGAGGCCGGACCCGCCACAGCGGTGGCGGCCCTGCCCGCCGCCCTCGCCCTCCTCGCGCGCCGCCCCGGCGCGGCGCTCGCCCTGGGAGCCCTGCCCCTGGCCGTGGCCGCGTTCTTCCGCGACCCGGACCGCACGCCGGACCACCGGCCGGTCCCGGTCGACGACGTGCTCTCCCCGGCGGACGGCAAGGTCATGTACGCCGGCGACGGCCAGGACGGTGTCGCTCCCGCGGGGGACTGGCAGCAGGTGAGCATCTTCCTGTCGGCCTTCGACGTCCACATGAACCGCTCGCCCTATGGGGGGCGGGTCACCGAGGTGGTGCAGAAACCGGGCCGCTGGTTCGCGGCGTACCGGCACGAGAGCGCGCATCTCAACGAGCGGTCCGAGATCACCCTCGAGCGGGAGGTCGACGGGGCCACCCGCCGGGTGCACGTGCGCCAGATCGTGGGCCTCATGGCGCGGCGGGTCGTGACCCGGGTGTCGCCCGGCGACGAGCTGAGCGCCGGGCAGCGCATCGGCCTCATGAAGTTCGGCTCCCGGATGGACGTCTTCGTCCCGCCGGAGTGCGAGCTCCTCGTGACCGTCGGGCAGCGCGTCGTGGCGGGGGAGACCGTCATCGCCCGCTGGCCCTCCTCGGCTGCGGCGGCGACCGCATGAACGAGGACCCGACCCCGCGCCGGCGGATCCTGGACCGCTGGCGGCTCGTGTCGCCGACCGGAGCCCAGGTCGTCTCGCTCCGCCAGCTGCCCAAGCGCGAACGGGCCCGGCTGCTCGCGCCGAGCACGTTCACCACGTTCAACCTGATGAGCGGGTTCGCCTCGGTGCTGCTCGCCTTCCGCGGGCACTTCACCGCCGCCGCGGTCCTCATCGCCCTGTCGATCGTCCTGGACATCGCCGACGGCTTCGTGGCCCGGCTCGTCGGGGCGACCTCGCCGTTCGGCCTCCAGCTCGACTCGCTCGCCGACCTCATCTCGTTCGGGGTGGCCCCGGCCGTGCTCATCCACACCTGGGCCCTGGACGAGTGGCCGCTCCTGGCCTGGCTCGTGGCGTTCCTCTGGCTGGCGTGCGCGGCGTTCCGGCTGGCACGGTTCAACGTGACGATCGACCCTGCCGAGGACAAGCGCTACTTCGTCGGGCTGCCCTCGCCGGGCGCGGCCAGCGTCGTCATCGCGACGATCTTCGCGCTCGACTCACCCCACTGGGGGCCGGGCAGTGGCCCATGGCGGGCCTGGTTCCCCCTGCTCGTCAGCATCGTCCCCGCGCTGCTCATGATCATGACGATCCGGTTCCGGTCGTTCCGCAACCTGCTCTCGCCCGAGACGCCCAGGGCCCGTGCCGGGACCGTCGCCGTCGTGGCCGCGGTGATTCTCGGCCTCGCGCTCGCACCGGGCCTCACCCTCGTCGTCGTGGCCTACGGCTATGTCCTCACCGCGCCGCTCGGGGTCATGTCGGCACCCCTGCGGGAGCGGCTCTTCGGGGCGGAGTCGGTGGCCCCGCCCCGGCGACGGATGCCCTCGGTGTTCCTCTCGATCGCGGACGAGGACACCGCCGAGGGGCCGGACCCGGAGCCCCACGACGCCCGGGGGACCTCCGGGCCGGCCGGTTAGGGCACCCTTCCTTGGACGTGGTCGCAGCAATTACCTAACATGGGTGTGTGGTTAATACCGACACCCGCACCGACGAGTCGCGCACCCGCGACCGGCTGCTGCGTGTCGTGAGCCAGGAGGGCCCGGTCAGCATCACGGCGCTCGTCGAGACGCTCGGCTTCACCGAGACCGCGGTCCGCCGCCATGTCGACAACCTGCACACCGCAGGGCTCGTGGAGTCCCGCGAGGCCAGCGGCCCGCGCCGCCGCGGCCGACCCGCCAAGGCCTGGGTCCTCACCGAGGCCGGCCACCAGGCGCTGGCGTCCGGCTACGACGACCTCGCCGGCGAGGCGCTGCGCTTCCTGCGCCGCACCGGCGGCGAGGACGCCGTCCACGCCTTCGCCGTCGAACGGATGGCCGGGCTCGAGGACCGCCTCGCCGACCGGGTCGACGCGGCCGGCGACGACGCCGAGGCGCGCACCGACGCGCTCGTCGAGGCGCTCAACGCCGAGGGCTACGCCGCCTCCGCACGCCCCGTGGGAACACCCGGGGCCCCCGCGGCGCTGACCGGAGTGCAGCTGTGCCAGGGTCATTGCCCGGTCCAGCACGTCGCGAGCGAGTTCCCCGAGCTGTGCGAGGCCGAGACCGAGGCGTTCTCGCGACTCCTCGGCGTCCACGTCCAACGCCTGGCGACCCTCGCCCACGGCGACCATGTCTGCACCACGTTCGTCCCGACCCCCACCACTGAGAGGCCATCGCGATGACGAGCCACATCGAAGAGCTCAACCCCGGTCTGAAGGACCTCGGGAAGTACGCGTTCGGCTGGGCCGACAGCGACACCGCCGGCGAGACCGCGCGGCGGGGCCTGTCCGCCGAGGTCGTCCAGGACATCTCCGACCGCAAGAGCGAGCCGCAGTGGATGCAGGACCTGCGGCAGAAGTCGCTCCGGCTGTTCGAGAAGAAGCCCATGCCGACCTGGGGCAGCGACCTCACCGGCATCGACTTCCAGAACATCAAGTACTTCGTGAAGTCCACCGAGAAGCAGGCCACGAGCTGGGAGGACCTGCCCGAGGACATCAAGAACACCTACGACCGGCTCGGCATCCCCGAGGCCGAGAAGCAGCGCCTCGTCGCCGGCGTCGCGGCCCAGTACGAGTCGGAGGTCGTCTACCACCAGATCCGCGAGGACCTGGAGGAGAAGGGCGTCATCTTCGTCGACACCGACACCGGGCTGCGCGAGCACGAGGACCTCTTCCGCGAGTACTTCACCTCGGTGATCCCCGCGGGCGACAACAAGTTCGCCGCGCTCAACACCGCGGTCTGGTCGGGCGGCTCGTTCATCTACGTGCCCCCGGGCGTGCACGTCGACATCCCGCTGCAGGCGTACTTCCGGATCAACACCGAGAACATGGGCCAGTTCGAGCGGACGCTGATCATCGCCGACGAGGGCTCCTACGTGCACTACGTCGAGGGCTGCACCGCCCCCATCTACAAGTCCGACTCGCTGCACTCCGCGGTCGTCGAGATCGTCGTGAAGAAGAACGCCCGCGTCCGCTACACGACGATCCAGAACTGGTCGAACAACGTCTACAACCTCGTCACCAAGCGCGCCACGTGCGCCGAGGGCGCGACGATGGAGTGGATCGACGGCAACATCGGGTCGAAGGTCACGATGAAGTACCCGGCGGTCTTCCTCCTCGGCGAGCACGCCAAGGGCGAGACGCTCTCGATCGCCTTCGCGGGCGAGGGGCAGCACCAGGACGCCGGGTCCAAGATGGTCCACGCCGCGCCCAACACGTCGAGCTCGATCGTCAGCAAGTCGGTCGCGCGCGGTGGCGGACGCACGTCCTACCGCGGCCTGGTCCAGATCCTCGAGGGCGCCACCGGCTCGAAGAGCTCGGTCGTCTGCGACGCGCTGCTCGTCGACACGATCAGCCGCTCGGACACCTACCCGTACGTCGACATCCGCGAGGACGACGTCCAGATGGGCCACGAGGCCACGGTCTCCAAGGTGTCCGAGGACCAGATGTTCTACCTCATGTCCCGCGGGATGACCGAGGAGGAGGCGATGGCGATGATCGTGCGCGGCTTCGTCGAGCCGATCGCCAAGGAGCTCCCCATGGAGTACGCCCTCGAACTCAACCGCCTCATCGAGCTGCAGATGGAAGGAGCGGTCGGCTGATGAGCCTGCTGACCCCACAGCGCCCCGCCGACGGGGCGCACACCGACAGCGCCGCGACGATGGTCCCCGACCAGTCCCGCGCCGAACGCACGTCGTCCTTCGACGTGTCCGCCTTCCCGGTCCCCACCGGGCGCGAGGAGGAGTGGCGGTTCACCCCCGTCGACCGCCTCGGCCGGTTCTTCCGCGACGAGGCCACCGGTGCGTGCCTCGACTGGTCGCAGGACCTCCCCGACGGCGTCACCCTGACGACGATGCCGGTGCAGGAGTGGCGCGACCTCGGTGTCCCGCGGCCCCAGGACCGGGCCGCCGTCGTCGCCGCCGCGCACAGCGGCGGCGTCGGGGTGATCGACGTCCCGGCCGAGGCCGAGCTCACCGAGCCGGTGCGCATCCGCCTCTCGGGCTCGCCCGAGCAGCTCGTCCACGGGCACCTGCTCGTGCGGGTGGGTCGCTTCGCCCGCGCCACCGTCGTGCTCGAGCACTCCGGTGTCGCCGACTACTCCGAGCTGCTCACCGTCCTCGCGGGCGACGGCAGCGACGTCACCGTCGTGTCCGTCCAGGAGTGGGACGACCGCAGCCACCACCTCGCGCAGCACGACGTCGTCGTGGGCCGGGACGCCCGCGTCCGGCACATCGCCGTCACCCTCGGCGGTGGTGTCGTGCGGCTCAACACCAACACGTCCTACACCGGCCCCGGCGGCTCCTTCGAGGGCCTCGGCGTCTACTTCGCCGACACCGGCCAGCACCTCGAGCACCGGCTGTTCGTCGACCACGAGGCCCCGCACTGCCGGAGCAACGTCGAGTACAAGGGCGCGCTCCAGGGCGACACCGCCCGCACCGTGTGGGTCGGCGACGTCCTCATCCGCGCCAGCGCCGAGGGCACCGACACCTACGAGCTCAACCGCAACCTCATCCTCACCGACGGCGCCCGCGCCGACTCGGTGCCGAACCTCGAGATCGAGACCGGCGAGATCGAGGGTGCGGGCCACGCGTCGGCCACGGGCCGCTTCGACGACGAGCAGCTGTTCTACCTCATGGCCCGCGGCATCCCCGAGGACGAGGCCCGTCGCCTCGTCGTCCGAGGCTTCTTCGCCGGCGTCGTCGCCCGGATCGGCGTCCCCGAGGTCCAGGAGCACCTCATGGAGGCGCTCGAGCGCGAGCTCACGGCAGGTGTCGCATGAGCGAACAGCTGACCGAGCAGGGCTACGTGCGCGTCTGCGCGCTCGACGAGCTGCCCGCCGTCGGGGCCGCGGCCGCCGAGATCGACGGCCGCCGGGTGGCCCTGGTCCGCACCGAGGACGGCACGGTGCACTGCGTCGACGACACCTGCAGCCACGCCAACGTCTCGCTGTCCGAGGGTGAGCTCGACGGCTGCACCCTCGAGTGCTGGCTGCACGGCTCGCGCTTCGACCTGCTCACCGGGCGGCCCACCGGGCTGCCCGCCACCGAGCCCATCGCCGTCCACACCGTCCGTATCGAGGGCGACGACGTCCACGTCGCCCTGTCCGAGGAGAGCTGAGCTGCCAATGTCCACCCTTGAGATCAAGGACCTGCACGTCACCGTCGACACCGACCAGGGCACCAAGGAGATCCTGCGCGGTGTCACCCTGACGATCGAGTCCGGCCAGACCCACGCCATCATGGGCCCGAACGGCTCCGGCAAGTCCACGCTCGCGTACTCCATCGCGGGCCACCCCAAGTACACGATCACCTCCGGCACCGTCACCCTCGACGGCGAGGACGTCCTCGCGATGAGCGTCGACGAGCGGGCCCGCGCGGGCCTCTTCCTCGCGATGCAGTACCCCGTCGAGGTTCCCGGCGTCACCGTCTCGAACTTCCTGCGCACGGCGAAGACCGCCGTCGACGGCCAGGCGCCCAAGCTGCGCACCTGGGTCAAGGAGGTCAAGGAGGCCATGGGCAACCTGCGCATGGACCCGGCCTTCGCCGAGCGCAACGTCAACGAGGGCTTCTCCGGCGGCGAGAAGAAGCGCCACGAGATCCTCCAGATGGAGCTCCTCCAGCCGAAGATCGCCATCCTCGACGAGACCGACTCCGGCCTCGACGTCGACGCCCTGCGCGTCGTCTCCGAGGGCGTCAACCGCGCCAAGGAGACCACCGGCGCCGGCGTCCTCCTCATCACGCACTACACGCGCATCCTGCGCTACATCAAGCCCGACTTCGTCCACGTCTTCGTCGACGGCCGGATCGCCGAGGAGGGCGGCCCCGAGCTCGCCGACCGGCTCGAGGCCGAGGGCTACGACCGCTTCCTCACCACGCCCGCCGAGGCCTGATGAGCGCCGCCCCCTTCACCGACGAGGAGCTCGCCCGGCTGCGGGCCGACTTCCCGATCCTGTCGCGCACCGTGCGCGGGGGGCGCCCGCTCGTCTACCTCGACTCCGGGGCCACCTCGCACAAGCCGACCTCCGTCCTCGACGCCGAGCGGCACTTCTACGAGCACACGAACGCCGCGGTCCACCGCGGCGCGCACCAGCTCTCCGAGGAGGGCACCGACGCCTACGAGTCCGCCCGCGAGACGATCGCGGGGTTCATCGGGGCGCAGGCGTCCGAGATCGTGTTCACCCGCAACGCCACCGAGGCGATCAACCTCGTGGCCTACGCCTTCACCAACGGGGCGCACGGCGGGGGTGGCGGCGCCGGTGACCGGTTCACGCTGGGGCCGGGCGACGAGGTCCTCGTCACCGAGATGGAGCACCACGCGAACCTCATCCCGTGGCAGGAGGCCTGCAGGCGCACCGGCGCGACGCTGCGCTGGGTGCCGGTCACGGCGGACGGACGGCTGGACCTCACCGATCTCGACACCCTCCTCACCGAGCGGACGAAGGTCTTCGCGTTCACCCACGTGTCCAACGTCCTCGGCACGCTCAACCCGGTGCGTGAGCTCGCCGCGAAGGCGCACGCGGTCGGCGCGCTGGCCGTGCTCGACGCGTGCCAGTCGGTGCCGCACCTGCCGGTCGACGTCACCGACCTCGGGGTCGACCTCCTGGCCTTCTCCGGCCACAAGCTGCTCGGCCCGCTCGGCATCGGCGTCCTCTGGGGCCGGCCCGAGCTGCTCGAGCAGATGCCCGTCTTCCTCACCGGCGGCTCGATGATCGAGACCGTGACGATGGAGGGCGCCACGTACGCGCCGGTCCCGCAGAAGTTCGAGGCCGGGGTGCCCGTGGCGGCGCAGGCCGTCGGGCTCGCGGCCGCGTGCGACTACCTCAGCGCCCTCGGGATGGACCGGGTGCACGCCCACGAGCAGGCGCTCACCGAGCGGTTGCTGCGCGGGCTCGCCGAGCGCTCGTGGGTCCGCGTCCTCGGGCCCGCCGACCTGCGCGACCGCGGTGGCGCCGTCGCGTTCGTCGTCGACGGGGTCCACGCCCACGACGTCGGGCAGGTGCTCGACGACCGGGGCGTCGAGGTGCGGGTCGGCCACCACTGCGCGTGGCCGCTGCATCGTGCACTGCGGGCCGCGGCCAGCACCCGCGCGAGCTTCGCCGTGTACAGCACGCCCGGTGAGGTCGACGCGCTCCTCGAGGCGCTCGACCGGGTGCCGGCCATGTTCGGGATGGAGGTGCCGGCCTGATGGACCTGTACCAGGAGCTGATCCTCGACCACTACAAGAACCCGGTGCGGGCGGGGCTGCGCGAGCCGTTCGACGCCCAGAGCCACCAGGTCAACCCGACGTGCGGCGACGAGGTGACCCTGCGGGTCCGGGTCACCGGCGCCGGTCAGGACGCGGTCGTCGAGGACGTCTCGTACGACTCGATGGGCTGCTCCATCAGCGTCGCCTCCGCGTCGATCCTCGCCGAGGAGGTCACCGGGCGCAGCGTCGCGCACGCCCGCGCCACCTACGAGGCGATGCGCCGCATGCTGACGAGCAAGGGCGAGGACCCCGGCGACGAGGAGGAGATCGGCGACGGCGTCGCGCTCTCCGGCGTCGCGAAGTACCCCGCCCGCGTCAAGTGCGCCCTCCTCTCGTGGGCGGCGTTCACCGATGCCCTGTACCAGGCCGAAGGAGCGAAGCAGCAGTGACCCAGACCACCACCCCAGCCAACGTCGCGGACGTCGAGGAGGCCATGCGCGACGTCGTCGACCCCGAGCTCGGGATCAACGTCGTCGACCTCGGTCTCGTCTACGGGATCACCGTCGACCCGCAGAACCACGCCGTCATCGACATGACGCTCACGTCGGCGGCCTGCCCGCTCACCGACGTCATCGAGGACCAGGTGGCGCAGACCCTCGAGGGTCTCGTCACCGGACACCGGATCAACTGGGTCTGGATGCCCCCGTGGGGCCCGGACAAGATCACCGACGACGGCCGCGAGCAGCTGCGCGCCCTCGGCTTCAACATCTGAGCGTGGGCACCCGCGTCGTCGAGGTCGCACCGCAGCGGTACGACCGGTGGCGCGAACGCTTCGACGCGAACAACCCCGACGGCCCGCAGCGGGTCGTCGGGGTTGCGCGTTTCGACCACGACCCGCTGGCGCTGCTGCTGGTGCGCCGCGGTGGCTATGCGATGGGCGCGGCCACCGGGGACCGGCTGACGTCGCACAAGACCGGCACCCGGTACGTCCAGTCCCGGACGGCCGCCGGCGGCACGAGCCAGCAGCGGTTCGCGCGTCGGCGCGCCAACCAGGCCGACGAGCTCGTCGCAGCGGTGGCCGAGCACGCCGTGCGGCTGCTGCGGGGGAGCGGCGCACACGGGCTCGTCCTCGGGGGCGACCGCGCCCTGGCCGAGGCCGTGCTGGAGGACGACCGCCTCGCAGAGCTCCGGGACCTGCCCCGGCGTGAGCTCTACGACCTGCCGGACCCCAGGTTCGCGGTCCTCGAGAAGGCGCTCCAGCGGGCGCGTGCCGTCCTGGTCACCATCGACGACTGACCCGCCGTGGGGTCACTCGTAGACCGACCCCACGGCGAAGGTGTCGCAGCGGTTGAGGTCCCCGCTCTGGAAGCCGCGCATGAACCACTGCTGGCGGGCCTCGGAGGACCCGTGCGTCCACGACTCCGGGTTGACCTGGCCGGAGGTGGCCTCCTGGATGCTGTCGTCGCCGACCGCCGCCGCGGCCGACAGTGCGGAGGCGATGTCGGCGTCGGTGAGCGGCTTCAGGAAGGGCGTGCCGGTGTCCTCGTCGGGCACCGCGCTCGCGTGCTGGGCCCAGACCCCGGCGAGGCAGTCGGCCATCAGCTCGACGCGGACGGCCCCCGACTCCGCGCCCTGGGGGTCCTGCTGGGCCCGGCCGAGCAGGCCGAGCTGGTCCTGGAGCGCGTGTCCGTACTCGTGGGCCACGACGTACTCCTGGGCCAGGGCGCCGTCGTCGGCCCCGAAGCGCGAGGTGAGCAGGTCGAAGAAGCTCGCGTCGATGTAGACGCTCTTGTCGAGCGGGCAGTAGAAGGGGCCGACCTGGTTGCTCGCCGTGCCGCACCCGGACTGGGTCGAGCCGCTGTACAGGACGGTGGGGGTCTGCTGCCAGCGGTACTTGGAGCGGGAGAGCTCGCCCTCCCAGAACGCCTGCACGGAGTTGACGGTCCCGATGACCCGGCACTCGACGTTGGCGTTGGCGTCGGCCCCGGTGCGGCACTCCGAGAACGCGTTCGCGTCCTGCTCGCCGCCGGCCTGGACCTGCCCCGGGTCCAGCTGGCCGCCCCCGGTGGGGATGGACGACGGGTCGATGCCGAAGATCATCGCGACGATGAGCAGGACGATGCCGCCGAGCCCGCCGCCGACGACGAGACCGCCCGGGGCGCCCCCGCGGCCGCCCGAGCGCACCTGTGAGGTGTCGAGCGTGACGTTCTCGTTGAAGCTCATCCCGGGGCCTCCGTGGTCCTTCGTGCCGGAGCAGTCCCCGGCCCGCCTTAGACTAGGGGGGACCGCGCGCCGGTGGGCCCCTCCGCTGCCCATGTCCGTGCGCGCAGACCCCGACCCGAAGGACCCTGCCGTGCTCACCGCTGCCTCCGTCGAGCTGCGTGCGGGCTCACGCCTGCTCCTGGACGGTGCGACCTTCCGCGTGGCCCCGGGCGACCGGATCGGCCTCGTCGGTCGCAACGGCGCGGGCAAGACGACGCTCACCAAGACCCTGGCCGGGGTCACCCAGCCGGCGGCCGGCACCATCACCCGCTCCGGCGAGGTGGGGTACCTGCCGCAGGACCCCAGGACCGGTGACCTGCACGTGTCGGCGCGGGACCGGGTGCTGTCGGCGCGGGGTCTGGACACCATCGTGCGCGACCTGCGGGCCGCCGAGCAGGCGATGGCGACCGAGACCGGCGAGAAGCAGGAGCGCGCGATGCGCCGCTACGGCCGGCTCGACGCCGAGTTCACCGCCGCCGGCGGGTACGCCGCCGAGTCCGAGGCCGCGCAGATCGCGGCCGCCCTCGGCCTGGAGGAGCGCCACCTCGACCAGGCGATCGGCACCCTGTCCGGCGGGCAGCGGCGCCGCGTCGAGCTCACCCGCATCCTCTTCTCGGGCGCCGAGACGCTGCTGCTCGACGAACCGACGAACCACCTCGACGCCGACTCGATCGTCTGGCTGCGCGACCACCTCAAGGGCTACAAGGGCGGCCTCGTCATCATCAGCCACGACGTCGACCTCCTCGGAGTCGTCGTCAACAAGGTCTTCCACCTCGACGCCAACCGCGGCGAGCTGGACCAGTACAACCTCGGCTGGAAGGCCTACCTCCAGCAGCGCGAGACCGACGAGCGACGCCGCAAGCGCGAGCGGGCCAACGCCGAGAAGAAGGCCTCGGCCCTCATGGCGCAGTCCGACAAGATGCGCGCGAAGGCGACCAAGACGGTGGCCGCCCAGAACATGGCCCGACGGGCCGAGCGGCTCATGTCCGGCCTCGAGGCCGAGCGGGCCCACGACAAGGTGGCCCGGCTCCGCTTCCCCAAGCCCTCGCCGTGCGGCAAGACCCCGCTGCGCGCCACCGGGCTGTCCCGCTCGTACGGCTCCGCCGAGGTCTTCACGGATGTCGACCTCGCCATCGACCGGGGCTCGCGCGTCGTCGTCCTCGGGCTGAACGGGGCCGGGAAGACCACGCTGCTGCGGCTGCTGGCCGGGGTCGACGAGCCCGACACCGGGCAGGTCGAGCCCGGACACGGGCTCAAGCTCGGCTACTACGCACAGGAGCACGAGAACCTCGACGTCGAGCGGACCGTGCTCGAGAACATGAAGTCGGCCGCGCCGGACCTCGGTGAGACCGAGGTGCGCAAGGTCCTCGGGTCGTTCCTCTTCAGCGGGGACGACGCCCTCAAGCCGGCCGGGGTGCTCTCCGGCGGTGAGAAGACGCGGCTGTCGCTGGCCCTGCTCGTCGTGTCCTCGGCCAACGTCCTGCTGCTCGACGAGCCGACGAACAACCTCGACCCGGCCTCACGCGACGAGATCCTCGGGGCGCTCAGCACCTACGAGGGCGCGGTCGTGCTCGTCACCCACGACGAGGGTGCGGTGGACGCGCTGGAGCCCGAGCGCATCCTGCTGCTGCCCGACGGGGTCGAGGACCTCTGGGGCGCCGACTACAAGGAGCTCATCACCCTGGCCTGAGACGTCGGCGGACCGTAAGGACCCGGTCGGGGTGTGACCGGGCCTGCCGAGCGCAGACTGGGGTGGACGTCCGGCGCCTCGGCGCGGAGCCCGACCGCGAGAAGGGAGGCCGACCGTGGGAGCTCCGGAGCAGTCCCTCACGCACGGCGTCCCGGACACCGTGGCGGGATGGCGGGCCGCGGCCGACGCGCTGCTGAGCCCCCCGTGTTGCACGTTCCACCGCAACATGGAGATCTCCTCGCGCTACGCGTGGCTCCACGCGCAGCAGCCCACCTGCTTCAAGTGGGCCGCCATGGCCGCCATCGCCTCGCACCACGTCCGCCTGGTGCTCTACCCCTTCCGCCTGGACGCGGACCGCACCGGCTACGTGGACCTTCCCCGCAGCTTGAGCCGCCGGCGGATGCTGACCGACGACGCGAACACGATGCGCGAGGTCAACAACGCGATCTACCACGACATCGTGTGGGTCCATCTCGCCTACCTCGGCTCGGCGGACGGGATCGCGACGCTGCGCCGCCTGCTCGGGCCGCACCCCGAGCAGGCACCACTGCTCTCCGCGTTCGAGACCATCGACCGGGGGCGGGTGGTCCTGGCGGACGACACGTCGACGGAGGCCGCCCGCCGGGCGGCCACGGACCTGATCTGGGTCGGGAACCTCGCGCTGCTGGAGCACGAGCAGCGCGCCGTGGTGCAGCCCCTCTTCAACCGCCTGTCGGGGACCTTCGCCCGCCTGATCTCGATGGGCTCGACGACGACGTTCGAGGTGCGCGGTCTTCGCCAGGAGGTCAGGTACTTCACGTCCTTCTCCCTGTATGCGCTCACGGGGGGTCTCGCCGGCGCGGTCCGGACCCGGACGGTGCCGCGGGTGACCCGGTTCGAGGACCGGTGGCGGTGGCTGGAGACGAGCGTCGTGCCACGGTTCCGGCGGTTCGACGCCGACCCCGACCTGGTCCGGCAGACCCTGCGCCGGGTCGTCGACGGGGCGGAGCGGTACGCCTCCCAACCGTGCCTCGAGCCGGCCTGACGGCACCGCTCGCCACGACGTCACCCTGGCCTCGGGACGCGGCGGTGGACCATACTCCGGGGATGGGGTCCCCGGTGTCCGCAGCCGGCAGGGCCGCGGCGGCGCTGGTCGTCGGCGCGGCGCTGGTCGGCTGCGCACCCGACCCGCCTGCCCCCGCCGTACCACCGGTCTCGGCCCCGTCGTCCGCGTCGCCGACGCCGAGCCCGACCGGGTCGACCGCGCCGACCGCCACCTCACCGCCCGGCGAGCTGCGCCTGTCGGTGCTCGGGGACGTGGGCGACGGCGGGTCGGCGTCCGCGGTTCTCGCGAGCATCGCGGCCCGCCAGGACGACCTGACCCTGGTCGTCGGCGACCTGTCGTACGGCGAGATCGGGGAGGAGGCGCAGTGGTGCCGTTTCGTCACCGAGCGGCTCGGCCCGGAGTACCCGGTCCAGCTCGTCAGCGGCAACCACGACGACGACGGCCCCGACGGGGTGATCGACGCCTTCACGGCCTGCCTGCCGAACCGGCTGCCCGGCCTCGTCGGCGACTACGGGCGCCGGTGGTACGCCGACGTCCCGGCCGAGCGTCCCCTCCTGCGGGTCGTCATGGTCTCGCCGGGGCTCGACTTCGGCCAGGGGCACCTGTCCTACGAGGAGGGGTCGGAGGACTACCTCTGGACCGAGCGGGCGGTCCGCTCGGCGCGGGCCGACGGCGTGCCCTGGGTGCTCGTCGGCATGCACAAGCCCTGCCTGTCGGTGGGGAAGTACGACTGCGACCCGGGGCCGGACCTCACGAACCTCCTGGTCCGGGAGGGTGTCGACCTCGTCGTCACGGGCCACGAGCACATGTACCAGCGCACCGCCGTGCTCGCGCTGAGCGCGGACTGTCCGAGGATCGAGCCCGGCTGGTTCGACGCCCGCTGCGTGGTGGAGACGGGTGGGACCACCCTCGTCACGGTCGGGACCGGTGGCACCTCGCTGCGGGACGCCCGGGCCGACGACCCCGAGCGCCCGTACTTCCGGGCTGTGAGCGCCGCGAACGACAACCCCGCACACGGCTCGCTCGCCGTCACGGTGAACGCCGACACGCTCCGGGCGACGTTCGAGCCGGTCGACGGCGCGACGTTCACGGACTCGCTCGAGCTGCGTCGACCGGGCTATTGACCTCGGGGTGCAACCGGAAGCAGGGTGCTGGTTCCGACAGGCGCACGGATGAAGGAGAGCCCGATGAGCATGCAGACCTCACCCCGCACCCCGACCCTCCACGGCCCGGGCGAGGGGGACTGGTACCAGTTCCTGGCCGGGCGGAACCGCGTCCTGGCCGGTCGACAGGAGACCCAGGGGGTGCTCACGGCCATCGAGTTCGAGGCGCCGCCCGGCTTCGGGCCGCCGCCGCACATCCACCACACCGAGGACGAGGCGTTCTACGTGCTGGAGGGGTCGGCGCTGTTCCACTGCGACGGCCAGGAGGTCACCTACACCGCAGGCGGTTTCTGCTGGTTGCCCAAGGGGCTGGTGCACCGCTTCGAGATGGGTCCCGAGGGTGGGCGGATCCTCCAGCTGACGACCCCGGCGCAGTTCGAGGACATGGTCGCCGACTACGGGTACCCGATCGGCCCCGACGAGCGCCCCACACCGGAGCCACCGGACATCCCGCGCCTCGTCGAGGTGTGCAACCGCTACGACATCGAGCTCCTGCTCGACTGACCGGCGTCAGGGGGCGCACCGACGGGGCGGGTCAGCCCGGGACGGCCGGCAGCCGGGTGAGGGCCCGGGCCACGGACTCCTGGAGCTCGGTGTCCGCCCAGGTGTGGTCGACGAGGTCGCCGCGCAGGTAGGCGTCGTACGCCGGCAGGTCGAGGTGGCCGTGGCCGCACAGCGCCGTGAGGATCACCTTCTCCTCGCCGGTCTCGATGCAGGCGATGGCCTCGTCCACCGCGGCCGCGAGGGCGTGCGTGGGCTCCGGCGCGGGGACGATGCCCTCGGTGCGGGCGAACAGGACCCCGGCGGCGAAGCAGTCCTTCTGGGTCTTGGCGCTCGCCTCGATGAGCTGCTCCTCGTAGAGGTGGCTGATCAGGGGGCTCATCCCGTGGTACCGCAGCCCGCCCGCGTGGATCGGGTCGGGGATGAAGTCGTGCCCGAGGGTGTGCATCTTCATCATGGGCGTGAGCCCCGCGACGTCGCCGAAGTCGTAGGCGTACGTGCCCTGGGTCAGCGAGGGGCACGACGCCGGCTCCACGGCCCGGATGACGGGGCCGGCCCCCGCAGCGAGCTTCTCACGCAGGAACGGGAAGACGAGGCCGCCGAAGTTCGAGCCGCCGCCGGTGCAGCCGACGATGAGGTCGACCGTCTCGCCGACCTTCGCGAGCTGGAGCAGCGCCTCCTCGCCGATGACGGTCTGGTGCAGCAGGACGTGGTTGAGCACCGAGCCGAGCGCGTAGTTGGCGGTGGGGTCCTGGGCCGCGACCTCGACGGCCTCGCTGATCGCCACCCCGAGCGAGCCGGGGGAGTCGGGGTCGGCGGCGAGGATCGCGCGCCCGGCCTCGGTGAGGTCCGAGGGGCTCGGGTGGACCGTGCCGCCGAAGGTCTCGATCATGATGCGCCGGTACGGCTTGGCGTCGTAGGAGGCCCTCACCTGCCACACCTCGCACTCGAGGCCGAACTGGGCGCAGGCGAACGCCAGGGCGGTGCCCCACTGGCCGGCGCCGGTCTCGGTCGTGAGGCGGCGCACGCCGGCCTTGGCGTTGTAGTAGGCCTGCGGCACGGCGGTGTTCGGCTTGTGCGACCCGGCGGGGGACACGCCCTCGTACTTGTAGTAGATCCGGGCGGGGGTCCCGAGGGCCTTCTCGAGGCGGTGCGCCCGGTACAGCGGCGAGGGCCGCCACAGCCGGTACACGTCGAGGACCTCCTCGGGGATGTCGACGTAGCGCTCCGTGGTGACCTCCTGCGCGATGAGGTCCATCGGGAAGATCGCCGAGAGGTCGTCCGGGCCGACGGGCTGCCCGGTGCCCGGGTGCAGCGGCGGGGGCGGCGGGGTCGGCAGGTCGGCGAGGATGTTGTACCAGCGCGTCGGCATCTCGTCCTCGTCGAGCAGGATCTTGTGGCGCAGCGGATCGGTCACGGGAGCCTCCGGGGCGTCGGCGTCGACGATGGTGCCGCCATCCTCGGCTGCCGGGCGCCCGGTCACAAGGGGGCGTCCAGCGTCGGCGCGGAACACCTGTCGTCGCCCGGTGGTTGACTGACGCGACGACATCGACAGGAGGCCCGAGCGCACGTGAGTATGAACTGGCAGGTCATGCACTCGATGACCAAGGACTCCAGCGTGGCCGAGCGGCGGCTCGCCCCCGGCACCCGGCGGCGCGTGCTGCAGTATGCGCGACCCTACCGGCGCCAGATCGGCTGGTTCCTGCTCCTCGTCGTCCTCGACGCCATGCTCGTGGTGGCGGTGCCGCTGCTGTTCAAGTCGATCATCGACGACGGTGTCATCCCCCAGGACTCCGGCGTCGTCGTGCGCCTCTCGCTCGTCGTCGCGGTCATCGCGCTCGTCGAGGGCGCGCTGACGCTGGTGCAGCGCTGGTTCTCGGCGCGCATCGGCGAGGGGCTCATCTACGACCTGCGCACCGAGGTGTTCGGGCACGTGATGCGCCAGCCCGTGGCGTTCTTCACCCGGGCCCAGACGGGCGCCCTCGTGACGCGACTCGGCAACGACGTCATCGGCGCCCAGCAGGCGTTCACCTCGGTGCTCTCCAACGTCGTGAGCAACGCCATCTCGCTCGTCGTCATCGTCATCACGATGATGACCCTGTCCTGGCAGCTCACCCTCGCCGCGCTCGTTCTCGTCCCGTTCTTCGTCATCCCGGCCCGGCTCATGGGCCGGCGCCTCGCCGCGCTCACGCACGAGCAGATGACGGTGAACGCCGACCTCGGTACCCGGATGAACGAGCGGTTCAACGTTGCCGGCGCCCTGCTCGTCAAGCTGTTCGGGAAGCCGAGCACCGAGGACGCCGAGTACGGCGAGCGGGCCTCCCGCGTCCGCGACATCGGCGTCACGATCGCCCTCAACCGGTCCCTGTTCTTCGTGGCGCTCACGATGATCGCCTCCCTCGCGACGGCGATGATCTACGGCGTCGGCGGCGTCATGGCCGTCGGGGGGACCCTCACGGTCGGCACCCTCCTGGCGCTGGCGGCCCTGCTCGCCCGCCTCTACGGGCCGCTCACCGCCATCTCCAACGTCCGCGTCGACGTCATGACGGCCCTCGTCTCGTTCGAGCGGGTCTTCGAGGTCCTCGACCTCAAGCCCCTCGTGGCCGAGGCCGAGGGCGCCCGGGCGCTCCCGCCCGGGCCCGTCCGGGTCGACGTCGACGGCGTCTCGTTCTCCTACCCGGCCGCCGACGAGGTGTCGCTGGCGTCGCTCGAGTCCGCCGCCTCCGGCGACCGCCGGGCCGGCGGACCGGTCCTGCGCGACGTCTCCTTCTCCGTCGAGCCCGGCTCCCTCGTCGCGCTCGTCGGTCCCAGCGGCGCCGGCAAGACCACCATCACCTCGCTCGTCGCCCGGCTCTACGACCCCTCGAGCGGCTCCATCCGGATCAACGGCCTCGACCTGCGTGAGGCGACCCTCGAGTCGCTCCAGGAGGCCGTCGGTGTCGTCACCCAGGAGGCACACCTCTTCCACGACACGATCCGGGCCAACCTCGACTACGCGGCTCCCGGGGCCACCGACGAGCAGATGGAGGCGGCGCTGCGCGCCGCGCAGGTGTGGGGGCTCGTCGACTCCCTGCCCTCGGGCCTGGACACCGTCGTCGGCGACCGCGGGCACCGGCTGTCCGGCGGCGAGAAGCAGCGCCTGGCCATCGCCCGCCTGCTGCTCAAGGGCCCGGGTCTCATCGTCCTCGACGAGGCGACCGCCCACCTCGACAGCGAGTCCGAGCAGGCCCTGCAGCGCGCCCTCGACGAGGCGCTGCGGGACCGCACCGCTCTGGTCATCGCGCACCGCCTGTCCACGGTGCGGCACGCCGACGAGATCCTCGTCGTCGACGACGGCCGCATCCTCGAGCGCGGCACCCACACCGAGCTCGTCGAGCGCGGCGGTCTCTACGCCGACCTCTACCGCACCCAGTTCGCCGAGCAGGCGGCCGACCTCACCGCCTGAGCCGGGGCCCGCTCACGCGTCCTCCTCGTCCCACACCCGGACCTTCTTCGGCTTCGGGGGGTACCGCACCGGGTCGGACAGCCGCTCCTCGCGTCGCACCCCGAACCCCACGAGGACGAACCCGAGCACCGAGGAGATCCACCACTGGTAGGCGTAGGCCAGGTGCGGGCCGAGGCTCCGGTCGGGCGCGGCGAGGGCGGCCGGCCGCGGCGGGGTGGAGCCGTCAGGCAGGGTCTCCTCCTGGAGAAGCACGTAGTCGGGGGCGACGGTGACGCCGAGGGCCTGGGCCGCGTCCGGGACCGACACGTTGGCGATCTGCCCCGGCGAGGGCGGCTTGCCCCGCGACTCCTCCGACGGTCGCACCCACCCGACCACCGTGACGGGGCCGGACGGGGCGGGCTCGACCTCGGGCAGGACGCTGGCACCGCGGTCGGACGCCGGCACCCAGCCGCGGTCGACGAACACGTCGGGGCCGCCGGCGTCGGGCGCGAACACCCAGAGCGCCTCCAGCCCGACCTCGCCGTCGTTGGGCCGCCCGCGGGCGAAGAGCGGACCCGCGAGGTACCTGCCGGTGGCGGTGACCCGCGTCCACTCCTCGCCGGGCGTGATCCCCTCGGGGGTCAGGACCTCGGCGAACGGGACCGGATCGGCGCGGTAGTGGGCGTCGAGCAGGGCGTTCCGGTCGGCCTTCGCCTCGTGGCGGTGGTACTGCCAGTAACCGAGGTGGTAGGACGCGACGGCGAAGAGGGCCGAGAGGACGAGGGCGCCCACCCATCGAGGAGATACGAGCCGGCGCAACACCCCGTCACGCTACTCGTCGTACGCTGGCCCTCTATGACCGACCTCCCCGAACCCCGCCTCCTCGACCGCTTCGGCCGCGTCGGGAGGGACCTGCGCGTGTCGGTCACGGACCGGTGCAACCTCCGCTGCACGTACTGCATGCCCGCGGAAGGGCTGGACTGGCTGCCGAAGCCCGAGATGCTCACCGACGACGAGCTCGTCCGGGTCGTGCGGGTCATGGTGGGCCTCGGCGTCACCAACGTCCGCCTGACCGGGGGCGAACCCCTGCTGCGCCGCAGCCTCGTCGACGTCGTGCGCGGCGTCGCCGCGCTCGAGCCGCGGCCCCGGATCGCGATGACGACCAACGGCATCGGTCTCGACCGCCTCGCCGCTCCACTGGCGGAGGCCGGCCTGGACCGGGTCAACGTCAGCCTCGACACCGTGGACCCGCAGCAGTTCCGCGACCTCACCCGGCGTGACCGGTTCGCCGGGGTCGAGGCGGGGCTCAAGGCGGCCGCCGACGCCGGGCTGACCCCGGTGAAGGTCAACGCGGTCGCGATGCGCGGGGTCAACGACACGGGGGTCGCCGAGCTGCTGCAGTGGTGCCTCGACCGCGGGTACGCGCTGCGCTTCATCGAGCAGATGCCGCTGGACGCCCAGCACGCCTGGGACCGCTCCCAGATGGTGTCCCAGGCCGAGATCCTCGACCGGCTCGGTGAGCGTTTCCGGCTCACGCCGGTGCAGGAGCGCGGGAGCGCCCCGGCCGAGCTGTTCCTCGTCGACGGCGGCCCCGAGACCGTGGGGGTCATCGCGAGCGTGTCGGCGCCCTTCTGCGCGGCCTGCGACCGGGTGCGCCTGACGGCCGACGGCCAGCTGCGCAACTGCCTGTTCTCGCGGTCCGAGATCGACCTGCGGGGGCCGCTGCGGGACGGTGCCTCCGACGCGGAGGTCGCCGACCTCGTCATCGGCGAGATGTGGGCGAAGAAGGCCGGTCACGGCATCGACCGCCCCGACTTCGTGCAGCCCGACCGGCCGATGTCCGCCATCGGCGGTTGACCCGGGCCGGGGGCCCGCTCAGCGCTGCGGGTCGTCCGGGTGGCCGTGGTCGGTGATCTGCGGGGTCTCGTCGCGCATCGGGACGACGGGCCGCACCCGGCCGCGGATCCGCGGGGCGACGGCATTCGCCGCGACGACCGCGAAGAAGGGCAGCAGGATGGCCGCGGCCGCGAAGACCCAGCGGACCCAGCCGTCGGTGACGATGGCGAGGACGAAGCACACCGTGCGCACCGACATCGTCGCGAGGTACTGGCGCAGCCGGTGCACCTGGTCCTCGGACCGGGACTGCGCGGCCGTCGTCACCGACTGGGTGACGGGGCGGTGGCTGTGGGTCAGAGGCACCTCTCCACTGTACGTCCGCCGGGCCCGGGCGCCCCTGTCGCCGGGGCGAGCTTCGACAGCCGGTGGACGGGACGCGGCACGACTACCGCCGGGTAGTCCACTAGGTTCGGACGCATGAGCGATCCCCGCACCGTTCTCGTCACCGGCGGCAACCGCGGTATCGGCCTCGCGATCGCGCGATCGTTCGCGGAGGCCGGCGACACGGTCGTCGTCACCTACCGCAGTGGGCCGCCACCGGAGGGGCTCGAGGGGGTCCAGTGCGACGTCACCGACCGCGACAGCGTCGATGCTGCCTTCACCGAGGCCGAGCAGAAGCTCGGCGGGCCGGTGGAGGTGCTCGTCGCGAACGCCGGCATCACCAAGGACGGCCTCCTCATGCGGATGAGCGACGAGGACTTCGGCGCGGTCCTCGAGACGAACCTCACCGGTGCCTTCCGCTGCGTGCGCCGGGCGAGCACCGGGATGATCCGGCTGCGCCGCGGGCGGATCGTGCTCATCTCCAGCGTCGTCGGCCTGTACGGCGGCCCCGGGCAGGCCAACTACGCCGCGAGCAAGGCGGGCCTGGTCGGGCTGGCCCGCTCGGTCACCCGCGAGCTCGGCGGGCGCGGCATCACCGCGAACGTCGTGGCGCCGGGGTTCATCGAGACCGACATGACCGCGGCCCTGCCCGAGGACACCCAGAAGACCTACAGGTCCGCCATCCCCGCCGCCCGGTTCGGGGCCCCCGACGAGGTCGCCGGGGTCGTCCGCTTCCTCGCGAGCCCGGAGGCCGCGTACATCTCCGGGGCGGTCATCCCCGTCGACGGCGGCCTCGGCATGGGTCACTGACCCGCTGCCCACCCCACCCCAGACCCTCCTGACGAAAGGTCCCCACATGCTGCTCGAGGGCAAGACGCTGCTCGTCACCGGAGTCCTCATGGACTCCTCGATCGCCTTCCATGTCGCCCGGCTCGCCCAGGAGCAGGGCGCGGAGGTCGTCCTCACCTCCTTCGGCCGGACGACGAAGATCACGACCGCGATCGCGCGCCGGCTGCCCAAGCCCGCGCCGGTCGTCGAGCTCGACGTCAGCAACGACGACGACCTCGCGGCCCTGGCCGACCGGCTGCGCGAGCACGTCGACCACATCGACGGGGTCGTCCACTCGATCGGTTTCGCGCCCCAGGGTGCCTTCACCTTTCTGGACGCCACGTGGGAGGACGTCTCGACCGCGGTCCAGATCTCGGCCTTCTCCCTCGCGGCGCTCACCAAGGCCGCGCTGCCGCTGATGTCGGCGGGCGGCTCGGTCGTCGGGCTGACCTTCGACGCGAAGTACGCCTGGCCGGTCTACGACTGGATGGGGGTCGCCAAGGCGGCGTTCGAGTCCACGAACCGGTACCTCGCCCGGGACATGGGCGCGCAGGGGATCCGCTGCAACCTCGTCTCCGCCGGCCCGATCCGCACGACGGCCGCGAAGTCGATCCCCGGGTTCGAGCAGTTCGAGGAGGCCTGGGGCAGCCGGGCGCCGTTGGGCTGGGACGTGCGGGACGCCGAGCCGGCGGCTCGGGCCTGCGTGGCGCTGCTCTCGGACTGGTTCCCGGCGACGACCGGCGAGATCGTCCACGTGGACGGCGGGTACCACGCGATCGGCGCCTGAGCGCGCGGTTGCGGTGGCGCGAGGTCAGCCCGGCTCGGTGAGCCCCTCGGCGTCCTCGATCTCCTCCCGGCTCACCCCGAGCAGGAAGAGGACGGTGTCGAGGTAGGGCACGTTCACCGACGTGTCGGCCTGCTCGCGCACGACCGGCTTCGCGTTGAACGCCACCCCGAGCCCGGCCACCCCGAGCATGTCCAGGTCGTTGGCGCCGTCCCCGATGGCAACGGTCCGGGAGAGGGGGAGACCCTCGAGCTCGGCGAACTCGCGGAGTGCCGCGGCCTTGCCCGGCCGGTCGACGACCGTCCCGACGACGCGCCCGGTCAGGACCCCGTCCCGGACCTCGAGCCGGTTGGCGCGGACGTGGTCGACGCCGAGCTCGGCACCGATGGGCTCGACGACCTCGGCGAAGCCGCCCGAGACCAGCGCCACCGTGAAGCCGAGGGCCTTGAGGGTGCGCACGAGCGTGCGCGCCCCCGGGCTGAGCCGCACCGAGCCCCGCACCTCCTCGAGCACCCCGACCGGGAGCCCCGCGAGCGTGGCGACCCGGGCGTGCAGGCTCTCGGCGAAGTCCAGCTCGCCGGCCATGGCCCGTTCGGTGACGGCCGCGACCTCCGCCGCGGTCCCCGCGTGCTCGGCGATGAGCTCGATGACCTCGTCCTGGATGAGCGTGGAGTCGACGTCCAGGACGACGAGCCGGGCTCCGCGCCGAGCCAGGCCGGCGGGCGCCACCGCGATGTCGCACCCGGTGTCGGCCGACACGAGCGCGAGGTCGCGGCGCATCCGGGGCAGGTCGGCGCCCGAGACGTCCAGCTCGACCGTCGTGACGGGCCAGCGGGAGAGCCGCCGGATCCGGTCGATGTTGGCGCCGTGCTCGGCGACCGAACGCGCCACCGCGGCGACGTGCCGCGTCTCGAGGGGGGCACCCATGACGACGACCGCCGCGCGCCCCGTGCGGCGCCGGGCGTTGTCGCCGCGTCCGGCGACGAGGTCGACGGTCATTCCGAGCGCCTCACCGGCCCGGGTCAGCCGGTCGGTGAGGACGTTCTCGTCGGTGCCGGGGGAGAGGAGCACCGACAGGGCGAGGTGGCCGCGGACGACGACCTGCTCGACGTCCAGGACGGTGGCGCCGACCGTGGACGCGGCCTCGAAGACGGCGCTCGTGACGCCCGGACGGTCCCGACCGCTCAACGACACCAGGAGCGTGCGCGCCGCGGGATCGGGCTGGGGAGGGAGGAGCGGTCGCTCGGGGGAGGGCACGCCCGCAGGTTAGCCGCGCCCGGCGTCACGCCACGCGACGAGGTCGCGGATCGGACCGGGGTCGTAGCCCGGGCCGCTCAGCCCGACGGTGAAGAGCCGGGTGCCGACCTCGTACAGCGCCTGCGCACCGGCCGCGTAGTCCGCGACGTCCTCCGGGAGCCGACCCGGCCTGGCGGACACCCCGGAGGACCGTTCGATCTCGGCAGGGTCCCGGCCGACCTTCGCGCACCACTCGTCGAGGACGGCGTGCTTGTGGGCGATGGCCTCGGGGCTGCCGAAGCCGTGCCAGATGTCGGCGTGCTCGGCGACGATCCGCAGCGTCTTCCGCTCGCCGCCGCCGCCGATGAGGATCGGGATGTCCCGGGTCGGCGCGGGGTTGAGCCGGGCCCACCGCTGCTCGATGAGTGGCAGGTCGCGGGCCAGCGCGTCGAGCCGTCTGCCCGCCGTCCCGAACTCGTACCCGTACTCGTCGTAGTCGCGCTCGAACCACCCCGAGCCGATGCCGAGGACGACCCGGCCCGTGCCGTCCCGGGCGCTGATGTGGTCGACGGTGCGCGCCATGTCGGCGAGCAGCTGGGGGTTGCGGTAGCTGTTGCACGTGACGAGGGCCCCGATCTCGACCCGCTCGGTGGCCTCCGCCCATGCGGCGAGCATGGTCCAGCACTCGAAATGGGCCCCGTCGCGGTCACCGTAGAGCGGGAAGAAGTGGTCCCAGTTGAAGAGGACGTCGACGCCGAGCTCCTCGAGCCGGGCGCAGGCTCGCCGGATCTCGGGGTACGACGCGTGCTGCGGCTGGAGCTGGGCGCCGATCCGCACGGGGCGGCCGGGACCGGTCACGGAGTGATCTCGTGGCCCTTGCCGACGACGACGATGCCCGACTCGGTGATCGAGAAGCCACGGGCGAGGTCGTGCTCGTGGTCGAGCCCGATCGAGGTGCCGTCGGGGATGACGACGTTCTTGTCGATGACGGCCTTCTGGATGTGGCAGTGCCGCCCGATCTGGACACCGTCGAGGATGACGCTGTCGTCGACCTCGGTGTAGCTGTGGACGTGCACGTCGGGGGAGATGACCGACCCGTTGACCCGCGCGCCCGAGATGACCACGCCCGGCGACACGGCGGAGTTGAGCGCCTCGCCGAAACGCCCGTTCGCCCCGTGGACGAACTTGGCGGGCGGGAAGTACCCGTACGTGGTGTAGAGCGGCCAGTCGTAGTTGTAGAGGTTGAAGACCGGGTGGATCGAGACGAGGTCCATGTGGGCGTCGTAGTAGCTGTCCATCGTCCCGACGTCACGCCAGTAGCCCATGTCGCGCTCGGTCCCACCGGGGACCACGTTGTTCTTGAAGTCGTAGGCGTAGGCCGCCCCCTGCTCCACGAGCGCAGGCACGATGTCGCCGCCCATGTCGTGCTTGCTGCCCTCGAGGGTCGAGTCGGCGGTCACGGCGTCGACGAGAGCGTCCGAGCTGAAGACGTAGTTGCCCATGCTCGCGAGGATCTCGTCGGGGGAGTCCGGCAGCCCGTCGGGGTCGGTCGGCTTCTCGAGGAAGGCACGGATCCGCTGCGGGTCCTCGGGCTCGACGTCGATGACCCCGAACTGGTCGGACATCGACTTCGGCTGCCGGATGGCGGCGACGGTGACCCCGGCGCCGGTCGCGATGTGCTGCTCGACCATCTGCGAGAAGTCCATCCGGTACACGTGGTCGGCGCCGACGACCACGACGATGTCGGGCCGCTCGTCGGTGATGGTGTTGAGGCTCTGGAAGATGGCGTCCGCGCTGCCCATGTACCAGGACTTGCCGATGCGCTGCTGCGCGGGGATCGGCGCGACGTAGTTGCCGAGCATGGTGCTCATCCGCCACGTCTTGGTCACGTGCCGGTCGAGGCTGTGCGACTTGTACTGGGTGAGGACGACGATCTTGAGGTACCCGGAGTTCACGACGTTCGACAGCGCGAAGTCGATGAGGCGGTAGATGCCGCCGAACGGCACGGCCGGCTTGGCTCGGTCCCGCGTCAGCGGCATGAGCCGCTTCCCCTCCCCACCCGCGAGGACGATGACCAGGACCTTCGGACCTCCGCTGCGGTACGCCATGACCCCACGCTATTGGGTCGGGGCCCTCGCCGGGAGGCCCGCACGCCCACTACGGTGAAAAGGTGCGCATCGACATCCTGTCCAAGGAGTACCCGCCCTCGATCTACGGGGGGGCCGGCGTCCACGTCGCCGAGCTCACCCGGGCGCTGCGCTCGCGCGGCGACACCGACGTGCGGGTCCACGCGTTCGGCGGCCCCCGGGACGAGGAGGGCACGACGAGCCACCCCGACCTTCCGCAGCTCGACGGCACGAACGCCGCGCTGTCCACGCTCGGGGTGGACCTGACGATGGCGGCTGCGTGTGCCGGCACCGACCTGGTCCACTCGCACACCTGGTACGCCAACTTCGCCGGGCACGTCGCGGGCCTGCTCGAGGGGGTGCCGCACGTGCTGTCCGCGCACAGCCTGGAGCCGATGCGCCCCTGGAAGGCCGAACAGCTGGGCGGGGGGTACCGGCTCTCGTCGTGGGTCGAGCGGACGGCGTACGAGGGTGCCGCGGCCGTCATCGCCGTCAGTGCCGGTATGCGGGAGGACATCCTGCGCTCCTACCCGAGCGTGGACCCCGGGAAGGTCAAGGTCGTCCACAACGGCATCGACTCCCAGCTCTGGCAGCCGCGCCCCGACCCCGACGCGGTGCGCCGGCACGGCATCGACCCGGACCGCCCGAGTGCGGTGTTCGTCGGCCGGATCACCCGCCAGAAGGGGCTGCCGTACCTCCTGCGGGCGGCCGCCGAGCTGCCGCCCGAGGTCCAGCTCGTCCTCCTCGCCGGTGCGCCGGACACCCCGGAGATCAAGGCCGAGGTCGAGGCGCTCATCGACGGGCTCCGGGCGCAGCGCGACGGCGTCGTGTGGGTCCCCGAGATGCTGCCGCGCAACGAGGTCGTCGCGGTGCTCAGCGGCGCGTCGGTCTTCCTGTGCCCGTCGGTGTACGAGCCGCTCGGCATCGTCAACCTCGAGGCCATGGCGTGCGGACTGCCCGTGGTCGCCACCGCCACCGGCGGGATCCCGGAGGTCGTCGTCGACGGCGAGACCGGGTGGCTCGTCCCCATCGAGCAGGTCCAGGACGGGACCGGCATCCCGGTCGACGAGGACCGCTTCGTCGCCGACCTCGCGGCCGCGATGAACGACGCCGTCGCCGACCTCGACCGGGCCCAGCGGATGGGTCGAGCCGGCCGGGAGCGAGCGGTCGAGTCGTTCTCCTGGGAGACCATCGGCGACCGCACGATGGAGGTCTACCGCACGGTGCTCGGTCAGTGAGCGACACCCGCCACGACCCGGTCCGGGGGAGCGGGGCGAGGCCCGTCGACGGCCCGCTCGGCCGGCTCGTCGTCGTCTTCGACAACCACATCGCCCACGCGCTGGGCGCCATCGCCGGAGCGACCGGGTGGGCGGTGACGACCCTCGACGCGGCGCCCGCCGAGGACGACCCCCGCGCCATGGACGGGGTCGACGCCCTCGTCGTGTGCAACCACGACGGTGCGGGCGCGTACGACCTGCTGCGGCGGGCCGTGACCGCCGGGGTCCCCTACGTGGCGATGATGGCGAGCCGGCACCGCTCGGCGGCGCTGCTCGAGGTGCTGCGGGGCGAGGGGTTCGACGACGCGCAGCTGACGCGGCTCCACGTGCCGGCGGGCCTGTCGATCGGTGGCGGCTCGGCCGGCGAGATCGCGCTGTCGGTCATGGCCGAGATCGTCGCCGACGCGCACGGTCGTCCTGGCGGACCGATGCGCGGGCACTGAGCGTGCCGCCGATCCGGTTTCTGGAGCGTCAACTAGGGTCGGCTCCATGAGCGACGTCCTGGCCCTCGCAGGCGTCAGCGTCGTGCGCGGGGACACCACGATCCTCGACGACGTCTCCTGGGAGGTCGAGGAGGGCCAGCGCTGGGTCGTCCTCGGGCCCAACGGGGCCGGCAAGACGACGCTGCTCCAGCTCGCCGCCGCGCGGATCCACCCGAGCACCGGCGTCGCCGGCGTGCTCGGAGAGGTGCTCGGCGCCGTCGACGTCTTCGAGCTGCGGCCCCGCATCGGGCTGTCGAGCGTGGCCCTCGCCGACCGCATCCCGGCGCGCGAGGTGGTCCGCGACGTCGTCGTCACGGCGTCCTACGGGGTCCTGGGGCGCTGGCGGGAGGCGTACGACCGGCTCGACGAGGGGCGCGCCGCCGAGCTGCTCGACGCGCTCGGTGCGAGCCACCTCGTCGACCGCCGCTACGGCACCCTCTCCGAGGGTGAGCGCAAGCGCGTCCAGATCGCCCGGGCCCTCATGACGGACCCCGAGCTCATGCTCCTCGACGAACCGGCCGCCGGGCTCGACCTCGGCGGGCGCGAGGACCTGGTCCGCCGCCTCGGGGACCTCGCCGCCGACCTCGCCGCACCGGCTCTCGTCCTCGTCACGCACCACGTCGAGGAGATCCCCCCGAACTTCACCGACGTCCTCCTCATGCGGGAGGGCCGGATCGTCGCGCAGGGCCCCCTCGAGATCACGCTCACCGAGCGCAACCTCGAGGAGACCTTCGGGATGCCGCTGGAGCTGGAGGTCCGCGGGCGCCGCTATGCCGCCCGGGCGCGTTGAGCACCGACGGAACTTCACACGGTCCCCACTCGTCGGACCGATGACAGAAAGGGGAGGCCGATGGAGTGGCTGACCGAGAACGCCTGGCTCGGCTGGCTCGGCGTCGCGCTGGTCCTGGCCGCGATCGAGGCCGCTACCGTCGACTTCGTGTTCGTCATGTTCGCCGGGGGAGCGCTGGCTGCCGCCATCGCCGCAGCCCTGGGCGCGCCGTTCATCTTCCAGGTGGTCATCGGCGTCGCCGCGGCGGTCCTCTTCCTCCTCGTCGTGCGCCCCATCCTCAAGAACAAGTTCATGGACACCGAGACCGACCATCACATCGGTGCCTCGAGCCTGGTCGGGCGCGAGGCCTGGGTGCTGCAGGCCGTCACCGAGACCGACGGCCGGGTCAAGCTCGCCGGCGAGACCTGGTCGGCCCGGCTCGCCACCGGCAGCACGCCCGTCGAGCCCGGCGACCAGGTGCGTGTCATCGCCATCCACGGCGCGACCGCCATCGTCGCGCCCGTGCCCCCAGCCACCCCGACCACCTGACCCGCGCTCCGGCGCCCACGGAAAGGCTCCATCATGGACGGCATCGGTCCGCTCATCGTCATCCTGCTGCTCGCGGCGTTCGCCGTCATCGTGCTCGTCCGCACGGTGCGGATCGTCCCGCAGCAGACGGCGCTCATCATCGAACGGCTGGGCCGGTACTCCCGGACCCTCG
This sequence comes from uncultured Actinomycetota bacterium, assembly GCA_963815545.1. Taxonomy (GTDB): domain Bacteria; phylum Actinomycetota; class Actinomycetes; order Actinomycetales; family Dermatophilaceae; genus Phycicoccus. Next base: position 202,756 of record CAWFGY010000005.1, read on the forward strand.
AGGGCGGCATCCACTTCCTCGTCCCGTTCGTCGACATCGTCCGGGCCAACATCGACCTGCGTGAGCAGGTCGTCTCGTTCCCGCCGCAGCCGGTCATCACGAGCGACAACCTCGTCGTGTCCATCGACACCGTCATCTACTACCAGGTGATCGACGCGAAGTCGGCGGTCTACGAGATCGCGAACTTCATCGCCGGCATCGAGCAGCTCACGGTCACGACGCTGCGTAACGTCATCGGCTCCCTCGACCTCGAGCAGACCCTGACGAGCCGCGACCAGATCAACGGTCAGCTCCGCGGGGTCCTCGACGAGGCCACCGGCAAGTGGGGCATCCGCGTCAACCGCGTCGAGCTGAAGGCGATCGACCCGCCGGCCTCGATCCAGGAGTCGATGGAGAAGCAGATGAAGGCCGAGCGGGAGCGCCGCGCCATCATCCTCACCGCCGAGGGCTCCAAGGCCAGCCAGATCCTCACCGCCGAGGGGGAGAAGCAGAGCCAGATCCTGCGTGCCGAGGGCTCGGCCCAGGCCCGCATCCTCGAGGCCCAAGGCCAGGCGCGGGCCATCCAGCAGGTGTTCGACGCGATCCACCGGGGTAAGCCGACCCAGAAGCTGCTCGCCTACCAGTACCTCCAGGTGCTGCCGCAGATCGCCCGCGGCGACTCGAACAAGATGTGGATCATCCCCAGCGAGCTCACCGACGCCCTGCGGGGCATCGGCGGCGCGCTCGGTGCCACCAAGCCCGGCGCCGACGGCGACGACGACGGCTGGGTGGAGCCAGAGCAGGCCATCAGCAACGCCTTCGAGGAGACCACCCTCGCCGACCCGGCCACTGCGCTGGCGGAGGCGCGGGGCCAGGCCGCGCAGTCCAGCAAGGAGGCCGAGGAGCACGCGCAGCCGGCGTCGCGGGTCCAGCCGCCCGTGCGGCCCGGGGTCGACGCCGTCCCACCGCGCCAGGCGCCGCCGGCCCAGACCCCGCCGCCGCCCGCGGCGCCGCCGGAGGAGCCCACCGAGGACCGCTGAGTCCGTTCGCGGACAGCGACACCGGGACACCCGGACACCCCGACATAGGGTGTCCGGGTGTCCGTCGGTGAAGCCCTCCTCGTCGTGCTCGCCGGGATCGGGGCGGGCACGATCAACACCATCGTCGGGTCGGGCACCCTCATCACCTTCCCGACCCTCGTGCTGCTCGGGGTGCCCCCGGTGACAGCGAACATCTCGAACAACATCGGGCTCGTCCCCGGCAGCCTCACGGGGGCGGTCGGGTACCGCGCCGAGCTCGCCGGGGCGGCGCCCGCCCTGCGCCGGCTCGTGCCGATGTCGCTCGTCGGGGCGCTCGGCGGGGCCGTGCTGCTCCTCGTGCTCGACCCCGCGGTGTTCCGCACCGTCGTGCCGGTGCTCATCCTGCTCGGGGTGGTCCTCGTCCTCGTCGGGCCGCGGGCCAACGCGTGGGCGCTGCGCCGCCGTGAGTCCGGCGCCGGGTCCGAGCGCACGCACCTCACCGTCATGCAGGGCGGGATCCTCGGGGCCGGCGTGTACGGCGGCTACTTCGGGGCGGCACAGGGCGTCATCCTCATGGGCATCATGGGCGCCTTGTCGAGCGAGCCCCTGCAGCGCCTCAACGGCTACAAGAACGTCCTCGGGACGGTCGTCAACGCGGTCGCGGCGGTCGTCTTCGTCGTCGTCGCCCCCGACCGGATCGACTGGTCCGTCGTCCTCCTCATCGCGGTGGGGGCGACGATCGGCGGCGTCGTCGGCGCGACCGTCGGCCGCCGGCTCCCGACGCCGGTCCTGCGGGGCGTCATCGTCGTCGTCGGCCTCGTCGCCATCGTCAAGCTCGTGGTCTTCCCGTGAGTCTCGAGCGCGTCACCGATCCCGCCGACCCGCGCCTGCTGGACTACGTCGGCCTCACCGACGTCGCGCTGCGCCGCCGCACCGAGCCCGAGCGCGGCCTGTACATCGCCGAGTCCGAGAAGGTCATCCGCCGGGCACTGGCCGCCGGGCACCGCCCGCGCTCGTACCTGATGGCCGAGCGCTGGCTCACCGACCTCGCCGACCTCGTCGAGGCCGCGGAGGCCGACGGCGTCCCGGTGTTCGTGGGGGAGCACGAGATCATCGAGTCGCTCACCGGCTTCCACCTGCACCGGGGTGCCCTCGCGGCGATGCACCGCCCGGTCCTGCCCACCGTGGCGGCGGCGCTCGACGGGGCGCGGCGCGTGCTGGTGCTCGAGGACGTCGTCGACCACACCAACGTCGGCGCGGTCTTCCGCAGCGCGGCGGCCCTCGGCGTGGACGCCGTGCTCGTCACCCCACGATGCGCGGACCCGCTGTACCGCCGGGCGATCCGGGTGTCGATGGGGACGGTGTTCCAGGTGCCGTGGACGCGCATCGACCCGTGGCCGGGCGGCATCGCGGACCTGCACAGCCTCGGCTTCCACGTGGCGGCCCTCGCGCTGTCCGAGGACTCCGTGGGGCTGGATGCCCTGGCCGCCCACCCCCCGGAGCGGCTGGCCCTCGTGCTCGGGACCGAGGGTGACGGGCTGTCGCGGCGCACCGTCGCGTCGGTGGACACCGTCGTGCGGATCCCGATGGCCGGGGGCGTCGACTCGCTCAACGTCGCGGCCGCCGGCGCTGTCGCGGCGTGGGCGCTGCGGGTGCCTCCCGGCTAGCGGACGAGGCGGTCGAGGAGGCGCTGCACCTCGGCGTCCGGGTCGTCCGTGGCGCCCCCGTGCACCGGACCGGGCTGCAGCACGGTCGAGCGCGGGGCGCTGAGCCAGCCGAAGCGCTTGCCCTGGGTCGTCAGCGTCGCGTCGACGCCCGGGGGAGGGGTGTGGCACATCTCGGCGACGGCGTCGAGGGCCGCGCGCAGCGCCTCGAGGTCGGCGTCGGGTGCGACCGCGCGGATGCGGTCGTCGTCGACGTGCCAGGCGCAGTGGAGCACGCCGGCGGACTGGGAGTGCAGGACGACCCCGACGTTGAGGCACTCGCCGCGGTCGACGCGCGGGACGAAGCGGATGACGACGTACTGGTAGGGGTGGCTCATGCGGCACCTCCGAGCCAGGCGTCGGGCTGCTCGAGCCGCAGGACGAGGTGCTCGAGATAGGTGGCGCGGACCGTGTCGAGGTCGGGCAGGCTCGCCGTGGTCTCGAGCCACTGGTCGGGCACCTCGGCGACGACCTCGCGCAGGACCTCCGCAGTGAGCCGGGACGCGAGGCGGTCGTGGGTCTCGCGCAGCGCGGCCGCCACCGGGGCGAGGACGTGGCCGCTGTCGTCGAAGGGCTGGCCGACGAACCGCCCCACGTCCGGGGGCCGGCTGGGCCACCCGTGGTGGAACCACAGCGCGGCGCCGTGGTCGATGGCCCAGGTGCGGCCGTGCCAGACGAGCAGGTTCGGGTTGGCCCAGGTGCGGTCGACGTTGGCGGTGTAGGCGTCGAGCCAGCGGATCGCGCCGGCGTCCTGTGCCGACGGGGGACGGGAGCCGTCGTAGCCGAAGGCGCCGGGAAGGAAGTCGACGCCGAGGTTGTGCCCGGGACTCGCGGTGAGCAGGTCCTGGACCTCCTCGTCGGCCTCGTAGCGGGCGATGGCGCTCGGGAGGTCGACGACGGCCAGGCGCGGCGTCGGGATGTCGAGCCGTCGGGCGATCTCGCCGACGATCACCTCGGCGACGAGCACCTTGAGGCCCTGGCCGGCACCACTGAACTTCACGACGTAGGTGCCGAGGTCGTCGGCCTCGACGAGCCCCGGCAGCGACCCGCCCTCGCGGAGCGGGCTCACGTACCGAACGGCGGTGACGGTCTCGAGCACGCCCCCAGGTTAGCGATGCCGGTCCTCGGCGCCGACGGGGAGCGCCTCGTCACTAGGCTGCCGTGGGTGAGCACCGACGACACGCGCCCTCTCGCGGACCGCTACGTCCTCGACACCCCCATCGGCCGCGGCGGCATGGGAGAGGTCTGGCGGGCCACCGACACCGTCCTCGGCCGCCAGGTCGCGATCAAGACCATCGACCTGCGGCGGGTGCCGGACGAGACCGGCGCGGCCCGGTTCGAGCGGGAGGCGAAGGTCACCGCGGGGATGAGCCACCCGAACATCGTGACCGTCCACGACACCGGCGTCGAGGGCGACACCGCCTACCTCGTCATGGAGCTGCTGCCCGGGCCCAGCCTCGCCGACCGCCTGGCCGAGGGGCCGCTGCCCGTCGAGGAGGTCGTCGAGGTGGGCCGGCAGGTCGCCTCGGCCCTGGACGCGGCGCACCGGCGGGGGCTGGTGCACCGTGACATCAAGCCGGCGAACCTCGTGTACGCCGCGGACGACCGCGTCCGGGTCGTCGACTTCGGCATCACCCAGCTCGGTGACGCCGGAGCCGAGCAGGCCCTGACCGCGACCCACACGGTCATGGGCACCGCCGAGTACCTCGCCCCGGAGCAGGCCACCGGCGGGCGGGTCGACGGCCGCGCCGACCTCTACGCCCTCGGCTGCGTGCTCTTCGCGCTCCTCACCGGGAAGGCGCCCTTCCGGGGCGCCACCCCGGTGGCGACGATGATGATGCACGCCAACGACCCCGTCCCCGACCTGCAGGCGCTGCGTCCCGACGCTCCCGCCTGGCTCGTGGCGGTCGTCGAGGGGCTGCTCGCCAAGGACCCCGCCGACCGCCCGGAGGGCGCCGCGGCGCTGGTGACGGCACTGGAGTCGCGCAGCGCCCCGTCGGGAGCGGCCGGTGCCGCGGGTGCCGGCGCTGCGGCGGCGGCCACGACGGTCCTGCCCGCGTCCGGCGCGGACCCGACCCAGCGGCTGGACTCGACCCAGCGGCTGGACTCCACCCCGTCACCGCCCCCGCCGCCCCCCATGGCCCCGGCGACGACGCCGCCGCCCCCGCAGCGGGATCGCGGCGGCTCGTCCGCAGCGATGTGGGTGCTGGCCGTCGTCGCTCTGCTGGCCCTCGCGCTCGTCGCCTGGCAGGTCTTCGGGGGCGACGACACGAGCGGGGACGCCGCCCCCACGCCGACCCCGACGGCCACGTCGCAGGAGCCCGCCCCGTCGACGACCGCGCCGGAGCCCACCCCCTCGACGACCGAGCCCTCGCCGACGCCCACCGAGGAGGCGCCGGACCCCGCCCCGGTCGCCGACGCCCGGCAGTCGCTGGGCGAGGAGGTGAAGGCGCTCGAGCAGGAGGGGGTGATCGACAAGGACGGCGCGAAGGCGGTCGAGGACCCGCTCAAGGACGTCGACAAGGCACTGCGCGAGGAGGACCCCGAGAAGCTGGTGGAGGCCCGGGACGCCCTCCTCGAGGACTACAGCGACGCCGTCGACGAGGGCACGATCCCCCCGGAGGCCGGCGCCCGGCTCGACCCGCTCGTCCAGGGCTTCTCGGACGCGGTCGACACCTACGTCGGCGGCTGACCGGGCCGACACGACGAAGGCCCCGAACCTGTGTGGTTCGGGGCCTTCGTGCTGGTGTCCGAGGGGGGACTTGAACCCCCATGCCCTATACGGGCACTAGCACCTCAAGCTAGCGCGTCTGCCAATTCCGCCACCCGGACGAGTGGTGCGGGAGCGGCCCCTGGGGAGGGCCTCCTGCGACCCGGAACGATACACGGTCCTGCAGGCGGAACCGAAATCGACCCGGTGCCCGCGTCCCTCCTAGGGTGGGTGGCATGACCGACACGCTGCGCCCCGAGGACGAGGTCGTCCGGATCTGCCAGGAGCTGATCCGGATCGACACGAGCAACTACGGCGACGGCAGCGGGCCGGGGGAGGCCGAGGCGGCCGCCTACGTCGTCGCGCAGCTGCGCGAGGTGGGCCTGGAGCCGCAGACCTACGAGTCGGACCCGGGGCGGGTCAGCGTCGCGGTCCGGATTCCCGGGGCGGACCGCGAGCGCGGCGCGCTGTGCGTGCACGGTCACCTCGATGTCGTCCCGGCGAACGCCGCCGACTGGTCCGTCGACCCGTTCGCGGCGGAGGAGCGCGACGGCTGCGTCTGGGGGCGCGGGGCCGTCGACATGAAGGACATGGACGCGATGATGCTCGCGTGCGTCCGCGACATCGCCCGGCGCGGGGTGGTGCCGCCGCGCGACCTCGTCGTCGTCTTCTTCGCCGACGAGGAGGCCGGCGGGGTCAAGGGGTCGCACTTCATGGTCGAGAGGCACCCCGAGGTGTTCGAGGGCGTCACCGAGGCGATCAGCGAGGTGGGCGGCTACAGCGTGACCGTCACCGACCGGCACGGCGACGAGAAGCGCACCTACCTGCTCCAGACGGCCGAGAAGGGCATCGCGTGGCTGCGACTCACCGCGGACGGCCGGGCGGGCCACGGGTCGGTGCCGAACGACGAGAACGCGATCGTCCGGCTCGCCGAGGCCATCGCCAGGATCGCCGAGCACAAGTGGCCGCGCGAGTACATCCCGTCGGTGCGCACGCTGCTCGACGGCCTCTCGGAGCTGACCGGCACCGGGTGGTCCGACGAGGACCTCGAGGAGCTGCTCGCGCACCTCGGCGGCGCGCAGGGGTTCGTGCGCGGCACCCTGCAGGACACGAGCAACGTCACGATGCTCGACGCCGGCTACAAGCACAACGTCATCCCGCAGCACGCCTCGGCCAACGTCGACTGCCGCTTCCTCCCCGGCCACGAGGAGGACCTCCTCGACACGATCCGGGAGCTGGCCGGCGAGCACGTGCGGGTCGAGGTGCTGCACCGTGACATCGCGCTCGACGCGCCGTTCGAGGGGGATCTCGTGGACCGGATGGTCGACGCGCTGCGCACCGAGGACCCCGAGGCGGAGGTGCTGCCCTACTGCCTGTCGGGCGGGACCGACAACAAGGCGCTGTCGCTGCTCGGCATCACCGGCTACGGGTTCGCGCCGCTCCGGCTCCCGGCGGATCTCGACTTCGCCCCGATGTTCCACGGCATCGACGAGCGGGTGCCCACCGACTCGCTGCGGTTCGGCGTCCGCGTGCTGGGTCGCCTGCTCGAGACCTGCTGACGGGCGCGGGTCACCAGCCCGAGGCTCGACGGGCGCGGATGATGCGGCGGCGCAGCCAGGTCCGGGTCCGTCCGCCCATGTAGGTGCGGGTGCGGGCGAGCTCCCAGTGGCCGTACTCGGCGTGCTCGGTGAGCGTGCGGCAGATGGCGGAACGGTCCGTGTCGCGCCCGAAGTTCAGGACGAGGTACTCGTAGTCGGCCACCACCACATTCTGCGCCAGGACCGGTACGGTTCGATGCATGACCACGGATCCGCGTGCCGCTCTGGCCCAGCTCATCTCGGCGTTCGAGCGCCACCTCGAGGTGTGCAGCACGCGCCGGGGGGACGACGACCCGAACGTCGTCGCCGCGTACGACGACCTGGCCGACGCGTTCGAGGAGTACGACGCCTCCCTCTACGAGGCCTACAGCGAGATGACGCCGCTGGACATCTACGGCGCGGACGACGACGGCGATGACGACGACAGCGACGACGAGACGACGGCGACGGACGTCGACGACCACGACGACGAGGACGGCGACGACAGCCGGACCTACGCGGGGCTGGAGGACGACGACGTCGACTTCGAGGACGACGAGGACGACTGAGCCGGCAGGTCGCGCCGGACGTCAGGAGTGGTCGAGCGAGACCTCGTCGAGGGCGTCGACGATCTGCCGCGGCAGCTCGACGTCCTCGGACTGGAGGAGCACCGCCAGCTGGGCGGCCGTGCGGGGGCCGATGATCGGCGCGGTGACCCCGGGACGGTCCCGGACCCAGGTGAGGGCCAGCACGGCGGGTGAGACCCCGAGGCCGTCGGCGGCGGTGCGCACCGCCTCGACGACGCCCTTGGTGTGGTCCCCGGCGTGCCGGCCCGTGAACCGCGCGAACTCGTCCGAGGCGAGGCGGGAGTCGGCGGGGACGCCGCTGCGGTAGCGCCCCGCGAGGACCCCGCGGCCGAGCGGCGACCAGGGGAGCAGTCCGAAGCCGAGGGAGGCGGACGCGGCCACGAGCTCACGCTCGGGACGCCGCTCGACGAGGCTGTACTCGACGGAGTTCGCCGCCAGCGGAACCCCCTCGGCGGCCAGGAGCGACATGGCGCGGGCCGCCTGCCAGCCGACGTGGTTCGACACCCCGACGTACCGCGCTCGGCCGCTGCGCCAGGCGTGGACGAGGGCGCCGACGGTCTCCTCGAGCGGGGTGTCGTCGTCCCAGGTGTGGGCGAGCCAGACGTCGACGTGGTCGGTGCGCAGGCGACGCAGCGAGAGGTCGAGCTGCGCGAGCATCGTGCGCCGGGAGCAGTCGACGACTCGTTCTCCGGAGGCGCGGCTGATGCCGGACTTGGTGACGATGACGACCTCACCGCGGTCGGGTCCTTCGAGCAGGTCACCGAGCAGGTCCTCGGCCGCACCGCCCGCGTAGCCGTGCGCGGTGTCGACGAGGGTGCCCCCGGCGGCCCGGAACGCGGTGAGGAGGTCGCGAGCGTCCTCGGGGGAGGTGCGGGTGCCCCAGGCCATCGTCCCGAGGGCGAGCCGCGACACGGTGAGCCCGGTGGCCCCGAGGCGGCGGGTCAGCATGCGGGCGACCCTACCGTTGCGGTGGGCGGACGACCCGGAGGCGAGGTGGAGCGGGCGCCACGCGTCGCCCCCTCTGCGCCAGACCGATACGGGCTCTAGGGTGACGCGATGGACCAGGGCCTCGAGTGGGACGGCGCCCCGGGTGCCGCCGTCCTTCGGCTGCCGGACGGTCGTGTCTCCGCGGGCCTGGTCATGCTGCACGGGGCGAGCGATGGTCGCGCTCGGCAGCCGCTGTTCGACCAGCTGGCCGAGTCGCTGGCGCCTCTGGGCATCGCTGCCCTCGGCTACGAGCGCCGCGTCGTGGCCGGCGGCGACACCCCACTCGACGAGCAGGCAGCGGACGCGGTCGGTGCCGTCCGAGCCCTGCGGACGCGGCTGGGACGACCCGTCGGGGTGTTCGGGTTCAGCCAGGGCGCGTGGGCGGCTGCTCTGGCGGCCGCCGATGACGCCGTCGGCTTCCTGATCGTGCTCGGCTGCAGTGGCGTCACCCCTGCCGAACAGATGCGGTTCTACACCGATGAGCTGTTGCGGCGCCACGGCTTCTCCGAGCGGGAACGAGGCCGCAACCGCGGTCTGCGCCTCAGACTCGAGGAGCACCTGCGGCGGCCCGTCCCCGATCCGTCGGTCCGCGACGCGCTGGACGCCGACCTGCGCGCGGCGGCCCGTGAACCGTGGTTCCCCCTCTCCTATCTGCCGTCGGCGGCGCCTCCCGACTCGGCGGGCTGGGGGGACATGGACGTCGACCCGGCTCCCACCTTCGGCGAGGTCCGAAGCCGCGTGCTGGCCATCTGGGGGGCGGACGAGGAGTGCGTGCCCCGCGACGTGAGCCGCGACCGATGGCAGCGGTCCGGGGCGGACGTCACCCTCGTCGACCTGCCGGGTTGCGGGCACTGGCCGGTGGTGGGCAGCAGTCACCCCGGCTATGCAGGGCAGGAGGAGGACGCGCTCGCTCCGAGCTTCACCTCGACGGTGACGACGTGGCTGGAGCGTTGGTCGAGCACAGCAGGCTAGAACGGGGGCGGGTCGGTGGCCGATGGGCGGGCGCGTGACCGGCGGCGGTGGTGTGGGTGTCGGGGGTCGAGGTGGAGGTTGCGGGCGCTGAGGTCGTGGAGGTCGGTGCGGCAGCGGGTGGCGGTGAGTGCGCCACCGAGGTCGTGCTCGAGGGTGAAGTCCAGGGGTGAGTGGGGGCCGTCGGGGACGGCGAGGCTGGGGGTGCCCGGTGCCGGCGGGTCGGGGTCGGCGCCGGTGTCGGGGAGGGTGGCCATGTGGCGGTGGTCGGCGGGGTGGGTGGTGCGGTGCCGGCCGGTGGGGTCGGTCCAGGTCATGGTGGCGTCGGGGTGCAGGACGGCGCGCCAGCCGGGGCGCTGTTTGGTGCGGTGGTGGCGGCGGCAGAGGGTGGCGAGGTTGGTGGCGGTCGTGGGGCCGGTGGGCCAGGGGGTGACGTGGTCGAGGTCGCAGAACCGGGCGGCGACGTGGCAGCCGGGGAACCGGCAGTGCCCGTCCCGGGCTCTGACGAGGACGGTGAGGGCGGTGCCGGGCCGGTAGGCGGTGGTGGCCAGGGCGTCGTCGGGGTCTGTGAGCGCGCCGGTGCCGGGGTGGCATGGCACGACCCGGGCCCGGCCGAGGCCGTCCCGGCCGGTGGTGGTGGCGCGGATGGCGTCGTGGAGCCAGCCGCGCGGCACGAGCACCGGGTCGGTGGCCGCGGGCCCGGTCACCTCGACGAGGTCACCCTTCGCGGTCGCGGTCGCGGTCGTGGCGGGGGTGGGTGCCGCGTCCTCGGTGACGGTGGCCGCGGTGGTGAGGACGACGTTTACGTCGATGGTGGCCTGGCCGGTGACGAGATCGGTGAGGGCCTTGGCGCGGGCCCGGTCGATCCGCTCGCAGACGCCGTCGGTGACGTAGCGCTGGGCGAGGGCGTCGACGGCGGCCCAGGCCCGGCAGGCCTCCTCGGAGGGGAAGGTGCCGAGCCAGGTGTCGACACCGGGCTCGTCGACCCAGCGCCGCAGCGCCGACTCCGAGCGGGCCCGCACCGCCCGCTGCCGCAGCAGGTCGGGACACACCCGGGCCAGCAGCCGGCGGGTGCGGCGCCGCAGCCGGGGGGCGTCCTCGACCCCGAACCACGGCTCGAGGGCGGCGACGACGGAGGCGGCGACCTCGGCCGGGCACTCCGCGAGCTCCTCGGAGACGACCTGCGCCCGGTACCCGTCGAGGCGTCCCTCGGTCATCGCGGTGTGCAGCCCGCCCAGGCCGGTGGCCGCGCCGGTGCCCCCGGCGCCGTCGGCGGCGACCCGCACCGCCTGCCGCACCAGCCGCTCCGCGTGCACCGCCGTCACCGTCAGCACCCCCGAGACGACCGCCGGCGCATCCAACGCCACATGCCCGAGCGGCTTGTGGACCTCCACGACCGTGCCGTCCTCGGCCCACTCGGCCTCGATCGCCGCCAACCGCACCACCGCCGCGTCCTGCGCCGCCGACGCCATGTCGATGACCCGCTGCAGCTCCCCGACGGCCCCCGCCCACTCCTCGCGTGACCCGCGGACCTCCGACGGCGACACCACCGACGCCAGCCACCCCTGCGCACCGCGGGCAGCAGCAGCCACCTCCTGCGGACCCGCCGCCGTCGTGGTCATCCCTGCCCCCTTCCGATGCCCCGAACCTACCGACGACCACCGACAGAGGCCTCGGGCGTGGAGGGGACCCGGCTAGCCTCGGGGCCATGAGGCTCGGACTGGCAGGCGGCTACGCAGGGATGGGGATGGGGGAGGACCTCCTCGAGCTGGTGCAGGAGGCCGACCGGCTCGGCTACGCGTCGGTCTGGGTCGCGGAGGCGTACGGCTCGGACACCCCGACGGTCCTCGCATGGCTCGCGGCCCAGACCGAGCGGATCGGCCTCGGCGCGGGAGTCATGCAGATCCCGGCCCGCACTCCGGCGATGACGGCCATGACGGCCGCCACCCTCGACACCCTGTCTCACGGCCGGTTCCTGCTCGGGCTCGGCGTGTCCGGCCCCCAGGTCAGCGAGGGGTGGCACGGGGTGCGCTTCGCCCAGCCGCTCGCCCGCACCCGCGAGTACGTCGACATCGTGCGGATGGCGCTGGCCCGGCGACCCGTGGAGTACGACGGCGCGCACTTCACGCTGCCGCTGCCCGACGGCCCCGGCAAGAGCCTGCGCCTGACCATCCACCCGCCCCGCCCGGACCTGCCCATCTACCTCGCGGCGGTCGGACCGAAGAACCTGGCCCTCGCGGGGGAGGTCGCCGACGGGTGGCTGGCCATCTTCGTGTCGCCCGAGCACTCGGCGGACCAGTTCGCGTCCGTGCGTGCAGCCCGGGCAGCCGCCGGACGGGGCACCGAGGCCGACCCGATGGACGGCTTCGACGTGGTCGCCACGGTGCCCGTCGTCGTCACCGACGACCTCGAGGCCGCCCGGGCCGCCGTCGCGCCCTACACGGCCCTGTACATCGGGGGGATGGGCAGCCGGGAGCAGAACTTCTACAACCGGCTCGCTCGCTCGATGGGCTTCGACGAGGCCGCCGACACGATCCAGGACCTGTACCTGGCCGGGCGACCACGGGACGCCGCGGCCGCCGTGCCGATGGAGCTGGCCGACGCGACGGCGCTGCTCGGGCCGCCCGAACGGATCGCGCAACGGGTCGGGCGCTATGCCGACGCGGGCGTCACGACGCTGTCGGTGGCCCCGTACGCGCGGACGACGCAGGACCGGCTGGCGACGCTGCGGCTCATGGCCGAGGTCGTCCCCGGCTGACCCGGCCGGCCCGGCCCGGACGAGACACACCCCGGGCCACCGTGCCACGGCCCAGCCCGTCGCCCTAGGCTCTGCGGGTGCCCGTCGAGCTCTCGTACCTCCAAGCCGTCATCCTCGGGATCGTGGAGGGGCTGACCGAGTTCCTCCCCATCTCGTCCACCGGCCACCTCACGATCGCCGAGCACCTGCTCGGCCTGCCGGTGGACGCCCCGGCCGTCACGGCCTACACGGCGATCATCCAGATCGGCGCCATCGTCGCCACGTTCATCTACTTCGCGAAGAAGATCGCCCGCCTCTTCATGGCGTGGGTCCGCGGCCTGCGCTCGGAGGACGCCCGTGCCGACCACGACTACCGCCTCGCGTGGGCCGTCATCGTCGGGTCGCTCCCGGTCGGGCTGGTCGGCTTCGCGATGAAGGACGTCATCGCCGGGCCGCTGCGGAGCCTGTGGGTCGTTGCCGGAGCCCTCGTGATCTGGAGTGCGGTCATCTGGTTCGCCGAGGCGCGCCACGACGCCCTGGAGCGGCGCGGCGACCAGCGCGGCGAGGACAGCATCACGCTCATGGATGGCCTGATCATCGGTGTCGTCCAGTGCTTCTCGCTGATCCCCGGCGTGTCTCGCTCGGGCGCGACCATCTCGGCCGGCCTCGTGCGCGGGATCAACCGGGTCACCGCCACCGAGCTGTCCTTCTTCATGGCCATCCCGGCCCTCACCGCCGCAGGCCTGTTCGAGCTCGTCGACACGTGGGACGACCTGAAGATCCTCGGCGCCGGTCAGATGCTCGTCGGGATCGCCGTCGCCTTCGTCACGGCCTACGCGTCGATCGCCTGGCTGCTGCGGTTCGTCGCGACCAACTCGCTACGCCCGTTCGTCTACTACCGGGTCGCGCTCGGGCTCGGGCTGGCCCTGGCGCTGGTCACCGGGCTGATCGCGGCCACCTGAGCCGGTCGGCCGGCTTCAGAGCCAGCCGGCCCGCTTGAACATGCGGAACAGGGTGAGGCAGGCGCCGGCCATGACGAGCAGCACGAGCGGGTACCCGTACTGCCAGTTCAGCTCGGGCATCCGGTCGAAGTTCATCCCGTAGATGCCGGCGATCATCGTCGGGACGGCGGCCATGGCCACCCAGGCCGAGATCTTGCGCATGTCGGCGTTCTGCCGAACCGAGATCTGCGCGAGGTGCGCCCCGAGGATGTCGGCCAGCAGGCGGTCGTAGGACTCGACGTGGTCCAGGACGGTGTGCAGGTGGTCCGACACGTCCCGGAGGAGGAGCCGCAGCTCGCCCTCGGGGATCGGGCTGCGCGGTGACGTGTGGAGCATCCGCAGCGGCTCGGCCAGCGGCACGACCGCGCGCCGGAACTCCAGCACCTCACGCTTGAGGCGGTAGATGACCCCGGTGTCCATCCGGTCGCCGGAGAAGACCTGGGACTCGATCTCGTCGAGGTCGGTCGCGACCTCGGCGTCGATGACGAGGTAGTCGTCCACGACCCGGTCCAGGACCCGGTGCAGGACCGCCAGGGGCCCGAGGCGCAGGGCCTCGGGATCGGCCTCGATGTCGGCGCGGATGCCCGCGAGCGGCGTGAGCTCGCCGCGCCGGACCGTGACGACGAAGTGGTCGCCGACGATGACCATGACCTCACCGGTCTCGATGTCCGAGGTCCGGTCGATGTACCGCAGCGGCTTGAGGACGACGAAGACGGTGTCGTCGTACAGCTCGACCTTGGCGCGCTGGCGACCGTGGACGACGTCCTCGACGGCGAGCTGGTGCAGGCCCAGCTCTGTCTCGACCTCGTCGAACTCGTCCTCGCTCGGGTCCTTGACCCCGAGCCACAGGAAGCAGGTCTGGTCGCCCGAGGCCCGCAGGCGCTCGAGCTCCTCCGACAGGTCACCGCAGTCGCGGCGGTGCCCGTCCTCGTAGACGGCGCGGTCGACGATCACGCACGCCATTGTGGGTGACGACGCGCCTAGAGTGGTGCATCGTGGCCATCGTCCTGCTCCTGCGACACGGGCACTCGACCGCGAACGCCGCCGGGATCCTCGCCGGATGGACCGACGGGGTGGGCCTCACCGACACCGGCCGCACCCAGGCCGAGCGGGTCGCCGCCCGCCTCGCCACGCTCACCGTGGTCCGTGCCGTCACCAGCCCGCTCCAGCGGTGCCGCGAGACGGTGGAGGCCGTGCTGCCGGCCCTGACGGCGACCGTCGACGAGCGGCTGGGGGAGTGCCACTACGGCGCCTGGACGGGCCGGCACCTCGTCGAGGCGGCCAAGGACCCCCTGTGGCGCACCATCCAGGACGACCCGGCGCTGGCGACCTTCCCGGCCTCGGAGCAGTTCCGTGGCGAGTCCCTCGGGGAGATGGCCCAGCGCGTCGTCGGCGGGGTCCGTGCGCTCGACGCCGAGGTCGAGTCCGAGCACGGCCGGGGCGCCGTCTGGGTCGCGGTCAGCCACGGGGACCCGATCAAGGCCGTCGTCGCCGAGGCCGTGGGGGCCGGGGTCGCCGGGCTCCAGCGGGTGCGGGTGGACCCCGGCACGGTGACGGCCATCCACGTCACGGCCCGGCGGATGGTGCTGCTCGCGAGCAACACCGCCGAGGGGGACCTCGCGTCGCTCGTGGCGCTGCCGGTCCACCATGACGCCGGCGACTCGACGGTCGGCGGAGCCGCGGGCTGACGGGTCCTGCGTCAACGGCCCACTGTTGCGAGCAATGTGCAATAGAGTGGATGCGTCGGTCGCACCCTGCACGACGCCACCACGAACGCATCTCGCCACACGGAGGTCCCATGCACGTCCCCGACGGCTTCCTCGACGCCCCGACGTCCCTGGGGACGGCCGTCGTCGCCGGGGGCGTCGTGGCGTTCGCGCTGGTGCGGGCCTCGCGGCGCGAGCTCGACGACCGCACGGCGCCGCTGGCCGGGCTCGTCGCCGTGTTCGTGTTCGCCGCCCAGATGGTGAACTTCCCGGTCGGGGCCGGCACCTCCGGTCACCTCATCGGCGCGGCGCTGGCCGCGGCCCTCGTCGGGCCGGCGACGGCCACGCTGTGTCTCACGGTCGTGCTCGCCGTCCAGGCCTTCCTGTTCGCCGACGGGGGAGTGACGGCGCTCGGGAGCAACGTGCTGCTCATGAGTGTCATCGCGGTCTGGGTCGGCTACGGGGTGACCAGGATGGTCCTCGCGGTCCTGCCGCGTCGCCCGGGGAGCGTGCCCTTCGCGGCCGCTGCCGGGGCCCTCGTCAGCGTGCCGGCGGCCGCGGTGGCCTTCGTCGGGCTGTACGCCCTCGGCGGTGCGGCGCCGATCCCGCTCGGGGCTCTCGTCACGGCGATGGGCGCCTGGCACGTCGTCATCGGTCTCGGTGAGGCGGCCATCACCTTCCTCGCGGTGTCGAGCATCATCGCCGCCCGGCCCGACCTGGTCCACGCGGCACGCGGGCGCCTTCCGGTGCTCGAGCTGCGCACGCCCGAGGCGGTCGCATGAACGCCCGGACCCGTCCCAGCACCCGGCGCCTCGTCGTCGTCGGGGGGCTCGTGTCGCTCCTCGTCGCCGGGGTCCTGTCGGTCTTCGCGTCCGCGAGCCCCGACGGGCTCGAGCACGTCGCCGGCACCTTGGGCTTCGCCGACACCGCCCGGGACTCCGCGGCCGCGGGGTCGCCCCTGGCGGACTACGGTGTCGGCGGGATCTCGAACGGTGCCGTCTCGGGGGGCCTCGCAGGGGTGCTCGGCGTGCTCGCGACGGCCGTCGTGATGGCCGGGCTCGTGCTCCTGCTGCGGCGCCTCGGCCGCGGGCGGGGCTGAGCGGTGGGCTCGGGCCCCGGTGCGCACCTGCACATCGAGGGCACCTCGATGCTCCACACCGTCCCGGCGCACGCCAAGCTCGTCGGGCTGCTCCTCTTCGTCCTCGCGGTGGTCAGCGTCCCCAACGAGGCCGTCCTCGTGCTCGCCGCCCTCCTCGCCGTCGCGGCCGCCGTCCTGCTCTCCACGCGGGTCGCGGCCAGGCACCTGCTGCCCCGGCTCGCGGTCGAGACCCCCTTCGCGGTGTTCGCCGTCGTCCTCCCGTTCGTCGCCGTCGGGCCCCGCATCCAGCTGGGGCCGGTCAGCGTGTCCGAGGCAGGGCTGACGGCCGCCGTGGCACTGCTCCTCAAGGGGACGACCGGTGTCGTCGCGGCGGTCGCCTTCGCGGTGACGACCCGCCCGCGCGACCTCGTCCGGGCCCTGCAGCACCTGCGCGTGCCCGACCCGCTCGTGCTCATCGCGTCGTTCATGGTCCGGTACGTCGACGTCATCGGCGGCCAGCTGCGCCGGATGCGGGTGGCCCGTGCCTCCCGCGGCTTCGACGCCCGGTCGGTGCGGTCGTGGCCGGTGCTGGCCGCCGGGATGGGGGCGCTGTTCATCCGCAGCTACGAGCGGGGGGAGCGGGTGCACCTCGCCATGGTGAGCAGGGGCTGGTCCGGGCGGCTGCCGGTCACCTCACCGCTGGCGGCACGGCCCACCGAGTGGCTGGTCGTCCTCGGGCCGGCCCTGACCGCCGTCGTCGCGTCCGTGGGCGCGAGGATGGTGCCGTGACCACCCCCGTCCTCGAGCTGCGCGGCGTCGCCTACGCCTACCCCGGCGGCCACCAGGCCCTCTTCGGGGTCGACCTGCACGTCCACCCCGGCGAGCGGGTGGCCCTGCTCGGGCCCAACGGCGCCGGCAAGACCACCCTCGTCCTCCACCTCAACGGCGTCCTCTCGCCGGGGCGCGGCACCGTCGCGGTATCCGGGCTGCGGGTCTCCGACGAGCATCTCCTCGAGATCCGTCGCCGGGTGGGCATCGTCTTCCAGGACCCCGACGACCAGCTCTTCATGCCGACGGTCCGCGACGACGTGGCCTTCGGGCCGGCCAACCTCGGCCTGCGAGGCGCCGAGCTGGACGCCCGCGTCCTGGAGGCGCTCGAGGCGGTCGGGGTCGCCGACCTCGCCGACCGGGCGCCGCACCACCTGTCCTTCGGCCAGCGGCGGCGGGTGGCCATCGCCACCGTCCTCGCGATGCGCCCGCAGATCCTCGTCCTCGACGAGCCGTCGTCGAACCTCGACCCGGCGTCGCGCCGGGAGCTCGCCGACATCCTGCGGACCCTGGACGTCACGATCCTCATGGTCACCCACGACCTGCCGTACGCGATGGAGCTCTGCGAGCGCTCCGTCGTGCTCTCCGAGGGCACCGTCGTCGGTGACGGCCCGACCCGCGAGGTGCTCGGTGATGCGGCCCTCATGGCCCGTCACCGGCTGGAGCTGCCGGTCGGGTTCTCGATCTAGGGTGGGTCCCATGCCTGCCACCGTCTTCGACCCGCCGGAGCGCTTCGTCGCCGGCACCGTCGGCCCGCCCGGCGGCCGGACCTTCTTCCTCCAGGCCAGCGGCGACGGCCGAGTCGTCTCGGTGTCGCTCGAGAAGGTGCAGGTCAGCGTGCTGGCGGACCGGGTCGACGACATGCTCGACGCCCACGCCGAGGGCACCGCCACCGAGCCGCTCGGTGAGGGCGACACCGACCCCCTCGCCACCCCGATCGAGGACGAGTTCCGGGTCGACACCCTGAGCCTCGCCTGGGACCCCGAGCGCAGCGTCCTGGTCATCGAGTGCCACGACCAGGACCCCGAGGAGGTCGAGGAGGACGCGCTGACCTCCCTGCGCGTCGTCCTCAGCGCGCAGGCGGCGCGGGCCTTCGCCCGCCGCTGCGCCAAGGTGATCGCGGCGGGGCGGCCCACCTGTCCGTTCTGCGGCCAGCCCCTCGACCCCGACGGCCACATCTGCCCTCGTGCCAACGGATACCGGCGCTGACCTCGAGGAGCTCCTGACCCGGGGCACCCTCACCCCCGTCGGCCGCATCGCCGGGTCGTCCAACGGCGCGCTCCTGTGCCTCGTGGGCGACCCTGCCGACGAGATCCTCGTCATCCACAAGCCGGAGGCCACCGAGCGCCGGCTGTGGGACTACCCGGACGGCACCCTCGTCGCGCGGGAACGCGCCGCCTGGCTCGTGAGCGAGGCCGGCGGCTTCGGCGTCGTCCCGCCGACGGTGCTGCGCGACGGACCGCTCGGCCCCGGCTCGGTCCAGCTGTGGGTGGGACCGGTGGCGGGGGAGCCGGAGCAGGAACCACTGGTCGACGTGCTCGACCCCGACGAGGTGCCCGACGGGTGGCTCGTCGTCCTCGAGGGGGAGTCCTCGCTCGGTGAGCCCGTCGTCGTCGCCCACAGCCCCGAGCCGGTGCTGCGGACGGTGGCCGTCCTCGACGCCGTGCTCAACAACTCGGACCGCAAGGGCAGCCACGTCCTGCGCGACGGTGCCGTCGTCCGCGGCTGCGACCACGGGGTGAGCCTGGGCGTGGAGCCCAAGCTGCGCACCGTCCTGTGGGGCTGGGCCGGCGAGGACCTGGCCGCGGGCGACGTCGCCCGGCTCGAGCGCCTCGCCGCGGCCCTGGCCGACGGGCTGGCCGACGCGCTCGCGCCCCTGCTCACCGCCGAGGAGATCGAGGCGCTGATCCACCGGGTGGACGTGCTGCGGCGGCGCCGGGTGCACCCTCGACCGCGCGGTGGCTGGCCCGCCATCCCGTGGCCGGCGCTGTGAGCCCGGCACGTAGGCTCAGCCCGTGAAGTCGTGGCCCACGCCGTTCGTCCCCGCCGTCCCGGGTCACGGCGACCCCCTCCGCCTCTACGACACCGCCGCGGGTGCGGTGCGGCCCGTGGACGCCGGCGAGGTGGCACGGATGTACGTGTGCGGCATCACGCCCTACGACGCGACGCACCTCGGTCACGCAGCCACCTACGTGACCTTCGACCTCGTCGGCCGGGCGTTGCGCGACGCCGGGCACGCCGTCGAGTACGTGCAGAACGTCACCGACATCGACGACCCGCTGCTCGAGCGGGCCGCCCGCGACGGGCGTGACTGGCGCGAGCTCGCGACGGCCGAGATCGACCTCTTCCGCGAGGACATGACCGCGCTCGCGGTGATCCCGCCCGGCGAGTACCGCGGCGTCGTCGAGTCGATGGACGAGATCGCTGCGGTCGTGCGCCGGCTGCTGGGCTCCGGAGCCGCCTACCGGCTCCCGGTTCCCGACGGGGAGGGTGAGGGGAGTGACGTCTACCTCGACCTCGAGCTGACCCCGGGCTTCGGCGAGGTCTCCGGCTGGACCGTGGACCAGATGGACGCGGTGTTCGCCGAGCGCGGCGGCGACCCCGACCGGGACGGCAAGCACGGCCGCTTCGACCCGCTCCTGTGGCGTGCCGCCCGCGCGGGCGAACCCGCGTGGCCCGACGACGAGCTCGGGCCCGGGCGACCCGGCTGGCACGTCGAGTGCACCGCCATCGCCCTCGAGCACCTGGCTCACCCGTTCGACATCCAGGGCGGCGGCACCGACCTGATCTTCCCGCACCACGAGATGAGCGCCGTCCAGTCGGTGGCTGCCACGGGCGACCCCACCTTCGCGCGCCTCTACGTGCACCAGGCCATGGTCGGCTACGACGGCCACAAGATGAGCAAGTCCAAGGGCAACCTCGTCCTCGTCTCGAGGCTGCGTGCCGACGGCGTCGACCCGATGACGATCCGGCTCGTGCTGCTCGCCCACCACTACCGCAGCGACTGGGACTACACCACGGACATGCTGGACACGGCGCAGTCCCGGCTCGACCGTTGGCGCGAGGCGCTCTCGGTCAACGGCGGGGTCGACGCGCTGCCCACCATCGCGGCGGTGCGGGCGGCTGTCGCCGACGACCTCGACGTCCCACGGGCCCTCGGCGCCGTCGACCAGTGGTGCGACCGCACCCTCGCCGGCGAGGGGGACGACCCCGGGGCTCCCGGCCTGCTGGCGCGCACCCTGGACGCCCTGCTCGGCATCCGCCTCTGAGCGGACCCTACGGGGTGCCCGGCTGGCCGGTGTCGTCCGAGCCGCGGCGGCGCAGGTAGCGCTCGAACTCCTTGGCGATGGCGTCCCCGCTCGCCTCCGGCAGCTCGGCGGTGTCCTGCGCCTCCTCGAGGCTCTCGACGTACTCGGCGACCTCGGCGTCGGACGACGCGAGCTCGTCGATGCCGCGCTCCCAGGCGCGGGCGTCCTCGTCGAGCTCACCGTGCTCGATGGGGCCGTCGAGCAGCTCCTCGAGCCGCCCGAGCAGGGCCGCGGTGGCCTTCGGCGACGGGGAGTGGCCGGCGTAGTGCGGGACCGCGGCCCAGCACGACACCGACGGGATCCCCACCTGGGTCGCGGCGTCGGCGACGACCCCGACGATGCCCGTCGGACCCTCGTAGCCGCTCTGCTCGAGGCCGTGCCGGTGCCGGGTGTCCTCGCTGTCGGACGTCGCCGAGACGGGGATGGGGCGCGAGTGCGCGACGTCGGCCATCAGCGCGCCGAGGGTGATGACCATCGAGACGTCGGCCGCCTCGGCGAGCTCCATCAGCTCGATGGCGAACGCGCGCCAGCGGAACGACGGCTCGACGCCCTGGACGAGGATCACGTCGCGCCCGACCGAGGTGTCGCGGGCGACGAGCACCCGCGTCGTGCGCCAGCTGATGCGGCGCTTGCCGCCCTCCGCCACGACCCGGGGCCGGTTGACCTGGAAGTCGTAGTAGTCCTCGGGGTCGAGCGCGGCGACGACGTCCGCATCCCAGATCTCGGTGAGGTGCTCGACGACCGCGCTGGCGGCCTCCCCGGCGTCGTTCCAGCCTTCGAAGGCGGCGATGAGCACCGGGTCGCGCAGCTCGCCGATGTCCTCGAGCTCGATCACGGACGTCCTCCTCAGGGCGGGTCAGAGCACCACCCTACGGCTCGATAGGCTGCCGACCCATGAGCCTCCCCGCCGCGGTCCTGTGGGACATGGACGGCACCCTCGTCGACACCGAGCCGTACTGGATCGCCGCCGAGCACGCGATCGTCGAGGAGCACGGGGGGACGTGGAGCGACGAGTTCGCCCACCAGCTCGTCGGCAACGACCTCATGGTCTCGGCGGCCTTCATCCGCGACCACTCACCGATCACCTGGGAGCCCGAGCGGATCGTCGACGAGCTGCTCGTCCGGGTCGTCGCACAGGTCCGCGAGCACGTGCCGTGGCGACCCGGTGCGCGTGAGCTGCTGGCCGCCCTGCGCGACGCGGGGGTGCCGAGCGCCCTGGTGACGATGTCGTGGCGGTCGCTGGCCGACGCCGTCGTGTCGGCGCTGCCGGCGGGGGCGTTCACGGTGGTCGTCACCGGCGACGAGGTGGAGCACGGCAAGCCGCACCCGGAGCCGTACCACGCGGCCGCCCGCCTGCTCGGGGTGGAGCCGATGCGGTGTGTGGCCATCGAGGACAGCCCGACGGGGGTGCGCTCTGCCGTCGCGGCGGGCGTGCCGACCCTGGCCGTGCCGCACGTCGTCCCGGTGCCGCAGATGCCCGGAGCCGTGCACCTGAGCGGGCTCGAGGGGCTGACCCCCGGCCGGCTCGGGGAGCTCGCCGCGTCAGTCCTCGAAGGGCGTCGTCTCGCCTGAGCGCGCCGGGTCGAGGGCGATGAGCTCGGCGCCCTCGGGCAGCGGCGGCGGGGTGCCACCGAACTCGGGGCAGAACTCGCGGAAGTCGCACCAGTCGCAGAGGCGCGACGTGCGGGGGCGCCAGTCGCCGGTGCTCGCGGCGCGGACGACGGCGTCCCAGATGGCCCGCACGTTCCGCTCGATGGCGCGCAGGTCGCGCTCGTCGGGGACGTAGCGCACGACCTCGCCGTTGCCGAGGTAGACGAGCTGGAGCATCTTCGGGATCTCGCCGTGCAGGCGCCACAGCACGAGGGCGTAGAACTTCATCTGGAAGAGGGCCTTGGCCTCGAACAGCTCGCCGGGGGAGCGGCCCGTCTTGTAGTCGACGACCCGCATCGCGCCGTCCGGGGCCACGTCGAGGCGGTCGACGTAGCCGCGCAGGGTGAGGCCCTCGATCTCGGTCTCGACGTACAGCTCGCGGGCGGCCGGCTCGAGCCGGGTCGGGTCCTCGAGGTCGAACCACTGCTCGACGAGGGTGCGGGCGCCGGCGAACCAGGCCTCCTCGGTGAGCTGCTCGTCGTCCTCGATCATCGTCGCGAGCTCGGGG
The DNA here is from genome assembly GCA_963815545.1 of uncultured Actinomycetota bacterium. Taxonomy (GTDB): domain Bacteria; phylum Actinomycetota; class Actinomycetes; order Actinomycetales; family Dermatophilaceae; genus Phycicoccus. The sequence continues at coordinate 225,103 of CAWFGY010000005.1, forward strand.
CGCTCGTCGACCAGCGCCCGCCACCGGGGCTCGAGCAGCGCCGCGGCGGCCGCCGGGGTGCGCTCCGCGGCCGGGAGGTCGAAGAGGTGCTCGAGGACGGCATGGACGAGGGTGCCGCGCGCGGCGGCGGGGGAGGGCGGACCCTCGAGCTTGTCGATGGTCCGGAACCGGAACAGCAGCGGGCACTGCTTGAAGTCCGCGGCACGGCTCGGCGACAGGGCGGGGGTCATGGAGGACACCGTAGGCGCGACCGGTGACACCGCTGCGCCCCCACCCCGGGCCATCCCGCCCCCGCTTCCCGACTTCTCATGCTGGCGTCCGCCGACACGCCGCCGGAACCGCGTGTCGGGCGGACCGGAGCCTGAAAAGTCGGGAAAGCCGGGGTCAGTCGGCGTCCGGGATGTAGCCGAGGTTGGGCGACAGCCAGCGTTCGGCGGTCGCGACGTCCCAGCCCTTGCGGGCGGCGTAGTCCTCCACCTGGTCACGTCCGAGCCGGCCGACGACGAAGTACTGGCTCTCGGGGTGGGCGAAGTACCACCCGGACACCGACGCGCCCGGCCACATGGCCATCGACTCGGTGAGCCTCACCCCGGTGCGGTCCTCGCCACCGAGGAGCGCCATCAGCGTCTCCTTCTCGGTGTGGTCCGGGCACGCCGGGTACCCGGGGGCCGGCCGGATGCCGCGGTACCGCTCGGCGATGAGCGAGTGGTGGTCGAGCCGCTCGTCGGCGGCGTACCCCCACAGGTCGGTGCGGACCCGCTGGTGGAGGCGCTCGGCGAAGGCCTCGGCGAGCCGGTCGGCGAGGGCCTCGAGCATGATCGCCGAGTAGTCGTCGAGGTCGTCCTTGAAGCGCTGGAGCCGGTCCTGCAGGCCGAGCCCGGTGGTGACCGAGAACGCGCCGACGTGGTCGCGCAGCCCGGACTCCTTCGGTGCGACGAAGTCCGACAGGCACTTGTTGGCGACTCCCTCCCGGTGCTGCCCCTGCTGCCGCAGCCCGTGCAGCCTCGTGAGCACCGACCCGCGGTCCTCGTCGGTGTAGACCTCGAGGTCGTCGCCGACCCCGGACGCGGGGAAGATCCCCGCGACCCCCCGGGGGGCGAGCCAGTGCTCGCGCTCGATGAGGTCGAGCATGCGCTGGGCGTCGTCGAACAGGCTGCGGGCCTGCTCCGAGGTCGTCGGGTTGTTCAGCACGTCCGGGTACCGGCCGCGGATCTCCCAGGCGAGGAAGAACGGGGTCCAGTCGATGTACTCGCGCAGGTCGGCGACGGGGTAGTCCTCCCACACCCGGGTGAACTGGGTCGCGGCCCGCCGCCACGGGGTGCCCGACGGTACCGACCACTGGTCGCCCGACTGGTGGGCGAGCAGGTGCGGGCGCATCGGCCGGTAGGACGACCAGTCGAGGGTGGGCGCGTTGGCCCGGGCCGCGTCGAGGGGCGCGAGGGGGCGGTCGCCGGTCTTCGCGGCATGCCGCCGCCGGAGCTCGGCGTACTCCGAGGCCACGCCCTCGACGAAGGGGTCGCGCTGGGTCGAGGACAGCAGCTGGCTCACGACCGGCACCGACCGGGACGCGTCCTTGACCCAGACGACCGGACCCGAGTAGCGCTCGTCGACCTTGACCGCGGTGTGCGCCTTCGACGTCGTCGCCCCGCCGAGCAGGAGCGGGACGGTGAAGCCCTGGCGCTGCATCTCGGAGGCCACCTGGACCATCTCGTCCAGGCTCGGGGTGATGAGCCCGGAGAGCCCGATGGCGTCGGCGCCCTCGGCCTTGGCGGTGTCGAGGATCTTCTGGGTCGGCACCATGACGCCGAGGTCCACGACGTCGTAGTTGTTGCACTGGAGGACCACGCCGACGATGTTCTTGCCGATGTCGTGGACGTCGCCCTTGACGGTGGCCGTGACCACCTTCCCCTTCGGCTTGCGGCGGGCCGCCTCGTCCTTCTCGGCCTCGATGTACGGGACGAGGTGGGCGACGGCCTTCTTCATGACCCGCGCGGACTTCACGACCTGCGGGAGGAACATCTTGCCGGAGCCGAAGAGGTCCCCGACGACGTTCATCCCGTCCATGAGCGGGCCCTCGATCACCTCGAGCGGGCGGCCACCCGCGTCGGCGAGCTCGAGCCGCAGGGCCTCGGTGTCGTCGACGACGTGGTCGTCGATGCCCTTGACGAGCGCGTGCGTGATGCGCTCGCGCAGCGGCAGCTCGCGCCACGCCTCGGTGGCGGCCTCGGCCACCTCGCCGTCGGAACGGAACTCCTCGGCGAGCTCGAGCAGGCGCTCGGTGGCAGCGGCGGGGTCCTCGAGGCGGTTGAGGACGACGTCCTCGATGGCCTCGCGGAGCCGCTCGTCGACGGTGTCGTAGGGCACGAGGGCCCCCGCGTTGACGATGCCCATGTCCATGCCGGCGCGGATCGCGTGGTAGAGGAACACCGCGTGGATGGCCTCGCGGACGGCGTTGTTGCCGCGGAAGCTGAAGGACACGTTCGAGACGCCCCCGGACACGAGCGCGTGCGGCAGGTGCTCGGAGATCCAGCGGGTGGCCTCGATGTAGTCGGTGCCGTAGGCGGCGTGCTCGTCGATGCCGGTGGCCACCGCGAAGATGTTGGGGTCGAAGATGACGTCCTCGGGCGGGAAGCCGACCTCGTCGACGAGGAGCCGGTAGGCCCGCTCGCAGATCTCGATCCGACGCTGCAGGTTGTCGGCCTGGCCGTCCTCGTCGAACGCCATGACGACGACGGCGGCGCCGTACTTGCGGGCGAGCCGCGCGTGCTCGCGGAAGGGCTGCTCGCCCTCCTTCATCGAGATGGAGTTGATGATCGGCTTGCCCTGGGTCACCTTGAGCCCGGCCTCGATGACCTCCCACTTGCTCGAGTCGACCATCGTCGGGACCCGGCAGATGTCGGGCTCGGACGCCACGAGCTTGAGGAAGCGGTCCATCGCCGCGACCCCGTCGATCATCCCCTCGTCCATGTTGACGTCGATGACCTGGGCGCCGGACTCGACCTGCTGCCGGGCCACCGACAGCGCGGCCGGGTAGTCCTCCTCGCGGATGAGCCGGCGGAACCGGGCGGACCCGGTGATGTTGGTGCGCTCCCCGACGTTGACGAACAGGCTGTCGCCGTCGACGACGAGGGGCTCGAGGCCGCAGAGCCGCAGCGCCGGCGGGACCTCGGCGCGCTGCCGGGGAGCACCGGCCGAGGCCGCCTTGGCGATGGCCGCGATGTGCTCGGGTGTCGTGCCGCAGCAGCCGCCGACGATGTTGACCAGGCCCGCGGACGCGAACTCGCCGACGACCTCGGCCATCGCCTCGGGCGACTCGTCGTACTCCCCGAACGCGTTGGGGAGCCCGGCGTTCGGGTGGGCCGAGACGAAGCAGTCCGCGATCCTCGAGAGCTCGGCGACGTACGGCCGCAGCTCGCCGGCACCGAGCGCGCAGTTGAGCCCGATGGCCAGCGGCCGGGCGTGCCGCACCGAGTACCAGAAGGCCTCGGTCACCTGCCCGGACAGCGTGCGGCCCGAGGCGTCGGTGATGGTCCCCGAGATCATGACGGGCCAGCGCCGGTCGTGCTCCTCGAAGAGGGTCTCGAGCGCGAAGATCGCGGCCTTGGCGTTGAGGGTGTCGAAGATCGTCTCGACGAGGAGGACGTCGGCGCCGCCGTCGACGAGGCCGCGGGCCTGCTCGAGGTAGGCCTCGACGAGCTCGTCGAAGGTGACGTTGCGGGCGGCGGGGTCGTTGACGTCGGGGGAGATGGACGCCGTGCGGTTCGTCGGCCCGAGCGTCCCGAGCACCCACCGCGGCCGGTCCGGGGTCCGCTCGCCCACCGCGTCGCAGGCGCGGCGGGCCAGCGCCGCGGCCGCGACGTTCATCTCGTACGCGAGGTCCGCCATGCCGTAGTCGGCCAGGGAGATGCGCTGGGCGTTGAAGGTGTTCGTCTCGACGAGGTCGGCCCCGGCCTCGAGGTACGCCTCGTGGATCTCGCGGATGACGTCGGGCTGGGTGAGCGACAGCAGGTCGTTGTTGCCCCGCAGGTCGCTCGGGTGGTCGGCGAACCGCGCGCCGCGGTAGTCCGCCTCGGACAGCTGCCGCGCCTGGATCATCGTGCCCATCGCGCCGTCGAGCACGAGCACGCGCTCGCGGAGCGCGCTGGTCAGGGCGTCGGTGGCATCGGGCCGGTGCTGAGCGGTCACAGGGGTCCTCGGGGTCCTCTCGGGACGGTCGTCGGGCAGAGGATCAGTATGCCGCCCGGCTCACGTAGGGTCGGCGTTATGTCCACCTCGTCGCAGGCCCCCCGGGGCGCTCTGCGGATCGGCGGGGTCGCCGGGGTGCCGATCTACCTCGACCGCACCTGGCTCTTCCTCGCGGCGTTCATCGCGTTCACCGGGTACCAGACGGGCTCGGTCAACGGGCAGGGCTTCGCCCTCGCGTACGCCGGCTGGCTCGTCGTCGTCATCCTCGTCGCCGTCCTCGGCCACGAGATCGGGCACGCGCTCGTCGCGCGCCTGCTCGGCTTCCGGGTGCACCGCATCGTCGCCACGCTGTGGGGTGGACACACCGCGTACGACGGCACCGGCGCCACCCCGGGACGGACCGCGCTCGTGGCGCTCGCCGGCCCCGGCGTCAACGCCGCGCTGGCCGCGTTCGGCGCCGTGGGGGCGGCGACGCTCGACGGGGCCGCCGGAACGTTCGCCTCCTCCTTCGCCCTGCTCAACGCGCTGCTCGCCGGGTTCAACCTGCTTCCCGGGCTGCCGCTCGACGGCGGGGCCGCCGTGCAGTCGCTGGTGTGGGGGGCCACCGGGCGCCGTGACCTCGGCCTGCTCGTCGCGGGGTGGATCGGGCGCTTCGTGGCACTGGGGCTCGTCGTCTGGTTCCTCGTCCTGCCGCTCTCGCGCGGTGCGCGTCCGGACCTGATCAACGTCGTCATCGTGCTCGTCATGGGCTGGGTCCTGTGGAGCGGGGCCACCCAGGCGATCCGCCGCGCGCCGATCGAGGGCGTCGTGGAACGGGTCCGGGTCGGCGACGTCGCGCAGCGCGTCGCGGTCCTCCCCACGGACACCCCGTACGAGGTCGCGATGGCGCACCCCGACCTCGTCGTGTGCCTCGACGAGCGGGACCGCCCCACCCTCTTCCTCACCGCGCTGCCCGGCCAGGACGTGCCCCCGTCGACCCCCATCGGGTCGGTCGTGCAGCGGGTGCCGGACGAGAACCTCGTCGAGGCCGGGCCGGCGGACGACCTGACCGCCGTGATCCGGGCGATGGGGTCGACCGGGGTCGGCGTCATCGTCCTGACCCGCGACGGGCAGGCGTGGGGGGTGGCCTCCGCCCGGGCCATCGGCGCCGCCGCACAGCGGTCCGGGACCCGCACCTAGACTCTCGCGCATGACCGCCACCGGAGCCGAGCGTCGGCGCGGGCCCTTCACCGAGGGCGACCGCGTCCAGCTCACCGACCCCAAGGGCCGCCTCCACACGATCACCCTGGCGGCCGGCAAGCAGTTCCACACCCACCGGGGGCATCTGAGCCACGACGACCTCATCGGTGCGCCCGACGGCTCGACCCTGACGAACACCGCCGGTGTCGAGTACCTGGCGCTGCGCCCGCTGCTCGCCGACTGGGTCATGTCGATGCCGCGGGGTGCGGCCGTCGTCTACCCGAAGGACGCCGGCCAGATCGTCATGATGGCCGACGTCTTCCCGGGTGCCACCGTCGTCGAGGCCGGCGTCGGGTCCGGCGCGCTCTCGATGTCGCTCCTGCGCGCGGTGGGGGAGTCCGGGCGGGTCCACTCCTTCGAGCGCCGCGAGGACTTCGCCGACATCGCCCGGGGCAACGCGCGCGAGTTCTTCGGCGAGGACCACCCGGCGTGGACGGTGACCGTCGGTGACCTCGTCGAGTCCCTCCCGGCGGCGACGGAGCCGGGGTCCGTGGACCGCGTCGTCCTCGACATGCTCGCCCCCTGGGAGTGCCTCGACGTCGTCGCCGACGCGCTGGCCCCCGGCGGGGTCCTCATCTGCTACGTCGCCACGGCCACCCAGCTGTCGAAGGTCGCCGAGGCGATGCGCGACCACGGGACCTACACCGAGCCCCAGGCGTGGGAGTCACTCGTGCGCGGCTGGCACCTCGAGGGCCTCGCAGTCCGGCCGCAGCACCGGATGCACGGGCACACCGGCTTCCTCATCACGACGCGCCGCCTCGCGCCGGGCGTCACCCCGCCGCTGCGCAAGCGCCGGCCGGGCCGCGGCTACGTGACGAGCGAGGAGGCGGGCGAGGCCGACTGGACCCCCGAGAACATCGGCGAGCGCGTCCCGTCGGACAAGAAGGTGCGCAAGGTGCGTCGTTCGGTCGCCGGAACCTCCGCGTCACCGTGAGCCCCGCGGGTTATCGTCGAGTATGAGCAGCGACGAGCCCCGTGACGAGCACGGCAGCCGAGAGCGGCTGGAGGCCGAGCGCCGGTCCCTCGAGGCCGAGCTCGCGGCGCTCCGGGCGCGGGGGGTCGCCAGTCCCGCGCAGCTCCGCTCGATGGAGCGTGACCTCGCCTCGCTGCGCTCCCAGATCGCGACGATGTCCGCACAGAACGAGCGCCTCGTGCGCACCCTGCGCGACGCCCGCGAGCAGATCCTCACCCTGAAGTCCGAGGTCGACCGGCTGGCCCAGCCGCCCGCGGCCTACGGCACGCTCGTCGAGCTCTTCGACGACGGCACCGCCGACGTCCTCACCAGCGGTCGCAAGATGCACGTGGCCATCAGCCCGTCCATCGAGAGCGCCGACCTGGCGCCGGGGCGTGAGGTCATGCTCAACGAGGCGATGAACGTCGTCGCGGCCCACGGCTTCGAGACCGTCGGCGAGGTCGTGCTGTGCAAGGAGCTCCTCGAGGACGGCCGGGTGCTCGTCGTCGCGCAGGCCGACGAGGAGCGGGTGTGCCGGCTCGCGGCGTCGCTGGAGGGGGTCACCGTCCGCGCCGGTGACGCGCTGCTCCTCGAGCCCCGCTCCGGTTTCGTCTTCGAGCGGATCCCCAAGGCCGAGGTCGCCGACCTCGTGCTCGAGGAGGTCCCCGACATCGGGTACGAGGACATCGGCGGGCTCAGCGGGCAGATCGAGGCCATCCGCGACGCGGTCGAGCTGCCCTACCTGCACGCCGACCTGTACCTCGAGCACCACCTGAAGCCACCGAAGGGCGTGCTGCTGTACGGCCCGCCCGGCTGCGGCAAGACGATGATCGCCAAGGCGGTCGCGGCCTCCCTGGCGCGCAAGGTGGCCGAGAAGGAGGGCCGCGAGCCCGGCAAGTCCTACTTCCTCAACATCAAGGGCCCCGAGCTGCTCAACAAGTACGTCGGCGAGACCGAGCGGCACATCCGGCTGATCTTCCAGCGGGCCCGCGAGAAGTCGAACGAGGGCTACCCGGTCGTCGTCTTCTTCGACGAGATGGAGTCGCTGTTCCGCACCCGCGGCTCGGGGGTCTCCTCGGACGTCGAGACGACGATCGTGCCGCAGCTGCTCTCCGAGATCGACGGGGTGGAGGGCCTCGAGAACGTCATCGTCATCGGCGCCTCCAACCGGGAGGACATGATCGACCCGGCGATCCTGCGCCCCGGCCGCCTCGACGTGAAGATCAAGATCGAGCGCCCGGACGCCGAGGCCGCCCGCGACATCTTCGCCAAGTACCTCGTCACCGGGCTGCCGCTGCACCCCGACGACGTCGCCCAGAACGGTGCCTCCGAGGAGGCGACGGTCGCGGCGATGATCGACGCCGTCGTCCTGCGGATGTACTCCGAGGAGGAGGAGAACCGCTTCCTCGAGGTCACCTACGCCGGCGGCGACAAGGAGATCCTGTACTTCAAGGACTTCAACTCCGGCGCGATGATCCAGAACATCGTCGACCGCGCGAAGAAGATGGCCATCAAGGACCTCCTCGACACCGGCCAGCGCGGGCTGCGGGTCGAGCACCTGCTGCAGTCGTGCACCGACGAGTTCCGCGAGAACGAGGACCTGCCGAACACGACGAACCCCGACGACTGGGCGCGCATCTCGGGCAAGAAGGGCGAGCGGATCGTCTACATCCGCACGCTCATCAAGACCAAGGAGGGCACCGAGCCCGGCAAGTCCATCAACACCGTCGCGAACACCGGCCAGTACCTCTGACCCCCGTCCCGCTGACATTTCGGGGTCACCCCGGAATGTCAGCGGGACGAGGTGTGCGAGGCCGTGCGGCGCTGACGAGCTCGTGTGTCGGGCGTGCGCTCAGGCGGTGAGCGCCTGCCAGGTGTCGGAGCCCACGATGCCGTCGACGACGAGGCTCCGCGAGCTCTGGAAGGAGCGGACCTTGCTGTCCGTGCCCGAGCCGAAGATGCCGTCCGCGGTCGTCGAGAAGCCCTTGCCGGTGAGGCACTTCTGCACGCCGTACACGGCCTCGCCCTGCGAGCCCTGCTGCACGGTCACGATGAGGGCGTTCCAGGTGTTCGTCCCGACGATGCCGTCGGCGGTCAGCCCGCGCGAGGACTGGAAGGACTTCACCGTGGACTCCGTACCCGTACCGAAGATCCCGTCGGCACTCAGCGAGTACCCGCGCTGGCGCAGGAGGTGCTGGACGGCGCTCACCCGGTAGCCGCTGTCGCCCTTGCGCACGACCGACCACGAGGACGGCGGCGGCGTGCCGCCGCCTCCACCGCCGAGCGAGGCGGCCAGGGCGGGCAGCCGCGAGTCGCCCGGCGGCACGTTGATCTCGAAGTGCATCTCGTCCTTGCGGCCCGAGTAGTCCCCGCCCCAGCGGACCACGCCGTTGCACCGGTTGAGGATCGTGCGGATCGCCGCGACCTGTCCGGAGGTGAAGGTGCCGGAGGCTCCGAGCGGGTGGTCGGGGGCGTTGCAGTCGATGGCGGTCCCGCTCGAGTGGTTGGACAGCGTCGTGCTGCCCGAGATCTCGCGGTAGTTGTGCCCCCAGCAGCCGGGGGAGTACAGGGCCTCGACGGTCGAGTTGAACTGCACCGCGACGTAGCGCAGGACGGTGTACACGTCACCGGTCCGCACGCCCGAGGGGAACGTGGCGGCGCCCACGGCCAGGCTCGACAGCGGCACCTGGCTCGAGGTGCCGGCCGGCCAGCCGTTCTGGGAGGTCGCGGCGAACGCGCTCTGCGCGGTGGCGGTGGCGACACCGCCGGCGACGAGCAGTCCGCCCGCACCCCGGATCAGGGTGCGCCGGCCGAGGCCGGTGGGAGGGGGCGTCGGTGTCGTCTCGTGCTGGTCACACATGGGTGGTGCTCCTCGTCGCTCAGGATCGGACGACTCGGACGCTAGGGCCGGGGCCCGGGACCGGCCACCGGGCGGTGCGGCGTGACCGGCGCGCCCACCCGGGCGGAAGATTGTTTCCGCAGGTCACGGGTGGTGCGTAAATTTCTCGCCAAGTTTCGACAGGTCGCGACGCGGCGGGGGGACGGACCCGCAGGTCAGGCGGGGAGGAGGCGTGCGAGCAGGCGCCAGCCGAGCAGCAGCGCGCCCAGCGTCACCGTGGCGACGGCGACGAACGCGGGGGCCACCCCCTGTGCGGCGACGGCCCGCAGCGCCATGCCGAGAGCGACCGCCGACGCGACGACGACGGCGCCGTAGGCGAGCGAGCGCGGCCCGGAGTCCAGGACGATGCTCGCCAGCAGCCAGCCGGCGGCGGTGCCGACGAGGAACGGCAGGGCGGTGCGGACCACCCCCGCCACGTCGAGCCCCTCGGCGTGGGAGCGCCGGCCGACGGCGGCGAACACGAGGACGAGGACGACATCGAGGACCGCCGGGACGAGCCGGCTCACCCGGGGACGCCCTCGAAGAGGGACCGCTGCCGCGGCGGGGCATGCATCGGGTCGACGCCGTCGAACAGGCTCGAGACGGACTCACCGGCGTGGATCCGCCGGATGGCCTCGGCGAACACCCCGGCCACCGACCGCACCTGCAGCGCGGGCCACCCGGCCGGTGCCGGGACGGTGTCGGTGGTGACCACCTCGGTGATCATGGGGTGCGTGCTGAGCCGCTGGACGGCGCTGCCCGCGAAGAGCCCGTGGGTGCAGGCCACGGCGGCCTCGGTGACGCCGTGGTCGGCGAGCCGGTCGAGCAGCTCGACGATGCTGCCGCCGGTGGCGATCTCGTCGTCGAGGACGATGGCCCGCCGTCCGGACACGTCGCCGACGATGGAGTCGATGACGACCTGGTCGTCCGCCAGGCGGCGCTTGGACCCCGCAGCGACCGGCAGCCCGAGGAGACGCGAGAACTGGGTGGCGTCCTTGGCATTGCCGAGGTCGGGGGAGACGACGACGGAGTCGGTGAGGTCCTGCTCGCGGAAGTGCGCGGCCAGCTCGCCCAGCGAGGTGAGATGGTCGACCGGGACCGAGAAGAACCCGTGCACCTGGGGGGCGTGCAGGTTCATCGTGATGACCCGGTCGACCCCCGCGGTCGCGATGAGGTCGGCGACGAGCCGCCCTCCGAGCGAGATGCGGGAGGAGTCCTTCTTGTCGGACCGCGCGTACGCGAAGTGCGGGATGACCGCCGTCACCATCGCCGCGGAGGCTCCCCGGGCCGCGTCGACCATGAGCAGGAGCTCCATGAGGGAGTCCTGGGTCGGCGGGACGAGCGGCTGGACGATGTAGACGTCGCGCTGCCGGCAGTTGGCGAGCAGCTGCGCCTGGAGGCAGTCGTTGCTGAAGCGGCTCGTCACCGAGTCCGAGAGCGGCACGCCCAGCGCGTCGCAGATCCGGTGGGCGAGATCGCGGTGCGCGGACCCGGAGAAGACCACTATCTCGCGCATGGCGTCAGGGTAGCCGCCCGGTCAGGGCGCGGGAGAGCTCTGTGACGAGCTCTGCGCGCTGCTGACGCCCGAGCGGGCTGGCGCCCGGGAACGAGGCGAACCCGTGCGGGACCCCGAGGTAGTTCGTGAGCCGGGTCGGCACGTCGGCGGCGTCGAGCGCCACGGCGTACCGGATGCCGTCGTCGCGGATGGGGTCGACGTCGGCCGTCTGCACGAGCGCGGGCGGCAGGTCGTGCAGGTCACCCCACAGGGGGGACACGAGCGGGTCGCGGGGGTCCGCGCCCGGCGACAGGTAGTGGTCGCGGAAGGCGTCGACCGAGCGCCGGGTCAGGACCGGCGCGTTCGCGTGCTCCTCGAGCGAGGGCGAGGACATCGTGAGGTCCGTCGCGGGGTAGATCAGCGCCTGGTGCCGCAGGTTCGTCATCGCATGGTCGCGCATCACCTGCGCCACGACCGCCGCCAGGTTGCCGCCCGCGGAGTCGCCGGCCACGGCCATCCGCCGGGTGTCGGCCCGCAGCACGTCCCCGGAGGCCGCCACCCAGGTGGTCGCGTCGACGCAGTCCAGCGCCGCGCGGGGGGCCCGGTGCTCGGGCGCCATCCGGTAGTCGACCGAGACGACGACGGCACCCACCCGGGCGGCGATGAGGGTGCACAACGAGTCGTAGTCGACGAGGTTGCCCCACACCCAGCCGCCGCCGTGGAACCACATGACGACCGGCACGTCGGTCCGGGCGTCCCGCAGGGCCCGGGGTCGGTAGATGCGCAGGGGGATCTCGTGGTCGTCGCGAGCGGGCGCCGTCCCGTACGTGATGCCCACGGTCGGGTCGACGTCGCCGAGGAGCAGCGCGGCGACGCGGCCGCGGGGCCGGACCCCGGCCCGTTCCCGGTGGATCCCGTCGATGTCGAGCGACTCGACGGGGGGTCGGGTGAGGTCGGCGACGGCGCTGACGAGTGTCGTCAGCGGGGACATGCCGCGGTAGGAGCGCACCACGTCAGTATCGTCGAGGCATGAGTGTGCACCGGGTCATGGGGATCGAGACCGAGTACGGCATCGTCGTGCCCGGCGACCCGCAGGCCAACCCGATGGTCGCGTCGGGGGACGTCGTGACCGCCTACGCCACCTCACGGGGCATCCGCCCCGCCCGGGCCAGCTGGGACTACGCCGACGAGGCGCCGCTGCGGGACGCGCGCGGGTTCGACATGGGCCGCGGGCAGGCGCATCCGAGCCAGCTGACCGACGACGTCGAGGACCCCACGCTGGCCAACGTCGTGCTGACCAACGGTGCGCGGCTGTACGTCGACCACGCCCACCCGGAGTACAGCTCACCAGAGGTGACCACCCCGCGCGCGGCCGTCACGTGGGACCGGGCCGGCGAGCTCGTCATGCGGGAGGCGGTGGCCCGGCTCGCGACCGTTCCGCCGGGCGTCAACCTGTACAAGAACAACACCGACGGCAAGGGCTCCTCGTACGGCACCCACGAGAACTACCTCATGTCGCGCGCGACCCCGTTCGCCTCGATCGTCCGGCACCTCACCCCGTTCTTCGTCGCCCGCCAGGTGATGTGCGGCAGCGGGCGCGTCGGGATCGGCGTGGACTCGCGCACCCCGGGGTACCAGATCGCCCAGCGCAGCGACTTCTTCGAGGTCGAGGTCGGGCTCGAGACGACGCTCAAGCGCCCGATCATCAACACCCGGGACGAGCCGCACGCCGTCGCCGACAAGTACCGCCGGCTCCACGTCATCATCGGGGACTGCAACCACGCCGATGTCGCCAACCTCCTCAAGATGGGCACGACGTCCCTCGTCCTCGCGATGATCGAGGCGGATGCCATCGGTGTCGACCTCTCGGTCCGTCGCCCCGTCGCCACGCTGCACGAGGTGTCGCACGACCCGACCCTGCAGACCAAGCTCGAGCTCGTCGACGGCCGGCGGGTGAGCGCCGTCGAGCTGCTGTGGGAGTACCACGACCGGGCCGCCGCCTTCGTCGACGAGCGGTCCGGCGGCTCCCCGGACCCGGACACGGCCGAGGTGCTGCACTGGTGGTCGACCGTGCTGGACAGGCTGGGCCGGGACCCCATGGAGGCCCGGCGCGAGGTCGACTGGGTCGCCAAGCTCGCGGTGCTCGAGGGGTACCGGGAGCGTGACGGGCTCGGCTGGGGCGACGCGCGGCTCAAGGCCGTGGACCTCCAGTGGTCCGACGTGCGGGCCGACCGCGGGATCGCGCACCGGCTGGCGGCCGCGGGGCGCCTCGAGGTCCTCGTCGACGAGGCGGACGTCGTGCGCGCCGTCACGGAGCCCCCCACCGACACCCGCGCCTGGTTCCGGGGCACCTGCCTCGCGCGCTTCCCGAACGACGTCATCGCGGCCTCCTGGGACTCGGTGATCTTCGACGTCGCCGGCCAGCGGATGCTCCAGCGCGTCCCGATGCTGGAGCCGCTGCGCGGCACCGAGGCGGGCGTGGGCGACATCGTCCGCAGCGCCCCCGACGCGGCGTCCCTGCTGCGCGCCCTGGCGGCGACCGCCGAGCCCGACCCGCCGCGCGAGGACCCGAGCGCCACACCGTGACCCGCCGAGTCGGGACCGCCCACTCCTGGCACGGTTCGTCCGACTAGGCTCGGGTCACGTCCCGAACCTCAGGAGGGGTCCACATGCCCGGTCAGGAGCAGGTCAGGCCGCAGCGCCGCGACGACGGTCCGGATGACGGTGACGCCCCCGAGGCCGCGGCCGCAGCACCCGCCGCCCAGGTGAGCGAGATCGACGACATCCTCGACGAGATCGACGGTGTGCTGGAGTCCAACGCCGAGGAGTTCGTGCGCGGGTTCGTCCAGAAGGGCGGCCAGTGACCCCGGGAGCCGAGTCCGGACGGCTCCCCGCGGCATACCTCGTCCCGGGGTCGTCCTCGTTCGCCGAGTTCCTGTCGGCGCACGCGCCCGCGATGCTGCCGTCCCGACGGTCGCTTCCCCCGGGGGCCGCCCTCGAGGCGCCGCACGGCACGACGATCGTCGCGGTCATCTTCGACGGCGGGGTCGTCATGGCCGGTGACCGGCGGGCGACGATGGGCAACATCATCGCCAACCGGGACATGGAGAAGGTCTTCGCCACCGACGAGTACAGCCTCGTCGGCATCGCGGGGACCGCCGGGCTGGCCATCGAGCTGGTGCGCCTCTTCCAGGTCGAGCTCGAGCACTACGAGAAGATCGAGGGCACGCTGATGTCGCTCGAGGGCAAGGCCAACCGGCTGGCCTCGATGATCCGGGGCAACCTCGGGATGGCGATGCAGGGCCTGTCGGTCGTGCCGATGTTCGCGGGCTACGACCTCGAGGACGGCCGCGGCCGGATCTTCTCCTACGACGTCACCGGCGGCTGCTACGAGGAGCTCGACCACCACAGCGTCGGCTCGGGCTCGCTCTTCGCCCGCGGCTCGCTCAAGAAGCTGTACCGGCGGGGGCGCAGCGTCGAGGACGCGGTCCGGGTCGCCGTCGAGGCCCTCTACGACGCCGCCGACGACGACTCCGCCACCGGCGGCCCCGACGTCGGACGCCGCATCTGGCCCACCGTCGGCGTGGTCGACGCCGACGGCACCCGCTTCGCGCCCGAGGACGACGTCGCCGCCGTCGTCGACGGCGTCATCGCCGCGCGGGTCGACAACCCGGGAGGTGCCCGATGACCGCCGGCATGCCGTTCTACGTCTCGCCCGAGCAGCTGATGAAGGACCGGGCCGACTTCGCGCGCAAGGGCATCGCCCGGGGTCGAGCGGTCGTCGTGCTCCAGTACGACGGCGGCATCGCGTTCGTGGCCGAGAACCCGAGCCGCGCCCTGCACAAGATCTCCGAGATCTACGACCGGATCGCGTTCGCCGCCGTCGGCAAGTACCCCGAGTTCGAGAACCTCCGGGTGGCGGGGGTGCGCTACGCCGACCTGCGCGGCTACTCCTACGACCGCTCCGACGTCACCGCCCGGGGCCTGGCGAACGCGTACGCGCAGACCCTCGGGACCGTGTTCACCCAGGAGTCCAAGCCCTACGAGGTCGAGCTCGTCGTGGCCGAGGTGGGCGCCTCCCCGGACGCGGACCAGATCTACCGGCTGACCTACGACGGGTCGGTGGCGGACGAGCACGGGTTCGTCGCGATGGGCGGTGGCGCCGAGCAGATCGACGCGGGACTCACCGAGGCCTGGCGCCCGGGGATGCACCTCGCCGAGGCTCTCGCGCTCGCGGTGCGCCAGCTGGGGGCGGACCCGGCGGGCGGGGAGTCCCGCAGCCTGGCCCCCGAGCAGCTCGAGGTGGCGATCCTGGACCGGCACCGGCCCCGGCGCCGCTTCCGCCGGGTCCAGGGCGAGCTCCTCGACCGGCTCCTCAGCGCCGACGACCCCACCGCCGACGTCCCGGCGACCGACGACGACGCGGCCCCCCGGCACGCGGCCACGAACCCGCAGACCCAGCGTCCCGGCCAGGACGGCGCCGCCGAGTGAGCACGCGCGGGACCCGTCGGATCTTCGGGATCGAGAACGAGTACGGCATCACCTGCTCCACCGGGGGCCAGCGCACGCTGACCCCCGACGAGGTCGCCCGGTACCTGTTCCGCAAGGTCGTGGCGTGGGGCCGGTCGAGCAACGTCTTCCTGACCAACGGCTCGCGGCTCTACCTCGACGTCGGGTCGCACCCCGAGTACGCGACGGCCGAGTGCGACTCGGTCCGCCAGGTCGTCACCCACGACCGGGCGGGGGAGCGGATCGTCGAAGGGCTCGTCGCCGACGCCCAGGCCCGGTTGCACGAGGACGGTGTCGCGGGGGACATCTACGTCTTCAAGAACAACACCGACTCCGCGGGCAACTCCTACGGGTGCCACGAGAACTACCTCGTCACCCGGTCCGGCGAGTTCCAGGCCCTGTCCGAGACGCTGCTGCCGTTCCTCATCAGCCGCCAGCTGACGTGCGGCGCCGGCAAGCTCGTCACGACGAGCAAGGGCGCCACGTACGCGCTCAGCCAACGTGCCGACCACATCTGGGAGGGCGTGTCGTCGGCGACCACCCGGAGCCGGCCGATCATCAACACCCGGGACGAGCCGCACGCCGACGCCGAGCACTACCGCCGGCTCCACGTCATCGTCGGCGACTCGAACATGGCCGAGCCGACGACGATGCTCAAGGTGGGCTCGGCCGACCTCGTCCTGCGGATGATCGAGGCCGGTGTCGTGATGCGCGACCTCACCCTCGAGAACCCGATCCGGGCGATCCGTGAGATCTCGCACGACATGACGGGCCGGCGCACGGTGCGGCTCGCGAACGGCCGTGAGCTGTCGGCCCTGGACCTCCAGCGGGAGTACCACGCGAAGGCCGCCGAGTTCGTCGCGCGCGAGGGCGCCACCGACTCCCTCCACGAGCGCGTGCTCGACCTGTGGGACCGCACCCTGACCGCGG
Source organism: uncultured Actinomycetota bacterium (assembly GCA_963815545.1). GTDB lineage: Bacteria > Actinomycetota > Actinomycetes > Actinomycetales > Dermatophilaceae > Phycicoccus. The sequence goes on from CAWFGY010000005.1 coordinate 241,291, forward strand.
TCGAGACCGACGACCTGGGGCTCGTCGGCGGCGAGATCGACTGGGTCGTCAAGTACCGCCTCCTCGACGAGTACGCGACGCGGCACGGGCTCGACCTGGAGCACCCCCGGCTGGCGCAGATCGACCTGGCGTACCACGACATCGACCGCAGCCGGGGCCTGTTCTACCTGCTCCAGCGCCGGGGCCGGGTCGCGCGGATCGTCTCGGACCCGGAGGTGTTCGAGGCCAAGGTGCGCCCGCCGCAGACGACCCGGGCCAAGCTGCGCGGCGACTTCATCCGGGCCGCCCAGGAGCACCGCCGCGACTTCACCGTCGACTGGGTGCACCTGAAGCTCAACGACCAGGCGCAGCGGACCGTGCTGTGCAAGGACCCGTTCCTCGCCGAGGACGCCCGCGTCGACCGCCTCGTCGCCGGCATGTCCACCCCGTGACACCTGCCCGCTGACCTGCACGGACACCGCTTCTCACAGCCGGCGATGCGGAACTTCCCAGGTCCCGCGGTTATCGTGGACAGCCGTTCGCGCCGCACCCGGCGTCCCCGAACCGAAGGTGTCCACCCCGTGCCCCGTCGCCTCACCACCCTGCTGTCCATCGCTGCCCTGAGCGGAGCCGTCGTGCTCGCCGGCTGCGGCGAGGACACCGCCGGCCAGCCCGCCTCCGCGACCCTGGAGGCCATCACCGTCACCGGCGACGACCCCGCGAAGGAGCCGGAGGTCTCGATCGAGGCGCCCGTCGAGGTCGACGCGCACCGAGTCCGAGGTCGTCACCGACGGCTCCGGCGACGAGGTGAGCGCGGACGACCTGGTGTCGATCCAGGCGGTCCTGCTCAACGCCACCGACGGCAAGGTCCTCACGAGTACCTGGGAGAACGGGCCCGTCGGGCTCGACCTCGGCGCCGAGGAGCTCTTCGCGTCGTTCAAGAGCGAGATCCCGGGCACGAAGGTGGGGAGCCGGATGGTCATCGCCTCGACCCCGGCCGACGCCTACGGCGACACCGGCAACCAGCAGCTCGGCATCACCAAGGACGACCCGGTCATCTTCGTCGTCGACCTCGTGGGCACCTCGACGGTCCTCGACGAGGCGACCGGCACGGAGGTCGCCCCCAAGAAGGGCCTGCCGACGGTCACGATGAACGACGGCAAGCCGGCGACCATCACGATCCCCAAGGACGCCAAGGCCCCGAAGGACACCGTCATCCAGCCGCTCATCGAGGGCGAGGGCGCCAAGGTCGAGGAGGGCCAGACGGTCCGCGTCGCCTACACCGGTGCCCTGCTCCGCAACGGCGAGGTCTTCGACTCCAGCGCCAACCGGCCCGAGCAGCCGTACTTCGAGTTCGCCGTCGGTGGCGGCCAGGTCATCAAGGGCTGGGACGAGGGGATCCTCGGCCAGACCGTCGGCAGCCGCGTGCTGCTCGTCATCCCCCCGAAGGACGGCTACGGCGACGCCGGCAGCGGTGACACGATCAAGGGTGACGACACCCTCGTCTTCGTCGTCGACATCCTCGCCGCGTACTGACCGCGGTCATCCCCGACCACCACCGACCCCGAGGAGACACGCCATGAGCGAGCCCACCAAGCCCGAGATCGACTTCCCCGGCGAGGCGCCGCCCACCGACCTCGTCATCGAGGACATCACCGTCGGTGACGGTGTCGAGGCCACCCCGGGCAGCACGGTCTCGGCGCACTACGTGGGGGTCGCCCACTCCACCGGCGAGGAGTTCGACGCCTCGTGGAACCGCGGCGCGCCCCTGGAGTTCCGGCTCGGGGTCGGCATGGTCATCGCCGGCTGGGACGAGGGCATCACGGGGATGCGCGTCGGCGGGCGCCGCAAGCTCACCATCCCGTCCGACAAGGCCTACGGCGAGCGCGGTGCCGGTGGCGTCATCAAGCCGGGCGAGTCGCTGATCTTCGTCGTCGACCTCATGGACGTGCGCTGACCGAGGCCGCGTAGGCCCCGGCAGCCGCCGCGAGGAGGAACGGCGCCGGGTCCTCGTCGAGCCCCCGGCCCATCGTCGACAACGCCACGGGACTGTCCCGGAGCGCGTCGAGCAGGCCGTCGGCGGGCACCTCGACCGGGGTGAGCGGCGCACGGGCCGTCGCGACGAGGTCGTCGAGCTGGCGGCGCACGAGCGCGTCGAGGTCGAGGTCCGGCAGTGCCGTCACCGGGACGTCCGCGGGCGTCAGCAGGGCCCGCCCGTAGGCCGTGCGGCTGTGGTGGCTGATGCCGTGGTGGCGTTCGCGCCGGTCGGTCCCCGAGACCCGCAGGGACGCGACGCCGCGGCCGCCGAGGACGTCGACGGCGTGCAGCGCGTCGGCGGCCGCGACCCCCGAGTACCCCCAGCGGGTGCCGGTGCCGACGTTCCCCGGCCCCTGGGCCACGACGACGACGTCGGCACCGACCACATGGCGGGCCGCGAGCAGGCCGGTGTGCACCGTGACCGCCTCGTGGTCCCCGCCGAAGGCCTGCCCGACGGTGAGGCACGCCTCGACCCACCCGGCGCCGCGCAGCCCGGCGACCGCACGGGAGAAGGCCGCGGGCAGCGCCCCGCCGTCGGTCATGACGTAGGCCACCCGCGCCCCGGGTCGCACGGCGCGCACGCCGGCCACCACCGCGGGCAGGGCGCTGTGCAGGTCGGCGACCACGACCGGCATCGCCTCGAGGTCGTCGGCGTCGGCGAGGGCCGCGTGGTGCGGGCTGTCCTGCTCGTCGACGGCGAGCAGCATCTGCTGGAGCGGGGTGTACCGCGCCTTGACGATGTGCCCCGGCCCGGCCGCCGGGTCCTCGGGCAGCACGTCGGCCCGGGCGACGACGAAGGCCAGCCCGCCCGTCCCGAGGCCGCGCAGCAGCGCGGAGGCGTTGAGGAGCACCCGTTCGCCCACCTCGGGGACGCCGGTGACCGAGGTGTAGGCGAGGGCGCGGACCGTCTCGGGGCTCCCCTCGAGGGCGACCGACGAGCTCGGCGGCCCCCGGCCACTGCCGACGGTGCTCGACCACGGTCCCGGCGCGCCACTGCATCACGCCCGGCAGCGTAGCCGTCCGTGTACCGTCTGGCGGGTGAGCAGCGAGTCCGGGGGTGGTGCGCCGAGCGCGGCCCAGGTGAAGACCGAGCGACTGCTCAACCTCGTCCTGGTCCTGCTGTACACGCGGCGGCCGCTGTCCAAGGCCCAGATCCGCCAGCTCGTGCCGCAGTACGGCACCAATGCCTCGACCGAGGCCTTCGAGCGGATGTTCGAGCGCGACAAGGACGAGCTGCGCGAGCTCGGGATCCCGCTCGTCACCGAGGACATCGACGTCCTGTGGGACGACGAGCCCGGCTACCGCATCCACCAGCGCGACTACGCCCTGCCCGACATCGAGTTCGAGCCCGACGAGCTCGCCGTCCTCGGGCTCGCGAGCCGGACCTGGGCGCAGGCCTCGCTGGCCGGGCCCGCCGCGCAGGCGCTGCGCAAGCTCCGCGCGGCCGGGGTCGAGCGGGACGTCGGCGCGCTCATCGGCATCGAGCCCCGGCTGCGCACCACCGAGCCGGCCTTCGACGCCGTCAAGGACGCCGTGCTGCGGCGGGTGCGGCTCCGCTTCGACTACCGGCGGGCCGAGGCGCCCGAGGCCACCGCGCGGCGCGTCCAGCCGTGGTCGCTGGTGTCCTGGCACGGCCACTGGTACCTCAACGCCTACGACGAGGACCGAGCGGCTCCCCGCGTCTTCCGGCTCTCCCGAATCACCGGCCCCGTCCGTGCCGGCGGGGGCCCCGGCGCGTTCGAGGTCCCGCCCGACCACGAGCCCGAGGTCATGACCCGCACGGCTGCCGCCCCCGCCGCCCAGCCGAGCCCGGCCGTGCTGCGGGTCCGCCAGGGCACCGGGCACGCCCTGCGTCGCCGGGCCCGCACCGTCGGCGACGTCGACGACGTCTGGTCGCTCGTCGACCTCGACTACGGCGACCTCGACGCGTTCGCCGAGGAGGTCGCGGGGTACGGCGCGGACGTCGTCGTCGAGCAGCCGCGCGAGCTCGTGGACGCCGTCCTCGGGCGGCTCCGCGGCGCCCTCGCGGCCCACGGGGGAGGGGCGCCCTGATGCCGCCCGTCCCGCAGGAGACCGCCACCGCGCGCCTCGCCCGGCTGCTCACGATGGTGCCGTGGCTCGTGAACAGGCAGGGCATCGACCTCGCCGAGGCCGCCGAGGACCTCGGCGTCACGACGACCCAGCTCGAGGCCGACCTCCGGCTGCTCTTCCTGTGCGGGTACGGCCAGCTGCCCGACGAGCTGATCGAGGCCGACTGGGAGGGCGGTCGGGTCTTCGTCGGGAACGCCGACTCGATCGCGCGCCCGCTGCGGCTCGGCGTCGACGAGGCCGTCACGCTCATCGTCGGGCTGCGGGCCCTGCGCGAGGTCCCGGGGCTCGACGAGCGCGACGCCGTCGACCGCGCGCTCGCGAAGCTGGAGTCCGCCGCCGGCGACGCGGCAGCCCCGGCCAGCCGGGTCCGCGCCGAGGTCGCCGAGGGTGGCTCGCCCGAGCTGCTCGCCCGGGCCCGGCAGGCCATCGCCGACCGGCGCCGCATCCACCTGCGCTACGTCGTGCCCGCCCGCGACGAGGCCACCGAGCGCGACGTGGACCCGATGCGCGTCGTCGGGATCGACGGTCAGTGGTACCTCGAGGGCTGGTGCCACCGGGCCGAGGACACCCGGCTGTTCCGGATGGACCGGGTGGAGGAGCTGACCGTCCTCGACGTCGACGGCACGCCGCCCCCCGAGGCCAGCGAACGCGACCTGTCCGAGGGCACCTTCCGCCCGGCGCCGGACGACGTCGTCGTCACCCTGCGGCTCCTGCCCGGCGCCACGTGGGTGTCCGACTACTACCCGGTCGACTCCGTCCAGGAGGTGCCTGCCGCCGACGGCGGGGGGCAGGTCGTGACCCTGCGGACCGCCGACACCGCGTGGCTGCGCCGGCTCCTGTGGCGTCTCGGCGGCCGGGGGCACGTCCTCGAGCCGGCCGACGTCGTCGCCGAGGTCCGCGACGGTGCGCGCGCTGCCCTGCACAGCTACGGCCGCACCGGGGAGCGCTGACCGTGCTGCCGTGGTGGGGCTGGGTCGCCCTGTGGGTCGTCCTCGTGCTGGGTGGCGCGCTGCTCGTGGGTCTCCGGGCGCGCACGGCCTGGCGGAGCGCGAAGGCACTGGGCGCCGAGGTGTCCCGGGCCGGGGCGGTGCTCGCGGCGCTGGACACCCAGGCCGAGCGTCTCCGCGGTGATGCCGAGGCGCGCACAGCCGTCACGCAGGACCCGCACAGCCTCCGCGAGGAGTATCGGCAGCGTCGCGCCGACCAGGTCGCGACCCGCTCCGCACACCGGGCAGCGCGGATGCCACGCTGGGCCCGCGTAGACTGACTAGCAACATCGATCTCTGAAGGAGATGGACACCCATGGGCCGAATCGGACCGCCCGAGATCATCATCATCGCGGTGCTGATCATCCTCATCTTCGGCTGGAAGCGCCTGCCTGACGCGGCGCGCAGCCTGGGCCGCTCGGCCCGGGTGTTCAAGTCCGAGGTCGACGAGATGAAGAAGGACAACGAGGCCAACAAGTCGGCCGCGTCCACCGAGACCGTCCGTGGTGAGCCCATCACCCAGGACCGCGCCGTCGAGGACGTCGTCACTCCGGACGAGACCGGTAACGCCGTCCACGAGAAGTCGCCGAAGACGGACAACCAGTCCGGCCCCGTCGCCTGACGCCTCCACCCACCCCCTCCATGGCCCGACCGCGTCGTCGTCCTCGCGACCCCGAAGGCAGGATGACCCTCTCGGAGCACTTCCGGGAGTTCCGTCGCCGGCTCGTCTTCGCGGCGGCCGCGATCTTCGTGGCGGCGGTCGTCGCCGGAGTCTTCTACGACCGGGTCTTCGAGTTCCTCACCGACCCGTTCTACGAGTACGCCCGGGCCAACCCCGACAACGACATCAGCCTCAACTTCGGTGAGGCCACGTCGGCGCTGTCCAACCTCATCAGCCTGTCGATCTTCGTCGGGTTCATCGTCGCCAGCCCGGTCGTGCTCTACCAGGTGTGGGCGTTCATCGTGCCGGGCCTGACCCGCAAGGAGAAGCGGGTCTCGCTCGCCTTCCTCGCCGCGACGATCCCGCTGTTCCTCGCCGGGTGCGCGCTGGCGTACTCGATCCTGCCGCAGAGCCTGTCGATCCTCTACGGGCTGAGCCCCGCGGGGACCTCGAACATCCAGCAGGTGTCGATGTACTTCGCGTTCGTCACCCGCTTCATCCTCGTCTTCGGCATCGGCTTCCTCTTCCCCGTCGTGCTCGTCGGCCTCAACGTCATCGGCGTGATGCCGGCCGCGCGGCTCATCAAGGGGTGGCGCGTCGCCGTCGTCCTCATCTTCGTCTTCGCCGCCGTCGCGACCCCGACCGCCGACCCCTTCACGATGTTCGTCTTCGCCGCGCCGCTGACCGTCCTGTACTTCGGTGCCTGGGTGCTCTGCCGCTGGCTCGACAAGCGCAAGGCGGCCAAGCGTCCCGAGTGGCTCGACGTCGACGACACCGAAGCCTCGGAGCTGTGACCCGGCTCGGGCTGATCGTCAACCCGACGTCGGGGAGGAACAGCGGCCGCAGGATCGGACTGGAGGCGCTGACGCTGCTGCGGGCGGCGGGGACCGAGGTGCTCGACCTGTCGGCGGCCGACGCGCGCGGTGCGCTGGAGCACGGCCGCAGGGCCATCGCCGACCGGGCGGTGGACGCGGTCGTCGTCGCCGGAGGCGACGGGATGGTCCATCTCGGGGCGAACCTCTGCGCCGGCACCGACGTGCCGCTCGGGGTGATCGCCGCGGGGACCGGTAACGACATCGCCCGCGAGCTGGGGCTGCCGGTGCGCGACGCCGCGAAGGCGGTCGAGCGCATCCTGCACGGTCGGACCCGGCCCGTCGACGCGGGCCGGCTCGTCACGGCCGCGGGGGAGGAGCGCTGGTTCGTCGGGGTGCTGGCTGCCGGGTTCGACGCCGTCGTCAACGAGCGGGCGAACCAGTGGCGGTGGCCGAAGGGGCCGATGCGCTACAACCTCGCGATCATGCGCGAGCTGCCGGTGTTCCGCCCCATCCCGTACGTCCTCACCCTCGACGGGCAGCGGATGGACACCGACGCGATGCTCGTCGCGGTCGGCAACGGCCCCGCCTACGGCGGCGGCATGCGGGTGACCCCGGACGCGGCCTTCGACGACGGGCTGTTCGACGTGCTCGTCCTGCACCGGATCCCGGTCCACGAGTTCCTCCGGGTCTTCCCGAAGGTCTTCACGGGGGCGCACACGGGCCACCCGGCCGTCCAGATCGTCCGGGCCCGCACGGTGCGCCTCGAGGCGCGCGGCATCGTGGCGTACGCCGACGGCGAACGGTTCGCGCCGCTGCCGATCGACCTCGAGGTCGTCCCCGGCGCGCTGTCGGTCCTGGCGTGAGCCCTGACGTAGCCTGAGCCCATGCCCAGTCCCGCTGAGCGGTATGCCGCAGCCGCGGCCCGGAACCGACGGGAACGCGCAGAGCTCGGGCGCTTCACCGCCGCCCTCGACTTCCCGCTCGACGACTTCCAGCTCCGCGCCTGCGAGGCCGTCGAAGAGGGCAAGGGCGTGCTCGTCGCGGCGCCCACCGGCGCCGGCAAGACGATCGTCGGCGAGTTCGCCGTGCACCTCGCGCTCGCGACGGGACGCAAGGCGTTCTACACGACGCCGATCAAGGCCCTGTCGAACCAGAAGTACCACGACCTCGTCCGCACCCACGGCGCCGCCAACGTCGGCCTCCTGACCGGCGACTCGTCGGTCAACGGCGAGGCCCCGGTCGTCGTCATGACGACCGAGGTCCTGCGGAACATGATGTACGCCGGCTCGCGCACCCTCACCGGCCTGGGTTTCGTCGTCATGGACGAGGTCCACTACCTCGCCGACCGCTTCCGGGGAGCCGTCTGGGAGGAGGTCATCATCCACCTGCCGGAGTCGGTGCAGGTCGTGTCGCTGTCGGCGACGGTGAGCAACGCCGAGGAGTTCGGCGCGTGGCTGGCGGAGGTCCGCGGCAACCACGAGGTCGTCGTCTCCGAGCACCGTCCGGTCCCGCTCTTCCAGCACATGCTCGTCGGCACGACGATGTTCGACCTGTTCGCGGGCAACCGGGTCAACCCCGATCTGCTGCACGCGATCCGGGGCGCCGAGCAGCAGGGCCGGTTCACCGACGACGCCCGCCGGCTCGGCGGTGCCGCTGCGGGCCGGGGAGGCCGCAACCGACGGGACCGCACGCCACCTCGGGGGCCCGGCGGCGGGCCGGGGGGGCGTGGTTTCGCGCGGGGGAGCCGGCCCGCCGGGGGCGCGACCCGGGCCGAGGTCGTCGAGGACCTCGAACGCGAGGGCCTGCTGCCCGCCATCACCTTCATCTTCAGCCGGGTCGGCTGTGAGGCCGCCGTGGGGCAGCTGCTCGCCGCGGGGACCCGGCTCGTGTCCGAGCGCGACGGCGACCGCATCCGCCGCCACGTCGAGGAGCGCGTCGGGTCCCTCGCCGACGAGGACCTCGGCATCCTCGGGTACTGGGACTTCGTCGAGGGGCTGAGCCGGGGGTTCGCGGCCCACCACGCGGGGATGCTGCCGCTGTTCCGCGAGATCGTCGAGGAGCTGTTCACCGACGGCCGGATCCGGGCCGTGTTCGCCACCGAGACCCTGGCGCTCGGGATCAACATGCCGGCCCGCACCGTCGTGCTCGAGAAGCTCGTCAAGTACAACGGCGAGGCGCACGTCGACATCACGCCGGCGGAGTACACCCAGCTCACGGGACGCGCGGGGCGCCGCGGCATCGACGTCGAAGGGCACGCGGTCGTCCAGTGGACCCGCGGGATGGACCCGATGGCCGTCGGCGGTCTCGCCTCCACGCGCACCTACCCGTTGCGCTCGAGCTTCCGCCCCACCTACAACATGGCCGTCAACCTCGTCGGACAGGTGGGCCGTGAGGTCGCCCGCGAGGTGCTCGAGACCTCCTTCGCCCAGTTCCAGGCCGACCGGGCCGTCGTCGGGATCGCGACCCAGCTCCGCAAGAACGAGGACGGCCTCGACGGGTACGCGGAGGCGATGCACTGCGACTACGGCGACTTCCGCGAGTACGCCCGGATCCGCCGCGAGCTGGCCGACGCCGAGAAGGACGGCCGCAAGTCGCGGGCCGCCTCCCGGCGCGCCGAGGCGGCGGTCTCGATGGAGAAGCTGCGGATCGGCGACGTCATCCGCATCCCGGCGGGCCGCCGCGCCGGGTGGGCCGTCGTCGTCCAGCCGGCCCGCGCCGCCAAGGGCACCCCGATGGGCCCCGGCGTCGTCACCGAGGACAAGCAGTTCCGTCGCCTCACCCTCGTCGACGTCCCGGAGCCGGTCGAGGCGGTGGCCCAGGTCAAGGTCCCGCCGCACTTCAACGCGAAGTCGCCCAAGGCGCGCCGTGACCTCGCGACGTCGCTGCGCATCGCGACGCCGCGCGGCATCGAGGACGCCCCCTCACGCAGGGGCCGGGCCGACGTGACCGCCGCCGACACCGCGCGGGTGGAGCACCTGCGCCGGCAGCTGAAGGACCACCCGTGCCACGGGTGTCCCCGGCGCGAGGAGCACGCCCGCTGGGCCGAGCGCTGGTGGCGGCTGAAGCGGGAGACGACGGGCCTGCAGCGGCGGGTGGAGGGCCGCACCAACACGGTGGCCCGGACCTTCGACCGGATCTGTGATGCGCTCGAGCGGCTCGGCTACCTCGCCGACGGCGGGACGGTCGTCACCGAGCGGGGTGAACGGCTCCGCCGTCTCTACACCGAGAAGGACCTGCTCGCGGCGGAGTGCCTGCGGCACGACGTGTGGAAGCGGCTCGACGCCCCAGGGCTGGCCGCGGCCGTGTCATCCCTCGTGCACGAGCCGCGCCACGAGGAGGCCGACGTCGCGCCCCGGATGCCCACCGACGACGTCGGCGACGCGGTGAAGACCATGGAGCGGCTGTGGTCCGAGATCGAGGACCTCGAGACCGAGCACGACCTGCCGACGACGTCGATGCCCGACGGGGGCATGGCGTGGATGGTGCACCGCTGGGCCTCGGGCGGCCGGCTCGACGACGTCCTGCGTGGCCAGGACATGGCGGCCGGCGACTTCGTCCGGCGGTGCAAGCAGCTCGTCGACCTGCTCGACCAGATCGGCGACGCCGCGACCGACACCGAGCTGCGCCGCACGGCCCGGCAGGCCGTCCGGGCGGTCATGCGCGGCGTCGTCGCCGCCGACCGCCTCGACTGACGCCCTGCTTGACCCCTGTCGACGGAGGGGCTCAGACTCGAAGCATGGCCGGCGGGTCGTCGCCACGTACCGGGACCACCGGAGCCGTCGCGCTGCTGGTGGCCGTGAGCGGCTGCGCGACCGGCGGCGGACCCCCACGGCCCCAGCACCCGGAGACGTGGCCGCCGACCAACGCCACCGAGTGCCTGCGGACGCGCCCCGTCGTCGAGTGGACGCACCACTGGCCGACCGCCCTCGCCGTCCGTGACTGGCGTCAGCCGGTGCGGGACGGGCGGGTCGTCGTGGTCCTGTGCGGCCTGGTGTCCGGCGCCTCGTCCCCGCCGGCCGACCCGATGGTGTTCACCGTGCACGGCGACGGCGGGGTGACGGTGCCGCCGGACACGGCGGTGCAGTGGTCGGGGGAGGAGGGGCTCGTCGCGCCGGTCACCGCAACGGCCTCCGGCCCGGGGTCGCTGACCGTCGTGATGTCGTCCCCGGAGCCCGCGGCGGGCGGCTCGGCGGCTCCTGCCCGGAGCCTGGCCGTGTACGTGGTGGCCGAGGACGGCGGGCTGGTCGTCTCGGAGTGCCGTGAGGCCGCGTCCTGCCGCTGGGACTGATGCGGGGCCGGCTCAGCCGAGGTCGAGAGCCGTGAGCAGACGTGCCAACGGGGTTCTCGAGGCCGTGCCGCGCCGCGAGCTCGTCGAGGGCCAGGCGGTCGGCGACCTGTGCGGGCAGGGCCAGGTCGACGTCCGGGACGCCGGCGTCGCGCACGACCCGCACGACCTGCGGGGCGACATCGAGGTAGGCGGCCGCCGCCTCGAGGTTGGTGCGTCGGGCCCCCTTGATCGCCGGGTCGCCCGACGCGACGGCGGTGCGGAGACCGGCGAGCGAGCCGTACTGCGCGATGAGCGCCGCAGCGGTCTTGTCGCCGATGCCCTTGACGCCGGGGAGCCCGTCGCTGGTGTCGCCACGCAGCACGGACATCTCGAGGTAGGCCTCCCCGCTGCTCACGCCGTACTTCTCGGCGAGGTAGGCCTCGGTGACGATGTCGGGGTCGCGGACCCCGCCCTTTCCCGTGTAGAGGACGCGGACGCCGTGGGCGTCGTCGACGAGCTGGAGGAGGTCGCGGTCCCCGGTGACGACGTCGACGGGCATGACGCCGAGGTGGCGCACCACGAGCGTCCCGATCACGTCGTCCGCCTCGTGATGCGCCAGGCCCAGGCGGGGGATGCCGACGGCGGCGAGGGCGTCGCGGATCAGCGGGACCTGGGGGGTGAGGTCGTCGGGGCTCTCCTCGGCGGTGGCCGAGCCCGTCGTCAGCCGGTGCGTCTTGTACGTCGGCACGAGGTCGACCCGCCACTGCGGCCGCCAGTCGTCGTCCCAGCAGGCGACGAGATGCGTGGGCCGGTGCGCGGTGACGAGCGTCGCGATCATGTCGAGGAACCCGCGGAGGGCGTTCGTCGGCGTCTCGTCGGGGCTCTTGCGCTGGTCCGGCACGCCGTAGAACGCTCGGAAGTACAGCGACGCGGAGTCCAGGAGCAGCAGCTTCGTCGGGCGACCGGGGTCCAGCGGCATGGCGTGAGCCTATGCCGTCGTGGCTCCGTGACGACTCGCGGTGCGCAAACCGCCGTGACCTCACCGGACGTGGTTGGCTCGGTCCGACACCATCGGGAGGAACACGTGGACTTCAGCACCGTCGACTCGGCCCTGACGGGGACGCGCTTCATGACGAGCGCCCAGGCCAGGGTCATGTACGACTTCGTCGTGGAGCACCGGCTCGCCCGGGTCCTCGAGCTCGGCTTCGCGCACGGCAAGTCGTCCTGCTACCTGGCGGCGGCGGTCGAGGAGGTCGACCCCGAGCGCGGCCACGTCACGACCATCGACCGCACCGACGCCGAGCGCCGGGACCCCAACATCTGGGAGCTCGGTCGACGCACCGGCCTGAGCGGGCGCATCACCCCGGTCATGGCGCACACGAGCTTCACCTGGGAGATGATGAAGCTCCTCAGGGACGACCCGACCCCTCGCTTCGACCTCGTGTACATCGACGGCGGCCACACCTGGGACACCACCGGCTTCGCGTTCCACCTCGCCGACCGGCTGCTCGTGCCCGGTGGCTGGATGGTCCTGGACGACCTCGACTGGACCCTCGGCGGCAGCGACTCGATGCGCGAGAAGACCTGGGTCAAGCGGCTCAGCCCCGAGGAGCGCGACAGCGGGCAGGTCCGCCTCGTGTTCGAGCTGCTCATGCAGGGCGGCGGCTACGAGGAGTGCCACGAGGTGGGGACCTGGGGTTTCGGCCGCAAGCCGGCCGGTCCGGCCGCGCCGGTGGTCGGCTCGACGGCCCGGGTGCCTCGCGTGGCGCTCCCGTCGAGCCACGCTCCTCGGCGGCCCCGGGACCTCCGGGACCTCGTCCGTCGCACCGTCCCCGTGGAGGTGCGCCGCTCGGTGCTGCGGGTCGCCCCCGAGTGGGCGCACCGCCTCTACCGGCGTGGCGCTGACCGGACGGGAACCACCCACTAGGCTCACGAGGGTGGAAGACCTGGACCGGCGGATCGTCGACCTCCTGACGGAGGACGGACGGATCAGCTACACCGACCTCGGGAAGGCCCTCGGCATGTCGACGTCCGCCGTGCACCAGCGGGTCCGGCGCCTCGAGGAGCGCGGGGTGGTCAAGGGCTACACGGCCAAGGTCGACCACCGCGAGCTGGGGCGCGAGCTCACCGCGTTCATGTCGGTGACGCCCCTGGACCCGGCCGCCCCGGACGACATCCCGCAGCGCCTCCAGGGCATCCCCGAGATCGAGGAGTGCCACTCGGTGGCCGGGGACGAGAACTACATCCTCAAGGTCCGGGTCGCCGCCCCCACCGATCTCGAGGAGCTCATCGCCCGCATCCGCGGCGCCGCGCACGTCTCCACCCGGACCACGGTCGTCCTCTCGACCCCGTGGGAGTGAGCATCCCGGCGGGGCTCGCCGCCGACCTCCACCACTACCTGCAGGACGCCCGCGAGGCGATGGTGCGGACCCTCGACGGCCTGTCCGAGTACGACGTCCGCCGTCCGATGACCCCGACCGGCACCAACCTCCTCGGGCTCGTCAAGCATCTCGCCGGCGTCGAGCTGGGCTACCTCAGCGAGTCCGTCGGCCGTCCGGCTCCGACCCTGCCGTGGAACGAGGACGGCTCGGTGTGGGAGGGGGCCGACATGTGGGCCCGGGCCGACGAGAGCCGGGAGTGGGTCATCGACCTGTACCGGGACGCCTGGCGCCGGTCCGATGCGAGTGTCGCCGAGCTCGCGCTCGATGCTCCCGCCGCTCCCGCGTGGTGGCCGGAGGAGACCCGGCACACGACGTTCGGGCATCTCCTGGTGCGGGTGACCGCCGAGACCGCGCAGCACGCCGGACACGCCGAGATCCTCCGCGAGCTCGTCGACGGCCAGGCGGGCCGCGACCGCGCCGACCTGGGTGACGACGCGTACTGGGCGGGCTACGTCGGCGAGATCCAGGCCGCCGCCGACGCCCACCGCTGACCGCGCTACCGGGCGATGGCGGCGAGCGAGCCGCCGGTGACCCGGAGCAGGTCGGCAGGGGAGAGGCCGAGGTCCAGACCCCGGCGACCGCCCGAGACGTAGACGACGTCGAACTGCCCGGCGCTCTCGTCCAGCACCGTCGGCAGGGGTCGTCTCTGCCCGACGGGCGAGATCCCCCCGACGACGTAGCCGGTCGAACGCTCGGCCGCGGCGGGGTCGGCCATCGTCACCTTCTTGACCCCGAGGGCCGCGGCCATCGCCTTGAGGTCGAGCGAACCGGCCACCGGCACGATTCCGACGGCGAGCCCCGTGCCGGTGGCGACGAGCAGGGTCTTGAACACCTGCTCGGGTGGCTGCCCGAGCACCGCGGCCGCCTCGAGCCCGTAGGACGGTGCCGAGGGGTCGTGCTCGTACGGATGCTGGGTGAACGCGACGCCCGCCGCCGTGAGGGCCACGGTGGCGGGCGTCCCGGAGGGAGCTCGACGGGCCATGGCCGCGAGCCTACGACCGATGGTCAGCCGAGGTCGGCTGCGGAGGCCTCGCGGCTGGCGACGGCCCCGGCCAGGGCGGCCTCGTGGGCACCCTCGACGTCGGTGTTGTGCCGCCACCACTCCTGGCCGCTCTCGGGCAGCGTGTAGATCGGGTCGTAGTAGACGTACTCACGAGAGAGCGCCTCGGCGTCGTCACCCTCGATGGACGTGCGGTAGTTCTTCTGCCAGTACGACATGCCCTTCTCGGTGTCGTAGCTGTGCACCTGGTGCACCCAGCGCTTGCCGACGAACGGGACGTCACAGACGATCCGCGGCGTCGCGAACCCGGGGAGGTAGCCCATGATGTGGTGCTGCAGCTCCTGGGCCTCGGCCAGCGAGAGCCGCCAGTGCTCCGAGAACGGGATCATGTCGCACATGTAGAAGTAGTACGGGGTGATGCTCGCCTCGTCCTGGAGCGCGAAGCACAGGTCGAGCAGCTGGCTGGAGGAGTCGTTGACCCCGCGCATGAGGACGCCCTGGTTGCGCACGTCGCGCACTCCGGCGTCGAGCATCGCCCGGGCCGCCTGCGCGACGAGCGGCGTCACCGAGCCGGCGCTGTTGACGTGGGTGTGGATGGCCAGCGACACCCCGCGCGAGCGGGCCTTGGCGCTGACCCGCGCGACGCCCTCGACGACATCCGGCTGGAGCCAGTGCTGCGGCAGGCCCATGAGCGCCTTCGTCGCGAGCCGGATGTCACGGATGGACTCGACGTCGAGGAGCCGGTCGAGGAAGGCCTCCAGGCCCTTCCACGGCATGTTCGCCACGTCGCCACCGGAGACGACGACGTCGCGCACGCCCGGGGTGCGGTGCAGGTAGTCGAGCATCGCGCTGTGCCGGTCGACCGGCTTGCCGGCGAGCTTGAGCTTGACGACCTGGGGCGTGGAGTTCCCGACGAGGTCCATCCGGGTGCAGTGCCCGCAGTACTGCGGGCACGTCGGCAGGAGCTCGGCGAGGACCTTGGTGGGGTAGCGGTGGGTCAGCCCCTCGACCGCCCACATGTCGTGCTCGTGCAGGCTGTCGCGGGTGGCGAACGGGTGGCTGGCCCAGTCGCTGCGACGGTCGGAGAACACCGGCAGCATGTAGCGGCGCACCGGGTCGGCGTAGAAGGCCTCGGTGTAGGCGGCGCCGGGGGCCGGGGCCTCTGCGCCGGTGCTCGACACCATCGTGTTGAGCATCTGCGGAGGCAGAAGCATCGACATCGTCGCGCGCTCGGCCTGGTCGCGCTCGAGGTCGGCGTAGAAGCGGTCCTCGAGGAGGTCGCCCATGACGTCCCGCAGCTGCCCCACGTTCTTCACACAGTGGGCCCGCTGCCACTGCGCGCTCTCCCACTGGGCGGACGTGACGTCACGCCAGGCGGGGATCCGGGTCCAGTCGGGTTCGACGAGCTCCTGCCGCTGGTAGGCATAGGGCTGCTCGATGCTCGGTGCCATGCGTGGCAGGATACGGGATGGATCACGCCTGCGGCACTATTGCGCCGCAAGTCCTGCGGCAGCGTGTCGCCCCACAAGGAGGATTTCGTGCGCTCGACCCCCAGTTCGCCCGTCGGCATCCACCGCGTGCTGGACCCCGCCGGTGCGTCGCTGCCGCAGGCCGCCCGGGTCCTGGACGCGGACCCGGACCTCTGGCCGGACGAGGTGCGGATCGACGTCGAGACCCTCAACCTCGACGCGGCGTCCTTCCGGCAGCTCACCGAGAAGCACGCCGGCGACGGTGCCGCGGTGCGGGCCGAGGTGCTCGACATCGTCTCGACGCGCGGGAAGATGCAGAACCCGGTGACCGGGTCCGGCGGGATGCTCGTCGGCACGGTGGCCGAGGTCGGACCGGAGTCGGCGCTCGGTCTCGCCGTGGGGGACCGGGTCGCCACCCTGGTGTCGCTGTCGCTGACCCCGCTGACGATCACCGACGGGCTCGCGCGGTGGGACGGGCGCTCCGAGCGTGTCCCCGCCGCCGGGACGGCCGTGCTCTTCGGCCGCTCGATCGCCGCCCGGCTGCCGGAGGACCTGTCGGCCGACCTCGCCCTCATGGTCATGGACGTCTGCGGTGCGCCTGCGCTGGTCTCCCGGGTCGTCACGGAGTACCTGGGCCGGGGGAGTGCGCCCACCGTCGCCGTCCTCGGCGCGGCCGGCAAGTCGGGGTCGCTGTCGCTCGCGGCGGCTGCGGCGTCGGGGGCCGGCCGGCGGATCGGGGTCGTCCCCACGCAGGCCGAGGCGGCGCTGCTGCGTCCCACCGGGCTGGCCGACGAGGTCGTCGTCGCCGACGCCCGGTCCCCGCTAGGGCTCTCGGAGGCGGTGGCCGCGGCCGGGGGGCCGGCCGACATCACGGTCGTGTGCGTCGACGTGCCGGGGTGCGAGCAGCCCGCCGTGCTCGCGACCGCGCAGGGCGGCACGATCATCTACTTCTCGATGGCGACGAGCTTCGCCGCGGCGGCGCTGGGGGCCGAGGGTCTCGCCGCCGACGTCCGGATGCTCGTCGGCAACGGCTACGTCCCCGGGCACGCGGAGTACGCGGTGGGGCTGCTGCGCCAGACCCCCGCCGTCCGCACGCTCTTCGAGTCCCGTCTCGCCGACGGCTGACGGCTACCGGCCCTGCGAGCGCAGCACCGGCATCTCGACGAAGTCATCGACGTGGGCCAGGCGCAGCACGACCCGGGCCGGCGCCGGCATCCGGGCGAGCCCGACGTCGGTCGGCAGCCGCCGTGGCGCCCCGAGCTCGAGGAGCTCGCCGCGCATCCGGACGCGGCAGCCGTCGGCGGCGCGGACGTTGCGGAGCCAGTCGACCCCGGACCCGTACGTCAGCGCGAAGGTCAGCGAGTCGCCGGACCTGAACGCGTTGAGCGGGACCCGGTACAGCCGCCCGCTGCGGCGGCCCACGTGCTCGAGCTCGACGAAGGGGCCGTGGCCCGCGACGTGGATCATCCCCCTGTTGAGCACGGCCTTGTTGAACCGCGTGACGGCTCGGGGGAACGGCATGCCAGCGACGGTACGCCCCTCGACCTAGAGTGACCGCGTGCCGACCACCCTCTACCGCCGCGGACGCGTCCGGACCCCCGAACACCCGCGCGCCACGGCCCTCGTCGTCGGCGACGACGGCCGCATCGCCTGGCTCGGCGCCGAGATCGACGCGGACCGGCACCTCGACGCGGTCGACGGCGTGGTCGACCTCGACGGCGCCCTCGTCCTGCCGGGCTTCGTCGACGCGCACGCGCACCTGTCGCACACCGGACTCGGGATGCGAAGCGTGGACCTCGCCGGGACGCGGACGGTCACCGAGGCGCTCGACCTCGTCGCCGAGGCCGCCCGGCTGGCTCCCGGCCGTCCGGTCTTCGCGCACGGCTGGCAGGAGCAGGACTGGACCCGCGAGCGGGCGATGACCTCGCGGGAGCTGGACCGCGCGAGCGGCGGCGCGGTCGTCTACGCCTCGCGGATCGACGGCCACTCGGCGGTGGTGTCCTCGGCCCTCGTGGACCTGTCCGGCGCGGCGGACCTCGACGGGTGGTCGTCGTCGGGCTTCCTCGTGCGGGCCGCGAAGAACGCGGCCCGGGCAGCCTTCGACGCCTCCCGCGCTCCGGCGGACCGGCGCTCGGACATCGAGGCCGCGCTGCGGTCCGCTGCCGCGGCCGGCATCGTCGCGGTCCACGAGTGTGGCGGCCCGCTGCTCACCTCGGCCGAGGACTTCGCCGACGTCCTCGACCTCGGTCGCCGCATCGACCTCCCCGCGACGGTGGGCTACTGGGCCGAGGAGGTCACGGACCCCGAGCAGGCGCGGGCGCTCGCGGCGCTGCACGGCGCCCGCGGTCTCGGCGGTGACCTCAACATCGACGGGTCCATCGGGTCGCACACCTGCCTGCTCCGCGAGGACTACGCCGACGCACCGGGCAGCCGTGGCACCGCCTACCGGGATGTAACCGCCGTGCGCGACCACGTGGCCGCCTGCGCCGCCGCCGGGGTGCAGAGCGGCTTCCACGTCATCGGAGACGCCGGGATGGACCTCGTGCTCGAGGGGTACCTGCAGGCCGCCGAGCTGGTCGGTGTGGACGCCGTGCGGGCGTCCCGACCGCGTCTGGAGCACGCCGAGATGGTCGACGCGGCGGGCATCGCGGTCATGGCGCGGCTGGGTATCGGCGCCAGCGTCCAGCCCGCGTTCGACGCCTACTGGGGTGGCCGCGAGGGCATGTACGCCGAACGGCTCGGACCCGACCGCGGCGTCGCGACGAACCCGCTGGCGGGCTTCGCGTCCGGCGGGGTCCGCCTCGGCTTCGGCTCGGACACGCCGGTCACGCCGTTCGGCCCGTGGGTCGCCATCCGCGCCGCGGTGGAGCACCGCGACGAGTCGCAGCGACTCGACTCCGCCACGGCGGTCGAGGCGCACACCGGTGGCGGCTGGTCCCTGGCCGGCGAGGACGACGGGGGAGTGCTGCGGGTCGGCGCCCCGGCCTCGTTCGTGGCCTGGTCCGTGGCCGAGCCGGAGCCGTCCGGCCTGCCGGTCCTCGGTGGTGGCCTGCCGCTGCCGACGTGCCTGCTGACGCTGCGTGACGGCGTCGTGCTGCACGGGGCCGGCTCAGCATGAGCATCGACATCGTGGACGACCTCGCGCCCACCGGAACCCTGCGTGCCTCCATCAACCTCGGCAACCCGGTGCTCGCCCAGGGGTCCGAGACACGACCACGCGGCGTCACCGTCGACATCGCTCGCGCGCTCGGGGCTCGCCTCGGCGTCCCGGTCGCCCTGGCCTGCGTCGGCGCCGCGCGCCAGTCGTTCGAGTCGACCGTCGAGGGCCGCGCCGACATCTGCTTCCTGGCGGTGGACCCGGCGCGGGCGGCGAGCGTCGCGTTCACCGCGCCCTATGCCGTGATCGAAGGTGTCTTCGTCGTTCCGGCCGACTCGCCGTTGGACTCGGTGGCGGCCATCGACAGCGCCGGCGTGCGGGTCGGGGTCAAGCAGGGATCGGCCTACGACCTCTACCTGTCCCGCACGTTGGAGCGCGCCGAGGTGGTCCGGGGGAGTGAGGGGACGACGGTCTTCGTGGACCGGCAGCTCGAGGCCGGTGCAGGGATCCGGCAGCCGGTGCTCGACGTCGTGAGTGAGCAGCCAGGACTTCGAGTCCTCGAACCTGCCTTCATGCAGATTCGGCAGGCGGTCGGCACGGCCATCCCCAAACACCCGGAGACGCTCGAGTTCCTGCACGGGTTCGTCGAGGAGCTGAAGGCCGACGGGTTCATCGCCGACGCTCTCGAGCGGTCCGGCCGGCGCGACGCCAGGGTCGCGCCGGCCGCCACCTGATCGGGACGCCCGCCGGCGCGGCGCCCGGCATCAGTGCGGTGCAGGCACCTGTCGGTGGGTGGGTTCGGTGGTGCGGACGGTCCCGGTGGTGCTGGTCCAGGTGAGGGTGCCGTCGTCGGTGAGGGTGGGGCGCCAGCGGCCCTGCTGTTTCATCCGGTGGTGTCGGCGGCACAGGGCGACGAGGTTCCGGGGTGTGGTGGCGCCGGTGGGCCAGGGCCGGGTGTGGTCGAGGTCGGTGTGGTCGGCGCGGCGGGTGCAGCCCCACATCCGGCAGGTGCCGTCGCGGGTGGTGACGAAGTCACGCATCGCCTGCGGTGGCCGGTAGGCGCCGCTGGTGTGGGAGAGCTGGGTGCCGGTGTCGGCGTCGAGGACGGCTCGGGCGACCTCGAGCGGGAGGGTCTTGAGCAGCCCGGCCACGGTGGCGGCGTCGACCCAGCCGAGGCCGGGCAGCGCGGCCCCGGAGACCGCGCAGCCGGGGCTGACCGGGGAGAGGACGGTCGCGATGTCGCCCTCGGGTGCGGGGCCGATCTCGACCCAGGACATCTCCTCGCGGGAGGTCGCGTCGAGGTCGGCGAAGCGGGTCAGCTCACCGGTGACCGCGTCGATGACGGTCTCGTCGTCGTCCCGGTCCACCCGGACCCGCTCGAGCCCGGCGTCGAGACCGGCGTCGGTGGCCTCGGGGACCCCGGTGACGACCGGCACCCCGAGGGTGACCTGAGCGGTGACGGCGACGTTCCGCAGCAGCAGGTCCCCGAACGCGTCCGCGCGGGACTCCGGCACCGACAGCGTCGCGTCGAGGTCCCGGTACTCGGCGGCCAGGGTGTCGACCGCCGACCACGCCGCCGCGGATGTCGCCGTCGGCAGCGTCGCGTACCACTCGGTCAGCCCGTCCACACTCGGCCGCACCTGCACCGTGCGCCCGCGCCGGGCCCGCTCCGCCTGGGCGGCGACCTGCCCGGCCGCGACCCGGGCCGCGACCCGACGGGCCGCACCGGTGACCCGGGCCGGGTCCATCCCCGCCAACCGCGGCGCGAGCTCGGCATCCACGCGCCCACACGCCTCGACGTCGAGGCCCGCGCACGCGTCGACGACCTTGTGGGCACTCGACACCGGCAGGTCACCCGCGAGCACCAGCGTCCCGCACCCTCGGGAACCGCTCGAGCCGAGGGCCGCGCCGAGCGCGGCCTTGCGCCCCGCCAGCCCCTCGGTGACCCCCGTCGCCAGCGACACCTCCGCCGCCGCCATCGCATCGACGAACCCCACCGGATGCACCCGCTCCCACGGCCCCGACTCCCGCATCGTCGTCTCGACCCGAGCACCCCACGCCGCCGCGACCGCCTGCGCCCCCTCGGCCGCGTTGACCAGCCCCTGCAGCTCACCCGCAACCTCGAACGCGTCCTCCGCGGACAGCCCCCGACCCCCCTCGGCCAGCGCCGCGGCCCACCGCCGCGCACTCCACCCGCAGCGCCGCGATCCGGCTACTCAGCTGCCCCCTGTCCATACCCAAATCTTACCCGAACGCATGTACGAAGGCCAGAGTTGTCCACAGGGTGTTGCGCTCTGGCACAGCCGGTCCCGCGAGATCCGACCGCCACGGCGCAGGGCTACCGCGCGAGCCATTCGGACCGCAGCATCGCGTAGGTGTAGCCGTCCACCCAGCCGAGCTCGGCGTGCCAGGAGTCCTCCACACCATGCTGCTCCCGGCGCATCCCGACCTTCTCCATGATCCGCCAGGACGCCGTGTTGTCGGCGAAGCAGCCGGCGGTCACGCGGCGGACCGCCAGGTCGTCGAAGGCCCTCGCGAGCAGCACCTCCGCCATCCGGGTACCGACGCCCCGACCGTGGTGTGCGGGGTCGACGTTCCACCCGAGCAGCGCCTCGTCGCGCACCGGAACGACACCCACGTCCTGGCTCATCCCGTCCCGCACGTCCAGGTATCCGGCAGCGACCACCCGGCCGTCGAGGACCCCGACCAACACCAGCGCGTCCGGGTCGGGCTCACCGGCGAGCTCCTGGCGCAGGGCGACCTCGTCGGAGCGGGTCCGGATCAGCCACCGGGACACCTCGGGCGAGTTGCGCCAGCCGAGGTAGTCGTCGACGTCGGCCAGGGTCATGGGGCGGACGGTCAGGGCATGGACGGCGGGGGTGAGGTCGGTCACCGCGTCATCCCATCAGATGCCGACCGCGCCGCTCCACCGAGTTCCGGTGGAGCGGCGCGTGGACGGGCAGCGGCGAGGTCAGCAGCCGCAGGAGTAGTACGTGACGTCCCAGTGGTTGCCCTCGTCGGCGTAGATGTTGCCGGAGGCCGCCTCGTACATCGGCGCGCCGTCGCCCCGGGTGCCGATGTAGGAGTAGTGGCCGTGCACCCAGTTCGTCAGACAGGTCGTCCTGCTGAAGTCGAGCTTCCACCCGTTGTAGTGGCTGTAGGTGCCGGAGGCGTGCCCCACCTCGGTGCCACCGGTGATGTTCAGCGAGCACCCGCTGGCGCTCTTGAGCGTCTTCGCGCCGTCGATGGAGGTCTGCCGCAGGCCCTCGAAGGACGTACAGGTCGGGTTGCTCCGGGTCGTGCAGTTGCCCGACGAGGACCACGTGATGCCGGCGGCGCGGAACTGCGACTCGGCGCTGGCCTGGGTGACGGCGGCCGCGGGGCCGGCGAAGCCGACGGCCGTGACAGCGGCGGTCGCCGCGGCGGCGAAGGCGGAGAGGGTGCGGCGGCGCCGCGGCGCGGCGGTCGGAGCCGGGACGGTGGGTGCGGGCATGACGATTCCTCCTGGGGGTGCGGTGCAGGGATGTGACTTTCCACCATCATTGGTATGGCCCGTGTGAACCATGTGCAACCGGGGCGGGAAGGTCGCAAGGATCTGCGGCTGACCGGAAGCGCTGGTGCAGATCCTGCGGTCTGATTGCTAGATTGACGCCGTGTCTGCACGCCGCCCCGCCCTGCTCGACCTCGACCCCGCCGTCGCCCGGCGGGCCCGCAGCCTGGCCCGCACGGCCGGCAGACCGGTCGTCGACCTCGCGCGGGCGCACACCACGGTGTCGGTCGAACGGGCGACGCTGCGTCTCGCGGGGCTGTCGGGCGCGGACCACGAGGGCACCCCGTGGGTCAACCACCTCGTCGACGCCGTGCGTGCCGAGGTCGGGCTCGAGCACGGCGTCACCACCCCGGTGTGGGACGCCCTCCGCCGCGGGGAGGCGCCCGACCTGCTGACGCTGGCGCAGAAGGCGAGCAGCGGGGGAGTGACGTTCCGCCTCCCCGAGGGCCGCGACCTCACCGCCGGCCGCAAGGCCGCCCGCACCGCGGTCGCCAAGGGCATCCGGGCGGTCGACGCCCAGCGTCGCGCCCGCGAGCGGATGATCGCCAAGGTCGGCGACGCCCCGCGCACACCCTGGATCTACCTCATCGTCGCGACCGGCGACATCCACGAGGACATCCCGCAGGCCCAGGCGGCGGCGCGCGAGGGTGCCGACGTCATCGCCGTCATCCGGTCCACCGGCCAGAGCCTGCTCGACTTCGTGCCCGAGGGCGCCACCCGCGAGGGCTACGCCGGCACCTACGCGACCCAGGAGAACTTCCGGCTCATGCGAGCGGCGCTCGACGAGACGAGCCGCGAGCTGGGCCGCTACGTGCGCCTGACCAACTACGCGAGCGGGCTGTGCATGCCCGAGATCGCGGCGCTGGCCGGCCTCGAGCGGCTCGACATGATGCTCAACGACTCGATGTACGGGATCCTCTTCCGCGACATCAACCCGATCCGCACCTTCGTCGACCAGCGCTTCAGCCGCCAGGTCCACGCCCGTGCCGGGATCATCATCAACACCGGCGAGGACAACTACCTCACGACCGCCGACGCCGTCGAGGCCGCCCACACCGTCACCGTCTCCCAGCTGCTCAACGAGTACTTCGCCAAGGAGGCCGGGCTGGAGGACTGGCAGCTCGGTCTGGGGCACGCCTTCGAGATCAACCCCGACGTGCCGGACAGCTTCCGGATGGAGCTGGCCCACGCGCTCCTGGCCCGACAGCTCTTCCCCGAGGCGCCGCTGAAGTGGATGCCGCCGACCAAGCACATGACCGGCGACGTCTTCCGTGGCTACCTGCTCGACGGCTTCTTCAACCTCGTCGGTGCCATGACCGGCCAGGGCATCCTCCTCGTCGGGATGATGACCGAGGCGGTGGTCACCCCATGGCTCTCGGACCGCGACCTCGCCCTGCAGAACGTCCGCTACGTGATGGACGCCGCCGGCGGGCTCACCGAGGACTTCCACCCGCCGCGTGACGGGTTCATCCAGACCCGCGCCCGGCAGGTGCTGTCCGAGGCCGTCGACCTGCTCGACGAGATCGTCGCCGACACCGCGACCGCCGGCACCGACTACCCGCAGCCCCTGCTCGCCGCCATCGCCGACGGCACGTTCGGGGCGATGAAGCGGCCGCCGGGCAAGGGCAAGGGCCTGGACGGGGTCGTCCGCAAGGCCGAGGGCTACGACAACCCCGCCACCACCCTGCTCGAGGAAGGATCGACCCGATGACGGCCCCGGCAGAGCGCGGCCCGCTCGTGCGCCCCTACGGCGACACGACCGGCGACGGCATGGTGCAGGTCTCCTTCACCCTGCCGCTGCCGCACGACAAGCGTGCGGAGGGCGCGGCCCTGCAGCTGGCGGCCAAGATGGGGATGAGCCCGGCCCTGCTCGTCCACGCGAAGGCGATGGGCCCCGACTTCACCTTCTTCGTCGTCTACGGCTCGGTCACCCACCTCGTCGACCTGCGGGACGTCCACGTCGTCGAGCGCGAGTTCCCGCTGCTCACGCCCGCCGAGGTCAACCAGGCGGTCCGCACCCACCTGGGGCGCAAGCTCGTCGTCGTCGGGGCGTGCATCGGCACCGACGCGCACACCGTGGGCATCGACGCGATCCTCAACATCAAGGGCTTCGCGGGGGAGAAGGGCCTGGAGTACTACCGCGAGCTCAAGGTCGTCAACCTCGGTGCCCAGGTGCTCGTCCCCGAGCTCGTCGCCAGTGCGCGTGAGGTCGGCGCCGACGCGGTCCTGGTCTCGCAGGTCGTCACCCAGAAGGACGCCCACATCCACAACACGACGACGATGTCGGCGGCCTTCCGCGAGGCGTTCCCCGCGGGCGAGGTGCCGCTGCTCGTCGTCGGCGGGCCGCGTTTCGAGGAGGGCTCGGCGGCCGCGCTCGGCGTCGACCGGGTCTTCGGCCGAGGCACCACCCCGGGCGAGGTCGCGTCCTACCTCGTCCACCAGCTCGTCGCCTCCCGCACGAGCCCGGACCCCCGAGGAGAGCAGCGATGACCCACGCCGAGGTCGGACTCACCGTCACCCACCGCCGGTACGTCCCGTACAGCCACGCGCACTACGCCGGGAACCTCGTCGACGGCGCCTACAGCCTCGCGGCGTTCGGGGACGTCGCCACCGAGATGTGCATCCGGACCGACGGCGACGAGGGCCTCTTCGCGTCCTACTCCGACGTCCAGTTCCTCGCCCCGGTGCGGGCCGGCGACGTCATCGAGGTCGAGGCCCGCGTCGTGCGGGTCGGCACCCGCTCGCGCGAGCTCGAGTTCGAGGTGCGCGTCGTCGGGCGCGGCGCCCCGGAACGCGGGGCGTCTGCGGCCGACGTCCTCGACCCGCCGCTGGTCGCGACGACCGCGCGAGGGGTCGTCGTCGTCCCACCAGCAGAGTGACCTACCGTGAGCGCGTGCCCCACGCGCTCCGCTTCCCCCTCCAGCTCGGCCTGGCCGTCATCGCGGGGCTCCTCCTCTGGCTGTCCTTCCCGGACCACGACCTCTGGTGGCTCGCCCCCGTCGGGGTCGCACTGTTCGGCGGGGTGTCCCTGCGAGCCGGGGGACCGCGCGGGTTCCTGCTCGGCCTCGTCGCCGGCCTGGCGTTCTTCGTCCCCACCCTGGCCTGGTCGGGGGTGTACGTCGGCGCCCTCCCATGGTTCGCGCTGGCGACCCTCCAGGCCCTCTACGTCGCGCTCCAGGGCGCCGTCACCGGGTTCGCCGGGCGGCGCCTCCTCGCGGCCGGCCACTCCCGGGCCGCCTACGCCCTCGTACCCCTCGGCTGGGTCGCGCAGGAGTGGGCGCGCAGTACGACGCCGTACGGCGGGTTCCCCTGGGCGCGCCTCGCCTTCAGCCAGGCCGACAGCCCCCTCGCGTCCCTGGCCCGCTGGCTCGGCGCGCCCGGCGTGACGTTCGGGGTTGCACTCGTCGGCACCCTGCTGCTCATCGCCGCCACGGTCGCCGTGCGGGGCCCCCGCGTCGGGGCCCCGGTGCCACTCGTCCTCGCGGCCGTCGTCCTCCTGGCGCCGCTGGCCATCTCCCTCCCGACGGACGGGCGCACCGAGGCCGTCGGGTTCGTCCAGGGCAACGTGCCCAAGGCCGGGCTCGACTTCAACGCCGAGCGGCGCGCCGTGCTGGACAACCACGCGGCGGGCACCGAGCGGCTCGCCGGGACGGCCCCCGAGGACCTCAGCCTCGTCGTGTGGCCCGAGAACTCCTCGGACATCGACCCGCTGCGCAACCCGGACGCCGCGGCCCAGATCCGCCGGTCCCTCGAGGCCACGGACGTGCCGATCGTCGTCGGCGCCGTGCTCGCCGAGCCGGTCGGGGCCAGCTCCAACGTCTCGCTCTTCTACACGGGCCCGGACGACACCGACCCGCAGCGCTACACCAAGCTGCATCCGGTGCCGTTCGCCGAGTACATCCCGCACCGGGAGTTCTTCCGGATGTTCACGGCGGCCGCCGACCTCGCCGGCAACTTCGTCGCGGGTGACACCATCGGCGTCTTCCGGGTGCCGGCCGCGACGGGGGAGTACGCCGCCCTCCCGACGATCTGCTTCGAGGTCGCCTACGACGGCCTGATGCGCGACAGCGTGGCGGCCGCCGGCGACCAGGACTCCGTGCTCCTCGTCCAGACGAACAACGCCACCTTCGGCTACACGGCCGAGTCCGAGCAGCAGTTCGCGATCTCGCGGATCCGGGCCATCGAGCACGGGCGCAGCGTCGTGCACGTGTCGACGGTCGGCGTCTCGGGCTTCGTCGCCCCCGACGGCACCGTCACCGAGAAGACCGGCCTGTTCACCGCAGACCAGCGCATCGGCCGCGTCGCCCTGCGCAACGAGCGAACCCCGTCGGACCGGCTCGGTGAGACCCCCCAGGCGCTCGCCGGCGTCGTCCTGCTGCTGCTGCTCCTCGCCGCGGTCCGCAGCGGGCGGCGCGTTAGGGTGGCGCGAGCCCCCCGAACCACCGAGGACCACGACGTTGCCTGACTCCACCCGCCCACCGCTCCAGCGCGTGGTCGTGCTCATCCCGACGTACAACGAGCGCGACACCCTGCCCGAGGCGGTCCACGGCGTCCGTGCGGCCG
Source organism: uncultured Actinomycetota bacterium (assembly GCA_963815545.1). Lineage (GTDB taxonomy): Bacteria > Actinomycetota > Actinomycetes > Actinomycetales > Dermatophilaceae > Phycicoccus. The sequence goes on from CAWFGY010000005.1 coordinate 268,247, forward strand.
TCCCCTCGGCCGACGTGCTCGTCCTCGACGACAACTCACCCGACGGCACCGGCGCCGTCGCCGACGCCCTGGCCGCCGCCGACCCCCAGGTGCAGGTGCTGCACCGAGCGGGCAAGGAGGGGCTCGGCGCGGCCTATCTCGCGGGGTTCCGGTGGGCCCTGGACGCCGGGTACGACGCCGTCGTCGAGATGGACGCCGACGGCTCGCACCGGCCCGAGCACCTGCCCACCCTGCTCACCGCGGCCGAGCACGCCGATGCCGTCATCGGGTCCCGCTGGGTCCCCGGCGGGAGGGTCGTCAACTGGCCGCTGCACCGCAAGGCGCTGTCGGTGGGCGGCAACCTGTACGTCAAGCTGCTGCTCGGGATGCCCGTCAACGACGCGACCGCCGGCTTCCGGGTGTACCGGTCCGACGCGCTGCGGGCCATGGGCCTGGACGACGTCGCGTCGCAGGGGTACTGCTTCCAGACCGACCTCACGTGGCGGGCGGTGCGGACGGGCCTCACGGTCGTCGAAGTGCCCATCACCTTCGTGGAGCGCGAGATCGGGGCCTCCAAGATGAGCGGCGACATCATGACCGAGTCCCTGCGGCGGATCACCGGCTGGGGCGTCCGGCACCGGGCGCGTCAGCTGCGCTCGCTGGTCGACCGGCCGGAGCGGTGGCACCAGCTGTGAGCCGGCCCGGGTCGACCCCCGCCGCCGCCCGATGGCGCCGCGGCCGGGTCCTGCGCTGGGTGTTCCTCGCGATCCTGCTCGTCCCGATGCTCGAGATCGCGGTCATCATCGCCGTCGGGCGCTCCATCGGCGGGTGGCCGACATTCGGGCTGCTCCTCGCCGAGTCGCTCATCGGCGCGGTCATCGTCCGGCGGGAAGGTGGACGGGCGTGGTCGGCCCTGCGCGAGGCCCTGCGCAGCGGCCGGATGCCGAGCCGTCAGCTCGCCGACGCGGCCCTCGTGCTCGTCGGAGGCACCCTCCTGCTCACCCCGGGGTTCGTCACCGACGCGGTCGGCTTCTTCGTCGTCCTGCCCGCGACCCGGCCCGTCACGCGGCGCTGGCTCGAGGCGCTCGTGGCGCGCCGTCTGCTGGGGTCCTTCGGTGACTGGCCCGGGAGCCGCGGCCCCGAGGGCCCCCCGGACGTCATCCAGGGCGAGGTCGTCGACTGACAAGCGCCCCCGGCATGACGAACGCCGGTCACCGCGAGCGGTGACCGGCGCGTTCGCGCTCGACAGGGGTGGGGTCAGGCGGTCTTCTTCTTGGTCTTCTCGCCGCGCGAGGCGCGCAGCAGGGTCAGCCGCTCCTCGAGCAGCTCCTCGAGCTCGGGGATGGAGCGACGCTCGAGCAGCATGTCCCAGTGGGTGCGCTGGTGCTTGGCCGGCTTGGTGTCCGGCTCCGCGCCACCACCCTGGAGCTTGGCCTCCGCGCCGCACCGGCACTCCCAGGTGGCGGGCACGTCGGCCTCCACCGAGAAGGGGAGCTCGATGGAGTGCCCGTTCGGGCACAGGTACGTGGTGATCCGGCGCTCAGACGGAACGACGTTCTGGTCCGTCTCCATGCTGAGGGCGCCGAGCCGGCTGCCGCGCAGGCTGCGTTCTGCCATGGGTGTCTCCCGAGGTAATAGATGTCCCGGACCGGGGTCCTCGCGGCCGGGTCAATGATGAGAGAACGTGCATGGGGTGTTCGTTGTTCCACCCGTTACCGATTGGTAGGCCTGCGTGTGATGCGTCTCACACCCAGCGCCTGCTCACGCCTCGCGCCAACAGATCATAGCGACTTCCGCGTTGCGTGGGCGACGGAGGGCCCCCCGTCGCTACCGTGCCCGTGTGAGCACCCCGCCCGTAGTGCCGGCCGACATCATCGGGCCCAGCGCCCTCGACCTCGCACCGCCGACGGCCAGGCGCCGGGTGCTCGCGTGGGGGATGTGGGACTGGGGGACCCAGCCGTTCAACACGGTGATCACGACGTTCGTCTTCTCGGTGTACCTCACGAGCGAGTCCTTCGGCGCCACGAACACGACCTCGACGGCCCTGGCGATCTCGACGGCGCTCGCCGGGCTGTTCGTCGCGCTCCTCGCCCCGGTCCTCGGCCAGAACTCGGACCGCTCGGGCCGCACCGTCTCCCACCTGAGGGTCCAGACCTGGCTCCTGGCCGGCCTCTCGGCGTCGCTCTTCTTCGTCGTCCCCGAGCCGGGGTTCCTGTGGGTCGGTCTCGGGCTGCTGGCCGTCGGGTCGGTGGTCTCCGAGATCGCGGGGGTCAACTACAACTCGACGATCGACCAGGTCGCGACGACGAGGACGGTCGGACGCGTGTCGGGCTTCGGCTGGGGGATGGGCTACCTCGGCGGGATCATCGTCCTGCTGCTCATCTACTTCGCCTTCATCCAGCCCGACGTCGGCCTGTTCGGGGTCACGAGCGCGAACGGGCTCGACATCCGGGTCTCGATGGTGGTCTGCGGCGTGTGGACCCTGCTCTTCACGATCCCCGCGTTCCTGCTGCTCAAGGACCGCCCCCGCGAGCGGACGCCGCGGGTGGGGGTCGCCCAGTCCTACCGGCTCGTGTGGCGGTCCATCCGCGGGCTGTGGGCGGTGTCGCGGCACACGGTGTACTTCCTCCTCGCCTCGGCGCTCTTCCGCGACGGCCTCGCCGGTGTCTTCGCCTTCGGGGCGATCCTCGCGGCCGGCACCTTCGGGCTCACAGCGGGCGACGTCATCATCTTCGGCGCGGCCGCCAACATCGTGGCCGGGGTGGCCACGATGGGCTTCGGGCTGCTCGACGACCGGCTCGGGCCCAAGCGGGTCATCCTCATCTCGCTCGGCGCGCTGGTCGTCCTCGGCATCCTCATCTTCGTCCTGCACGACGGCGGGAAGGCGGTGTTCTGGCCCCTCGGGCTGCTCATGACGGTGTTCGTCGGCCCGGCCCAGGCCGCGTCCCGCAGCTTCCTGGCGCGCCTCGTGCCCGAGGGCAAGGGCGGCGAGATCTTCGGCCTGTACGCGACGACGGGACGGGTCGTCTCGTTCCTGTCGCCGCTGCTCTTCGGGGTGTTCATCGCCGTCGGCGCCGCGGTCACCGGCCAGGAGAACACCCAGTACTGGGGGATCCTCGGGATCGTGGTCATCCTCGCGGCCGGCTTCGCCGTCATGATCCCGGTCAAGGAGCACGGCGAGCACCGCGTGTCGTGAGGTGCACCGGGCGTCAGCCCGCGTACTCCCAGTGCCACGGCTCGGGCAGCGAGCCCCCGGCCTCGGCCCAGGCCGGGTGGAACCAGCCGTAGAGCGGAGCGTTGATGCGCAGCCACCGGTGCACCGCGGACCCGAAGTCCTCGACGCCGCCGCACAGGTCCAGGGCCCGGCCCAGGCCGTGCCGGCTCGTGCCCGGCGTGGCCGCGAACCGACCGTGGGTGGCCTTGACCGAGATCTGCTCGGACAGCGGCCGGTAGGAGTCGGTGATGCAGATCGGGGTCCCGGTCTGCGCGGCGTACGCCTTGCTCAGCGCGTTGAACGACGCGGCGGCGTCGGGGGCGAGCCGCTCGCCCGGCGCTCGCCACAGCTCGCAGAGAGCCGACCGTGGGAAGAGACCGTTCGGGTGGGCTCCGGTGTCCTCCGAGCACGGCTTGCCGATGTCGGCGGTCTCCACGACGGAGGCGCTCAGCGCTGCCCGCAGCCGCTCGGACGCGGCCTGGGCCTGCGGGGTGCGGGCGCCGATCAGAGCATTGGCGATGGGCCCGGCCTTCTCGACCTCGGCCATCTGCAGCGCGCGGAGGTCGCCGATCTTGGCGCGCTGGACCTTCATGAGCGCGTCGAGCTTCTTCTTGGCGGTCTCGATCCGGGCCCGAGCCTCGGTGGCGGCGGCCTCGGCCTTCTCGGCGGTCGCGGTGAGGCTGACCTGCTCGGCGGTGAGGACGCGCATCTCCTCGAGGGCCCGGGTGCGCTGGTCGGTGATGTAGGCGAGGTCCCCGAGCGGGTTGCCGGCGGAGTTCTCGTCGGTGTTCAGCGCGTCGAGCATCCCGGAGATGTCGGCGTCGCCGCCGCCGCCCGAGTAGACGTCGAACACCCAGTCCTTGATGACCGCCCGGGCCCGGGCGAGCCGGCCCTCGATCTGGGCGAGCCCGGCCCGCGCGGCCGCGGCCTCCTGTTGGGACGCCTCCTCGCTGTCCTTCGCCGCGGCGAGGTCCTCGAGGAGGTCGTTGGAGCGGTCGGACAGCTCGTCCATCCGCTCCATCTCGACCGCGACCTGGGACGTGGAGGACTCCAGCTGGGCCGAGATGCGCGCGGCCTCGGCGATCTGCGACGAGAGCACGACACCGGAGAGCGGCTCGGGGTGTGCGGGCTCGGCGTGACCGCTGTCGGGGCCCGGCGGGGGAGGAGTGGCAGCGACGGTGGGCGTCGGTGCCGGAGTGGCCTTGCCGGTGGTCCTGGGCGTGCTCGTCGGCTTCGGCGTGGCCTTCGGGGTCGCGGTCGGCGTCGGAGTGGGCGTCGTCGCGGTGTCCAGGAAGAGACCGGTGGGCGTCGGCAGCGGGTCGCCGTCGGCGTGGGCGGAGGCGGGGGCCAGGAGCGCGGCCGCAACGGCGATCGCCGCAACCGCGCCGACCCCACGGGTCGGCGCCCAGCGCATGTACGGACGCACCACGAACTCGTTTCCACACGTCATGAACGGGCCGGCACGGCCCAGAGCACGCCCTGCTCGTGCTCCGGTTCCCACCATAGGCACAGGGGAACCCCGCTGAGCAGGGTCTTTCGGCAAATAGGGCCGATCGGCCGGGCCCTCGAGCCCCACTCGTCCCAACGGCCCCACCCGGACGGCCGCGGCCGTCCACAGGCCGCCGACGTCGCCGCGGCCGTCCACAGGCCGGCAGCCGGGTCTGGCCCGGCGGGGCACCGCCCAGGAGGCTGTCCGGACAGGACGAAAGGAGGGCACGATGACGGCCGAGAAGGACGAGAGCGACGAAGCCGACGAGAACGTGGTGCGGCTCGTCGGCCGGCTGACGGGGGCCGGGGAGCCGGTGACGCTCCCCAGCGGGGACATGGTTCACACGATCCGGGTCACGGTGTCCCGCCCGGGACGCAGGGCTTCCCCGCGCGCAACGGTCGACGCCATCGACGTGGCCTGCTGGAGCGCTGCCACGCGGCGGGTCGCCGGGCGGCTGGCCCTCGGGGACCGGGTCGTCGTCGACGGGGCCCTGCGCCGCAGGTTCTTCCGCGCCGGGGGAGGGGCGGTCAGCCGCTACGAGGTGGAGGCGACGCGGGTCCGCCGCGTCCCGGCGCTCACTCGCGCTCGCGCAGCATCTCGTCCATCAGGGTGATCTCGACGGTCTGCGCGCGCTCGATCGCCCCGGCGAGGGTGAGGACCTCGTCGGTGGTCGCGTCGGCCAGTGCTGCCTCGGCCATCACGACCCCACCGTGGTGGTGCTCGATCATGAGCCGCAGGAAGATCCGGTCGGCCTCGACCCCGGAGGCGGCCCGCAGGGTGTCGAGCTGCTCGGCGCTCGCGAGGCCCTGCATCGGCTCACCCGCCTCCACGTGCGCGCTGTGCTCACCGCCGACCCACGCCATCGGCGCCGCGGGCGCGGTCTGCGGCAGCCCCCACTGGACGAGCCAGCCGTACATCTGGCCGGCCTGCTGCTGCTGGCTCGTGATGATGTCGTAGGCCAGGGTGCGAACAGCCGGGTCGGTGCTGCGGTCGCGGATGAGGAAGCCCATCTCCACGGCCTGCCGGTGGTGGGTCTGCATGTCCCGGGCGAAGCCGGCGTCCGCGCCGAAGTCGGGCACCGAGGTCGAGGTCGTGGCCCGCACCGCCAGCAGCGTGCCCGCCACGCCGACGACCAGCGCCACGACCGCGGCCAGGACGACGACGCGCCGCGAGGTGGAGGGTGCCGGGTCGTGGTCTGCCGGGGTCGTCACGACGCCGGCTGCTCCATGCCGGTGCCCTCGGTCGTGCTCCCGTCGCTGCCACCGGTGCAGGCGGCGCCGGGCTCCGGGGTCTGCGGGCCCTGGCGGTACTCGCGGATGAACTCGGCCAGCCGCGGGTCCTCGACGCCGTCGAGCGCGATCTGGTGGCCCCAGGCCGACGCGACGACCGGTGCGCTCAGGCCCTCGACGGGCGAGACGACCATGTACTCGTCCGGCACGCTGTCGACGAGCTTCTGCACCTGGTCCGCCGGCAGGTCCGGCTGGTACGTCACCCAGACGGCCCCGTGCTCGAGGGAGTGCACGGCCAGCTCGTTGGGGACGGGGGCGTCGTACACCCCGCAGTTGAGCCACACCGGGTTGTGGTCGCCGCCCACCGGCGGGGTCTGCTCGTAGCTGACCGGCGTCGTCACGTGGTCGGCCGTGACGTCGTCGAACGTCTTGACGGCATCGAGGGTCGGCCGGGTGGACACGTCCCGCCACACCGTCACGCCGATGACGCCGGCGATGACGAGGATGACGGCGCTGATCCCTGCGATGAAGGCGAGCCGGCTGCGCCGCTCCTTCGCCTGCTGGGCCTTCTTCAGCTCATCGAGGGCGGCACGGGACGGTCGCGATGACGGGGACACAGGGGATGGCTCCTCGGGAGTCAGGCTCGGGGGGTCGCATGGTCAGCGATCGAGGTGCCACGGGAGTTCCGCGGCCGGGTCCGGCTGCCGGCCATGTGCCCCCATGATGCCGCACGGCCCGACCCGAGGTCCCGCACGCGGCCCGGCGGCGGCCCGAACGCCGACCCTCTAGCGTGGTGCCTGCAGACGCCCCACCCGCGGGGGCCGGACGGAGACGACGATGCAGCCCACGACGACGGCCGCCGACAGCCACGACGTGATCCGGGTCCAGGGTGCCCGCGAGAACAACCTCAAGGACGTCAGCGTCGAGCTGCCGAAGCGCCGGCTCACCGTGGTGACCGGCGTGTCGGGGTCCGGGAAGAGCTCCCTCGTCTTCGGCACCATCGCGGCCGAGTCGCAGCGGCTCATCAACGAGACGTACAGCGCCTTCGTCCAGGGGTTCATGCCGACCCTGGCACGCCCGGACGTCGACGTCCTCTCCGGGCTCACGACGGCGATCATCGTCGACCAGGAGCGCCTCGGCGCCAACCCGCGCTCGACCGTCGGCACCGTCACCGACGCGAACGCGATGCTCCGGATCCTCTTCAGCCGGCTCGGGCAGCCGCAGATCGGGTCACCGGCCGCGTACTCCTTCAACGTCCCCACCGTCCGTGCGACAGGGGCCCTCACCGTCGAGCGGGGGGAGGCCCGGACCCGGGCCGAGAAGGTGACCTTCAACCGGCTCGGCGGCATGTGCCCGCGCTGCGAGGGCACCGGCGCGGTGACCGACATCGACCTCACCGCGCTCTACGACGACAGCCGGTCGCTGGGGGAGGGGGCCCTGACCATCCCGGGATGGTCGATGGACGGGTGGTACGGGCGGATCTTCAGCGGCTGCGGGTTCTTCGACATGGACAAGCCGATCCGCCGCTTCACCAAACGCGAGATGCACGACCTGCTGTACCGCGAGGCCACGAAGGTCAAGATCGACGGCATCAACCTCACCTACGAGGGCCTCATCCCGAAGATCCAGAAGTCGATGCTCTCCAAGGACCGTGAGGCGATGCAGCCGCACATCCGGGCGTTCGTCGACCGGGCCGTCACCTTCACGACCTGCCCGGACTGCGACGGCACCCGGCTCGGCCCCGAGGCGCGCTCGTCGCGGATCGCGGGGAAGAACATCGCCGACCTCTGCTCGATGCAGATCAGCGACCTCGCCGAGTGGCTCCGGGAGTACGAAGAGGCCTCTGTCGCACCACTTCTCGCAGGGCTACAGCACCTGCTCGACTCGTTCACCGCGATCGGGCTCGGCTACCTGTCGCTGGATCGCTCGTCGGGCACGTTGTCCGGGGGAGAGGCCCAACGCACGAAGATGATCCGCCACCTGGGCTCCTCGCTCACCGACGTCACGTACGTCTTCGACGAGCCGTCGATCGGCCTGCACCCGCATGACATCGAACGGATGAACCAGCTGCTCGTCCGCCTGCGCGACAAGGGCAACACGGTGCTCGTCGTGGAGCACAAGCCCGAGATGATCGCGATCGCCGACCACGTCGTCGACCTCGGCCCCGGGGCGGGGACCGGCGGCGGCTCGGTCTGCTACGAGGGCCCCGTCGAGGGGCTCCGGGGGAGTGACACCCCGACGGGCCGGCATCTCGACGACCGGGCCGCACTCAAGGAGTCCGTGCGCAGCGCGTCGGGCGCTCTCGAGGTCCGAGGCGCCGACAGCCACAACCTGCGCTCGGTCGACGTCGACATCCCGCTCGGGGTGCTCTGTGTCCTCACCGGTGTCGCCGGCTCCGGCAAGAGCTCGCTCGTCCAGGGGTCCGTGGCCGGGCGGGACGGGGTCGTCGTCGTCGACCAGGGGGCCATCAAGGGGTCCCGGCGAAGCAACCCGGCGACGTACACGGGCATGCTCGACCCCATTCGGAAGGCGTTCGCCAAGGCCAACGGTGTCAAGCCCGCGCTGTTCAGCTCCAACTCGGAGGGCGCCTGCCCGGCCTGCAACGGCGCCGGCGTGATCTTCACCGACCTCGGGGTCATGGCGACCGTCGAGACGACCTGCGAGGAGTGCGAAGGCCGGCGCTTCCAGACCGCCGTCCTGGAGTACACCCTGGCCGGGCGCAACATCGCCGAGGTGCTCGCACTGTCGGTGACCGAGGCCGAGTCGTTCTTCGGCGACGGGCCGGCCCGCACGCCACCGGCCCACGCCGTTCTCGAGCGGCTGGCCGACGTCGGCCTCGGCTACGTCACGCTGGGGCAGCCGCTCACGACGCTGTCCGGTGGTGAGCGCCAGCGGCTCAAGCTCGCCACGCAGATGGCCGACAAGGGCGAGGTGTACGTGCTCGACGAGCCGACGACCGGCCTGCACCTCGCCGACGTGCAGAACCTGCTCGGCCTGCTCGACCGGCTCGTCGACGGTGGCCGCTCGGTGGTCGTCATCGAGCATCACCAGGCCGTCATGGCGCATGCCGACTGGATCATCGACCTCGGGCCCGGTGCCGGCCACGACGGCGGCCACGTCGTCTTCGAGGGAACACCGGCCGACCTCGTCGCCGCGCGGGCCGGACTCACGGGTGAGCACCTGGCGGCGTACGTCGGCGCCTGAGGGGACGACCTCGCAGCGGCACTGTCCGCACAAGACCGAGTTTCGCCGATAATCCACATTATGTCACTTAGCGGATTCGGCGAGGGGGAACAGGCCCTCCCCTCACCGTCGTTGTCCCACCGTGACCTCGCCCTCCCTGGTGCCGTACGGCTACGACAACCGCACCGGCCGAGGACCCGGGCTGCTGACCCGCGGACTCGGCCTCGTGCTGCCCGGCGTCCGGCACGTGGGCGCCCAGGTCGAGCCGTACGCCCGCGCCTGGGCCGAGCACAACCACCACGCCCTGAGCACACCCGGCCGCCGCTGGGTCGTCCTCGGCGACTCCATGGCCCAGGGTGTGGGGGCGTCCGCGTGGAACGCGGGGTGGGTCGACCAGCTGCGTGGCCGACTCGCCGCGCACGGCCACCCGCTCGTCGTCGTCAACCTCTCGGCCACCGGGGCGCGCACCGCCGATGTCGTCGAGCAGCAGCTGCCGGTGCTGCGCGACCTGCCCCCGGCGGTCGGCACCGAGGCGACCGACCTCGTGACCGTGCTCGTCGGCTCCAACGACCTGTTCGCCGGCGGCGGGCACCGGGAGCGGCTCCCCGACGAGTTCGGGCGGATGGTCCGGGCACTCCCCCGGGCCTCGGTGGTCGCCACCCTCCCCCAGCCCCGCGCTGCGGCACGCCGGGCCAACTCCCACGTGCAGGACGCGGCGGGCCGGGGCGACCTCGTCATGGTCGACATGCGCGCCGAAGGCCCCACCAGCTGGCGCGGTCGGCTCGCACCGGACTTCTTCCACCCCAACGACGCGGGCTACGCCGAGATGGCGCGGGCCTTCGAGCCGTACGCGCTGCGCGCCCTCACCGCGGGCTGAGGCTCACCCCTTCCTCACGTGCGGGGCGGTGTACGCGACCTCGCCGGCGTCGACGACGGCGGCTCGCCGGCCGGGTGCGTCCTGGAACCGCCAGTACAGGTTGGTGTGCGCGATGACGTCGGCGGGCGGGGGCGCACCCCAGTCGCTCTTGTCGCCGGTGGTGTGCGCGTCGCCGACGAGCGTCACGTCGTAGCCGCGGGTGAAGGCGCCGTGGATGGTCGAGCGCACGCAGGCGTCGCTCTCGGCCCCGGTGACGACGAGGTGGCCCACCCCCGCCGCGGCGAGGGCGGCCTCGAGGTCGGTGCCCTCGAAGGAGTCGCCGTACCGCTTGTGGACCACCGCCTCGCTCTCGGAGGGCGAGAGCTCGGGCACGATCCGCCAGGCCTCGCTCCCCCGCTGCAGCTCGTCGTCGGAGCTGTGCTGGACCCAGACCACCGGGACGTCCTCCGCGCGGGCGCGCCGGACCAGCCCGTCGATGCGGGCGACGACGCCGTCACGGTCGACCGCGCCGTCGACCACCCCGTTCTGGACGTCGATGACGAGCAGCGCCGTGACGCCCCTGCCGTCGATGGTGCTCATACCCCGCTCCTGTCGGTCGATGACGTGATGCCACCCGACGCTAGGGCCCGGCACCGACACCGTCGAGGCCGCCGACGGGTTGACAGGGCCTCGAGGTCCGCCTATTTTCATAGTTGGTTAATAAACACCTATGGAAAGTGCGAGGTCATGCCGACCGACGCTCCGGCCGCACCACTCGACGAGGCGCGACTCGACGCGACCTTCGCGGCGCTCGCGAACTCGACGCGGCGCGCGATCCTCGCCCGCCTCGCTGACGGGGAGGCGAGCGTCAACGACCTGGCCGCACCCTTCGACCTGACGCTGCCGGCGGTCTCCAGACACATCAAGGTGCTCGAGCAGGCCGGGCTCGTCTCCCGAGGTCGCCGTGCCCAGTTCCGGCCCTGCACCATCGCCGCGGCGCCCCTCGCGCAGGTCGCGGACTGGACCGACCAGTACCGCCACATCTGGGACGGCCGCCTCGACCGCATGGACGAGTACGTCCAGAACCTCCAGCAGTCCGCCACGACCGAGGACCACTGATGACCGACACCCAGGACGTCCGGATCGAGCGCACCTTCGAGGCCCCGATCGACCTCATCTGGGCGATGTGGACCGACGCCGAGCACTTCGCCGGCTGGTACGGCCCGAAGGGCGCCACGATCCCGCGAGCCGAGATGGACGTGCGCGTCGGCGGCCGGCGCCACATCGTCATGGAGGTCGAGACCCCGGGCGGTCCGAGGCAGATGTCCTTCGTCGGCGAGTACCGCGAGGTCGACCCCATGACCCGCCTCGTGTACACCGAGAGCCTGGCCGACGCCGACGGCCGCGCGCTGACCGCCGACCAGATCGGGATGCCCGCCGGTATGCCGACGGACACCTCGATCGTGGTCGAGCTGACCGATCTCGGGGACCGCACCGCGATGGTCCTGACCCACGTCGGGGTGCCGGCCGACTCACCCGGTGGTCAGGGCTGGGCAACGGCGGTCGACACGATGGAGAGCCGCGTCGCCGAGCTCGCGGGGCGGAACGACACCGCGTGACGTCGCCCGACCGGTCGGGAGTCGGGCTCAGAGCACCTTCGAGAGGAACGCCTGGGTGCGCTCCTCCTGCGGGTTGCCGAGCACCTCGACCGGGTCGCCCTCCTCGACGATGACGCCGCCGTCCATGAAGACGAGGTTGTCGCCGACCTCCCGGGCGAACCCCATCTCGTGCGTGACCACCATCATCGTCATGCCCTCGGAGGCGAGGTCCTTCATGACGTCGAGGACGTCGCCGACGAGCTCGGGGTCCAACGCCGACGTCGGCTCGTCGAAGAGCATGAGGTCCGGAGTCATCGACAGCGCTCGCGCGATGGCGATGCGCTGCTGTTGGCCGCCGGAGAGGTGCGCGGGATAGGCGTCCTCGCGGTCGGCGAGGCCGACCTTCTCGAGGGTCTGGCGCGCGATGGCCACCGCCTCGTCCTTGGAGCGCTTCTTCACCTTCGTCTGGGCGATGGTGAGGTTGTCCATGACCGTGAGATGCGGGAACAGGTTGAACTGCTGGAAGACCATCCCGATCCGGCTGCGGAGGGCGTCGAGGTCGACGTCGGGGTCGGTGACCTCGACCCCCTCGACGAAGATCTTGCCGGAGGTCGGCTCCTCGAGCCGGTTGACGCAGCGCAGCAGGGTGGACTTGCCGGAGCCCGAGGGCCCGATGACGCACACGACCGACCCGGTGGCGACCGTGAAGTTGATCCCGGTGAGGACCTGGTTCTCGCCGAAGTACTTGTGCAGCTCCTGGACGTCGATGGCCGGGGCGTCCTTGTCGATGTGGATCTCGGTCATCAGCGGGCCCTGTCGGCTTGGGCCTCCATGCGCCTGACGACGATGGAGAGCGGGACGGTGATCATGAGATAGCAGAGCGCCGCGATGAACAGCGGCGTGAGGCTGGTGTACTGCGACAGCCCCTCACGGCCGAACTTGGTCAGCTCGTAGCCGCTGAGGCTGAGCCCGATGACGTAGACGAGCGAGGAGTCCTTGGTGAGGAGGATGAGCTCGTTGGTCAGCGGCGGCAGAATGATGCGGAACGCCTGCGGGATGATGATCGAGACCATCGCCCGGCCCGGCTTCATGCCCAGCGAGCGCGCCGCCTCGGTCTGCCCCTTCGGCACCGCCTGGATCCCCGCCCGGATCGTCTCGGCCATGTACGCCGCACCGACGAGCCCGAGCGCGATCGTCACGGTGCCGAAGGTGCCACCGGGCAGCTGGCGGCCCGGAAAGGCGATCGGCAGTCCGTAGTAGAAGCCGATGAAGACGATCAGGGCCGGGACCCCGCGGAAGAACTCGACGAAGGTCGTCGCGATCCACCGGTAGGGACCCACCGGCGAGAGCCGCATGAGGGCCAGGATCAGCCCCAGGATCAGGCCGAACACGAAGGCGCCCGCCGTGTAGAAGATGGTGTTCTTCAGGGCGATCGTCAGGATCTCGGGGAAGAGCTCCGGGGTGATCTCCGGGGAGATGAACGTGTCCTTGAGCGTCGGCCAGTCGGCGGCGAACGCGATCGCCACCACCACCACCGCGAGGATCGCGTACTGGGCGCCCCTGCTGACTTGGGCACGCTTACGGGGGCTCATTGCCATGTGCTGGATCCTCGCGGTGTGGTGGCGACGTGGAACGGGGTGCGGACGTGGCTGTGGGTCAGCCCTGCTCAGGTGCCGTGCCGAACCACTGCTCGTAGATCGTGTCGTAGGTCCCGTCGGACTTGATCTTGGCGATGGTGTCGTTGATGGACTTCAGGAGGACGTCGTTGCCGTCCTTCTTCACCGCGAACCCGTAGGCCTCGCCGGTGTCGAACTCGGCCGTGACCTGGACCTTGTCGTTGCCCTTGGCGTAGTCGAGCAGCGGGCCGTTGTCCTGGATGATCGCGTCGACCTGGTTGTTGGAGATGGCCTGCGTCTGGAGACCGAGGTCCTCGAACGACTTCAGCTCGACGTCCTCGGGTGCGTTGTCCTTGGCGTAGAGCTCGCCGGTGGTGCCGGACATGACCCCGAGGGTCTTGCCGCTGAGGTCCTCGAGGCTCGTGATCGCGGGGTCCTGGGTCATGAGCGCCTGGGTGGCCTCGAAGTACGGGTCGGAGAAGTCGATGACCTCGGCGCGCGCGTCGGTGATCGTCATGCCGGCGGCGGCCACGTCGCAGACGCCCGAGTTCAGCGCCTGCCCGGACTGGATGCCCTCGAAGCCGGTGATCTCGACGGCCTTCTCGAGCCCGTTGGCCTTGGCGATCTCGTCGATGAGGGACATGTCGAACCCGACGACGTCGTTGCCCTCCTTGAACTCGAACGGCTCGTAGGGCAGGGACGTGCAGACGGTGAGCTTGCCGTCGGCGACGACGTTGGCACCGCTCTCGGTGGTGGTGGTCTCGGTGGCGCAGGCGGAGGCGGTGAGAGCGAGAGCTCCGCCGGCGATGAGGGTCAGTGTGCGACGCGTGTTCATGCCCAGCACCCTATGGTGGAGAGGTGGCCAGGTCACGGCCATCCATGTTTCGTGTCTGCAACATCCTCGCGCCGGGCCCCGCTCTGCCGAGGATCGTCCGCCCCCGCCGTAGGCTGGCCGACGATGCACTGCGACTACTTCGACGCGGGACGCTGCCGCTCCTGCACGCTGATGGGCACGCCGTACCTGGCCCAGCTCGCGGACAAGCAGCGCCGGGTCGCCGGCGTGCTCGCGCCGTCCAGCGACGACCTCGAATGGCTCGACCCGATCACCTCCCCCGAGTCGCACTTCCGGACCAAGGCCAAGCTCGTGGTCGGCGGGCGGGCCGGCCGGCCCACGCTGGGCATCCTCGACGAGCGCGGCCACGGGGTCGACCTGCGGCGCTGCGGCCTGTACGAGCCCGGGCTCGCCGCGACGTTCGACCCGATCCACCGGTTCGTCGGCGAGCTCGGCATCGCCCCGTACGACGTCCCGCGGCGCGCCGGCGAGCTCAAGCACGTCATCGTCACCCACTCCCCCGACGGCGAGCACCTCGTCCGCTTCGTCGTCCGGTCGGCCGACGGCCTGGCGCTGGTCCGGGGCGCCCTCCCCCGCCTGCGCGGTCTGCTGCCGTCGGCCCGGGTCGTGACGGTCAACCTGCTGCCCGAGCACAAGGCCGTGCTCGAGGGTGACAGCGAGGTGGTGCTCACCGACGCCGCCCTGCTGCCGATGCGCCTGGGGTCGGTGACCCTGCAGCTGGGCCCGCGCGCCTTCTTCCAGACCAACACCACCGTCGCGCGGGGGCTGTACGCGCAGGCCCGCGCCTGGGCCGACGAGCTGGAGCCGCGCACCGTCTGGGACCTGTACTGCGGGGTGGGCGGGTTCGCGCTGCACCTGGCCGCGCCGGGCCGGCGGGTCGTCGGCGTCGAGTCGTCCGAGGAGGCCGTGCAGGCCGCCCGCGCTGCGGCCGCCGAGGTGCCGCTCGAGGTGACGTTCCACGCCGGGGACGCGACGGCAGGGCCGCCGCCGGGCCCGGCGCCGGACCTCGTCGTCGTCAACCCTCCACGCCGCGGCCTCGGCCCAGCGCTGGCCGAGTGGCTCGAGCACAGCCCGGCCTCGCACGTCGTGTACTCCAGCTGCCACGTCGACAGCCTCGCGCGCGACCTCGCCGCGATGCCCTCCCTGCGCCCGGTCCGGGGCCGGGTCGCCGACATGTTCCCGCAGACCCGCCACGTCGAGACCCTCCTGCTCCTGCGCCGGACCTAGGCTCGCGCCATGACCTTCTCGATCGCGGCACGCGACGGCGACGCGTGGGGCGTCGCGGTCGCCAGCAAGTTCCTGGCCGTCGGCTCCGTCGTCCCGCGCGTGGTCCCCGGGCTGGCGGCCGTCGCGACCCAGGCGATGGCCCGGGTCGCCTACCTCGACGAGCTCCAGGACGCGCTCACCCAGGGCCGGACGGCCGCTGACGCGCTGGCGTCGGCGATCTCGGGCGACCCGGGCCGCGAGCACCGCCAGGTGGGTCTCGTCGGGCCCGACGGGGCCGCGTCGTGGACCGGCACGGAGTGCCTGAGCTGGGCCGGCGGCCGGTCCGGCTCGACACCCGACAGCGCGTTCGCGGTCCAGGGGAACATCCTCGCCGGCCCGCTGGTCGTCGACGCGATGGAGACGACGTGGCACGCCACGGCGGGACAGCGGCTCGACCACCGGCTCCTCGCGGTCCTCCGCGCCGGTGACGACGCCGGAGGGGACGCGCGAGGCCGCCAGAGCGCGGCGCTGCTCGTCCGCTCCCCCGGTGCCGGCTACGACGGGGCCGGGGTGCTGGCCGACCTGCGGGTGGACGACCACCCGGACGCGCCCCGGGAGCTGGCCCGGCTGCACCGGCTCTCGACGCTGTACTTCGGTTCGGCCGAGGACGTGCGCCCGCTCGAGGGGCCTCTCGCCGAGGAGGTCGCGGGGCTGCTCGCCCACGCCGGGTACCCGGTCCGGGCGGACCGCGACCTGGCCGCCTCCCTCGAGGCGTGGATGGGCGAGGTCAACCTCGAGAACCGGCTCAGCGCCGGCGGTGTCGACGCTCGGGTCCTCGAGGTGCTGCGCGGGGCGGCGCCCCGCTGAGGGCGCCGAGGTCCTGACCGGATCCTTACCGAGTCCTGACCCGGCGGGGGTAACAGGAGCACCCGCACCGTCCTACCGTGGTCGCGGTGGCCTGTCCCGCCGGCCCACGGCAGACGCCCTCCGGGGACGTCGCCAGTCCTCCCCTCGGGTCCGTGCGGAACTGCTCCGAGCGGCCACCACGGGCGCCTCGGTGTCGGTCGGCTCACCGACACCGAGGCGCTACACATCTCGTGCGGGCTCGGGTCAGCGCGGCGGCCAGGGTGCGGCGCCCAGGCGGGCCACCTCACCGGCGGGGTCGGTCGTGAAGTCGACGACGGTCGTCGGGTCCGTCCCGCACTCCCCCGAGTCGAGAACGACGTCGACGACATGGTCGAGCGCCTCCTTGACGGCCCAGCCGTCGGTCATCGGCTCGGTCTCGTCGGGGAGGATGAGGGTGGAGGACAGCAGCGGCTCGCCGAGCTCGGCGAGCAGCTCGCGGACCACGGGGTGCTCCGGGATCCGGACGCCCACGGTCTTCTTCTTGGCGTGCAGCAGCCGCCTCGGCACCTCCTGCGTGGCCGGGAGGATGAACGTGTAGGGCCCCGGGGTGGCGGCCTTGACGGCGCGGAACACGTGGTTGTCGACGTGGACGAGCTGGCCGAGCTGGGCGAAGTCGCGGCAGACCAGCGTGTAGTGGTGCCGGTCGTCGAGCCGTCGGATCGTGCGGATCCGCTCCTTGGCCTGCTGGTCGCCCATCAGCGCCCCGAGCGCGTACCCGGAGTCGGTCGGGTACGCCACCAGCCCGCCGTCGCGCAGCACGGCGACGGTCTGGGCGATCGCACGCGGCTGGGGGTCGACCGGATGGACGTCGAGGTAACGGGCCACCGGCACAGCGTAGGACCCGCCGGGCGCCGGCCGTCACCCCCGGCGCAGCCCCTTGGACCACAGCTCGGCCGTCTGGACGACCCAGAAGACGGCGAACAGGGCGATGAGGACCACCTCGACCCACAGGACGAGCGCGGACGAGCGCGTCGCGAGGCTGACGACGACGGTGACGACGAGCGCGACGAGCATCGCCGTGGAGATGGCACGGTACGCGGCGACGTACCGCGCGTTGCCCGCCGGAGCCGCCCCCTCCCGGACCGACTGCTGCGCGTCCCGGCCGTTGAGCCAGATGACGGCGATGATGCAGATGAACATCGGCACCGCCGCGAAGCCGTGCGCGAGGCTCAGGAAGAGCTCCCGGTCGACGTAGAACCAGGCCGCTCCCCCACCGAGGAGGAGGACGGTGCCGATCAACCCGAGCCGCTCCCAGCGTCCGAGCCCGTCCGCGGCGGCCTCGCGCCGCGCGATCGCGAAGACGGCGAGCCCCACCAGCGCCCCCGCGACGAAGAGCGCCTGCATGTTGTTCGCGACGCGCGCCGGCACGTCGGCGACGACGAACGGGACCGACCGGCAGGCACCCACCTCGGCCGTCGGCACGAAGGCCACTCCGGGAGCGAGCATCCCCGCGATGTTGAGCAGGATGTCCTCGGTCTCGGTGTTCCCCTTGAGAGCGATGAGGCACACGCCCATCGTCACGAGCACCCCGACGAACACCGACTGAACCGGAGTGTGGAAGTACGCGCTGATGGACCCCTGGATGCAGCGGCGTCCCGTGGCCCACCACTCGAGGGTCACCGCGGCGAAGAGCAGGACCACGAGCGCCACGAGGGCCACCCGCAGGTAGCGGTAGGTCTTCACCGCGCCGAGCGCCGGGTCTGGTTCCACCACGTCGGTCCTCTCCACCTCGCACCTCCACTGTCGAGGACGCCCCGTGGGCGACCCTGATACCTCAGTCGACGCGGTACGCGACCTCCGCGCCCCGCTGCACGGTCCGCGACACCGTGCAGAGCCGGTCGCGGCTCTGCGCGACGGCGCGCGGCAGGCGGTCGCGGGCCCGGTCACCGTCCGGACCCTCCGGGAAGCGGACCCGGACGGTGATCTCGATGTCACCGAGGTGGTTCCCGTCCTCGTCCTTCATCTTCTCGCCCGCGGCGACGACGTCGAAGGACTCGGGCTCCGCGATGCGGCTCGTGATGAAGTCGACGTCGGTGGCGCTGCAGGCCGCCATCGCCGTGAGGAAGAGCTCCACCGCGGTGAACTCCTGAGCCTCGCCGCCGCCGCCGACCCGCAACGTCCCGCCGCGCGGGTTGGTCACCTCGTACAGGCCCCGCTCGACGCGTGTCATCGACACGCTGCGGTGGCCGAGGCCGGTACCCCCGGTCGGCGGGGAGGGGTCGGGTGAGGTCATCGGTCACTCCACTTCTCGGCGACGGCCCGGACGACGCCGAGGTCACGCCACGTCGTCGTCAGGCCGGTCATCTTCTCGATCCGGGCGTTGGTCAGGGTTGATGCGTGGAAGCCCTTGCCCAGCTCGGCGAGGACCCCGCCGGTGACGACGCGGGCGCGTTCGCCGTCGGTGGACCAGGCGTGGAGACGTTCGCCCGCCGGCGCCGGCACCGGCCCGTCGGCGATGGCGAGGTAGCGCTTCGTGGGGCCGGGCAGCAGCGGCGGGATCGCGTCGACCTCGTCGACGAGTGCGCCGAGCTCGGCCGGCGTGCGCACGATGCACGGCACCTCGAACCCCGCCCAGTCGGTGAGGACACCGCTCAGCTCGGACGCGACCCGCGCGGTGGAGCGGCGCCGGCTGGTGACCGCCACGTTGCCCGACTGGATGTGGGTCTCGACGTCCAGGAACCCGGCGGACTCCAGGGCCGCCCGCAGCTCGGCCATCGTGACGTACCGGCCGCCGACGTTCACCGCACGCAGGAAGGCGATGTACCCGGGCATGCGCCGATCCTCGCAGGTCGCCTTGGGGGGTGTCGCGTGCACCCACCGACCCCGCGACCCCCGGAGAGCTCCCGCCCGTGGGACCGGCGCCTGGTCAGAGCCGCTTCGTGGTGAACAGCGTGGTTCCGTGACGAGGGTCCACGTCCCTACGGCCGGTCTCGGTGAACCCCAGCCTGGACAGGAGCCGGCGCGACGCGGTGTTCCAGTCCCAGACCGTGGCCCCCACGCGCTCGTAGCCGCCGACGCGCGCCCAGTCGAGCACGGCCTGCGAGGCCTCGGTCGCGTAGCCGTGGCCCCAGGCCCGGCGCAGCAGCTCCACCGCCAGCTCGGGCTCCCCCTGGGCCCCGGGTCCGCCGTCGGTGAGCCCGCAGTAGCCGATGACGTCCCGAGCAGACTTCCGCTCGACCGCGAGCAGTCCCGTGGTCGACGGGGGCGCGGTGGTGCGGATCGCGTCCTCGAGCTCGGCGGCCGTGGGACGCCCGTCGGCATCGATGCGACGGTGCGCGGGCACCCGAGGATCGCGCTCGGTCCACAGCGCCCGCTGCACGACCGCCTCGGACACCCGCCATGGCCTGAGCAGCAACCGGCTCGTCTCGAGCATGACCTCGGCTTCTTCCGTCATCACCACGATCACCATGCTTAGTGTGGAGGGATGGACCTCATCCGCGCCGTCCCGATCCTGACAGTCACCGATGTCGACGCCGCCGTCCAGGAGTACTGCGACCTGTTCGGATTCGAGATCCTCATGAACCTGGGCTGGGTGGCGACGTTGGGCACCAGTGGGGCCGCCCAGTTCAGTGTCATGGATGTCGACCAGTCCGCTCCGTGCAACCCGCAGATGTCGGTCGAGGTCCCCGATGTCGACGTCGCGTACCAGCGGGCGCGAGCGGCCGGGGCCGACATCGTCCACCCGCTGCAGGACGAGGACTGGGGCGTCCGCCGCTTCTTCCTGCGCACGAGCGGCGGTCAGGTGGTGAACGTGCTCAGCCATCGCGGTTGAGGCGGCACGCGCGAGCCGGCAGCCGCCGCCCCCTCGGGACGAATCCGCAAGGGCCGCCGCGTCCCTCAGACCGTCAGCCCTTGCGATGCCATCCACTCCGGGTCGGGCTCGACGGGCTGGACCAGCTCGACGACGAGCCCGTCCGGGCCCGCCACCTGCAGCCGGCGCTGCCCCCAGGGCTCGGTGACGAGCTCCTTGAGGACCGGGACCCCCGCGGCCACCAGCCGCTCGTGACGCGCGTCCACATCCGGGACGACGAACGCCAGCATCGCGCCCCGCACGCCGGCCACCGTGTCCACCCACGTCGAGTGGTCGTGCCGGACGAAGTCCACCCGGAGCCCCTCGGAGTCCGGATGCTGGGCGCTCACGTACCAGCCGAGGTCGACCAGCACGTGGAACCCGAGGTGCTCCGTGAACCACGCACCGGCAGCGGAGGGCTCGCTGCTCGCGTACGCGGTGCCGATTCCGATGATCTGCATGCCAATCCCGTCTCGTCGGTGGACCGAGCGGCGATGCTGTCATGCGGGCGCGGTGCCGCGCCACGCGGATACCGGCCGCCGGTCAGGGCAGCGGCCAGGTGTGGACCGGCTCGTTGCCGTCCATGAGCTCGATGTAGCGCGCGAGCATCCGACGCAGCGCCTCGCGGCGCTCCAGACCCTGGTCCTCGAAGTGCTGCACGACCCGGGTCTGCCACTCCGCGCCGTTGAGGCCGGTGGTGGCCCGGCCCTCGATGATCCCGAGGTAGCGCTCGCGGACGGCGTCCGAGACACCCCAGGCCTTGAGGCCCTCGTGGGCCATCGGCAGCAGGTGCCGCAGGACGAGCTCGTCGGCGGAGACCTCGCCGAAGCCAGGCCAGTAGAGCTTGGCCTCGATCCCGTCGCGCGCAGCCCGCCGGAAGTTCTCCTCGCACGCCGCGAAGCTCATCTTCGTCCACACCGGACGGTCGGCGGCGGCCAGGTACCGCACCGCGCCGTAGTAGAAGGCGGCGTTGGCGAGGACGTCGGCGATCGTCGGGCCCGCGGGCAGGACGCGGTTCTCGACCCGCAGGTGCGGGGTGCCGTCGACGATGTCGTAGATGGGCCGGTTCCACCGGTAGACGGTGCCGTTGTGCAGGCGGAGCTCGGCGAGGTCGGGGGCGATGCCCGCCTCGAGCTTGGCCATCGGGTCCTCGTCGGTGATGTCGGCGAGCAGCGTCGGGAAGTACCGGACGTTCTCCTCGAAGAGGTCGAAGATCGAGGTGATCCAGCGCTCGCCGAAGAACACCCGGGGCCGGACCCCCTGGTTCTTCAGCTCGACCGGCCGGGTGTCCGTGGCCTGGCTGAACAGCTCGATGCGGGTCTCCGCGTGGAGCCGCTTGCCGAAGAAGTACGGGCTGTTGGCCGCGAGTGCGATCTGCACCGACGACAGGGCCTGGGCCGCGTTCCAGTGGTTGGCGAAGTCGTGCGGCGCGACCTGGAGGTGGAGCTGGACCGAGGTGCACGCCGACTCCGGCGCGATCGACGTGCAGTACGTCGCGACCCGCTCCCCCGTGGGCCCTTCGATGTCGAGGTACACGTCCTCGCCGCGGGCCAGGAAGATCGAGTCGTTGAGCGCGGTGTAGCGGTTGTTCTCGCTGATCCAGTCGCCCTCGTAGTGCTCGGGCATGATCGTCGGGAGGATGCCGATGGCCACGATCTTGGAGCCCACCTCCTGCGCCGCGCGGTCGGCCGCGTTGAGGCTCGCCCGCAGGTCGTGCTCGAGCTCGATCGCCGAGTCGCCGGGCAGCGGCCGGGGCAGGACGTTGAGCTCGATGTTGTAGCGCGCGAGCTCGGTCTGGTAGCCCGGGTCGGCGATCGCCTCGAGCACCTGGGCGTTGTGGAAGTGCGGCTGCTGGTCACCGTCGACGAGGTTGAGCTCGATCTCGAGACCCGTCATCGGCCGGTCGAACTCGAACGAGCTGCGGGTGAGCATGCGTTCGAAGACGTCGAGGTCCTGGCGCACCTTCTCGCGATAGCGCTGACGCTGCTCGCGCGTGTAGCTCTGCGCGCTGACCTCGGCTCCCATGACGACAACCAACCACATCGGGCCAGAACGCGGTAGCCGGGTTGCGCGTTTCGGTCACCAGGACTGTCGGACCGCTCTCCTAGCGTGGTCCCCATGCGGCTCCTCCACACCTCCGACTGGCACCTGGGACGGTCGTTCCACGGTGTCGGGCTGCTCGGTGCGCAGGCCGCCTACCTCGACCACCTCGTCGACACGGTCCGGGCCGAGCGGGTCGACGCCGTCCTGGTCAGCGGCGACGTCTACGACCGGGCACTGCCCTCCCCCGACACCGTGGCCCTGCTGTCGCAGTCCCTCGAGCGGCTCGTCGACGCCGGCGCCCGGGTCGTGGTCTCCAGCGGCAACCACGACTCCGCGACCCGCCTCGGGTTCGCCGCAGGACTCCTCGAGCGCGCCGGCGTCCACGTCCGCACCTCGACGGCCGACATCGGGCGGCCGGTCGTGCTCGGCGATGTCGCCGTCCACCCCCTTCCCTACCTCGAGCCTGCCCTGGTCGCCGACCCGCTCGGCGCCACCGAGCGCACCCACGGCGCGGTGCTACGGGCCGCGATGGACCGGGTCCGGGCCGACGCCGCCGGCCGCGGCGGCCGGACGGTCGTCATGGCCCACGCCTTCGTCGCCGGGGCCGCCACGAGCGAGTCCGAGCGTGACATCGCCGTGGGTGGGGTCTCCGTCGTCGGCGCCGACGTCTTCGACGGCGTCGACTACGCGGCCCTCGGCCATCTGCACGGCCGGCAGGCCGTCACCGGCACGGTCCGCTACAGCGGGTCGCCGGTGGCCATGTCGTTCAGCGAGTGGCGCCACACCAAGGGCGGCCTCCTCGTCGACCTCGGGGGCCCGCAGCCCGTCGTCGAGGAGGTCGATGCCCCGGTCCAGCGGCCCCTCGCCGTCCTCCGGGGCGCCCTCGACGAGCTGCTCGCCGACCCGCGCCACGTCGGAGCCGAGGCTGCCTGGTGCCAGGTCACCCTCACCGACGCGGTCCGCCCCCTCGGGGCCATGGACCAGGTGCGGCGACGATTCCCGCACACCCTCGAGCTGCGGTTCGACCCGCAGGGCGCGGCCGTCCCCCTCCGCCCCTACGCCGAACGGGTCGCCGGTCGCTCCGAGGTCGACGTCTGCTGCGACTTCCTCGGCCATGTCCGGGGCGGGCGCGCGGCCGACGACGACGAGCGCGCCCTCCTCGCCGAGGCGGTCGAGGCGGCCCGGGTCGCCCGGGGGCTGGCCGACGACGAGGGCACGGCGCTCGCGGCCGCGCCGCGCGCGACGGGGGCGGCATGAGGATCCACCGCCTCGAGGTCGAGGCCTTCGGTCCCTTCTCGGGCCGGGTCGCCCTCGACCTCGACGCCGTCTCGACGTCCGGGCTGTTCCTCGTGCACGGACCCACCGGGTCGGGGAAGACGAGCCTGCTCGACGCCGTCTGCTTCGCCCTGTACGGCGACGTCCCGGGAGCCCGCCAGAAGCACGGCCTGCGCAGCGACCACGCCGCCCCGGGCGCGCAGCCGCGGGTGGTGCTCGAGCTCACGGTCGCGGGACGGCGCCTGCGCATCACCCGGTCCCCGGCCTGGCAGCGCCCGAAGAAGCGCGGCACCGGGACCACCCCGGTGCAGGCCGCCGTCGTCCTCGAGGAGCGACGAGACGGCGGCTGGCAGGCCGTCAGCACGCGCAACGACGAGGTCGCCGAGGAGGTGCGCGTCGTCCTCGGCATGGGCCTGGCGCAGTTCGCGACGGTCGTCCTGCTCCCCCAGGGTGAGTTCGCCACGTTCCTGCGGGCCACCCCCGAGGACCGGCGCGACGTCCTCGAGCGGCTCTTCGACGTCGGGGTGTTCGCCGACGTCGAGCAGCTGGCTCGTCGAGGCCCGGCGCACCGGGGCCGCGGCGCTGGAGGCCGCCCGGTCCGGCCTCGACACCGACCTCCTCCGCCTCGACGACGCCCTCGCAGGCGTACCCGGGCTCCTCGCGGACCCCGCGGACGACGCGGACGACGCGGACGACGCGCCCCTGCCGCTGGGGTCGCTGGGCGTCGACGGCCTGGCGTCCCGGCTGGCGGACCTCGCGGACGCCCTCGCGCGGCGCCTCACCGGCACCCTCGCGGTGGTCGACGCCGCGGAGACCGTGGAGGCCTCGGCCCAGTCGGCCCTCGACGCCGCCCGCGAGCTGGCCGGGCGGCAGCAGCGCGGTCGCGCGGCACACGCCCGCCTCGAGCACCTGGCCGCAGCGGCCACCGCGCACACCTCCCGCCGCGACGAGCTCGACGCCGCCGATCGTGCCGCCACCGTGGCGGGCCACCTCCAGGCCCGCCACCGCGCGCTGGCCGAGGTCGACTCCGCCGAGGCCGTCGTCGGTCGTCGGCGAGCCGCCGCGGCCGCTCTCGGGCTCGACACCGACCTGCCGGCCGCCGACCTCCTCATCGCCGTCCGGGCGCTCGACGCGGCGGCCGACGCCGTGGGGCGCGAGGCCGGCCCCGCCCGGGACCTCGCCGCCGCCCTGGACACCGCGGTGCGTGACGCGCAGTCGCTGGCGGCCGAGCGCGACGCCCTGGCGGAGTCCCTCCCGGCCCTCGCCGACACGGCCACGTCGACAGAGCTCGAGCTGACCCGGGTCCTCGGCGAGGTGGCCCGGCTCCCCGGGCTCGAGCACCGCGTCCAGGTGCTCCAGGGCCGTCTGGTCACCCTCGACGAGGTCGACGCCGACACCGCGCGGCTGGAGACTCTCGGGCCCCGGCTCGTCGAAGCACGCGACGACCTGCTCGCCCGCCAGAGCGACCTGCTCACGCTCCGGTCCCGCCGGCTCGACCAGATGGCCGCCGAGCTCGCCGCCGGCCTCGGCCCCGGCGAGCCCTGCCCGGTGTGCGGGTCCGCCGAGCACCCCGCCCCCGCGGTCGCCGCCGACCCCGTCACCCCGGAAGCGCTCACCACGGCCGAGTCCCGGCTCGAGGCCGCCCACGCGGCGGTCTCCCGGCTCGACCTCGAGGTCAGCGCCCTCCAGGCGTCGATCCGCGCCCGGCTCGACGACCTCGACGGCGCCGCGCGCGACGCCGTCACCGCCGACCTCACGCGGGCCAGGGCAGCGCTCGGGCGCGCCCGCGCCGCAGAGAGCGGGCTCGCCGCCGCCCGTACGGCGTGCGACACGCACCGGGCCGCCGCAGCGGCCGCCCAGGTCCGCCACGAGCGGGTCCTGGCCACCCTGGAGGTCACCGACGAACGCCTCGCGGCACTGACCGACGAGGCCGGGCAGGCGGCAGCCCGGCTCGAGCAGGCGGTCGCGACGCACGCGACGTGCCCGTGTGCCTCCCCCGACCCGGGCGGGCACACCCGGGCCCGCGACGCCGTGGCGCACCTGCTGCGCGCCGAGGAGGAGACCGAGGCAGCACGCACCCGGCTGGCCACCATCACCGCAGACCTCGACGCCGCGGCCGAGGCGGCCGGCTTCGGCTCCGCGGACGAGGCGGGCGCCGCGGTGCGCGACGCCGGCACCACCGACCGCCTCCGCGATGCGGTGCTCGGTCATGTCCGCGACCTCGACGCCGCGCGCGCCGTGCTGGCCGAGCCCGAGGTCGAGGCCGCCCTGGAGGCTCCTGCTCCCCCGATCGACGACCTCGTCGCCGCGTCGCGTGCCGCCCGACGGGCCGTGCTCGACGCGGTCTCCACGCACGAGGCCGTCGGCCGTGCCGTCCGGGCCCTGGAGGCCCTGCGCCCCGGCCTCGAGACCCGGTGCGCCGACCTCGCCGCCCTCGCCGACCGTCAGGCCAGCGTCCGCGAGCTCGCCGACGCCGTCGGGGGCACCGGCGGCGAGAACACCCTGCGGATGCGGCTCAGCTCGTTCGTGCTCGCGGCCCGCCTCGAGAAGGTCGCGACCCTCGCCAACGAACGGCTCGCGGTCATGGGCGCCGGTCGGTACGTCCTCGAGCACACCGACGAGCGCGCCGCCCGCGGGGCGCGCTCAGGGCTCGGGCTGCGGGTGCTCGACCAGTGGACGGGCCGGGTCCGCGACACGGCCTCGCTCTCGGGAGGCGAGACCTTCATGGCCTCGCTCGCCCTCGCCCTGGGGCTGGCCGACGCCGTTCGCGAGGAGTCCGGCGGGCTCGACCTCGGCACGCTCTTCATCGACGAGGGCTTCGGCAGCCTCGACGACGAGAGCCTCGAGCAGGTGCTCACCGTCCTCGACGGGCTGCGTGAGGGCGGCCGTGCGGTGGGCGTCGTCAGCCACGTCGCCGACCTCAGAGCACGCATCACGCACCAGATCGTCGTCACCAAGGGCGCGGCGGGCAGCAGCGTCGCCACCCGCACCGCCACCGAGGCGCCGGCGGCCTGAGCCGCCGACGCCCTCGAGCGCCCTCGGTCTCGAACGCCTCAGTCCTCGAACGCCTCCGGGGCCGGGCACGAGCACACGAGGTGACGGTCGCCGTAGGCCCCGTCGATGCGGCGCACCGGCGGCCAGTACTTCGCGGCGGCGTCGACGCCCTCCGGGTAGGCCGCGGCGGTGCGGTCGTACGGGTGGTCCCAGGCCCCTGCGAGCGAGACCGCGGTGTGCGGCGCGTTGCGCAGCACGCTGTCGGCGACGGCCACCGTTCCGTTGCCGACCTCGGCGATCTCACCGCGGATCGCGATCATCGCGTCACAGAACCGGTCCAGCTCGACGAGGTCCTCGCTCTCGGTCGGCTCCACCATGAGCGTGCCCGCGACCGGGAACGACATCGTGGGCGCGTGGAAGCCGTAGTCGATGAGCCGCTTGGCGACGTCGTCGACGGTGACGCCGGTCTCCTTGGTGAGGCCCCGCAGGTCCAGGATGCACTCGTGGGCCACGAGCCCGTCGGTGCCGGAGTACAGCACGGGGTAGTGCTCCCGCAGCCGCGCCGCCACGTAGTTGGCGTTGAGGATGGCCACCTCGGTGGCGCGGGTCAGCCCCGCGCCGCCCATGAGCCGCACATAGGCCCACGAGATCGGCAGGATGCTCGCCGACCCGTACGGAGCCCCCGACACCGGGCCCACGCCCGTCCCGGGGCCCGCCTCGGGGTCCAGCGGGTGGTTGGGCAGGTACGGGGCCAGGTGCTCGCGGCACGCGACCGGGCCGACACCCGGGCCGCCACCCCCGTGCGGGATGCAGAAGGTCTTGTGCAGGTTGAGGTGCGACACGTCGGCGCCGAAGCGACCCGGGCGCGCGACCCCGACGAGGGCGTTGAGGTTGGCCCCGTCGACGTACACCTGGCCGCCGGCGTCGTGGACGAGCGCGCACAGGTCGGTGATCGTGTCCTCGAACACGCCGTGCGTCGAGGGGTAGGTGACCATGATCGCCGCGAGGGTGGCGCGGTGCTGCTCGACCTTGGCGCGCAGGTCGTCGAGGTCGACGTTGCCCGTGACGGGGTCGGTCTTGACGACGACGACCTTCATCCCCGCCATCACCGCGCTCGCGGCGTTCGTGCCGTGGGCGCTGCTGGGGATGAGGCAGATGCGGCGCTCGTGGTCGCCGTTGGCCCGGTGGTAGGCGGCGATGGCGAGCAGCCCCGCCAGCTCACCCTGGGAGCCGGCGTTGGGCTGGAGCGAGACCGCGTCGTAGCCGGTGATGTCGCACAGCCAGGCCGACAGCTCGTCGACGAGCCCCCGGATGCCCTTGGTCTGGGCGTGCGGGGCGAACGGGTGGAGATGCGCGAACTCCGGCCACGTGACAGCCACCATCTCGGTCGTCGCGTTGAGCTTCATCGTGCACGACCCGAGCGGGATCATCCCCCGGTCCAGCGCGAAGTCACGGTCGGCGAGCCGGCGCAGGTAGCGCAGCATCGCGGTCTCGGACCGGTACGCCGCGAAGACCGGGTGGGTGAGGTACTCGGAGTCCCGGACCACGGCGTCCGGCCACGACGGAGCCGCCGTCGGGACGGTGTCGGGGGCCGTGGCCCCGAAGGCCCGGCAGACCTTGCCGAGCACCATGGCGTCGGTGGTCTCGTCGACGCTCACGAGCACGGTGTCGTCGTCGCGGTGCCACACGTTGACCCCCTGCGCGAGGGCGGCCGCCACCAGGTCGCCGGCGCGGCCCGGGGCCCGCACCGCCAGGGTGTCGAAGAAGGGGCCCTCCCCCACGTCGAGGCCGGCGGCCCGGAGCGCGTCGGCGAGGGCACGGGCATGGCTGTGGACGCGCACCGCGATGCCGCGCAGGCCCTCGGGCCCGTGGTACACCGCGAACATGCTCGCCATGACCGCGAGCAGCACCTGGGCGGTGCAGATGTTGGACGTCGCCTTCTCACGCCGGATGTGCTGCTCACGGGTCTGGAGCGCGAGCCGGTACGCCGGAGCACCGTCGGCGTCCACCGACACCCCGACGAGGCGGCCGGGCAGCGTCCGCTCGAGCCCGGGGCGCACGCTCATGTAGCCGGCGTGCGGCCCCCCGAAGCCCATGGGCACCCCGAACCGCTGGGTCGTCCCGACCGCGATGTCGGCGCCCCACTCCCCCGGCGGCGTCGCCAGGGTCAGCGCGAGCAGGTCGGCGGCCGCCGTGACCAGCGCCCCCGCCTCGTGCGCGGCCGCCGAGAGCGCCGTGTGGTCGTGGAGCCGGCCGTCCATCGCCGGGTACTGGACGAGGACCCCGAAGACCTCACGGCCCCCGGCCGCGGCGCGCAGCGCCTCGGCGGAGTCGACGCCGCTCAGGTCGGCGACGACGACGGGGAGGTCCAGCGGCACCGAGCGGGTGCGCACCACGGCGAGCGTCTGCGGGAACACCTGCTCGTCGACGAGCAGGACGGCGTCGTCGGGGGCCTTGGACCCGCGGCGCATGAGGGTCATCGCCTCGGCAGCGGCCGTGGACTCGTCGAGCAGCGACGCCCCGGCGACGGGCAGCCCGGTGAGGTCGCTGACGACGGTCTGGAAGTTGAGCAGCGCCTCGAGCCGCCCCTGCGAGATCTCTGGCTGGTACGGGGTGTAGGCCGTGTACCAGGCGGGGTTCTCGAGCACGTTGCGCTGGATGACGGCCGGGGTCACGGTGCCGTAGTACCCGAGGCCGATGAGCGAGGTGAGGACGTGGTTGCGCACGGCGACCGCCCGCAGCTCGGCCACGACCGCGGACTCGGACGCGGCGGGCTCGACGTCGAGGGTGCCCTCGAAGCGGATGCCGCCGGGGACGGCGGTGTCGACGAGGTCGGCGAGCGACTCGCGGCCGACGACCTTGAGCATCCCGGCCAGGTCGGTCTCTCGCGGACCGATGTGGCGACCGGCGAACTCGGGAAGGGGGGACGTGCTCACGGCGATGACCTCCGGGGGCAGACGGTGTTGTCGTCCTCCCCCTCTGTCGAGCCGGGGGGCCTCCAGAGGTGCCTGCGCCGTGCGGTCCTTTGCGCCTGAGAGGTTCTGGGGAGTGTTGCCCCTTCGGCGCCCCGGTAGGCAGAACCGAGGACTCTCCCGCACGGTGTGAGCGGCACCCTCAATCTAGCACCGCAGGCGCGCGGCTCCGGTCAACCGCAGCGTGGGGTCAGGCGAGACGGGCGGCCCGGCGGGCGTGCAGCTCGTCGTCCGGGTGCGCCTCGGCGCTCTCGTGCTCGGCACGCTCGCTGGGCAGCTCGGAGAGCTCGCCCTCGACCTCGCGCCAGACCCGCCCGACGGCGATGCCGAAGACGCCCTGGCCCCCCTGCAGGAGGTCGATGACCTCGTCGCTGGAGGTGCACTCGTAGACCGAGGCCCCGTCGCTCATCAGCGTGATCCCCGCGAGGTCCTCGACGCCACGGTGCCGCAGGACGTCGATGGCCCCCCGGATCTGCTGGAGGGAGACCCCGGTGTCGAGCAGTCGCTTGACGACCTTGAGGACGAGGATGTCGCGGAAGCCGTACAGCCGCTGGGTGCCCGACCCGCCGGCCGCGCGGACCGAGGGGTCGACGAGCCCGGTGCGGGCCCAGTAGTCGAGCTGACGGTAGGTGATGCCGGCCGCCTTGCAGGCCGTGGGCCCGCGGTAGCCGACCTCCTCGTCGAGCTCCGGGAGGTCGTCGGAGAAGAGCATGCCCTGCGCCACGACCGGGACCGAGCCCGAGCCCGGGTGCCGTGCCTCGCCGGTGGAGCCCACGCCTACCTCCAAATGATGAGCCGCCTTGTGCTGACGACTGTACGCCCGGAAATGACATCGACGTCACTCCCTCGCCACTTCTGTGACGGGTGTGACAGTAGGTGCGGATGTGACGTGGGTCAACGACCGTGGCACTCACCGCGCGTCGGCGTGTCGGGCTCGGCGTGTCGGCCGGCTCGGTCAGGAGTCGCTCTCGGTGTCGAAGTCGTCCGCCGACACGTGGTCGAGGAAGGCCTTGAACTTCTCGACCTCGTCCTCCTCGGCCTCGGCCATCTCGACGCCGGCCTCCTCGAGCAACGACTCCTCGGCGACGATGTCGGCGCCGGCGCGCAGGGCCAGGGCGATCGCATCGGAGGACCGGGAGTCGATGTCGACCCCGCCGGCGGCCGCTCCCCCGTCGATGGCGAGGACCGCGTGGAAGACCCCGTCCTGGAGCGCCGTGATCCGGACGTGCGTCAGGGTGTGACCGGTCTCGTCGATGACGGTCCGCAGGAGGTCGTGGGTGAGCGGCCGAGGCGGGACGACACCCTGCTGGGCGTACGCGATGGCGGTGGCCTCGGCCGCGCCGATCCAGATCGGCAGGTAGCGGACTCCGTCACGCTCCCGCAGCAGGACGATCGGGTGGTTCGTCGGCATCTCGACCCGCACCCCGAGGACGTCCAGGACCTTCATGTCGCCACCGTACCCCGAGGCTCAGGGAGGCGCGTCGAGCCCACCCCGCACGAGGGCCGCGTGCAGCGCCAGGACCAGGCGCAGCGCGTCGCTCCGGGCCTGGGCGGCGTCGGTCCCCCGCAGGCTCGCAGTGGCCTGCTCGAGGAGTCCCGACTCGCGGTCGGCGGCGGCGCGGACGACCCGGAGGTGGCGGGCCTCGAGCCCGTACCGCGCGAGACCGGCGGCCGCCGTGGCCGCCCGCAGGTCGTCGGCACGGAACGAACCGTCGGGGTGGGGGCGCAGCAGCCCGTGCTCCACGAGGGCGGCGACGTCCGCCGCGCCGAGCCCGGCGGCCTCGGAGAGCTCACCCGCGCTGATCCGCAGCGGGCCGCGCGCGAGGAGCGCGTCGTGGTCCGGGAGGTCCGGGTCGACATCGGGGTCGGGCACCGCGGCCCCCCGCCCGGCGGGGTCCAGGCCCCGGTCGGCGGCCTCGAGGGCCTCCCGGATCGCGGTGAGCGGCCAGAAACGGTCCCGCTGCATGCGCAGCACCCAGCGCAGCCGGTCGACGTCGGCCCTCGCGTACTGCCGGTAGCCGGAGCCGGTGCGGGTCGGGCTGATGAGCCCCTCGGTCTCGAGGAACCGCACCTTCGAGATCGTGAGCTCGGGGAACTCGTCGGCCAGCGCATGCACGACCGCACCGATGCTGAGCGGCCTCGGAGCGGGCGCCACGAACGCGCGTCAGCCGCGTGCTGCGGCCGCGTAGAACACGAGTCGGAACTTGCCGATCTGGACCTCGTCACCGGTGTGCAGCGTCGCCTCGTCGACGAGGTCCCGGTTGACGTAGGTGCCGTTCAACGAGCCGACGTCGTGCACGACGAAGGTGTCGGCGGTCCGCACGAACTTCGCGTGCTTGCGCGACACGGTGACGTCGTCGAGGAAGATGTCGCTGTCGGGATGGCGCCCCGAGGTGACCTCGTCGTCGTCGAGGAGGAACCGGGCCCCGGTGTTGGGGCCGCGCAGCACCACCAGGAGGGCGGTACCGGGACGCAGCGCCTCGACCGTCGCGAGGTCGGCCTTCGTGAGGGCGTGCTCGCCCTCCTGCGGCTCGACCCGCGCGGACCCCTCGACCGCCTGGAGCCGCATCGTCGTCGGCTCCGGAACAGCGCTCTGCTGGTCCTCGCGCTCGTCTGCTGTCATTCGGCCTCTGGCCTCCATCGTCACGTGTAGCGGGAATGCCACCCTAGATCACGGCCGCGGGGTTGTCCCGCGGTGCTGCGTGCCGCTGTGCTGCGTCGCGCTGACCGGCTCAGCTGAGCTGGGCGGTGTACGCCTCGACGTCGAGCAGTGCCTCGACGTCGGCCGGGTCCGCGGGGCGCAGCTCGTACATCCAGCCCTCGCCGTACGGGTCGGAGTTGACGAGCTCGGGCGTCGCGTCGAGGGCCGGGTTGACCGCGGTGATCTCGCCGGCGACAGGGGCGTAGAGGTCGCTGACGGACTTGGTGGACTCCACCTCGCCGCAGGTGTCGCCGGCCGCCACGGAGTCGCCCACCGTCGGCGGGCTCACGTAGACGACGTCGCCGAGCGCCTCCTGGGCGAAGGCGGTGATGCCCACCCGGACGTTCTCGCCCTCGGTGCGGACCCACTCGTGCTCGGCGGTGTATCGCAGGCCTGCGGGGTACTCGAGGTCGCTCATGTCGTTCCTGTCTCGGGCCGTGGCCACGTCAGGGGTTGGTCGTGGGGACGGGCCGAGCGTACTGAGGCGTGGCGACACTCAGCAACGCGTCGACGACGACGCGGGTCCGGATGTCGACGGTGGCCTCCGCACCGACCCGCCGCGAGGTCGCCGTGACCCCGCCGGGGATCTGCATGGCACCGGCCAGGGTGTTCGCGTCACCGATGGCGGTGATGACGTACGGCGGGCGGACCTCGGTGCCGGAGACCGAGACCCCGTCCGGGGTGTCGGCGAACCACGTGTTGGCGACGATGCGGACGTCGCCGAGCTGCATCGCCTCCGCGCCGGCGTCCCGCAGCTCCTGAACGGCGTCCAGCAGCAGCGTCGCCTCCACCGCGCGTTGGGGGTCGCTGATCCGCAGGATGATCCCGGGGCCGGCGGCCGGCGCCGTGCCCGCGAGGATCCCGAGCGCGTCGAGCCGCTCCTGGGCCGCCCGCTGCGCCTCGGCCTCCCCCGTCGTCCGGCTCTCGAGGAGCTCGAGCGAGGTCTGGAGGCCGCGGACCTCGTCCCCCAGCCGCTCACCGTCCTGGTCGACGTCGGCGAAGATCCGGACCAGCTCGTCCTCGCGCAGGTTCTCGAGGCCCTGGACCGAGGTCTGGCGTACCTGCGTGATGATCGCGAACCCCAGGGAGGCCGCGAGGAGCATCGCGAGCAGGTTCGAGCGACTGAACGACGGCGCACCGGCGCGGCGCAGCCGGGACCACGCGTGGCGCGCGTTGTCCGGGGATCGAGGTTCGCGGTCCGGCGTCGTCATGCGTCGAACAGGTGCCTGCGGATCGAGGCGACGTTGGAGAAGATGCGTACCCCGAGGACCACGACGACGCCGGTGGAGAGCTGGCTGCCGACGCCCAGCTTGTCGCCGAGGAAGACGATGAACGCCGCGACGACGACGTTGGACAGGAACGAGACGACGAAGACCTTGTCGCTGAAGATGCCGTCGAGGATCGCCCGGACGGCCCCGAAGACCGCGTCGAGCGCCGCGATGACGGCGATCGGCAGGTAGGGCTGCAGCCAGATGGGCACCGCCGGCTCCAGCAGGAGGCCGACGACGATGCCGAGGGCGAGCCCGATGGCAGGGATCACGGCGCTCCGCCTTCCGTCTCGCTCGCGGTCGATGCCCCGCTGCTCGGGGACGACCCAGTATCCACAATGCGGGCGAAGCGCGTCGTCAGGCCCACCGCGGCGGGCACCTCGAGGTCTGCGGAGACCTCGGTGTCGGCCCGGATCCCGAAGGTGCTGTGCAGCGTCGAGGTGTAGCTGCCGCCCGCACCGTCGGCGAACCGGGCCGGGAGCTCGCGTGGGTCGCCGAGGGCGGTCACGACGTACGGGCGGGCCAGGGGCCGGTAGTCGACGACGAGCGCGGACCCTGCGAACCGGATCGCGGAGACCGAGGTGAGCCGCTGGCCGTTGATGCTGATGGACTCGGCCCCGGCCGCCCACAGCGCGTTGACGACGAACTGGAGGTCCCGGGCGAAGACCCGTTTCTGGTCGGCGTCGTCCCCGGTCGCCTCGTCGGCGTCGGGTGCGTCGTCGAGGGTGACCCGGACCCCCGGACCCTCCATCGGCAGCGCACCCACGGCGATGGCGAGCTCTCGGCTCCGCGCGCCGTCGCCCTGACCGGCGAGCTGGGCCGCCTCCAGCGTCGTGACGCGCGCCTGGAGGTCCTGGGCCTCGGCGGACAGCACGTCGACCTCGGTGCGGCGGTCCTCGATCTGCTGCATGAGCTCCTGGCGGGCGGCTGCGCGCGGTGAGTCGTCCGCGGTGAGGTTGGCCGCGGCCACCCCGAGGAGGAGTCCGAGCCCGATCGTCGCCAGGGCGAGCCGCGGGGACCGCAGGGACGTGGAACCGCGCAACCCGGCACTCCGGCGCCGCTCGGCCGCCGCCGCGTAGCCGGGGTCGAGCGGGCGCTCCATCATCGTGCGGATCAGGGTCATGGACGCGTCCGGGCGGCGCTCCGGGCGGTTGCCGGCGCGCCGCTCCTTGCCCGGCCCGGGCGTCTCGTCGGTCATGCCGCGGCCATCCGTCGGTGAGCGAGCAGCCGGCGCAGCTGGACGGCGTAGAGCCCCGCGGAGAACCAGTAGAGCGTGATGCCCCACCACGCGAAGCCCCACCCGATCGGTTCGGCGATCCGGGCCGCGGTGCCGTCGCCGTCGGCGAGGAGCAGGATCGGGAAGGCGTACAGCAGGTTGAAGGTGGCGGCCTTGCCGGCGAAGTGGACGGGCAGCCCCAGC
The DNA here is from genome assembly GCA_963815545.1 of uncultured Actinomycetota bacterium. Lineage (GTDB taxonomy): Bacteria > Actinomycetota > Actinomycetes > Actinomycetales > Dermatophilaceae > Phycicoccus. The sequence goes on from CAWFGY010000005.1 coordinate 302,839, forward strand.
CAGCCGTGCCGCTTGGCGACGAGCACGACGACGCCCATGAACGCCTCCCGGGCGAACAGGACGGCGACGACCCACCACGGGAGCACGTCACGCCACGCCAGCCCCAGCAGCGTGGACGCGATGTACAGCCGGTCGGCCACGGGGTCCAGGAGCTGCCCCAGTCGGGACTCGAGGCCGAACCGGCGCGCGATCTTGCCGTCGAGGTAGTCGGTGACACCGGACGCGGTGAGCAGGACGATCGCGAGCGCGTCCCGCTCGGTGAGGAGCGCCCAGAGGAACACGGGCACCCCGACGAACCGCAGGGCGGACAGGACATTGGGGACGGTGAGGACACGCGTGCTCACCGGGTGCTGCGACCCCTCGCCGGACATGCGCGCCACTGTATGTCGTCACACCGGGCCTGCGTGTCGACCTCCACGCCGGAGCCGGGCCCCGCGGCGCGGTTCCATACAGTGGCGGGATGAGCACCGCGATCCTCGGCGCGACCGAGCAGGACCTCCGCCGGGACCGGACCAGCGTGAAGTGGCTGGCCTACCCGCCGGACGTCCTGCCGCTGTGGGTCGCCGAGATGGACGCCGCGCCGTGCCCGGCCGTCGTCGAAGCCGTGAGCGCGGCGATGGCTCGCGGCGACACCGGGTACGGCTGGGCGCCGCGCTACGCGGCGGAGGTAACCCGCTACGCCTCGGACATGTGGGACTGGTCCTTCGACCCCGCCGACGCCGTCGTCGTCGCCGACGTCATGATCGGGGTCAGCGAGATGCTCCGGGTCCTCACCGACGAGGGCGGGCCGGTCATCGTGTCGCCGCCGGTGTACGACTCGTTCTTCGGCTTCGTCGAGGCGATCGGCCGTCGCCGCGTGGACGCCCCGCTCGGGCCGGACGGCCGTCTCGACCTCGGGCGCCTCGCGACCACGTTCCGGGCCGCGACGGCGTCAGGGCAACGAGCCGCGTACCTCCTGTGCAACCCCCAGAACCCCACCGGGACGGTGCACACCGCCGAGGAGCTCGGCGCCTTGGCGGCCCTCGCGGACGAGCACGGCGTCCGGGTCGTCAGCGACGAGATCCACGCGCCGCTCGCGTACCCGGGCGGGCCCGGCTTCACGCCGTACCTGTCGGTGCCCGGCGGTGAGCGCGGGTTCGCGGCGTTCTCCCCGTCGAAGGGGTGGAACCTCGCCGGGCTGAAGTCCGCCGTCGTCGTCGCCGGGCCGGCGGCGCGCGACGACCTCGCGCTCCTCCATGAGGTGCACACCCACGGCTCCTCCCATCTCGGGGAGATCGGTCACGTCGCGGCGATGCGCGACGGACGGGTGTGGCAGGCACAGCTGATGGGCGAGCTCGCCGACAACCGCGACCTGCTCGGGCGCCTCCTCGCCGAGCACCTGCCGGACGTGCGGTGGCAGGCGCCCGCCTCCACGTACCTCGCCTGGCTCGACTGCCGGGCGCTGCGGCTGCGCGACGACCCCGCCACCGTCTTCCGGGAGAAGGCCCGGGTCGCGCTGGGGTCGGGTCCGCGGTACGACCCCGGGGACGGCCACGGGTTCGCCCGGCTGAACTTCGCGACCTCGCCGGTGATCCTCGAGGAGGCGGTGCGCAGGATGGCGTCGGTGCTGTGAACCGGGGCCGCCGCGCGCCCACCCCGACCTGGGCGACGTACCGGGGCTCCATCGGTGACCGGTCGCCCCTGTTCGCTGCGGTCCGCCGGCGCTGGGGGTCCGAGCGCGCGCTCTACCCCGGCTGCTACCTCGACCTGTCGCCCTCGACGGCGATCCCGTCGGTGACCTACGTCGACACCGACCGCCGCGCCGCCCGGTACTTCGAGGACCCGCGGCTCGTCGCCGCGGACCTCGACGGTCGAGCCGCGCCGGGCGCGGGTGCCGAGGTGCGCTTCCTCCACCGGGACTACACCGGTCCGCTCCCGCTCCCCGACGCCGGGTTCGACCTCCTCGTCTCGCTGTACGCAGGCCCGGTCTGGGACCACTGCCTCCGATTCCTCGCTCCCGGCGGGCTGCTCCTGGCGAACACCAGCCACGGCGACGCCAGCGTCGCCGCCCTCGACCCCACCCTCGAGCTCGTGGCGGCCGTCCACCACCGGGCCGGCTCGTTCCGGCTCGACACCGACGACCTGGGCACGTACCTGCACCCTCGCGCCGGGGCCGGGGTGGATGCGGACGCCATCCGCCGCAGCGGACGGGGCATCCGCTACACACGGACGGCGTTCGCGTACCTCTTCCGGCTCGGGCGCTGAGGCCGCACCACCGCAGGCCCGGCGATGCGCGTCGTGGCCGCCGGGAGCGACGTCTCCCGCGTCACCCCCGGTGGTGCCGGGCGTGCGCGACCCGGACCCGCTCACGGTCGGGCTCCGGGACGTCGGCGTCCTCGTTCATCGCCCGGATCAGCTCGGCCTGGGCGCGCAGGGCGCCGATCGCGCGGGGGCGGTGGACCCCGTCGAGCGACCGCTCCACCTGGTGGAGCACCTCGAGGAGGTAGATCAGCACCGTCGGCTGATCGGCCGACGCGATGCGCACCTCGTCGAAGGCGATCCCGACGAGCCGGTCGTGGGTCGTGGCGTGCAGCACGAGCAGCTCCTGGCCGTCCCGACCGGTCAGCAGCTGCGCGGGGGGCCGGCGGCGGAGCAGGTCGGCCAGGACCGTCCCGAGGTGGGAGATCGCGTCGTGCGCCGTCGTCGGGTCGTTGATCCCGGGCGACATCGCCTTCAGTGCCACGTCGGCGAGCTGGCGCACCCCGTAGGCGACATCCTGCTGCAGCGTCCGGGTCTCCCCCACCAGGACGGTCGCTCGCACCGCCTCCTCGAGGGCCGCCAGGTCCTCGGGGGGCGGGGCGATGCGGCAGATGGGCGTGTGGCGGACGGCGTACTGCCCCGAGAAGGTGTCCAGCCAGGCCCTGGACCCGGCCGGCAGCACGGCGAGCAGCCGGTCGTAGTCGACGTTCTGCACCCACCCGTACTGCGCGAACCGCACCGTGACCGCACCGTCCGGCGGGTCCGGCCGGGCACCCGGCTCCACCGTGTCACCGGACGACGGCTCGGGCTCCGGCCAGGCCTCGCGCGCCTGGCTCAGCACCTCGTCGGTCACCCGGCGCAGGATCTGCGAGACGTCCATGGAGTGCGCCGCGTGGTTGATGAAGGCGACGATCGACAGGATCGAGGCGATGCCGAGCACGACGGCGAGCAGGATCGAGATGCTCGGCACCACCGCGTCGCTGGCGCCCTCCAGCGGGCTCCGCACCGCGCGGACGACGACGAGGCAGTACGTGAAGGTGCCGATGACCAGGCCCATGACGCGCTTGTTGAACGGGTCCCGGAACATGCCGTGCACGACGCGCGGCGAGTACTGGCTCGACGCGAGCGAGATGAGCAGCAGGCTGACCGAGAACGCGATACCGGCGAAGGTCAGCGTGGCGCCCGGCCACCGTCGTGAGCACCGTCCGGGCGCTGTCGACGGTGGCCGTGAGTCGCGGGTGGATCCCGGTGACGAGGGAGTCGACGACCAGCATCGCCTCGCCGAGGAGGATGCCGCCGACCACGCAGAGCATCGGGACGAAGAAGAGGCTGCTCCGCAGCCGGTCACCGAACGCGGTGAGTCGGGACAGCATGCGTGCTCCTTCTGCCTCATCGGGCCGGCCGGTCCACGAGTTCCGGTGCGCCATGCTCCCATGCCTTCGAGGCGGGTCGGCGCTCTCGGGCTCCGCCGGCGCCGAGCGCGGGCAGACTGCACGGGTGCAGACGTTCCTCCCCTACTCCGACTTCGAGCGGTCGGCGCGTGCTCTGGACCGCAAACGACTGGGCAAGCAGCGCGTGGAGACCATCCAGGTCATCCGGGCCCTGACCTGGCCCGGCTACGGCTGGGCCAACCACCCGGCCGCGCTCATGTGGCGTGGTTTCGAGGAGGCGCTCGGGCGCTACGGGATCACCTGCTGCGAGGTCTGGACCGACCTCGGTTTCGCGGACAGCTGCGCGCTGACGATGATTACGGACCTGCGCGCTGCCGGAGTCGAGCAGGTACGCACGCAGTCCGAGCTTGCCGACGCGAACGCGCTGCCGCAGTGGCTCGGCGACCCGGCCGTCCACCGGAGCCACCGGTCGGCGCTCGTGCGCAAGGACCCCGAGCACTACCGGCCGTTGTTCCCGGACGTCGCGGACGACCTGCCGTACGTGTGGCCCGTCCGCTCACCGGCCGTGCTCGCGGCCGAGCAGCGCAGGGCCGAGGCCGCCGCTCGGCGCGAAGAGCGGGCGGCTGAGCGCGCGCGGCTGGAGGCACAACGGCTGCACGACCGACGTAGTCGAGCAGCCAAGAAGGCGTGGCAGACCCGCCGCCGCAAGGCCGCCCTGTCGGCATCCGGCACGCCTGACGGGTGAGCGTCACCAGGACCTTCGACGACGCCCTCTTCGCCGATCCCAGCTCCGGCGTCGGCCTCTCCTGTCGCCGGTATCTGACACCGGACGGATACCAGGGCGCGCCTACCCTCGAGCAGCTACGGATCGCGCTGAGCGTCGAGCCCTGACCGTCGGCAGGGCTGCTCGGGCTACCGATGGCCGATGGGCGCCACCCACCGGAAGGCGCTGAGAAGCGGTCGCCGACACCAGCAGGAAGATGAGCAGTGGCACCGCTGAATCCCCGCCACCTCGGCGGCGCGGGTCCCGACCGCGGCGGCCAGGTACACAGCGGCCGCGACGACGGCAACGCGTCTCATGCCTCGAAGGTAGTCCCCAGGTGTCGAGGCGGTACGCGACGGCGGCGTCGGTGCGCTCATGAGGAGTGAACGAGATCGTCTCCTTTCCAGCCCGGCCACCGTTCATGAGGCGGGGCGGGCCGCCCTGTGGTGGCCCGCAGGCGCTCGGCCTCCCCAGCAGCCGCCGCGAACACCGGAAGCCCTGACCGCGCCCCAGCGTGGCGGTCGGGCTCCTCGCGTCGGCACGCGAGTCCTTCGTCTGACCGTCGCCGGACCCCGGCATTCGGTCGGGCTGACAGGATTTGAACCTGCGACCCCTTGACCCCCAGTCAAGTGCGCTACCAAGCTGCGCCACAGCCCGTGGCTCGCCCCCGGAGGAGCGGTGGAAACCATATCCCACGCCGTCGGGCCGGACCCAATCGCCCGGGCCTCCGACGGCCGTCCGCGTCAGCGGCGGGCGCTGCGCTTCTCCCGGACCCGCACCGAGATCTCGATCGGGGTGCCCTCGAAGCCGAACTCCTCCCGCAGCCGACGCTCGATGAACCGCCGGTACCCGGCCTCGATGAACCCCGAGGCGAACAGGACGAACCGGGGCGGGCGGGTGCCCGCCTGGGTGGCGAAGAGGATGCGGGGCTGCTTGCCGCCGCGCACCGGGTGCGGGTGGCCCGCGACGACCTCGCCGAGGAAGGCGTTGAGCCGCCCCGTGGAGATCCGGCTCTCCCAGGACTCCAGGGCCCGGTCGATCGCCGGCACGAGCCGCTCGAGGTGACGCCCGGTGCGGGCCGACACGTTGACCCGCGGGGCCCACGGCACCTGCACGAGGTCACGCTCGATCTCCCGCTCGAGGAAGTGGCGCCGCTCCTCGTCGGTGAGGTCCCACTTGTTGTAGGCGATGACCAGGGCGCGCCCGGCGTCGATGACCTGCTGGATGACCCGGACGTCCTGCTCGGCGATCCGGTCGCTCGCGTCGACGAGGACGACGGCGACCTCGGCCTTCTCGAGGGCCGTCTGGGTGCGCAGCGAGGCGTAGAAGTCGGCACCGCGGGTCTGGTGGACCCGGCGGCGGATGCCCGCGGTGTCGACGAACCGCCACGAGCGCCCGCCGAGCTCGACGACCTCGTCGACGGGGTCGCGGGTCGTGCCCGCGACGTCGTCGACGACGACCCGGTCGGTGCCGGTGAGCTTGTTGAGCATCGAGGACTTGCCGACGTTCGGCCGGCCCAGCAGGGCGACCCGACGGGGCCCGCCCGGCTGGTACTCCGAGACCTGCGAGACCTCCGGCAGCACCTCGAGCAGCGCGTCCAGGACGTCTCCGCTGCCCCGCCCGTGCAGGGCGGACACCGGCCACGGCTGGCCGAGGCCGAGGTTCCACAGCGCCGCGGCGTCGGCCTCGGTGCGCTGGTCGTCGACCTTGTTCGCCACGAGGATGACGGGCTTGCCCGACCTCCGCAGCATCTTGACGACGGCCTCGTCGTCGTCGGTCGCGCCGACAGTGGCGTCGACGACGAACATGACGGCGTCGGCGAGCTCGACGGCGATCTCGGCCTGCTCGGCGACCCGCAGGTGGATGCCGGTGGCGTCGACCTCCCAGCCGCCGGTGTCGACGACGGTGAAGCGGTGCCCCGTCCACTCGGCGTCGTAGGCGACCCGGTCGCGGGTGACCCCCGGCACGTCCTCGACGACGGCCTCCCGGCGGCCGAGCACCCGGTTGACGAACGTGGACTTGCCGACATTGGGACGTCCGACGATGGCGACGACCGGCACCGGGCCGCGCACCTGGCCGTCGTCGTCCAGCAGGCCCTCGGCGTCGAGGAGCGAACGGTCCTCGTCGCTGAGCTCGAAGTCGTCGAGTCCGGCCCGCAGGGCTCGCTCGACCGCCGCGGGGTCCTGGGTCTGGGTCGGGTCGTCAGTGCTCACCGCGACATCCTCCCGCACCGAGGGCCACTCCCCCGAATCGCTCAGCGGGCGGTGTCGTCCGCGGTGGCCCCCGCGACGACGTCCAGCACCGCCTCGATGCTGCCCTCGAGGGTCAGGTCGGAGGTGTCGACGACGACGACGCCCTCGGCCGCGTCGGTGAAGTCCGAGACCGTGGAGTCGTCGCGGTCACGCCGGACGACCTGGTCGCGGGTCGCCTCGACCGCCGCGGCGTCCGCGGTCCCGTGCAGCTCGGTGGAGCGGCGACGCAGCCGCGCCTCCTCGGAGGCGGTCAGCAGGATGCGGACCCGGGCGTCCGGGGCGACGACCGTCGTGATGTCGCGCCCCTCCGCCACGACTCCTCCGGTCTCCCCCGCGATCCGCGCCATCTCGTCGCGCTGCAGCTGCTGCAGGATGCCGCGGACCTGCGGGTTCGTCGCGACCTTCGACACCGCCGTGCTGACCTCCGAGGTGCGGATCGCCGCGGTCACGTCGGTCCCGCCCACGACGACCACCGGGTGCGCCGGGTCGGTGCCGAGCTCGAGCGGCAGGGCGCGAGCGGCAGCCGCGACCTCGGCACGGTCCTCGAGGTCGACGCCCTGGTCCACGCACCACCACGTGAGCGCCCGGTACATCGCCCCGGTGTCGAGGTACCCGATGCCGAGACGCTGCGCGGCGGCGCGAGCGACGCTGCTCTTCCCGGATCCGGAGGGGCCGTCGATGGCGATCGTCAGGGCGGCGGTCATGGCCGAGAAGCCTAGTGGCGGTCTCAGCCGTGGATGCGCCACCCCCGGGCGGCGAGCTCGTCCGCGAGTCCGGCCGCGGCGGCCGGGACGACGTCGACCTCGGCGAGACCGAAGTCCTGGCCGAGCCCGTGGTCGAGGTGGAACTCCTCGATGTTCGTCCCGATCTCCCCGATGTCGGCGAAGAGCCGCCCCAGCTGCCCGGGCTCGTCGGGCACGAGGACCCGCACGGTCTCGTACGTGGTCGGTGCCGCACCGTGCTTGCCCGGGATCCGGGCGTGTCCGGCGTTGCCCGCGGCGATCGTCGTCGCCAGCGTGCCGCGGGCTCCCGGGGCGTCCTCGCCGGCCTCCAGGGCTGCGAGGGCCGCGACGACGGCCGTGAGGTCGGCCGTGAGCCCGTCGAGGACCTCCCGGACGGCGCCCGCGTTCCCGGCGAGGATCTGGGTCCAGAGGTGGGGGTCGCTCTCGGCGATGCGGGTGACGTCCCGCAGGCCCTGGCCGGCCAGCGCGACGGCGGCCTCGTCGAGCGCCTCCAGGCGGGCCGCAACGAGGCTCGCGGCGAGCTGGGGGACGTGCGAGACCGCGGCCACGGCCCGGTCGTGCTCCGCCGGCGGCAGGCTGCGCACCGCGGAACCGGCGGCGCGGGCGACGTCGGTGACGAGGGCCGTCACCTCGGGCAGCGTCTCGGGGGTCGGGGTGACCACCCACGCGCGGCCGTCGAACAGGTCGTGGCGCCCGGACACCGCCCCGGACCGCTCGCGCCCCGCCATCGGGTGCGACCCGCAGTACCGGGCCAGCTCGGCCCCCGACGCGCGCACCGCCGCGAGCACGGAGCCCTTGACCGACGCGACGTCGGTGACCGCCGCCCCGGGGAAGCGCGCCAGGGCGGCGACGACACAGGCTGCGGTGACGTCCGGGGGCGCCGCCACGACGACGAGGTCGGGCTCGAGCACCTCGTCGGGGCGGGGCAGCCGCCCCGCCCCGAGGTCACGGGCGAGAGCGGCGTGGGTCGGGACGGCGTCCTCGAGGGTCACCTCGTCGCCGTGCCGCGTCAGGGCGAGCCCGAGGCTCGTCCCGATGAGGCCCGTGCCGACCAGGTGGACCCGCATCAGAGGCCCGCGGCCTTGTAGAGCGCCGCGACCTCCGCCGACGACAGCGCGCGCCACTTGCCGGGCTTGGTCTCACCGAGCCGGACCGGCCCGACCTCGGTGCGCACGAGCGAGATGACCGGGTGCCCGACCTCGGCGAGCAGCCGCCGGACGATGTGCTTGCGTCCCTCGTGCAGGACGATCTCGACGATGGCCTTGCCGGGCTGGGAGTCGACGATCCGGAACGAGTCGACGACGACGGGACCGTCCTCGAGCTGGATGCCCTCGCGGAGCCGGCGGCCGAGGTCGCGCGGCACCGGTCCGGGGATCTGCGCGAGGTAGGTCTTCAGGACCCCGTAGCGCGGGTGCTGGAGCCGGTGCGCGAGGTCGCCGTCGTTGGTGAGCAGCAACAGGCCCTCGGTGTCGGCGTCGAGCCGGCCCACGTGGAAGAGCCGCTCCTTGCGCGCGCCGAGGTAGTCGCCGATGTCGACCCGGCCGAGGTCGTCGCTCATCGACGTCACGACGTTGAGCGGCTTGTTGAACGCCAGGTACACCCGCGACTCGTCGAGCTGGACGCGCTCGCCGTCGACGTGGACGACCTGGGTGGGCCGGATCCGGACGCCGAGCTCGGTGACGACCTGACCGTCCACCTGCACCCGGCCCTGGGCGATGAGGTCCTCGCACACCCGTCGCGACCCGACGCCCGCCGCGGCGAGCAGCTTCTGCAGCCGGACGCCGTCGGGGTCGTGCACGTCGATGCCGGGCCGGGCCGGCTCCTGCTTGGTCCGGGTCGGCTGGCTGGGGCGGGTCGTGCCGGTCCCCCGGGCCCGCTGCGCCCCGGTGCCGGGACCGCCCCGGCCTGCTGCTGGGCGCTTGGGGCCCTTGCCCCGCGCACCTCGGTCCTTCGGCGGTGTCATCCGCGGCCTCCTTCGGCGATCTCGTCGAGCACGTCGACCTCGGGCAGGTACGGCGCAAGGGCGGGCAGCTCGTCGATGCCCTGGAGCCCCAGCCGCTCGAGGAAGTACGACGTCGTCCCGTACAGGATGGCGGTGGACTCCTCGTCGTGGCCGACCTCCTCGATGAGCCCCCGGCTCAGAAGGGTGCGGATGACGCCGTCGACGTTGACGCCACGGACCGCGGCGACCCGAGAGCGGGACACCGGCTGCCGGTAGGCGATGACGGCGAGGGTCTCGAGCGAGGCCTGGGTGAGCCGGGCCTGCTGGCCGTCGAGGACGAACCGCTCGACGACGGGGGCGTACTCGTGGCGGCTGTACATCCGCCAGCCGCCGCCGACCTGGCGCAGGGTGAAGCCACGCCGCTGCTCGTCGTACCCGGCCTCGAGGTCGGCGAGGGCGGCCTCGACGTCCTGCATCGGCTGCTCCAGCGCGGACGCCAGCGACGCCGTCGTCACGGGCTCGTCGACGACCATGAGGACGGCTTCCAGGGCGCCGTGGATCCCGCCGGGGAAGTCGGCGACGTCGAAGGCGAGCTGCTCCTCGGGCGGAGCGGGCTCGGGCGGGGCGAGCTCGGGGGGCTCACTCATCGGGGGTCTCCTCGGGGGTGGTCTGGGGGCCTGCGTCCTGCGGCTCGTCGAACTCGTCGGTGACCTCGATGTCACCTTCCTCGGGCCCGGTCCACCGGACCGTGAGCTCGCCGAGCGCCTCGGCCTGCTCGAAGCCGATGGCCGACTCGCGGAACAGCTCGAGGAGGGCCAGGAAGCGCGCGACGACGACGAGCGTGCTGTCGGCGTCCGCCACGAGGGTACGGAACGACGCGACCCGCTCGCGCCGCAGCCGTGCGCCGATGACGGTCGCCTGCTCGCGCACGCTGACCGCGGGGGCGTGCAGGTGGGCGAGCCCGACGGTGGGCGGGATCTTCGGGGTGAGCGCCGAGGCCGCGATCATCGCGAGCTGCTCGGGCGAGACGGTCATGACGAGCTCGGGAAGCAGCGCCGCCAGGTGTGGCTCCAGCGCGACCGACCGCGGGTGCCGGCGTCCGGCCGTCGCCATCCGCTCCGCGAAGGTGTGCGCGATGTCCTTGAAGGCCCGGTACTGCAGCAGTCGGGCGAAGAGGATGTCGCGGGCCTCGATGAGCGCGAGGTCCTCCTCGTCCTCGGGGCCGCTCTGCGGCAGGAGCCGCGCGGCCTTGAGGTCGAGCAGCGTCGAGGCGACGACGAGGAACTCCGTGGCCTGCGACAGGTCCCACTCGCCGCTCGCGTCGCGGGCCGTGCGGATGTGCGCGATGAACTCGTCGGTGACCGTCGCCAAGGCGATCTCGGTGATGTCCAGCTTGTGCTTGCTGATGAGCCCGAGGAGCAGGTCGAAGGGGCCCGAGAAGACGTCGAGGTGCACCTCGAACGGGGTGGCGGCAGCCCGCCGGGTGATGACCCCGCCCGGGACGGCGGTCTCGTGCCGGGCCCCGGGGGGCGTCGTCACCGGGTCAGGCCGCCCCGCCGCGCGCGATGAGCTCGCGAGCGAGCTGGCGGTAGGCGTCGGCCCCCTTGTGGCGTGACTCGTACGTCGTGATCGGCTCGGCGGCCAGGCTCGCGTCGGGGAACTTCACGGTGCGCGAGATGACGGTGTGGAAGACGCGGTCGTCGAAGTGCTCGACGACGCTCGCGACGACCTCGCGCGAGTGCAGCGTGCGCCCGTCGTACATCGTCGCGAGGATGCCGTCGACGACGAGGCGTGGGTTGAGCCGGTCGGTGATCTTCTCGATGGTCTCGACGAGCAGGGCCACCCCGCGCATGGCGAAGAACTCGCACTCGAGCGGGATGATGACGCCGTGCGCCGCCGTGAGGGCGTTGATGGTGAGCAGGCCGAGGGAGGGCTGGCAGTCGACGAGGACGACGTCGTAGTCGTCCATGACCGGGCGCAGGACTCGGGCCAGGATCTGCTCCCGGGCGACCTCGCCGACGAGCTGGACCTCGGCCGCCGACAGGTCGATGTTGGCGGGGAGGACGTCGAGGCCCTCGACCCTCGTGTGCTGGATGACGTCGCGCACGTCGTGCCCGCGCTCGACGAGCAGGGTGTAGACGGTGACGTCGAGCTCGTGGGTGGGGATGCCGAGCCCGACGGACAGGGCCCCCTGGGGGTCGAAGTCGACGAGCAGGACGCGGCGGCCCAGCTCGGCGAGGGCGGCCCCGAGGTTGATCGTGGTCGTCGTCTTGCCGACGCCGCCCTTCTGGTTGCACATCGCGATGATGCGCGCGGGCCCGTGGCTCGTGAGCGGTGGGGGGTCGGGGAAGTCAGGGAGCGGTCGTCCGGTGGGGCCGACCTGCCCGTCGATGCGGATACTGAACGCCGCCTCGGTCTCGCCCAACTCGTCTCTCCCCGATGCCAGTGCTGCCACGGTCAGCCTCCCGCTGATCGGGCTCGACCCTATCAGCGGTGGTGGCCCACGTCGGGGATCACCTGGCCCGAGGGTGGGACTGCGCGTACACCTCACGCAGCTGCTGCACGGTGACGCGGGTGTAGATCTGGGTCGTCGTCACCGACGCGTGCCCCAGGAGCTCCTGGACGACCCGGACGTCGGCACCCCCCTCGAGCAGGTGGGTGGCGAAGGAGTGGCGCAGCGTGTGCGGCGACAGATGGCCCCGCAGCCCCGCCCGCTCGGCGCTCCCTCGCAACGCGGTCCACGCGCTCTGCCGCGACATCCGCGCGCCTCGGACGCCGAGGAAGACCGCCGGAGTGCCCCTCCCCCGGCGGGCCAGCTGCGGCCGGCCCCGGACCGTCCAGGCCGCGAGGGCCCGGGACGCGTAGGACCCCAGCGGGACGATCCGTTCCTTGCCGCCCTTGCCCCGGAGGCGCACGACCCCCTCGTCGGTGTCGAGGTCGTCGACGTCGAGCCCGACGGCCTCGGAGATCCGGGCCCCGGTGCCGTAGAGGACCTCGAGCAGGGCGCGGTCACGCAGCGCGGTCGGGGTGTCCCCCAGGGACGCGGCCTCGAGCAGCCGTTCGACCTCGTCGACGGAGATGGCCTTCGGCAGTCGGTCCGGGGTGCGCGGCGGGGCGACGTCCCGGGAGGGGTCGGCGTCCAGCACCCCTTCGAGGGCGAGGAAGCGGTGCAGCCCCCGGACCGCGACGAGGGTACGGGCGGCGGACGAGGCGGCGAGGGGACCGTGGGTGTCGTCGCCCTCGCGGAGCCGGGCGAGGAACTCCGCGACGTGGGCGGGGGTCACGTCCTCGGGTCGCGCGACGCCCTGGGTGGAGAGGAAGCCGGTCCAGCGGGCGAGGTCGCGGCGGTACGCCGCCAGGGTGTTCGGCGACATGCCCCGTTCGACGTCGAGATGGGTGAGCCAGGCGTCGGCGGCCCGCCCCACGGGGGTGGGGCGGGCCGCCGACCGAGGAGGCTGCTCGGTCAGGACAGGACCTCGTCGAGGGCGACGGAGTCCATTCCGAAGGCCTCGGCGACCGCGGCGTACGTGACCTGCCCGCCCTGGGTGTTCAGGCCCAGCGCGAGGGCCGGGTCGCCCTGCATCGCGTCCTTCCAGCCCTTCTCGGCCAGCTTCGTGGCGTAGGAGAGCGTCGCGTTGGTCAGCGCCCACGTCGAGGTGTGCGGGACCGCGCCGGGCATGTTGGCGACGCAGTAGTAGATGGAGTCGTGGACCTCGAAGATCGGGTCGGCGTGGGTGGTGGGACGGGAGTGCTCGAAGCAGCCGCCCTGGTCGATGGCGACGTCGACGAGCACCGAGCCCGGCTTCATCTCGGCGACCATGTCGTCGGTGACGAGCTTGGGTGCCTTGGCGCCGGGGATGAGGACGGTGCCGATGACGAGGTCCGCCTGGAGCACCTGCTCACGGACCGACATCGCCGACGAGGCGATCTGGGCGACCCGGTTGTCGTAGCGCCAGAAGCTCATCCGGAGCTTGTCGAGGTCGGTGTCGAGCAGGGTGACGTCGGCGCCCATACCGAGCGCGATGTTCGCGGCGTTCTGCCCCGCGACCCCGGCTCCGAGGACGACGACCTTGGCGTTGGCGACGCCGCCGATCCCGCCCATGAGCACACCACGCCCGCCCTGGGCCTTCATCATCGAGTGCGCGCCCACCTGCGGAGCGAGGCAGCCGGCCACCTCCGACATCGGGTACAGCAGGGGCAGCAGCCCGGACGGCAGCTGCACCGTCTCGTAGGCGATCGAGGTGACCTTCTTGGCGACGAGCTCCTCGGTGAGGGGCTGGTCGGCCGCGAGGTGGAGGTAGGTGAAGAGGGTGAGGTCCTCGCGCAGGCGGTGGTACTCCTCGGCGACCGGCTCCTTGACCTTCATCACCATGTCGGCCTCGCCCCACACGTCGTCGGCCGAGTCGAGGATGCGGGCACCCTGCGAGACGTACTCGTCGTCGGTGATGGAGGACCCGAGCCCGGCGCCCTGCTGGACGAAGACCTCGTGGCCGCGACGGGTGAGCTCGTTGACACCCACGGGGGTGATGCCGACCCGGAACTCGTTGTTCTTGACCTCGGTGGGGATTCCGACCTTCACAGATATCTGCCTGTCTCATGTCGAGATCCGGGGCGTCGTTGCCTCGGAGCCGCCTCCTGGTGGAGCGCGATGGAAGTCTAGTGGCGGGCGACCCGCGCCCCCCACCCCCAGGAGGTCACCGTGCGGCTCTACAGCGACATCACCGGTCGTCGGCTCGTGCAGGTGGCCGCCGACCTCGGGGTCGTCCTGTGGGTGTGGCTGTGGGTGCGGATCGCGATGCGGGTGCACGAGACGACGTTGCTGCTGGCCGAGCCCGGGCGGCGGCTCGAGGAGGCGGGGTCCGGGTTCCGCGGGCGGATGACCGACGCCGGCGACTCGGTGAGCGGTCTGCCCCTGCTCGAGGACCGCATCGCGACCCCGTTCCGGTCCGCGGCGGGCGTCGGTGCGGACTTCGAGACGGCCGGCCGGGACCTCGTGACCGCGGTCGAGCGTTTCGCCCTCGTCCTCGGGCTCACGACGGGGCTGGCGCCGATCCTCCTCGTCGCCGGGACGTGGCTGCTGCTGCGCCTGCGCTTCGTGCGCCGGGCGAGCGCGGCACAGCGCTTCATCGACGCGGATCCCGACCTGGACCTGTTCGCGCTGCGCGCCATGGCGAACCAGCCGATGCCGCGGATCGCCGCGATCAGCGACGACCCCGCCGGGGCGTGGCGGCGCGGCGACCGCGACATCGTCCGCGCCCTGGCCGTCCTCGAGCTCAAGGAAGCGGGCCTCCGCCCCCCCCGGCTTCCTGACAATTCGGGGTGACCGGGGAATGTCAGCCTGACAGCGCTTCGGAAGCCGTGGTTCCCTGACAATCCGGGGTGACCCCGAAACGTCAGCCTGACAGCGCTTCGGAAGCCGTGGTTCCCTGACAATCCGGGGTGACCCCGAAATGTCAGCCTGACAGCGCTTCGGAAGCCGTGGTTCCCTGACAATCCGGGGTGACCCCGAAATGTCAGGCGGTGACGATGGCGGGGCGGAGGTCGGCGGCCGGGCAGTCCCAGGTCGTGGCGTCGGCGTCGGCCTGCTCGCCCGAGCGGATGTCCTTGACCTGGTCCCCGCCGGTCTCGCCCGCGCCGGGGAACCAGACGTACGGGATGCCGCGCCGGTCCGCGTACCGGATCTGCTTGCCGAACTTCGCGGCGCCCGGCGCGACCTCGCACGGCACCCCCCGGGCCCGCAGCGCCGCCGCCACCGCGTCCGAGCGGGTCCGCGACTCCTCGTCGACGACGGCGACGAGCACGGCGGCCGGGGTGGACCGGCTCGCGGTGAGCCCGCGCTTGGTGACGAGCAGGTGCACGAGCCGGGTCAGCCCGATCGAGATGCCGACGCCGGGGTAGGTCGTCCGCCCGTCGGAGGCGAGCGAGTCGTAGCGTCCGCCGGAGCACACCGAGCCCCAGTCCTCGGAGCCGACGAGCTGGGTCTCGTACACCGTGCCGGTGTAGTAGTCGAGGCCCCGGGCGATCCGCAGGTCGGCGACGAGGGTGCCGGGCGCGCGCTCCATCCCGACGGCGATGACGGCGGCCAGCGCCTCGAGCCCGGCGTCGAGCGTCGGGTGCGACACCCCGAGGGCGCGGACGTCGTCGAGGAAGGACAGGTCGCTGCTGCGGATGTCGGCCAGGGCCAGGGCAAGCCGCGCCTGCTCCGGCGTCGCTCCCGCCTCGACGAGCTGGGCGGCGACCTTCTCGGGGCCGATCTTGTCGAGCTTGTCGACGATGCGCAGCGTCCCGGCCACGTCGGTGAGCCCGATGCCGAGGTAGAAGCCCTCGGGCACCTGCCGGTTGTTCACCTGGATGCGGAAGTCACCGACCGGCAGACGCCGGAAGGCCTCGGCGATGACGAGCGGCATCTCCGCCTCGACGTGCGGGGCGAGCTCGCCGACGTCGACGACGTCGATGTCGGCCTGGGTGAACTCGCGGAACCGGCCCTCCTGCGGCCGCTCCCCGCGCCAGACCTTCTGGATCTGGTAGCGGCGGAACGGGAACTGGAGCCGGCCAGCGTTCTCGAGCACGTAGCGCGCGAACGGGACGGTGAGGTCGAAGTGGAGGCCGAGGGAGGCATCCCGGCCCCCGTCGTCGCCGCCGAGCCGGCTGACCCCGTAGATCTCCTTGTCGGCGTCCCCGCCCTTGCCGAGCAGCCGCTCCACCGGCTCGACGGCGCGGGTCTCCAGGGGCGCGAACCCGTGCAGCTCGAAGACCTCACGGATGACGTCGAGGAAGTGCAGCTCGGCGAGCCGCTCGGCGGGCAGGAGCTCGGGGAAGCCCGAGATCGGGGTCACCTTGTCGGCGGGAGGTCTCACGCACCCAATCCTTGCAGGTAGGGGTTGGTGCCCCGTTCGCGGCGCATCGTCGTGGCGGGCCCGTGGCCGGTGAGGACGAGCGTGGAGTCGGGCAGCGGCAGCACGACGTCACGCAGCGACGCCCGCATCGCGGCGTCGTCACCGCCGGCGAGGTCGGTGCGGCCGATCGAGCCGGCGAACAGGACGTCCCCGGACACGACCGTGCGGTCCAGCCCCTCGTCGTCGGGCAGCCCGTCCGGAACGGCGTCGAGCGCGAACATCACCGAGCCCTCGGTGTGCCCGGGGGCGTGCAGGACCTCGAGGGAGAGCCCGGCGAGCCCGAGGCGCTGCCGGTCGACGAGGTCGACGAGGTGCTCGGGCTCGGCCCAGGTCGCGGCCCGCCCGAACTGCGCCTCCATCATCGCGAGCACCGCGGGGTCGACGCTCGACAGCGGGTCGGCCATCCGGTACCGGTCGTCGGTGTGGATGTACGCCGCGGTGTCGCCCCCGCACACCGGGGTGACGGAGTACACGTGGTCGAGGTGTCCGTGCGTGAGGAGGACGGCGGACGGGCGCAGCCGGTGCTCGCGCAGCACGGTGGCCAGGGTGTCCTCCACCCCGATGCCGGGGTCGACGACGAGGCACTCCTCCCCCGGTCCCGAGGCGAGGACGTAGCAGTTGGTCCCGAAGGCGGCGGCAGGGAAGGCGACGGCGAGCACCCGGCGAGCCTAACGAGCGCGATGCCTACACTGGGCGCGGCCGGACGGACGACGAAGGACCTCGGGGTGACGAAGCAGCAGGAACGGGCCCGCGCGCGGCGCCGATGGGAGAAGCGCCAGGCGGCGCTCGCCCGCAAGGAGGAGCAGCGCGCCCGGTTGCGCCGGGTCGGCGCCGTCGTCGGCGTCGTGGCGCTCGTCGTCGGGCTCCTGGCCGTCCTCGGCGTCACCCTGGGCAACCTCGGCACCGACGAGGCCGCCCCTGCGGCCACACCGTCGCCGAACGGCACCACCCTCGCCGGCTGCGAGCAGCCTCCGCAGCCGCTCGGCACCGGGGCCGAGCTCGAGCTGCCGGACAAGAAGGCCGCCGAGGGCAGGACCTTCGAGGCGACGCTCACGACGAACTGCGGCGACATCGTCCTGGCCCTGGACGGCGACAAGGCCCCGCAGGCCGTCGCAGCGTTCACCGAGCTCGCGCGCCAGAACTACTACCAGGACTCGCCCTGCCACCGCCTGACGGCCACCGACGCCCTCAAGGTCCTCCAGTGCGGTGACCCCACCGGCACCGGCCAGGGCAACCCCGGCTTCGGCTACGGCGTCGAGAACGCCCCCGCGGACGGGACCTACCCGCGCGGCACGATCGCGATGGCTCGGACCTCGGACCCCGAGGAGGGCACCGGGGCACAGTTCTTCATCGTCTACGGCGACTCGACCCTGCCCGACCCCGACGGGTACACCGTGGTCGGGCAGGTGACCTCCGGGTTGGATATCGTCGACCGGGTCGCCGCTCAAGGCGTCGCGCCGAACGAGGCAAGTCCGCAGGACGGCGCGCCCGCCGCACCGATCAGCATCCTCCGGGTTGCTGTCACCGAGGAGAAGTCCTGACCGTGTCCGAGGACCAGCCCACGCCCCGTCCCCCCATCCCCTCCCCCGCCGCCCTCGCCGGACGGGTCGCGCCCCGACCCCCGGCCGCCGCGGTGCCCGAGTCGCACTCGGAGTCGGCCCGCTTCGGCCGCGTCGACGACGAGGGGCACGTCTTCGTCACCGTCGGCGACGAGGAGCGCGAGGTCGGCGCGTACCCGGACGCCACGCCCGAGGAGGCGCTGCAGTACTTCGCCCGCAAGTACGACGAGCTCGCCGCGTCCGCCGACCTCCTCGAGACCCGGCTGGCCAGCCCCGAGGTCTCCGCCAAGGAGGTCGCCGACGGGCTGAAGACGCTCAAGGAGCACATCGAGCAGGCCAACGTCGTCGGTGACATCCCGGCGCTCCTGTCCACCGTCGAGCGGGTCGAGGCCGGGCTCGGCGCCAAGCGGGCCACCGAGACCGCCCAGCGCCAGGCTGCGCGTGCCGCGGCGGCCGCCGAGCGCGAGGCCATCGTCGTCGAGGCCGAGGCGATCGCCGACCAGCCCCCGGGCAGCACCCAGTGGAAGCAGAGCGGCGACCGGATGCGTGCCCTGCTCGAGGACTGGAAGCGGCACCAGCGCACCGCGGCGAAGCTCGACAAGCCCACCGAGTCCGAGCTCTGGCACCGCTTCAGCCACGCCCGCAACACCTTCGACAAGGCGCGCCGGGTGTGGTTCGCCGAGCTCGAGACCACCCGTGCCGACGCCAAGCACGACAAGCAGCAGCTCGTCGCCGAGGCGGAGGCCATGTCCAGGTCGACCGACTGGGGACCCACGGCGCGCGCCTACAAGCAGCTCATGGACCGGTGGCGCGCCGCAGGGCGGGCCTCGCGCTCGGACGACGACGCGCTGTGGGAGCGGTTCCGCGCCGCCCAGGACGCGTTCTTCACCGCGAAGGACGAGGCGGCCGCCGCCGAGGACGAGGCCTTCCGGGGCAACCTCGCGGTCAAGGAGGAGCTGCTCGTCGAGGCCGAGGCGATCCTGCCGATCACCGACCTCGAGGCCGCCAAGGCCGCGCTGCGCTCGGTGCAGGACCGCTGGGAGGCGGCGGGCAAGGTCCCGCGCGCCGACCTCGAGCGGGTCGAGAAGCGGATGCGTCGGGTCGAGAACGCGGTCCGCGAGGCCGAGGACGCCAAGTGGAAGACCTCCAACCCCGAGGTCGCTGCGCGGGCCCGCTCCATGGTCGACCAGCTCGAGGCCTCCGTGGCCGCGACCGAGGCCGAGGTCGCGAAGGCCGAGGCCGGCGGCAACGAGAAGAAGGCGGCGGCCGCGCGCGACCGGCTCGCGGCGCAGCAGCAGTGGCTCGAGCAGGCGCGGGCCGGGCTCGACGAGTTCGGCGGCTGACGCCGGCGCATGCCACGACCCGGACGGGGTTGTCGGCAGCGGACGGGCACGTATCCGCGCCCGACGCCGACAACCCTGTCCCGGCGTGACGCACCATCGGGGGGTGCGGATCGTCCGGACCGGCCACGATGGTCACGCGTCAGGCGCGCGCTCGACGACGCCCGGTCAGGACCCGGCGCGGTCCGCGTCGCGACGCCCGCCGGTGACCCGCTCGGCGTCCAGGACGCCGTCGACCTTCTGCACGGCCCGGATGACGTGCCCGAGGTGCCCGGGGTCGCCCATCTCGAAGGTGAACCGCAGGATCGCGACCCGGTCCCGTGAGGTCTGCACCGACGCGGACAGGATGTTGACCCCGTGGTCGGAGATGACCCGGGTGACGTCGGAGAGCAGGCGCGACCGGTCGAGCGCCTCGACCTGTAGCTGGACGAGGAACAGGCTTCCGGAGGTGGGCGCCCACTCGACCTCGATGATCTTCTCGGGCTGCGCGAGGAGCGACGACGCGTTCGTGCAGTCGCGGCGGTGCACCGAGACCCCGTTGCCGCGGGTGACGAAGCCGAGGATGTCGTCTCCGGGGACGGGCGTGCAGCAGCGGGCGAGCTTGACCCACACGTCCGACATGTCCTTGACGACGACCCCCGGGTCGCCGGAGCGCCGGGACGTCGGCCGGGTGAGGACCGGGGAGGCGGCCTCGGCGATGTCCTCGCTCGCGCCGTCCTCGCCGCCCATGGACGCCACGAGCCGGGCCACGACGTGCTGGGCGGAGACGTGCCCCTCCCCCACCGCGGCGTAGAGCGCGTCGATCCCCGGGTAGCGCAGCTCCTCGGCGACGCCGGTGAGCGACTCGACCGAGGTCATCCGCTGCAGGGGCAGGCCCTGCTTGCGCATGACCTTCGCGAGGGCGTCCTTGCCCTCCTCGATCATCTCCTCGCGGCGTTCCTTGGTGAACCAGTGCTTGATCTTGTTGCGGGCCCGCGCCGAGCGGACGAAGTTGAGCCAGTCCCGGGAGGGCCCGGCCGAGTCGGCCTTGGAGGTGAGGACCTCGACGACGTCGCCGTTGTCGAGCCGGCTCTCGAGCGGGACGAGCCGGCCGTTGACGCGGGCGCCGATGCAGTGGTGTCCGACCTCGGTGTGCACCGCGTAGGCGAAGTCGACCGGGGTGGCGCCGGCGGGCAGGCCGACGAGCTGCCCCTTGGGGGTGAAGACGTAGACCTCGCTCGCCGTGATCTCGAAGCGCAGCGACTCCAGGAACTCGCCCGGGTCGGAGGTCTCCTTCTGCCAGTCGAGCAGCTGGCGCAGCCACGCCATGTCGTTGACCGGCCCGGTCTGGCCGTCGCGCACCTGCGCACCGGGCGCGGCGCCGGCGCCCTTGGTGGCGGGGTCCTCCTTGTACTTCCAGTGCGCTGCGACCCCGTACTCGGCGCGCCGGTGCATCGTGTGGGTGCGGATCTGGATCTCGACGGCCTTGCCACCGGGGCCGATGACCGTCGTGTGCAGCGACTGGTACATGTTGAACTTCGGCATCGCGATGTAGTCCTTGAACCGCCCCGGCACCGGGTTCCATCGCGCGTGGAGGGCCCCGAGCGCCGCGTAGCAGTCGCGCACCGTGTCGACGAGCACACGGACGGCGACGAGGTCGTAGATCTGCTCGAAGTCGCGGCCCCCGACGATCATCTTCTGGTACACGGAGTAGTAGTGCTTCGGGCGGCCGGTGACCGTGGCCTTGATCTTCGCGGAGCGCAGGTCGGCGCCGACCTCGTCGCGGACCCCGGCGAGGTACTCCTCCCGGGCGGGGGCGCGCTCGGCGACGAGCCGGACGATCTCGTCGTACACCTTGGGGTACAGGGCCTGGAAGGACAGGTCCTCGAGCTCCCACTTGATGGTGTTCATTCCGAGCCGGTGCGCGAGCGGCGCGTAGATCTCGAGGGTCTCCTTGGCCTTGCGCTGGGCACTCTCCTGGGAGACGTACCGCCAGGTGCGGGCGTTGTGGAGCCGGTCGGCGAGCTTGATGACCAGGACGCGGATGTCACGGGCCATCGCGACGACCATCTTGCGCACGGTCTCGGCCTGGGCCGCCTGGCCGTAGGTGACCTTGTCGAGCTTGGTCACCCCGTCGACGAGCATCGCGATCTCCTCGCCGAAGTCGCGGCGGAGGGCCTCGAGGCTGTACGCGGTGTCCTCGACGGTGTCGTGCAGGAGCGCGGCGGCCAGGGTGGTCGGGGTCATGCCGAGCTCGGCGAGGATCGTGGTGACCGCGAGCGGGTGCGTGATGTAGTCGTCGCCGCTGCGGCGCTTCTGCCCCTCGTGCGCGCGCTCGGCCACGGCGTACGCACGCTCGACGAGCGCGATGTCGGCCTTGGGGTGGGTGGTGCGCACCACCTGGAGCAGGGGCTCGAGCACCGGGTTGGTGGGCGGCTTGTTGCGCCCGACGCGTGAGAGCGCGGCCCGGGCCCTGGCCCGGGAACCCGCTCCGGTGGGGGGTCCCCCGGCAGCGGCGGTCGTCACGTTCTCCGCCATGAAGGGAGTCTAGTCGCGGGTCAGCCCACCCGATGCAACGACCGGACCGGACGCCCGGCGAGGCGGTCGCGGCCACCGAGGAAGGCCAGCTCGACGATGCAGTCGAACCCGACGACCTCCGCCCCGACCCGCTCGAGCAGCTCCCAGGCGGCCAGCGCCGTCCCCCCGGTGGCGAGGACGTCGTCGACGAGCACGACCCGGGCCCCGGCACCGACCGCGTCGGCGTGCACCTCGATGGTCGCCGAGCCGTACTCGAGGTCGTAGGAGGCGGCCACCGTGTCGCCCGGCAGCTTGCCCGCCTTGCGGACCGGGACGAACCCGACACCCATGGCGTGGGCCAGGGCCGCACCGACGACGAAGCCCCGGGCCTCGACGCCCGCGACGAGGTCGACCTCGCCGCGACGGCCCGTGGCGAGGGCCGCGACGACGGCACCGAACGCGACGGGGTCGGCCAGCAGCGGCGTGATGTCCTTGAAGACCACCCCGGGCCGCGGGAAGTCGGGGATGTCGCGCAGCGACCGGCCGACGACGCCCGAGACGTCGTCGGTGGGGAGGGTCATCGCCCGCCTAGCGCTTGGACTTCGGGGGACGCGTCGGCTGGTTGCGCGGGCCGCGCGAGGCGTACTGGTGGACGGCGCGCCCGGTGAGGGTGGCCCCCTCCGCACGCTCGGCCGGCTGGCCCGCCCCGACGACCGCGCCGCCGGGCGCGGTCTCCCCGGTGCTCGCGCCCCGCTCCTTGGCCACCCTGGCCTGGTACCGGGCGGACCGCTTGTCGAGCTCGAGGACCGCGGGGTCGTTGCGGCGCAGCGTGACGAGGAACGGGGTGGCGATGAAGATCGAGGAGTACGCGCCGACGAGGATGCCGACGAACAGGACGAGCGAGAGGTCGAGCAGCACGCCCGGGCCGAGGAAGATCGACCCGACGACGAGCACCGCCGTGATCGGCAGCAGGCCGATGACGGTGGTGTTGATCGACCGGACGATCGTCTGGTTGACGGCGAGGTTCGCGGCCTGCGCGTAGCTCATCCGCCCGTTCGCGAACGCCTCCGTCGTGTTCTCGCGCACCTTGTCGAAGACGACGACCGTGTCGTACAGGCTGTAGCCGAGCACGGTGAGGAAGCCGATCAGCGTGGCCGGGGAGACCTCGAAGCCGCTCAGCGCGTAGACGCCGACGGTGATGAACAGGTCGTGTGCCAGCGCGAAGAGCGCGGCCATCGCCATCTTCCAGTTGCGGAAGTAGATGCTGAGCAGCACGACGACCGCGATGAGGAAGATGACCAGGGCTCGCAGCGCCTGCTGGCTCACCGACGCTCCCCATGACGGGCCGATGAAGGTCGCGCTGACGTCCTGGGTGGGCACGTCGAACGCCTCGGCGAGCGAGGCGCGCACGTCCTGGCTGTCGGTGTCCGAGAGGCGCTCGGTCTGGACCCGGACGGTGTCGTTGCCGACGAGGGTGACGTTGACGCCGCGCTGGTCCTCGGCGGCCCCGACGGCCTGCCGGGCGGTCTGCTCGTAGTCCTGCGGGGCGACGCTCGTGGCGACCCGGAACTCCGAGCCGCCCCGGAACTCCAGCCCGAGGTTGAGCTGCTGGACCGCCAGGCCCAGCATCGCCACGAGGAACAGGACGACGGAGCCGGCGTAGAAGCGGCGGCGGGAGGCGACGACGGGGACCGAGCGCCGGCCGGTGTAGAGGTCGTTGCCGAGGTCGGAGAAGCTGCGGCTCATGCCCGGCTCCCTTCGGGCTCGCGGACGGAGGAGGGCGGGGTCGTCTCGAACCTCCCGCGGCCGAGGTACCGGGTCGTCGTCGACCCGAGACGGCGCGGGTCCAGACCGGACCAGGGGTGGCCCTCACGGAAGAACTTGCGGCGTGCCAGCAGCGTGAGCATCGGGTGGGTGAACCAGAAGACGATGAGCACGTCGATGATCGTCGTGAGGCCGAGGGTGAACGCGAAGCCCCGCACGCTCGAGCTCGCGAGCACGTAGAGGACGATCGCGGCCAGGAAGTTGACGGCGTCGGCGATGAGGACGGTCCGCTTGGCCCGCGCCCATCCCGTCTGCACGGCGCTCTCGAGCGAGCGCCCCTCCCGCAGCTCGTCACGGACCCGCTCGAAGTAGACGATGAAGGAGTCCGCGGTGAAGCCGATGGCCACGATGAGACCGGTGACCCCCGCCATGTCGAGTCGGTAGTTCTGCGCCCAGCCGAGCACCGTGATGGTGAGGTAGGTGAGAAGGCCCGCGACGAGGATCGAGGCGATCGTCACGAACCCGAGGACCCGGTACTGGAGCAGCGAGTACCCGACGACGAGCAGCATGCCGAAGAGACCGGCGATGACGCCGTAGCGCAGCTGCTCGCTGCCGAGGGTGGGGCTGATGTCGACGCTCGACTGCTCCTCGAAGGAGAGCGGGAGAGCGCCGAACTTCAGCTGGTCGGCGAGAGCGCGCGCCGACTCGAGGGTGAAGCTGCCGGTGATGCTCGCCTGGCCGTTGGGGATCGCCTCGTTGAACTGGGGGGCGACGATGACCCGGGAGTCGAGGGTGGCGGCCAGCTGGTTCTGCGGCGAGGGCAGCGGCACCATCTTCCGGCTGATCTCGGCGTACTGGCTGCTGCCCTCGCCGTTGAAGGACAGCGCGATCTCGACGGTTCCGGTGACCGCGCCCTGCTGGTTGGCCTGGTAGCCGGCGGTGGCGTCGTCGATCTTGTCGCCGGAGACGACGACCGGCCCGAGGATGTACTTGTACGGGTCGGTCTCGTCACACGTGACGAGCGGGGCCTCGGGGTCGTCCTGGAGCCCCTCGAGGGCCGTGGGGTCCGAGCAGTCGAGCTCGGTGAACCGCTGCTCGATCTCGGGGGTGATCCAGGCGAGGTCGGTGGCGTCGGTGGGCGTCGAGCCGTCGCCGCCGGTGGCCGACGGCGAAGGGCTGGGGGACGGGGACGGGCTCGGCGACGGGGACTCGGCGGTGAGCACCTCGTTGACGGCGCTGTTGCTCGTGGACGTGGGGCTCGGGGCCGGGGAGGCGGACGACTCCGCGCTCGCCGACGGGCTCGGGCTGGCGCTGGGCTCCTCGGACGGCGACGGGCTCGGCTCCGGCTGCGGGGCGGCGTCGGCAACGGCCAGCACCGGCCGGAACTGCATCTGGGAGGACTTGCTGATCGCGTCGCGGACCTGCTGCGTCGGGATCTCGGGGATGCTCACGACGATGTTGCGGTCGCCCTGGGTGGTCACCTCGGCGCCGGAGACACCGTTGGAGTCCACGCGCTGCACGATGATGTCGCGTGCCTGGTTCAGCTGCTCGGCCGACACGCTCTGGCCCGAGGTGCTCTTCGGCTCGAGGATGATCTGGGTCCCGCCCTCGAGGTCGAGGCCGAGCTTGGGTGCCAGCTGACCGTCGCTCCAGACGATCGACCCGGTGAGAAGCCCACCGAGGGTGACCGTGACGACGGTCAGGGCGATGAGCGCCCGGCGCGCCAGGACCTTGGGGGCCGTCGCCGCCATCAGACCACCTCGGTCGCGCGCATACCGACCGCGCGGCGGTCGAAGCGCAGCGTGACGCCGTTGCCCACGTCGAGGGTGGCGACCGCGTCGTCCAGGGCCGTGATCGTCCCGTACAGCCCCGAGGTCGTCACGACCTCGTCACCGACCTCGAGGGATGCCTGGAGGGTCTGGACCTGCTTGGCCCGCTGCCGCTGGGTGAAGAACAGCCACAGGATGAGGAGGAACGGCAGTCCCAGGATGAGGAGGTAGGCGAGGCCGGAGCCGGAGCCGTCAGACATCGGAGTTGGTCCTTCTGATGCGGGTGGTTCCCGCGGTGGCGGGCAGTGGTTCGGCCCGGATGGTTCCCCGGGCCGAGGCCCCACTGTAGGCGAGAGCCGGACACGTCACCAACGAAGGAGGGCGGCCTGTCGTGCCCGGTCTCGGAGCCCGGACGGCGCCGGCGGCCGAGGCGCTCAGGCTCCGAAACGCCCGGGGCCCTCGTCCTCGAGCGGCAGCGCCGCCTGCTGGGCCGCCTGGGGTGGCACCTGGAGGCCGAGATGCCGCCAGGCCGCCGCGGTCGCCGCGCGTCCGCGGGGGGTGCGCTGCATGTAGCCCTCGCGCACGAGGTAGGGCTCCGCGACGGTCTCGACGGTGTCGGCCTCCTCGCCGACGGCGACGGCGAGCGTGGAGAGCCCCACGGGGCCCCCGCCGAAGCGGCGACAGAGCGCCTCGAGCACGGCGCGGTCGAGCCGGTCGAGCCCGGCCTCGTCGACATCGAACAGCGCGAGGGCCTCGCGAGCGGCGTACCGGTCGACGACGTCCTCGCCGTGCACCTGGGCCCAGTCGCGCACCCGTCGCAGCAGCCGGTTCGCGATGCGGGGGGTCCCCCGGGAGCGGCCCGCGACCTCGGCGACGCCCGGCTCGTCGGCGTGGACCCCGAGGAGACCCGCGGACCGGTGCAGGATCGTGATGAGGTCCTCGACCTCGTAGAAGTCGAGGTGACCGGTGAAGCCGAAGCGGTCCCGCAGGGGCGCGGGCAGCAGCCCGGCCCGGGTCGTGGCCCCGACGACGGTGAACGGGGGCAGCTCGAGCGGGATGGCCGTGGCTCCCGGCCCCTTGCCCACGATGACGTCGACCCGGAAGTCCTCCATGGCGAGGTAGAGCATCTCCTCGGCCGACCGGCTCATCCGGTGGATCTCGTCGAGGAAGAGCACCTCGCCCTCGTCGAGCGAGGAGAGCACCGCCGCGAGGTCGCCGGCGTGCTGGATGGCCGGCCCGCTCGTGATCCGGATCGGCCGCTCGAGCTCGGCGGCCACGATCATCGCGAGCGTCGTCTTGCCGAGCCCGGGGGGACCCGAGAGCAGGACGTGGTCCGGGGGGCTGCCGCGGCGGCGGGCCGCCTCGAGGACGAGGCCCAGCTGCTGGCGGACCCGCTGCTGGCCCGGGAACTCCGCCAGCCGCCGGGGTCGTAGGGCCGCCTCGACGACCCGCTCGTCGTCGGTGCCGCTCGGGTCGACCACCCGCGCGGTGGCGTCGAGGGAGCCGTCGGCCTCGCGCAGCTCGCTGCGGAAGCCGTCCGGCTGGGCGGCCGTCATCGGCGCATCTCCCGCAGCGCCAGCCGCAGGCGGGTGGCGACGTCGGCGTCGGCCGGCGCCGCGTCGGCGACCCGGTCGACGGCGTCGGCGGCCTGCTTGGCGCTCCACCCGAGGCCGACCAGGGCCTCGGTGACCTGCTCACGCCACGGCTCCCCGGCCGGGGCGGGCGCCACCCGGCCGACGCCGGGCCCGCCGCCGTGGATGGCCGCCACCTTGTCCTTGAGCTCGAGGACGAGCCGCTGGGCGGACTTGGCGCCGATCCCCGGGATGCCCGTGAGGGCCTTGGTGTCGCCCGTCGTGAGGGCCGCCGCGAGCTCGCCGGGACCCATGACCGACAGCATCGCGAGGGCGAGCCGGGGGCCGACGCCGGAGACGGTCTGCACGGTCTCGAACATGTCCCGCTCCGAGGCGGCGGAGAAGCCGTACAGCGTCAGGGAGTCCTCGCGGACCACGAGGGTCGTCGCGAGGGTGGCCTCGCGGCCGCGGTGGCACGCCGACGCGGTGGCCGGGGTCGTGTGCACGAGCATGCCGACGCCCCCGACCTCGACGACCACGTGGTCGAGCCCGACGTGCCCGACCGGGCCGCGTACCGAGGCGATCATCGGCCGGCCCCCTCGACGAGGGCCGCGAGCCGGGCGGTCTGCGCACCGCGCCAGGCGTGGCAGATGGCCAGGGCCAGGGCGTCCGCGGCGTCCGCGGGCTTGGGCGCCGCGTCGAGCCCGAGGATGCGGGTGACCATGGCCGCGACCTGCGCCTTGTCGGCGCGCCCGGAACCCGTCACCGCGGCCTTGACCTCGGTGGGGGTGTGGAACACGACGGGGATCCCGCGCCGCGCCGCGCTGAGGAGGGCCACCGCGGTCGCGTGGGCCGTCGTCATGACGCTCGCGACGTTGACGTCGGCGAAGACCCGCTCGACGGCGACGACCTCGGGGGCGAAGCGGTCGAGCCAGGCCCCCATCTCCTGCTCGAGATAGAGGAGCCGCTCCCCCGGGTCGGCACCGCCGGGGGTGCGGACCACCCCGACGGCCACCATCGAGGCCCGGCCGGGTCGGCCGTCGATGACACCGAGACCGCACCGGGTGAGGCCGGGGTCGACGCCGAGGACGCGCACGCTGGACTCCTGCGAAGTGGGTTAGAACACCTGTTCGGAGGACACGCTACACAGCGGACGCCGGGGTGACCGGCAGCAACACGCGGGGAGGGCGCCACTCCCCCGCGTCCTCCGCTTCCGGTCGTGCGGTCGCACCAGGACCCCCGCAGATCGCCAGGACCACGGGCTGGACGGGCTACTCGTCGTTCTCGAGCTCGGCGAGGACCGAGTCGGGGATGTCGCCGTTGGCGTAGACGTCCTGGACGTCGTCGGAGTCCTCGAGCGCCTCGATGACCCGGATCATCTTCTTCGCGCCGTCGAGGTCGAGGGGGATCTGGAGGTTGGGCACCCAGGACGCCTCGGCCGAGTCGTAGTCGACCCCGGCCTCCTGCAGCGCGGTGCGCACCGCGACGAAGTCGGTGGCCTCCGAGACGATCTCCCAGGTGTCGCCGTTGTCGTTGACCTCCTCGGCGCCGGCCTCGAGGACGATCTCGAGCAGCTCGTCCTCGGCCTTCTCGCTCTTGGGCACGACGACCACGCCGCGCCGGTCGAAGACGTACGACACCGACCCCGGGTCGGCGAGCTGGCCACCGTTGCGGGTCAGGGCGGTGCGGACCTCGGCCGCCGCCCGGTTCCGGTTGTCGGTGAGGCACTCGATGAGCACCGCGACCCCGCCGGGGGCGTAGCCCTCGTACGTGATGGTCTCCCAGTCGGCACCACCCGCGGTGGCGCCGGACCCGCGCTTGACCGCGTTGTCGATGTTGTTGTTGGGGACCGAGGACTTCTTGGCCTTCTGGATGGCGTCGTAGAGGGTCGGGTTGCCCGTGGGGTCCCCGCCGCCCTGCCGGGCCGCGACCTCGATGTTCTTGATGAGCTTGGCGAAGAGCTTGCCGCGCTTGGCGTCGATCGCCGCCTTCTTGTGCTTGGTGGTCGCCCACTTGGAGTGGCCGCTCATGAACGCTCCCTCAGACTCTGTCTCACGATATCGACGAACAGCTGGTGCACCCGGTGGTCACCGGTCATCTCCGGGTGGAAGGAGGTGACCAGCAGGTTCCGCTGACGCGCGGCGACGATCCTACCCGCGGCCGGGCCGTCCTCGACCCGGGCGAGGACCTCGACCGCCTCCCCCGCCTCCTCCACCCAGGGGGCCCGGATGAAGACCGCGCGCACCGGCTCGCCGCCGAGCTCGCGGATGTGGAGGTCCTCCTCGAAGGAGTCGACCTGCCGCCCGAAGGCGTTCCGGCGCACGAGGATGTCCATCCCGCCGAGCGTCTGCTGGCCCGCCGCCCCGTCGGCGAGGCGGTCGGCGAGCAGGATCATCCCGGCACACGAGCCGTAGACGGGCAGGCCGTCGGCGATGCGCTCCCGGAGCGGCCGCTGGAGGTCGAAGGCCCGCACGAGCTTGTCGATGGTCGTGGACTCCCCACCGGGGAGGACGAGCCCGTCGACGGCGGCCACCTCCGACGGGCGACGCACCCGCACCGCATGCGCGCCGCCGGCCTCGAGCGCAGCGAGGTGCTCGCGGACGTCACCTTGGACGGCGAGCACACCGATGGTGGGGGTCGTGGTCACGGGGACCGATGCTACGGCCGAGCACCGCCTACTCTCACGCAGGTGCCCTCCCCCGTCACGGTCCGCCCGCGCGAGCCGTTCCACGTCCCCCGGCTCGTCGACCTCCTCGGTGCGCAGCAGGCGGGATCCGGCTACCCGGTGCGCTGGCCGTTGCCCTTCCCCGTCGAGGAGTTCCTCGTGCGGCCGGGCGAGCTCGGCGGCTGGGTCGCGCTCGTCGGCTCCTCCGTCGTCGGGCATGTGGCGCTGCTGGAGGTCCGGCCCGGATGGGAGGCGGACGGCTGGGCCGCCGGCACCGGCCTGCCGCCCGAGCGGCTCGCGGCCGTCGCCGTCCTCTTCGTCGCCCCGGGTCACGGCGGCCGTGGCGTCGGCACCCTCCTGCTCGACACCGCGGTGGCCCAGGCCCGGCACCTCGGCCGCCTGCCCGTGCTCGACGTCGTCCAGGAGCACTCGATCGCCGCGGACCTCTACCGGCGCCGCGGCTGGACGGTGGTGGGCGAGGCACGCCCGCCGTGGCTGCCGCCGGACCGCCGACCGGTGCTGCTCATGGCCCTCGACGGGCCACCCGGCTGACGGCCCGACCCCCTGCGGGCGGGCCGTCAGCCGGACGTCACCAGACCCAGACGTCGTCCAGCCAGATCGTCGTCCCCGGCGCCTGCGTCGCGGGTGCGGCCAGGGTGAGCCGCATCGTGCTCGCGCCGGCGGGGACCGCCAGGGTGCCGCTGATCTTGCTCACGGTCCCGTCGATCTTGCTCACGGCGGAGCCGATCTTGCTCACCGAGGTGTCGATCTTGCTCACGACCACGTCGACGGAGTCGATCTTGCTCACCACCGCCCCGGTCTTGTCGAGGAAGGCGACGGCAACGGCCGGCGTCCCGTCGACCGCCGTGAGGGCCAGGTCGTACGTCGTCCCGCCGTCGACGGGGACGTCGGAGCGCCACGACCCGCCGGTGAGACCGCCCGTGACGCCGACCGCGTCGGTGCCGTCGCCGGCGTGGCCCCCGGAGGTGTCGTACGACGTGCCACCCGATGACGTCCAGCCGTCGGGAGTGGACTCGGACGCCGACTCCTCGTACGAGCCGTTGGTCACCCGGTTGCCCCGGACGGTGATGGTCCGCGTCAGCCTGTTGTCGGCCTCGTCGGACTCCGCCACCGCGTCCTGCGGGTCGACGTCGACCCTGATCGTGCGGTCGCCGTTGACGCCACGGGTGTCCCAGGCGAGCGTGACGACCCGGCTCGCGCCCGCCGCCACCTGCACCGGGGCGGTGGTCCCGAGGACGGTCGTGCCGTCGAGGACCTTGACGACGACCCCGGCCGCATCGCTCGCTCCGGCGTTCTCGACCGTCACCGACAGGGTGGTCTGCTTGCGCTCGGGCTGGGCGGCCTCGACCGCCGTCGGGCGCAGCTGCGCCTTCGCGGCCGGCCGGCCGTCGCCCTGGGGGTTGACCGTGAAGTAGAACACCTGACCGGCCTCGACGAGCTTGGGCGCCGAGGTGTTGGCCGCGGTCTGCGGCACGCCCCGCGCGGCGAGGGCCGCGTTGCGGGCGGCGTACTCGGCGTGCAGGTAGTCACCCGCCCGGAAGAGCTCCCCGGCCTGGGCGCGCCACTCCTTCATCCGGGCGAAGTCGGCGGACCACGCCGGCGACGGAGAGGTGCGGCCGGCCGCGGCCTCGTCGGCGAGCCGGTCGCCGAGAGCCTCCTGGGCGCCGATGAGGTACTCGGCGACGTGGCCACGCTGGAGGTTGTCCTGGTCCTCGACCTCGTACGGCCGATACGACATCGCGTACGTCGTCGGCGCGGCCGAGGCGTCGTACATCCAGCCCAGACCGCTCCAGTAGCACTCCCACTTGCCCGCCTGCGGGTGGCCCGCCGGGCAGCGGTCCACACCGTAGGACCCGTCGTGCGGGTGGGAGAGGCCGAGGTTGTGCGCGGCCTCGTGCTCGATCGTGTAGCTGAACCCGCCGCCGCTGTCCTGGGTGGGCAGCGAGGTGTCGGTGAGGGACCGCTTCGAGCCCGGGGCGTCGCCCGGCTGCACACCCGGGTAGTGGGAGTCGCTGGACTTGAAGCGGTCGTTGACGTTGTTCATCACGCCCCACGCCTCGCCGTCCTCGGTGCCCACGGCGATGCCGCCGACGATCGCCGGCAGGGCCCAGGTGTAGGCCTTCTCGAAGACGACGTTGATGGCCGGGATGGTGTTGACGCCCTCGACCTGGTCGGCGATGCCATCGGGGTGGGCGTCGATGAAGTCGCGGAACGACTCGTGCGACACCGCGCCGTCGTAGCCCGGGCCGAGACCCGAGCCGGTGGCCTTGGCCTTCTCGAGTGCCTCCTGGACGGCCTCGAGGTCGACGGTCTTGTCGCCGTAGGTCACCTCGTGCTCGTGGTCGTGGCCGTCATCGTGCAGCGGCTCCGGGACGAGCTCGGCTCCGTCGTTGGTCACGACGTGGTGCGAGGGCGCCGGCAGGTCCTCGTACTTCGGCGAGGTGTCGAGCATCTCTCCAGTGGGCTGGTTGTTCGTGGGGTCGTAGAGCGGGATCTCCTCGCCCTTGCGTCCGACCCAGCGGGCGTACGGAGTCGCCGAGGACAGCCAGCGCAGGGTGTCGTCCTGCTGGGTGCCGCCGGAGACGTCGCCGATCCGGTACAGCTTGTCCATGTCGGTCCACCACGTGCCGTACCAGGGGGCGTTGGTGAGCGCACCGTCGACCCACTGGGGCCGGGAGTAGAAGTCGGTCCAGTTCGACACCGCGAGCCAGTAGGTGTCGCCGCGCGGGATGGGACGGTAGAGGTAGCCGGCCGTCGAGCGGAAGAACAGCCCGTACGCGACGTCGCGCGCCAGGCGCGGCATCATCCGGCAGGGGGTGTTGTTGTTGTACGGCAGGTCCATCCCGGCGATCTTCGTGCCCTCGGTGGCGCAGGTGTCGCCCGGCTGCCGCCACAGCGGATCGGCCGCGTACTGCCACACCGGCGGGTCGCCGTGCGGGTAGTCGCTGGACATGCCCAGCCCCTTGCCGGCCCAGGTCGCGGACTCGAAGTCGTTGGGCGCCGCACCGAGGTCGACGAAGTGGAAGCGGTAGCGACCGCCCCAGGTGCGCGCGTAGTCGATGCCGTCCCAGTCGCCGGTGTCGGGGTCGGTGATCCGCCACGAACCGCCGTCCTCGACGGGCTTGGGCACGATGGCGCCGTCGATCACCTTGTCGGTGCCGTAGGTGTGGTACGCGTTCGGGCGGAAGTAGTCCTTGGCGTAGTCGGGGGTGAAGGTGTCGAAGAAGAAGAAGGACGAGCCCTGGTTCGGCCCCTGCGGCATCCGGTCGAGGTCGAGGCCGGCCTTGTCGTAGTACGGGTCGTGGTACGCGGTGGCGTCGGGGTTGACGACCGCGGGCGAGGCGCACCCGCCCGTCTCGAGGTTCGTGAACGCGCACGCCCAACGGGCGTCGTAACGGGTGTCGAAGATCCAGTCCTCGACCGCGTAGGCGTCGACGAGGTCGGTCTTGGTGGGGTCCGCGACCTTGTACGCGACGTCGCCGCCCTTGGCCGCGACCCGGAGCGCCCCGTGCGCCTGGTCGTACTTGACCTGGTTCGCCGTCCGGGTCGCGCCCCCGCGGTAGCTCTGCGCCTTCGCCGTCGCGTCCTCCGCGACCTGGAACAGCGCCTTCGCGTACTCCTCGGACGCGGTGAGCACCGAGATGTCGTACCGGTACGTCATGCCCTCGAAGTAGGGCGTGCCGTCGACGTGGTCCTTGTTCCAGTTGAGCAGGCCCGCCCCCGCCTGGGTCAGCTCGCCGGAGGACGTCGTCTTCGTCGCGACGGTCGGCTTGTAGGTGTCGGGCGTCCACTCCTTGAGCTCCGCGACCTCCGCAGCCGTCGGGGTGCGACCGACGAACACCACGTTGAGGGGGTAGTCGACGACGAGCTCGTCCTCGACGGCCTTGCGGGTCTCGGGGTAGAGCATCCCCGTGGGGACGGCGGTCCCGGTGAGGGTGGCGGTGCCCGAGTACGTCGACCCGGCCGTCGTGTAGGGCACGACCCGCACGGTGTACGTGCCCGGCGCCAGCGTCCCGAGATCGACCTGCTCCGAGGTCGTGTTGCCCGCGGCGCTCGAGCCGATCTGGCGCCCCTGCGAGTCGTCGACGTAGAGGTCGTAGTCCTCGGCGGAGGACTCCCACGCGATGGCGACCTCCACCCCGCCCCGGTGGCTGCTCCAGTAGTCGGCGGGGATCGTCAGCGCGACCGCGTGGGTGTCACAGGTCGTCGCCGTGCACGTGCTCGGGTCCAGCACGGCCCCGGTGTACGGGCCCCCTGACCACTCCACGGTCGCGGTGTCCCCGTCGGCCGGAGGGGCGAGGGTCGATGACGCGGGGGTCGACGCGTCAGCGCCGCCGGCGGCGACCAGCGTGGCGGCGACGCCGGCGAGGGCGGAGACCGCCACCATCCGGGGGGTGATGGATCGCATGGGATTCCTCCAGGACAAGGGGCATCGGCAGGGTGGGGGTGCCCGAGGACCAGCCAACCTCCTCGCGGTCCGCGATACGCCGGTAGAAACTGCCGATATCCTCGGCACGTGACCCCGCGCCCGCCCGCCCCACCAGGGCGGACCGGGCCCCCGGCCCGGCGTCGCCGGGTGTCCTCGCGGTCCGCCTTCGCCTCCTTCGCCACCGTCGTCTCGCCTCCCCTCGTCCCGCTGTTGCGCCAGGCCGAGCGGCTCGGCCTGGCCGGCGAGACCCGCGCCGCCCTGGACCTGCTCGTCGAGACCGCCGGCGCACTGCCGTCCGACAGCCCCGACGGGGACCGGGTCGCCATCGGCGAGCTCGCGATCGTCGTGTCCGCTTGGGGCAGCGAGCTCCTCGACGCCCACCCCTTCCTCGAGCGCCTCGCTGCCGAGGTGCAGGAGCCCGGTGCCCGCGGGGCGCTCCTGTTCAGCCGGGGCCGGGCCGGGACGGCGCAGGAGACGCCGGAGATCCTCACCCGGGCGCTGGCCGAGTTCCGGCTGGCCGGCGACATCCGAGGGCAGGCCGTGACCCTCGGCGAGCTGTGCTGGCCCCGCGAGGACGGGTTGGGGGCGGAGTACCGCGTCACGGTCGGCCGGGAGGGTCTCGCCCTCGCGCGACGCACCGGCGACCCGTGGGCCATCGCCTTCTGCGCGGGCCGGCTCGCCGGTTGTGAGACCTACCTCGACCGGCCCGACGCCCTCGAGCACTGGCGCGAAGCGGCCGAGGTGCTGCCGTCGAGCCCCGACGCCGTGACCGCCGAGATCGCCAGCCTCAACCAGTTCAACTGGGCACACACGGCCTACGGGCACGGTGACTACGCGCTGGCCGCCCAGGTGGCCCGCGAGGGCAAGCTCCTGGCGCACGGCGCGACGTGGGCCCGCAAGTTCGCCGCCGTCGAGGCGCTCGTGCACTGGCGCACCGGCGACCTCGAGGCGGCAGTCACGGCGGCTCGCACCGCGCGCTCCGGACGCCCGCAGATGGCGACCGGCATGGCGGGCATCGTCCTGGCGGCCGTCGGGCTGGAGCGGGAGGGGCACCCGGACACCCGGGTGCTCGAGGACGCGCTCGGGCTCATCGAGTTCGACGAGCAGATGCTGTGGCTGGGGCTCGCGGTCCGGGCGGCCCTGCGCGACGCCCGGCGGGAGCCGAACCCGCTGCGAGAGGTCGTCGCGGCGCTCGAGCAGGCGGCCCGGATGCAGGTGCGGTTCGGCTGGGAGGACCTCGTGCTCCTCGTCGCCCGCGCCGACCGCGCCGTCGGCGCGTCCGCCGCTGCGACCATCGAGGGCCTGTGGCCCGGCAACCCCCGCGGGCAGGCCGTGCGCCTGGCCGTCGAGGGCCTCCTCCTCGGTGCCGAGGGGTACCCACTGCTGCTCGAGTCGGCCGAGCGCTTCGCCGCCCTCCCGGAGCCGCTGAGCGCGGCCCAGGTCCTGCACGACGCGGCCCAGGTGGCCCCCGACACCGCCACGGGCAACACCCTGCGCCGGCGCGCGATCGCGGTGTTCGACGCCCACGGAGCCGACCGGTCGCTCGCTGCCGTGCTGCGGGACCGGCGCCTGCACCGCGGGCCGGACCTGCCGCCGGTGCCGCAGAGCCAGCGTCTGGTCGCCACCGCAGGGCTGACCCGGCGGGAGCGGGATGTTGCCGCACTCGCAGCCCAGGGCCTGACCGCGCAGGAGATCGCCGACCAGCTGCACATCTCGCTCGGGACCGCCCGCACGCACATCCTGCGGGTGCGGGAGAAGTTCGGTGGCGTCCCGAAGCGCAAGCTCGCCCAGCTGTTGGCCGAGAGCGGCTGAGCGGGTCGGACGCGCGTCAGGTGCAGACCTGGTCCCGGCCACGCTCCTTCGCCCGGTAGAGCGCCCGGTCGGCCGAGTGTCGCAGGGCATCGAGGTCCTCGAGGCTGCCGAGGGCGACGCCGATGCTGACCGTCACGTGCAGCCCTGCGGCGAGGTCGGCCCAGTAGTCGCCGCGCACCATCTCGACGAGCTGGGCGCACCGCCGTTCCGCGACCTCGAGGTGGTCGGTGTCCAGGAGCAGGAGGAACTCGTCGCCGCCCCAGCGCGCGACGATGTCGGTCCCGCGGACGATCATCCGCAGGGAGGCGGCCACCCGGACGAGGACCTCGTCGCCGACCTCGTGGCCGTAGGTGTCGTTGACCGTCTTGAAGCGGTCGACGTCCACGAGCACGAGCGTGGCGGCGTCGCGGTGGCCTCCGTGCGCTCCCCCGAGCAGCGCATCGATGTGCGCGGCGAGCCCACGGCGGTTGGCCACCCCGGTCAGGGCGTCGCGCTCGGCAGCGACCCGGAGGCGCGCGTGCTCGGCGGTCATCTGGGCGTTCTCGATGAGCGACTCCATCGCCTCGGCGGCCGCGAGCCGGGCCTCCTGTCGGCGGCCGGCCAGCTCGCGGGCCACCCGCAGGCCGGCGGTCTCGTGCCCGATCTCGGCGGCCTCCAGCTCGGCGTCACGGGTCAGGGCCAGCAGGTACAGCTCGGGCTGGCGCACCCGGTCCCAGGCCTCGACCGCGCGGGCGGCGTGTCGTCGCGCGCTCGTGAGGTCCGGGTCGCCGAAGGCGGCGGCCAGCTCGAGATGGGTGGCGTACTCGGCGCCGGCCGGGTCGGCGGTCGGCCGCAGGCTCCCATCGGGGGGAGGCGCGATGGCGTCCACGAGGTTCTCGAAGATGTGGAGGTCCTGACGCCAGCCCTCGGGCAGCAGGTCGACGGGGACACGGTGGATGGCCTCCCGGGCTCGCGCCCCGAGGTCCGCCAGGGACGCGTCGTCGCCCAGCTGCCGCGTCACGCACAGGCGGCGCAGCTCGATCTCGGCCCGGTTGTACATCGCCGTCGCGTCTCGCCAGGCGTCGCCGTCGGCCTGGAGGAAGGTCGTCGAGGCCGCGGTGTGGTCCAGGGCCAGGTCCCACATGTCCCGCTCGAGGTACCCCGTCGCACACTCGACGTGGGCCGACGCGAGCATGTCGTGGACCGGCGGGGGGTCACGAAGGAGCACCGTCGCCAGGGCGAGGTCCCGGTCGGCTGCGAGTCGCGGCCGGTTGTCCTGGACCGCGTCCGTCGCCCCCATCGCCAGGGCCAGCGCCTCCCAGACGCGGTCGCCCTCGCTCCGGGCGCGTTCGAGCAGCCGGGTCCAGGCGGTGCGCCCGTCGATGGAGGTGTCGTAGCTCGAGGCGAGGACTCGGACGTACTCGGCGACCATGGCGACGTCGGCCCACCCCTGCGCGTCCGCCACCTCCACCGCTGTGTCGAGCCACTCCGTGTCCACCGAGCCGGGCGTCTGCGCCGGGAGGATGAGTGACCTGACCTCGTCCAGCAGGTCCTGATGCTCCCCCGAGCGCGGCCGGGACGTCTTCTGCGTCACCGTCATCGCGATAGTCATGGGTGGAGTGTGGAGCGCGTCGGCGCCCGGTGTGGGCCGGTTCGCGAGAACTCGCACCCTTCGGACGAGGGCGCCCACCCGTGCGGTCCACCCGGCCCGGGCACTACCGTCGGGGCATGTCGTCAGCGCTGACCGAGCGGGCCCGTGAGCTCGACGCCCTCCACGCCGGCACCGACCTCCGCGGCCGGTTCCGGCTGCCGGCGGGCCTGGTCTATCTCGACGGCAACTCGCTCGGCCCGCTGCCGGCCGGGGTCTCCGAGGCCGTCGCCGACGTCGTCCACCGCCAGTGGGGGGCACGGCTCATCGCCAGCTGGAACGAGTCGGACTGGTGGGGCACCCCCACGCGGGTGGGTGACCGGATCGGCCGGCTCGTGGGCGCCGCCGACGGGCAGGTGGTGTGCACCGACTCGACCACCGTCAACCTCTACAAGTGCGTCGTCGCGGCTGCGCGGATGCGGCCGGAGCGGTCGGTGGTCCTCACCGACCCGGCCTCCTTCCCCACGGACCTGTACATCACCGCGGCGGCCGCCCGCGACGCCGGCCTCACCGTCGAGTACGTCGCACCGGTCGACGCCCCGGCCCGCGTCGCCGCCCTCGGCGACGCCGTCGCCCTCGTCTCGTACAGCTCGGTCGACTACCGCACCGGCGAGCTGTGGGACCTGCCGGCCATCACCCGCGCCGCCCACGCCGTCGGGGCCCTCGCCTGCTGGGACCTCTGCCACTCGGCGGGGGTGCTCGAGGTGGGACTCGACGAGCACGGCGCCGACCTCGCCGTCGGCTGTGGCTACAAGTACCTCAACGGCGGGCCCGGGGCGCCGGCCTTCCTCTACGTCGCACACCGCCACCAGGACTCCTTCGACCAGCCGCTGGCGGGCTGGAACGGCCACGCCGCCCCCTTCGCGATGGCCCCGGAGTACGAGCCCGCCCCCGGGGTCGCCCGCGGGCGGGTGGGCACTCCCCCGCTGCTCTCGATGCTGGCCCTCGAGGCCGCGCTGCACGCCTACGACGGCGAGTCGGTCGCGGACCTGCGCGCCCGTTCGCTCTCGCTCACCGGGTTCTTCCTCGAGTGCCTCGACGCGCTGCTACCGGACCTCGAGGTCGTCACGCCCCGCGACCCCGGTCGGCGCGGCTCGCAGGTGAGCCTGCGGCACCCGCAGGCCTACGGCGTCGTCCAGGCCCTCATCGCCCGCGACGTCGTCGGCGACTTCCGGGAGGCCGACATCGTGCGGCTGGGGTTCGCCCCGATGTACCTCACCCACACCGACGTGCTCCGTGCCGCGCAGCAGCTGCAGGCCGTCCTCGACGGCGCCGAGCACGACCGGCCGGAGTTCGCGTCTCGCGCGACCGTCACGTGAGCGGACGGCCGCCGTCGGTCACCAGCCGCGCTCGGCGAGCCGGTGCGGCTGCGGGATCTCGTCGACGTTGATCCCGACCATGGCCTCACCGAGGCCGCGGGACACCTTGGCGATGACGTCGGGGTCGTCGTAGAACGTCGTCGCCTTGACGATGGCGTCGGCCCGCTCGGCGGGGTTGCCGGACTTGAAGATGCCGGAGCCGACGAAGACGCCCTCGGCGCCGAGCTGCATCATCATCGCGGCGTCGGCCGGGGTGGCGATGCCGCCGGCGGTGAAGAGGACGACCGGCAGCTTGCCGGTCTCGGCGACCTCCTTGACGAGGTCGTACGGGGCCTGCAGCTCCTTGGCCGCGACGTAGATCTCGTCGGGGCTCATCGAGCGGAGCCGGTTGAGCTCGGCGCGCAGCGTGCGCATGTGGGTCGTCGCGTTCGAGACGTCGCCGGTGCCGGCCTCGCCCTTGGAGCGGATCATCGCCGCGCCCTCGGTGATGCGCCGCAGCGCCTCGCCGAGGTTGGTCGCGCCGCAGACGAACGGCACGGTGAACTGCCACTTGTCGATGTGGTTGGCGTAGTCGGCCGGGGTGAGGACCTCGGACTCGTCGACGTAGTCGACACCGAGGCTCTGCAGGACCTGGGCCTCGACGAAGTGGCCGATGCGCGCCTTGGCCATGACCGGGATGGAGACGGCCTCGATGATGCTGTCGATCATGTCGGGGTCGCTCATCCGCGACACCCCGCCCTGCGCCCGGATGTCGGCCGGGACCCGCTCGAGGGCCATGACGGCGACGGCCCCGGCGTCCTCGGCGATCTTCGCCTGCTCGGCGGTGACGACGTCCATGATGACGCCGCCCTTGAGCATCTCGGCCATTCCCCGCTTCACGCGGGTGGTGCCGGTGGTGGGGGCGTTCTGCTGATCGGTCATGGGGCCGATTCTAGGACGGCCGCGGCGCGGACTCGACCACGGTCCGGCGCGGTCAGCGGACGAGGGCCGGCGGCAGTGCGTCGTCGAACTCGACCCGGGCGGGCAGGGCCGCGTGCCCGGCGAGCCGGAACCAGCGCACGACCCGCTTCTCGCGGACCCGGCGCACCTCCCGCACGGCGTCGTTGTGGAACCGGCGTGCCATCCGCACCCGCAGGGCGCTGGCCGCGATCCGGTCGAGGGAGTCGGCGACGAGCTCGTCGTCCTGGGCGAGCAGTCGGGTCACGACGTCGTCGGTCAGGGTGACCGCGAGGATCTCGGTGAGGACCGCTTCGGTCTCCTCCCGGCCGCCGAAGTGCTGCCCGTCGAGCAGGTCCTCCGCCAGGGGGTGCTCGGTCGTCCGCTCGATCGACTCGGTCGCGGCGTCCGCCAGCAGCAGGGCGGTCGCGGGGTCGAGGGCCCCGCTGTTCGCGAGCTCGAGAGTGGCCTCGGCCCGTCGGACGAGCTGGGCGTCGAGCGCGGACATCGCGCCCTCGACCTTGGCGTGCAGCCGGTCGAGCCGCGCCGCCGCGTACGACAGGTACCACGCGACGCCGATGACGACGATGACGACGAAGGTCGCCACCTGCAGGACGTCGATGTCGAGCATGCTCACGCGCCACCTCCGGGGACGTTGCGGATGATCCGGCCCCACAGCCCGAGCGGAGCGTCGGCGAGCTCGGCGTGCGCCCCGGCCAGGACGGTCTCGTACACCGCCATCACCTGGCGCGAGACCGGCCGCCAGTCGAAGATCCGGGCGCGCTCGCTCCCCGCGCGGCGCAGCGCCTCGCGCCGGGCGTCGTCCGCGAGGAGGTCCACGAGGGCAGCGGCCAGCGAGACCGGCGAGCCCGCCTCGTGGAGGACCCCGGTGCGCCCGTCGTCGAGCACGCGGACGAACGCCGGCAGGTCCGACGCCACCACCGGAGCACAGGCCGCCATCGCCTCGACCAGGACGATGCCGAAGCTCTCACCACCCAGATGCGGTGCGACGTAGGCGTCGACGGAACGGAGCAGCGACTGCTTGTCGGGGTCGCTCACGGCGCCGAGCACCTCCGTGGCGGCCACCGCGCGGGGGTCGGCGCGGCGCAGCAGGTCAGTGGGGTCCCCGGGGCCGGCGACGAGGAGACGCGTCCCGGGTCGCGCGTCGAGGACGGACGGCAGGGCCCGCAGCAGCACCCCGAGGCCCTTGCGCGGCTCGTCGACCCGGCCGAGGAAGGCCAGCGTCGGACGCTCCGCCGTGCCGACCCAGTCGTCCCGGGTCGGAGCCTGTGCGAAGCGGTCGACGTGGACCCCGTTGGGGATGATGTAGGTGTCGCCGCCGAGGTGCCTGCGGACCGTGGCGGCGGCGTCCTCGGACACCGAGATCCGGGCCCGGATCTTCTCGAGCGAGGGACGGAGCAGCGGGTTCGCGGCGTGCATCGCGCGGGAGCGCACGGTGGAGGTGTGGAAGGTGGCGACGACGGGTTCCTCCGCCGCCCAGAGCGCCATGAGCGACACGGACGGAGTCACGGGCTCGTGCAGGTGCACGACGTCGAACCGGCCGTTCTCGAGCCAGCGGGTCACCCTGGCCGAGGTGACCGGCCCGAAGGTCAGCCGGGCCACCGACCCGTTGTACCGCACCGGGACGGCCTTGCCGCAGGAGACGAGGTAGGGCGGGACGTCGGCGTCCTCGTCGGCCGGGGCGAGGACCGAGACGTCGTGTCCCTGGGCGATGAACACCTCGGCCAGGTCGCGCACGTGGAACTGGACGCCCCCCGGGACGTCGAAGGAGTAGGGGCACACCATCCCGATCCTCATCGCGCCGACTCCGGGGCGCGGGCGGGGTCGAGGTCCTCGACGAAGACCCGCTGCAGCATGTGCCAGTCGGCGGTGTGCTCACGCACGGCGGCGCCGAGCACGTCGGCGCACGCCTGGGTCATCGCGACGACCTTCTCGCGGGTGGCGCCGGCCGTCGGGGCCTGCACCGGGGGGTGGAAGGTGATGACGATGCCCCAGCCGCCGCCACGGCGCTCGTGCCGGATCGACACGGGGAAGAGGGGCCGGCGCTCGGCGAGGGCCAGCGCGGCGGGGCCGGGCGCCATCCGAGCCGGGTGGCCGCAGAAGTCGACGGTGACACCGTGCCGGGTGAGGTCGCGGTCGGCGAGCAGGGGGATGATGCCCGGCCGGCGGGCCGCCTCGCGCAGCGACCCGAAGACGTCGGGCCCGCCGGTGAGCGGCAGGATCGTCATGCCGAGGCCCTCCCGGAACTCGAGGAACTCGCGGAACACCTTCTCCGGCTCCAGCCGCTCCGCGACGGTCGTGACGTGGCCGAGGTTGAGCCCGCCCCACGCCCCGGCGAGGTCCCAGTTGCCGAGGTGGCCGAGGAAGCAGACCACCGAGCCCCCCGCGTCGATGGTCTCGCGGACCGGGCCGTCGCCCTCGGTGCGCACCCGTGCCGCCAGGTCCGCCGGTCCGAGGTCGGCGAGCCGGAACGCCTCGCAGTAGTACCGCAGGTAGGCCCGCATGCCCGCACGGACGAGGGCGTCGAGGGCGGCGTCGTCGAGCTCGGGCCGGACCCGTGCGTAGTTGGCTCGCAGCCGCGCGGCGCCGCCGCGCGCGACGGTGAGGTCGGCCGCGCGGTCGAAC
This sequence comes from uncultured Actinomycetota bacterium, assembly GCA_963815545.1. Classification (GTDB taxonomy): domain Bacteria; phylum Actinomycetota; class Actinomycetes; order Actinomycetales; family Dermatophilaceae; genus Phycicoccus. The sequence continues at coordinate 345,018 of CAWFGY010000005.1, forward strand.
CACCGGTAGGCGGCGCGCTCGGGCAGCCTGCGCACGGCGGCGAACCCCGCCCGGTGCGCGGCCACCGTGAGCGCACCGGCGAGTGCGGGCGGGAGGCCCCTCACCCCGCGCCCAGGGCCTGCTGCCGGACCACGAGGATCCGCTGCACCACGGTGACGAGGCTCGCGACGGCGAGCAGCGCGAGCACGACGCCGAGGAAGATCGTCGGCAGCCCGAAGAGCCCCGTGAGGCCGGTCGCGACGAGCACGGCGACGAGCCGGTCGGCGCGCTCGGCGATCCCCACGTTGGCCGTCATGCCGAGCCCCTCGGCCCGGGCCTTCGCGTACGAGACGACGCTGCCGAGGATGAGGCACGCGAGCGCCAGGGCGGCCATGTACGCGTGCCCGCCGTCACCCGCGTACCAGAGGACGAGCCCTCCGAAGATCGCCGCGTCCCCCACCCGGTCCAGGGTGGAGTCGAGGTAGGCGCCCCAGTTGCTGGAGCGGCCGAGACGGCGCGCCATGATGCCGTCGACGGTGTCGGAGAAGACGAACGCCGTGATGACCAGCGTCCCGACGAGGAACTCCCCTCGGGGGTAGAAGGCCAGCGCACCCGCGGCGACGCCGACGGTGCCGATGACCGTCACGACGTCCGGGCTGATGCCGAGCCGGATCAGCAGGGAGGCGATCGGGGTGAGGATCCTCGTGAAGAGGGCGCGCGCGTATCGGTTCAGCATGGTGCGGCCAGCGTAGTGGGGCCAGGGCCCGCCCGCGCCCGCGCCCGGCCCTTGCGCACGCGGCGGAACGGGAGTTGATTGGGGGTATGAGCGCCACTGTGGGCAGTGCTCCCTCCGTCAACGACGTCACCCGGCTCCGCAACGTGGTCCTCGTCGGACCCAGCGGGGCCGGCACCTCCCGCCTCTTCGACCACGTCGTCGAGGCTCTCGCGCCGCACCGCAGCGCCAAGGGCCGGTCCGAGCCGGCGGGGGGCCTGCGGGCGGCCGGCCTCGAGCTCGGGGAGGTGGTGCTCACCCTCCTCGACGCACCGGGTAACCCCGACTTCGTCGGGCAGGTGAGGGCGGGTCTGCGGGCTGCGGACGCCGCCCTCTTCGTCGTCTCGGCGGCCGACGGCGCCGACGCGCGCAGCCGGTCCCTCTGGCACGAGTGCGAGCTCGTCGGCATGCCCCGCGCCGTCGTCGTCACCCAGCTCGACGCCCGGGACGCCGACTTCGAGGCGACGCTGGAGGACTGCCGCCTCCACTTCGGCCCGGGGATCCAGCCGTTGGGGGTGCCGGTGCCGGGGTCCGAGGGCGCGGTGTCCTCGATCGCAGACCTGCTCCTCGGGGAGATCCACGCGTACGCGGGCCCCGAGCGCACCGTCCGGCCCGCGGGCCCGGAGCACGCCGACATCTTCGACCGGTACCGGCCAGGGCTCGTCGAGGGCATCATCGAGGAGTCCGAGGACCCCGACCTCATGGAGCGCTACCTCGCGGGCGAGGACCTGGACTTCCGGACCCTCGAACGTGACCTCCTCGCCGCCATCAGCCGCGGCGCGTTCCACCCGGTGCTCCCGGTGTCGGGCGAGACCGGGGCCGGCGTCCCGGTCCTGCTCCACCTCGTCGAGGCGGCCTTCCCGCATCCGGGGCTGCGCCCCCTGCCCACCGTCACCCCGGTCGAGGGTGGGAACCCGGTCGCCCTCACCGTCGACCCGGCGGGGCCCCTGGTCGCCGAGATCGTCCACACCGAGTCCGACCCGTACGTGGGGCACCTCTCGCTCGTACGGGTGTTCAGCGGCACGCTGCGCGCCGACCGCCCGGTGCACGTCTCCGGTCATCTGGACCGTCTCGCGACCCCCACCGGCGAGGGGCACGAGGGACACGACGACGACATCCGCCCGGGGTCGCTCGGCTCACCCCTGGACGGCGAGGTCCTGCCGAAGGCGCACGCGGTGGCCGGAGAGATCGTCATCCTCACCAAGCTCGCCGGAGCGCAGACGTCGGACACCCTGTCGGACCCGGCGCGGCCGCTGCTCGTCACGCCGTGGGCGCTGCCCGAGGCGCTCCTGCCCGCGGCCGTCGAGGCGACGAGCCGGGCCGACGAGGACCGGATGCCGGTCGCCTTCCGCGAGCTGGTCGCCGAGGACCCCGCCCTGCGGATCGAGCACGATGCCGACACCGGCCAGGTGGTGCTCTGGACGACGGGCCCGGCCCACCTGGACCTCGTCCTGCACCGGCTGCAGGAGCGGTTCGGGGTCGGGGTCACGCAGGTCCCGGTGCGGGTCGGGCTGCGGGAGACCGCCGTCACCCGCAGCGAGGCCCAGGGGCGGCACGTCAAGCAGTCGGGCGGTCACGGGCAGTTCGCCGTCTGCCACCTCGTCCTGGAGCCCCTCCCCCGCGGGTCGGGCGTCCAGTTCGACGAGGTCGTCGTGGGCGGAGCGGTTCCCCGCCAGTTCATCGGCAGCGTCGAGAAGGGCGTGCACGCACAGCTCGCGAAGGGCCTGCTCGCGGGCTGGCCGGTCACCGACGTCAAGGTCACCCTCACCGACGGCAAGGCACACAGCGTCGACTCGTCCGACGTCGCCTTCCAGACCGCGGCCGGGCTGGCGCTGCGCGAGCTCGCGTCCACCTCGTCCCTCTGTCTGCTCGAGCCGGTCGACACGGTCACCGTCATCGTCGACGACGAGTACCTCGGCGCGGTGATGACCGACATCGGCTCGCGCCGAGGCCAGATCGTCGGGTCGGTGCCGTGCGAGGACGCGCCGGGGCGCTCGGTGCTCACCGCGGCCGTCCCCCGCCTCGAGCTGCTCGACTACGCGGTGGCGTTGCGCTCGCTCGCCCGGGGGACGGGCACCGTCCACCGCGAACCTCAGGGGTACGACGTGCTGCCCGAGCGGATCGCGCGCGAGCATCTCGCCGACGCGTCCCGCTGACCCGGCGGCTCGCGCTCAGGCGGGCCAGTGCTCGACGAGCCGGGTCCGGACGTCCTCGAGCAGGACGGGCAGCGCCTTGGTGCGGGCGACGATCGGGAGGAAGTTGCTGTCGCCGCCCCAGCGCGGCACGACGTGCTGGTGCAGGTGCGCCGCCACCCCCGCCCCGGCCACGGCTCCCTGGTTCATCCCGAGGTTGAAGCCCATCGGCGCGGACGCGGCTTCGAGCGCCCGCACGGCGGCCTTGGTGAGCGCGGTGAACTCGGCGGTCTCCGCGGCGGTGAGGTCGAGGTAGGACGCGACGTGCCGGTACGGGCACACGAGGAGGTGCCCCGGGTTGTACGGGAAGAGGTTGAGGACGACGTAGCCGAGCTCGCCCCGATGCACGACGAGCCCCTCGGCGTCGCCCTTGCTCGGCGCGGCACAGAACGGGCAGCCGTCCCCGCCGTTCGGGTCGGGGCGCTCTCCCTCGATGTACGCCATCCGGTGGGGCGTCCACAGCCGCTCGAAGCCGTCGGGCTCCCCGACGAAATCGGCAGCGTCCTCGTACTCCGGCATGCCCCGATCCTAAGGTCGTGGGCGCGCCGGGCTCAGCGCAGGTGGCTCGCGCCGTTGAAGTCCAGGACGGCGCCGGAGGCCCACTCGGCGCCGGGCTCGGCCAGGGTGACGACGGCGGCCGCGACCTCCTCGGGGGTGGCCACCCGGTGGAACGGGCTCTGGGCGCGGGTCGCCTCGGCCGCAGCCGGGTCGGCCAGGGCGTAGCCGGCCATCTCGGTGGCGATGAACCCGGGGGCGATCGAGGTGACGGCGATCCCGTGCGGGGCGAGGTGCTGGGCCATGGACTGCCCGAAGGCGTGCAGCCCCGCCTTGCCGGCGCCGTAGGCGGGGATGTCGGGCTCGCCGCGGTAGGCGCCGCGCGACCCGACGTTGACGACCCGGCCGACGGGGACGCCCTCGTCCGGGGTGGTGTCGATCATGTGCCGGGCGACGCACCACGTGAGGTTCGCGGGCCCCATGAGGTTGGTGGCCAGGGTGCGCTGCCACACCTGCACCCAGTCCTCGTAGGACGTCGCGTCGAGGGGATGGTCCCCGCGACGGCTGCCCGTCGACCCGGGCGGGACGATCATCGCCGCGTTGTTGACGAGCACGTCGACCCGGCCCAGCACGTCGGCGGCCCGGGCGGCGAGCCCGGGGACCGCGTCGGGATCAGCGAGGTCGGCCGCCGCCCGTCCGTGACCGGTGCCGTCGAGGGAGTCGAGGACGGCCTGCGCGAGGTCGAGGCTGCGCGGGCCGCTGTGGTGGACCAGGACCCGGTCCCCGCGGGCCGCGAAGGCGCGCGCGACGGCGGCTCCGACCCCTCGGGAGGCGCCCGTGACGAGGACACCACGGGAGGGCACGCTGCGCGGGCTCATCGACGGGCACCGGTGCCCGGGTCGAGCCGGACCTCCATGAGCCGCTCGGACGGCAGGCCGAAGCCCACCCGCTCGTACAGGGTGCGCGCCTCCGGGACGGCGTTGAGCTGGATGCGCGTCACTCCGTCGCCCTCGGCCCAGCCCAGCAGTGTCCGCAGCAGCCGCTCACCGACCCCCTGGTTCCGGGCGTCGGCGCTGACGTAGAGGAGGCTGACGTGGAACCACGCGGTCGCCGGGCGGCCGGCACTCGGCAGCTTCTGGATACGGGTCCCGTGCAGGAGGCCGACCGGGCGCCCCGCCCCGGTCTCGGCGAGCCAGGTGCGGCGCGCCCGGTCGCGCAGCCACGCGTCGGCGAAGGTGTCGAGGAAGCCCGGCGGGACGACGACGCCGCGCTCGCGCTCGTCCTGGATGTGCAGCGCGGCCACCGAGAACGCGTCGGTGGGCACGGCCTCGCGGACGCGCACCGCCTGTGTCGTCTCCACGGTCCCAGCATGGCCTAGATGCCCGGGACATGGGTGAGGCCCCGGCAAAGTATGAGTTTGCCGGGGCCTCGTCGACACGGGGTGATGCACCGCGTCTTCACGAGTCGGATGTCGGTCGCCACCACCCGCATCACCGGGTAGCTCCTCGCGGCGAAACCGCGTGGCCTGGCGGCCTCTTCCGTCTCGGTCCCTCCATCACCGAAGTGGTGGAGTGGGATATTTCTAGTCCTGTCCGGACCCGTTCGCAAGGGCTTCGCGGCACCCGTCGTCACCGGATTCGGCGACGGCGGCGTGTCGTCGGCGTGTCGTGTGACGGGCGGGACGAAGGCGTCCAAGAGCGGGGATGGATGGCCGACGCGGGCGCGCCGGCGGGGTGAGAAACAGGGGTGATCGCCCCGGTTTCCCACCCCGTTGATCGTGCCGGGCCCCGTCGGAGGTTGTCCGGGGCGCCCCGGCCCGGTCAGACCTGGCGCTTGTCGCGGACTGCGGCGACGACCTCGGCGACGGCCTCGGCGACCGGCACCCCGTTCTTCTGCGACCCGTCGCGGTACCGGAACGACACCGCTCCGGCGGAGCGGTCGTCCTCCCCCGCGATGAGGACGAACGGGACCTTCGCCTTGGAGGCGTTGCGGATCTTCTTCGGGAACCGGTCGTCGGACTCGTCGAGCTCGAAGCGCAGGCCCTCGGCCGCCAGCCGCTCGCCCACCTCGCGCAGATAGGGCGCGAACTCGTCGGCGACCGGGACCCCGAGCACCTGCACGGGCGAGAGCCAGGGCGGGAACGCGCCGGCGTAGTGCTCGACGAGGACCCCGATGAACCGCTCGATCGACCCGAACTTCGCGGAGTGGATCATCACCGGCTGCTGACGCGAGCCGTCGGCGGCCTGGTACTCCAGGCCGAAGCGCTCGGGCTGGTTGAAGTCGTACTGGATCGTCGACATCTGCCAGGTGCGCCCGATCGCGTCCTTGGCCTGGACCGAGATCTTCGGGCCGTAGAAGGCCGCGCCGCCGGGGTCGTCGACGAGCGCGACCCCGAACTGCTCGGCCGCCGCGCGGAGCACCTCGGTGGCTTCGTCCCACTGGTCCTGCGACCCGATGAACTTGTCCTTCTTCTCGCCCTCGGTGGCGCGCGTCGACAGCTCGAAGTAGTAGTCGTCGAGCCCGAAGTCCTCGAGCAGGCCCACGACGAACCGCAGGAGGTGCTCGATCTCGGCCGGCGCCTGCTCCGGGGTGACGTACGAGTGCGAGTCGTCCTGGGTCATCGCCCGCACCCGGGTCAGTCCGTGGACCACCCCGGACTTCTCGTTGCGGTACACCGAGCCGAACTCGAAGAGCCGCAGCGGCAGCTCGCGGTAGGACCGGCCCCGCGAGCGGAAGATGAGGTTGTGCATCGGGCAGTTCATCGCCTTGAGGCGGTACTCCGAGTGCTCCATCTCCATCGGGGGGAACATCGTGTCGGCGTAGTACGGGAGGTGCCCCGAGGTGTGGAACAGGCCCGCCTTGCTGATGTGCGGGGTCCCGACGTACTGGAAGCCCTCCTCGATGTGCCGGCGGCGGACGTAGTCCTCCATCTCCCGCTTGATGACCCCGCCCTTGGGATGGAAGAGCACCATCCCGGAGCCGAGCTCGTCGGGGAAGGAGTACAGGTCGAGCTCGGAGCCGAGCTTGCGGTGGTCCCGCTTCTCGGCCTCGGCGAGGCGCTCGAGGTGGGCCTTGAGCTCGTCCTTGTTGGGCCAGGCGGTGCCGTAGATGCGCTGGAGCTGGGGGTTCTTCTCGGACCCGCGCCAGTAGGCCGCGGCACTGCGCATGAGCTTGAACGCGTTGCCGAGCACCTTGGTCGAGGGCACGTGCGGGCCACGGCACAGGTCGCCCCACGCCACCGCCCCGTCCCGCCGCACGTTGTCGTAGATCGTCAGCTGCGACCCGCCCACCTCGACCGACGCGCCCTCGGCCGCGTCCTCGGCCGCGCCGCCCTTGAGCCCGATGAGCTCGAGCTTGTACGGCTCGTCGGCCAGCTCGACGGCGGCGTCCTCGTCGGACACCTCGCGCCGGTGGAAGGTCTGGCCCTCGTTGACGATGCGCTGCATGACCTTCTCGAGGGCCTTGAGGTCCTCGGGGGTGAAGGGGGTCTCGACGTCGAAGTCGTAGTAGAAGCCGTCCCGCACAGGTGGGCCGATGCCGAGCTTCGCGGACGGGTGCACCTCCTGCACCGCCTGGGCCAGGACGTGCGCGGCCGAGTGGCGCAGCACATCGAGGCCGTCCTGCTCGGCGGCGGTCACGGGCTCGACCACCTCGCCGTCGGAGGCCGGCAGGTGGAGGTCACGCAGCTCGCCGCCGACCCGGGCGACGAGGACGCTGCGGTCCTCGCCGAGGAGGTCGCCGTAGGTCGTGCCCTCGGCCACCGCTCGCTCGCTCCCGGCGACGTGGACGGTGATCTGGGCAGACATGTGCGGCGCTCCTGGGGTCGGGACACGCGCCGGCGACTCCGGCACGCGCGACGATGCTATCGAGCGCGTCCCGCGCCGGTCGCCCGAGTTCCCCCGCCGAGGCTCCCTCACATGGTCGGCGGGTGCAGCGCGATCATCGCGATGTCGTCGCGGGGTAGACCCCCCTGGAAGCGCAGGACGTCGTCGAGCACGTCGCGCGACGAGGGTCTCCACGTCGTCCACGGCGCCGGCGAGGAGCTGCACCAGCCGCCCCTCGCCGTAGAAGCCCTCCGGGCCGCGGGCCTCGGTGACACCGTCCGTGTAGAGGAGGAGCGTGCTCCCAGGGCCCAGGTCGAACTGCACGTCGTCGTACACCGCGTCGTCGAGGGCGCCCACCAGGTAGGTGGGTTCGCCGACCAGCCGAGGTGGTTCGGAGCGCTCGAGCAGCACGGCCGGAGGGTGGCCGCCGTTGGCCATGGTGACGTGCCAGTGCTGGCCGAGCTTCCGCAGCCGCAGCACGATGGTGGTGCAGAACCGCTCGGCGGGGTGGCTGATGAGGACCTGGTTGAGCTGGCGGAGCATCTCGGCCGGGCTGCCCTCGGAGACCGCCAGGGCCCGGATCGAGTGCCGGGCCAGGGTCGCGACGACGGCTGCCTCGACGCCCTTGCCCGAGACGTCGCCGAGGGTGACCACCCAGTCGCGAGGGGCGAGCTGGAAGACGTCGTGGAAGTCGCCGCCGATCTCGTGGCCGTCGCCCGCAGGCCGGTACGCGGTCGCGACGTCCATCCCCTCGATCTGCGGACTGCGCGGAGGCATGAGCGTCTCCTGCAGGGTGCGGGCGAGCTCGGCCGAGTGCCGCTCGGACCGCTCCGCCCGGCGCTTTGCCGCCAGGAGCTCCTGCTCGTAGTGCCGACGCTCCGTCGCATCGAACACCGCCACCCGGGTGACGTGCGGGGCTCCGTCCGCGCTGCGCTCGAGGACGGCGTTGACGAGCACGGGGAGCACGGAGCCGTCGGCCCGCACCAGGTCCAGCGCGATCTCCTTGACGTGACCCTGGCCGTGCAGCAGCGGCTGGTAGTGGGTCTCGTGGAACAGGCGCGAGCCCGCCGTCAGCAGGTCGGTGAAGGGATGACCCGTCACCGCTCGGTCCTCGTCGTGGCCCAGCCAGGCGAGGAAGGTCCGGTTGGCCTTGGCGACGCGGCCGTCGGGCAGCACCGACAGGTAGCCGCAGGGGGCGCGCTCGTACAGCGCCTCCGGGTCGTCCTCGAGCAGCGCTCTCTCGAACGCCAGCATCGCCGCCGAGCGCATGGCGGTCTCAGACCCGCACGGCGAGGAAGGTGTCCATGGCGTCGACGACGGCCTCGGGCGCGCTCAGATGCGGGCAGTGCCCGGTGGCGTCCAGGACGACCAGGCTCGCGTCGGGGAGGTGGTCGGCCACGTACTCCCCGACCTGACGCCCGGCGATGACGTCCTCCTGGCACTGCAGGACGAGGCTCGGCGCGGAGACGCGCGCCAGGTCGTCGCGGTTGTCCGAGAGGAACGTGGCCCGTGCGAACCGCTCCGCGATGTCCGGGTCCACGGTGCAGAAGCTGGCCGCGAGCTCCCGGCCGAGCTCGGGACGCTCCGGGTTCCCCATGATGGCCGGGGCCATCGACGTGGACCAGCCCAGGTAGTTGCTGGCCAGGGAGTCGAGGAGGCCGTCGATGTCGTCGGGGTCGAACCCGCCCCGGTAGTCGGCGTCGTTGAGGTAGCAGGGGGACGGCCCCACCATCACATGGGCTGCGAACAGCTCGGGTGCCTGCATCTCGGCCAGCACGCCGATCATCGCCGAGACGGAGTGCCCCACGAAGACGACCCGGGTGAGACCCAGCTCGCGCAGGATCCGGATGACGTCGTCGGCGTATCCCGTCAGGCTCGCGTAGCGCTCGGGGTCGTAGGGGGCGCGGGCCCCGCCGGAGCCGACGTAGTCGAAGCGGATGACGCGGTACCGGTCCTCGAAGTGGGGGCTCACGTAGCGCCACATGCTCTGGTCGCAACCGAACCCGTGGGCGAAGACCATGACCGGACCGTCGGCCGGCCCGCCGTCATACACGTTGAAGGCTTCGCGGACTCCCATCCGGCGAACGGTACGGCACGCCACCCCGTCGTCGATACCCGTTCACGCCATTGGGGTTGGGCATTCTGCCGAGACGCCGGACCGGCTGGCGGCGGGCTCAGTCGGGGACGTCGAGGAGGAAGCCTCCGGTGTCGAACCAGTGCTGCAGCCGCAGCACCGTCGTGCGGAGGTACTCCTCCGCCAGGGCCCGCAGCGACGCCGTCCGGGACCCGAGCAGGTCGTTGGCCAGGAGGAGCTGCCGGGAGGCGACGAGCGCCTCGAGGTCGGCGGGGTCGACCTCGGGCAGCGGGGACACCTCGGCGTAGCCGGCACGCAGGGCGGCCTCGGCCCCCTCCGCCCCGCTGCGTCGCAGGTAGAAGGTCGTGATGGCGAGGTCGAGGACGGGCACCCCGAGCCCGGCATCGTCGAAGTCGAACACCGCGAGCCGACCCTCATGCCACTTGAGGTTGCCGCCGTGGAGGTCGGCGTGCAGCGGGTGGACGTCCGCGTCCGCGTACACCCGGGCGAAGGCGTCCCGGGCACGGCCCAGCCCCTCCTCGACGACCGCGCGCTCGGCCGTGGACAGGCCCGCCGCATGCGGGAGCACCTCGGGGTCCCCGAACAACGGGTCGTCGAACCGGGGCAGCACGGCGCCGGCCGGCAGGGACCAGCCGGTCGCGTGGCGGTGGAGCAGGGCGGTCGTTCGGCCGAGGGAGTGCGCCCACTCCGTCCCGGCGTGATCGCGGGCGTCCCCGCCCTCGAGCCAGGACGCTGCGGTGACGAGCACCGGCCGGTCGAGGACGGCGGGCGAGGCCGTGACGAACCAGTCCCCGGACGCGGTCCGCAGCGGCCGCGGCACCGTGACGTCGGTCTCGGTGGCGATCGCCTCCTGCCACGCCTGCTGGGCGAGGACGTTGGCGGGCGTGCTCTTGGAGTTCGTGCCCACCCGGACAGCGGCTCGGTGCCCGTCGACGGTGTCGACCCGGAACGTGGTGTTGTACGCGTGGAGGACCGGCTCCATGTGCTGGACCTCGAGCCCGAACGCCGCCGCGGCCTCGAGGGCGACCGGGCGCAGCGTTTCGATCTGCGCGGCCTCGTCGAGCTCGTCGTACCGCGGGGCATGCGTCGTCACGGGACCCAGTGCACCAGAACACCGGAGGCGGCCGCCACGCGCGATGCGTGACGGCCGCCCGGGGTGCCCGTCAGGAGCCGTAGCCCCCGTTGCACGTGATGACGTGGCTGATGGCCTTGGTCGAGGTGTACACCCTCGATTCGAAGCCCATCCACTCCATGGTGCTGGCCGTCCCGGCCTTGAAGACGTAGAAGCCGGACCCCGACTCGATCGTCCAGGACTTGACACCGTCGGCCAGCTCGACCTTGGTGCACGTGACGCCGTACTCGTTCTCCCAGTAGGACGTGTGGTTGAGCCGCGGGTCGACGCCCGCGGAGGCGGGACCGACGACGGCGATGCCGGCGACGGCTGCCGCCGCCGCGGCAGCAAGAACTCGGGTGGTGAGGCGCATGGTGGTACTCCCTTGGTCGTGGAATCGGTTGCCCTCTGCAATCAACCGGCCCGACCGGACCGGACTCGTCACGGTAGTCCTGCCCGTGTCCCGCAGGAATACCCCAGCGGGGCGGCGTCGTCGCAGGTCCGGGGCTTGTGTGGCCTGAGATACCGGAGACGACTCGTGGGACGATTCGTCAGACGAGGAACGCGAGGCCCTCCCGGGCCGTGAGCACCTCGACCGCGGTCGGGACGAGCCCGGCGACGGCGTCGAGGTCGTCGTCGCTGCGGTGCGGGCCGTGGTGGAAGAGCACGAGGCGACCGGCCCCGACGCGCTCGGCCAGCCGCACCGCGTCCGCCACCGTCGCATGCCCGTACGCGTCGGCCCGGTCGCGCTCGGCCTCCAGGAACTGCGCGTCGTGGACGAGGACGTCGACCCCCTGCAGCGCATCGAGCAGTGCGGCGGAGACACCGGCGGCGGGGGCGTGGTCCGGCAGGTACGCCAGCCGCCGGCCGTCCTCCTGCACGACGTAGCCGTACGTGCGCCCGCCCTTGTGCTCGACGTCGACGGCCGTGACGCCGAGGCCCTCGACGACGACCGCCCCGTCGTCCACCGCGTCGAACACCCAGTCGCCGAGGAGGCCCTCGGGCTCGATCGGGAAGCCCGGGGGCGACATCAGCTGCGCCAGCAGGTCGCGGCCGCTGGATCCGCCCTGGGCGGGGATGATCACCCGCACCGCCGAGTCCGGGCGGTCACCGGCTGCGAAGAACGGCAGGCCCTGGACGTGGTCCCAGTGCAGGTGGCTGACGAGGATCGTCCCCCGGAACGGGGCCCCGTCGAGCAGGCGGGTGACGCCGCGGATGCCGGTGCCGGCGTCCAGCAGGACCGTCGGCCGGTCCTGCCCCGTGAGGGTGACCGCGATGCACGAGGTGTTCCCCCCGTAGCGGAGGAAGTCACGCCCGGGAGCGCAGGTGGACCCCCGCACCCCGAGGAACGTCGCTCTCACCGGGTCCCTCCGTCCGCGCCGGCCGGGGCCGCAGGCCTTCCAGGCGTCGCCGGACTGTGGGATCCTACCGGCGCCGGGCCGCCCCGGGTAGGCCATTGGGGACGAGCGGAGGACCGCCGTGCACGACCTGCGCCGCCACGTCCCGCCGATCGCCCTCGGCTGGGACGACGAGGCTCCGGGCACGACGTGGCGCGTCCTCGACGGGACCCTCGTCTTCGCCGACGTCTCGGGGTTCACCGCCCTCACCGAGCGGCTCTCGCGGCGCGGCCGGATCGGCGCGGAGGACATCGTCGAGACCCTCAACGGGGTGTTCTCCCCGATGATCGGCGTCTGCGCCTGCCGTGGCGGCGAGCTGCTGAAGTTCGGCGGGGACGCGCTGCTGTTCCTCTTCCGCGGGCCCGACCACGCCGAGCAGGCGTGCGACGCCGCCGTCGAGATGCGCAGCGGGCTCGCCCGGGCGCGGGAGGTCACGGCGTCGGGAGGGCGGCTGCGGCTGTCCATGTCGGTGGGCGTCCACACGGGTGACCTGCACCTCTTCCTCGTCGGGTCGCCGACCCGCGAGCTCCTCGTCCTCGGCCCCGGGGCGTCCAGCACCGCCCGGGCCGAGAAGGCCGCCGGGGCCGGTGAGATCGTGCTCTCTCCCGGCACGGTGGCCCGGCTCGGTCAGGGGGCGTCGCGACCCCGGGCCGACGGCGCCCTGCTGCTCCGTCGGCGTCGGCCCCGCTCGACGCCGGGGTCGCCGACGCCGGTGCCGGAGGCCACTGCCGCCCGGCTGGCGACCCTGTTCCCGCACGCGCTCGGAGCCCACCTGGCCCCCGGACCCCCGGACCCGGAGCACCGGACAGCGACGATCGCCTTCGCCTCCTTCTGCGGCACCGACGCCGTGCTCGCCGAGCACGGCCCGCAGGTGCTCGCCGACCGCCTCGACGAGGTCGTCGGCGCCGTGGAGGACGCGCTGGCTCCCGAGGGCCTGAGTCTGCTCGCGACCGACCTCGACACCGACGGGGGCAAGTTCTTCCTCGGCTCCGGGGTGCCGGTGAGCCAGGACGACGACGAGGGCCGGATGCTGCGAGCGCTGCGGCGCATCGCCGCCACCCCGCTCCCCCTGGCGCTGCGGCTCGGGGTGAACCGAGGTCACGTCTTCGCCGCGGAGGTGGGGTCTGCCCGGCGCGCGGCCTACTCGGCGATGGGCGACACCACGAACACCGCGGCCCGGATCATGTCGGTCGCGCCGCCGGGCGTCCTGTACGCACACCCGGACGTCCTCGCCCACTCCCGCACGACGTTCGCGACCACCCCCGCCGGGCCGTTCACCCTCAAGGGGAAGGCCGAACCCCTGCAGGTCCTCGAGGTCGGGCCCGAGACCGGCACGAGGGTGGTCGCCGACGACGCCCGCCTGCCGCTGCTCGGCCGCGACAGCGAGCTGCACACGGTCCGGGAGGTCCTGAGCCGGGCCCTCGGGGGCGACGGCGGGGTCGTCGTCGTCCGCGGGGGGGCGGGCCTGGGCAAGTCCCGGCTGGTCGCCGAGGCGCTCGCCTCCACGCCGCAGGCCCGGACCGCGGTCCTGCGCGGCGAGCCGTACGGGGTGACGAGCACGTACCGGGTGCTCCGGGACCCGATGCGCGCTCTGCTCGGGGTGCTGCGCGACGCCCCGGAGCCGATGGGTGCCGCCCTCCTGGACACCCTGCGCCGGTCGGCCCCGGACCTCGTGCCGCTGGCCCCGCTGCTCGCGGATGTCGTGCAGGCCGCCGTCCCCACCACCCCGGACGTGGAACGGATCGCCCCGGAGTTCCGCGCCGACCGGGTCGCCGACACGGTCATCGAGGTGCTCGACCGGCTCGTCGTCGGCCCGTTCGTCGTCGTCGTCGACGACGCGCAATGGGTGGACGGCGCCTCGGCGCACCTCCTGGGCCGGGTCGCGACCGCGACCGCGGGACGCCCCTGGGCGCTGGTGTGCGTCCGACGCGGCAGCGAGGGCGGTCTGGTGCCGGAGCACGGCACCGAGGTGGATCTCGCTCCGCTCCCGGACGAGGTCGTGGAGCGGCTCGTCCATGCCGCGACCGAGTCCTCGCCCCTGCGCCCGCACGAGGCCGAGGCGGTGGTGGCGCGCGCTGCCGGGAGCCCGCTCTACGTCGCCGAGGTGACGCGGCTGGCGGCCGACCTGCGCGACGCCGACGGCCTGCCCGACTCGGTCCAGGCGGCGATGACCGTCCAGATCGACCGGTTGCCGCCCCGGCACCGTGCGCTCCTGCGGAGGGCCTCGGTGCTCGGTCGCAGCGTCCGGCGGGAGATCCTCACCGCCACCCTGGCCGCCGACGGCGTGGCGGACGCCGCCAGCCTCCTCGACGACCTGCCGCACCTGCTCGCGGCCGACGGCACGCACCGGGTCCGCTTCCGCAACAGCCTGGTCCGCGACGCCGCCTACGCGGGCCTGGCGTACCGCACCCGCGCCCGCCTGCACCGCATCGCCGGTGAGGTGCTCGAGTCGATGAGCACCGACCCCGAGGCGGACTCCCCCGCGCTCGGCCTGCACTTCGCCCAGGCGGGTGACGCGGCCCGCACCTGGCGGTACTCCCGGCTCGCCGGCGACCTCGCACGGCGGTCGTACGCCAACGCTGACGCGGCCGGCCACTACGAGACCGCGCTCGGCGCCGCGGGCCGGCTGGCCGAGGTCCCCGACGCGGAGCGCGCAGCACTGTGGACCCTCGTCGGGGAGACCCGCGAACAGGCCGGCATGTTCGAGGAGGCCGTCACCGCCCACCGGCGCGCCGCCCGGCTCCTGCGTGCGGACCCCGTCGCCGTCGCCGACTCGCTCGTGCGTCAGGCGAACGTGCACAACCGCGCCGGCGACTTCACGAGGACGTTGCGGGTCGTCGCCCGGGCCCGGCGGCTCCTCGCCGGCCACGAGGAGGACGGCCGGGTCGCGCTCGTCCGGCTCGACAACCTCACGGCCCTCGCCCGGTTGGAGCAGGAGCGCCCCCGCGAGGCCGCACGGTGGGCCGAGCGCGCCGTCGCACGGGCTCGCGAGGTGGGCGACCACGAGACGCTCGTCCGCTCGCTCATGCTCGTCGACGGCGTCAACCTGCAGCTCGGGGTCCCGGGCCCCGGCGGCCCGCACCTCGAAGCACTCGCCATCTGCGAGACCCACGGCCTGCGCCCGTTGGAGGCGACGATCCGCGGCAACCTCGGGGCCCTCGCGTACTACGCGGGCCGCTGGAGCGAGGCCGCGACGTGGTACGCCACGAGCCGGGAGGTGGCCCAGGAGACCGGGAAGTCGGTCGGCGCTGCGGAGACGGGCGTCAACCTCGGCGAGCTGCTCGTCGACCTCGGGGACCTCGACGGGGCCGAGGCGGTCCTCACCGAAGCCGTGCGGGTCCTGCGCGCCGCGGGTGAGCTGCCGTTCGTGGCCCAGGGCCAGATGCAGCTGGCGCGCGTCGCCCTCGCGCGCGGCGAGGTACGGGTCGCGGAGCGGCTCGCCGAGTCCGCGGCCCGGCGGCTGGCCGACCTCGGCTCCGCCTCCAGTGCGCTCGAGGCGGAGCTCGTGCGCGCCGAGGCCCTGACCCGCGACGGACGGCCCGAGGAGGCCCTCGACGTCGTCGACGCGGCCGAGCGGACGGCCCGCGGCGAGTCCGTCCTCAGCCTTCCCCGGACGTGTCTGCAACGGGCGCGGGCACTACTGGCCGCGGGGAGGGCCACCGAGGCGGCGGCCGTCGGGGAGACCGGTCTCGAGTCCGCCCGGAGCCAGGACCTCCCCTACGAGGAGGCGCTGCTGCTGCGGGTCGCGGCCCGGGTGCATGCGGCCCTGGGGGACACCCCGGGGGCCGAGCGCGCCGCGGCGGACTCGGCGCGCATCCTGGAGCGGCTCGGGGTGACCCGGCCGGGCGGCTAGTTGTAGCTGAGCTTGGCGTCGCCGTACACGTACACCCGGTCCTGGACCGAGATCCTGCTCGACCCCCGGACCGGCTGGGCCTGTCGGGAGACGACACAGGCGAACTGGGTCCCGGGCAGGTCCGGTTCCTGGTCGGCGCTCGGCGGGAAGCCGGAGTAGCCGACGAAGGCGCCGGACAGGGCGTACCCGTCAGCCGGGCACCAGCCGAGCGTGACGCTCTCCTGGCCCGGTGCCGGGTACTCGTAGTCGATGACGACGTCGCCGAGGGCGGTGGTCCCCGGGGCCGGTGTCTCGTTCCACCCGACGTCCCAGACGAACTGGGCCGCGGTCTGGCTGTCGAGGGGCTTGACGAACTGTGCCGCGAAGGGGTCCGCCCCGAGGTGGTACGGGACGGCGACGCAGGTGCTGCCGTCGGCGTTGTCGAGCCGGGTGACGGTCACCTGCGGGGAGTCCCCCGCCGCGGCGATCGTGCGGGTGCTCGCGCCGCAGTCGAGGACCCCGTCGACGACCTCGATGATCGAGGCGTCGGGCGTGGACAGCGGCGCCTCCGGCAGGACCGAGCCGTCCGAGCCGCCCTCGAGGGAGAAGGAGCCGTTGAGCGCCGTCAGCGTCATCGTGTCGAAGAGGATGCCGTCGTCGGGACCGGTCCAGGACGGGGCGCTGATGGGCCACCGGCAGTTGTCGTTGACGCCGCTGTCGGCGCCGGAGTCCGCGGAGTTCGAGCAGACCGTCTTGTGACTGGCCGGCAGCTGCCCCGGGGACAGGCCGTCGGGCACCGGGTTGCTGACGGTCGAGCCGCTGTACAGCGCGAAGTAGTGCGTCTGGGAGCCCCGGGTCAGGGTGGCGAGGATCTGCGCGTTCTGCTTGAGCTCGACATCGAGGTAGGCAGAGGATGCGACCGCCTCGTACCCGAGCGTGGCCGCCAGCCCCGCGCCGAGCGTCATCCGCAGCTTCTCGGCCGGTGAGTTGACCTGGTAGCACGAGACCCCGCTCTTCTTCTCCTTCACCCCGATCGACCCGCTGGCGAACGAGGCGAGCGACTCGGTGAACGTCGAGGTCGTCGTGCCGGAGAACGTCACGTACCGACCGGCCGCGGACCCCTGGTTCATCGTGCAGTTGGACGCGGAGGCGAGGGTCTGCGTGGCTCCGGTGGCCCCGGACGCCGTGTAGAGGCCGACGCCCGCCGAGGCACCGGTCCGGATCGCGATCCACGACGCGGTGTAGGACGGTGTGGCGAGGACTGCGGCGACCGACGTCTCGGGTGTCGCGGCGGCCGGCGGTCGGACGGCCACGAGGCCCACCGGGACCAGGCCGACGGCGGCGGTGACGGCCAGGGCGGCCGTGCGGCGGGACCGGGTGGAGACGTGCTCGGACATCGTGAGGCCCTCCCTGTTCGGACGCCTCGCCGCCCGGGGTGTGAGGTGTGGTGTGCCCAGGGGGAGGTCGCGCATCCGTGCGGGTCGCCCGGACCTCTGTCACGGTAGGGAGCGGAGGGCTCCGCGGCCATAGCCCGGACGGGTCATCACCGACGCCCCGGACTGCTCGGTCAGGGCTTGTCCGGCGACGCCTCGACGTCCCCGTCCGGGGCCACTGCCCCACCGGGCGGTGGAACCACGTGCTGCGGCCGCTCCCGCGCCGTGGGGAGCTGCTCCTGCAGCTGCCGGACGACCGGCACGGCCTCCGCCAGCGGACTGCGCAGCGGGCCGCTGTCGGTCGGCACCGAGGCGTGCGCGTGGTCCGCCCTCAGCTCACCGACGAGCCGTCGCCCCTCGACGAGGAGCGCACCGTAGGCCGGCCACGCCTCGGGGTCCTCGGGTGGGGTGTGGCGCACGTGGTCCGCGAGCTCGTCCAGGACGGCCGTCGCCGCGTCGAGATGCTCGACGATCTCGCGTTCCGCGTCCTCCCGGTGGACCCCGAACCGTGATCCGGCCTCGCCGATGTGCTCCAGGACCTGCGCGTAGCGGGTCAGCCAGTCCGGTGACGGGGCGGGCAGGTTCTCGGCGTCGTCCGCGGCGTCCGAGAGGGTGCGGGCGAGGCCGGCCACGGGCCACTGCATCCGCCGCACCGTCTCGACGGCCCGCTCGTACCCGTCCCAGTCGATGCGGGCCGGACGGAGCCGGTGCCGCAGGTTGAACCGGGTGCTCTCCCGGCCCGTCCGGATCGCGTCGAGGACGTCGGGCACGGCCTCGCCGATGCGCGTGGCCCGGTCGTGCCAGTCGCGGGCCTGGCCGGCGTCCCACCCTTCGCGCAGCCCCGCGGCCATGTCCTCGAGCAGACCGTGCACCCGCTCGGTCAGCTCGACGACGGCGCGGCGCGGCGCGGTGAGATGCATGGGTGCCAGGACGACGGCGTTGACGGCGACGCCGACGGCGCCGCCGACGACGGTCTCGACCAGGGTGAGGTACGTGAAGTCGACGTCGTCCCACTGGAAGGTCAGCAGTGAGAGCAGCACCATCGTCGGCACCTGGATGCCGTGGCCACCCAGCCGGTCCCAGCGGCCGATGAGCATCGCGACCAGCATCACGAGGACCATGGACCACCACGTCACCCCCACGAAGGTGCCGACGACCCAGGCCATGGTCATCCCGACGATGACCGCGACGACCCGCTCGACGCTCAGCCAGAGCGACCGGACGATCGTGCGGTCCACGACGAGCAGCGCGGCGAGCGGGGCGTAGAAGGGCGCCGGGCTGTCGAGGACCCGCACGGCCAGCTGCCAGGCGATCACCGCGGCGACGGCGGCCTTGACGAGCAGCAGGGCGTCGGTGCGTTCGGGCCCCGGAGCGCGGACGGCAGCGTGGGCGCTCTGCGACCAGCCGCGCAGGGTCGCATGCACTCCGCGACGGCCGGTGTCGGGCTCGACACGCGCCATGGCCGGACTCTACCCACGGCGGCTGCTGCCGCCGGCCCCTCAGGTGCTCAGGCTCACGACCACGTGCGCGGTGTGCGGCTCGGTGCGGGAGCGCAGCCCGGCGAGCACGGTGTCCCCGTCACGTCCGCGGACGAGCTCGACGGTGGACGGCAGGAACACCGGCTTGGTGAACCACACCCGGCTCGTCGACGGCCCGAGCGAGCCCCGTCCGAGGGCAGCCAGCACGCGGGCGTAGGTCCACATCCCGTGGGCGATGTGCCGGGGGAAGCCCATCGCCCGCGCCGTGAGCGGGTGCAGGTGGATGGGGTTGACGTCGCCGGAGGTCGCGGCGTACCGCCGTCCCAGGTCGTCGGCGAGGCGCCAGACGCCGGCGGGCGGCCCGGCAGGCAGGTCGGGCGGGGACTCGCCGCGCGGAGCGTCCTCGGTGCCGGACCCTCGGGCGAGGTACACGCTGTCGCACTCCCACACGAGGTCACCCGAGACGCGGGCCTCGAGGCGCACGTCGATCGTGCGGCCCCGGCGGTGCGGGGTGATGGCGCCGGCCGTGACGTCGAGGGTGAGCGGCTCGGCGGCGTCCATCGCCCGGTGGGTCGTCACCCGGTTCTCGAGGTGAACGAGCCCCGGGAGCGCGAGCGGGAAGTCGGGCCTGGCCATCAGCGCCGTCTGGACCGGGAACGCCAGCACCCAGGGGTAGGGCTGCGGCACGGTGTCCGAGACGGCGTACCCGGTGAGTCGCTGGTAGGCGGCGAGTCGGTGCCGGTCGATCCGCACGTCCTCGACGCGCAGGGTCCGGTCGGGCACCTCGCTCCCCCGGCGGCCGCGCGCGGTGAGCACGGCTCGGGTGAGCAGCGGCACGGTGGCGGGCAGTGCAGGCAGGGTCTCGACAGCCACCGTCACGCCCCCAGCAGGCTCTGGCCGCAGACCCGGACGACGTTGCCGGACACCGCGGACTGGGCGTCGGCTGCGAAGTAGGCGATCGTCTCCGCGACGTCCACGGGCAGTCCGCCCTGGGCGAGGCTGTTGAGCCTGCGGCCCAGCTCGCGGGTGGCGAGCGGGACCTTCGCCGTCATCTCGGTCTCGATGAAGCCCGGCGCGACGGCGTTGACGGTGATGCCTCGGCGGCTCAGCGCGCGGTCGGCCGAGTAGCCGTCGACGAGGCCGATGACCCCGGCCTTGGACGCCGCGTAGCTGCTCTGCCCGCGGTTGCCCGCGATCCCCGCGATCGAGGAGACGAGGACGACGCGGCCTCCGTCGCGCAGACCGTCCTTGGCGAGGATCGCGTCGTTCATCGCGAGGATCGAGCGGAGGTTGACGTCCAGGACGGAGGCCCAGCGCTCCGCGTCGGTGTTCGCCAGCAGCTTGTCGCGGGTGATGCCCGCGTTGTGGACGACGACGTCGAGCCCGCCGTGCCGCGTGCGCGCGTGCTCGAGGATGCGGGCCCCGGCGTCGGCGGCGGTCACGTCGACCTGCAGGGCGGTTCCCCCGACCTCGTTGGCGACCGCGGCCAGGTGGGCCCCTGCGGCGGGGATGTCGACACACACGACGGTCGCGCCGTCGCGGGCCAGGGTGCGGGCGATGTCGGCGCCGATGCCGCGGGCGGCCCCGGTGACGACCGCCACCTTGCCGTCGAGGGGATGTTCGGGGTCCGCCGGGGCGGGGACCTCACCGCCCTTCCCGACGCGCAGGACCTGGCCGTCGACGTACGCCGACCGGGCGGACAGCAGGAAGACCACGGTCCCGAGCGCGGCGCCCTCCGAGCCGTCGGCGACGAGGACGAGGTTGGCCGTCGCGCCGTTGCGCAGCTCCTTGGCCACCGACCTCGTGATCCCTTCGAGGGCCCGGCGCGCGGCCCGCTGGGCGACCGACGACGCCGCCTGCGGGTCACGCCCGACGACGACGACGCGGGCGCAGCGGCCGAGCCGCTTGAGCGCGGGCGCAAGGGTCGCCCGGAGCGACTCCAGGTCGGCCGGTGTCTCGGCCGCGGTGAGGTCGACGACGACCCCACCGAGGCGGCCGGCCTCGGGCACGACCTCGGTGAGCGTCGCACCGGCGGACGTGAGGCCCGCCCGCAGGGCCGCGACCGCGGGGGTCTCGCCGTGGCCCCCGACGAGGACGGGGCCGTCGACGAGCGGGGCACCGGGGCGGTGCCGGCGCAGGGGGACCGGCCGCGGCAGGCCGAGCGCGGTCGCGAGCTTCGCACCGACCCCACTGTTGACGAACGTCGTGTAGCCGTCCGACCGCGCCATCTCAGGCCGCCTCGAGGATCGCGACGACACCCTGGCCACCGGCCGCGCAGATGGAGACGAGCCCGCGCGAGCCCGAGCCCTTCTCCTGGAGGAGCTTGGCGAGGGTGGCGAGGATGCGCCCGCCGGTCGCGGCGAACGGGTGCCCCGCGGCCAGCGAGGAGCCGGTGATGTTGAGCTTGTCGCGGTCGATGGCTCCGAGCGGGGCGTCGAGGCCGAGCCGCTCCCGGCAGAAGTCCTCGTCCTCCCAGGCCGTCAGCGTCGAGAGGACGGTCGAGGCGAACGCCTCGTGGATCTCGTACAGGTCGAAGTCCTGCAGGGCCAGGCCCTGGCGCGCGAGCATCCGCGGGACGGCGTATGCGGGGGCCATGAGCAGCCCCTCGTCGCCCGAGACGTAGTCGACCGCGGCGGTCTCGCCGTCGACGAACCAGGCGAGGGGCTTCAGGCCGTGCGCCGCCGCCCACTCCTCGGAGCCGAGCAGCACGGCGGAGGCGCCGTCGGTGAGCGGCGTGGAGTTGCCGGCCGTCATCGTCGCGTTCTCGCCGCGGCCGAAGACGGTGCGCAGGGAGGCGAGCTTCTCGAGGGTCGTGTCGGCGCGCAGGTTCTGGTCGCGGGTGAGCCCGAGGTAGGGGGTCATGAGGTCGTCGAAGAATCCCCGCTCGTAGGCGGCGGCGAGCCGGTGGTGACTGGCGAGGGCGAGCTCGTCCTGAGCCTCGCGGGTGACGCCCCAGCGCTCGGCGGTGACGGCCATGTGCTCCCCCATCGACATGCCCGTGCGGGGCTCGGTGTTGGCCGGCACCTGGATGCCGAGGTCGGTCGGGCGGATCGTCAGCGCGGCCCGGGCGCGGTCGGCGGGGGTCTTGGCGCGCGAGAGCCGGAGCAGCTTCTGCCGCAGCTTCTCGGGGACGACGATGGGCGCGTCCGAGGCGGAGTCGACGCCACCGGCGATGCCGGAGTCGGCCTGTCCGAGGGCGATCTTGTTGGCGACGAGGATCGCGGCCTCGAGCCCGGTGCCGCACGCCTGCTGGACGTCGTAGGCGGGGGTGTCGGGGGCCAGGCTCGAGCCGAGGACCGCCTCGCGGGTCAGGTTGAAGTCGCGGCTGTGCTTGATGACGGCGCCGGCGACGACCTCCCCGAGCCGCTCCCCGGCGAGCCCGTGGCGGGCCACGAGGCCCTCGAGCGCGGCGGTGAGCATGTCCTGGTTGGAGGCCTCGGCGTACGGGCCGAACTGACGGGCGAAGGGAATGCGGTTGCCGCCGAGGACGGCGGCGCGGCGCGTGGTGGTCACCGGTGTGGCTCCTCGTGCATCGGGACGGCGGCCCGGTCGGACCCACCGAAGATATCCGGTACTGACGGTATCAGGTACCCCTGGTCCCTGCTACCGTCCTGACCTGTGACCTCCCCCGTCCCGTCGACCGACGGACGCAGCGCCCGCTGGGACGAGCACCGGCTGGCGCGGCGCCGCGACCTCGTCGAGGCCACCGTCCGGGCGATCCGCGAGCACGGCGCCGGCGTCGGGATGGACGAGGTCGCCGCAGCCGCCGGCACCTCCAAGACGGTGCTGTACCGCCACTTCACCGACCGGGCGGGGCTGTACGAGGCCGTGGCGCACCGGGTCGACGGCACGATCGTGCGCGGGATCACGCGGGCCGCCGGGGCCGTCGACACCGCCGACACCGCCGACACCGCCGACGACGGTGCGGCGCGGGGCCCGCGCGAGGTGGTGCGGGCGGTCATCGGCGCCTACCTCCACCTCGTCGAGGACGACCCCGAGGTCTACCGCTTCATCGTCAACGCGCCCCTGCTGCCCACCGGCGAGCGGCCCGAGGGGGATGTGGCGGCGGGGATGACCAGCCGGATCGCCGAGCGCGTCGCGGAGATCGTCCGGGCCGGGCGCGGAGGGGACGTCGACGACGCCACGGCACACCTGTGGGGCACCGCGCTCGTCGGCATGGTCCGCGGCGCCGCCGAGACCTGGCTCGCCGACGGCGCGGCGCGCAGCGGGCGCAGCGCGGACGATCTCGCCGACGGGCTCACCGCCCTCGCCTGGGACGGGCTCGCCCCCCGCCCCCGCTGACCCCCACCCCACCTGTCCCCACATTTCGGGGTCACCCCGGAATGTCAGCGACGCCGGGCTTCCGATCCCCCGCCACCCTGACAATGCGGGGTCACCCCGGAATGTCAGCGACGCCGGGCTTCCGATCCCCCGCCACCCTGACAATGCGGGGTCACCCCGGAATGTCAGGCGGTCCACCAGGGGCGGAGCGGCAGCCCGTGGCGGCCCCCCGCGCCGGGCTTGACGGCGAGGACGTGGTGCAGCTGCACGTCGTTGCGCTCGAACCCCAGCCGCGACCCGGCCATGTAGAGACCCCACACCCGTGAGGTGCCCTCGCCGACCTCGTCGACGCACTCGTCCCAGTGCTCGACGAGGTTCGCGCACCAGCCCGCGAGCGTCAGGGCGTAGTGCTCGCGCAGGTTCTCCTCGTGGAGCACCTCGAGACCGGCGTCCTGGGCCTCGGTGATGATCCGCCCGGACCCCGTGAGCTCGCCGTCGGGGAAGACGTAGCGGTCGATGAAGGGGCCCGTCGACAGCGGGCGGTTGTGCGGCCGGGTGATGCAGTGGTTGAGCAGCAGCCCACCCGCACGCAGCCGGTCGGTGATGAAGCCGAAGTACGCCGGGTAGTTGCGCACGCCGATGTGCTCGGTGAGCCCGATCGAGGACACCGCGTCGAACCCCGTGTCGGTCACGTCCCGATAGTCGCTGTGCCGGATCTCGGCGAGATCGCTCAGCCCCCCGTCGGCGATGGCCTTCTGCCCCCACAGCGCCTGCTGCCGCGACAGCGTGACCCCGAGCACCGAGACTCCCCGGCGGGCCGCGTACCGGACCATCCCGCCCCACCCGCAGCCGATGTCGAGCAGCCGGTCCCCCGGCCCGAGCGCCAGCTTGTCGAAGACGAGGCGGTACTTGTTCTCCTGCGCCTCCTCGAGGGTCGCGTCCGGGGCGGGGTAGCACGCGCACGTGTAGGCCATCGACGGCCCGAGGACCAGCTCGTAGAAGCGGTTCGAGACGTCGTAGTGGTGCTGGATCGCGCGGGCGTCGCGGGTCATCGAGTGCCGCACCCCCTCGGCCACCCGGCGCCACCGCGGCAGGCTCTCCTGGGGCGGTGGGGACGGCGGGGTGAGCCCGCGGACGCCGAGCGTGCGCGACAGCTCGAGCAGGTCCTCCAGCCCCGGCCGGTGGAACCGGACGCCGGCCAGGTCGACGAGCAGGTCGTACGGGTCCCCCGGATGGACCCCCTCGAGGGTGAGGTCGCCCGCGACGTACGCCCGGGCGAGGCCGAGGTCTCCTGGCGCGGTCGCGAGGTAGGCGACCCCACGGGGGGTGTCGATACGCATCCGGCGCTGCGAGGCCTCGGGCCCCGCAGCAGACCCGTCGAAGGCCTCGACCCGCAGCGGCAGCGGTCCGTCGACGACGGACTCGACGAGCTGGGCGATGCTCACCGGGGTCCTCCTCCGTTGCTCAGGCACCCTGCACGGCCTTGGCGTACAGGTCGGGCAGCCGGTGGTCGGGGTCGTAGCGCTGCTTGAGGGCCGGGTAGGCGGCGCCCCCGTAGCGCCGCCAGAAGGTCTCCTGGTCGTAGAAGGCCTCCGAGTACAGGGACTTGTGCCCGCCCAGCGCGCTCACCTGCTCCTCGATGCGGCGGTTCGTGGCACCGGGCCCCGCTGCCTCGTCGGCGGGCACGGTGGACCAGAAGCCGACGTTGACGTAGGTCTGCCCCGGCTCCAGGGGGTACAGCGTCCACGGTCGGTCGTCGCGCAACCGCAGCGGGCACAGCCAGATCGGCTCGATCGGGACCTCCCGGAGGAACCAGCGCAGGAAGGCTGCGGTCGTCGCCAGCGGCAGCTCGACGTCCTGGACGACGCGCTCACGCGGAGGCCGGCCCCGGCGCGCCTCGAGGCGGTCGGCGACCCCGAAGCGGCGGTCGAGCGCGACGAGCCTGCCGTAGACGCTGGAGCGCAGCCATCGCCGCGGCCAGAGCCGGCGGACGAGCGGTCGCTGGACACCGAAGACACGCGAGCACCAGAACCAGTCGGTGTCCCAGCGCCACAGGTAGTCCAGCGTCGTCAGGGTGTCGCGGGTCGGGCGCGGACCGTCGTGCTGGATCGAGCGGTAGAACACCCGCTGCCGCGTGTAGTCGCTCGTGGGCCCCGGCTCGTCGGTGCGCCGGCCGAGCACGAGGTAGGACTCGTCGGCGCTGAAGACGACCCCGTCGAGGTAGTCGACGGGCTCTCCCTCGTACTCCCCGGCGTCGACGATGTCGCCGATCGTCGCGACGAGGGCGTCGACGTCGTGGAGGCGGACGTGCCGGAGCGAGACGGTGCGTCCGACCGGCTCCAGGGCGATCCGCAGGCGGGTGGCGTAGCCGAGGGTCCCGTAGGAGTTGGCGAACGCCCGGAACAGGTCGGGGTGCCGGTCCGCCGGGTCCGCCGTGACGACCTCGCCGTCGCCGGTCAGGACGTCCATCTCGAGGACCGACTCGTGCGGGAGCCCGTTGCGGAACGACGTCGACTCGATGCCGAGCCCGGTGACCGCCCCGCCGAGCGTGATGGTCCGCAGCTGAGGCACGACGAGCGGGGTGAGGCCGTACGGGAGGGTCGCGTCGACGAGGTCCTCGTACGTGCACATGCCCTGCACGTCGGCGGTGCGGGCGTCCGGGTCCACGGCGACCACCCCGGTCAGGCCGCTGGTGTCGAGGCCGGGGGCGTCGGTGGCGGTTCGGGCCCGGAACAGGTTGCTCGTGCGCTTCGCGAGGCGCACGGGCGACCCCTCGGGGATGGCCCGGTAGCTGGCGACGAGCCGCTGCACGCCCGCCCCGTGCGCATCGGCTCCGATGTGGGGCACGTGCGCGCCGGGTACCCGCTGAGTGGGACGCACCGCAGGCCTCATGGGTTCATGCATACACCCCCGGGCCCCGGCTCACGAGAGCCTCGGTGGTCGTGTCGGGTCCGCGTCGCTCCCGAGGCCCCCCACTCACACCACAGCCCCCGTTCGCCGGCGCGCTCGGGGGCTGTCGGTGGATGTGAAGGGACTCGAACCCCTGACCTCTCGCGTGTGAAGCGAACGCTCTAACCAACTGAGCTACACATCCTGGTGCTGCGGCCTGCCGAGGATACCCGGCCGGTCCGGCACGCGGAAATCGGGGCCCGCCGACACGGCGGACGTCAGAGCCCGGCGTTGACGTGGAGCCAGGTGGCGACGTCGTCCGGGACGAAGCCGGGCACGCCGATGAGCCGGAACGACAGCCACACGACCGTCGCGACGAACGCGAAGGTGGCGAGCGCGACCGCCCCCTGGACGTACCGGGGCTGGTGCCGAACCCAGTCCTCCCACGCCCGGACCCGCTCCTTGACGAAGTGGAGCAGGCGCTGGGCCCGTTCGAACTCGGTGGCCCAGACGGCGATGCCGATGATGACGATGAGCCAGCCCGGGCCCGGCAGGGGCACGAGCACGAGCCCGCCGGCGACGAGGACGAGCCCGAGGATGCCGACGACGACCCGGTAGAGACGGTGGGTGGCCGGGTTGTCCCGGACCCGGTGACGCCACCGCCAGTCCGGACCGATGAGATCGCGCTCCGGGGCCTCGGAAGGTCCGTCGCCGTGCTCCGCGCGGGGTGTCCCCGCGGAGGCGTCGCTGTCGTCGGTCACGGCCTTCCCTCCTCCGGGCCCGCTCACGGGTCCACCGTCCGCGCGGCGTGCCTGGCCCACACGCCCATGACCTTCTCGGTGACGGGGCCAGGGGCGGCCAGGGCCCGTCCGTCGACCGCCGACACCGGCAGCACGTCCTTGATCGAGGAGGTGAGGAAGACCTCGTCGGCGACCTCCAGGACCTCCAGCGCAAGGGCCTCCTCGCGGACCTCGATCCCGTCGGCGCGGCTCCACTCCAGGACGAGCTCGCGCGAGATCCCCGCGAGGCAGCCGCTGTCGAGCGGTGGCGTGCGCAGCACCCCGTCGGTGACGACGAAGATGTTGCTGCCCGTCGCCTCGCACAGCTCGCCCCGGGTGTTCGCGAACACGGCCTCCATGGCGCCCTGGTCCTGGGCCCGGGCCAGGGCGACGACGTTGTCGGCGTACGACGTGGTCTTCAGCCCGGCCGTCGCGGACCGCTCGTTGCGCACCCAGGGCACGGTGACGACGGCCCCGGTGGCGGGCGGGCGGTCATGCGCCACCGCGGTGACGATGTAGGTGAGCGTCGAGCCCATCCGGTCCGACCCCAGCGGGCCTCGCCCGCCGGTCACGGTCCACCGCAGGCGGCCGAAGTCGATCGGCTCGTCGAGGACGGCGGCGACGCCCTCGCGGATGCGGTCGTGGTCGGCCGGGGGCAGCCCGAGCCCCGCCATCGTCCGGTCCATCCGGGCCAGGTGCCGGGTCATCGCGAACGGCTGACCGGCCTCGACCTTCGCCGTCTCGAAGCCCCCGTCGCCGACGGTGACGCCGTGGTCCACGGCGCTCACGGCCGGAGCGTCGGCCGGGATGCGGGCGCCGTCGACCCAGACACGGATGTCCGTCATGCCTCACACCCTTCCAGAGATCTGCGCGTGACCGGTGGCAAGGGCGACGAGGCGCGTCGCCTTGAGCTCGGTCTCCTGCCACTCGTCAACGGCCGAGCTGCCCCAGGTGATCCCGGCGCCGGTCCCGAACCGCAGGACCCGGCGGCCGTCGGTGTCGCGGGCCGCCCAGAACGTGCGGATCCCGACGGCGAGGACGGCCTCGTCGCGGTCGGCGTCCACCCAGCCGACCGCCCCGCAGTAGGGGCCGCGCGGCACCGGCTCGAGGTCGGCGATGGCCCGGAGCGCGGTGTGCTTCGGCGCGCCGCTCACCGACCCGGGCGGGAAGGTCGCCGCGAGGACGTCGCGCCACCCCGTCCCGGGGCGCAGGGTCCCGCTCACCTCCGAGACCAGGTGGACGAGACCGGGATGGTGCTCCAGGCGACACAGGGCGTCCACCTCCACGGTCCCCGCCCCGCTGACGTGGGCCAGGTCGTTGCGGACGAGGTCGACGATCATGACGTTCTCGGCGAAGTCCTTGGTCCGCAGGCCGTGCGGGTCCGCCGCGGTCCCCTTGATCGGGCCCGACGTGAGGCGCTCGCCGCGGCGGACGAGGTAGGCCTCGGGCGAGGCGCAGGCCACCTCGAGCCCGGCCTCCGGGATGTCGATCGTGGCGGCGTACGGCGCGGGGTTGCCGCGAGCCAGGACCTCGCCGAGGGCGAGGACCGACGACCCCTCGGGAAGGTCGTGCTCGAGCACCCGGCAGAGGTTGACCTGGTAGACGGTGCCCGCGGCGATGCGGCGGCGGATCTCGTCGACGCCCCCGACGTAGCCGCCCTCGTCGAGGCTGCTGCGCCACGGGCCGGTCAGCCCGGGCCAGCCCGCGGGGTCCGGCGCGGCGGGACGGCCGTGCCGGCTGACGTCGCGCATCCGGACCGCGGTCAGCTCGCCCTCGAAGGTGACGACGACGGCCCAGAACCCGCTGGTCAGGTCCTCGGGGTCGTCGGTGACTGCGTCGACGCCCCGGGCCACGACCGCTCCGAACCGCGCCTCTGCCACGCCGAGCATCGTAGGGGGCGCGAGCGCCGCGACCCGTCGCGACGTCGGCTACCGGTGGGCGTGGTGTGCCGACGACGCGCGCGCGACCTCCCGGCCCCACGCCCTCGCCCGCTCCTGCTCCCCGTCGGCGAGCGGGCCGGCGACGTCCTGCACGTAGAAGCTCTCCGGCCGTGCCACCTCGTGCAGGCCGTGGCGGCGCGCCGCCCTCGAGGCGCTGCGGGCGGCCGAGCCCGGCATCCGGCGCACCGAGGTCACCCGGGTGTCGAAGGTGACGACGTCGGCGTCCTCGCGTCGGCCGAGGCCGTCGAGCCATTCGCGCAGGCCGGTCTCGACCGAGCCCTGGGTCGCGCCTCGCGTGTGGGCCTCCCGCCGGGTCGAGGCTCGGCTCATCGAGAAGGCGTGGGTGGGCCCTCCGGCGAGGACGAGGGCGTGGCCGGCGAGCGTCTGCGGGGCGCCGGCCACGTCGACGACGTCGACGGGCATCACCTCCGCCACGCCCTCGGCGACGGAGCGGGCGACGGCCTCGGTCTGCCCGTACATCGACTCGAAGACGACCAGTGCGCGTTCCATGGTGAGCCCCTTCCGGGACGTCCCGGGTCCGGGACGAAGTCCCACGTCCACGGTACGGCGGCGGGGCGTGGCCGGCGATGTCTCGTCGGTCACGCCCCGTCGTCGGGTCGGGCTCACCTCAGGCGGTGACGGTGGCCTCCTGCTCGAGGGCGGCCGCCACCCGACGATGAGCCGTCCAGATCGCCTCCGGGAGGTTCGCGAACTGGTTGAGGTGCTCCTCGCGGTGACCGATCTCCTCACGCCAGCGCTCGACGTCGATCGTGAGGATCGTCTCGAGGTCGCCCTCGTCGATCTCGAGCCCGTCGAGGTTCAGCTCCTCCTTGAGCGGGATGGTCCCCACCGGGGTCCGGCGTCCGGTGACCTCACCCTTCTTGTACTGGACGAGCCACAGCAGGGCGCGCAGGTTCTCGCGGTACCCGGGCCACAGGAAGTGGCCGTCCTCGGGGTCGCGCTGGAACCAGTTGACGTGGGCGAAGACCGGCTGGTCCTTGGCGGCTCCGACGATCTTCAGCCAGTGCTCGGCGTACGGGCCTTCGGGGTAGGACAGGAAGGGGCGCATCGACATCGGGTCGTAGCGCAGCTTGCCCTCGACCCCCTCGGCCGCGGCGGTGGCCTCGGCACCCAGGGTCAGCCCGTCGTAGACCCCCTCGGCGAGGTCGTCGATGGCGCGCACGAGCGGCTCACGGTCGCGGGTGCGCCCACCGAAGATGATCGCGTCGATCTTGACGCCCTTGGGGTCCTCGAAGTTGGGCGCGACGTTGGGCACGTTCGCCAGCGTCGTCGTGAACCGGCTGTTCGGGTGCGCCCACGGGTCCCCCGCCTCGTCGGGGTTCCGGTCGGCGATGCGCTCGCCCTTCCAGTCCCGCCAGCCCGCGACGTCGGCCGGCTTGTCGGGGGTGCGCCCCTCCCACCAGACCTCCTGGGTGACCTCGTTGTAGGCGACGTTCGTGAAGAGGGCCTGGGTGCCCGGCTCGATGGAGTCCAGGGCCGTCGGGTTGGTCTTCTCGTTGGTGTCCTTGGCGACGCCGAAGACGCCGTTCTCGGGGTTGAGCCCGTACAGCTGGCCGTCCTCGGCCACCCACAGCCAGGCGATGTCATCGCCGTAGAACGACACGTGGTACCGGTCACCGAGGGCGTCCGGGGCCAGCGTCATCGCGAGGTTCGTCTTGCCCGAGGCGCTGGGGAAGCCGCCGCAGATGTGATGGGTCTCGCCGGTCTGCTTGTCGGTGATGCCGAGGAGCATGAACTGCTCGCCGAGGAACTCCCCGGACGCCCAGCCGTCGTACGAGGCCTGGCGCAGACCGTGGGCGATCTTGCCGAGCAGCGCGTTGCCACCGTAGGAGCTGCCGAAGTGCAGGATGGTCCGCTCGTCGGCCACCGTCACGAAGTAGCGCTTGTCGCCGTCGGTGCCCTGGCCGAGGTTCGGCAGGTCGCCGGTCACGTGGACGGCGCGCACGAACATGTCGGGGTCGGCGAGGTTGTTGATGAGGTCCACGCCGACCCGGGCCATCCGGATCATGTGCAGACACACGGTGCGGTTGTCGGTGATCTCCACACCGGCGGCGAACCGCTCGAGCGGGCTCCCGGGAGGCGCCATGAGGTAGGGGATGACGTACATCGTCTTGCCCGTCATCGCGCCCTTCATGTGGCCCTCGACGACCGGGCGGATCTCGTCGGCGTGGCGCCAGTTGTTGTAGACGCCCTGGTCCTCGGGGCGGCTCGTGGCGACGATGGTGCGCTCCTCGGAGCGCGCCGTGTCCTTGGAGTAGCTGCGCGAGTAGTAGAGGCCCTCCCCCGCCGGCTGGATCTCGTCGGCGGCGAGCGACTCCTGGATGAGCCGGGCGTCGTCGGACGCGCTCACCACCTCGATGCGCTCGGCCCCGAGGTACTGCGCCCAGTGCAGGACGTACTCCCGCACCGCCACGTTCGTCAGGCCCGCGTCATCCAGGGGCTTCTCCAGGTCGGCCACGTTGCTCACCCTTCTCGGTCGGTCGCGTGTCGGCCCGAGAGCCGACCCCCACCGTCGGGGTGTCCGCTCTGCGAGATGGCCATTGCACCGCACCCCCAGGTGTTGCTGCCACCCCCGGGACGCGTTGACATGGGAGTCCTTTGTCACACTCGGCCCGAGCCGGAGACGTGAGTCACACCGCGGACGCCCGCGAACACCGATGGAAACGTTCTCGCCGGTCCGACAGCGTCGTCACGGCGGGGACGACCGTCGAGCCGCCGTCGGGAGGAGTCCGTCGGCGCGGGCGACGGCGAGCCGGTCGAGGGTACGGGCGCGTTCCCCGGACGGGGCTCCCCCGCCCCGGTGGGCCGGCCACCACCAAGCCGACGCCGGGCCAGTCGGCGGGTCGGGGTAGCGGTCCAGCAGGTCCTCGACCAGCGTGCCCAGGGCGGCATGTACGCGACCGGTCAGCTCCTGAGCGGTCTCGCCCGGCAGCGGAGTGAGCGGCGGCCCCACCCGCACCCCCACCCACAGTCCGCGCCGCAGCGACGGCCGACGTCCGACGGTGCTCACCCGGTGCAGCCCCCAGTGGGCGACGGGGACGATCGGCGCCCCGGTCGCGATCGCGAGGTGAGCTGCGCCCCGCTTCAGGTCGCCTCGGTCCTTGACGGTGAAGGCGTGCCCGATGGTGGCCTCGGGATAGACCCCGACGACCTCGCCGCGACGGAGCGCGTGCAGGGCGGCTCGGGCCGCGGTGACACCGCGGGTGCGGTCGACCGGGATGTGGTGCATCCCGCGCATGAGCGGCCCGCCGAGTGCCGACCCGAAGACGGACTGCTTGGCCATGAACCGGACGAGGCGCCCCCGGTGCACGGCCGGGAGCCCGACGACCATGAAGTCGATGAAGCTCAGGTGGTTCGCCGCGACGACCACCGGCCCGGCCGCCGGCAGGTGCTCGCTGCCGGACACCTCGATGCGCAGGCCGAGGACGCGCCACACCACTCGGACAGCACGGATCACCGCTCGGTACAGGGCGTCGTCCACGGTGGTGGTTCGGCGTCGTCGCGGCTGCGGATGGCCGGGCCTCAGCCCAGCAGGACGTCCCGTCGGCGCCGGTACTCGTCCTCGTCGATCTCACCCCGGGCGAAGCGCTCGTCCAGGACCTTCAGCGCCGGGTTGTCGGGACGCGGCGCGCTGCCGAACCCACCGCCTCCGTGGCTGCGTGACGCGCTCCCGGCGGACCGGGCGACCACGAGGACGACGGCCACGATGACGCCGAGGAAGAGCAGCATCATCACGCCGACGAGCCCGAGCTCGAGGATCCCCATGCCTCGGTTCCAGTACACGCGCGAACCTCCTGACCGCGGCCGGGGGCCGCTCACCCCCACGATGACGCACAGACCTGTGAACAGCACGGTGTCGGCCGGACCCGAGGACGCCAGGCATGGCGGCGACCCGGCGGTGGGGCGCAGCCTCCTCGGCCAGTCCTGGCGGGCTGTCGCACAGCGGCCCTGTCGGATCCGCTGGACCCCCGCTACGTTGGCACGTACCGATGAAGGGACGCTCTGATGCGCCGGACACTCACGGTCCTCCTCGCCATCCCGATGCTGGTCGCGTTCTCGGTTGCGCCGGCCGCGGCCGGGGAGAAGCTCGATGTGCAGATCTCGACGGTCGACAGCGGCGAGTCGCCATCGGACAGCGGGACGTTCACCGTCGCGGGCGAGGCGGCTCAGCTCTTGTGCGCCTCCGGGACGTGGCAGGCCGATGCGGCCCGCTTCTGGAACTGGAGGGACGAGGGTTTCAAGATCCGGGTCGACAGGGTCTTCACGTGCGGTGATGGCTCAGAGCGGGGCTTCGTCCTGGAACTGCGAGGCACGATCGTCCTGGGTGAGGGATGCGTCGGGAACTGCATCTGGAAGCTCAAGGAGTCGACGGGCTTCGATCCCGCTCCTTTCGGGAACGGCGCGATCGTCGGCGGCGAGGCCGGCGAGGGCTACGCAGGGCTCTTGATGTCCAAGTAGGCCTGTCGGTACCCGACGGGCGACACGCCTCGGGTCCCGGGCAGGAGCTGCCCGGGACCCGAGGGGAACGCTGACGTACGCCTGCGTGCTGCTAGTACCAGCGGCGGGTGGTCCCGCCGATCGGCACGAAGTTCATCACCAGGCCGATGACGACGAGCGCCACGCCGATCCAGAGCAGGATCGAGATGCTGGCGATCAGTCCGATCACCGCGAGAATGATGCCGAGAACCACCATGAGATGCCTCCTTGCGTCAGGGTGAGTGGAGCCTAGCGACGCGCGATCCGTCAGCGCGGTTCTCGGACCGACGACTTGCCGGCGACCAGCGCCGCGAGGTTCGGCGCCGGTACCGTCCCGGCCATGTTCTTCGACCAGTGGTCCGACCTCGTCCGCGTGCTCGTCGTGGGGTCGACGGCGTACGCGGCGCTCGTTGCCATCCTGCGCCTGTCCGGCAAACGCACCCTCGCCAAGCTCAACGCCTTCGACCTCGTCGTGACGGTCGCCCTCGGCTCCACCCTGGCCACGGTGCTGCTCAGCAGCGACATCAGCGTGAGCGAGGGGGTTGCCGCGATGGGGCTGCTCGTCCTCCTGCAGTTCGTCGTCGCGTGGCTGTCCTCCCGCTCCCGGGGGGCGCGCCGGGCGGTGAAGTCGTCCCCGACGCTGCTCGTCCACCGGGGTCGCCTCCTCGAGGACCGGCTGAGTGCCTGCCGCGTGACGGCGGGTGAGGTGCGCCAGGCGACCCGCAGCGCCGGGATCGGCGGCTTCGACCTCGTCGAGGCGGTCGTCCTCGAGACCGACGGGAGCCTCAGCGTGGTCCCGCGGGAGTCCCTCGGCGCCGGAGACGCCCTCGCGGACCTCGCCGTCCCGAAGGGCTGACCGGATACTCTCCGTCGCGGTCAGCCCTGCGAGACGTCCTGCCTTCGGTTGCGTCATGATGCGAGGACGCCACCGCACGGAAGTGACCGGACGCATCGTGCGCGGCGACGTCGACGGAGATTCGGGGGCACCGGTGGCAGCCAGATGAATGTGCGACGGACGTTGGTCGTGCACGGCGCTGTGTACCTGCTGGTGGCGGGACTGCTGCTATGGCGGGCCCGTCCGGTGAACTGGGACACACCGACGAACCTCGCCTACCAGGAGGGCTGGGGATCCCTCACGACGGTCACGGCGGTCGTGGCCGTCGTGTTCGGGTCGGTCCAGGGGCTGCTGTGGGGACGTGGTGCGCGGGTCGGCGGGCTGCTGGCGTGTGGGCTCGGTGCAGCGGTCGCGTTCGCCGGCGCCGGGTTCTACCTCGACGGCCCGATCGCGAACGGTGACGACGTCTGGACTGCCGGGCGCGAGCAGGTCGTCATGTCACAGCTGGTGTGGGCCGGGTACTGGCCGGCGCAGACCCTGGTGGCGACACTGTGGATCCTCAACCTCGGGAAACCCACTGACCATACGTTCGGCGCCCGACGGTCCTGGTGACGGCGACCGGCGCCGGGACGCCCTCGCGGACCTCGCCGTCCCGCAGGGCTGACCGCGCGGTCGTGGCCGTCCGCGCCCCGGCTCCCACGCCCCCAGCGCATTCGTCAGCGCCCGTTCTGGCCCTTTCCGTGGCTCTGGTGCGCGTTCTCCGGAAATGTCGAACGAGTCCTCCGCGTCACATTTCCGGCGCGGCTGGACATCTCCGCCGATCAGCGGCCCGGACCCGCTCAGCGGGTCCATGACGCACGCTCCATCTAGTTCGAGCGGGCCATGTACACGCCTGCCGGACCCGGAGGAGCATCGGTCCCTCCCGATCGCGCAGGGAATTCGTCCGAAAGGTGGGCTCGTGGACATTTCGCGTCCGACCGGCGCATTGTGTGACGACCAGACCAGTCGGCCATGAGCCTGTGGGACGACCTCCCGTCGGGGGTCCGGGACACGGGGGCGCTGGACCCGCTCCAGGGCGCCCTCAGCGCGATCGACACCGCCGGCCTCGTCCCGCACGAGGTCACCGACGTCGACGGCACGTGGTCGGTGCGCTCGACGGCGGTCGACGTCCCCGCCCTGGCCGGCCTGTCGGTCGATCCCGCGACCGGGCGCTGGGGCGGCGCGGGCTCGTCCACGCCGGTCGAGCTCGTCGACACCCAGGTCACCGTCGCGTACGGGCGACACCTCACCGGACCGGGCGGCACCGAGGACGGCGGGTGGCACCTCGACCTCGACGTGCCCGGCATCCGGATCCTCGTCCCCTTCCTCCAGGGCGCCCGGCTCGACACCTCCGGCCGGCTGCTCCCCGACCCGGCGAACCCGCAGGTCCGGTTCATCCTGCCCCGGGTCGTTCTCCGCACGATGCAGCTGTCCGGCGGAACCGTCGCGACCCGGCTGCGCTCGGCCTCGACCTCCGGCAACCCCGTCGACGACATCTACTCCTTCGTCCGGATGACGCCCGGGCACGCCCTCATCGGGCCGGGCGCCACCGTCGGCTTCGCGTTCCGCACCGCCGAGCTCGACCTCTCCGACGTCGCCGACCCGCCGGGCCTCCCACCGGGCGCCCGGGCCGTGCCCGGCGAGTGGCAAGGTCTGCACCTGCCCGAGGTCCGGCTCTTCGTCGCCCCCCAGGGCCTCGAGGGCCTCGCCGTGTCGGCCGGCGTCCGCGACCTGTGGATCGGCCTCGGCGACCAGGCGGGCGTCACCGGCGCGTTCTCGGCCGAGGTCGTCAACCAGGGCGGGACGCCCACGGTGACCGCCCGCTTCGTCACCCTGGCCGGGCGGCACGTCGCCGCGGTCGCGGGCGGAGCCGTCGAGGTTCCGGACCAGAGCGTCTTCCTCGTCGACGCGTCCGGCGGGCTGGCCCCGCTGACGACCTCGATCCAGGTGGTCGGTGGCGCGACGGTCGCCGGGGACCGGGTCACGGTCACCGTGCCCGCGACCGGCACCGTCGAGCTACGGGTGACGGTCACCGATGCCGGGGGCCACGCGTCGGCGCCGGTGATGTTCCGGGCGATGCGCCCGGCGATCGCCGAAGGGGCCGGGACCGCCCTGGCCAACCCCGTCCGCCTCCGGGTGCTCACGCCCGAGCGCGGTCGCCTGGTGATCGCGCGCGAGACGGCGACAACCGTCACCGTCCGCCTCGACCCTGAGGCCCCGGCGGACTGGACCTGGCCCGGGGGCAGCAGCGCCGGCACGACGAGCGCCACCGTCCCGCTGGCGGCGGACAGCACGGCCACCGTGACGGCGACGACGACCCAGCCGGCCGACGCCCGCGCCGTGACCCTCGACTGCTGGTTCCGCTACGACCACCCGAAGCCGAGCGAGACGACCGACGCGTGGTGGCGCAACCCGGCGAACACCGGCACCGCACCCGCGACGGGCCAGGGTGCTGCGCCCACGGGGCAGCCCTTCGCCGACCTGGCCCGCGCGCGGCGGCCGGACATCGGCGGGACCCCGCTCGTCGTCGACGGCTACGCGTCGTACGAAGGCGTCGACACCGCGACCAAGCGCACGTACAACCTCGACCTCAGTCGGCGCCGCCTCGACGCCGCCGTGGCGATCCTCCGGGACGCGGGCTTCACCGTCACGCCCGGGACGCCGCACGGCCACGCCGACGCCCGCGACCACCTGCCGCTGGACCCCGGGGTGCCCGCCCCGCCCGCGTCGTCGGGCCGGTGGTGGTTGGCCCGGGCACGGTCGAGCGCCCCGCCCGCCCAGCAGGAGGTCCGGGCCGAGGCGTCCCGAGGCCCCGCGGCCGACCCGCCCGCCCAGCGCGACCCCCAGCCGCCCGCCACGGGCCGGCCGGACTGTTTCCGCCGCCTCGGGGTCGAGGTCGAGCTCATCCGCAGCACGTTCGTCCGGCTCGAGATCTGGGGCGAGTTCGACGTCCAGACCGCGCTCGAGTCGTCGCTGGAGGAAGGCGGCCAACAGCCGCTCGGCGGGCGAGGGCCGAACCCGGGCGACGGGTTGTGCGCGTTCCGGGTCCGGCTGCGGCTGGCCATCGACCGCGAGTCGTGGGAGGTCCTCGGCGAGTTCAGGGCGCTGGAGGCCGACCTCGACGGCCTGTGGGAGGGCCGGTCGACGGACGCCGGCCTCGACCCCGCCGTGCTCGACGTGCTCGGTGCGCTGGCCGTCACCGGTCCGTTGGCGGCGGGCGCCGCCGACCTGTCCCCCGCCGCCGGCACCCTCGTCCAGCTCGGCGCGGTGGCC
The DNA here is from genome assembly GCA_963815545.1 of uncultured Actinomycetota bacterium. GTDB lineage: Bacteria > Actinomycetota > Actinomycetes > Actinomycetales > Dermatophilaceae > Phycicoccus. Next base: position 382,159 of record CAWFGY010000005.1, read on the forward strand.
CTCGGGGCGAGCAACCTCGTGCGGACCCAGGTGCTCACCCTGCGCGGCGGCGAGATCGTCGTCAGCGACGGCATCATCGCGCCGGACGGTTCGTCGGCCACCGGTCGCGGCACCCAGGTGAGCGTCCTGCTGGACGTCGAGGTGCAGTTCTGGTTCGACCTCACCGTCATCCGGGTGCCCGAGGACAAGCCGATCCGCACCCGTTACAAGGCTGTCGGCGTCCGGTCCGAGTGGGACACCGGTACCGCGGTCGAGTACGTGCCGCTCCCCGTCTTCGACCCCAGCCGCGGCTACGAGCTGGACATCCAGCCCGGATCGCTCGTCGCCGCCTCGCCGCTGGACGAGATCCTCCGGGTCCTCGGGGTGCGGGTCAGCCGCGACAACCCCACCTTCCTCGAGGTCGAGACCGGCATCGGGGTGCCGCTCGGCCCGGTGACGGTCGACACCATCCGGGTGCGCGCCCGGCTCGACGGTCCGTTCGAGCTGCAGCTGACCAAGCTCGGCGCCACCCTCGACGTGCCGAACACGATCCACGGATCCGGCTCGATCGAGCTGACCGGCGGCGGGTTCAAGGCCGCCTTCGACCTCACCATCGTGCCGCTGAGCATCCGCGCCGCCGCCACCCTCGCCATCGAGACGAAGAACGGCGTCACCGGCCTGCTCATCGGCATCGCCGTCGAGTTCCCCGCGCCGCTGCCGCTCGGCAACTCGGGGCTGGCGCTCTACGGCCTGCTCGGCGGGGTCGGGATCAACTACAGCCGGCTCGAGGACGCGACCGCCCGGGTGCCGGCCCTCGACTGGCTCATGAGACAGCTCGGGGCACCGCGCAACAGCGTCATGCACCCCGACGGCTGGCAGCACACCGCGGGCTCGTACGCCTTCGCCGCCGGGCTGCTGCTGGGGACGACCGAGGGCGGCTTCGTCCTGCACCTCAAGGGGATCATCCTCATCGAGATCCCCGGCCCCCGCCTGCTGCTCGTCATGCAGGCCGACGTGCTCAAGCTGCCGCCGGTGCTCGGTTCCACCCAGCGGGCGACGTTCCTGGCCGTCCTCGACATCGACTTCGGGGCCGGCACGATCACCATCGCCATCGTCGCCGACTACTCGATCGAGAAGATCCTCGAGATCCACGTGCCGGTGACGGCCTTCTTCGACCAGCGCGTCCCCGAGTCCTGGCTCGTCGAGCTCGGCAGCTACGACGACCGGGTCACCGTCGAGGTCCTCGACGTCTTCCGGGCCACCGGCTACCTCATGGTGCACGGCGACCGCATCAAGATCCCGCCGCTCCCGGAGGCGACCGGTCTGTCGGTGGCGGTGGGCTTCCACTTCCAGACCGTGCTCCTGGGATCCAAGGCCGCCCGGCTCTACGTCGAGGCCGCGGCGGGCTTCGACGCGATCCTCGGCCTCGACCCGTTCTTCCTCGCCGGCAAGGTCTACGTCCGCGGTGAGCTGCGGCTGTTCATCGTCTCGATCGGCGTCAGCGCCGAGCTGACCCTGCTCGTCGGCAAGCGGATCGAGGCCGGGGTCGAGAAGGAGGAGCCGTACGTCCACGGCGAGGTCTGCGGCAAGGTCGACTTCTTCTTCTTCAGCGTCAAGGGCTGCGTCAGCCTGACGATCGGCCGGGAACCCACCCCGGTGACGACACCCCCCGACCTCGTCACGGCGCTGGCCCTCGCGGGGCGCACTCCGGCCCTCGTCGAGGGCAGCGGTGGCCGCGCCTCGGACACCGTCGTCGGCAAGGCCGCCGAGCTGGTCGGCGGCTCGCTGCACGGCGAGGTCCCCGTCGTGCCGCTCGACGCGGTCCCGGTCATCGGGTTCCACGTCGCCCCGGACGCCGAGGGCCTCAGCGTCATGGGCCGCATCCCCGATGGCAGCACCGGTGCCGTCGGCTCCGGCGCGTGGCGGCGGATCGGCGCGCAGTGGTGGGCCTACCACGTGACCGGGGTGACGATGACGGGTGCGCTGAGCGCCGGGGAGACCCCGTCGGTGTGGTGGACGCCGTCCGCCCCCGGCACCTCGACCTCCGAGCCGCCGGCGCTCTCGCTGCTCAACTGGCTGCCCAGCCCGTTCACGAGCACCGTGACCTACGGCGAGACGCTGCGGACCCAGGTCGAGCACCGGTGGGGCACCGTCTGCGAGCCGGCCGCGCCGCCCCAGGAGCAGCTGTGGACCTTCCTCGGCGAGCCGCTCGGCCCGGACGTCGACGGGTGGCGCCTGGACCCCGTGCTCTGGCCGGACCCGCCCGGCCTGCTGCGCACGACCCCGGGTGGCCGACGGCTGCGGGTGACCGAGCCCTGGCGGACCGGCGACCCGGTGGCCGACCCGCTCCAGGGCACGACTCCCGCCGAGGTCGTCGGCGACGCCGTCGGCTGCCCCGTGAAGGACACCTCCGCCGAGGACCCGTTCTCCACGTGGACCCAGGGCAACGGCACCCTCGATCCGACGAGCTGGGCCGGGGCGGGAGCGGCGACGTACACCGAGCTCACCGCCCTGCTGGCCGCCGGCAGCAGTCTCGGCGACGTCACCGCCCGGTGGCTGGCCACCACCCCGGATCCGGAGGTCGCGCGGCTCGAGGGCTGCGAGGGCCGGATCCTCGCCGCCCCGCTGCACAGCCGCGAGGAGCCCGCCCCGTTCGGCACCCCCGCCGACCGGGAGGTCGTCGACGAGGCCCGGGCCGAGGCCGGCTGGAAGCCCGATCCTCTGGCCGACGCCGTCTCCCTGTCACTCGACGACGGGCTGGCCCGCTTCACGGCCCTCCTCCTCGTGCCCCGAGAGAGGAGCCGCCGCCTTCTCGCCGAGATCCGCTCGGCCACCGGTGACGTGCTCGACCGCCGCGAGGTCGACCACACCCACGTCGTAGGCCCGGCCCACCCGTTGCCGGAGCGCTGGGTCCGGCCGGACCGGCCGTGGGCCGCTCCGGTGGAGCTCGCGGGCCGGGTGGCCGCGAAGATCTCCGCCGGCCTGCAGGACCGGCCCTGGCTCGTGCTGCTCACGTGGGAGGACCTGCCGAAGGAGGCGACGACGGTCGTCGTCGGCTGGGCCGAGGAGGGCGGCCGACAGTCCCGCCCCCAGCGGTTCTGGGTCGTCGCCGCCAGCGGCTTGTCCCGGGCCGAGGTGATCCGCCACGAGATCGACGAGACGGTGACGACCCGGGACCGGGACGCACTGTCGACCGGCCTCACCGAGGATCCGACGAACCACGCGCTCCTCGTCCCGGGGACGTCGTACGAGGTGACGGTGTCGTGGACCTGGGACGTCGAGGACGGCGACGTCGCGCCGACCCGGGATCCGGTGTTCGCGAACGCGCGGACGCAGACCTTCCGGTTCGCCACCGAGGGCACAGACCACGTGCCGGGCGACCTCGGGCCGTGGCTGCTCGACACCAACCCGGGCATGGGCGACGCCGGCGTCTTCTGCCACGAGCCACTGCGGGTCGCCCTCGCCACCCAGAACGTGCTGCGCCTCTTCGACGCCTACGACCACCGCCTGGAGGTGACGGTGCTGTCCGCGTCGGGGAAGCACCCGAGCCCACCGGGCGGAGGCCTGCCGGGGGCGCCGCTCGTCCTGCCGCTGTTCGCCGACGGCACGGCCGGCTCGCCGCTCCAGGTCGTCACCAACTCGCTCGTCCTGACGCCGTGGGACCAGGCCGTCGTCGAGCTCGCCAGTGACCTGCCGTGCGTCGACACCTCGGGGTTCAGCCGCGACATCGAGACCCTCGTCCTCGCCTACGACCTCGAGCCGCTCACCGACTACATCCTCGACATCCACGCCGTTCCGAACGGCGCCGGCAGCAGGAAGCGGGTGCACCGGGCCAACTTCACGACCTCGCGGTTCGGCGACCTCGCGCACCTCGCCTCGTGGGTCGCGCCGGCGCCGGTCGAGCACCGGGTCGTCCGCGCGGCCGCGCCGCTGGCCGGGCTGGCGGTCCGGCCGACCGGGGCGCAGTGGGACCAGGCCGTCCAGGACGCGGGGCTGCCGGTCCCGGGTGTCCCGGCCGCGCCGGCCGTCCAGGTGTGGTGGTCGGCGGACCCCGTACCCCAGCCGGTCGCCGTCGTCGTCGAGTGCTCCGAGCAGCTCGTGCGGGAGCGGATCATGCCCCAGAAGGTCTCCGGGCCGCCCGATGCCACCGACGCGACGCACACCTGGTGGGCGGCCCGCCCGAGGACGTGGCTCACGCTCCGGGCCGCGGCCGCCCCACCCGACCCGGCCGGCGCCGCGGCGACGGCCGGCGACCCCGTCGTCGGCCCGGGCGGCACCCGGGTGATGGTGCGCCTCGCGGCCGGGCAGCGGGGCAAGCGCCTCACCCTCGAGCTCGTGCAGGCCGCCGACGAGCTGGCCGGCGACCCGGGCACGTCCGTGACCGTCGTCGACGTGACCTTCACCAGCGCCCCGTGGGAGGTGGAGTTCTGATGCGAGTCCACGACGTGAGGAGGTTCCGGGCCGTCGGCGTGCAGCTGGACTGGCTCGACCTGGCACGGCCGATGCTCCAGCGCGACGACGCCCGGCACTGGCTGGACGACGACCTCCTCGCCCGGCTCAAGGAGCGCGGCCAGGAGGTCCGGCTGGCCTGGGCCTGCTCGGCCGACCTCGGCGTTCCCCGCGAGGCGTTCACGGTGTGGGTGCGGCGGCTGGGCGACCGCGAGCTGCGGCCGGTGCCCGATCTCTTCACGTTCCCGGTCGACGAGGGCGAGCTCGTGTGGTGGGGCGGTGAGGAGGCCGCCCACGTCCGGGTGCGCTGCGACGTGCTGGATCCGTCGCAGCCGGTGTCGCTCTTCCTCCTGCGGACGGGGCTGGATCCGCTGGGGGCGGTGGGCGTCGCCTGGCGGGCCGCGGGTTCCGGCCCATCGGTCAGCCTCACGGCGAGCGCCGGCGCGGCGACCCACGCCGTGCTCGTCAACGCGCGCGCGACCGACGTCGAGTACATGCCGGTGGATGACGTCGTCAACGCCGACGACTGGAAGCCGCTCGAGGTCGTCGGGCTGCCGGTCGAGGGCGGCCTCGCCGACTACTCGCCGGACGACCAGGGGATGGTCGACGATCCCGTTCCGCCGGTCGAGGCGGCACTGCGGCGGCTGGACCGCGTCGGCAGCCCGCTCGGCTGGTATCCCGTGACGGAGTCCGGACGGGTCGCTCCGCTGTGGGAGCCCACCGACCCGAGCGGGATCGTCGAGGAGACCCGCACGTTCCTGCTCCCCGAGATCGACGAGCTGTTCGCGCCGGGCGTCGCCGAGCGGGACCAGCAGCACATCGACGGGCCGACCCGCACCGTGGACCCGCCGTCCCGGCCGGAGGACGGTGTGCAGGCCGACCAGCCGGCGACGGCGTCGGTGAAGCCGCTGGCGCTGCTCATGATGCCCGCGTACTCGGACCCCTCGACGAACGTCGCCACGGGCTTCGGCACCGCATACCGCGCCGCCGACCTGCCGGACAGCTACGCCGAGGTCGAGTTCCTCGTCACCGCGCGCTACCGGGGGTCGGTGCTCGGCGACGACGTCGAGGTCGCGGCCTACGTGCCGCCGGTCGAGCCGCACCTCGCGGTCCCACCGGTCGTCGACCTCACGGCGGAGCGGGCCGCGCTCATGCCACCGCACGTCCCCGACGGACCGTTCCGCGAGTCCGTCCAGGTCAGCTGGCGTCCCGGGCCGCGGACGGCGACGCTCACCGGGCCGGTGGCCCACGCCTTCGCGGGCTGGACCGGTGGAGCCGCAGTGGCCGAGGACCTGCTGCCGCCGCGATGGCTCGGCGGCTCGCAGCCGCGGACCATCCCGCGTCCCGAGGGCACGACGCTGCCGGGCGCCGACCGGCCGAAGGTCGTCCACGGCGACCAGGACCTGCGCGTCGACGGATCCCTCGCCCGGGGCTACGCGGTGGCCCAGGCGGACATCTTCGGGGTGTGGTCGCCGTGGGAGGACGTCACCGTGGTCACCTCGTCGCCGACGGTGGCGCCGCCGCGGATCGGCCGGCTCGCGCTCGACGTCTCGTACGCGGGCTCGCCCGTCTGTCCGTCCGAGCTCGTCGTCGAACTCGCGGTCGACCGCACCCAGCGCACGGTCGCGACGATCGAGGTCCGGGCGGTCCTCTATCCGATGCCGACGGGCGCGACGCCCCCGCCGGCCGGGCTCGTCCCGGGGGGGCCGGTCCCCGCCGGATCCCACGCGCTCGCGCGGACGATCACCTTCGCCGGCGACGTCGGGAGCGCCGCCCCGGACGTCCTCGTCCCGTTGCGCGACGACGGGTCGGTGGCGCCGTCGTGGGGGTCGCCCGAGCAGCCCGCCGGGCGCCGGGCCTACCGGCTGGTCCTTGCCGGTCCGGGGCTGGACTTCGGGCCGCGCTCGCGCTGGGGCGCGCAGGTGTGGGTGCGTCAGACCTCGCCCGGCATCGCAGCCCCGAGCGTGTGGACGCCGGTGCCGGAGTTCCCGGCCACGACGTCGGCTGCCAGTCCGGTGCCCGCCGTCCCCGTCCCGCCACCGCTGCCGCCGGACGTGCCACTGGCCAGCACCCCGGACGCCCAGGGGCTCTGTCACGTGCGGGTCACGTGGTCCGGGCTCGCGTCGCCGCACGTCGACCGGGTCGTCGTGTGGGAGGCGTCCGAGACGACGCTGCGCGAGCGGATCGCGCCCGGCAACCCACCCGACCGGACGCAGCTGCCGGGGGTGCGTCTCGCTCAGCTGTGGGCGCTGTACGACGCCACCCCCGTCGCGAGACGACAGCTGGGGTTCCGGCGCGCGGCGGAGGTCCCGGCCGGGCCCGGCGCCGCCGACCTCACCCTGCCCCGGGGCAGCCAGGACATCCACGTCTTCGTCGTCACCGCGGTCACGACGACCGGCGTCGAGTCGGCGTGGCCGGAGGCGAGCAGTGCGCTCCCCGCACACGCACACCTGCAGGCCGCCACGGCACCGCGGTTGCGACGTCCCGCGATGCCGGTCGCGCGGCCGGCGGTCGCGTCCGACGGCAGCATCGGTGTCGCGCTCCGGGCCCCCTCACCCATCGACGTCACGGCCTTCGAGGTCTTCGCGACCCGGTCCGAGGCCGCCGCCCGCGACCACCTGACGATGGGGCCGCCCCACGCGACGGTCGCCGCGGCGGCAGCCATGGATCCGGTGACGGCCCAGCCGGTGCGCGACACCATCACCCGCGACCCGGTGTGGGCTGCGGACTGGTCGGGCACGCTGCCGGCCTCGTGGGAGCCCTGGCACCTGCGTGCGGTCGCCGTCCCGCGGCCGACCGTCGGGCCGGCGGCCGAGCGTGGTGTCGTCTCGCCCGCCTCGGACGTCGTCACCGTCAGCGTCCTGCCGTCGGCGGCGCCGGATCTGGACCCCCTCGTCGCCGAGATCCGGGGCACGGACCACAAGGGCATCCTCGTCCGCACGCGCACGACGGCGGCCGACCGTGTCGTGCCCGCGGGGTCGCACACCGCTCAGGTATCGCTCGGCGGCGTCAACACGGCGCGTCAGGCGCTGGAGACCACCGCCCGGGTGGCCGACGACTCGACGGCGCCGGACACGACGGCCGGGCCTGTGGTCCAGCGTCTACCTCGCGTAGCCGGCCACACGCCACTGCTGGTGTGGGCGCACCGGGACGACCCGTCGTTGCCGGTGGAGGTCGCCGTCCGCGTCGCCGACCCCCTCGGGCGGGAGACCGAACGCAGCATCGTCGTGCCCGCCTGGGTCGAGCCCGCGCCCGACCTCACGCTCGAGATCGCCGACGTCTTCCGGATCATCGGGCGCGGCACGGTCGTGGACCTGCGGACCACCGCCGACCCCACCCGCGTGCCGCCCTACACCCTGACCGTCGTCGCCACCCTGCCCGGGCTCCCTTTCCCCTTCCCGTTCCCGCCTGTCCCCCCGCGCCCGCCCATCCCCGCACGTCCGCCGACTCCCGGATTCCCGGGGCTCGGCGGCCCGGTCGGTCCTCCCGGCCTCGGATGGCCGCTGCGCCGGACCCGATCGCTGCGCGCCTCGTGGTCGCTGGCCGACATCCCGGAGCGCCGTTCGCCGGTTCCGCCCCGGTCCGGCACCATCTCGGCGGTCCGGTCCCGCACCGACCAGGGCACGACCATCGGCCTCTGGATCCCCGCCACCGACGTCACCGGACTCACCGTCACCCTCTCCCACCCCGACGACGGCGACCTCCAGCGCACCTGGAGCAAGCCCCGCTGACCACCGCCGCGCTGTCCCGCCCCCGCACTCTCGTCGGACAACCCGACACGCGAATGACGGAAGAGGGCCCCTGATCTGCGTTTCCGCAGTTCAGAGGCCCTCTTCGAGAGTGGGCGATACTGGGTTTGAACCAGTGACCTCTTCCGTGTCAAGGAAGCGCGCTACCACTGCGCCAATCGCCCGAGGGGGTACTACTCGAGGTGGAGACGGGATTTGAACCCGTGTACGCGGCTTTGCAGGCCGCTGCCTCGCCTCTCGGCCACTCCACCATTGGGGGGCGGCTAACCCTCCGAGCGGATGACCGGGTTCGAACCGGCGACCTCAACCTTGGCAAGGTTGCGCTCTACCAACTGAGCTACATCCGCGCGCGTCAGACGAGAATTCCGACCGGAATCCCCGCTTGGCGTGCTCCGAGACAGTAGCCGATTCGCGCGCCGATCTCCAAACCGGGGACCGCGCCCGGGGGTGCCGCCTCACCGCTCGTGATCGCCCGCTCTGACAGCCGCCCGGGCGGCCGCGGCCTCGCGCGCGGAGCCGGCGCTCGCCATGGGGGTCAACGGCCGGTTGGCGGCCTCCCGCAGGCTCCGCAGCTCGAGCTCGTCAGCCAGGGTGTCGGAGTGCGCGTACCCCTCGAACGGGTCCGACCACCCGGGCTCGGGGATCACCCCGCGGCGCCTCTCGCGCAGGTCCCGCAGCCGGTCGAACAGTCGGGTGTGCAGGGCGCGCCGCTCCTCGTGCGGCCACAGCTCGCGGATCGCGCCGTTGAGCGCCGCGCCGATGAGCACGGAGATCGCCAGGGCGTACAGCCAGATGAGGATGACGATGGGGGCCGAGAGCGGGCCGTAGATCGACGAGCCGCCGAGCGAGGCGGCGATGGTGCCCCGTACGAAGAACGACGCGAGCGCCCACAGCACGAGGGTGAGGACCGCGCCGGGCACGTCGCGGCTCCACGGGGACCGCCGGGGCGTGGAGACGTGGTACAGGCTCGTGAGGCCGCCGACGGTGAGGACGGTGACCAGCGGCCAGTAGAGGTAGACCAGGGCGTCCCACGGGTCGGGCAGGAACCCCCCGAGGATCGTCGGGCCGAGCAGGACGAGGGGGATGGTGATGATCCCCATGACGAGGGCGACGATGTAGAGCGAGAACGAGAGCGCCCGGGTCCGGACGATGCCGCGCACCCCCGACTGGCCGTACATGATCGAGATCGTGTCGACGAAGACGTTGAGCGCCCGCGAGCCCGACCAGAGCGAGAGGAGGAACCCGATCGACAGCAGGTCGGCCCGACCGCCCCGGAACACGTCGTCGACGGTGGGGCCGAGCACGCTCTCGATGACGTCGGGGGTGAGGAAGCGCCCCGCGTAGTCGAGGATCGCGTCGCGGACCTGGACGACGTTCTGGGTCCCGAAGGCGTCCCGGAAGTAGCCGAGCCCGCCGAAGAGCCCCAGGACCAGGGGCGGCAGCGACAGCAGCGCGAAGAAGCCCGCCTCCGAGGCGAGGCCGGTGACGCGGTACCGCAGGCAGATGCGGGTCGTCACGACGGTGAGCCGGGCGATCGTCAGGGCCCCCGGCACCCGCGCGAGCGCCCGGCGCACCCGCCGTTTCGCGTCGGTCATGGCTCCACGGTATCCGCCGTAGCCTGGCGCGGTGCGCACCCACGAAGTGACGAACCAGGTCCAGCCGCTGGAGGACCACGACGTCCTCGGATCCGACGCGACCCTCGCCGAGGCGGTGGCGCGGTGGGTGGCACCTCACGACGGGTCCGGATCCGCAGCGCTGCGCGACCTCGGCCGGCTCGCCGGGTCCGCCGAGGCCGGCACCTGGGCCGGCCAGGCCGAGCGCGTCCCGCCGTACCTGCGGACCCACTCCCCGAGCGGCGAACGGCTCGACGAGGTCGAGTACCACCCCGCCTACCACCGGCTGCTGGAGGTCGCGGTCGGGGCCGGGCTCACCGCCGAGCCGTGGGTGCAGGATCCCGGGTCGGGTGCTCACGCCCGGCGGGCCGCGGGCTTCGTCGTGTGGTCGCAGGTCGAGGCGGGCCACCTGTGCCCGGTGTCGATGACGTATGCGGCGGTCCCGGCACTCAGGGCGGCCCCCGACGTCGCGGGCGCGTGGGTCCCGGGCCTCGCGTCCCGCTCGTACGACCCCGGCCTCGGCCCGCACCGGCAGAAGGCGGGCCTCACCCTCGGGATGGGGATGACCGAGAAGCAGGGCGGGTCCGACGTCCGTGCCAACACGACCCGGGCGGTCGCGGCGCCGGACGGTCCCCTGACGGGTGAGACCTACCGGCTCACCGGACACAAGTGGTTCTGCTCGGCCCCGATGAGCGACGGCTTCCTCGTCCTCGCCCAGACCGCCCCCGGCGTCACGTGCTTCCTCCTCCCCCGCGTCCTCGACGACGGCACCCGCAACGACATCGAGGTGCAGCGGCTCAAGGACAAGCTCGGCAACCGCTCGAACGCCTCGTCCGAGATCGAGCTCGACGGTGCCTGGGGGGTGCGCGTCGGCGACGAGGGCCGCGGCGTGCGCACGATCATCGACATGGTGGCCTCGACCCGGCTCGACTGCATCCTGGGGTCCGCCGCCACGATGCGAGCCGCCCTCGTCCGGGCCCTGCACCACAGCCGTCACCGCCGGGCCTTCGGCGCGCTCCTGTCGGACCAGCCGCTCATGCGCAACGTCCTCACCGACCTCGCGCTGGAGTCCGAGGCCGCCACCCTGCTCGGGATGCGCCTGGCGCACGCCGTCGACGCCGGGGAGCACGACCTCGGCCGGCTCGGCGTCGCCCTCGGCAAGTACTGGGTGTGCAAGCGCACGGCGCCGATGGTCGCCGAGGCGCTGGAGTGCCTCGGCGGCAACGGCTACGTCGAGGAGAACGGCCTGGCGCGGCTCTACCGGGAGGCCCCGCTCAACTCCATCTGGGAGGGCTCGGGCAACGTCAACGCCCTCGACGTCCTGCGCGCGATCGGCCGCGAGCCCGCGGCGCTCGACGCGCTGCTCGCCGAGCTCGACCTCGCCCGCGGCCACGACCCGGTCCTCGACACCGCGATCGAGAGCTGCCGCCTCGTGGCGGACGCGGCCCACGGGCCCGACGCCCAGTGGGGCGCCCGCCGGCTCGTCGAGCAGCTCGCGGTCACGCTCCAGGCGAGCCTGCTCGTCAGGCACTCCCCCACGCCGGTCGCCGACGCCTTCGTCGCCAGCCGGCTGGCGGGCGGGCACGGCGTGACGTTCGGGACGCTCGGCGGGCCCGTGGGCGCCGCCGTCGCGCCGGCCGTCCTCGACCGCGCGCTGCCGGCCTGACGCGCGGGGCCGCCGGCGGCCCGGACCCGGGTCAGGGGGTCATCGCGAGGCGCTCGCGTTCGGCCTCCACGTCGAAGTCCGCAGCGGGCCACTGCGGGTCCATCGCCTCGAGCTGTTCGAGGAGGAGGTTGGTGACGGCCAGCCGCGCGTACCACTTGTGGTCGCACGGGACGACGTGCCACGGCGCCACGGCGGTGGAGCACTTCTCCAGGGCCGCCTGGTAGGCCTCCATGTAGTCGGCCCAGTAGCCGCGCTCGTCGACGTCGCCCGGGTTGTACTTCCAGTACTTGTCACCGCGGTGCAGCCGCTCGGTGAGCCTGGCCTTCTGCTCGTCGCTGGAGAGGTGGAGCATCACCTTGACGATGACCGTGCCGTCCTCGACGACGCCCTCCTCGAACGTGTTGATCTGGGCGTAGCGCCGCGACCACGTCGAGCGCGGCACGAGCTCGTGGACGCGGACGATGAGCACGTCCTCGTAGTGGGAGCGGTCGAAGACCCCGATCTGACCCGGGCGCGGCAGAGCCTTGCGGATCCGCCAGAGGAACGGGTGCTTCTTCTCCTCGGCACTCGGGGCCTTGAACGAGGTGATGTCGACACCCTGGGGGTCGACGGCGCCGACGACGTGGCGCATGATCCCGCCCTTGCCGGAGGTGTCCATGCCCTGGACGACGAGGAGGATCGAGCGCCGGCCCCCGCCCTTGGACTCGGCGAACAGCCGCTCCTGGAGGTCGGCGAGCCGCTTCTGCAGGTCCCCCATCACCTGCTCGGCGTCCTTCTTGCCCCCGTCGAAGCCGGGCGTCGACGCCGGGTCGATCTCTGCGAGGACGACGTCGGGCTCCACCCGCAGCAGGTCGGACCAGGACGCGACCTCGACCTCGGCCGCCTCCCGCGCCTCCTTGGCCTTGGCCTTCTTCTTCTTCGCCTTCTTCGCGGCCTTGCCGCTCAAGGTGGCGGCCTCGACGGCGGCGCGCTCGAGCGCCTCCGCCTTCGCCGCGGCCTCCGACGTCTGGGACTTCTTCGTCTTCTTCGACTTCTTCTTCGCGCCCTTGCCCATCGCGGCATCCTCGCAGAGCGGCGCTGCGAGGATGCCCGGATGCGCATCCTGCTCGATCCCCGCCGTCCGGCCACCCCTGGCGGGCGGGTCACCGTCGCCGACCTCGTCGATCTCTACGCCCCGCCCCCGCGACGACGGTGGGTGCGGTCCAACATGGTCGCGACGGTCGACGGCTCCGCGGTGGGCGCCGACGGCCGGAGCGGGTCGGTCAACACCCCCGCCGACCACCGGGTGTTCGCGATCCTGCGCGACCATGCGGACGCCGTCCTCGCCGGTGCGGGCACGATGCGCGACGAGGGGTACCGGCGGATCGAGCCGACCCGCCGCTCCCCGGTCCCCGCGACCCTCGTCGCGGTGACCCGCAGCGGCCGGGTGCCCGAGGGGCTGCGCACGCCCACGGCGGGTCGTGGACCCGGGCTCCTCGTCACCTGCGACGGGGCCGGGACGCGTGCCCTGGGCCGCGCCCGCTCGGTGCTGGGCGAGGAGTCCGTCCTCGTCTGCGGCGACGAGCGCGTCGACCTCGCGCTCGCCCTGGACCTCCTGGCCGACCGCGGGCTCCGCCACGTGCTCGTCGAGGGCGGCCCGTCGCTGCTCGGCACCGCCCTGGCGGCGGGGGTCGTCGACGAGCTCGCCACGACGTTGGCGCCTGTCGTGGTCGGCGGCGACGGGCCGCGGATCGTCACCGGTGCGCCGCTGTCCCCGCCCGCCGGCGTGGCGGTCCGCCCGCACCTGATGCTCGAGGAGTCCGGCACCGTGCTCGCGCTGTGGCGGGTCCGCCGCTGACGGCGCGGGTCAGCCGGCCGCGTAGGCGCGCACCGCCGACTCCCAGCGCGCGGGGTCGGTGTTCCACTCCTGGCAGTGCCGGGCCTCGCGCCACTGCTCGAAGGTCACGAGGTCGGGGCGGGCCTGGGCGAGGGCGAGCGACGGGCCGAAGGGCACGAACTCGTCGTCGGTCGAGTGGATGAGCAGGAGCCGGTGGTGCAGCTCGTCGGCCCGCCGGACCCAGTCGGTGAGCGCGAGGTCGACCCCCTCGTGGACGCCGACGAGACGGTGCCCCCAGCGGTGGCGCATCAGCAGGCGGGCCAGCGAGCCGACCGGCCGGGGGACGTGGTGCTCGCGCGCGTGGTGGGCCAGGACGTCCCCCCAGTCGATGACCGGGCCGTCGAGGACGACCCGGGAGACGCGGTGGGACTGGGTGGACCGGTCGAGCAGCTGCAGCGTGATGGCCGCGCCCATCGACCAGCCCATGAGGAGGATCTCGGCGGCTCCGTGCTCGACGGCGTACGCGACGGCGGCGTCGACGTCACGCCACTCCGACAGGCCCAGGGCGTACCGGCTGTCCGGGGCCGCGGGCACGCCCTCGTCGTTGCGGTACGAGGGGACGAGGCAGGTCCAGCCCTCGGCGAGCAGCGGCGGCATGGCCCGCACGGTCTCCTCGAGCCGGGCGCCCCGGCCGTGCACGAGGACGGCCCATCGCCCGGTGGCGGCGCCGTCTGGCGTGACCACCCAGGCCGGCATCGCCCCGAGCTCGCCGCGGTAGGTGACGTGCTCGGTGGGCAGGCCGAGGCTGACGTCGGGCGGCGCGCCGTAGTAGTAGCTGTTCCACCGGGCGGGGCCGGGCCGGGGCTCGCCCGCGTCGACGCCGAGCAGCTCGCGGCGGACCACCCCCGCGGCGGCGTCGAGGTCGAGCACGTCGCCGATCCGGCAGTGCCCGCGCCCGCCGTCGAGCCACAGCCCGTACCGGCCCGAGACGACGGTGTCGGCGCTCGTGTCGAGGAGCACGGAGTGCGCGGCGACCTCGCGGACGACCACGTCGTCGGGGCGCCGCGGGTCGGGGGTGAGGACCTTGCGGGCGACGTAGGCCGCACCGGCCAGCGACCCGGCCGCGGAGGCCAGGGCGGAGGTCGCGCCCACCGCGGCACCGGCCGTCGCCGCGACCCGGGCCCGGCTGGGCCCGGCGGCGGACCGGCTCACCCGTGCCCCCCGTCGAGGACGGCGGAGAGGTCGTAGGACACCGGCTCGTCGAGCTGGTCGTAGGTGCAGTCGGCGGGGTCCTTGTCGGGGCGCCACCGCACGAACTGCGCCGTGTGCCGGAAGCGCACGCCCTCCATGTGGTCGTAGCGGACCTCGACGACCCGCTCGGGGCGCAGCGGCACGAACGACAGGTCCTTGCCGGCGGCCCACCGGCTGCCGGCGGCGTTCTGCGGGGTGCGGGTGCCCTCCTCCTGCTTCGCCCACGCCCACGGATGCTCGTCGAAGTCGGTGACCAGCGGCTGGAGCTCGTCGAACAGCTCCTTGCGGCGGGCCATCGGGAAGGCGCCGATGACACCGACGGACAGCAGGCTGCCCTCGGCGTCGTGGATGCCGAGCAGGAGCGAGCCGATGGCGTCCGGGCCGGACTTGTGCACCCGGTAGCCGGCGACGACGCAGTCGGCGGTGCGCTCGTGCTTGATCTTGAGCATCGTGCGCTTGTCCGGCTCGTAGGTGCCGTCGGCGGGCTTGGCGACGAGCCCGTCGAGGCCGGCACCCTCGAACTCGGTGAACCAGCCGCGCGCCACGTCGGGGTCGGTCGTGGCCGGGGTGAGGTGCACCGGCGCCTGCGCGTCGGCCAGGGCCTGCTCGAGCAGCGCTCGACGCTCGGCGAACGGCCGGCCGGTGAGGTCGTCGTCGCCGAGCGCGAGCAGGTCGAAGGCCACGAACCGGGCGGGGGTCTCGGCGGCGAGCTTCTTCACCCGGCTCGCCGCCGGGTGGATGCGCTGGCTCAGCAGCTCGAAGTCGAGCCGGTCCTCCCCCGGGCGGACGACGATGATCTCGCCGTCGACGACGCACCGCTCGGGCAGGTTGGCCAGCGCGGCCTCGGCGATCTCGGGGAAGTACCGGGTCATCGGCTTCTCGTTGCGGCTGCCGATCTCGACGCGGTCGCCGGAGCGGAACACGATGGACCGGAAGCCGTCCCACTTGGGCTCGTAGACGACCGCGGTGTCCTGCAGGGCCTTGGCGTCCAGTCCCTTGACCGGCTTGGCGAGCATCGGCGCGACGGGAGGGACCACCGGCATCCCCCACTCGGCCCGCGTCTCGGCGTCACGCTCGGCCTTGGGCGCCATGTACTCGTCGTCGGCCTTGTCCTGGCGGCGCTTGGACGGCTGGACCCGCGGCGGCTCCCCCGGCATCTTCGGGTAGTCGGGCGGGAAGTTGAGCTCGCCGAGGCCGCGCTCCTCGACGTCCCGGTCCCACAGGGCGATCGCCGCGGCCACGTCCCCCACCGCGTCGTCGATGCCGGCCCAGGCGTCCTCGCGGTCCTCGAGGACGTCAGGCACCGTGAGCACGGTGAAGTCGCCCGGTGCCACGGTGGCCAGCTCGGCCCAGGTGACCGGCATCGACACCGGTGCGCCCGGCAGTGGCCTGGGGCTGTAGGCGGAGGCGATGGTGCGGTCGCGGCAGGCCTGGTTGAAGTCGACGAACACCCGCTCGCCGCGCTCCTCCTTCCACCACGACGACGTGACGAGGTCGGGGAGGCGGCGTTCGAGCTCCCGGGCGAGGCCGATGACGCCGTGCCGGACGTCGAGGAACTCGTGGGTCGGGGCGATCCGCGCGAACACGTGCACCCCGCGGTTGCCGCTGGTCTTGGCCCACGCGGTGAGGCCGTGCTCGCCCATGAGCTCGCGCAGGGCCTGGGCGGCCTCGACGGCGTCGGCGAAGGTCCGGCCGGGCTGCGGGTCCAGGTCGATGCGCAGCTCGTCGGGGTTGTCGTTGTCGGCGGTGCGCACCGGCCACGGGTGGAACGTCACGGTGTTCATCTGCACCGCCCACACGGCCGCGGCGACCTCGTCGACCACGATCTGGTCGTGGCGCCGGCCGCTGGGGTAGCGGCACCGCGTGGTGCGGACCCAGTCGGGCATGCCCTTGGGCGGGTTCTTCTGGTAGAACTCCTCGCCCTCGATGCCCTCGGGGAAGCGCTGGAGCGTGACCGGCCGGTCGCCGATGTGCCGGACGAGGACGTCACCGACCGCCATGACGTACCCGGCGAGGTCGCCCTTGGTGATGCCGACGTCCGGCCACATCACCCGGTCGGGGCTGCTGAGGCGGACCTCGCGGACCCCGTCCGGACCATCGACCTCGACGATCTGCGCATCGGCCATGGACCGGAGCCTAACGAGGTTCTTTCGCGGCGGGCCGGCGGGAACCATCCGGCGGCGCCCGGTGTTGCCCAGTGCATGACGATGAAGCCGACCGGCAGCGAGTACACCGTCCGCAAGTCCGAGAGCGAGTGGCGCGAGGCGCTCTCGCCCGCCGAGTACCAGGTGCTCCGGCAGGCCGGCACCGAGCGGCCGTTCACCGGGGAGTACACCGACACCACGACCACCGGGGTGTACGCGTGCCGGGCGTGCGGCGCCGAGCTGTTCCGGTCCGACACGAAGTTCGAGAGCCACTGCGGCTGGCCGTCGTTCTTCAGCCCGCTCGCCGGCGAGGCGGTCGAGCTCATCGAGGACCGCTCACTCGGGATGGCCCGGGTCGAGGTCCGGTGCGCGGCCTGCGGCAGCCACCTCGGCCACGTCTTCGAGGGCGAGGGCTACGACACCCCCACCGACCAGCGCTACTGCATCAACTCGATCAGCCTCACCTTCGAGCAGGCCGACCCCGCCTGAGCCCAGCGCTGCTCACTGCCGCCGCGTCACCAGGTCCCGCCGTCGTGGGCGGGTGGGCTCCCGGCGTGGGGAGGCCGCCCCGCGTCCGGTCGGGCCTCGTCCCGCTCCACCGCCGTGCGCGCCGCCTCGCGCTCGTCCTCGTCCAGCTGCTCGAAGCGTGCCCACCCCTGGTCCGCGAGTGGGCCCACGAAGGCCCCGAACCCGGGCTCCCGCGCGACGTCCCGCAGCGCCGCGCGGCCCTCCAGGACCGCCGTCAGCCGGTCCCTGGTCCTGGGGTCGGCGTGCTCGCGGAGCGTCTCGAGGGACAGCCGCAGCTGGCGGGCCAGCCCCGGGTGCCCGGCCAGCCCGGGCAGCAGCGGCCGGGCCCGGTCGTCGTCGGCGGGCCCGCTCATCGGGTCGCCCTGGTGTCGAAGTCGCCGGGGAGGGTGACCTCGACGGACTCCGCGATGGCCCCGCACAGCGTGGCGAGGACCCCGATCGTGCCGTTCGCCACCTGGAACGCGAGGTCGATGGCGCCGACGATCAGCTTGACCTTCGCGACCGCCGCGGCGATGGCCGCCGCCGCCGCCCCGAGGCCGATGAGACCGCCGGCGCCGGTCCACGAGCTCGCAGCGGCGGCCGCGAGGGCCACCGCCGCGGTCAGGACGAGGTCGAAGACCACCCCGACGCCGTCCTCGACGGAGACCCCGCACTCGTACACCCCGAAGGCGACCTCGTTGCAGTCGTCGGCGACCTGGTCCAGGGTGCCCTTGAGCTCGCGGAGCTGGGCCGAGACCCCGGCGAAGTAGGTGCTCGCGGCATCCGCCGCCGTCCCGGTCCAGCCGCTGGTCGCGAGGGACACTCCGGCGTCGAGGGACTGGGCGTAGTCCTCGCAGAACTCGCCGAGGTTGCGCAGCGCGGCGGACACCCGGGAGACGTCCCGCCAGTCACCGGCGAGCATCTCGCTCCACGCGGCCGGGATGTCGTCGCCGCCCGCCTTCTCCCAGGCCGTCATGGCCATCGCGCCCAGCGACGGCACCTTCGAGCGCACGTTCAGGATCGCCTCCCACTCGTCGGGGATCGCGTCCTCGGGCACCGGCTCGAAGAGCCACCCGCTCGGGTCGTGTGCGCCACCCCCGGTGGCCTTGACCACCATCACCGGCTCCAGTACGTGGAGTCGAGCTGCTGTGCGGCCTGCCGGTCGAGCGAGCGGTAGGTGCGGCGTGCGGCGCGGATCTCGCCCGCCGCTCGGCCGGCGATCTGGGCGAGCCGCCCGAAGACCCGCTCGAGGTCGTCGTCGAGGTGGATCGTCGCGTCGCCGAGCCGGACCATCAGCCCCCCACCGGACGAGTCGACGTCCGCGTGGGCGACCGCGTACGCGCGGGCGTTCTCGGCGTGCGCCGCGAGCTCGTCGAGGGTCTCGGCGAACGCGGTCAGGGCCTCGGGCCGGACCGAGAACTGCTCGTCACGCCCGGCCCCCCGGCCACCGTCGGTGTCGCGCACCATGGCTCTGCTCCCCTCACTGCGTCCTCACCGGCGCCACCCGCTGTGGCGCTCCATCTTCACCCCGCCCCCACCTCGGGCGACATGGGGAGCGGTCCCCGCCGCACGAGGCAGGGCTCACCGTAGCGGCGGGACGGGGCTCAGCGCAGCCGGGCGAGCAGGTCGCGGACCGCGACGCGGGGGCCGGTGTAGAACGGCACCTCCTCGCGGACGTGCCGGCGGGCCTGGGAGGCGCGCAGCTCGCGCATGAGGTCGACGATGCGGTGCAGCTCCTCGGCCTCGAAGGCGAGGATCCACTCGTAGTCGCCCAGCGCGAACGAGGCGATGGTGTTGGCCCGCACATCGGGGTACTCCCGCGCCATCTTCCCGTGCTCGACGAGCATGTCGCGGCGCTCGGTGTCGCCGAGCAGGTACCAGTCGTAGGACCGGACGAACGGGTAGACGCACACATACGCGCCGGGCTCCTCGTCGGCCATGAACGCCGGGATGTGGCTCTTGTTGAACTCCGCCGGCCGGTGCAGGGCGGCCACCGACCAGACGGGGTCGAGCGCCTGCCCCAGCTCGGTGCGCAGCAGCCGGTGGTACGCGTCCTGCAGCGCCTCGATCGTGGCGGCGTGCCACCACACCATGAGGTCGGCGTCGGCCCGCAGCCCGGCGACGTCGTAGGTCCCGCGGACGACGACGCCCTCGGCCTCGAGCTCGGCGAAGAGGGCCTCGACCTCCTCGGCGGCGGCCCCCCGGTCGGCGTCGCCGAGCGGCTCGGCGAGGGCGAAGACCGACCACATCGCGTACCGGATCGTGTCGTTGATCTCGCGGATGCGGGCGGCGCCGGGCTTGGCGGGCGCGGGTCGGCTCGGGGTGCTCATCGGCTGTCTCCTCGGGATGGGGTGATGCGGCTCAGGTGGTCGACGACGCCGCGCGCGGCCCGCACGGCCGACGCCACGACGGCGGGGATGCCCACACCGTCGTAGGTGGCGCCGGCGACCTCGACGCCAGGGAGGCGCTCGACGTCGGCCCGGACGGCGGCGACGCGGTCGACGTGGCCCACGTCGTACTGGGGCAGGGCGCCGCCCCAGCGCTGGACGTGGTGGTCGACGACGGGCGGGAGCGGAGCCCCCAGGGCGTGGCCGACCTCGGCGACGGCGAGCGTCACGAGGTCGGCGTCGTCGCGCTGGAGGACGGCCTCCTCGCCGGCGCGGCCGAGCGAGGCACGCAGATGCACGACGTCCGGCGAGAGGGCACCGACCCACGCCCACTTGGCGAAGGAGAAGGTCGCGGCCTTGATGGAGCGCCCGTCGACGGGCGGGACGAGGAACCCCGAGCCCGGCAGGGGCGCGAGTCCGTCCCGCCGCACCGCCACCGTCACGACGGCCATCGACGCCGTCGCGACGTCGCCGAGCGCGCTCGCGGCCGACGGCGCGAGGTCGCGCAGCAGGCGCGCCGCCGGTGCCGGCGGCAGCGCGAGCACCACCGCGTCGGCGTCGACGGCCGTCGGGTCGGCGGCCGACCCGACGACGAGCCGCCACCGCGACCCGGCCCGCTCGACCTGGCGGACGACGGCCCCGGTGCGCAGCAGGGCCCCCCGGGCGCGGAGCTGTCTCCTCGGCGAGCTCGGGGAGCCGGCCCAGCCCACCGCGCACCCCGGCGAAGGCCGGCCGGCGGGACCCGTCGGGGCCGGGTGGACGCTCGGGCGCGCCCTCGAGCAGGCTCCGCCCGGCGACCGCCCGCTCCCACAGCGCCGGCATCGTCGCCCGCAGCGACAGCCGGTCGGCGTGCCCCGCGTAGACGCCCCCGAGCAGCGGCTCGACGAGGCGGTCGACGACGGGCCGGCCGAGCCGCGCCCCGACGTACTCCCCCACCGAGACGTCCTCGGTGAGCGCCCCGCCCGGCCAGGTCTCCTCGGCCGACGCCCGCTCGACCTCGGCCGGTTCGAGCACCCCGAGCGCACTGGCGGGGTCGGTGGGGACCCCCATCAGGGTCGCGGCGGGCAGCGGGTGCAGCGCGCCCCGGCTCCAGACCCGCGCCGCGGTCGTGGCCGGCGTGACGAGCCTCTCCCCCGCTCCGAGCCGCTCGACCAGGTCGACGCCTTCGGGCCGCACGGCGAGCATCGACTCGGCGCCGACATCGACCCGGTGGCCGCCGACGGCCTCGAGCCGCAGCTTCCCCCCGAAGCGGTCACCGGCCTCGAGGACCGTCACGTGCGCGTCGGGGAGCGCGTCGCAGACCTCCAGTGCGGCGACGAGCCCGGCGATGCCACCCCCGACGACGACGACGTGTGGCCGCGTCGCGACGGGGGCCTCTGGCATGCCCTCAGCGTCTCACGCACCACCGCCGCCGCCGGAACCGGGCCGAGCGCCCCGGGCCCGGGATGACCGCCGACACACCGTGACCGGATCGAGACCGACGACCGGGAACCCGGCTCCCCGGTGCGCGCGCCCTACCGAGGACCGCCACCCGACGAAGGAGTTCTCGTGCGACCGCTCTCCCGCCCCCCGTCCCGCCCCTCCCGACTCGCGGCCGTCGCCCTGGCCGGCACGCTCGCCCTCGGCCTCGCGGCCTGCAGCGCGGGTGACGACGCCGGCGGGGGCTCGGGCGGATCCGCCGACCTCGCCACCCAGTCCGACGGTGCCGTGCGCGAGGAGTCGGTGGGCGCCCCCGCGCCGGGCGCCGTGGCGCCGGACAAGGCACAGAGCACGACGACCGTCATCTCGGCGGTCACCGACCGCAAGCTCGCCCGCCGGGCCGACGTCTCGCTCCGCGTCGAGGACGTCACCGCCGCGGCCGCCCGGCTGCGGGCCATCGCCTCCGCTGCCGGCGGCCTCGTCGTCGCCGAGGAGGTCTCGAGCGACCCGGACGACGGGCCCGTCCCGCTCGGCGACGACTCCGTCACCAGGCCCCAGGGCTGGGGGTCCGTGACGATCTCGGTGCCCGTCGAGCGGCTCGACGCCACGCTCGACGAGGTCGCCGAGGTCGGAGCCGTCCTGTCCCGGCGCACCGGGACCAGTGACGTCACCGGCCAGTACGTCGACACCGCCTCGCGGGTGGAGTCGCTCAAGGCGAGCGTCGAGCGGGTCCGGGCCCTGATGAGCCGGGCGACCAAGCTCGCGGACATCGTGACGCTCGAGTCCGAGCTGTCCCGTCGCCAGGCCGACCTCGAGTCGATGCAGCAGCAGCTGGCCGCGCTCGAGGACCGCGTCGCACTGGCACCCATCTCGGTCACCCTCAGCACCGCCGGGGACGTCCCGCCCACCACGGAGGACCCGACCGGCTTCCTTGCCGGGCTGGCCTCGGGCTGGGCCGCGTTCACGACCTCGGTGCGTCTCCTGCTCACCCTCGTCGGGGCGCTCCTGCCGTTCGCGGTGGCCACCGCGGTCGTCGTCGTCCCGCTCGTCCTGTGGTGGCGGCGCCGCCCCCGGCCCGTGCAGCCGGCCACCCCGCCGGTGGCCCCGACGGCCTGAGTCAGACCGCGGTCGGCGTCCTGCGCGAGCACCTGCTCGCGCAGGATGTCGGCGTGACCGGCGTGCTGCGCCAGCTCGCGGATCACGTGGAGGTACACCCAGCGCAGCGGCAGGGGCCCGCGGCGGTTCCCGCGGACGAGGTCGTCGAGGGCGAGGTCGGCCACCGCCCGGCGGGACGCCTCGCACGCGGTGCGGTGGGCGGCCTGCACCGACGCCACGGTGTCGTCGGCGGTGAGGGTGAAGGACTCCTCGACGGTCTCCGGCAGCCCGATCTCGGCGCGGCTGCGGCACGTGACGGCCTCGTCGAACCACACCTGCTCGACGAAGGTCGCGTGCTTGACGAGACCGAGCAGCGTCGTCAGCGACGGGACGAGACGCCGGCGGGCCTGCTCCTCGGTGAGCCCGTCGAGGCACGCGCGGAGCCCGGCCCGGTGCTCGTCGAGGAACGCGTCGAGCATCGGGCGCTCGGCGGCGTGGAACACCGCCGGGTCGTGGGTCATCGGGCGGAGACCTCGTGGACGAGCTCGACGACGCGGGTGAGCACGTCGGGGTCGGTGGCGGGCAGCACGCCGTGCCCGAGGTTGAAGATGTGCCCGGGGGCGGCGCGGCCCTCCTCGACGATCTCGCGGACGCGACGCTCGAGGGCCTCCCAGGGCGCGAACAGCAGCGCCGGGTCGAGGTTGCCCTGCACCGGCCACCGCCCGTCGGTGCGTTCGAGGGCGTCGGTGAGCGAGACCCGGTAGTCGACCCCGACGACGTCGGCCCCGGCCTCGCCCATGAGGGTCAGCAGCTCGCCGGTGCCGACGCCGAAGTGGATGCGCGGCACGTCGAGGTCCGCGACGGCCGCGAGCGCGGCGGCCGAGTGCTGCTGGACGAAGCGGGTGTAGTCGGCGCGGCTCAGCACCCCGGCCCACGAGTCGAAGAGCTGGACGACCGACGCGCCCGCCTCCGCCTGCACCCGCAGGAACGCGCCCGAGATCTGGGCGAGCCGGGCGCACAGGTCGTGCCAGAGCGCCGGGTCGCCGTGCATGAGCGCCTTGGTGTGCTCGTGGTTCTTCGACGGGCCCCCCTCGACGAGGTAGGACGCGAGGGTGAAGGGCGCCCCCGCGAAGCCGATGAGCGGCGTCGGCCCCAGCTCGGCGACGAGCAGCCGCACCGACTCGGTGATGTCGGTGACGTCGGCGGCGTCGAGGGCGCGGATCCGTTCGACGTCGGCCCGGGTGCGCACCGGCTGGGCGACCACGGGCCCGACCCCGGGGACGATGTCGAGGTCGACACCGACGGCGGCGAGCGGGACGACGATGTCGCTGAAGAAGATCGCGGCGTCGACGCCGTGCCTGCGCACCGGCTGGAGGGTGATCTCGGTGACGAGGTCGGGGCGTCGACAGGACTCGAGCATCCCCACCCCCTCCCGCACCGCGCGGTACTCGGGCAGGGACCGGCCGGCCTGGCGCATGAACCACACCGGGGTGTGCGGCACGTCGAGGCCGCGCGCGGCGCGCACGAGCGGGGAGTCGGACAAGGCGGCGGCGGCCGGGGCCTGCGAGGTCGTCACGAGCCGACATCCTCGCATCCGCGGCGACCCGGGCTCGACGTCAGAGGGCGATGAGCACGGCTCCGCCGACCGCGAGGACCACCCCCACCTGCTGGATGCGCCGGAGCCGCTCGTCGAGGACGATGCGCGCGAGCACCGCGGTGACCACGGGATAGAGCGAGCCGAGGACGGAGGCGATGCTCACCTCGCCCCGGGACGACGCGACCGCGAAGAGCGCGTTCGCCGCGAGGTCACCGCACCCGATGACGAGGAGCAAAGGGGTGTCGGCGGCCCGCACCCCGCCGACCGAGCGGACGACCAGGGCGACACAGAGCAGCACTGTCACCGAGGTGATCCGCATCCCCCACAGCGTCATCAGGGTCGACTCCCGGGCCCCCCGGTCGAGGAGGTAGAGGGTGAACCCGAACCCGACCGCGGCGCCCGCGGCCAGCAGCACCGGGCGCGCCGACAGCCCGACGGCGAGCTCGGGACCGGAGGCGAGGGTCACGCCGAGGACCGCGACGAGCATCCCGACCCAGGCGAGGGCCGGGGGCCGCTCCCCACCGAGCACGCCGAGCGCCACCGGGATGACGACGCCCAGGCCGGCGATCGGGGCGACGACCCCCATCGTCCCGCGCGACAGCGCCGTGTAGAAGCAGACGAGGCCGAAGAGCCCCGCCAGGCCGGCGCCCGCCGCCCAGAGGACCCACGCTGTGCCTGCACCCGACGGGCCCCGGACGAGGACGATGACGGTGAGGACGAGCAGCGCCAGCGCCTGGGTCCAGCCGACGACGGCGACGGGGTGACGGCGCCGGGAGGCCATCCCGGCGAGGAAGTCCGAGGCGCCCCAGGCCGCGGACGACCCGAGGGCCAGGATGCTGAGCACCGCGGCAGCGTATCCGCCGTCCGGCCCGAGTCGGCGTGGCCTCACCCGCGGGACGCCGGGATCGGCTTACATTGCTGCACGTGGCACGCAGCACACTCACCGGCCCGGAGTCCCCGGACTTCACCCAGGCACTCGACGAGCTGCACCATGCCCGGCTCCGGCCCGAGGTGCGGCTCACCGAGGTGCCCGCCCCGCAGCGCATCGCGCCGCACGCCGTCGCGCTGACCGCGGACGTCATCGACCCGCGCGACGCCGACGAGGAGCTCGCGTCCGGCCGCTTCGTCCTCCTCCACGACCCGTCGGCCCCCGAGCCCTGGGGTGGCCAGTGGCGTGCGGTGACCTTCGCCCGGGCGGAGCTCGAGCCCGAGTTCGCGGCCGAGCCCCTGCTCGGGGAGGTCGGCTGGAGCTGGCTCACCGATGCGCTGACCGCGCGGGGGGTCGAGGTCCTCGCCGCCGCCGGCACCGTGACGCGCGTGGTGTCCGAGAGCTTCGGCGGGCTCGCCGACCGCCCCGCGAGCATCGAGATGGAGCTGCGCGCGTCCTGGACCCCCGGAGGCCCCGAGGTCGGTCAGCACCTCCTCGCCTGGTCGGACCTCCTGTGCACGATCGCCGGCCTGCCCCCTCTCCCGGAGGGTGTCGTCGCCCTCCCCGGCCCGCGCCGGTGACCCCAGCACAGCCCATGACCACCGCCCAGGACGACGCGCCCACCGGTCCGCAGGACGCCGAGGAGCCCACGGTCCCGCTCGAGGAGCCCGCCGAGGGGGTTCCTCCCGTCGTGGAGTCGGAGCGGACCCTGGACGACGTCGCCCGTGCCGTCGGCGCGGGCCAGGGGCCGGTGGCGATCGACGCCGAACGCGCCTCCGGCTACCGCTACGGCCAGCGCGCCTACCTCGTCCAGCTGCGCCGCGAGGGCGCGGGCACCTTCCTCATCGACCCGATCTCGGTCCCCGACCTCAGCCCGGTCGCGGAGTCCATCGGCGCCGCCGAGTGGATCCTGCATGCCGCGACCCAGGACCTCGCGTGCCTCGCCGAGGTCGGCCTCCGCCCCCGACAGCTCTTCGACACCGAGCTGGCGGCGCGGATCCTCGGGCTGCACCGGGTCGGGCTCGCCGCGGTCGTCGAGCACTACCTGGGGCTGCGGCTGGCCAAGGAGCACTCGGCGGTCGACTGGTCCACCCGGCCGCTGCCCGACCCGTGGCTGCGCTACGCCGCCCTCGACGTCGAGGTGCTCGGCGAGCTGCGCAACCTCATGGGCGTCGACCTGGCCGCCCAGGGCAAGGACGAGTGGGCGCGCCAGGAGTTCGACGCCCTGCTCCGCTGGTCGCCGGCCGAGCGGGTCGACCCGTGGCGCCGGACGTCGGGCATCAACACGCTGCGACAGCGCCGGTCGATCGGGATCGTGCGCGAGCTCTGGTACGCCCGCGACGCGATCGCCCGCGAGCGGGACACCTCGGTCGGCCGGGTGCTGCCCGACGCGGCGCTCGTCGACATCGCCAAGGCCGCCCCGCGCACTCCCGCCGACCTGCCCTCGGGCCATCGCGCCATCGCGCGGTACGGACGGCACTGGGTCGAGGCGGTCCGGCTGGCCGAGGAGGTGCCCGAGTCCGAGCTGCCGCCGCGCAGCCTGCCCTCCGACGGCCCGCCACCGCCGCGGTCGTGGGTCGACAAGAACCCCGTGGCCGCCGAGCGGCTCGCGGCGACCCGGGCCGCGCTCACCACCTTCGCCGAGAAGCACACCATCCCGGTCGAGAACGTCTGCTCCCCCGACCCGCTGCGCCGGGTCGTCTGGAGCCCTCCGGAGCAGCGCGACGTCGACGGCTTCACCGCCGCGCTCGAGGGCTACGGCGTGCGTCGCTGGCAGGCCGACACGGTCGCGCCGATGCTCGTCGCGGCGTTCGACGCCCACCCCGACGCCTGAGCGCCCCCGCACCCCCCATCGCCAGGAGGGGACGCGGCGCAGTCACGCAGGGCCGGCCGACGGCCAGGAGGTGACGGTGCTCACGCGCCGCCCCATCGACGACTAAGCGCTCGCTTAGTAGGCTCTGGGCGTGCCCGGCGCGTCCGGGCCGACCCCCGCACCCGACCAGGGAGGCCACCTCGTGCCCCGTGAGCTCCAGGAGGTCGTCTTCGTCGACGGCGTCCGCACCCCCTTCGGCAAGGCCGGCGAGAAGGGCATGTACGCCCAGACCCGCGCCGACGACCTCGTCATCAAGTGCGTCCGCGAGCTGCTGCGCCGCCACCCCGAGCTCCCCAAGGACCGCGTCGAGGAGGTGGCGATCGCCGCGACGACCCAGATCGGCGACCAGGGGCTCACCCTCGGACGCCTCACCGCGCTGCTGTCCGGCCTGCCCAAGAGCACCCCCGGCTACTCGATCGACCGGATGTGTGCGGGCGCGATGACCGCCGTCACCAGCCTCGCCTCCTCGATCGGCGTGGGGGCCATCGACGTGGCCATCGCCGGCGGCGTCGAGCACATGGGCCGCCACCCGATGGGCGAGGGCGTCGACCCCAACCCGCGCATCGTCGCCGAGAAGCTCGTCGACGAGTCGGCCCTGGTCATGGGCAAGACCGCCGAGAACCTGCACGACCGGTTCCCCGGGCTCACCAAGGAGCGCTGCGACGCGTTCGCCGTCGGCAGCCAGCGCAAGCTCGCGGCCGCCTACGAGGCCGGCAAGGTCCAGCCCGACCTCGTCCCCGTCGCGACCCGTCACGCCGAGAGGGGCTGGGGCCTCGCGACGACCGACGAGCCGCCCCGACCCGGCACCACCGTCGAGGAGCTCGCCGGCCTCAAGACCCCGTTCCGGCCGCACGGCAACGTCTCGGCGGGCAACGCCGCCGGCCTCAACGACGGCGCCACCGCCTGCATCCTCGCGTCGCAGGCCGCCGCCGACGAGCTGGGCCTCCCGGTCCGGATGCGCCTGGCCTCCTACGCCTTCGTCGGCGTCGAGCCCGAGGTCATGGGCGTCGGACCCATCCCCGCCACCGAGAAGGCGCTGGCCAAGGCCGGGCTCACCATCGAGGACATCGGGCTCTTCGAGCTCAACGAGGCCTTCGCCGTCCAGGTGCTCGCCTTCCTCGAGCACTTCGGCATCGCCGACGACGACGCCCGCGTCAACCCCTGGGGTGGCGCCATCGCCACCGGGCACCCCCTCGCCTCCTCCGGCGTGCGGCTCATGACCCAGCTCGCCCGGCACTTCGAGGAACACCCCGAGGTCCGCTACGGGCTGACCGCGATGTGCATCGGCATCGGCATGGGCGGCGCCGTCATCTGGGAGAACCCCCACCACAGCGACTACGGCACGGAGGCCTGATCCGATGACCACCACCACCGAGGCCCCCCAGCTGCCCGCAGAGGTCGTCACCCGCACCCCGGTGCAGGACGTGACCCTGCCCGCCGGTGCGGGCACCCTGGCGCTCATCACGCTCGACAACGGCAGGGACCACACCCGGCCCAACACCTTCGGGCCCGAGGGCATCGCCGGGCTCCAGGACGCCCTGGACACCCTGCGGGGTCGCGCCGAGGCGGGTGAGATCCAGGCCGTCGGCGTCACGGGCAAGCCGTTCATCTTCGCGGTCGGCGCCGACCTCTCGGGCATCCCGTACGTCACCGAGCGCGAGCAGGCCGTCCGGATCGCCGGCGCCGGGCACCACGCCTTCGCCACCCTCATGGACCTGCCGGTCCCGACGTTCGCCTTCGTCAACGGGGCGGCGATGGGTGGCGGCGTCGAGCTCGCGCTGTCGGCCGACTACCGCACCGTCTCCGCGGGGGTCCCGGCCTTCGCCCTGCCCGAGACCTTCCTCGGGCTCCTCCCCGGCTGGGGCGGCTGCTACCTCCTGCCGCGCCTCGTCGGGCCCGCGGCTGCGCTCAAGGTCATCATCGACAACCCGCTGTCCCAGAACCGGATGCTCAAGGCCGCGGAGGTCGCCGACCTCGGCATCGCCGATGTGCTCCTGGAGCCGGCGGACTTCCTCGAGGACTCGCTGCGCTGGGCGGCGGGGGTCCTGACCGGCGCCGTGACGGTGGAACGGGGCGAGGTCGACCTGGACGCGGCCGCCTGGGACGCCGCGTGCGACCGCGCCCGCAAGGTCGTCCTCGCCAAGACGGCGGGGCGCTCCCCCGGCGCCCTGCGGGCCGTCGACCTGGTGCGGGCCGCCCGCACCGCGACCCGCGAGGAGGCCTTCGCCGCCGAGGACGAGGCGCTCGGCGACCTCATCATGGGCGACGAGCTGCGGGCCGGTCTCTACGCCTTCGACCTCGTGCAGAAGCGTGCCAAGCGGCCCGCCGGCGCCCCCGACCGCAGCCTGGCCCGGCCCGTGACGAAGGTCGGCATCGTCGGTGCGGGCCTCATGGCGAGCCAGCTCGCCCTCCTCTTCGCCCGGCGCCTCGGCGTGCCCGTCGTCCTGACCGACCTGGACGAGGAGCGCGTCGCCAAGGGCGTCGGCTGGGTCCACCAGGAGGTCGGCACGCTGCTCGAGAAGCGCCGGATCTCCCCGGACCAGGCGTCGTTCCTGACCCGCCTCGTCACGGGCTCGACGTCCAAGGACGGCTTCGCCGACGCGGACTTCGTCATCGAGGCCGTCTTCGAGGAGATGTCGGTCAAGCAGCAGGTGTTCGCCGAGGTCGAGGCCGTCGTCCCGGCCGAGTGCGTGCTCGCGACGAACACGTCCTCGCTGTCGATCACCGAGATGGCGAGCGGACTCGCCCACCCCGAGCGCGTCGTCGGCTTCCACTTCTTCAACCCGGTCGCCGTCATGCCGCTGCTCGAGGTCATCCCCGGCGCGGCGACCGACGAGGCGACGCTCGCGACCGCCTTCGCCACCGGCCGGGCGCTCGGCAAGACCTGCGTCCGCTCCGCGGACTCCGCCTCGTTCGTCGTCAACCGGCTGCTCGGCCGCTTCATGGGCGAGTACTCGCGGATCGTCGACGAGGGCACCCCCGTCGAGGTCGCGGACCGGGGGGTCGCGGGGCTCGCGCCGATGCCGCCGTTCGTCCTCCTCGGGCTCGTCGGCCCGGCCATCGCGCTGCACAACAGCGAGACCCTGCATCGCGCCTTCGGGGACCGGTTCTTCGTCTCGCCGACGCTGCGCCGGATCGTCGAGGCCGGCAAGCGCGGCTACTACCGGATGGAGGACGGCCGCCCGGTGCCGGACCCCGAGGTCGAGGCGATGCGCGAGCGGCCCGAGCAGCCGGTCGAGCTGAGCGCCGAGCAGGTCCGGGAGCGGGTGCTCGGCGCCCTCGCCGAGGAGGTCGGGCTCATGCTGTCCGACGGGGTCGTCGAGGCGCCGATGGACATCGACCTCGCGATGATCACCGGGGCCGGCTTCCAGTTCTGGAACGGGGGGCTCATCCCCCTGCTCGACCGTGAGGGCGCCACCGAGCGCGTGCTCGGCCGCCGGGTCCTGCCGCGCGGTGTCGCCAGCGTGCCGGCGTGAGCGACCGCTGGGTGAGACGGCGCGGACACCCCGTGTCCGCGACGTCCTCGCAGGTCATCGGATTTCCTGAGAGCCGGGCCAGGCGGCGCCAGCCGGCGGCTCGCAATATCTCACATGTGATCTACCATGGATGACGTGACGACGACCACCAGCGACACGTACCTGACCCGCATCGGCACCCTCATCCGGGACGCCCGGCGCCACCAGGGCCTCACCCAGAACGAGCTCGCCGACCTGCTCGGCACGAGCCAGAGCGCCGTGGCGCGCATCGAGCAGGGCAAGCAGAACCTGTCCCTCGAGATGCTGGCCCGCGTCGGCGAGAAGCTCGACAGCGAGTTCGTCTCGCTCGGGCACAGCGGCCCCCAGCATCTGCGCATCGTCGGCGGCAAGAAGCTCTCGGGCTCCATCCCGGTCAAGACGAGCAAGAACGCCGCCGTCGCGCTGCTCTGTGCGAGCCTGCTCAACCGGGGCAAGACGACGCTGCGCAACCTCGCCCGCATCGAGGAGGTCAACCGGATCATCGAGGTCCTCACCTCGATCGGGGTCCGGGTGCGGTGGCTCCCCGACAGCAACGACCTCGAGATCGTGCCGCCCGCGAAGCTCGACCTCGCCGGCATCGACATCGAGGCCGCCCGGCGCACCCGCACCGTCATCATGTTCCTCGGGCCGCTGCTCGCGGACTACGACACCTTCCAGCTGCCGTACGCCGGCGGCTGCGACCTCGGGACGCGCACCGTCGAGCCGCACCTGTCGGCGCTGCGCCACTTCGGGCTCGACGTGGCCGCCACGCACGGCTTCTACGAGGCGTCCGTCGACCGCGACCGCAACCCCAAGCGCGCCATCATCCTCACCGAGCGCGGCGACACCGTCACCGAGAACGTCCTGCTCGCCGCCGCCCGGTACGACGGCACGACGGTCATCCGCAACGCCTCCCCGAACTACATGGTCCAGGACCTGTGCTTCTTCCTGCGCGGCCTCGGGGTCGTCATCGAGGGCATCGGCAGCACGACCCTCACCGTCACCGGCGTCGGCAGGATCGACCAGGACATCGAGTACTCCCCCTCGGAGGACCCGATCGAGGCGATGAGCCTCATCGCGGCCGCGGTCGTCACCGAGTCGGAGATCACCATCGAGCGGGTCCCGATCGAGTTCCTCGAGATCGAGCTCGCGACCCTCGAGGAGATGGGCCTGCGCTTCGACCTCACCGAGGAGTACCTCGCCAAGAACGGGCACACCCGCCTCGTCGACCTCACCATCCACCCGGGCCCGCTCACCGCGCCGGTCGACAAGATCGCGCCGATGCCCTTCCCCGGGCTCAACATCGACAACCTGCCGTTCTTCGCGCTCATCGCCGCCTGTGCCGAGGGCACGACGATGATCCACGACTGGGTGTACGAGAACCGCGCGATCTACCTCACCGAGCTGACGAAGATCGGCGGCCAGGTCCAGCTCCTCGACCCGCACCGGGTGATGATCACCGGCCCGACGCCGAGGTGGCGCGCCGCCGAGGTCATGTGCCCGCCGGCCCTGCGCCCGGGCGTGGTCGTCCTGCTCGCGATGCTCGCCGCGCCGGGGACGTCCGTGCTGCGCAACGTCTACGTCATCAACCGTGGCTACGAGGACCTCGCCGAGCGCCTCAACGCCCTCGGGGCGACGATCGAGACCTTCCGCGACATCTGAGATGGGCACCGACGTCCCGGGGCGGCCGCGCGTCGGCCAGGTCGTCACGGTCTTCCGCAACCGGCTGCGCCCGGAGCACGAGGACGCCTACCGGGACGAGCTCGCCGTCGTCACGGATCTCGCCCGGTCGATGCCGGGGTTCGTCGAGACCAAGACGTTCGTGGCCGAGGACGGCGAACGCTGCACCGTCGTGACGTTCGCCGACCCCGCGTCGCACCGGGGCTGGCGGGACCACCCGCGGCACCGCGAGGCGCAGCGGCACGGGATCAGCGACTACTACAGCGAGTACTCGATCGCGGTGGGCGAGACGACGTACGCCAGCGCCTTCGTGCGGCCACCGCAGGACCCGCCCGCCTGACCCGGCCCCATGGCGGCGCCCGGCGCGCCCCGCACCTCCCGGCTCCTGGCGATCTGCGGGGGTCATGCTGCGGTCGCGCCAGGACCCCCGCAGATGGCCAGGAGCGGGGGAACCTGGCCGGCCTGTCGGCCTACGTGGCGGGCTCGGTGGCCGCGAGGACGCGGCGCTCGTCGTCGTCGGTGAGGCCGGCGCCGCGCTCCTCTCCCTCGGGTCGCGACTCCTCGTACGCGAGGGCGTCGGCGAGGGTCTCGCGCAGCGGGCGGAGGGTCAGTCCGGCGCCGCGGGCACGGGTCGTGTCCATGGTCGCGAAGCCGCGCCAGTCGGTGTCACCGATCCACAGCGGGAGTGACGCCGGCCCCATCCAGTGGTCGACGCCCAGCTCGGCGAGCCGGTCGGGCGCGACGGGGCGTGGCCGCGCACCGGTCCCGCCGACCTCCGCCGCGAGGGCGAGCACCTCGCCGAGCGGCGTCGTCGGTCCCGTCGCGTTGAAGACGCCGCCGGCCCCCTCCTCGACGAGCGTGACGACCCACGCTGCGAGGTCGCGAACGTCGATCATCGCCGTGGGGAACTCCGGGTCGTCGGGGACGACGACCTCCTCCCCCACCGGGTGGGCGAAGCGCCAGGGCCAGTAGCCGGTGCGGCCCGACGAGTCGCCGGGTCCACCGATGAGGCCGGAGCGAATGACGGTTGCCGTGGCTCCCGACGTGAGCACCGCCGCCTCGCACGCGACCTTGGCCTCCCCGTACTTCTCCATGTCCTCCAGGACGTCACTGTCCAGCGGCTCGCGCAGTGGCGCGTCCTCGTCCTGCTCGAGGGCGTCGCAGGTGGCGTAGACGTTGCCCGTCGAGACGAACAGGTGGTGCGCCGTGCGCAGGTCGCGAACCGACCGCCGGACCTGCCCGGGCTGACGGGAGACGTCGACGACGGCATCCCAGTCGATGTCCGTCACGACCGCGAGGCCGTCGTCGGCGTCACGGTCAGCCGTGACGAAGGTGGCCCCCTCGGGGGGCGGAGCGCTACCCCGCGCGAGGCACGTGACGTCGTGGCCGCGGCGCAGCGCCTCCTGCGCGACCGTCCGCCCGAGCCACGCCGTTCCACCGAGCACGAGGATCCTCATGTCCGCCAGCCAACCCGGCCCGGTCGCAGAGGTCCAGCGTGTTCGCGGTCAGCCGATCCGCCCTCGGGCCCTCGGCG
Source organism: uncultured Actinomycetota bacterium (assembly GCA_963815545.1). GTDB lineage: Bacteria > Actinomycetota > Actinomycetes > Actinomycetales > Dermatophilaceae > Phycicoccus. Next base: position 415,340 of record CAWFGY010000005.1, read on the forward strand.
CCGCCTGGTCCTGGCGATGTGACAGCGCGCGTGCGTCCCGAGGACCGCCCGGCCCGCATCGACGCCCTGGCGTCGGGGACCGGCTGGCGCCTACCGCGCAGCGTCGGGCGCGTCGACCGCGGCGGGCTGAGCCCCCGCCTTCCGCGCGAGGACGACCACCTGGCCGAACCGCTCGGTGCCGAACGGCTCTCGGACCACTCTCGCCCGGCGTTCGAGGCCCACGGCCGCGAGGGCGCCGATGAGCTCGCGGGGACCCCGGTGGACGCGGACCAGCGAGACGTCGTGACCGCGCTCGCGCAGCCCTCGGCCGACGTCCCACACCTCGGTGCCCTTCTGCGAGGCGACGAGGACGAGACCGCCGGGGCGCAGCACGCGCGCGGCCTCGACCATCGCAAGGGCCAGGTCGTCGTCGCCCAGGTGGATGACCGAGTACCAGAGCAGCACACCGTCGAAGGCTGCGTCGGGGAACGGCAGGTCGGTGATCGAGGCCTCGTGGACCTCGAGGTCCGGCCGCGCCTCGCGCGCCTGCGCGAGCATGCCCGGCGAGAGGTCGACCCCGACGACCGCGCAGCCACGCGCCGCGAGGTAGCGGCTCATCCGGCCCGTGCCGCAGCCCGCGTCGAGGACGTGCGCCCCACCCCCGACCCCCAGCTGCTCGACGAAGGTGTCGACCATCGCCAGGTCGAGCGACGTCTCGGGGCCGGTGTCCGGGAACATCGCCGCGTAGTCCGCGGCGATGCTGTCGTAGGCGTGCCGGACCTCGGTGCGGCTCCCGCCGGCTCCGACGCCGTCGTGATCGGCCACGACCGGGGCCGCCCCCTCAGCCGAGGTGGCGGCGGAGTGCGCCGGCGACCGCGTCGGGGGTGAGCTCGACGGCGTCGAGGACCTGACCCCGCGCGCCGTGGTCGAGGAAGCGCTTCGGCAGCCCGAAGAGGTCGACGGGCACCTCGAGCCCGGCGTCCCGGAGCACCTGGGTGACCTGGGACCCGATACCACCGACGACGACGTTGTCCTCGACGACGGCGACCCGGCCCGCGGCCCGGGCCAGCGTGACCACGGCGTCCGGCACGGGAAGCGCCCACACCGGGTCGACGACCCGGACCCGGTGCCCCTCGGCCGTCAGCTTCTCGGCGGCGGTGAGCGCCGTCGCGGCCATCGAGCCGACGCCGACGAGCAGGACGTCGACGTCGCCGTCGTCGGGCTCGGCGAGGACGTCGACCGTGCCGACGACCCGCACGGCCTCGATCGGCTCGGCGACGCTGCCCTTGGGGAACCGGACCACCGACGGGGCGTCGTCGATCGCGACCGCGGCCCGCACGGCCCGCGCCACCTGCTGGCCGTCCCGTGGCGCGGCCAGGTGCAGGCCGGGCACCACGCCCGCGATCGTCATGTCCCACATCCCGTGGTGCGACGCCCCGTCAGGCCCGGTGACCCCGGAGCGGTCGAGCACGACGGTCACACCTGCCTGGTGCAGCGCGCAGTCCATGAGGAGCTGGTCGAAGGCGCGGTTGAGGAAGGTCGCGTACACGGCGACGACCGGGTGCAGCCCCGAGAACGCGAGGCCGGCGGCCATCGTCAGGGCGTGCTGCTCGGCGATGCCGACGTCGACGGTGCGCTCGGGGAAGCGGTCGCAGAACGGCTGGAGGCCCACCGGCATCATCATCGCGGCGGTGATGGCGACGATGTCGTCGCGCTCCTCGCCCAGCTGCACCATCGTGTCGGCGAACTCGTCGGTCCAGCTGCGGCCGGCGATCTCGAGGGGCAGGCCGGTCTCGGGGTTGATGACCCCGACCGCGTGGAACTGGTCGGCCTCGTCGGAGGTGGCGGGGTCGTAGCCGCGGCCCTTCTGGGTGAGGACGTGGACCAGCACGGGCCCGCCGTACGCCTTGGCCTTGCGGAGCGCGTTCTCGATGGCGCCCTCGTCGTGGCCGTCGACCGGCCCGACGTACTTGAGGCCGAGGTCCTCGAACATCCCCTGGGGGGCGACGATGTCCTTGATGCCCTTCTTCACCCCGTGCAGCGTCTCGTACATCGCGCCGCCGACGACCGGGGTGCGCGACAGGTTGCGTTTGCCCCAGTCGAGGAACCGCTCGTAGCCGCGGGTGGTGCGCAGCGTCGCGAGGTGGTCGGCGAGGCCCCCGCGGGTCGGGGCGTAGGACCGCTCGTTGTCGTTGACGACGAGGACCAGGGGCAGGTCGTCCTCGGCGGCGATGTTGTTCAGCGCCTCCCAGGCCATCCCGCCGGTGAGCGCCCCGTCACCGATGACGGCGACGGTGTGCCGGTCGCGCTCGCCCCGCATGACGCGCCCGGTGGCGATGCCGTGCGCCCACGACAGCGAGGTCGAGGCGTGCGAGTTCTCGACGACGTCGTGCTCGGACTCGGCGCGGCTCGGGTACCCCGACAGTCCCCCCTGCTTGCGCAGCGCCGAGAAGTCGTGGCGGCCGGTGAGCAGCTTGTGGACGTAGGACTGGTGGCCGGTGTCGAAGACCACCGCGTCCTGCGGGCTGTCGAAGACGCGGTGGATGGCGATGGTCAGCTCGACGACACCGAGGTTGGGGCCGAGGTGCCCGCCGGTGCGGGCGACCTGGTCGACGAGGAAGGTCCGGATCTCCTGGGCCAGCGCGGGCAGCTGGGCCGCCGGCAGTGCCTTGAGGTCGCGCGGACCGCCGATCCGTTCCAGCAGGCTCACCGCCTACCTCCTCGTCGCTCTCGGGGTCGGTCGAACCCGACGAGTCTAGGCGCTCCGGCCGTGCGGGCCCGAACCCGTCGTGAGTCCCCTGCAGACCTTCACCCGTCCTCCACCCGGCCTGCACTACCCGGCAGCCCTAGGCTCGGTGCCGTGTTCGGGGGCTTCCAGGAGTTCGACGTGCGGGCGTCGACGGGCGTGCGGATCCATGGTCGGGTCGGCGGCACCGGTCCGGCCGTGGTGCTGCTGCATGGTCACCCTCGCGCCCACACCACCTGGCACCGGGTCGCGCCGTTGCTGGTTGCTGCGGGCTTCACCGTCGTCTGTCCCGACCTGCGCGGCTACGGCCGCTCGTCCAAGCCGGAGCCGGACGCGGCGCACGAGGTCCACTCCGACCGCGCGATGGCCGCGGACGTCGTCGCCGTGTCGGAGCACCTGGGGCACCCCCGCTTCGCCGTCGTCGGGCACGACCGCGGGCAGGGTGTCGCCTACCGCTGCGCGCTCGACCACGCCGAGCGGGTCACCTGCCTCGGTGTGCTCGACGGCATCCCGCTGCTGGAGTCGGTGGAGCGCACCGATGCGCGGTTCGCCGCGCAGTGGTGGCACTGGTTCTTCTTCACCGGCTCTCCGCACGCCGAGCGCGTCATCACCGCCGACCCGGACGCCTGGTACGGGCTCGACGACCGGACCAGGGAGGCCATGGGGGCGGAGAGCTTCGACTACGTCGCCGCGGCGCTGCGCGACCCGAGGACGGTGCGCGCCATGCTCGAGGACTACCGGGCCGGCCTGACCGTCGACGCGGAGAACGACCGCCGCACCCGAGCGGAGGGGGGCACGGTCACCTGTCCGACGCTCATCGCCTGGTCGATCCACGACGACCTCGAGCAGCTGCACGGCGACCCCGTCGCCATCTGGCGCCCCTGGCTGAGCGGGCCGGTGCGGGCGGCACGGATCGACAGCGGGCACCACATGGCCGAGGAGAACCCCGAGCAGCTGGCGCGGGTCCTCGGCGGCTTCCTCGGCGAGTCCCACCCTGGGCACCAGGACCTTCGATAGGGCACTCGATCCCACGCAGGAGTCATCGGGAGCGGCGCAGGGTGAGGCGCACGCCGACGGCGACGAGCGCGAGCACGACCGAGGCGAAGGACATGCCGATGACGACGAGGAAGACCCCGACGAACGCCAGACCCGTCTCGTCCCCGGGCACCGCGCTGCTCGCGAACCCCGCGGCGAAACCCACCGTCATGGTCGTACCGACCACGACGGGGTGCAGGAGCGCATGGGCGACGGCCGCGACCGCGAGCAGGGTCAGGATGCAGCCGACGACCTGCCACGGGCGGTAGGGCCCGGCGGCCTGCCCGGTCGCCGGGTCGGTGTAGTACTCGTGGTCCCAGCCCAGCCACGCCCACCACGTCCCGGCACTGACCGCGGCGAGGAGCGCCCCGAGGGCGGCGGTGCGGCGCGGGCTGCGGGTCAGGGTCATGACGCCGATCATGGCCCGACGGCCGAGGCCCGTCATGAGCCGAAGTACTCACCGCACCACGCCGAGCCTCAGAGGGTGGGGACGAACTCGAGCCCGCGCAGGGCGTCGAGGAGCAGGCCGGCCGCACGACGGGCGGCGAGGAGCCGGACCCCCTCGCACTCGAGGTCGGCGAGGACCTGGGTGACGCCCTCGGGGCCGATGTCGTCGACGAGCGCGACGCGCACCTCGCGGTAGGAGGAGCGCATCGCGTCGAGCTGGGCGTCGAGGTGCCGGACGGTGAGCCACCCGAGCGCCACCGGGTGGCGTCGCCACGACGGGTAGAGCCGGTAGTCCGGCGGGCAGTGGTCGAGCAGCCAGGCGACGGCCCGGTGCTCCCAGCCCCGCTGCCCGGGCGGCGGCACCCCCTGCGGCCAGCCCGGGGGGCCACCCGCGCCCGTCGCTCCGGCGGAGGACCGCTGGCGGACCGGAGCGGCTGGGGTCGGGGCGCGCAGGGGCGGCTCCCCGGCGACTCCCGATTCATCGAACACGTGTTCGATCATAGCCCCGCTTCCACATCGTGGACGCCGCTAGGCCAAATAACGCGGTGTTATAGATTGCATGCCGAACGGTAATCCACCCCCTGAGGACCACCGAGATGACGACGACGACCGACACTCCGGCACGGACCCTGCGTCCGCCCCGCCCCGGGAGGTCCAACGGCCAGTGGGCCGTCGATGGCACCGACCCGCTCAACGCGAACGAGGAGTGGAAGCAGGAGGAGGGCGGTCTCGCCGTCCGGCAGCGGATCGAGCAGGTCTACAGCAAGCAGGGCTTCGCCTCGATCCCCCCGCACGACCTCAGCGGACGGTTCCGCTGGTGGGGGCTCTACACCCAGCGCCGGCCCGGCATCGACGGCGGCCGCACCGCCCAGCTCGACGACACCGAGCTCTCCGACGAGTTCTTCATGCTCCGGGTCCGCCTCGACGGCGGGGCGCTCACCCTCCGTCAGCTCCGGGTCCTCGCCGACATCTCCCTCGAGTTCGCCCGCGGCACCGCCGACATCAGCGACCGGCAGAACATCCAGTACCACTGGATCCGGGTCGAGGACGTCCCCGAGATCTGGCGCCGGCTCGAGGACGCCGGGCTCCAGACCACCGAGGCGTGCGGCGACACCCCGCGGGTCGTGCTCGGCAGCCCGCTCGCCGGGATCGCCGCCGACGAGATCCTCGACCCGACGCCGGTCATCGACGAGATCGTGTCGCGCTTCGTCGGGGACCCCGAGCTCGCCAACCTGCCCCGCAAGTTCAAGTCCGCCGTGACCGGCCACCCCAGTCTCGACGTCGTCCACGAGGTCAACGACCTCTCCCTCGTCGGCGTCGTCCACCCCGTGCTCGGCCCGGGCTACGACCTGTGGGTCGGCGGGGGTCTATCGACGGCCCCGCGGCTGGCCGAACGGCTCGGCACCTTCGTCACCGAGGACCGCGCCGCCGACGTGTGGCACGGGGTGGTCCGGCTCTTCCGCGACTACGGGTACCGCCGCCTGCGGACCAAGGCGCGGCTGAAGTTCCTTCTCGCCGAGTGGGGTCCGGTCGAGTTCCGCCGCGTTCTCGAGGAGGAGTACCTCGGCTACACCCTGCCGGACGGACCCGCTCCCGCCCCCGCCACCACCCCGGGTGACCACGTCGGGGTCCACGTGCAGAAGGACGGCTCGCACTACGTCGGGGCCGCCCCCGTCGTGGGGCGGGTCAGCGGCGAGACGCTCGCCGGGCTCGCCGACCTCATGGCCGCGGCCGGCAGCGACCGGCTGCGGCTCACCCCGCACCAGAAGCTCGTCGTGCTCGACGTCGCTCCCGACCGGCTCGCGGCCCTGGTCGCCGGGCTCGACGACCTCGGGCTCTCGGTGCATCCCAGCCCCTTCCGCCGCCACACGATGGCCTGCACGGGCATCGAGTACTGCAAGCTCGCCATCGTCGACACCAAGATCACCGCCGCGACGGCCGTGGCGGAGCTCGAGCGGCGCCTCGCGGACGTCACCGGCGACCTCGACACCCCGATCAGCCTGCACGTCAACGGGTGCCCCAACTCGTGCGCGCGGATCCAGGTCGCGGACATCGGGCTCAAGGGTCAGCTCGTGACCGTCGACGGCGAGCAGCGGCCCGGCTTCCAGGTGCACCTCGGCGGCGGGCTCGCCTCGGCGGACCGCGACGAGGCCGGCCTCGGCCGCACGGTCCGCGGCCTCCGGGTGACCGCCGGTGACCTCCCGGACCTCGTCGAGCGGCTCGTCCGCCGCTTCCTCGCCCAGCGCAGCGCCGGCGAGACCTTCTCGTCCTGGGCCCACCGGGTCGACGAGGACGAGCTGCGATGACCGCCGTCGCCACCCGCACCCGCCGCTCGACCGCGCACCTGCGGGCGCTCGCGGAGGACGGTGCGCGCCTCGTCGGGGACGCGCCGGCCGACGAGGTCGTCGCGTGGGCGGCCCGGACCTTCCCCGGCACCCTCGCCGTGGCGAGCAGCATGGAGACCGGGGTCCTCCCCCACCTCGTCTCGCAGCACGCCCCGGGGGTGGACGTGCTCTTCCTCGACACCGGCTACCACTTCGCCGAGACCCTCGGTGCCCGCGACGAGGTCGACCTCACCCTCGACGTCACCGTCGTCGACGTGCGGCCCCGGCTCACGGTGCCCGAGCAGGACGCCGAGCACGGGCCGCGCCTGCACGACCGCGACCCCGCCGCGTGCTGCCGGATGCGCAAGGTCGAGCCGCTGCGCGCCGCGCTCACCGGGTACGAGTGCTGGATGTCCGGGGTGCGCCGGCAGGAGTCGGCCGCCCGCGCGAGCACCTCGACGGTGACCTTCGACGAGACCAACGGCATCGTCAAGGTCAACCCGCTCGCGGCGTGGTCCTCCGACGACATGCTGGGCTACGGCCTGCGCCACCGGGTCCCGGTCAACCTGCTGCTCTCCGACGAGTACCCCTCCATCGGGTGTGCGCCGTGCACCGCGCGGGTCCAGCCCGGTGCGGACCCGCGCTCGGGCCGCTGGTCCGGGCGGGACAAGACGGAGTGCGGGATCCACGGCTGAGCGCGTCCGCGCGGGTCCCTCAGCCGATGAGGATGCCCGCGATCGCGGCGCTCATGAGGTTCGCGAGGGTCGCCGCGGCGATGGCCCGGAGGCCGTAGCGCGCGATCTCGGGGCGCCGCTCCGGGGCGAGCCCGCCGAGCCCGCCGAGCAGGATCGCGAGCGAGCCGAGGTTCGCGAAGCCGGTGAGGGCGAAGGTCACGATCGCGCGCGTCTTGTCGCTGAAGTCCTCGGCGACCGGGCCGAAGGCGCTGAAGGCGACGAACTCGTTGACGATGGTCTTCTGCCCGACGAAGCTGCCCGCGGCCACCGCCTCGCTCCACGGCACGCCGACGACGAACATCACGGGCGCGAAGACCCAGCCGAGGATCTTCTCGAAGGTGAGGTCCTCGGCGCCGAACCAGCCACCGGCCGTGCCGAGCAGCAGGTTGACGAGCGCGATGAGTGAGATGAACGCGAGGAGCATCGCGCCGATGTTGGCCGCCAGCTTCAGCCCCTGCGCGGCGCCGCCGGCGGCCGCGTCGATGACGTTGACGTGCTCCTCCTCGTCCTCGCTGCCCGCCTCCCCCGCCGATGCGGAGGCGGTCCGGGTCGCGGTCTCCCCGTCCGAGGAGGCGCCCCCTTCGGCCCGCTCCCTCCCGCGGTCGGCGACGGCGCCGGCTGCGACCGGCACCCCGTCGGCGTCGACGTCCTCGGTCTCCGGGACGACGATCTTGGCCATGAGCAGCGCCCCCGGCGCCGCCATGAACGCCGCGGCGATCAGCTGGTCGAGCTCGGCCCCGAGCAGGGCGTAGCCGACGAGCACCGAGCCGGCCACCGTCGCCAGGCCGCCGGTCATCACCGCGAACAGGCTGGAGGTGGAGATCCGGCCGATGAACGGCTTGATGACCAGCGGCGACTCGGTCTGCCCGAGGAACACGTTCGTCGCGGCGTTGACCGACTCGGCGCGCGAGGTCCCGAGGAGCACGTGGAGCCCGGACCCGAGGACGTTGACGACGCGCTGCAGCACCCGCCAGTGGTACAGCACGGAGGTGAGCGCCGCGAAGAAGACGATGACCGGCAGGACCTGGAGGGCGAAGACGACGCCCTCCTCCGGCACCAGCGGCCCGAAGAGGAACCCGATGCCGGCCTTGGACGAGTCGATGACCGCCTGCACGCCCTGGGTAGCGGCCGACAGGGCCGCCCGGCCCGGCGGGACGTAGAGCACCAGCACCCCGAACAGCACCTGGGCGGCGAGGGCCGCGAGGACGGTGCGGGGGCGGATCGCCCGCCGGTCGGTACTGATGGCCGCCGCCACCGCGAGCAGGACGAGCATCCCGCCGACGCCCCAGAGCAGGTCGATCACGACGGCCCCTTACTGCCGTGCGCGGCTCCGGTGACGCCGCGCGGGACCGACACCGTACCCGGGGCCCGGTGCCGGCGGGGCACCGCCCGGTCAGCCGACGACGACGTCGATGCCGTCGGGGGCGCTGACCTCGACGACGTCGCCGCGGGCGCTCACCGAGTGGTCGCCGAGGGCCGCGGGGCGGCGTCGTCGACGGCTCAGCGCACGAGCGAGCGGAGGACGTACTGGAGGATGCCGCCGTTGCGGTAGTAGTCGGCCTCGCCGGGGGTGTCGATGCGCACGACGGCCTCGAAGGTCCGGTCCGCACCGTCCTCACCGGTGACCGTCACGGTGACGGTGCTCGGGACGTCCCCGTCGTTCATGGCCTCGACACCGCTGATCGAGAACGTCTCGGTGCCGGTGAGCCCGAGCGACTCGGCGCTCTCGCCCTCCGGGAACTGCAGGGGCAGCACGCCCATCCCGATGAGGTTGGAGCGGTGGATGCGCTCGTAGGACTGCGCGATGACCGCCCGGACGCCGAGCAGCGCGGTGCCCTTGGCGGCCCAGTCGCGCGAGGACCCGGAGCCGTACTCCTTGCCCGCGAGGACGACGAGCGGGATGCCCTCCTCCTGGTAGGCCGCCGACGCGTCGAAGATCGTGCTCTGCTCGCCGCCGTCGAGGAAGTTGCGGGTGAAGCCGCCCTCGACGCCGTCGAGGAGGAGGTTCTTCAACCGGATGTTCGCGAAGGTGCCGCGGATCATCACCTCGTGGTTGCCGCGCCGCGAGCCGTAGGAGTTGAAGTCCTTGCGCTCCACGCCGTGCTCGGCGAGGTACGTCCCGGCGGGGCTGTCGGCCTTGATGGACCCGGCCGGGCTGATGTGGTCGGTGGTCACCGAGTCGCCGAGGAGGGCCAGCACCCGCGCCCCGGAGATGTCGGTGACCGGCTCCGGCTCGGCGCCCATGCCGTCGAAGTACGGGGGCTTGCGCACGTACGTGGAGTCGGCGTCCCAGTCGAAGGTGTCGCCCTCGGGGGTCGGCAGGGACTGCCAGCGCTCGTCACCGGCGAAGACGTCGGAGTAGTCGTCGGTGAACATCTTGGTGCTGATGCTCTCGGTGATCGTCCGCTCGACGTCCGCCGGGGCGGGCCAGATGTCCCTGAGGAAGACGTCGTTCCCGGCCTCGTCCTGCCCGAGCGGCTCGGTCTCGAAGTCGAAGTCCATCGTCCCTGCCAGCGCGTAGGCGATGACGAGCGGCGGCGACGCGAGGTAGTTCATCTTCACGTCGGGGTTGATCCGGCCCTCGAAGTTGCGGTTGCCGGACAGCACCGAGACCACGGCGAGGTCGTTGTCGTTGACCGCCTGGGTGACCTCCTCGACGATCGGGCCCGAGTTGCCGATGCACGTCGTGCAGCCGTAGCCGACGAGGTGGAAGCCGAGCTTCTCGAGGTAGGGCCACATGCCGGCCTTCTCGTAGTAGCCGGTGACGACCTTGGAGCCGGGCGCCATCGAGGTCTTGACCCACGGCGGGACGGTCAGGCCCTTCTCGACGGCGTTCTTGGCGAGCATCGCGGCCGCCATCATCACCGAGGGGTTCGAGGTGTTGGTGCACGAGGTGATCGACGCGATCGCGACGTGCCCGTGGTCGATGGTCACCTCCTGCCCGTCGATGCTCACCGTGGCGGGGTTGGTCGCCCGGTCGCCGTTGTCGCGACGGCTCGAGTGGCTGGGCCGGCCCGCGGTCTCGGACGACTCGAGCGCGTCGTGGCTGGGGGAGTCCGAGGCCGGGAAGGTGTCGGCGAGCTCGGTGTCCACGCTGCTCTTCTCGATGCCCCCGCCGTCGACGACGTAGTTCTGCAGGTCGCCGCGGAACTGCCGCTTGGCGCCGGTCAGCTCGATCCGGTCCTGCGGGCGCTTCGGGCCGGCGATGGACGGCACGACGGTGGACAGGTCGAGCTCGAGGTACTCGCTGTACCGGGCCTCCGGCTGGTCCGGGCCGGCGGTGAGCCACATGCCCTGCTCCTTCGCGTACGCCTCGACGAGCGCGACCTGCTCGTCGGACCGTCCGGTGAGGCGCAGGTACTCCAGGGTCACGTCGTCGATCGGGAAGATCGCGCAGGTGGAGCCGAACTCGGGGCTCATGTTGCCGATGGTCGCCCGGTTGGCGAGCGGCACGGCGGAGACGCCCTCGCCGTAGAACTCGACGAACTTCCCGACCACGCCGTGCTCGCGGAGCATCTCGGTGATGGTGAGGACGACGTCGGTGGCCGTCGCGCCGTCGGGGATGGAGCCGGAGAGCTTGAAGCCGACGACTCGCGGGATGAGCATCGAGACGGGCTGGCCGAGCATCGCGGCCTCGGCCTCGATGCCGCCGACGCCCCAGCCGAGCACGCCGAGGCCGTTGACCATCGTCGTGTGGCTGTCGGTGCCGACGCAGGTGTCGGGGTAGGCGACGCCGTCGCGCACCATGACGGTGCGCGCGAGGTGCTCGATGTTGACCTGGTGGACGATGCCGGTGCCGGGCGGGACGACCTTGAAGTCGTCGAACGCCGTCTGCCCCCAGCGGAGGAACTTGTAGCGCTCCTCGTTGCGCTCGTACTCGATGGCGACGTTGCGCTCGAAGGCGTCGGAGCGGCCGAAGACGTCGATGATCACCGAGTGGTCGATGACGAGCTCCGCGGGCGCGAGCGGGTTGATCTTGGTGGCGTCGCCGCCGAGGTCGGCGACCGCCTCGCGCATCGTCGCGAGGTCGACGACACAGGGCACGCCGGTGAAGTCCTGCATGATGACGCGCGCGGGCGTGAACTGGATCTCGATGCTCGGGTCGGCGTTCTCGTCCCAGCCGCCGACGGCGCGGATGTGGTCGGCGGTGATGTTGGCGCCGTCCTCGGTGCGCAGGAGGTTCTCCAGGAGGACCTTGAGGCTGTACGGGAGGGACGTGCTGCCCTCGACCGACGCGAGCCGGTAGATCTCGTAGGACTGCTCCCCCACCTCGAGCGTTCCGTGGGCGTCGAAGCTGTTCGTGCTGGCCACCGGGTCTCCTTTGTTCCTCGTGCGTCGTCGCGCGATGTCCCGTGATTTATCTTGACGTCAAGATATCTAACCACACCGGGTCTCCTGCGTCGAGCCTATGCCCGACCCGCCGCGCGTCGCGAGAGTGAGCGCAGGGCTCCACCCCGAGGGGCCGGCGTCGGGCACGCCGGATCAGCGCCGTGCGGTGGCGCTCCGCATTGGGTCAGGATCCGTGGCGCACGGCTCCCCCACTGGCTAACGTGGGCCGAGGCCGGTCCGACCGTCGAGGCACTCACGAGCGGCGTCGAGGTGCCCCAGATGGCGGGCAGTCTCCTCGATCATGTGCAGCACGATGTGGCGCATGTCTGCGAACTCCTCATCGAACGTGTCGCTGTGTCGCCCCACGGGCTTCGCGTCCAGGGAGGTTGTCGCCAGCACCGCGTTGCTTCGCTCGCACTGGTCGAGGTAGAAGTCGAACACCTCTGCAACCGGATGCGTCGAGATCAGCTGTCTCTCGTCGTCGTTGGGCCATGGCACCTCTGCCACAGATCCAGTGGCTACCCGCTGGAACCAGTGGCGCTCGGCGTAGCCGAGGTGCTTGATCAGCCCCAGCGGCGTCCACCCGGACGGCAAGATGGCGGTCCGCAGCTGATCGTCGCTGAGCCCCTCCAGGACTGCGACCGCGCTGGCGCGCTGAGCGTCGAGGAAGTGCTTCAGGACAGCTGCCTCCGCGGTGATGCTGTTGGTGCGCTCCATTCTCGTCCTCTCATTGGGTGTGCTTGTGTGTGGTGGGGCCATGGAGACGGTGAACTGGTGCCGGATTGGGGGCGGGCGTCGCGTGCCCGCGTCACCTCCGGTCGGCCGCGGGCCACCTGCGGGTCTCGAGCTCAACCCACGGCCAATCCTCCGCTGTGGACCGGACGCACCTCCACACCACCGCCTTGGCTGAGGACCGGGTTGGTTCGCGCCACCGCGAGCGCGGCGTCCAGGTCAGGCGCTTCGAGGATGTAGAAGCCCGCGACCACGTGCTGGGCGTTGACGTACGGGCCGTCGCTGATCCCAGTCGCGCGAACCGCTTTGGCCATCTCTCGTGGTGTGAAGGCCCAGGCTGCCGTCAGCACCGCGCCAGAGCGCAGTGCGTCCGCGTGCGCGTCGCAGGCAGCGACCTCCTCCGACATCTCTGCCGTGGCGTCCGGGGCGTGTGCGGAGTCCTTGCTGTAGATGAGCACGGCGTACTGAGTCATCGTCGTTCCTTTCATCGATGGCGCTGCGGTTCTTGAGGTGGTCAGGGCTGGGGCTCACAGCGGTCGACGTCGAGACACGCCGTGACATCGGGCAGCTCGTCGAGTCGACGTTGCAGGTACAGGCAGGCGCCGGCAGTGCGCGCTGCGGCCAGCGCCTCCCGATAGGCGTGCGCGGCGGCGACGTCGGCTCCGGATCGGCGTAGGAGGTCGGCGCGGATGGCAGGGACCTCGGGTGCTTCCGAGAGATGGCGGTGATCGTCGATGGCGTCCCCGAGCGCGACGAGACCGGCCTCGGGTCCATCTCGCATGCCGATTGCCACCGCCCGATTCATCGCCACGACCGGCGAGGCGGTGGCACTCAGCAGCGCGTCGTACCACCCGACGATCGCAACCCAGTCAACGCTCTGCGGTGTTGGCGCCGTGCTGTGCACGGCTGCGATCTCCGCCTGCACCCGGTAGGGACCGATCGAGCTGTCGCCCGGTCCCGCGCAGGCTGCTTCACGCGCGAGCTGGAGCGCTGCGAGTCCAGCCGCGATCAGCGGGCGGTCCCAGCGTGTGCGGTCCTGCTCCTCCAGCGGGATGAGCGCGCCCGTCGAGGTCAACCTGGCGGGGCGCCGTGCATGCTGCAGAAGGAGCAGGGCCCGAAGGGCCTGCGCCTCGTCGTGCGCGGGGAGCAGCCAGGTGACCAGCTGCGCCAGCGCGATGGCCTCGTCGGCCAGCTCGTCCCGCAAGCCGGCGCCTTCGGTGGCCGAGTACCCCTCCGTGAAGACGAGATAGATGACGGCCAGGACGGCAGCGACCCGATCGGCGATTTCGTCGGGTGGCGGCACGGCCAGGGCCAGCCCCGACCGGGAGATCCGCTTGCGCGCCCGCAAGAGGCGCTGGCTCAACGCCGGCTCCTTGACCAGGAGCAGCCTCGCGATCTCCCGGGTGGTCAAACCGCTGACAGCCCTCAGGGTCAACGCGACGCGGTCGGGCAACGACAGGCCCGGATGGCAGCAAGTGAACAACAGCCTCAGCCGGTCATCCGCGTACCCACTACCGGCGTCGGCAGTCGTGGGGGCCGCATCCCTCAGAGCGACCTCCTGGAGGGCCCTCGACTCCGAATTCCTACGGCGCATCACGTCAACCGCGCGCCGCCGCGCTACCGATGTCAACCACGCCCCTGGGTTGTCGGGAACGCCATCGCGCGGCCAGGTCAACAGCGCCCGTTCGGCAGCGTCCTGCGCACAGTCCTCGGCGAGATCCCAGTCACCCGTGACCCGAAGCAGGCCCGCGACGATCCGAGGCCACTCGGCTCGGACCACGTCATCGAGTGGCGAGCGCTGCACCGAGCTCATGCTCCGGCCTCCTCCTCCTCGAACGGCCACATCGCCCGAAGCTCGATCGCACCGGCATGAGCCATGGCGTGACCGGACGCCACCTCGACCGCCTGTTGCGCCGAGTCGCACTCCAGTACGTCGAAGCCGGCGACCAGCTCACTTGCCTCGGTGAATGGCCCCTGCGTCACCAGCAGCTCACCACTTCGGACACGCACGGTCATCGCCTCCGCGGCGGGGCGTAGCCGGTCCCCCATCACGTGGGACCCGGAGTCGTTCGCGGCCTGCCACCACTGCCCCACATCCGGGGCGCCGTCACGGTCAGCCTGCGTGGGCGGCGTGATCGAGTCAGCAGCCTCTCGACAAACGAGCATCAGGTATCTCATGCGCTTCCTCTTTCCATTAGGTATCGAGCGACCGGCCACAACGACAATCTCAAACACCGATCACCGTCACGACGAACTGCACAGGGGTAATCCGACACGTTGGCCTGCGCAGTTCTCCGAATCGTCCCCAGTCCACGGGACCTGGGGCAGTCCCGTCGTCTGCGCGAGAAGACCTCAACCGCCGCGGCGGTTTCGGAGACTCTGACGCGTCTCGCGTGCTACGAGTCTGGATCCTGGTGTCTGACACCTGAGATCACGGCGCCGACGGGCTCAACCGTCCAGCCCGACAGGATCGTTGCGCCGCGACGTTTCGGAGGTCCGGTGCCGTTCAGGCCGCCCGTAGTTCCTTGGCGATCGCCTTCGCAGCGTGTCTGGCCTGTTTGGCTGCGTACCCGATCTGCGCGGCTCGCGGAACGAACCCGATGAAGCGCAGCCCCGCTGCGGCAGGGACCTCGCCCGTGGTTGTGGGCCGGCCCCGCTCGTCGAGCACGCCGAGGTGTCCGACCAGCTTTGTCAGTCCCCGCCGGAACCCGGTGGCGCAGACGATGGCGTCGGGGCTGATTCGGGCGGTGTCTGCCAGGGTCACGGTCCCTGGATCCAGGGACTCGACGCCGCAGACGATCTCGATGGATCGATCTCGAATCGCAGCGATCACCTCCTCGTCGAGGATCGCCGGGGCGACGCCGAGGCGAGCGCTGCGCGCGAAGACGCCTTCCTCGGGGATGGGGAGGCCGAACTCGCTGAGGTCGCCGATGGTCATCCGGCGAGCGAATCGCGCGATGGCGTCCGCGAGTCGGATCGGCGCGTTGTGGAGCGGGATGGCGACGACATCGCCGGGGAGTCCTCCCGGTCCCTTGCGGAGCATGATGTTGGGCGGCGTCCGAACCGCGAGCCACACCTTGGCGGCACCACCGGTGGCGAGGTCGTAGGCGATCTCGATGCCGGAGCTGCCCGAACCGACAACCAGGACCTTGCGTCCGGCGTAGGGCGATGGATTGGCGTAGCGCGAGGAATGCACCAGGTCGCCGGCCCACTCTTCGCGCCCGCGCCATTCGGGGATGAAGGGCTCGTGGTCGTAACCGGTGGCGACCACGACCTGGGGCGTGTCGATGGAGCCGCTTGACGTCGTCACCCGCCAACCCTCATCGGCCGAGTCGATTCGCTCGGTGGCACAACCCAGTTGCAGGTTGATGCTGCTGTCGGCGGCGTGCTCTTCGAGATGAGCGATCACCTGGTCGCGGGTGGGATAGGTCGGCGTTCCCTTCCGATACGGCCGACTCGGCAGGTGCGAGAACTGCCTGCCGGTGTTCAGGCGCAGGCGGTCGTAGCGGTTCCGCCAGGCAGACCCGACCTGCTCGGCCCGGTCGATGACCAGGGGCTTCAGACCTCGATCCGCCAACGCGACCGCGGTCGACAGCCCCGATGTGCCGGCGCCGATGATCACGACCTGATGGGTCTGCATCTCAGGCCCGCCTGGCGAGCACGGCACTCCGAGGTCCGGCCGGCGGCTGTTGCCGGTCGACCTCCCAGCCGGTCTCTTCGAGCCGGCCGGTGATCTCATCCACGCTGTAGATCGGATCAGGGGTGATGTCGTCCATTCGCCCAGCATCCGGCCGCAGGATCCGAGCGAGAATCCCAGAATTCTGGTTTGTTCACCGAACACATCCGAGACCTATCGTGGAGCCATGGATCGCGACAGGCTGGCCGCCGAGCTCACCGGGCTGGCGCGCGAGGGCCTGGACTGGACCGAGTACGTCACCACTGCGGACCAGGCGCTGACCAAGGCCATCGACTTCGACCGGTCCTGCTGGCACACCGTCGACCCGGGCACCGTCCTGATGACCGGCAGCGTGAACCGCAACGTCGCCTGCAGCGGCTCGTGGCTCGCGGAGCACGAGTACATCATCGACGACGTCAACAAGTGGGACTTCCTGGCACGGTCCGGACGGCTTGCCGGAGCCACCAGCCAGGCCACGCATGGCGACCTGACGCGCAGTGCCCGGAACCGGTCACACCGCGGCTTCGGGATCGGCGACGAACTACGCGGAAGCATGGTCGACCACGACGGCTACTGGGCAGCCGTCGGGCTGCTGCGGGACCTGGACCGGGCGTGGTTCTCCGAGCAGGACGTCGCCGTGTTGGCGAGCCTGTCGGCGATCATCGCCGAAGGTGCGAGGCGGGCGCTGGTCAGCACGATCGCGGCCCAGGCGATGGCGAACACGATCGGCCCCGGTGTTGTCACCTTCGATGCCGGGGGCAACGTCGAGGCACTGACGCCGGCCGCCATGGAGTGGATCGGGTTGCTCACCGAGAACCCACCGCCCGAGACACCCGGGGAGTCCAAGGTCCTCCAGGCCGTGGCCGCCCGAGCCCGTCACGCGACGAGTGGCGACCCGCTGAAGGCGGCGGCGCGTGCCCGGCTGCGAGCCGCGGACGGTACCTGGCTGCTGCTCTACGGAAGTCGTCTCAGCGGCGACGGCGATCGGACCGTCGTGGTGATCCAGCAGGCGTCGCCCTCGGAAGTGGCGCCGCTGGTGGCACTCGCCTACGGGTTGACCCCCCGCGAGGTGGATGTGACCCGCATGTGCCTTGCCGGCCTGGCCACCAAGCAGATCGCCGAGCAACTGCACCTGTCGGCATACACGATCCAGGACCATCTCAAGGCGATCTTCGAGAAGACCGGCGTGCGTTCGCGCGGCGAGCTGGTCGGGCAGGTCTTCCTCGAGCATTACATTCCCCGTTGGCAGCCACTGGAGCACCCACCCCACGGTTGGCACGGCTACGAGTCCCACGCTTAGGAGCCGATCGCCTTCGCAGGCGAGAACTCTCCTGCAGTCGTGTGGGTCAGGATCAGCGGGGCGTGCCGTAGGAGCCGCGGACGTGGCGCGTGACCTCGGCGATGGCCCGACCGAGCCTGTCGCCGATCGGGATGACGCGGGCGCGACCGCATCACCGCAGGTCAGGGCCGTCTCTGGTGAAGAGGGCGACGCATTCCACGTGGTGCGTCATCGGGAACGCATCGAAGGCCCGCAGGCTCTCGAGGCGGTACCCGGCCGCCAGCAGGGCTGCGGTGTCGCGGGCCAGCGCCGCGGGGTCGCACGCCACGTAGGCGATCGCCCGCGCGCCGAGTGCCGCGACCGCACGGACCACCCCGGTGCCGGCGCCGACCCGCGGGGGGTCGAGGACGACGACATCGGCGCTCGTCGGCAGCAGCGGCGACCGGGTGGGCCGACGGGACCGGCCGGTGCGGCGGCGCGGGCCGCCCTTGGTGGGCCGCGGGACCCCGAACGCGTCGTCGACCCGGGCCTGCACGGGCAGCACCCACGGCAGGTCGGCCAGCCCCGCGGTGGCCCGCGCCACGGCGGCGGCGTCGGCCTCGACGGCCACGACCTGACCCCGCGGCCCGACGGACTCCCCGAGCGCGGCAGCGAACAGGCCTACCCCCGAGTACAGGTCCAGGGCCCGCTCCCCCGGGCGGACGTCGAGCCCGGCCATCGCGGCCGCGAGGAAGGTCGCCGCCGCCCCCGGGTGCACCTGCCAGAAGCCGCGGGCCGACACCGCGAACTCGCGGTCGAAGGCCACCGTCGTGCCGGCGGCGGTCGACGACCACGACGCCGTGACCCGCTCGCGGACGTCGGGCACCGCGTCGGACGGCACCGGCACCACGACCGGCTCCCCCGCCGACGGGGCCACCGCGTCGACCGCCTCCTCCCCCGGCCACGCCCGGGACGTGACCTCGAGCGCGGCGACCCCCGGCGCGGCGATCCGGCAGCGGTCGACGGGGACGATGTCGTGGGAGCGGTGCTTGCGCAGCCCCGCGACCCCGTCCTCCCCGACGGCGAACTCGACCCGGGTCCGCCACCCGAGCCCCTCGGCCGCCCCGGGGACGGGCTCGACGTCGACGTCGACGGTCAGGCCCGCGAGCCGCTGCAGCTGTTCCGCGACGACCTCGGCCTTGAGGGCACGCTGCCGGGGCAGCGCCACATGCTGCAGGTCGCAGCCGCCGCACCGGTCCGGCCCTGCCCAGGGGCACGGCGGCTCGACCCGGTCCGGGGAGGCCGTGAGCACCTCGACCGCGTCGGCACGCACGTACCGCGCGCCGGACCCGACCTCGGTGACCCGCGCGCGCACCCGCTCACCCGGGAGGGTGTGCCGGACGAACAGCACCTGCCCCTCGTGCCGGGCCACGCAGTGACCGCCGTGGGCGACCCGCCCCACCTCGACCTCGACCTCGTCTCCGACCCCGAGGCCGGTGGCCCCGTCGCTGCCGCCGCTCATCCGCGCCGGACGTCGCCGACGACGGGCCCGTCGAAGCGCTCCTCGGCGCCCTCGGACGACGCGAGCCGCCAGGGCACGGAGGCCACCATCACCCCGGGGGTGAAGAGCAGCCGGGTCCGCAGCCGCAGGGCGCTCTGGTTGTGCAGGACCTGCTCCCACCAGTGCCCGACGACGTACTGCGGGACGTACACGACGACGATGTCGCGGGGGTTGTCGCTGCGCAGGGACCGCACGTAGTCCAGGACCGGCCGGGTGATCTCCCGGTACGGGCTGTCGAGCGCCTTGAGCGGAACCGGGATGTCGCGGCGGTCCCACTCGGCCTGCAACGCGGCCGTCTCCTCCGGGTCGACGGCGACCGTCACCGCCTCCAGCACCGACGGGCGGGTCGCCCTCGCGTACGCCAGGGCCCGCAGCGTCGGCTTGTGGATCTTCGCGACGAGGACCATCGCGTGGACCCGCGAGGGCAGCATCGAGGCCTTGGTGTCGGTCTCCTCGACGGTCAGCTCGTCGCGCACCTCGTCGTAGTGCTTGCGGATGCCGGTCATGAGGAAGAACAGGACGGCCATCGCCGCGACGGCGTAGCCGGCCCCGTGGACGAACTTCGTGGCGAGGACGACGACCAGGACCGTCCCCGACATCAGGGCACCGACGCCGTTGATGACCCGGCTGCGCAGCATCCGGGCCCGCGCCCGCGCGTCCTTCTCGACCCGCAGGTGGCGGTTCCAGTGCCGCACCATGCCGATCTGGGACAGGGTGAACGAGACGAACACCCCGACGATGTACAGCTGGATGAGGCTGGTGACCTTCGCGTCGTAGACGAGGACGAGCGCGGCCGCAGCCCCCGCGAGGATGAGGATCCCGTTGGAGAACGCCAGCCGGTCGCCGCGGGTGTGCAGCTGCCGCGGCAGGAAGCCGTCCCGGGCGAGGATCGACCCGAGGACGGGGAAGCCGTTGAAGGCGGTGTTCGCGGCGAGCACGAGGATGAGCCCGGTGACGATCGAGACGAGGACGACGCCGGGGTGGAAGCCGTCGAAGACCGCCTTGGAGACCTGGCCCATGACGGTGTCCTGGACGTAGTCCTCGGGGACGAGCACCCCGTCCTTCGCGAGCTGCAGATGCGGGTTCTCGGCGTACTTGACCCCGGTCCACTGCGCCAGCGCCACCATCGACATGAGCATCGTCACCGAGATGACGCCCATGAGCAGCAGGGTCGTCGCCGCGTTGCGGCCCTTGGGCTTGCGGAACGCCGGGACCCCGTTGCTGATCGCCTCCACCCCGGTGAGGGCCGCGCACCCGGAGGAGAACGCGCGCAGGACGAGGAAGGCCATCGCGAGTCCGCCGAGCGCCTCGTACCCGGGCTCCGGCCGCAGCTCCAGGGCCGCGCTCTCGGCCAGGGGCAGGGTGCCGGTCGCCTCGCGGACGAAGCCGATGACGGCCATCCCGATGACGGTGACCATGAAGAGGTAGGTGGGGATCGCGAAGGCCGACCCCGACTCGCGCACCCCGCGCAGGTTCATCGCGGTGAGCGCGACGATGATCCCGACGGCGACGAGCGCCTCGTGGCCCCGGACGAAGGAGAACGCCGACGCCGCGTTCTGGACCCCGGCCGACACCGAGACCGCGACGGTGAGGACGTAGTCGACGAGCAGGGCGCTGGCGACGCCGAGCCCCGCCTTCGGGCCGATGTTGACGCTCGCCACCTCGTAGTCGCCGCCGCCGGAGGGGTAGGCCCGCACGTTCTGCCGGTAGCTCGTGATGACGACGGCCATGACGACGACGACGACGAGCGCGACCTTCCACGACTGGGTCAGCGCCAGGGCCCCGCCGGCGAGGCCGAGGGTGAGCAGGATCTCGTCCGGCGCGTACGCGACGGAGGAGAGCGCGTCGCTGGCGAAGACCGGCAGCGCGACCTTCTTCGGCAGGAGCGTCTCACCGAGGCGGTCGCTGCGCATCGCACGGCCGAGGATGACGCGCTTGACGAGACGACCGGGCGTGGACACGGGGACAACTGTAAGCACGCGCGGCCCCGCGTGGGCGCAGGTACCGGACAGCGGTTCGCAGCCGCGCCGGTCGTAGTAGCGTCGGCGCCGTGCACTTCGTCATCATGGGCTGTGGCCGCGTCGGGGCCTCCCTCGCCCGGGCCATCGAGCGGGCCGGCCACGAGGTCGCCGTCATCGACCAGGACGAGGGTGCCTTCCGGCGGCTCGGCACGGCCTTCGAGGGCCGGACCGTCACCGGCGTCGGCTTCGACCGGGACACCTTGCGGGCGGCCGGGATCGAGGGCGCGTACGCGTTCGCGGCGGTCTCCAGCGGCGACAACTCCAACATCCTCGCGGCGCGGGTCGCGCGCGAGAAGTACGGGGTGGAGCACGTCGTGGCCCGGATCTACGACCCCGGCCGTGCGGAGATCTACCAGCGTCTGGGCATCCCCACCGTGGCCACGGTGAAGTGGACGAGCGACCAGATGCTGCGGCGGCTGTTGCCCCAGGGCCACGTCCCCGAGTACACCGACCCCTCCGGGCAGGTCGTCATCGCCGAGATGCCGGTGTCCGCCGCCTGGATCGGGCACCGGGTCAGCGACATCGAACACGCCACCGGCGGTCGGATCGCCTACCTGACCCGCCTCGGCGAGGGCCTGCTCCCCGCGCGTGACACCGTGTACCAGGAGGGCGACCTGCTGCACCTCGCGCTCCGACGCGACGACCTCGCGACCGCCGAGCGGGTGCTCGACACCGACCCGCCCTCGACCTCCTGACCCTCGAAAGGCCACCGACCATGCGAGTCGTCATCGCCGGAGCCGGCAGCGTGGGGCGCTCGATCGCCCGCGAGCTGCTCCGCAACGGCCACCACGTGCTGCTCGTCGACCGTGAGGCCGACGGCGACCGGGTGACGAAGGTCCCGGACGCGAGCTGGCTCCAGGCCGACGCGTGCGAGATCGAGGCACTGTCCGAGGCCGGGCTCGCCGACTGCGACGTCGTGGTCGCCGCGACCGGCGACGACAAGGTCAACCTCGTCCTCTCCCTCCTCGCCAAGACCGAGTTCGGCGTTCCGCGCACGGTGGCCCGCGTCAACAACCCGAAGAACGAGTGGATGTTCGACGAGGCGTGGGGTGTCGATGTCGCCGTGTCGACCCCGCGGCTCATGACCGCGCTCGTCGAGGAGGCGGTCAGTGTGGGCGACCTCGTCCGGATCTTCGAGTTCCAGCAGGGCAGGGCGATGATGGTCGAGATGACCCTGCCGGTCGGCAGCCCGTACGCGGGCTCACGGGTCGGCGACGTGCCCTTCCCCGCCGATACGGTGCTCACCGGCATCATCCGCGACGGCGCCCCGATCGCCCCGAGCCGGGACGACGCACTCGAGCCGCTCGACGAGCTGCTCTTCGTCACGACCCCCGAGGCGGAGGCCGAGCTGGAGTCGCTGCTGAGCCCCGGGGAGCGTCAGCGCCGCGAGGACACCGACGACGTCTGAGGCCGGCCCGTCAGCGGGTCGGCGCGAGGGGCGGGTCGTCCTCGTCGGCGCCCGGCCCGGCACCGGGCTCGATCGGGGTGTGGCCGGACACGAGCATCCAGCCCATGACGGCGATACCCCCCACCCACAGCGGCCAGCCGAGCACGACCTTCGCGACGCCGAGCAGTGCGACCTGCGCGCCGAGATACAGCGGCACCATGACCACGAGCCGGATGACGTACATGCCGACGAGGACCCAGGTGAGCCGGGCGCAGACCCGCACCATCCCGGCGTCCCGACGCCACGCGAACGGGTCCTCCTTGGCGCGGGGGTCCCCCGCGCCGACGAGGAACCCCACCGCGGGCCACCGCGTGACGATCGACAGGACCGTCCCGACGAGGTAGGCGGCGCTCGTGAGGATGCCGGGCAGGAAGGCGTCCTCCGCGCGGCCGGAGCGCAGGGCGAAGAACGCGGCGATCGCCGTCGCGAACACGGCCCCGACCACGTGCTGGAGCGAGGACCGCTGCACGATGCGCACCGCCGCCAGCACGAGCGCCACCGCGATCGCGACGATGGCCGCGGTGCGCACGTCGTGGCCGTTGAACGACCAGAGCACGACGAAGACGACGGTCGGCAGTGCGGTCTCGACCGAACCGCGCCACCCGCCCAGCGCGGTCGTGAGACGGTGCCGGATCAGCGCCTCGACGGTCTCGGCCACGGGAGCCTCGGTGGCCCTCTGGTCGGCGCTCACTGCTTGGGGATGATCTCGTAGGAGGGGTTGAAGATCGTCGGGATCCCCTTGACCGTCGCGACCCGGCCGCGGGCCCGCAGGAACGCGCCCGGCTCGATGCCGCCGATCGCGCGGCGGCCGACCCAGACCAGGTTCACCGCGCCCTTGCCGTCCCACACCTCGGCGACGAGCGCCGGGACGCTGCGGTGCGCCGGCAGGGTCACCGTCCGAACGGTGCCGCACACGCACGCCGGGTGGCGGGCGGCCAGGGCCGTGAGGTCGTCACCGCCCTCGGTGTACGACTGCTCGCGCAGGTCGTCCGCCTCCTGCTCCATCGTGGTGCGGGCGAAGGCGCGCACGCGTTCGCGCAGCCCCATCACCGCACCTCGGTGATCTCGGGTCCGCGCTCGAACGGGTCGAGGCCGCCGTCCTGGTCCGCGTCGTCCTCCGCGGTCTCGGCGTCGGCGTCGGCCTCGGGACGGGCGTCCTGGGGCAGCTGGAGGGGCAGCATCTCGCGGGGGGCCATCGGCTCGACCCCACGGACGACGACGACACCCCGGAGCACCGCGAGCAGCGGCTGGGCGGCGTCCTCGTCGATGGCCGCACGGCCGGACAGGACGCCCCGCAGGAACCACCGCGGGCCGTCGACCCCGAGAAAGGTGGCCGGGGCGAAGACGGTGCGACCGTCCGGGCCGGCCGAGGGCATCCGGGTCCGCAGCTCGGTGCCGAGCGGGCCGCCAGCCTCCTCGACGGTTCCGCCCTGCTGTTCGACGGCCATCGCGATCTCGCGTCGGATCTCGGTCCACAGCCCGCCCGACCGAGGGGCGGCGAACGCCTGCATCTGCAGGGCCGAGTCGCCGACGACCGCGGTGACCGCGTTGACCGCCTGGGTCTGCTGCTCGACCTCGAGGCGCAGCTCCATGCCCGGGGTGCCGGCGACCCACATCGCCCCGAGGTCGATCCGCCCGCCGCGGCCGTCGACCTCGTCGACGTCGAACGGCCCGTCGGTGCGCGCCGGAGCCTCGTCGGCCGGGGCCACCCCGGCGTCGGCGGTGACGTCGCCGTCGGCCGCCTCGACGTCGGAGGTGTCCACGGCGTCGGAGGTGCTCACGGCGTCCTCGTCGCGGGCGGCGTCCTTGTTCCTGCGGAAGATGCTCACTGCGGTCTGGTCCTCGGGTCTCGGATGGTCGCGGGTCTCACGGGCTGCGGTCGGCGCCGAATCCCCCGGTCGACCCGTGCCCAGTGTCCCCCCGGGTGCTGTCCGGAAGCGAATCCGCGTCCGAGAACTCCGCGTGCAGGTACTCCTGGACGACGAGCTGGGCGATCCGGTCCCCGACCCGGACGGTGAAGTCCTCGGTGGGGTCCAGGTTGACGAGGTTGACGAGGACCTCCCCCCGGTAGCCCGAGTCGACGGTGCCGGGGGCGTTGAGCACGGTCACGCCGTGCCGGGCCGCCAGCCCCGAGCGGGGATGGACCAGACCCACCGTGCCCGGGGGCAGGGCCAGCGCGATGCCGGTGGGGACCAGGGCCCGCTCCCCCGGTCGCAGGGTGAGGTCGGCGACGCTCGTGAGGTCGGCACCGGCGTCACCGTCGGTGCTGTACCGCGGCGGCAACGCGTCGGGGTGCAGCCGCCGCACGGACACGGGGGTGGCCACGGTGGGTGCGGGCGCGCCGGTCAGGCCGCGCACTCCCGGCAGACGAGCACGCCGGACTTCTCGCTGGCGAGCTGGCTCCGGTGGTGCACCAGGAAGCACCGGGCACACGTGAACTCGTCGGCCTGGCGCGGGAGCACCCGCACCGAGAGCTCCTCACCGGACAGATCGGCGCCCGGGAGCT
Source organism: uncultured Actinomycetota bacterium (assembly GCA_963815545.1). GTDB lineage: Bacteria > Actinomycetota > Actinomycetes > Actinomycetales > Dermatophilaceae > Phycicoccus. Next base: position 440,135 of record CAWFGY010000005.1, read on the forward strand.
CGAAGCCCTCGGCGTGCTCGGTCTCGTCGACGTCCACGCTCGAGGCACGCGTGTCGACCCGCCGGGTCTTCAGCTCCTCGATGGAGTCCTCGGACAGCTCGTCGTCGGTCTTGCGTGGCGCGTCATAGTCGGTTGCCATCGTGGACATCCACCCTTCGTCGTGACAATCGGCCGAGACAACGCACGACGCCCCGAGTTTGTGCCCGCGGACCACATCGTGCGCGGCGATTGTGCACCATTGCCGTTGCCCGCGCCACGTCGGGTCCCTCCGTGGACACTCGAGGGCTCAGCCGGCGTCCTGCGCGACGTGCGTCCGGGTGAGTGCGCGGACCCGGTCGGACAGCTCGCCGGCGATGCCCGGGGCGGCGACCCAGAGCAGCGAGCTCGACGCCACGTCGTCGTCGATCCCCCCGAGCACGGCGCCCGCCTCGGTGGCGACGAGCTCGCCGGCGGCCCGGTCCCACGCGTTGAGACCCGTCTCGTAGTAGCCGTCGAGGCGGCCGCAGGCGACGGAGCACAGGTCGAGGGCGGCGCTCCCGTGCCGCCGGATGTCGCGGACGAGCGGGAGGAGGTCGACGAGCAGGCGGGCCTGACGCCGGCGACGGTCCGCGTCGTAGCCGAACCCCGTGCCGACGAGCGAGAGTGCGAGCTCGGTGGTGGCCGAGGCCCGCAGGGCGCGGCTCCCCGACCCGGTCGTGAGGTGCGCGCCGCCGCCGACGTGCGCGTGGAACAGCTCGTCGTGGCTCGGGTTGAGCACGGCCCCGGCGATGGGTCGCCACGCGCCGGGGACGGCGGGGTCGCCGACGACGGCGGCCACGGACACCGAGAACTGCGGGATGCCGTACAGGTAGTTGGTGGTGCCGTCGATGGGGTCCAGGACCCAGGTGACGCCCGAGGTGCCGGTGCGGGCGCCCTCCTCCTCGCCCATCGCCGCGTCGTCGGGACGCAGCGTCGCGAGCCGGCCGAGGATGAGCTCCTGGCTGCGCTGGTCCATCTCGGTGACCACGTCGGTGCGCGTCGACTTGGCGCTCTGGGCCAGGTCGGCAGGGCGGTGGTCGACGACGAGGCGCCCTGCGTCCCGGGCGACCTCGCACGCCACGCGCTCGAGCTCGGCCGGGTCGACGGTGCTGGGCACCTGCGGAGCGGCCGGACCGCTCATCAGTCGCTCCCGCAGAGCGCCGGCTTGGCCGTGCGCAGGTTCGGGCAGCAGCCGGGGGCGCACACGGAGGGCCGGACGTCCCCGGTGAGCCAGGTGTCGGGGACGACGACCTCGCCGCGCGCCTCGGCGGCCCGCTCCAGGAGCAGGTCGACGAGCCCCTCGACGAACACCTCGCTGTCGTGCGGGGTCGGCACCCGCACGAACGGGACGCCGACCCGGGCGGCGGTCTCGGCCGCCTCGGTGTCGAGGTCGTGGACCACCTCCATGTGGTCGGACACGAAGCCGATCGGTGCGACGACGACCGGAGCGGCGGACTCGGCCGCGAGCTGCTCGATGCGGTCGTTGACGTCGGGCTCCAGCCATGGCTGGGTCGGCGGGCCGGAGCGCGAGCAGAACACGAGCTCGCCCTCGAGGGCCGTCCCCAGGGCCGCGTTGGCCTCGTCGGTGAGCCGCCGGGCGAGCCGGAGGTGCTGGTCGCTGTAGAGGTTCCCCTCGCCGTCGCCGGGGCCGGAGGTGTCGTCCATCGCGTCCGGGATCGAGTGCGTGACGAAGAGCAGCCGGGCGGCCCCGGGGTCGGGCAGCCCGCGCAGCGCCGCGAGCAGGTTGTCGGTCCAGGCCCGGCCGAGCGCCGGGTGGTGGACGTACTGGCGCACCTTGTCGACGACGAGCCCGTCCGCCGCGGGACCCACGGCCTCGACGGCGGCGGCGAGGTCCTCGCGGTACTGGCGGCACGAGGAGTAGCACGAGTAGGCGCTCGTGAACAGGGCCACGACGCGGGTCGCCTCGAGGTCGAGCGCCTCGTGGACGGCGTCGGCGAAGAACGGCTCCGAGTTGCGGTTGCCCCAGACCACCGGGACCGTCAGGCCCCGCCGCTGCATCGCCGCGCGCAGCCGGGCGAGGAGGTCGCGGTTGAGGTCGTTGATGGGGCTGCGTCCGCCGCGGGCGTAGTAGTGCTCACCGACCGCGGCGAGCCGCTCGTCGGGGATGTCGCGGCCCGCCGTCACCCGCCGCAGGAAGGGCATCACCTCGTCCGCCGACTCGGGTCCGCCGAAGGACCCCAGGAGGACGACGTCGTAGGGCGAGAGGTCGGAGGTTCCTGGCATGTGCCCACGGTATCCGGGCAATCCGACGCGCCCCGGCGTGGGCTACCAGGGTTGGACGCCCGGAGGTGGCATCGTCGTCGTCGACGACCAGCAACCGGGAGCCCGACATGCGAGACCTTCGCCTCATCGGCGTCCACGAGGACGGGGACCACCTCTTGCTCGCGGACGCGGACGGCGGGCGTTTCCGGCTTCCCCTCGACGAGGCGCTGCGCGCCGCGGCGCGACGCGACCGTCCCCGGCTGGGCCAGCTGCAGATCGAGATCGAGGGCGGCATGCGCCCTCGCGAGGTCCAGGCGCTCATCCGCCGGGGGCTGTCCGCCGAGGAGGTCGCCGACCGCGCCGGCTGGACGCTCGAGAAGGTGCGCCGCTTCGAGGGCCCGATCGTCGCCGAGCGCGAGCACGTCGCCCGCAAGGCGCGGGAGTGCGCCGTCGGCACCAAGGGTCCCGGTCCCGTCTCCCTCGAGGAGCGGGTCTCCGAGCGGCTGCGTGACCGCGGCGTCGACCGTGACGACATCGAGTGGGACTCCGCCCGCGACGCCGAGGGTGTCTGGCAGCTGACGATGACCTTCGCCGCGGGCGGCCGGCAGCGCACCGCGGCCTGGCACTACGAGCCGCTCGGCGGCTCGGTCGCCCCGACCAACGACGAGGCGCGCTGGCTCAGCGAGGAGTCGACGTCCGGGCTCATCCCCACCCCGCACCGGGCCCCGACGCCGGGTGACCTCGACGTGTACGACGTCGACGCCGACGGCGGCCTCGAGCCGGCCGCACCGCGCCGCCGGGAGCCGCACGAGCCGATCGACCTCATGGCCGCGATGCGCGAGCACAGCGCGCGTGGCCGCCGGCACCGCCGCCGGTCCTCGCCCGCGCACACCCCCGGCGACGACGGGCCCCGCGAGGACGCCCTCCCCATCGAGCAGCTGGCCGGCGACCCCGCCGACGCACCGCCGCCCCCGGCCACCCGCGAGCGCAAGCGGGTCGGCGACCACCTCGAGGGGGGCACCAGGTCGACGGCGTTCATCGGCGGCTGGCCCGAGGACGACGCGCCGCCCGCGCCCCGTCCCACCGCCGAGCGTGCCGGGGACGACGACGAGACGACCACCGCCAAGGACGACGCCGCGGCGCCCTCCGGAGCCCGCTCGGGCGGCGGCCGTCGTGGCCGACCGAGCGTGCCGGCCTGGGACGACATCGTGTTCGGCACCAAGGGCTCCGGCCCCGCCTGACCCACTCGGCGCAGCTGCGCCCCGCCGTCAGGCGCGGGGCGGGACCGGGCAGGCGTCGAGGTCGAACGGCAGGGTGTCGGGCGTCGGTGACGCAGCCCGTGCGGCGTGGCTGTTCATCCGGCGCATGTGGTGCCGCCGGCACAGCACCTCGTACTCGACGATCCCCGCCGACGCCGCGGTCGTGTCACCGACGACGACCTGCTCCCCCTCGACGACCATGACGCCGTCGACGATGCGGGCGTTGTGGGTGGCCCGCCGGCCGCACCAGCACAGGGCCTCGACCTGGAGCACCTCCACGCGGTCTGCGAGCTCGACGAGCCGGCGCGACCCGGGGAACAGCTCGGTGCGGAAGTCGGCCGTGATGCCGAACGCCGTGACGTCGATGCCCAGCTCGTCGACGAGCCGGGCCAGCTGCTCCACCTGGACCGGGGTGTAGAACTGCGCCTCGTCGCAGATGACGTAGTCGACCCGCGCCCCGGCCGTGAGGCACTCGACGACGACGTCCCAGAAGTCGAGGTCGTCCCCCACCTCGACCGCCCGGGTCTCCAGGCCGAGGCGGGAGGAGAGCACCGACTCGCCGGCCCGGTCGAGCTTGGTGAAGATCAGGCCCGCCCGGTCGCGCGCACGCTGGTTGTGGTCGATCTGGAGCGCAAGGGTCGACTTGCCGCAGTCCATCGTTCCCGAGAAGAAGACCAGCGCAGCCACGAGCGTCAACCCTAGGCGACGCGGGCGGGCAGATGGACCACCGGCACGTCGAGCTCCTCGCCGCTCAGCGCCCCGTGCATCCCGCGCAGCGCGAGCAGCTGCGGGCGCATCCGCGCGGAGTCCACGACCGTGAAGTCGCCGTCCGCGACGACGACGAGGTCGCCGATCCGGGCGAGGTGGGCCGGGTCGACCGGCCCGAAGAGCCCCGCCGCGACCGCCTGGTCGCGGGTCCGCACCCAGGCCCGGTCCCCGAGCAGCGTCGTCCACGCGGCCGCCACGTCGGCGCTCGCCCCGGGCTCGCAGTACACGTGGGTGGCCCGCGGCTCGCCGCCGAGGTGGCGCACCCCGACCCGCAGCGCCGGCTCGTCGGCGACGTCGACCCGTGTCTCGTGCGGGCAGGCGAGCATGCCGTGGTCGGCGGTGACGGTGAGCGAGGCGTCGTCGGGCAGACCGGCGGCGAGCCGGGCGAGCTCGCGGTCGACGGACTCCAGCTCCTCGGTCCACTCGAAGGACTCCGGGCCGTGGACGTGGCCGAGCTTGTCGACCTCGCCCCAGTACAGGTAGACGAGGCTGCGCGACGACGCCCGTACCGCGGCCAGCGCGGCGTCGACCCGGGCCGCGAGCGACTCGGCCGCCCTGAACCGGCCGCCTCGCAGTGCCGCCTGGGTCAGCCCCGAGCCGTCGAAGAACCCGGGCCCGATCCGGACCACGTCCAGCCCGGCGGCGGCCGCGCGCTCGAACCAGGTGGGGTGCGGCTGCCAGCGTTCCGGCAGCGGGCCGTCCTCCCACGACAGCTCGTTGAAGACCCGGTCCTCCTCGGGGACGAGCACCTCGTACCCGAGCATCCCGTGGGCGCCGGGCGGGGTGCCGGTCCCGAAGGACCCCATCGAGGTCGCGGTCGTCGACGGGAACCCCGCGGTGACGGTGCGGCTCAGGTCGACGTGCGCCCGGAACCACGGTGCGTGACCGAGGCGCCGCGACAGCTGCCGCGCGCCGAGCCCGTCGACGAGGCGACGACCCCGCGCCTGGCCTGCGGGAAGCCGAACGGCCCCGGCCGGCCCCGGCCGCCGGACGCGGCCGGCACCCAGGCTCGCCGCCAGGCTCGGCAGGACGTCGGCAAGGCTCCCGGTGGCGTACGACGGCGCGACGGGGGCGGAACCGGGTCAGCCCTGGCCGATGGCGGCCGACAGGTCCCGCGCGAAGGACAGGGCCCCCGCGAGCTTGTCGTCGCCGTCGGCGGCGGCCGAGATGCGCAGCGCGATGTCGTCGCCGGTGATCGTCCCCTCGTAGCCGTGGTCCGCGTCGCAGTCGGGGTCGGTGCACGACGCCGGGGACGAGGTCGACCCGCGCGACCGTGCCCCAGCCGAGGGTCAGGGTGATCTCGCGGCCGAGGCTCCCCGGGACGTACTCCCCCGGGCTCGCGACGACGTGCGTGAGCATGACGCCCTTGACGGTCGTGAGCGGGATGGCCTCGGTCGTGGCGGTGGCGACCTCCTGCGGCGCCGGCGGCTCGTCGGCGTGGTCGTCGGCGTGGGCGATGAGCAGCCGGGTCGGGGTGAGGACGAGGACGGTGATGTGGCGGCGCACGACGTCGCGGTCGAACGTCGTCTCGAGGTGCACGAGGTGGTTGTCGACGCGCTCGTCCCCGAGGGCCGCAGCGACGACGTCCGCGACGAGGGCCGGGTAGTAGCCCGCCCGCTCGATGGACGCGGTGAGGGCCGCAGGCAGGACGGGAGCGTGGTGGGCGCGGGT